>NZ_JBBOUR010000001.1:0-1080000 GCF_038006165.1 Bacillus sp. FSL W8-1202
ACACAGTGCTGTCATTCCGCTGATGCGGACTAAACGTAAGCCAGGTTCATTTGTTCTGAGATAGCCTTCGACATAAGCACGGAACAGCTGCGCGCGATTGGGCGCCCCTTCCCTTCCGTCAGCCACTTGTAACAGAAGGGGATGCTGACCTTAATCAAATGGGAGGTCATCGTCGCTGATGTCTACAGGTTTGCCATCAAAGGGATCAGCATCCTGCGCACTTGGTTTTTCCTCTGATACTTCTGCGTCAATGATTTCTGGCTCAGACATTTCGTCAGTGATGTCAATGCGGTCTCGTGCCTCATCGTCCTCAATGACAGCCTTCTGCATTTCTACTGATAAGATGCCCCATTTGCTCAGAATTGCTTTCAAAACAGTTTTTAATGCCATTGCATCCCAATCGTTTTTCCAGCCGAAGTCCGACTTACTAAACTTCTTTTTATGCTTTTCAACTTGCGCCTTTGTCCAATACACTGTTTTCCGGAAACCGTTTAAAAGCTCAAAGTAAGCAGCGTAACCAATAACCGCATCTGATTCCCGTTTTTCAAAATCAATTTCTATTTCCTCAGTTAATGGGTTCCACTTTTGCAATTCTCCTTCATGGACCGGTATGCAATTGATGAATTTATACTGACCCGTACGTAAAGCCAACTGAATGTACCCTTTGTAACCAAGCTGAAATTGTGCACGGCCACCATACGGAACGATCCAGGCATAACCCAAGTTTTTATCCACTGGCAGATCAAGCGTAGCCGCCACCATAGCCGATGAAATTACGCTCATAGGCTCTGCCTTTTGGAGCATTTTTTCACCGTTGTAAAGGCTCAGAATTGACGCTGTGAATTGGGAAGCCCTTTTCCCTAGAACTTCTTCGAAACGATTCATGACTGCCGGAGAAGAAAGCAGACCTTTCATTGTTGTTCCTTGCTGTTGTGCTGGGGCACTGTTTTGTTTCTTCTGGATATTGCTTTTTAGCGATTGATTTGTAGCCATATTCAGCTAACCTCCTTGATTCCAAAGCGTCTAAATTGGACTTCTTTAGTGACTTTCTCGTATACGTCCGGAAACTGCTCTTTTAGTTTCTTAGAGTCGATCCGATTAGTTGAAACTGACTTCCAACTAGTTTGATAGTTTCCGATGAAGCCGTATTCAGCTTCCTTCATTTCGTGCTTAATCTGATTTTCTAATTCCTTCGCTTGCAATTGGAGTTCGTTTATCTGATCTTTAAGCTGCAAATATTGCTGAATGCGTGTTTTATTCGCTGAAGTGAGATCAACGACTCTACCGCCCTCTGCCTCGGCATAACGTTGCTTGAGATATTCTTCTGCTGCACTCGAACCATCAAGCACAGGGGCCTGTCCGCCCAATACATTTTCATTCCAAAATTCAATCTCAGCTTGAAAGATCATCGCAATGAGCTCATCATCACGCTCAATCTCTTTCCAAATGAATTTATTGCCGCCGATTAGGACAGCGAAGTATGCTTTTTTATATTCAGGCCCCAGCACTCCTAAATAGTGTTGAACCTGCACAATATAGCTGTCGGGAATCTCGTCATCTTCCCACTCTTTCAGGTTGTATGCCGACGTGGTTTTGCACTCCAAAATGGCTTTTTCACCAACAATCATTCGGTCAACATTCGCCAGTATAAAATCGTGCTTGGGATGCCTGAGCATTGCTTTTTTCCGTCTAACTTTTTTGCCGCTACGAATCTCAAACTCTTTTGCAACAACGTCTTCAAGAAGCGAGCCAAAGTATGCTGCTTCACTGCCTGATTCACTTACAGGTACTTGGCCTGTTTTGTCTAACCACAATTCAAACGGTGTTTGCCATTTGTTTATGCCTAAAATAACGGAAGCATCAGAACCGCCTATGCCCTTCCGTCGCTCAAGAAGCCATTCGTCCCGACTCATGTCCGCTGTCGAAGCGAAAACCTCTGCTTGCATCAGAGCAGCCCCACCTTTCTTTTGTAAGCTTCTGTTCCAAGCCGCTGCCATTCCCGATAGTGATCCATAGAAGGGAAACTAAACTGCGCCTTACCGTTTTTGGCGAATACAATAGAACCTCCAACCTGTCTTAAACGTTGCTGATCCTCCCCACGCTCGCTGAATGCCACTTTAACTGCTTTAGCCATGTATAAAACCTCCATTGATTTTCTTGAGGCTATCTGGTAGAATATTCTTACTTGAGTTTTCAGAAAGCCTTTAATTAAGTCCACTTGCCAGAGTGGGCTTTTTTAATGCTCATTTCTAAATTCAAAACCAAGATGCTCCTTTAGATAACGTTCAAGGTTTTCCCTCAAGATGACTTCACCCTCGGCACTATCTATCACGTAATCATCGAAAGGCGTCACTTCATCCCCGAAAAAATCCTTTTTCGTTTCCGGCTCAGTCAGCTTGTCGTGCCAGTTGTTTAGAATCATTGGATTTTCGATCATTCATAATCTCCTTTCTGTAATTTGCTGTGCGTTTATCCCAAATCAAGTACAGTTCGCTATGATTTCGGATTCTTTCACACCATGCTCTGACCTCCAACGCTGTTGCTGGTTTGTGGACAAAGTGAACCATCATCCCAAACACCTACTTATCACTGCCAAGTTGATGCCACGCTGTTGCATTTTCATAGCTGTTTCATATAAACGTCCTTTATTAGCCAGTCGGCTGATATCCTCTGTAAGAACTTTGATACTTCCAGCAAGACTGATCGCCTCTTCATAATCACCATCACGTAATGCCTCCGAAAGCATGATAGAGAGCTCTTCTGCTGATTCGATTTTTCTTTTCGCCGCATCTACATCTGACTTCAAAAACTGATTAGTTTTCATGCGAAAACCGCCTTCCTTTCTTCTTGTTTTGACATAGCTACCTGATCCATCAACGCTTTGCGGGTCCACCTATCGGCCAGCTCTTGCATGCTTAAACCGTGACTCCGCACTAATGAATAAATCAGCGTTTTATTTGCTGGGATCAGATCAAATATTTGTTTAATATCTCCCATCGGTAGATCGTTTGAACGGCCCGGTCGATCACTTGCCAACCATCGTGCCAACTGCTTAGTAGCCTGCAATGCTTCTTCAAGCTGATGAATCATATTTATTACTGCAGCGCTTGCGCTTTCATTTAATGCGGGATCAATCGGTGCAACCGCTGTCGGATGTAGCTTAAACAAGTAATGTACGAGATCAATATGTTCGTAGGCTTCGCAGGCTTCAAACCACTTAATGCACAACTCAGGTGTTAGCCTGCTAAAACCGTTTTCAACATCTGAGACATAACGCTGATCTTTTCCACCGATTAGAATTCCTATTTGATACTGTGCAAGACCTGCAGTCTTGCGGGCTTTGCGCATAATCTGCGGTAAATTCCGCAAATTGTATGGGTTGTTCTCCATATGTTTGCCTCCTGATATATAAGTTATTTATTGGTAAAATTTAATTAATGAAGGGATGGGGTTGTCCCTTGCTGCATCTCCCCAAAATTGTGGAGATCAGCTCACTCCTCAAAGTTGTGGAGTGAAGTGCGATTAAGCCGATTGAGACGACATGAATTTATTCACAAAATAAATCTGACCTTTACCGGTTACCTTTGGTGTGCGTGTGGTCCTGATAGAACCGTCAAGATTGCTTACAGTTCTTTTCTTGATTTCAAAAAGGCCCATATCCATACTGCGTTGGGTCGGGAGGTTAAATGATTCACCCTTTTTACGAATCAGATATCCATTGTCGCGCAACCATTGAAATAATTTGTTCGGCCCGATATCTACACCGTTTTGCTGAATGATTTTCGCTAATTCTCCAACAAGAACAGAGGACTCAGACGATTCAACCGCCTCAGCGAAAATCACTTTCGGTTTCATGGTTTCTATTTGCTTGCTTTGCTCTTTCATAGTGTGAAGAGTAGTTTTGAAAAGCAGCTTTATATGTTCATCAGCTTGCGGCAAATATGTTTGGATGAATAACTCGTCATTTGCAACGTAGCCGCCTGTTTTTCTGATTGCCGGGATAACTTCATGAGTGATCCAGCGTTTGAACTGTTTGGCTTCGGGTTTGCGGCTACTCAGAATTAAAGTGTAAAGCCCCGGCTCGTTCACAATATTTGTATTGCCTTGTCGACCTATGTTCAACATAGCCCGTTCGTCATTATCCAGTTTTGATACTGCTTGGGTGGCGTTTTTAATCCCTAGAATCTCGCAGACATCTTTTGCGACAAACCAAGGTTGTCCATCCTTTACAACTGTCCGAACCTGGTGATCTTGATAATTGAATACTTTTTGTAATTGATTCATTCGTGAACCTCCTTAATAGAGTTGTCATTCACTAAACGGAAATTTTCGTTCAGTAGGTCCTTTGCTATTGCGCTTGTTTCATATTTGCTTGTTCCTGTGCTTCGATCCACGCATCTATGTTGTGCTTAGTGAAGAAAATACGTGTGCGCACTCGGAAGTGTGGAATTTCTTTTTCACGAACCATTGTGTAAATCGTATCGTGGTGAACACCGAGGTATTCAGCAGCTTCCTGCACGGTCATTGTATTGCGTGTCATTTCGTAACCTCCTATGCTGTATTTGTCGTTTGAGTTTCTTGGACTTTCAAATTTAAAAAAAGCTCGTTTATATCACGTCCAAGTTTTTCAGATAGCTTAAATGCGATAGGCAATGTAGGATTTGATACCCCGTTCTCCCAGTTGCTTATTGTTGTCTTTTTGCAATTTAAAATCAAAGCTAATTCATCCTGGGTATAGCCTTTTGCCTTTCTAGCTAAAATCAAATTTTGGTTTTTCATTATTTCACCACCTAAAATCCAAGTTTGTTGAACTGTTAAGCTTAGTATAAATCCAACTTTCTTGGATGTCAACCTAAAAGTTTGATTTTTTTGGACTTATATTTATTTTACATTATATTGATGTACAATATATTTGAACTTATGTGATAGGTTGTGGTAGATAATGCTTCCTAAAAGATTAAAACAACGAAGAAAAGATTTGGGTTTAACCCAAACCCAACTGGCAGAAAAAGTTAATACGAAGAAAACTACAATCTCAAACTATGAGACTGGATACAGCACTCCTTCTAACGAAATGCTTAGTGATTTAGCAGACGCTTTACAAACTACAGCAGATTATTTACTTGGAAGAACGGATAATGATTCAATGACCGTTAACACTCCGGTTTCTCCAGACCTCATTAATGATCCGGATCTGCAAATAGCTTTTAAAGAAGCAGCAGATTTTTCTGAGGAAGCACGCAGACAAACTATTGACTTTATCAATTACCTGAAAGAGAAAGAAAAGGCGAAAGGTCGTAAAATTCCAAATTCATCTGATGAGTAAACAGAAGCAAAAAATAATTACATAACAAACACATTATTCTTTATTTATTATTATTGTTTTGTTTAGTTTAATTAATGCTGAACACTTCACCTCAAAATTTGAGGTGAACTATTCAGTTGAAATCATTTCAACCTCAAAAATTGAGGTGATCTTTGAGGTTATATTCTCTTTCAACCGCAAATTTTGAGGTGATCCGTTAAGTGAATTCACCATCTTACCCCCGTTAATATTATGAATCTATTAACATTTTTGGCAAAATCCTCTTGAATTTTTGGCAGTTTTAGTCGATTATTAATAAGTATTCTAATTTATGAACTGGGGGAATTAGGTTGAAAAAGTGGTTCGTTTTATTCATGTCTTTGGGACTAGCACTTGCGTTAGCAGCATGTAGCTCGACAGATGATGTCTCTACAGGGAGTAGTGATTCAAAAGACAAAAAAACTGAAGAGACTAAAGATGACGGCTCTAAAAAAGTCGATGCGAGTAAGCAATCTGCTGAAGTTCTCGGAATGAAAGTTAACTTGGGCGACGTAAAGATCATGAAAGACAAAATAAACGTTGGACTAAACATTGAAAATACTACCGACAAGGTCCTAACTTTCTATCCTGACCAAGGAAATGCAGTTATTGGCAGCATGCAGTTATCTGCAAACATGTTCTTAACAGATGGAGAAGTTGGTGGAGAAGTTCAAGGTGGCGTTAAACAAGAAGGAGTTCTTGAATTTACGGCTCCTGAAGGAAAAGAGATTGACGTTGATAGCGTTAAAGAAATCAAATTGAACTTTGGTGAAGTTATAACTGAAGACTTTATGAATAACAAAGCAGTATCAATCACAGTACCAGTTAAATAAGGAGATTTTGAAATGAAGAGAACAACTGAATTTGTTTTAGGTCTAATCGGGAGTATTTTTGGTTTTTTCGGAGCAATAATCGCTTTATTTGTAGGTGGAATTGATGCCTCTATTAATTCGACTGGAACAAGTGAAATTATTGGATTAGGTTGGGGCGCCGTGTTCCTATCAATTCTTGGTATTGTTGCCTCTATCCTTGTCAAAAGCAAACCTAAACTAGGTGGAGTTTTACTTATTATTTCTGGTGTTGGCGGATTAATATGCATATTCTTGTTCTACTTACTGCCTGCTGTACTTCTTATTATCCCTGGTATCATGGGACTCGTTAGAAAAGACAAATCTCAGACAACAGCAGCGTAACGAAGAGCCCTTCAAAGGGCTTTTCTTTCACACCAAAAACAGAACATACATTCCCATCAGGTGGTGCTATTATGACAATTCAGTTATCTCATCTAGAAGAAGAAGTAAAGAAGATTTATACAAAATTGAATATGTTTACTCCTGAAGAGGTTGACATGGAACGGATTGCGGCTGCTTTTCAGATTTGGATTCACTACGAAAGAAAAGGCAGCAGCATGTTTTGTATAAATGGTCTTTATAGCATGGTTTTGGATTCAAGGACTTCTCGTCAACAACAATGGGAGGACTTTGTACATGAGCTCGGGCATGTGATTAAACACTGCGGGAACCAATTCAATATGAATCGTATGTTCCGCCAGTTGCAAGAGTATCAGGCCAATAGTTTCATGTATCACTTTTGTGTACCGACATTCATGCTCGAAAAGATTTCGTTGCCGCGCATGCAATCGGAGGCTATAAAGTTAATTGGAGATACCTTTAACGTCACATACCCTTTCGCAGCTAAACGGCTTGAAATGTACAAAAGAAAACAGTTTTCTATTCTCTGGCATCAAAAGCTCTATCAACTAAATTAATAGAACAAGGAGGTAGCCACATGGCTAGTATTGAAAGACGCAGTGAAAAATCTTTTAGATTAATAGTCGAAAATGGTTATGACGCAAACGGTAAAAGAGATAGAAAAAAGAAATCGATTCGTATCGAAGATCCAAAAATATTAAAGTCTAAACGGAAATTACAGGAGTATCTAGAAGATCAGCTGCACCGTTTCAGAATTGAAGTAGAGGCCGGCGAGTATATTGCTCCTGAAAAAGCTACTTTTGAATCATTTGCGGAGAAATGGGTTGAAAAGAAACTCTTTAATAAAAGTGGAAAACCTTACTCTTATAAAGCATCTGAGAAACACTCAGGTCACTTACACAATCACATCCTCCCTGCATTTGGGCATAAACAAATAGACAAAATAAAAACACTTCACGTTGTTGATTTTATAGATGATTTATCTAAAGATGGAGCTCGAAAAGATGGAAAGCCTGGCGGGCTTGGTGATAGAACAATTCTTGATGTATTTCAAACGTTACAGGCAATGTTCAAGACAGCTACAGAAGAATGGAAACTCATTAAAGACAATCCTATGGAGGGATTAAGTCAGCCGCATGTGGAACCAAAAGAAATGCAATATTTTCAGACTGACGAAGCAGAAGAATGCATCCGGGTTTTGTACGAAATTGATATAAAATGGCGCTTGTACTTTTTAGGCGCAATGATTGGTGGGTTACGTCGTGGTGAAGGACTCGCCTTTCAATGGCACTTGGATGTGGATTGGGACAGAGGTGGCTTCTATGTAAATCGCTCAATTTCTAAAACAGTCAACGGGCAGCCGCTTGTAAAAGCACCTAAATCTCGTAGTTCCAAACGTTTTGTTAAAATGCCAGATTTCTATATGGAGGATTTAGCAAAGTATTATCGCATGTGGAAGAAAGAAAAACTTATGCTCGGTGATGCCTGGGAAGGTGGAGACAATCAATACATTTTTCACAGTGGCACAGGAAAGCCATATTACTACACCACCCCAACTGCAAAGTGGGCTAAAATAAAAAAGAAGTATGGACTTAAAGATATTAGGCTCCATGATCTGCGGCACACGATGGTAGCTCTACTTATAGAAGCCGGCGAAAATATGAGTGCAATTCAAAAACGTGCCGGTCACGCAAGCAGACGAATAACATCTGATATTTATGGCCACGTTACCGAAAAACTTGAAAATGAGACAGCTCAATATTTTGATCAATTTAACCCTAATTTGAAGGTGAAAAGCAACTAAATGACCCCAAAATAAAATTTTCGTCCCCAAATTGTCCCCAATTGCTTTTTTGGGTTATTGGCTCTGTTCCTGACAAACAAAAAAACCCTTATAGAATAAGGGTTTAAAGGTATGGAGCCAAGGGGGCTCGAACCCCTGACCTCTACGCTGCCAGCGTAGCGCTCTCCCAGCTGAGCTATGGCCCCGTATGTAACGTCATGTTTATTATAGATGATTTTTTTTTGAAAAACAAGCAGTTTCCTCTTGAATTGACAGAAAAAATAAGGCTCGGAAAAGAGCCTTATTTTTCGACTTACATCATGATCAAAAGTAAAATCACACCGAGAATAATTCGATAGATTGCAAATGGGACAAGTTTGATTTTGTTAATCAGCCTTAAAAAGAAACGGACGACAAACAGTGCAACCACAAAGGCACAGATAAAGCCGACGATGAAAAATGGCATCAGATCCGAGCTTAAGCTGTCCCAATGCTTCACGAGGCTTAGAAAACTGGCTCCCATCATGATCGGCATCGCCATAATAAACGTAAAGTCGGCTGCAGCTCGGTGGTTTAATCCTAGAATAACACCGCCGGAAATGGTTGAACCTGAACGCGAGAAACCCGGCCAAAGGGCAAGACATTGGAATAAGCCGACTGCTATCGCCTGTTTATAGGAAATGCGGTCGAGTGTGTCTGTCGCTGTTTTCCGCTTATTGACCCAGTCAGCAAAAAGCATCAGGATTGCCCCGGCAATTAAACCGATGGCCACAGTTTTAACGGAAAATAAATATTCATCAATGTAATCTTCAAACAAAAAGCCGAGAACAGCTGCAGGCACGAGTCCGACGGCAATTTGGGCAATGCTTAATTTATGTCCCTGCTCCTGGTCGCTTGTAATATTTTTTTTCAAGCCGAGTAAATTTAAAATTCGGTCTTTAAACACGATAGCTACTGCTAAAATGGAGCCTAGCTGAATAACCACCTTGAATGAGTTAGCAGCTTCTTCTGACATCAGATTACTTGATTTAAGCCAGATGTCATCTACTATGATCATATGTCCTGTCGAAGAAACCGGCGCGTACTCTGTTAATCCTTCTACGATTCCTAAAATGGCGGCTACAAACAATTCCCATAGAGTCATGATTTTGATTCTCCCCATTAGACATTTATTTTTTTACATAACGGGAGCTTCCCATAAATGGAAAGCCCGTCTTATATAACTATAAACGAAAATCACACTTTATGACCCGACGTATTTTCATTTTTTTCTTCATCGTATAAATGTGACCGCATTTTAAACCAGTCAAATAAATGTGTCGTAATGACTTTGGCAACCGCATAGCCGGGAATGGCAAGAATGATTCCAACAACGCCAAACAGCTTGCCGGCTGTTAATAGCAGAAAAATAATCGTGATCGGGTGGATGTGAAGGTTTTTTCCCATAATTTGCGGAGAGATCAGCTTCCCTTCAATCAGCTGAACAATGGTCCAAACGATCACCAGCTTAAGCAGCATGAGCGGCGATGTCACTATGGCAATGATAATCGCAGGCGTAATGGCAATCGTTGGCCCTAAATACGGAACGATGCTTGTGCAAGCCGCAATGACTGCAAGCAATGAAGCATAATCCAGCCCGATAATCAAATAACCGATAAACAGCAAAAACCCGATACAGAAGCTGACAATGATCTGGCCTCTGATATAAGAGCTTAACCGATGATTCATTTCGCTTAAGACTGTGTATGTCTGTTCTTTCAATTGCGTCGGAACAAACTTCAGTATGTAGACCGGCAATTTTTTTCCGTCCTTTAACAAATAGAAAAGGATAAACGGAACCGTAACGATTGAAATGATAATCTCAGTCAGGGCGCCGATAAAATTCCCAACGCCGGTAAAGGTGCTGTTCACAATTGTCGCTGCCTGATCTGAAACCTTTGTTGCGAGATCAGATATATTGATGTTCGTCGTTTGCTGGGCCTGATTGACGAAGTTGCTGCCGATCAGCTGTTTCGTCTGATTTTCAACGATATCCACATATCTTGGGATGTTGTCGATTAAACTCATAATTTGTTCTTTTAAGAAGGGAATGATCGACACGATTGTGATCGTGATCAGCCCGATAACCAATAGATATAGCAGCAATATAGAATAGATTCTTCTTATTCTTCTTCTCTCCAGAAAATCGACGACTGGGTTTAACAGATAAAAAACAATGCCTGTCAAAATAATCGGAAGTGATATCGTTTTGAGAAGAACAATAATCGGGGTGAAAATAAATGATGTTTTTGTAAATACTAGAATATTTAAACCAATCAGCAGCAGCACAAGCAAAAATAAAACAAACTTATTGTCCAAGAAGAATCGCTTGAATCTGCCGCTCCATGTTTGCAACGTCTCCACTATCGTTCCTCCGTCATACATAGTTTAATTAAATTGTACACTATCGTCCCTATAATGAAAAATAAAAACCGTTAATTGCTGGAAAAGCTTTCACGGTTTTAACATTCTATTTATATCTATCATGTGATTTTGTTCTTTTTAAGCTATAATTTAGCTATATCATGCAAAAGGAGCGATACGAGTGATACGTTTTGCAATAATAGGAACCAACTGGATTACAGACCGCTTTCTTGAGTCAGCAGCGGATATCGAAGATTTTCAGCTGACTGCTGTTTATTCAAGATCGGCTGAACGCGCTGGCGAGTTTGCTGCTAAACACAACGCTGCGCATGCCTTCTCAGACCTTCAGGAAATGGCGGCGAGCGATTGCTTTGATGCCGTATACATAGCGAGCCCGAACGCTCTTCACAAGGAACAAGCCGTTCTCTTTATGAACCATGGCAAGCATGTGCTTTGTGAGAAGCCGTTTACTTCGAATACAAAAGAAACAGAAGAGATGATCTCAGCGGCTAAGGCAAACGGCGTTGTTCTCATGGAAGCAATGAAGACCACTTTCCTGCCGAATTTCAAAGAGCTGAAAAAACACCTGCATAAAATCGGCACTGTCCGCAGATTTACCGCAAGCTACTGCCAGTATTCCTCACGATATGACGCGTTCAGAAGCGGAACTGTTTTGAATGCGTTTCAGCCTGAGCTTTCCAATGGGTCATTAATGGATATTGGCGTCTATTGTATTTATCCGGCTGTTGTGTTGTTTGGCGCGCCGAAGGATGTAAAAGCAAACGGATATGCTTTATCCTCCGGAGTGGACGGCGAAGGAACTGTCATTCTGTCTTACGACGGGTTCGAAGCCGTTCTGATGCATTCCAAAATCTCTACTTCCTATGCCCCGGCGGAAATCCAGGGTGAAGACGGGACGATTGTAATCGATACGATTCACCGGCCTGAACGTGTTGAAATCCGCTACCGGGACGGCCGCCTTGAAAACATCGCGATCCCTGATCCTAAACCGGCGATGTTCTATGAAGCAGAAGAATTTGTCACGCTTATAAAAGAGAATAAGCTGGAATCTGAAGAAAATACATTTGAACGGTCTTTGACCACCGCAAAAATTATGGAGGAAGCAAGAAAGCAAATGGGAATTGTATACCCTGCTGATCAAGCTTAAAAAAATCCGCACGCGTGCAAATGCCGCGGCGGATTTTTTATTAGACAATCGGAGAAGATGCCTTCCTTTTTAAAAGCACCTGTTGCTCATATTCTTTGATGTCATGAAGCCATGCCTCTTTTACCGGAACGCCCATTTGCTCACAGTAGGAATCCCAGATGGCTCCGAAAGGATATGTTTTGAATTCCTCCATCAGGGCCAGCCTTTCTGTATAGCGGCCCTCTTCCTGCAATTGTTTTAAATATCCGTTCGGGAGAAGCAGGGCATACAATAAAGCTTTGATCATATTTCTCGTTCCGATGGTCCAGGCGGCTACACGGTTAATGCTGGCATCGAAAAAATCCAGACCGATGGCGACCTTCTCAAGAGCATGATTTCGTACAATTTCAAGAGCGATTTCTCTCAATTCATCATCCAAAACCACTACATGGTCGCTATCCCAACGTACAGGCCGAGATACATGCAAGGCAAGCTTGTCTGTGTAAAGCAGCATGGACGAGATCTTGTTTGATACCGTCTCAGTCGGATGGAAATGGCCTGTATCAAGTAAACAAAGCTTATGATTCGTCAAAGCATAAGCTAAATAAAATTCATGAGATCCGACAACATATGATTCGGAGCCAAGCCCGAACAGCTTGCTCTCGATTGCATCAAGATTGTGTTGTTCACTGATCTCCTCTGCGAAGATCCGATCCAGTGATTCTTTTAGTCTTTTACGCGGTGTCAGCCTATCACTCGGGATATCCTTATAGCCGTCGGGAATCCAAATATTCGTCAAGCAAGGTGTTCCTAATTCTTTCCCGAAGTATTCCCCGATACGGCGGCAAGCGATGCAATGCCTGATCCAAAATTCTCTGATATCCGGATCAGGGTGTGAAAGGGTGAGTCCGTCAGCCGCTTTCTCATGCGAAAACAAGGTTGGATTAAAATCTAAACCGAGACCAAGGTTTTTTGCCCATTTCACCCAGTTTTCAAAATGCTGCGGCTTCAATTCGTCACGTTCTACCGCTTCCCTGTTTGTTTCTGCGTATATCGCATGCAGGTTTACGCGGTGCTTTCCAGGAATGAGAGAAAGAGCCTTCTCCAAATCTCTTCTTAATTCTTCAGGAGTTTGCGCTTTTCCGGGATAATTGCCAGTCACGTCAATTCCGCCTGAAAGCTCGCCCTTATTTACTTCAAAGCCTTCAATGTCGTCACCCTGCCAGCAATGGATCGAAATGGGCACTTGCTCTAATTGCCGAAGCGCCTCTTCAACATCAATTCCCCATTTTTCATATGCCTGTTTTGCACTGTCATAATTGGCTTTTATGGTCATACGGCTCTCTCCCTTTATCAGTTTTTTAATCCAAATAAAAAACTTCCTTTAGATCTATCGAAACAGGACTGAAATCCGAATTTGTTTTCATTAATGGCGCCATCGATTTCCACCATCTTCGGCAAACTTCCGTGTCCGCCATCTTTCTCCATTTCTCTTCATCCTCTATTTCTAAATATGCAAAAAGCCTGCCTGTTTCCTCGTCTAGAAAAATGGAATAATGGTGTGCTCCATGAGCTTTGAGTGCTTCTGCCATCTCAGGCCAAATGTCATCATGCCGCTGTTTGTATTCTTCGTACTTGTCTTGATGGACAAACATGATACTGGCTTTTCTTTTCAAACCTTTTCACCTCTTCATCATTTAGATAGCGCTTTCAAAACAGTTTGCTGAAATGACTGAATGATCGTGCTTCTGTCAATGTCTTTAGGTGTAAACACTTTGATCGGAAAGGAATTTCTGACGACTTGCCGGGCTTCTTTTATGTCTTTGACTTCTTTGGCAGCAATCATTTGCATCAAAAGATTTCCGGTGGCAGTTGCCTCTATCGGCCCTGCATATACCGCTTTTCCACTCATGTCTGCCGTTAATTGATTTAAGAAATCATTCCGGGCTCCGCCGCCGATGATATGAAATTGCTCGATCGGTTTTTCTGTGATTGTTTCGAGCTCTTTGATGGCTATCGCATAGATGATGGCTAAATTGCTGTAGATGCAGCAGGCAAGTTCGCCTGCAGTGCGAGGAGTCTTTTGGCGGGTTTGTCTGCAATAATGTTGTATTTCCTTTATCATGTTTTCTGGATTCAGGAAACGTTTATCATTTAAGTTTATAAATTGCTGGAATGGTTCTGTTTTTTTGGCTTCTTCTGCAAGCTGCTGGAAAGAGTAATCTGCTTGTAACTGTTGTCTGACTTCTTGTATCACCCACATGCCGATAATGTTTTTGAGAAAGCGAATGGTGTTGTTTGCGCCGCGTTCATTTGTATAGTTGTTTTCTAAAGCAAGATCAGTTATTATCGGTGTTTTGTTTTCAACCCCGATTAACGACCATGTTCCGCTGCTGATATACGCCCAGCCATCATTTATTCCTGGCGCTGCAATGACGGCCGAGGCCGTATCATGTGTTGCGACTGTCATCACCTTGCACGCCGGGAGATCATAATCCGGGAACCACTCATTTCTTAGCTTCCCGAGTTCACACCCCGGTTCAGTCAGCGGGGCAAATTGCTGTTCCTGAACGGACACGGCTTCAAGCAATTCAGGATCAAGATTTCCCGTTGAGGCGTTTAAAAGCTGTGTTGTGGACGCATTTGTGATTTCCGTTACAGCTTTTCCGGTTAAACAATAGCCTAAATAATCAGGAATCATCATAATTTTGTCTGTCTTTATCAGCAGCTCACGGTCTTCCTCATACAATTGATAGATCGTGTTGAAAGGCTGAAATTGTATTCCTGTTTTTTGATAAATTGCGGCTTTTGAGAGGGTATGTTCCAGTTTGTCTATTGTGTGATCTGTTCTTCTATCACGGTAGGAGATTGCTTCCCGCAACCGATCGCCTTTTTCGTCCAGTAAGACATAATCAACTGCCCATGTATCAATGCCTACGGTGCAGTGTTCATACCCAAGCGTCTTTACTTTTTGCAGTCCTTGCAGGATTTGTTTTAGCAAATGATCAATATCCCAAAAGCAATGCCCGTCTCTTTGACTGAAACCGTTAGCGAACCTGTGAATCTCTTGTATGTCAAGCTTCCCTTCATTCAGTTCACCTACCATGATTCTCCCGCTTGATGCGCCTATATCAATGGCAGTATAAATCATTCTTTCACCCTCTCTTCGAAAGAGGAACAGCTGTCACCTTCACCTTTTTGTCCTCAAGAGCTTTTACCGATGCCGGATCAAGTCCAGAATCCGTAATAAGGCGGCTGACATCTTGCAGCGAGGCGATATGTGAAAACTCGCGGTTCCCCCATTTGCTTGAATCGGCCATCAAAATGGTCTGGTCCGACCTTTCGATCATCCGTTTTTTGAGCAGCGCCTGCCACTCATTTGAATCACTCATCCCGTTGTGTACGTCAAATCCCTTACATGACAGAAAGGTTTTATTGACATGATAGGTCTCAAGTGAACGCTCTGCTAACGGGCCGGCAAACGATAATGATTTTTCCAGCAAAATGCCGCCTGTTGAAATGACTGATATGTTTTCTTTATTGCTGAGTTCAATAGCTGCTTTCATTGAGTTTGTAATCACGGTGAGCTCAATGTCAGGGAGTATTTTCGCCATGTACCAGGCAGTTGTGCTTGCATCGAGAATAATTCGGTCTCCGCTTTTTACATATTTGGCCGCTTCGTGAGCGATGGCTTTTTTTTCGATGACATTCGTGATTTCCCGTTCAGAAAAATGAATTTCTGATTCCTTCTGCTGAATACTGACCGCTCCTCCGTGGCTCCGGCTCAGTTTATGTTCTTTTTCAAGCTTTTCAAGATCACGCCGAATGGTTTCCTCTGTGACTGAAAATATGTCACTTAATTCGGAAACGCGGATGCTTGAACGCATATTTACTATTTCCACTATTTTTTGCTGCCGTTCTGCTACTAGCATCGGTAACGCCCTTCCTCATATCGTAGTCCGTCTTTTATTTTTTATCATAGCATATTTCTAACGCGTAAAAGCAGCAGGGACGCCGCCGTCTACCGTGATCATGCAGCCCGTTGTTTTTTCGGCTTTAGAAGAAGCGAAGAATGCAATGGCTTCGGCAATATCCTCCGGGTAAATATTGACGAGCAATGCTGTCCGTTTCCGGTAATGTTCCTCCAGCTGATCTGGTTCAATCCCGTACGCCGCGGCTCGTTCCTCCCGCCAGCTTGAACCCCAGATTGCCGATCCTTGAAGAACCGCATCAGGCAAAACAGAGTTGACCCTAATGCCGAATTCTCCGCCTTCTGCAGCAATGCATCTTGCTAAATGGGTTTCAAGCGCCTTAACCGAGCTGTAGGCAGAGGCGTTTTTGCCCGCATAAACCGAATTTTTCGATCCGACAAATACCATGCTTCCGCCTCTATTTTGGTGTTTCATCTGTTTAAACGCTTCACGGGCTACAAGGAAATAGCCTGTTCCTAAAACATTCATATTAAGATTCCATTCTTTTAGACTTGTTTCGTCAAATGGGCTTGATGTGGCCAGCCCGGCATTATTGACGACGATATCAATGCCGCCGTAAGCAAGCGCCGCTCGTTCAAAAGCTGATTGTACGTCTTCCTCCTTTGTCACATCCATTTTGACAGCCATTGCCCGTCCTTCTCCGTATGCATCGTTTATTTCCCCGGCAATTTTCTGTGCACCTTCTATATTCAGATCAGCTACGATCACGTGCCCTCCCTCAGCTGCAAATCGGCGGCATGCTGCACTGCCGATTCCGCCGGCTCCTCCAGTTATCAACGCTACTTTTCGGGAAAATTCTGCTTCCGGCGGGGCCAGCGTGAGTTTATATAGTTCGAGCGGCCAATATTCGACATGGTAGGATTCATTTTCATGTAAAGAAACAAATTGCCCCAGAGCGGTTGCTCCTTTCATCACGGCGATGGCCCTCCGATATAAAGCCCCGCTTACTTTAGACATGGCATAACTTTTTCCTGTATTCACCATTCCGATTCCAGGAATCAATATCACCCGCGGGGCGGATTCAAAGATTTGATCCCCATCCTGCTGATTGCGTGTAAAGTAAGCCTGATACTCTGATGTAAAGGTCTCGACTCCTGACTTGATCAGATCTGCAAGCTTGTGCACATCTTGAGTTTCCGGATTCCAATCAATGTACAGCGGAACCCGTTTTGTGTGAACAAGGTGATCCGGGCATGCCGCACCGATTTGCGAAAGTGCTGGCGCTTGGACACTGTTTACAAATTCCAAGACATCGTCATGATCATCATAGGAAAGGATCATTTTCTTTTCTTCACTTACTGCTCCTCTGATCACAGGCATGATGCCTGCCAAGATTTGTTTTCTTTTATCCTCCGGCAGCGGCTGATACCTTTTGCCTCCGAATACCTCATGCTGATTGATACGATCGTTAACATACTGCTCGGCTTCTTGAATGATGGATATCGTTTTTTGATAACATGTTTCAGACGTCTCTCCCCAAGTGACTAAGCCGTGTTTCTCCATTAATATAAGCTCGGCGTGGGGATTGTTTGCTACGCCTTCAGCGATCATTTTAGACAAAGTAAATCCAGGGCGAACGTATGGCACCCATACAAATCGGTTTCCGTAAATGTCTTCAGCGATTTGTTTTCCATTATCTGCACAGCATATGCTGATAATCGCATCTGGATGGGTATGGTCAACATGTTTGTATGGCAGAAAAGCGTGTAATAGCGTTTCAATTGAAGGGCGGGGATGTTTGCTGTCTATCATACAATGAGACAGGTAGTCTACCATTTCTTCATCTGGCATTTGGTCCCTTTTAATCAGCGGGCGGATATCATCTAATTTCAAACCGGTAAAGTTATGCGTTTTCATTGTTGCCAAATCCGAACCGCTTCCTTTTACCCACATGACTTCTATTTCACGGCCTCTAAAATCCTTTTCCGTTGTTTTCATAGATGTATTCCCCCCGCCCCAGTTGCAGACAGTGCGGTCTGACCCGATCAAATTGGACCTATACACCAATTCCTCTACACCTTTAGGCAGCTTTGCAGCTCGGTCTGAATCCCATATATGCTTCACCATATTTGATATTCCTCCATCCCCTTTTATTTGTATCCGTTTTCATTATATATGATTTCTGTTTGTTTTTGAATTGTTTTTGTTTATTTTTGTTTTCGACAAAAAAGAAAGCAGCAGATATGCCGCTTTCTCGTTTCATTATGATTCAATTTTAAATTTCTTCGTAATGCCCTGAAGTTCTTCCGCCATGTTTGCCAACGTTTCCGCTGAAGAGCTGATTTCTTCCATGGACGCAAGCTGTTCTTCCGCCGAAGCTGCGATATCCTGAATGCCTGCTGAGCTTTCTTTCGCCACCGCAGAAATATCTTCAACAGCACTTGACACTTCCTGTGATCCGGCTGACAGTTGTTCAACCGTCTCGTTCAAGTTTTGCAATTCGCCAGAAATTTGGGTTGTCATCTCATAGATTTGTTTAAAGCTTTCCGCTGTTTGATCCGTAATCTGCAAGCCTTCTTTCACTTCATGATTCACGGATTGGAACATCGAAAGTGAGGTGCTGATTTCCCTGACAATCTCTTGAATTAATCCTTCAATTTCCTTGGCTGAGTCTGCTGATTGTACAGCAAGTTTTCTAACCTCTTCCGCAACTACTGAGAAACCTCTTCCGTACTCTCCCGCTCTTGCCGCCTCAATCGCAGCATTTAATGCAAGCAGGTTGGTTTGATCAGCAATGCCATTAATCACATTCAAGATGCTTGTGATGTCTTGCGATTTTGTTTCAAGACCCTTTACAACCGCTTCCGCTTTTTGAACGGATTGGTCAATTGTTTTCATCTGGCCGACTGTATGCTCCACCAGCTTTTCTCCGCTGCCCGCTGCCTCAGAGGACTGAATCGATGATTTCGTAATGGTTGAAGAGGCCTGAGCCACTTTTGAAATCCCCTCGTTCATTTGAGAAAGATGATTTGAGCTTGTTTCCAGTTTCTCGCTTTGTGCCTCGTTGCCATCTGAGAACTGTTCGATGGCAAGTGTAATATGTTCAGTTGCCTTGCTTGTTTGGGCTGCGCTTGCTGTCAGCTCCTCAGAAGATGAAGCAACTTTTTCTACAGACGTTTGAATAACGCCGATTACAGAACGCAATGATGCAGACATTTCATTAAAGCTTTCGCCAAGCTGGCCAAACTCGTTTTTCGAGTGAATGTCAATGACTTCTGTGAGATCTCCGCTGCTGATTGTTGCAGACGTTGAGACAAGTTTTCTTAACGGCTTGGTGATGGCACGGATAATATAGAGTTTGAGTATGCCGCCGATTACAATTGACACGCATAGAATGATAACCGCAGTGTTCAGCACCGGACTTGAAGCATCTTGCAATTCACTGACAAAATATGTGCCTGCGATTTTCCAGCCAGTCAGTTTATTTGTCGTAAAGGCCATTTTCTTTTCTTTGCCTTCGAATGTATATTCAAATGAGCCTTCTTTTTTGGAATATACTTGGTTTGTCCAATCGCCGGAACCGGTTGTCCCCGGCTTAATGGTCGGATGGGCGATATATTTTTTGTTGCCTGTCGTAATAAATGCAAAGCCTTCTTTACCGATTTTGATTCTTTGTGATGCAGTAAGCACTTCATCCAGGTTTAAATCAAGCGCTATAACCCCTGAACCGTCTTTTAATTGTTTTGAAATTGTGACAACGATATCTCCTGTCGCTTCATCAGTATACGGTTCTGAGAAAACAGCTTGTCCTTTTTCCGCAACCGCCTGTTTGTACCAGTCACGTCCTGTCGGATCGAAACCTTTTGGAACACCGCTATCCGGATATTTATAAAGCTTCTTATCTTCTGAAGCAGCATAGATTGCGCCTACATCGTCGTTAAGTGTCGTGTACTGCTTAAATTTCTCTTTCAGTAATGTTTTGTTTTTGCCTAGCAATATGTCTTTATCGACTGTCTCACTATAATAATCTATTGCTTTTACTTTATCTTCTAATTTATTTTGCAGCGTACTGTTTAGTTCTTCAACATTTCCCTTCGCACTGCTTATAAGCTCTCTGTCTAACGCGTTCCAAGCTGATTGATAACTGAAATATGCTAAAACCCCAACCGGCAAAATAAGCACTGCCAGAAACGCAGCGATTAGCGGTTTGCTGATCGATGGCTGTTTGATCCATTGTATGAATTTTCCCATTCTTGTTGACTCCTCCTTTAAGATAAATCTAATATAGTCAAACTAGGATAAAAGGTTTAATAAAAAAACTAAAAAAAACACCCAAGCGCAACAAGCTTGGGTGTTAAGGGTTATTATTCGATTTTGAATCGTTTGGTCATATCGCGAAGCTCTTCCGCCATAGACGAAAGGGTCTCTGCAGAAGAGCTGATTTCTTCCATGGAAGCAAGCTGCTCTTCGGCTGACGCCGCGATATCTTGTATATGCGCTGAGCTTTCTTTTGAAATCGATGCAATGTGCTCAGACGCTCCCGAAACTTCTTCGGAGCTGGCAGAAAGCTGCTGAACCGTCGCACTCATATTTTGCAGTTCGCCGGCGATTTGGTTCGTCATTTCAGAAATGCGCTTAAAGCTCATTTCTGTTTTATCTGTGATGTCAAGGCCTGTCTGCACCTCTTGATTGACAGATTGGAACATGCCGAGTGATGTATTGATTTCCTTCACAATTTCGATGATTAATCCTTCAATCTCTTTTGCTGAATCTGCTGACTGTACTGCCAGTTTTCTTACTTCTTCCGCTACAACGGAGAAGCCGCGGCCGTACTCGCCTGCGCGCGCTGCTTCAATTGCTGCGTTTAAGGCAAGCAGGTTCGTCTGGTCTGCGATGCCGTTGATCACACGCAAAATGTTTGTAATATCTTTCGATTTCGTTTCCAATCCGCGTACGACTTGCTCCGCTTCTTTAACGGACTTGTCAATGACATTCATTTGGCCGACGGTTTGATGAACAAGCTTGCCGCCTTCACTTGCAATTTCTGTCGATTGAACAGATGAATCAGTGATCACTTCAGAAGCTTGAGCCATATTCGTCAACCCGTCATTCATTTGATAAATGTGCTCTGCTGCCGTTTCAATGTTTTCGTTTTGTTTTTCATTGCCGTTAGAAAATTGTTCAATCGCCAATGTAATGTGCTCTGTTGCCTTGCTCGTTTGCGCAGCTGATGCAGTGAGCTCCTCAGAGGAAGCGGCAACATTATCTACCGAATCCTGGATGGCGTGTATGAGAGAACGAAGTGACGACGCCATATTGTTAAAGCTTTTGCCGAGCTCGCCCAATTCATCTTTTGAACGGATATCAATGGTTTCCGTCAAATCTCCCTCGCTGATCCGCTTAGAGGAACCGACAAGCTGTTTCAGCGGTGTTGTAATCGACCGAATGATCAAAGTCATGACGATAATCCCTATGATAATAGCTGCGGCCAAGACAATTAAAGCAAGGTGAAGGACAGGCTGGGCTGCCTCATGGATTTCATCCAAATACATGGTGCCGCCGATCTTCCATCCCGTCAACTTGTTTGTGTCAAAGGCCATTTTTTTCTTATCGCCGTCCATGGTGTATTGAAAATCGCCTTTATCAGCGTTCAGCATCTTATCGAGCCAGTCGCCTTTTAATTCAGTTCCTGATTTTTCATTAGGATGAGCGACAACTTTTTTGTCCTTCGTCATGATAAATGCGTAGCCTTGTGTGCCGATGTTGACTTTTTTGGTTGTTTTCAACAGATTTTCAATCGTCATGTTGATTGCGATAACGCCTGAACCATCTTTTGTCTGCTGGGCGATTGTCACAACCATCGTATTTGTAGAAGCAGTTTTATAAGGATCTGTCACAACGACTTTTCCTTTATTCGCAACCGCTTTTTTGTACCAGTCGCGTTCAACCGGATTATAGCCGCTTGGCATCGGAAGATCCGGATAGCGGGTAAAGTGCCCTTTTGTGTCGCTTGTATAAATGGATTCTACATCCTTGTTAAGGCTGATATATTGTGAGAATTTCTCTGCAATGCTTGCATTGCTTTTTGCATTGTATTTCTCTTTTGTCAGCCATTCGCTGAAATAATCAGCACTGTTTTCTTTTTCGCCGATGCTGGTGTTGATGATTTCGTTTAATTGCTGTACATTTTCCAATGCGCTCCCCATCATCTGTCTGTCGAGTGAGCTGCTAGCCGATTGATACGCAAAGATCGCCAATATGACAACCGGTATGATGAGGATCGACAGAAAGGAAACGAGAAGCTTCCGTGTAATTGATCTTTGTTTTATGAGTTGGAGTATTTTTTTCATCATTCATTTCTCCTTTTTTATGCTACCCTTCATATCGGCTGGAAATGGGTAAATATATACAGCAAAAAAGAAGAAATTTAACAAAAGTAACTAATTTCCCATAAATAAATAGTATTTTAGACCTATTATTTATCTGCTTTAAATTGTTTTGTCAGATCACGGAGTTCTTCAGACATTCTTTCAAGCGTCAGTGCAGATGAACTAATCTCCTCCATGGATGCCAGCTGTTCCTCAGCTGAAGCAGCGATATCTTGGATGCCATCCGAGCTTTCCTTAGAAATGGCTGTGATATCATTTGAAGCTGCGGAAATTTCTTGAGCTCCCGCTGACAGCTCCTCAACCGTCGCATTCATGTTTTGCAGCTCGGAAGCAATTTGATTGGTCATTTGCGATATATGTTTGAAGCTCTGTTTAGTTTCATCCGTCATGACAAGCCCTGTTTCAACTTCTTTGTTTACGGACTGAAGCACATTCAGTGATGTGTGAATTTCTTTTACTATTTCACTGATCAGCGATTCAATTTCTTTTGCCGAGTCAGCCGACTGTACCGCGAGCTTTCTCACTTCCTCAGCGACGACTGAGAAGCCCCGTCGTCCGTATTCACCCGCTCTGGCCGCTTCAATGGCGGCATTTAAAGCCAAAAGATTGGTTTGATCCGCAATGCCGTTGATGACACGCAAAATATTCGTGATATCCTTTGATTTGATCTCCAGCCCTTTCACCACTTGTTCCGCTGCTTTTACAGAATGGTCAATTGTGTTCATTTGGCCGGCTGTTTTCTGGACGAGTGTCTCCCCTTTACTTGACACTTCTGTTGAATCTGCGGATGTTTCTGTAATCACTGCTGCAGCCCGCGCCAGCTCTGCCAATCCGTCATTCATTTCATTAATTTGTTCGGTTGTCGTTTCTATTTTCTCGCTTTGGCTTTCGCTGCCGTTTGAAAATTGCTCGATAGCCATCGTAATGTGTTCAGTGGCTCTGCTTGTCTGGTCTGCCGATGCAGTCAGCTCTTCGGACGATGAGGCAACGTGTTCTACTGAGTCTTTGATCCCCTGAATGAGCGAGCGAAGCGAGTGTGCCATATGATTGAAGCTCTCGCTCAGAACGCCGAGTTCATCTTTTGAATTGATTTCAATCGTTTCGGTTAGATCGCCTTCACTAATTTTTTCAGCGGATGCGACAATGCGTCTCAATGGCTTTGTGATGGATCGAATCACAAAATAAATCGCCGTCATTCCAGCTCCGATGGCAATCGCCAGAACGATTGAAGCCATGATCAGAACCCTGCTTGCAGCATCGTGAATCTCGTTTGCATACATCGTGCCGCTGATTTTCCAGCCTGTTGTTTCGCTTGTTGCAAATGCCATTTTTTTCTTTTTGCCTTTGTACGTATATTCAAAGTCCCCGCTTATATCCTTGTAGAGCTTATCAACCCAGTCCCCTTTTAGCTCTGTTCCCGCTTTTTCTCCGGAGTAGGCGATGACTTTCTTGTTTTGGCTCAAAATAAAAGCATAGCCTTCTTTTCCGATATTGATTCCTTTCGCGGTAGTGACTAAGTCATCAATTTTCATATCAATGGCGACAACGCCTGACCCATCCACCGTTTGACGGGCGATGGTGACGACCATTTTTCCTGATGAAATCGATTCATAAGGCTCAGTGACAATTGTTTTGCCTTTATTGGCCATTGCTTCTTTGTACCAATCTCGTTCTAAAGCATTAAAGTCGCTTGGCATGTCAGCGTACGGATAACGTGTGAAGTCCCCGTCTTTGCTGCTTGAAAATACCGCAGCGACATTATCATTCATTTGGATAAATTGTTTAAATTCCTGTTTCAGCTCTGATTTCTTTTTATCCTGAAATTTTTCTGCTGTAGCCCAATCGCTGAAATACGCGAGGCTTTTTTCAGTCGTGCTGATTTTATCATCAATGATGTGATCTAATATCTGAACGTTTTCCTTTGCGCTTTGCGTCATCTGTACATCAAGTGAGGCAACTGCTGATTGATAAGCGCTTACCGAAAGGGCGGTTATCGGAACAATTAAGATCAGCAGGAAAGAAATACTAAGTCTCCTTGCAATTGATGATCTGCGAATAGTGGTGAGTGTTTTTTTCATTTCCTTTTGAACCTTCTTTCAATAATTTACAAATTATACCGGCGGATCTTCTTTAAATTACATTGAAAATGAAGGTAAAAATGAAAAATAGTTCTAAATTCACCGGTTAAACTAGGCCTTTATTATTGTTTACCATATAAAAAACAGCGCTTTGATAGCGCTGTTTTTCGGTTTTTACTCGATTTTAAATTGTTTCGTCAGATCACGAAGCTCTTCTGCCATCTGCGCAAGAGTGGTCGCTGAGGAACTGATTTCTTCCATGGAAGCAAGCTGTTCTTCAGCTGATGCGGCAATGTCCTGGATGCTAGCCGAGCTTTCTTTCGACACGTCTGCAATGCCGCTGACTGCTGCTGAAACATGCTGTGAACGGTCTGACAGCTGCTCGACGGTGGAATTCATCGTCTGCAGCTTGCCCGCGATTTCGTTTGTCATGCTGAAAATGCTCTGGAAGCTTTCTTTTGTATTGTCTGTGACAACAAGTCCGGACTGTACTTCCTGATTGACCTCTTTAAACATGTGAAGAGAGGTGTCGATTTCTGCGACGATTTCTTGGATCAGCTTTTCGATTTCTTTCGCTGAATCAGCTGATTGGACAGCCAGCTTGCGCACTTCCTCCGCTACGACAGAGAAGCCGCGTCCTGACTCTCCGGCACGCGCCGCTTCAATGGCTGCATTTAGTGCAAGCAGATTTGTTTGGTCAGCGATTCCGTTGATGACTCTCAAAATGCTTGTGATGTCTTTTGATTTTCCTTCTAAGCCTTTGACAACAGCTTCAGCCTGCTGAACAGATTGATTAATCGAGTTCATTTGTCCGACTGTCTGCTGCACAAACTTCTCACCCGTTCCGGCGATTTCCGTTGATTGGATAGATGCCTTTGTAATATCTGACGATGTTTGTGAGACTTGCTGGAGTCCTTCATTCATTAAGTTCAGCTGATGAGAGCTGGATTCAACCTTTTCGCTTTGCTCCTCGTTTCCGTTTGAGAACTGCTCAATCGCCATCGTAATATGCTCGGTGGCTTTACTCGTCTGCCCGGCAGATGCGGTAAGCTGTTCGGAAGATGCGGCCACATTGTTCACCGAGTCCTGAATAGCGCTGATCAGCGAGCGGAGAGATTGTCCCATTTCATTGAAGCTTTCCCCAAGCTCCCCAAGCTCATCCTTTGAATGGATTTCGATCGTTTCGGTCAGATCCCCCCTGCTGATCGTTTTCGATGATTGAACAAGACGTTTTAACGGTTTTGTAATCGAACGAACGATAAACAGAATTAAAATTCCGCCTGCCACAATGGAAGCAATCAGCACAATCATTCCTGTTGTCAGCACAGACTTTGAGGCATCCTTAATTTCATCCATATACATTGTGCCGGCTATTTTCCAACCAGTCAGTTCGTTTGTAGTATAGGTCATCTTTTTATCTTCGTTATTAAGAGTATACTGGAGTTCACCGCTGTCATTCGCATACATTTTGGCTACCCAGTCGCCTGAAAGCTTTTCTCCAGCCTTATGGTTCTTGTGGGCGACATAGGTTTTGTTTTTTGTTGCAATGAAAGCATAACCTTCTTTTCCGACCTTGATTTGTTTCATTTGTTCTAACAATTTATCAATGGTAATATCCATGGCGACAACGCCAGATCCGTCTTTCAGCTCCTGTGCAATGGTAATGACCATGCTTCCGTCACTCGCAGCCACGTAAGGATCTGTCACGACAATTTCACCGCCGGCCTTCATCGCATCCTGGTACCAAGGGCGTTGTCTAGGGTCGTATCCGTCCGGCAATTTCTCTTTAGGCGCTTGTACGTAAGTGCCGTTATCTGCGCCTCCATAAATTCTGGCTACGCCTTGATTAATAGATACATATTGAGAAAATTTAGCTTTGATCTCTTCTTGATTCGATTTTCCTTTGAATGCGGATCTTTTAAGAGATTCACTGAAAAAGGTAACTGCTTTCGCTTTTTCTCTCAGATCATTTGTAACGGTTGTATTAAATGTATCGACACTGTTTTTCGCATTTCCCATAATTTCCTGATCCAGCTTTCCGCTGGCGCTTCGGTAAGAGCTAAATTCTAATATAAGAATAGGGATAATGAGAATCGCAATAAATGAGACGATTAATTTCTTTGAAATAGACGGTTTCTTCAGCCAATTGATAAAAGTCTTCATGTCACTTGCTCCTTCAGGTTTGATACAGTATATATCGGCTGCTTAAAAAAGTTTTAAAATAAAAAATGGAAGAAGTTCTTTTTGGCTGTCTTCTGCCTTTTTAACTTTCATTGCCCAAGCTCTTTGCATATCCTATAAAAAACAAGGGGGGCTAAACATGATTATTGTATCAGGACAATTGCTCCGTCCCCAGGATATTGAAAATTGGCAGATTGATCAAAATCTGAATCCGCTGTTAAAAGAGATGATTGAGACGCCTGTTCAGTTTGATTATCATTCAATTGCTGAACTGATGTTTGAGCTTAAACTGCGGATGAATATTGTAGCAGCGGCAAAGACGCTGCACAAAAGCGGGGCGAAGTTTGCCACTTTTTTAAAAACATACGGGAATACAACGTATTGGAGGGTTTCACCGGAGGGCGCCTTGGAGCTGAAATACAGAATGCCGCCTTCAAAAGCGATTCGTGACATTGCTGAGAACGGCCCGTTTTATGCGTTTGAATGCGCAACCGCAATCGTTATCATTTATTACTTGGCTTTAATCGATACAATCGGAGAAGATAAATTCAATGCCAGCTTTGACAGAATTATTTTATATGACTGGCATTATGAGAAATTGCCGATATATACGGAAACAGGACCCCACTTTTTCCTTGGAGATTGTTTGTATTTTAAGAATCCTGAATTTGATCCGCAAAAGGCGCAATGGAGAGGCGAAAATGTGATTTTACTGGGGGAGGATAAATATTTTGCCCATGGTCTTGGAATCTTAAACGGACAGCAAATTATTGATAAGCTGAATTCTTTTAGGAAAAAAGGAGCCTTACAGTCAGCCTACCTTCTGTCTCAGGCGACCAGACTGGATGTTCCGTCTCTTTTCCGCATCGTCCGCTAAAAAGCCCCATCGCCTATTTTCCGGACGATGGGGTTTCAAATGCCTTTCGTTTTCGATAGAAAGGGGCTGTGCCGAAATATTGGTTCACAGCCCACTCCATTTTTTCAAGGTCATTTCTTGTCACGATTGGATCCTGGCTGCTCCATTTGATAAAGCGGACAAAATAGTAGCCTTTGATAGGAACCATTGTAACTTTTGAGTGAGGCCAGCCTTCAAATACAAACTCAATTTTCCCTCTTTTTTTATAAGAATATTGAAGAATGTTCATATCTGTCACCTCAGTTTATCAAGTTACGTTCGGCAAAGCTCGGTACGTTTACATCCATTGATTGACTATCCCTCATGCAAGGCTTTCCTTTTTATTTCGCATATGGATTAGCTTTTTGAGCATGTCTTGACTGAGATAGCCGAATGCCAAGCGCGCCTTCATTCGATAAAGCGGCAGCCGGGGCGGGTGTGACAAGCCCTCCGGCTATCGGCGTTTGTTCAGCGATCATGCTTTTGTCAAAAAAACAGCCTATTATCCCATCATTTTGATATAGCATGTCCGGGTGCGAGGGCCGTCAAATTCGCAGAAATAAATGCCCTGCCAAGTTCCAAGAATGAGCCGGCCGTTTTCCACAATGACATGCTGTGAAGCTCCGACTGTACTCGACTTCATGTGTGCAGCTGTATTGCCCTCCATATGGCGGTCCAGCTCATGTTCCCACGGATATACCTCATCAAACCTTCTGAGCATATCTTTTTTGACGTCCGGATCGGCATTTTCATTAATTGTAATGCCCGCAGTCGTATGCGGACAGTAAATCAGCGCTGCGCCGCTCGTTATACCTGTTTCTTGAAGAAACGCTTCCACCTCCCGGGTGATATCAATCATTTCATCTCGTTTGGTTGTTTTGATTTGCAGTGTTTTCAGCATTTGTTTCTCCTTTCGTTTGTCCGCTCTCATCGCTTAATTCGTTCTGTGTTCTTTTTTTTCCTGTTAAACCGCTCTCATAAACCCGATAAAACAAAAAAACTCCAGTCTAAGGCTGGAGTTTAGCACCATAGATATATTCTTGCTTCATACGGCTTTAAGAGTACTGATGTCATATGCTTGTGCGGCTCTGTTTCAATATTTGACAAGACGAGTGCATCTGATGACAATGGCAATCCAGAGTGCCTGAACAACGCCGGTGTTCCTGTCAGATTGGCCGCAATCAGTGCAGTATGGCTCTCGTTTTTCCGAAGATATGCAAAGATTTGCTGATCTTCCGGTAAAATGAGCTCGTATGTCCCGTTAATAAAAACATCATATGTTTGGCGCAGCTTGATCAAGCTTTTGTAAAAATGGTAAACGGATGTTTTATCGTTTTTTTGCGCCTCGGCATTCAGCCATTTGTAATTCTCATTGATTCCGATCCACGGTTTGGCCTCAGAAAATCCGGCGTATGGACCTGCATTCCATTGCATCGGCGTTCTTGAATTGTCTCTTCCCTTTTTCCAGACAATCTTCATCACATCCTCGTGTGATGTGCCTTTCGCTGTTTTTGTTTCATACAGGCGTTTCATTGCGACATCATCATAGTCCTCAATAGAGGGAAAAGCCACGTTCGTCATCCCGAGTTCCTGTCCCTGATAAATAAACGGTGTGCCTTTCATGAGAAAATAAACAGCGGAAAGCGCTTTTGCACTTTCTTTCAGGTACACTCCGTCGTCTCCCCACACAGAAACTGAACGGGGCTGGTCGTGATTCTCCATAAACAAAGCATTCCAGCCGATCCCTTCCAGACTGTCCTGCCAGTCAGTTAAAATTCGTTTAAATGCAACGATATCAATACTTTCATTGATCTCTACATCCCACAGGCCGAGATGCTCAAATTGAAAAATCATGCTGAATATGCCGTTTTTTTCTCCAGCCCAATCAGCTGCTTCTTTTGCAGCGACGCCGTTTGCTTCACCAACTGTCATAATCGGATAGCGGGAAAATGTGTTTTCCTTCAGCTCTGTTAACAAATCCATAATGCCGTCAGCATTCATATGATAAGGAAAGGAAGGGACATAGTCCAATCCCTTTGGATTCGGCATGTCGGGAAGCCCTTCTTTTTTCTTAATATGCGTAATGGCATCCACCCGAAATCCGTCAATTCCTTTATCAAGCCACCAATTGATCATGTCATAAACGGCATTCCTCACCTGTTCATTTTCCCAATTCAAATCAGGCTGTTTTTTATCAAAAAGGTGCAGATAATACTGGCTTGTCTTTTGATCATACTCCCAAGCCGGCCCGCCGAAAATGCTTTCCCAATTGTTGGGCGCTTTTCCGTTTTTGCCGTCTTTCCAAATATACCAGTCGCGCTTTTCCGAGTGTATGGATGAACGGGATTCTATGAACCATGGATGTTCGTCGCTTGTGTGGTTCACAACGAGATCCATAATCAGCTTCATCCCCAGATCATGAATGTCACCAAGCAGTTCATCAAAATCTTCCATGGTGCCAAACTCGCTTAATATGTTTTGATAATCCCGGATATCATAGCCATTATCGGCATTCGGTGAATCATACAGCGGACAAATCCATATGACGTCAGCGCCCAGCTCTTTTATGTAAGAAAGCTTGGATCTGATTCCTTGAATATCCCCGATTCCGTCGCCATTTGAATCTTTAAAACTGCGGGGGTAAATTTGGTAAACAACGGCTTCCTTCCACCAAGCCTTTTTCATACAGCCACTCCTTCCCAGTGTACCGGTCTTATATATCCTATGTAGAAAAAAGGCTTTACAGCATTGCTTTTTAAGAAATGACTTGATGACACAAAAAACAGCCGTTTGTTCCCCGGCTGTTTTTTATCAAAAATCAGTTTTTTTAATTTCTACAAAACGGATGTGATGATCTTCGGCGTCGAGGATTTTAAATTCACAGCCCTCCGCGTGTATGATGTCCCCTGCTTTCAGCTCCATTTTTTGCGTTAGAAGCCAGCCTGCAATCGTATCAATGTCTTCATTTTCAATCGCAATGTCGAGAAGGTCATTCACTTCGTCTATTAGCGCTTTTCCATCCATCACATAATGGTGCTCGCCCTTTTTCAGGATGTGCGGTGTTTCATCCTGATCATACTCGTCTCGGATTTCCCCGACGATTTCCTCGATAATATCCTCTACAGTGACAAGCCCCGCCGTTCCCCCGTATTCATCTACGAGAATCGCCATGTGAATCCGCTCCTTCTGCATGCGGATTAAAAGCTGCTGAACAGGAATGCTTTCAATGACTCTGATAACGGGCCTCATGATTTGATTCAGCTTTATCGGCTGGCCGAGAAAATAAGCTTTAAACATATCTTTGCTGTTGATGATCCCTAAAATATGATCCTTGTCATCTTTGATGACAGGGTAGCGCGTATACCGTTCATTAATGATGTGATGAATCGCCTCTTCAAGCGACTGCTCCAGAGAGATAACCGCAATTTCTGTCCGCGGAATCATAATCTCTCTCGCTACCCGGTTGTCAAATTCAAAAATCTTATTTACATAGCGGAATTCCGACTGATTGATTTCTCCCTTTTCATAGCTTTCAGAAAGGATCAGTCTTAGTTCCTCCTCGCTGATGACAACCTCATGCTCCTTTACTGAATGAAAGCCAAACAATTTCACAAGAAAGCTTGCAGAGCCGTTTAATGCTTTAATAAACGGGTACGTGATTTTATAAAACCAGATCAGCGGCTTTGCAATCCATAAGCTTACAGCTTCAGCTTTTTGAATAGAAACCGTTTTCGGGGCAAGCTCCCCCATCACCACATGCAAAAAAGTGACGATGATAAATGCAACTACAAATGTGACAATGCGGTTAAACGGTTCCGGCATGCCTGTCATTGTAAATAAGGGATGAAGAAAACGTTCAAATGTAGGTTCACCAAGCCATCCAAGGCCGAGGGCTGTAATCGTAATCCCGAGCTGGCAGGCTGATAAATACTCGTCAAGATTGGAGATGATTTTATGTGCGGCTAGTGCTCGGCTGTCACCGCTTTCGATGAGCTGATTGATTTTTGAACCTCTGATTTTGACGATCGCAAATTCCGCTGCAACGAAAACAGCCGTAATGCCAATCAAAACAAAAATGGCGATCAATTGTAAAATAAGCAAAAAAAGCCCTTACCATAAATGGTAAGGGGCCACCTCCTTAACGTTAATTCTCATCACGACCGTTTAAGAAAATCATCACAAAACGAAGTAGTTCAAACAGGGAAACCAGAGCGGCGGCCACATACGTTAAGGCAGCAGCACTCAGCACTTTATTTACCCCATTTTCTTCATTGTTTCGGATGAATCCTTCTGACACAATAATCTGCTTCGCACGTGAACTTGCATTGAATTCGACAGGCAATGTAATCAGCTGGAAAAAGACAGCCGCTGAAAACAGTATGATGCCAAGCCCGATCAAATTCAGGCTGCCGAGAAGCATGCCTCCTAAGAAAAGCAAAGGAGCTACACCGGATGCAAAATTCACGACTGGGAAGATTTTATGTCTCAGCACAAGCGCACCATATGACTCCTGATGCTGCAAGGCATGTCCGACTTCATGGGAAGCTACGGATATGGCGGAAATTGAGCGGCCGTAATAGACCGGCTCAGATAAACGCACCACCCGTCTTGTCGGGTCGTAATGGTCTGTTAAAGTGCCTCTTACCGGTTCGACCGGCACGTCGTAAAGACCGTTTATATCTAAAATCCGTCTTGCCGTTTCTGCCCCTGTACGTCCGCTTGAGGCTTCCACTTTTGAATATTTTTCAAAGTTGCTCTTTACTTTAAATTGTGCCCAAAACGACAATCCCAATGCGGCTATTGTTAAAAATATAAACAGCATTTTTTCATCATCCTTTTTCCATGATCATTTCTCTATTACGATTATTTTAATGAGTTTTCTTTCCCGTGTACAGAAATGCGCTTTTTCTTCCGGCTTGGAGCACACAATCCAATCAGCAAAAAGAACAGGCCTGCTGAAAACAAATAAAAGGCGAAACTGCCGGCCAGTTCTTTCAGAAAATGAAGCCAGGAGAAGCTGCCGGAAAAGTGATTATATGAATTCAAATCGAAAATAAACAAAATCACCGCGGATGCCGCCAGCTGCGTACCGATCAAAACCACGATCGTTCTTTGAAAGATCGTCATCTTTTTCATCCTTTTTGTTTTAGTTTATGGAGAAATCCGGTTTTATATGTTTTGTACATTTTTTGAAAAACATCACCGGAAGTGGGACATACTGTTAGAAAAAAGCACGGGTGTGATGGAAGCTATGAAAGTGACGAGTGAGGAAAAGGAACAGCTGAGCACAGCAATCGACCGAATGAATGAAGGACTGGACGCGTTTATCCAGCTTTATAATGAATCGGAAATTGATGAACCGCTTATTCAGCTTGATGATGATACAGCCGAGTTAATGAAGCAGGCCCGAGATATGTACGGCCAGGAAAAGCTAAATGAAAAATTAAATACAATTATTAAACAGATTTTATCCATCTCAGTATCTGAAGAAGGAGAAAAAGAATGAAATCAAATCGGATATTTATTTCATGGCTCATGTGGCCGTTATTTATCCGAATCGGGGTTATTATTTTATGTCTGATTCTTTTGTTCGGCCAAATCATTTATATACTTGAGCCTAAGCAGTTCACTTCGGTATTCGAAGGCATTTGGTGGGCTGTCGTTACGGTTTCGACAGTCGGTTATGGAGACTATGTGCCGCACACGCCGCTGGGACAGGCAGCCGGAATACTGCTGATTTTGAGCGGAGCAAGCTTTGTCACAGCATATTTCGCTACGTTATCAGCGGCCGCATTCAGCAGACAGCATCGCTACATCGAAGGAAAAGTTGCTTACAAAGGCCGGGACCACATCATTCTGATCGGGTGGAATGAAAAAACAAACCGGCTTTTGAAGGACCTTCAGCTTGCCGCCCCTTCCAAAACAGTCGTACTAATCGATGAATCCTTAACAGAAGGCCCGCTTATTGAAAACGTTCATTTCATACGCGGGCACGCTGCCGATGATGGGACACTGAAACGGGCCAATATTACTGAAGCGGAATCAGTGATGATTACTGCCGATCAGTATAAAAGTGAAACTGATGCTGATATGCTGTCAGTGCTGACTCTTTTATCTGTTAAAGGGCTTAATCCCCTTGCTTACTGCATCGTCGAGATTTTGACTGACCGTTTTGTCACCAATGCGGAGCGGGCAGGCGCAAACCAAATCATCGGAACTTCGGAATTTATCAGCCGGGCGATGCTGCAGCATTACCAAGTCAAGTTACGGCCGCCTAAACAGCAGAACGGAATCAAGCTGACACTTGATCAGCATGTGGAGCTTCTTGCTGTTCCTGACGAACTAAAGGGAGCGGCTTACAAAACCTGTGTTCTCTATTTCCTTGATCACAACACAACAATTATAGGCGTACAAAAAGAGGAGGGGCCGATGATTTCCCCTCCTCTTACATACAAGGTGCTCGAAACAGACCAATTCCTTGCCATCTAGTGTAACAGAACATCCTCCAATTCTTTCACGAGAGAGGCGCCGATATCCAAAAATGCCGGATCAATTTCCGCGTCCCGCCTTTCCGGTTCGGAAAATTGATTAAACAGTGATTGGAAAGGCCCTCCCTCGGCTTGATCATCAACATCAGTCTGAAGCACCTGCCTCAGCATAAACGGCGTTCCGATCCGGACGGCCGCCCCACGTTCATCGAGACTGCCCTGTACCGCATTGACAGGAACTCTTAAAAATAAATAGCCGTCTCTATCATCAATTTTATAATCAAAGTAGCCATGATGGTATTCCCAGCCGCCATTTACCACATAACCGAGCGGCTTCATCACTTGTTCCAGTTCTTGAAGCAGAAAAAACTGCCCATCTATCGCGGAAGGTATTGGTATCATCAGAATGCCCCTTTTTTCACTTATCCTGTCCCGCCGAACAAGACTTCATTCAGAGGCGCCTACATGGAAATCGTTGTTTCTTTCGCGCGGCCAGCAGAAAAGAAAGCGCATTCAATTAAGAAGTAAACAGCCATTGCCGCTGCAAGCCATGCAGCTGAATCCCAAGACACATAAACAACCGTTGCATAGAGTCCTAATTTAGTGAAAAGAGTATGGGTTCGTTTTAAATGCAAAATCCGATGTACCGCATCGGTAAAAAGGGCAAGCGGCAAACCAATGAGAAGAAAGGCGTGGATGAAAACATGTGACAGCGTGCCGTCAAAGCTTGAAGAAAACTCTGTATACACGGCATCAAAGGAGATAAGGAAACTTAAAACAGCTGCAGAAAAACCGGCAATGATGAGATGTTTAACCAATTGTTTCATGAACATCAGCACCTTTCTGATTTTATAAAAAGCCGACCGGCAAATGCCAGTCAGCTTTCTCACATTAATCTTCCAGACGTTTTTCAAGCTCTGCTTTTTTCTCTTCAAAGCCAGGTTTGCCGAGTAACGCAAACATATTGACTTTATACGCTTCTACACCAGGCTGGTCAAACGGATTGACGCCAAGGAGGTAACCGCTCATCGCGCAGGCTTTTTCGAAGAAATATACAAGGTATCCAAAAGTATATGCATTCAGCTCAGGAATGTTAACGATTAAGTTCGGAACATTTCCGTCTGTATGGGCAAGCATCGTGCCTTGGAATGCTTTTTTGTTAACGAAATCAACAGTTTTACCTGCTAAATAGTTCAAGCCGTCAAGATCGTTATCCGCTTCCTCAATTGTCAGTTCATGTTTAGGTTTCTCTACGTTCAGGACCGTTTCGAATAAATCTCTGCGGCCTTCTTGTACATACTGGCCTAAAGAATGAAGGTCTGTTGAATAGTTCGCTGAAGAAGGATAAATGCCCTTCTCATCTTTCCCTTCGCTTTCTCCGAACAGCTGCTTCCACCATTCCGCAAAGTATTGAAGCGCCGGTTCGTAGTTGATGAGCATTTCAATTGTTTTGCCCTTATTATAAAGGACATTGCGAACAACCGCATATTGGTATGCTGGGTTATCTTCCAGTTCAGATGTTGCAAAATCTTTGCTCGCATCCAGGGCGCCTTTCATCATGTCATCAATGTTGACGCCGCTGACAGCAATCGGCAAGAGACCTACAGCTGTTAAAACTGAATAACGGCCGCCGACATCGTCAGGAATAACAAATGATTCGAAGCCTTCTTCGTTAGAAAGCGTTTTTAATGCGCCGCGCTCTTTATCAGTTGTTGCATAAATCCGCGCTTTCGCTTCTTCTTTACCGTATTTCTCTTCAAGAAGCTTGCGGAAAATACGGAAAGCGATTGCAGGTTCAGTTGTCGTACCTGATTTAGAAATCACATTAATAGAGAAGTCAACATCTTCAAGAAGATCCATGACGTCTCTCATATAAGATGAACTGATGTTGTTCCCGATAAAAATGACTTGCGGATTGCCGCGTTTTGCTTTTGGCAAAGTGTTATAAAACGCGTGATTCAGCGCTTCAATCGCTGCCCGCGCTCCAAGATAAGAACCGCCAATGCCGACAACAAGCAAGACATCAGAGTCAGATTTGATTTTTTCCGCGCTTTTTTTGATGCGCGCGAATTCTTCTTTATCATAATGTTCAGGGAGGTCCACCCAGCCTAGAAAATCGCTGCCCGCGCCTGTTTTTTCATGGATATTATGGTGTGCTGTTTTTACAAAGTCCCGCAGATATGTAAGTTCATGTTCGTTGAAGAAAGTCAACGCTTTTGAGTAGTCAAAGCGTACATGCGTCATTGCTTGTCCCTCCATAACGGTATAATGTTTTCATCTTTCACTTTATATGAACTTATCTGTGAAATCAAGTCAAGAAGAAAGGGCGGAATGACTGGATTCCGCCCTTTGAGTTTATAGAGACGCGCGAAGGATGGCAAGCACGTCATCTTTGTTCAGTTTTTGGAAGTTGCCGAAGCCGCCGTGTTCCATTTCCTTGGCTGCGATATCAGCAATCAGCTCAAGTTTTTCTTCTCCAATATTGTAATCAGCAAGACGAGAAGGCGCACCGAGGCTTGTCCAGAACGCAGATAGTTTATCGATTCCTTCAAGCGCAATTTCTTTATCTGTTTTGCCTTCAGTATCAATGTCAAACATGTTGAGCATGAGGTTTTTGAAGCGGCCTACATTTGTATCAAGAGTATATCTCATCCAGTTCGGGAACAGTATCGCCAAACCGCCCGCGTGCGGAATATCATACACAGCTGAAACGGCGTGTTCCATTGTATGAGAAGCCCAGTCACCAAAGTAGCCCATTTGGAGCGTGCCGTTTAAAGCGATTGTACCAGCATACAAAATCGTTTCACGAAGCTCGTAGTTTTCCAGATCTTCAAGAAGCTTAGGAGCTGTTTCGATGACCGTCTGCAAAACAGCAAAGCACATTCTATCCTGAAGCGGCGTATTTTCAACATTATGGAAGTATTGTTCGAATACGTGGCTCATCATGTCAACCATGCCGTATACTGTTTGATTTTCCGGAACCGTGAACGTATTTTCAGGGTCTAAAATAGAGAAACGCGGATGAGTGACATTGCTGCCCCATACAAATTTCTCGTTTGTTTCCCAGTTTGTAATCACGGAATCAGGGTTCATTTCAGAGCCTGTTGCAGCAAGCGTTAAAACAGTGCCAAACGGCAGCGCATCCTCCGCTGTTACTTTTTTGCTGAAAATATCCCAAGCGTCGCCATCGTATTTGACGCCAGCTGCGATTGCCTTTGTACAGTCAATCACACTGCCTCCGCCGACAGCAAGCAGAAAATCAATGTCATGCTCTCTGCAAAGGCCTATGCCTTTTTCCACTGTTGCAAGACGCGGGTTCGGCTCTACACCTGACAGCTCATGAACAACAGCGCCCTCTTCTTTTAAAATGCCTGTGACTTGATCATAAAGGCCGTTGCGTTTAATGCTGCCGCCCCCGTAAACAAGCAGTACATTTTTGCCGTATCGTTTGAATTCTTTTCTTAATTGTTCAAGCTGACCTTTTCCAAAAATCAGCTTTGTCGGATTATAATAAGTGAAATTTTCCATAGTAAAACCTCCAAATGATGCTGGTGAAAAACAGATTTTCCATTGTAACATAAGTTGACAAAAAGAAAAAGGGAAGCAGCCAAACGGCTATTTCCCCTTTTTTATAGTGATGCTTTCAAAATTGACAGCACATCTTCTTTGTTGAGTGATTTAAATTGGCCGAATGTACCGTTAGCCATTGCCTTGTCAGCAATTGTGTCAAGCTGCTCATCATTAATATCATAATCAGCAAGACGGTTCGGAGCGCCAAGGCTTGTCCAGAATGCGGACAGCTTATCGATACCTTCAAGTGCGATTTCTTCATCTGTTTTACCTGCTTCTTCAACATCAAACACGCGAACTGCAAGCTGTTTCATGCGGGCAGGGTTTTCAGACAATGTGTGTCTCATCCAGTTCGGGAACAAAATCGCCAGTCCGCCGGCATGCGGAATATCATAAACGGCTGATACTGCATGTTCAATATTATGAGTAGCCCAATCCCCTCTTGCACCCATAGAAAGCATGCCGTTTAATGCAATTGTTCCTGTGTACAGGATCGTCTCACGCAATTCGTAATTTTCGAGATCATTAATCAGCTTAGGTGCTGTTTCAATGACTGTACGCAGAAGTGATTCACACATGCGGTCCTGATACGGCGTGTTTGATACATGATGGAAGTATTGTTCGAATACGTGGCTCATCATGTCAACCATCCCGTAGATCGTGTGGTTTTTAGGTACGGTAAATGTATTCACCGGATCAAGAATCGAGAATTTAGGGAATACGAGCGGGCTGCCCCAGCCGTATTTTTCTTTTGTTTCCCAGTTTGTAATAACAGATCCTGAGTTCATTTCTGAACCAGTCGCAGCGAGAGTCAATACCGTTCCGAATGGCAAAGCATCTTTTGGCTGATGCTTTTTCGTAACGATATCCCACGCATCACCATCATACTTCGCTCCTGCGGCAATCGCTTTTGTACAGTCGATTACGCTTCCGCCTCCGACAGCCAGCAAGAAATCAATGTTTTGTTCTTTACAGATGGCAACACCTCTATTAACAGTTGACACACGAGGATTCGGTTCCACACCTGCTAATTCATGCACGGTCGCTCCGGCTTTATTCAGCTGTTCAATCACTTGATCATACAGGCCGCTGCGTTTAATGCTGCCGCCTCCGTACACAAGCAATACGTTTTTTCCGTAAGGTTTGAGTTCCTCCGGAAGTCTTTCCACTTCGCCGCGCCCGAAAATTAATTTGGTCGGATTCCAGTATGTAAAGTTTTGCATGACATCTCCTCCTTAGATTTTTTATTATGCAGAATGTCCTCACCACATGTAAAGCAATCAGCTCTCACCGGTCAGCATACCAGATGGTTTTATTTTGCAAGATGCTGGGAAAGAAGCTGGTATAAGCGAGGGCAGGCCAGCTTCCCTCATATGGAGAATGCATGTATAGATTCTCCAATATGTCACAATCTATAACTGTTTTAATAATTCATGGAGGAGGTTGCAAAACATGAGTACCATTCAAAGAATTTGTCTTGTATTAACCATCATTGGCGCCATTAACTGGGGACTGATCGGATTTTTCCAATTTGACTTAGTAGCGGCTATCTTCGGCGGCCAAGGGTCAGCTCTTTCCCGAATCATTTACGGACTAGTCGGAATCGCCGGCTTAATCAACCTCGGTCTGCTATTTAAGCCAAACGAGGAAAGATCACGTGAAGAAGCAGCAAATCCTGAAATGCGATAGGATATCAATCACGCTGAAATAGGATTTTGCATGAAATCAAAAGCACCGAACATTCCTGTCCGGTGCTTTTTTTCATACTTATTTTTTGATAAGGTCTTTGCGGTTGGACATTTCGATCCACTCTTCAAGCTTATCTTTTAATGTGTTGAAACCTTGTGGTGTAGAAGCTTCTTCGCTTACTTGAGCAGCTTTAGGTTTTCTTGGTTTGCTTTCTTTTTTCTCAGGCGCAGCTTGTGTCGCACGAATTGAAAGGCTGATTTTGCCTTTTTCTTCATCAACAGCAAGTACTTTTACTTGTACTTCGTCGCCAACTGAAAGGTGCTCGTTGATATCTTTTACGAAACCGTGAGTCACTTCAGAAATGTGTACTAAACCTTGAGTTTCTTCATCTAATGCAACAAACGCACCATACGCTTGTAATCCTGTAACTTTACCAGTGTAAACACTGCCCACTTCAAATTTTGCTGCCATTCGTAACAACTCCTAAGTTAAATTAAATATCTGTTTATACGCAATTTAAAATTATATCACACATGTCTTATTTCCGCAAAGAAAACTTTTTATAAAAAATCAGGTTTATGCACAGCAAAAAGGGGGTAAACTGAAAATACCAAAGGCTTTCTAGTATTCCCCCCTTTTATTGGATGCGAACAAAAGGTTCGTATCTTTTTTTATGTTGTTTTGTGCAGGAAGCGTTTCATTCTGACTAACGCTTCTTGAAGCTGTTCAATCGAGGTTGCGTATGAACAACGGATATAACCCTCACCGCTCGGACCAAACACACTTCCAGGAACAACGGCCACTTTTTCCTGCGTAAGAAGCTCCTCGGCAAACTGTTCTGAACTCATTCCCGTGCTTTTAATAGATGGAAAAGCATAGAAAGCGCCGCCCGGATGATGACAGCTGAGACCGATTTCATTGAGCGATTCTACAAACAGATTCCGTCTTCTTCGATAGCTTTTTTTCATTTTTTCTACGTCTTCCATGCCGTTCTTCAGGCCTTCAAGGGCGGCAAACTGCGCCATTGCGGGCGCGCACATCATCGCATACTGATGAATTTTAAGCATGGCATCCCGAAGCAAGGATGGTGCCGCGGCAAAACCGAGCCTCCAGCCCGTCATTGCAAATGCTTTTGAAAAGCCTGAGATGACTACCGTCCGTTCCTTCATTCCCGGTAATGCCGCTATACTTGTAAATTCCTCATCATATGTCAGCTCCGCGTAGATCTCGTCGGCTAAGACGATGACATCATGTTTTTTGGCAAACTCAGCAATCTCATTCAGCTCTTCCTTCGAATAAACCGAACCTGTTGGATTCGATGGTGAGCAGATGAGAATGGCCTTTGTTTTTTCAGTGACTGCCGCTTCAAAATCAGCAGCCGTTGCTTTAAATCCTTTGTCTGCCGTTGTATGAACGTGAACCGGGATACCGCCTGCCAAAGAAACAAGCGCATCGTACGCCACAAAACACGGCTCAGGAATGATGACTTCCTCACCTGGATTCACAATGGCGCGGATCGCAATATCCAAAGCCTGACTTGCCCCCACTGTCACAATCAGCTCATTATCTGGCGAGTAGCTAAGGTCAAACCTGTTGCTCAAATAACGGCTGATTTCCTCCCGCAATGAGTATAAACCCGCATTGGCCGTGTATGACGTATATCCTTGTTCAAGAGAGAGAATGCTTGCTTCGCGGACATTCCACGCGGTGACAAAGTCAGGCTCGCCGACGCCTAAAGAAATGACGCCTTCCATCGTTGCCGCCAAATCAAAGAATTTGCGGATGCCGGATGGTTTTATTTGTTGTACATAGTCTGATAAATACGAAGTCATTTACGGTGACACCACGATTCTTTTGTCGTCGTCTCCTGTTTCAAACACTTTGCCGTCATGCTTGTATTTTTTCAGGATAAAATGGGTTGTCGTAGATACAACTGAATCAAGCGTTGACAGTTTATCCGAAACAAAACGCGCTACGTCAGACATTGAATTGCCGCGAATCACGACAGACAAATCGTATACGCCTGACATCAGGTAAACTGATTCAACCTCTTGGAATCGGTAAATCCGTTCTGCCACTTCATCAAAACCGACGCCCCGCTTCGGCGTTACTTTGACGTCGATCATGGCCGTAACGCCCTCATGTCCGTCTACTTTTCGCCAATCAATCATAGCGGAATAATCGATAATAACCTTTTCTTTCTCCAGTTTGTCAATAATTGTTTTTACTTCATTTACAGGAATGCCCGCCATCTTTGCGATTGTTTCTAAATCGGCGCGGCTGTTTTCGTCTAAAATTTCTAATATTTCTGTTTCTTTTTCTGTCAATTTCATTTGATTCACACCTTTGCAATGTCAAGAAATCTCATGACATTATATCACGTTTTTTGACGAATGCTAAGAAAAAACGAGGAGAAACTTCCGCTAGAATTGACAATTTCAGGGCATAATACAACCATCAAAAAAAGGGAGTGACACAGAATGGAGGCGGTTTCACCAATAAGGCGGTTTACGGTCGATGGAGTCAATGTATACTACGAACATTATCAAAATCCCGGCAGGCAAACGCTGGTTTGCGTACACGGTTTTTTATCATCTGCATTCAGCTTCAGAAAAGTAATCCCTCTCCTTCGGGACAAGTACGACATCATCGCGCTTGATTTGCCTCCTTTCGGCCAATCTGAAAAATCAAGAACGTTTATCTATACCTATCAAAACCTTGCTAAGCTTGTCATTGGGATTTTGGAGCACTTGCAAGTGAAACAGGCTGTGCTTGTCGGGCATTCTATGGGCGGACAGATATCGCTGTCTGCTGCTCTCCAAAAACCTGAGCTTTTTTCAAAGGTTGTGCTGCTTTGCAGTTCAGGGTATTTAAAACGTTCACACCCGACGATCATTTTCGGGACCCATATCCCGTATTTTCATCTTTACATCAAACGCTGGCTCTCGAAAGAAGGCGTGATGAAAAATTTATTAAATGTGGTGCATGACAAATCGCTGATTGATGAGGAGATGATCGACGGCTATGGCAGACCATTTCAGGACGAGCAGATTTTCAAAGCCATGACAAGGTTTATCCGCCACAGAGAAGGAGATTTAGAACCCGAGCAATTGAAGAAAATGAACAAGCCTGCTCTATTGATTTGGGGCGAGGAGGATCGAATTGTCCCAATGGAGATCGGTAAACGGCTGCACGCAGATTTGCCTAATTCCGTGCTGTACTCACTTGGCCAGACCGGACATCTGGTGCCTGAAGAACGGCCTGAACTTGTTTCTGAACACATTGCTGATTTTATCAATTAAAAAAACCGGTGCTGAACCGGTTTTTTTAAGGCGTGCAGGAGCTGCTGTTTTTAATGAATAAAAGCTGGCCAGCCACTTCCCGGCAGCTGGCGATCGGCAGCGTTTGTTCAAAAGAAGTTTCAAATATTTGCTGAATGCTTTTCGCCAGCACGTCGGGATCGTCTTCATCATAGACTGCCTGCACGACATCAACAGCCTCCGTTTCGTAAAACTCTTCTCCATATTTAAACGGGTCCCATTTGGCAATGATCTTAATCATTTCCCTGACCGCTTGACTTTCTTCCATATTCATCACCGCTTATAATAAAATTTGCAGTTCTATCTTATCATAGTGAAGCTTAGAAGAATAAACATACATGAGGGGGTAACAGAATGAACTTTGATAAACGAGAAGAACGCCTTGGCACCCAATCGGTCAAATGGGACAAAACAGGCGAATTATTTGGCGTGACAGACGCACTCCCGATGTGGGTGGCGGATATGGATTTTCGCGCGCCAGAAGCGATAACTAAAGCGTTAAAAGAGCGTCTTGACCACGGTATTTTTGGTTATACAACTCCAGATCAAAAAACGAGGGATGCTGTGTCCGGATGGATGCAAAACAGGCACGGCTGGAAGGTGAATCCGGAAAGCATCACATTCAGCCCCGGCGTTGTAACGGCTTTGAGCATGGCGGTACAAGCTTTTACGGAGCCGGGCGATCAAGTAGTTGTTCAGCCTCCAGTTTATACGCCTTTTTACCATATGGTGGAGAAAAACGGCCGGCACATTTTACATAATCCGCTGCTAGAAAAAGAAGGCGCATATGCAATGGATTTTGAAGATTTGGAGACGAAGCTTCGTGACCCAAGCGTTACATTGTTTATTTTATGCAATCCTCATAACCCTTCTGGGCGTTCATGGGGCCGGGAAGATTTACTGAAGCTAGGCGAATTGTGCCTTGAGCATGGCGTAACAGTTGTATCGGATGAAATCCATTCCGATTTAATGCTGTACGGACACAAACACACGCCGTTCGCTTCGCTCTCTGACGATTTCGCTGATATTTCTGTGACATGTGCTGCTCCAAGCAAAACATTTAATATCGCCGGATTGCAGGCTTCAGCGATCATTATTCCGGATCGCCTGAAGCGCGCCAAGTTTTCCGCAAGCCTTCAGCGCAATGGTTTAGGCGGACTGAACGCGTTTGCCGTCACTGCAATCGAAGCCGCGTATTCAAAAGGCGGACCGTGGCTTGATGAATTGATCACTTACATTGAGAAAAACATGAACGAAGCGGAAGCCTTTTTGAGCACCGAGCTGCCAAAGGTCAAAATGATGAAGCCGGATGCATCATACTTGATTTGGCTCGACTTCAGCGCTTACGGCTTGTCCGATACAGAGCTTCAGCAAAGAATGCTAAAAAAAGGAAAAGTTATTTTAGAGCCCGGGACGAAATACGGGCCTGGCGGAGAAGGATTTATGCGCCTGAACGCGGGATGCTCTCTTGCAACCCTGCAGGACGGCCTGCGCCGCATCAAAGCCGCATTATCGTAAATATAGCTGTAAACGCCTTTACGTCTTCATTTGTAAAGGCGTTCTTAATAAAGGAATTTTATATTTTACTTCTAATATTTAGTGTTATAATAGATTCATATTTTATATGAAAGGATTTTACACGAATGGAAATTCTAAAAGACTATCTTCTGCACATCTGCTTTATTTTGTTTCCTATTCTTCTTTACCAAGTGTTTTGGCTTGGAAAACCTGCGATTCTTGTGCCAAAAATAAACAGCGGTTTGGTCACGCTCTTCGCCTACGGCGCCTCCGTTTTATGCATTATTTTCCCGATTCATGAAATGGACTACATACAATACGGCCTTCAGATGATTCCCGTTATCATTTGTTTATTTTACATTAGTACCGCTTCCGGACTTACAGTCGCCGCATCTGTCCTATGTTTTGAACTGCTTTTTTACGAACCTTCCGCAATGTTTGTTTTCACTTTGCTGCCTTTTCTTATCATTATCCCAATCTTATTTCAGAAAAAATGGCCATTCATGTCCAAAGCGAAAAAACTGCTGCTGTCTTTATTGATCAGCTGCGTGGAGATTTTCCTATTTTTCGCCTCAAGCGGGATTCTATCCGCCTTGAATATTTTAAATTTTCAAAAATCAGGAATTTTCGTTTACGAGGCGGCAGTCTCAGGGCTTTTCCGCTCCAGTGTTCTTCTATTAAGCATCTATATTATCGAAAGCATCGCCGAAAATATCGCCCTCCGCTCACAGCTTATCCATTCTGAAAAAATGACGATTGTGAGTGAACTGGCAGCGAGCGTCGCCCATGAGGTCAGGAATCCGCTGACAGTTGTCCGCGGGTTTGTCCAGCTGCTTTTTAATGACGAAACCCTACAAAACAAGTCGAGTGCGGATTACAAAAAGCTTGTACTGTCAGAGCTTGACCGGGCGCAAGGCATTATTACAAACTATCTCGATATGGCCAAACAGCAATTATACGAAAAAGAGGTTTTTGACCTATCAGCCCTTATCAAAGAGACAAGCTCCCTTATGGTGTCGTACGCCAATTACAAGTCAGTAACCGTCGAGGCTGAAACAGAACCGGACCTTTTGATATACGGAGACGCAACAAAGCTGAAGCAGGCTGTCATTAACCTGATGAAAAACAGTATTGAAGCGGTTCCTCACGGGAAGGGGATGATCCACATATCAGCCAAAAGAAACGGCCATACGATCATGATTAACATCACAGACAATGGGGTCGGGATGACAGACCATCAAATGCAAAAACTCGGCGAACCTTATTATTCCTTAAAAACGAACGGAACGGGACTCGGCCTCAACGTAACCTTTTCCATTATTGAACATCATCACGGGACCATTTCATTTAACAGCAGCTTCCAAAAAGGCACTACGGTGACCATTAAGCTTCCCGCTGATCTTCCTCACTAGCAAATCGATTGGAACTTTAATAGAATGAATGCGAGGTGATGACAGATGAGCACGTTTGAGACAGGCTCTATCGTTAAAGGATTTTACAAAACAGGTGTATACATAGGAGAAATCACGGCTTGCAGGCCGCAGCACTATTTAGTGAAAGTGAAAGCGGTTCTTACCCATCCCTCTCAAGGAGACCTTCATCATCCAAAACAGGCGGATGTGCCATTTTTCCATGAGAGAAAAGCGCTCGCATATGGTGAACAGACCAATATCCCCCACCATATGGTGAAGCCTTATGACGGTGAAGTGCCGGATTATACCGAATCTCTGCGGGAGGCGACAGCACAGCTGAGAGCCAAATTAAATGAGGATGGTTCGGAGTGGGCAAAACGCTCCCTTCATAATCTGGACATTTTAGAAAAAGAATATTTTAACCAGCCATAACCCAGTCTGACAAAAGATTGGGTTTCTCACGTCGCGCGCTTGAACAGTTCGGTTAAATCGATTCTTTCGCCGATTGTGGGCGGTTTCGGCTTTTCGAGATACTGCTTATCCTGCTCAACAAGCTTAAAAAGTTTATATGCTGTGAGGGCATCATCAAGCGCTTTATGATGGGTGCCGGTTCCGGAATCTCCATACTCTTCGGCAGCTTTCCATAAACCCGTCAATGTCCGGTCTCCAAAAAAGTTTTTGTATTCAAGCGATAAATCTTTCATTTCTCCCTTAAACGGGAAAGGGATATGGTTAAACATACAGTTTTGCTTCAGCACTTTCATATCCATGTTTCCCCACGTAATAATTGTACTGTTTTTCTCAGGATCCAGCTCGTTTAGTTTACGGATGAAATCCTCGAATCTCATTCCTTCGTCTACCTGTTTTTGGGTTATTTTTAAAAATGATTTGCAGCGTTTCGTAAGCTTCGGGAACTTTTTCGGTCTAACATAGCTAGAAAACGTCTCAACCACTTCATCATCAATCGACTTTACAATTCCGGCTTCAATGATTTCCGGGAAGAAGTTTTGAGGGCTGTACTTTCCATCGGGCATTGTAAATTCGAAATCAATAATGAGTAAGCTGTTTGTCGTCACCTTTTTACACCTGCCTTTCCTCCGATCAGAAAATGCTATCTTTATAGTATATCAATTCCCCTTCTCGACATTTCTTCATTTTCTAAAAATAATGAATTTTCCCAGCCGCTTCGTTTCTTTTAAATTGTGAATCGTTTCTTTATAATTAGTAAGGAACCCGAAATAATAAGAAGGTGATGTTATTTCTATCCGTAAGAAAAACTTTGTCATTGTGTGGCTGGCGAACTTTTTTGTCTCCGCTAGCACAACGATGATCGTTCCTTTTCTCTCCTTATACATTGAGACGCTCAGCTCTTTTTCAAACGGCTTTGTGCAAAGGTGGAGCGGCTATGTGTTCGGCATTACATTTCTCATGGCGTTTTTGGTATCCCCGTTTTGGGGACGGTTCGGAGACAAACGCGGATACAAGAAAATCCTTATGGCAACCGGAACGGGCATTGCCCTCAGCATTTTCTTCATGGGCTTTGTTACATCGGTGTACCAATTGTTTTTTCTGCGTATGGCAATGGGTCTTGTAACCGGATTCATCCCGACATCTCTTGCGATGATTTCGGCACAGACTCCGAAGAGCTCAGCCGGCAAAACGCTTGGCACGCTGCAAATGGGGCAAGTGTCCGGAAGCTTGTTCGGCCCGCTTTTGGGAGGCATGCTTGCTGATCGTTTCGGCTTTACGTATACCTTTTTTATCACATCCTTTGTAATTTTCTCGTCTGTTCTTCTCGTGTTATTTGGTGTCAAAGAAAAGCCTCTTGCAGAGAAAACAGCCAAACGTACGTCATACTCGAGAAAAGAAGTGCTCTCCTATATTTTTCACCATCCGGCGCTGTGGGTCATGATGCTGTTAACCATGCTGATTCAAACAGGCAATTTCAGTATCCAGCCCCTGCTCGCTTTATATGTAAATGAGCTGCATGGACCTGTCAATCTTGCCTTTTTCTCCGGCATGGCATTTTCAGCAACGGGGCTCGGAAGTTTGCTGCTGGCTAGAAAATGGGGTGATCTGGGCGACCGCTACGGCCACCGCCGCATTTTAATCGGACTTTTGCTTGCCGCCTCTTTCTTTTTTATTCCGCAGGCGCTCGCGTCCTCACTCAGCGTGCTCCTTGTTTTCAGATTTTTATTCGGAATGGCGATGGGCGGTTTGCTGCCATGCATCACGGCAGCGATCCGCGTTCAGGCTCCCGGCAGCATTCAGGGTGAAGTTCTCGGCTACAATGTCAGCTTTCGCTTTTTAGGAAACGTGCTCGGGCCTCTGCTCGGCGGAATCATATCGAGCCATTTTACCATTTCGGCCACCTTTTACGTCACGGCGTTTCTCTTTTTCGCCGGCGCCTGCATGCTTTGGATCATGCAGAAACTTCGGAAAGATTCTTATGCCAAAGCAAGCTGATTCCGAGAAAAAACTGAGGAATCTTCTAAATTTAACCTTCTCGTAATCTCAAAAGAATGGTACGATATGGCTAGAATTTAGGAGAAAAGAGAGTGACCATGTTACGAAAAATAATCGGATGGATTTTGCTCCTTTGCATAATCCCATTGTTTGCATTTACAGTTATCGCTTCCGGAAAAGAAGTAAAACAAATGAAGTCCCTGGATCAGGTGCTTGATAAAAATATTAATCTGAAAGATATCAGCCTTGTTCAGAACAGCTACATGTATGACAGGGACGGCTCCCTTGTCTCGGAAATCGTCAGCGACCACGAAAACCGTGTGCTCGTTCCATTTAACAACATTCCCGAGGAAGTCAAACAGATTTTCTTAACATCTGAGGACCGCCATTTTTACGAGCATAAAGGCTTTGACTTTATGGGAATGGTGCGGGCTACTGCTTCTAACGTAAAAGACAAGAAAATTGACCAGGGTGCCAGCACCATCACACAGCAGCTTTCAAGAAACTTATATTTGAGCCACGAACGCTCCTTCAGCCGCAAGCTGACAGAGCTCGCGTATTCCTATCAGCTGGAGAAAAAATATACGAAAAATGAAATTCTTGAAGCTTACTTAAATACCATTTATTTCAACAATGGTGTTTATGGCGTCGGTTCAGCAGCTCAATTCTATTTCAGCAAACCGCTGAAATCTCTCACAGTGGGAGAAATGGCTTTTATCTGTGCTATACCTAATAATCCTACATTATATGATCCTCTCAAGCATTTTGACTACACGAAAAGCCGTCAAGAACGTTTGCTTAAAGGGCTAAAAGATGCCGGGGTCATTACGGACAAAGAGCTGAAAAAAGCCGTAAAACAAAAAATCAAACTGGATGTTGAAAAAAGAGAAGACAAATATCCTGACTACGTTTCCTACGTCAATGATGAATTCACTCAGCTGGCGTCTGAATCAGAAGGCTTTGATAAACGCCTTCAAAAAGCATCAGGAAAACAAAAAGAAAAGATCGAAAACGAGCTGTCCGCAAGAGTCAGCACGCTGATGAAAGACGGCGTGAAAATTTATACTGCACTTGATCCGTACATGCAAAATCAAGTCGTGGCACAAATGAATTCCAAGCTCCCGTATGCAGACGTACAGGGCGGAGCGGCTGTGATTAATCACCAGACGCATCAAATCATCGCTCTATCCGGCGGGAAAAACTATCAAAAATATGACTTTAACCGCGCCTACCAGGCGTACAGGCAGCCGGGTTCATCCATTAAGCCGCTTCTTGATTACGGCCCTTATATTGAACAGACCGGCGCGACAGCAAGCAGCACAATTGATGCCAGCAAGTTTTGCAGCAAAGACTACTGTCCGCAAAACTACAATAACCGCACTTACGGCACAGTGACGCTTGATACGGCGTTTAAAAATTCATATAATACCCCGGCTATTAGAATGCTCGACCGCGTCGGCATCCAAAAGGCATTCAGTTATATTGAGCCGTATCATTTTGCCAAACTTGTCGACAGTGACTATCTTCTTCCGGCGGCGCTTGGCGGATTTACAAACGGCATGACGCCTCTTGAGATGACAAAGGCTTATACGACATTCGGCAACAGCGGAAGCTATACGCCGAGCCATGCGATTACAAAGGTGACAGACCTAAAAGGAAAAACGCTTTATAAATGGAATGATAAAGCGACTCAAATATTCAGCGTCCGCACGAACATGCAGCTGAAAAAACTGATGTCGTCCGTTGTGAAAAGCGGAACAGGGAAAAAAGCATATTTCAATGCGCCTTACATCGGCGGTAAAACCGGAACATCAAATGATTATCACGATATGTGGTTTGTCGGCCTGACTGATACGTATACAATGGGTGTCTGGGTCGGAAAGGACACACCGACCAGCGTTGAATATCTTCACAGCATCAGCCCTCAGCTTTCCATCTGGAAAGGAACGCTGCAAGCGGCTTATTAAAGGATCGGAGGGGATATGGGGTGACTTCAGAACAAATTCCAAATCGCGTTTTGCTGTTTGACGGTGTCTGCAATCTATGCAATGGCGCCGTGCAATTTATCATTAAACGTGATCCGGACGGATTGATTTCTTTCACATCGCTGCAGTCGGAAACAGGGCAGAGCCTGCTGAAAAAAAGCGGGCTCCCGACTGATCGGTTTGACAGCTTTGTCTTTATTGAAGACGGCCAAGTGCACACAAAGTCAACTGCAGCCATTAAGGTTTTCAGGCATCTGCGAGGCCCATGGCGGCTCTTCGTCCTGTTTTTCGCAGTACCGAAGCCTGTCAGAGATATGGTCTATTCTTTCATTGCCAAAAACCGCTATAAGTGGTTTGGCAAAAAAAATGAATGTATGCTCCCCTCCCCTTCTATTAAAAAAAGATTTTTACCGTAAATAAAAAATGGCTAGGAAGCTAGCCATCACAGATTGTTGACAAAATCCTAAAACGGCTTCGTTTTAGGATTTTGTCATCTATTCAGCGTGATTGAAAACTTTTGAAGTTGTGAAACGGCGGAAACCTGAGAATCTAGCCGCCGTTTCATTGCGCACAGAGCACGAAGCGCAAATCTGACCACCAAACGCTGAAATGGATAGCTTACACAGGTAAGCTATCCATTATGCTATTATAAAGCTTGATAAATATGAACAGAATACCGATAACAAAGGTAAACCAAAACAGCAGTTCCAATAGAATGAATCCGACTAATGACATGAGAGAAAGCGTCGAATAAATCCGGTATACGGTAAACACAAAGTAAGCGAGCGTGACGACCGCAAACCAGATCACAATCCAAATGACATTTTGCAAGAGCACAAAGGATAAAATCCCGCCGCCCAAATAAATCATGGAACCCATTCTGAGTTTTTTCAGGTTGTTCCCTTCCGGATCATTAGCAAAAAACAGCAATGACAGCTCGGTCACGGTATTTGCAATTAATTTCAGAGCGGACAGAACCATAAAATATAAAAGTGCAAAGGCAGCAAATAACGCAAGCCTGATTCCTTTCTCTGAAAAATAATCGAGCATTCCATCATACATTCCAAATGAAGACAGCATCTTCAACGCATAAAGTGAAGTTGAGATGGATAAGGACGAACTAAAAAGCAGGATCGCAATCAGCGGAAAATATCCTGTCAAATAAGTATTTTTCATATAAAAAAGTCCCTTTCTATAATCTACCTCATTTATTATGGAGGACTTAAAACACATTGACAAGATAAATTATTCCATTTTTTCTCCTTTTTACGAATTACGGTCCCAAATCTTCACAAAGCAGCATTTTGAGAGTAAAGTAGTACGCAGGAATCATAAAACGTAAGGAAGTTTTATATGAAAAAAACATTAAAACTGCAAACCAGACTCACCATATTTGTTTGTATCGTTGTATTAATCGCATTGCTCATTACGTTTTTTACAGTCGGTGCCCAAACCACCAAACGAATTAGAGATCAGGAAAAGGCCACTGCGCTGCAGACTGCTGAAATGGTAGCTGAAGCGCCGATGACAGCCGCTGCTTTAGAAAACGGAAAAAAACAAAAGGAACTGCAGAGCTACACAAAGCGGGTTCAGAAAATTACCGGCACGGAATTTGTTGTCGTCATGGATATGAACGGTATCCGCAAAACTCATCCTGACCCGAGCAAAATCGGAAAAAAATTCAGAGGCGGTGATGAGTCCGAGGTATTAAAAGGGCATGTCCATATCAGCACAGCCTCTGGCACGCTCGGGAAATCGCAGAGAGCGTTCGTCCCTGTCTACGCGGAGAATGGGAAACAAGTCGGTGCAGTCGCGGTCGGCATCACCGTAAATGAAATTGATGAAGTGATCAGCCATAGCTTACGGCCGCTTTACTTTATTATTTGCGTCAGCATCTTCGTCGGTGTGATCGGAGCCGTTATCGTCGCCCGTACAGTGAAAAATATCATGTACGGACTTGAACCTTATGAAATTGCGACTCTGCTTGAAGAACGGAGCGCGATGCTGGAATCGACGAAGGAAGGAATACTCGCTGTCGATGAACATGGCAAAATTAAACTTGCCAACGCGGAAGCAAAACGCCTATTCGTCAAAATGGGCATCAACACAAATCCCATTGATCAGGATGTAGATGACATCTTGCCGAAAAGCCGCTTGAAAAAGGTCATTGAGACAAAAAAACCTCTTCAAGACAGAGACGTCCGCATTAACGGACTGGAGCTTGTGTTTAATGAAGTTCCTATCCAGCTGAAAGGACAAACTGTCGGAGCGATTGCAACATTCCGCGACAAGACCGAGGTAAAACATTTAGCTGAACAGCTTTCCGGTGTTAAAATGTATGCAAACGCACTGAGAGCGCAGTCTCATGAATTTATGAACAAACTGCATGTGATATTAGGTCTCGTCCAGCTGAAAGAGTATGATGATCTTGGAGATTATATTAAAGATATAGCCATACAGCAAAAATCAGAAACAAGTGAAATTATAAATGATGTCAAAAGCTCCGTACTGGCCGGTTTTCTGCTCGGAAAGCAAAGCTTTATACGTGAGCAGGGCGCAAATCTTGATATTGAATGCAACGGTGTCATCCCGAACGCGGCAGACCCTTCTGTCATCCATGAACTTATTACAATCATCGGAAATCTCATCAACAATGGCTTAGACGCCGTTGCGGATATGCCGAAAAAACAAATCACCATGTCCATGCGCTTCCATAACAGCATACTTGATATTGAAATTACCGATACTGGAGCAGGCATGTCTGAAGAAGACCAAGCCAAAGTATTTGAACAAGGCTATTCAACAAAGGGCAAAAACCGGGGATTCGGCCTTTATTTCACACAGCAAAGCATCGAAAATTTAAAAGGCCAAATGATCCTCACAAGCGAAAAGAATGAAGGAACGACATTCAGTATTCGCATCCCGTACGAACCGAAGGAGGAAAATCATGATTAATGTACTAATAGTTGAAGATGACCCCATGGTGGGTGAATTAAATAAACGATACTTAAGCCAAATAGATGGCTTTCAGCTGAAAGGCATCGCTTCTTCCTTTCAAAGCGCTCTGCATATTTTAGGCGAGCACCATATCGACCTCATTTTGCTTGATATTTATATGCCGGGAAAAAACGGGCTGGAACTGCTGACGGAATTGAGAGCCCAAAATGAAGCGGTTGACGTGATTGTCATCTCAGCGGCCAGCGAGCTTGACGTAATCAAGAAAACACTTCGGTACGGAGCTGTCGATTATTTAATCAAACCGTTTGAATTTGAACGTTTCCAAACGGCTCTGTCTGATTACAGACGAAAACAAAAGGTGTATTCAACCCATCGCAACATGAGCCAAAAAGAACTGGACGCCGAGCTTTTTCAAAAGAAAGAAGCAACAGAAAAAGTGCAGCTTCCTAAAGGCCTGACAAAAAGCACGCTGAAGCTGATCTGGTCCAGTATCCAGTCATTTGAAAATGAATCTTTTACGACAGAAGACTTGGCAAAGCACACAGAAATCTCTCAAGTATCCATACGAAAATACTTAAAGTTTCTTGAAGATATACAAGTTCTGAATGTAGAAATGGCGTACGGAACGATCGGAAGACCTGTGTTTCAGTACAACGTCAACAACAGTAACCTTAACGGAATAAAGCAATATCTATAAGAAAACGCACTGCTTGCTTTGAGCAGTGCGTTTTTCTGTCATATCTCTTGCCAAGATGCTTGATTCTATTGTTGATAAGTTATACAAGAATAACAAAGGGCTTTCACATTTTTAAGCAAATAATTCTAAAAATAGATACTTTTTAAAAAATTATGCGAAATTCTATTTATTTCTTATTAGTTAAATGATAAATTATGATTGGTTAGTTGATCCCGAAAAACTAAGTCATAAGTCTTACTTCAGAAAACGATGTCACGGTTTTCCGCCCGGAACGCCTTCCGCATCCTTCTCTTCCCCGCCTTTCGAAGGAAATACTCACACCACGCTTATTCAGGGAAGAATAGAACTGTCTCAGCGCATTCCATTTGTTATTATCAGAAAATTTTATCGATTCTAAGAAATTGTTCAGGACAGCCCATCACATGACTGGCCGGATCAGCTTTGAACCAAATTTTTCTGGGGGGTTATATCTTGAATAAACGAAAAATCGGATTGGCGATGTCACTTGTGATCGCAGCAGGCACCATATTAGGAGCATGCGGAAACAGCGAAAAAAGCAGCGGCTCAGGCGAAGGCAAAAACAAATTCAGTGTGGCGATGGTTACTGACGTAGGCGGAGTGGATGACAAATCCTTCAACCAATCAGCCTGGGAAGGCATCCAAGCCTTTGGAAAAGAGAATGGGCTGAAAAAAGGCAAAAACGGTTACGACTATCTTCAATCCAAATCAGATGCAGACTATACAACGAACTTAAATAAATTGGCGCGTGAGAATTTTGACTTGATTTACGGCGTCGGCTACTTAATGGAGGATTCAATCAGCGAAATTGCTGAGCAGCGCAAAAATACAAACTTTGCGATTATAGATGCTGTTGTCGATAAAGACAACGTCGCAAGTATTACGTTTAAAGAGCAGGAAGGCTCATTTCTCGTCGGAGTGGCCGCAGCCCTATCAAGCAAATCAGGAAAAATCGGCTTTGTAGGCGGCATGGAATCAGAGTTAATCAAAAAATTCGAGGTCGGCTTCCGTGCCGGCGTGCAAGCAGTTAACCCTAAAGCCGTTGTAAAAGTGAAATACGCAGGGGGGTTCGATAAAGCCGATGTCGGTAAAGCAACCGCCGAAAGCATGTATAAATCAGGCGTAGATGTTATTTATCACTCTGCGGGCGCCACTGGCACAGGCGTCTTTACTGAAGCGAAAAACCTGAAAAAAGAAGATCCAAAACGCGATGTCTGGGTCATCGGTGTCGATAAAGACCAATACGCAGAAGGCCAGGTAGAAGGAACAGATGATAACGTGACCCTCACTTCCATGGTGAAAAAAGTAGATACAGTCGTTGAAGATGTAACGAAAAAAGCGAGTGACGGAAAGTTCCCGGGCGGCGAAACACTTACCTACGGGCTTAATCAAGACGGAGTCGGCATTTCTCCATCTAAACAAAATCTATCGGATGATGTGATCAAAGCGGTCGATAAATGGAAGAAAAAAATCATCGACGGATTGGAAGTCCCGGCAACTGAGAAAGAGCTGAAAACCTTCAAAGCTGAATAAGAATCGCAGGGATAAGGAGGTCGAGCCCTTATCCCTTGTTTTTCTTTTATTTTGAAATAAAGGAGCGGTCAATCAATGGAATATGTCATTGAAATGCTCAATATCCGCAAGGCGTTTCCAGGTATCGTCGCCAATGACAATATCAATCTTCAAGTCAAAAAAGGCGAAATACACGCGTTGCTCGGTGAAAACGGAGCGGGGAAATCAACGTTGATGAATGTCCTTTTCGGGCTGTATCAGCCGGAGCGGGGTGAAATTCGGGTGCGCGGCGAGAAGGTGCACATCAACAGCCCGAACAAAGCGAATGACCTTGGAATTGGAATGGTGCACCAGCACTTTATGCTTGTTGACACCTTTACAGTTGCTGAAAATATTATTCTCGGGAAGGAGCCAAAGAAGTTTGGCAGAATTGACCGGAAGCGTGCTGGCCAAGAGGTGCAAGACATTTCCGATCGATACGGCCTGCAGATCCATCCTGAAGCAAAAGCAGCTGACATATCAGTCGGTATGCAGCAGCGCGCAGAAATATTAAAAACCCTCTACCGCGGTGCCGACATTCTGATTTTTGATGAACCGACGGCTGTTTTGACGCCTCATGAAATTAAGGAACTGATGCAAATTATGAAGAACCTGGTCAAAGAAGGAAAGTCCATCATCTTAATCACCCATAAGCTGAAAGAGATTATGGAGATTTGTGACCGCGTTACGGTTATCCGTAAAGGAAAAGGCATCAAAACCCTTGATGTCCGTGATACAAACCAAGACGAACTCGCCAGTCTAATGGTCGGCCGTGAGGTATCGTTCAAAACTGAAAAGAGAGCTGCTCAGCCGGGAGCGGAAGTGCTTGCGATTGACGGCATAACTGTAAAGGATACCCGCGGAATAGAGACAGTCAGAGATTTGTCTCTTTCTGTCAAAGCGGGAGAAATAGTCGGCATAGCCGGCGTCGACGGAAACGGGCAATCAGAGCTGATCGAAGCGGTGACAGGACTCCGCAAAACAGATTCAGGAACAATCACCTTAAACGGAAAACAGATCCAAAACCTGACGCCAAGAAAAATCACTGAATCCGGGATCGGCCATATCCCTCAGGATCGCCATAAACACGGTCTCGTCCTTGATTTTCCAATCGGAGAGAATATCCTGTTGCAAAGCTATTACAAAAAGCCGTATTCAGCATTGGGCGTTTTACATAAAGGCGAAATGTACAAAAAAGCACGCAGCCTGATCACTGAGTACGATGTCAGAACGCCGGATGAATATACACACGCTCGGGCATTGTCAGGCGGAAACCAGCAAAAAGCGATTATCGGGCGGGAAGTAGACAGAAATCCTGATTTATTAATTGCCGCCCAGCCGACTCGCGGCCTTGATGTCGGAGCGATTGAATTTGTCCATAAAAAGCTCATTGAGCAGCGTGATGCCGGGAAAGCCGTTCTTCTCCTCTCGTTTGAGCTTGAAGAAATTATGAATCTCAGTGACAGAATCGCCGTTATTTTTGAAGGACGCATTATCGCCAGCGTTAATCCGCAGGACACCACTGAACAGGAGCTTGGTCTCTTGATGGCAGGAAGCACGCAAAAGGAAGCGGGGAAAGCAAATGGTTAAACGACTCTCTCATTTACTCGTGCCGCTCATCGCAATCATCCTTGGTCTTGCGGCCGGCGCGTTGATTATGCTTGTGAGCGGCTACAGTGTGGCCAGCGGATATTCGGCTTTGTGGAATGGGATATTCGGAGAAATCTATTATGTCGGAGAAACAATCCGGCAAATTACGCCTTATATTTTATCCGGATTGGCTGTCGCCTTTGCATTCCGAACCGGACTCTTTAATATCGGCGTCGAGGGCCAGCTGCTCGTCGGCTGGACAGCAGCGGTTTGGGTCGGTACGGCGTTTGACGGACCGGCATATATTCACTTGCCGCTCGCATTGATTACAGCAGCAGCTGCAGGAGGATTATGGGGGTTTATTCCCGGCATTTTGAAAGCGCGATTTTACGTTCATGAAGTCATTGTCACCATTATGATGAATTATATCGCGCTGCACATGACCAATTACATCATTTCAAACGTCTTGACAGATCATCAGGACAAGACGGGGAAAATTCACGAATCCGCCTCCCTCCGCTCTCCTTTTCTTGAACAGCTCACCGATTACTCACGGCTGCATTTGGGAATCATCGTTGCCCTTCTCGCAGCAGTTATCATGTGGTTTATCATCAACAAAACTACAAAAGGATTTGAGCTCCGGGCGGTCGGATTTAACCAGCACGCTTCCCAGTATGCCGGCATGAGCGTGCGGAAGAATATCATGTCCTCCATGCTTATCTCCGGCGCTTTTGCAGGCCTTGCCGGAGCCATGGAGGGCCTAGGAACATTCGAATACGCAGCAGTGAAAGGCGCATTTACCGGCGTAGGCTTTGACGGTATCGCTGTCGCTCTTCTTGGGGGAAACACAGCCGTAGGCGTTGTACTGGCAGCATGCCTGCTTGGCGGGCTAAAAATCGGCGCATTAAATATGCCGATTGAATCAGGCGTTCCATCAGAGGTCGTTGATATTGTGATTGCTATTATTATTCTATTTGTGGCTTCAAGCTATGCGATTCGTTTCGTCATGGGCAAATTGAAGAAAAAGGGGGCGAACTAAGTGGACATTGTGCAGATTTTATCTATCATTGTCCCTGCCACACTCGTCTACGCGGCCCCGCTTATTTTAACTGCTCTCGGCGGCGTGTTTTCCGAAAGATCAGGTGTGGTGAATATCGGCTTAGAAGGCCTCATGATTATCGGGGCGTTCACCAGCGTGTTATTTAATTTATTTTTTGGTCCGGAATTAGGTGCCGCCGCACCTTGGATTTCGCTCCTTGCCGCCATGGCAGCAGGCGCCCTGTTTTCACTGATTCACGCGGCAGCGGCGATTTCGTTTCGCGCCGACCAGACAGTCAGCGGTGTCGCCATTAACATGCTGGCGCTTGGGGCAACTTTATTTATCGTCAAACTGATCTACGGCAAAGCGCAGACAGACAAAATTCCAGAGCCTTTTTATAAGACGAAAATCCCCGGTTTGGGCGATATTCCCGTCTTGGGAAAGATCTTCTTTTCGGATGTCTATTATACGTCTATTCTTGCAATAGCACTTGCCTTTATTTCCTGGTTTATCTTGTTCAAAACGCCGTTCGGCCTTCGTATCCGTTCTGTCGGAGAGCATCCGATGGCGGCCGATACGATGGGAATCAACGTATATAAAATGCGCTACGTCGGCGTGATGATCAGCGGATTGTTCGGTGGTCTCGGCGGCGGCGTATATGCCTCCACTATTGCGCTTGATTTCACGCACTCTACCATCTCCGGGCAAGGCTTTATCGCCCTGGCAGCGCTTGTATTCGGAAAATGGCATCCGATCGGAGCACTGGGGGCCGCCCTGTTTTTCGGATTCGCCCAAAGCTTAAGCATCATTGGATCGCTGCTCCCTCTTTTTAAAGACATACCAAATGTGTATATGCTGATGGCTCCTTATGTCTTAACGATTCTCGCTTTAACCGGCTTTATCGGGCGGGCAGATGCGCCAAAAGCCAATGGCGTGCCTTATATTAAAGGAAAAAGATAAACATTCTCCCCTGGGAAGACGATTCTCAGGGGTTTTTTTCTAATTCAAAAGACCCTCTTAATTTAATTGTTTATTAGTTTTTTAACTTAAAAAAATATGAAGTGTTAACGCTTTCTTGTAGACTGTAACAAACAATACATGGGGGTGTATGACATGGGAGCAATTCCAAAAACGGGGACAATTTCACCTGAGCAAAAAGACTCACAGGAGAAAAACCTGTTTCAAAAAATTTGGTCTTGGGAAATCGGTGTGATTCCTTTGCCATTATACACAGTATTAGCTGTTATTATTATTCTTGCAGCCTATTACAATGAGCTGCCGGCAAATATGCTTGGCGGGTTTGCCATCATTATGATTCTTGGTGTGTTTCTCGGAGACATAGGCCAACGCATACCGATATTGAAGGATATAGGCGGCCCTGCTATTTTATCTTTGTTTGTTCCTTCATTTTTAGTCTTTTACAATGTACTGAATTCAACATCTTTAGACGCTGTAACCAACTTGATGAAAACGTCTAACTTCCTTTATTTCTATATCGCTTGCCTTGTTGTGGGAAGTATCCTCGGTATGAACAGAATTGTTTTAATACAGGGGTTTATCAGAATGTTCGTTCCACTGGTTGCAGGAACGATCGCGGCCGTTGCAGCCGGCATCCTTGTCGGATTTATTTTTGGCTATAGTGCCTATGATTCCTTTTTCTTTGTTGTTGTCCCGATTATTGCCGGGGGAATAGGCGAAGGAATTTTGCCGCTTTCAATCGCCTACTCACAAATACTGGGCTCATCTGCTGATGTATTTGTGTCTCAGCTGGTTCCAGCCGCAATTATAGGAAATGTTTTTGCTATCATATGTGCAGCCTTAATGAAAAAGCTTGGCGATAAGCGTCCAGATCTAAATGGGAACGGACGTCTCGTAAAATCTAAAAAAGCAAATGAGATTTTCAATCAAAAAGAAGTCGAAGCAAAAATTGATTTCAAATTAATGGGAGCAGGAGTTCTGCTCGCGTGTACATTCTTTATTTTTGGCGGGTTATTGGAGAAATTCATCTTCATCCCGGGCGCGATCTTAATGATTATTTCAGCTGCGGCTGTCAAGTATGCAAATATTCTTCCGAAAAAAATGGAAGAAGGCGCTTACCAGCTTTATAAGTTTATTTCTTCAAGCTTTACATGGCCGCTGATGGTCGGTCTCGGCATCCTCTTTATTCCGTTAGATGACGTAGCGTCTGTGATTTCTATTCCGTTTGTCATCATTTGTATTTCAGTTGTTATCGCGATGATTGGTTCTGGATATTTTGTAGGCAAGCTGATGAACATGTATCCGGTTGAATCCGCAATCGTTACCTGCTGCCACAGCGGCCTCGGTGGAACAGGTGATGTTGCCATTTTATCAGCATCAGGAAGAATGGGCCTTATGCCGTTTGCCCAAATTTCAACCCGTCTCGGCGGTGCAGGCACAGTTATTTGCGCGACAGTGCTGCTTCGTTTTTTCACTTCATAAACAGAAAGAGTTCCGTTTTATGCGGAACTCTTTTTTTATTTATTCACAATCCGAATATACTCTCGGGGACCAAACGGCAGATCCTTTGATTCCATCTCACTCATTCTGGCTGACAGGTGGTGCTCCAGTAAATACAGCTCCCACTCATCACTAGCCGCCACACCGCTGCGCCCGTCATATTGATTCAACATGAATGCCCCTGCAAATACTGAGCAGAATAAACCTGAGCACATCACGACTTTTCTTTTCACATGACCAGCTCCTTACCTTCAGCTTGATCAGGATTGATTTTAAATATACAAATAACCTCTTTTTTGTTAGACTTATTTTGAGGTCAAAAGAACTCATAAAACCCATTACAGCAGTTCGAAGCGTGGCAGCTTGCAGAAAAGTGCGATATAATTTGGACTAGGTCGTTTGACCGTATATTTCATACATAGCGCATTTTTCAATTGAGAACGAGAAAAGGAGGTCTTATCTTTGCAGCTCTTACATCTTGCTATTTTATCGCCTTTTTTATTTGCTTTTATCATTCCCTTCTTGGCAAAATACGCAAAAAGAGTGCATACGGGCTGGTTTGTGTTGATCCTGCCCGTCTTGCTGTTTATATACTTTCTCCCAATGATCAGGATGACACAGTCTGGAGAAACACTTCGATCGGTATTAGAGTGGATTCCGTCACTCGGCATTAACTTTACCGTTTATATAGACGGCCTCGGGTTATTATTCGCTTTACTGATCACAGGCATTGGCTCTTTGGTCACTCTTTACAGCATTTTTTATTTATCGAAAGAAAAAGAACAGCTTGGGCCCTTTTATGTCTACTTATTGATGTTCATGGGCGCCATGCTCGGCGTCGTTCTAGTAGACAATGTCATGGTTCTCTACATGTTCTGGGAGCTTACTAGCCTTTCATCCTTTTTGCTGATCGGCTATTGGTATAAGCGGGAAAAGTCGCGCTATGGCGCAGCCAAATCACTTTTGATTACGGTCAGCGGCGGGCTGTGCATACTCGGCGGATTTATTCTCCTTTATTTGATAACGGATTCCTTCAGTATTCGAGAGATGGTTCACCAGGTTCAATTAATTGCCGGCCACGAATTGTTTATCCCGGCTATGATTCTCATTTTATTAGGGGCTTTTACGAAATCAGCGCAATTTCCTTTTTACATCTGGCTCCCTGACGCGATGGAAGCTCCGACGCCTGTCAGCGCTTATCTCCATTCAGCTACTATGGTAAAAGCCGGCATTTATGTGATTGCGAGATTCAGTCCTATTTTCGCCTTTTCAGCTCAGTGGTTTTGGATCGTGTCCCTCGTTGGCCTCTTTACGATGGTTTGGGGTTCATTCCATGCCGTGAAACAAACTGATTTAAAATCGATTTTGGCGTTTTCAACCGTCAGCCAGCTCGGCATGATCATCTCCATGCTCGGAGTCAGTGCTGCGGCCCTTCATTACGGACATACAGAATATTATACAGTTGCCGCTATGGCTGCCATTTTTCATTTGATCAACCACGCAACCTTTAAAGGAAGCTTGTTTATGGCAGTCGGGATTATCGATCACGAAACAGGCACACGGGATATCCGGAAGCTAGGCGGCCTGATGGCGATTATGCCGATTACTTTTACCATTTCCTTAATCGGGACATTTTCAATGGCCGGCCTACCGCCGTTTAACGGATTTTTGAGTAAAGAAATATTTTTCACAAGCATGCTTCGCGTGACACATTTCGACCTGTTCAACGTGCAGACATGGGGCGTTCTGTTCCCTGTTCTCGCCTGGATCGGAAGTGTATTTACGTTTATCTACAGCATGAAATTGCTGTTTAAAACATTCAGAGGAAATTACCAGCCTGAACAGCTTGAAAAACAGGCTCACGAAGCGCCTGTCGGCATGCTCGTACCACCGGTCATTCTTGTCGCTTTGGCTGTCAGTCTCTTCTTTTTCCCGAATATATTGTCGTACAGCCTGATAGAGCCTGCGATGAACTCAATCTATCCGACACTGCTTGCCGGCCATGAGAAATTCCACGTTCACATTTCACAGTGGCATGGGGTTACAGCGGAATTGCTCATGACTGCGGGTATTGTTGTGATCGGAACAATTGGTTATTTGTCGCTGAATAAGTGGAAAGGAATCTATAAACTGTTTCCTTCGAAACTCACACTCAATCGGTTATACGATAAGCTTTTGACTCTGATGGAGAAAGGCTCTTACCGGGTCACAAAACAATATATGACCGGGTTTTTAAGAGATTATTTGCTGTATATCTTCGCTGGTTTCATCATTCTGATAGGCGGAGCTTTTGCCATTAAAGGCGGATTTTCATTTAAAACGGAAGGCATGGCTAAAATCGGTGTATACGAAATCATTTTGACGCTTGTCATGATCAGCGCCACAGTGGCGACTGTTTTTGCTAGGTCAAGACTGACGGCGATCATTGCACTCGGTGTTGTCGGTTATACGCTTGCATTGTTTTTTGTCATTTTCAGAGCGCCGGACTTGGCATTGACTCAGCTCGTCATTGAAACGATTTCTGTGGCACTGTTTCTGCTTTGCTTCTACCATTTGCCGAAACTGAGGCTGAAAACAAAAACGAGAACGTTCCGGATGACGAATTTTATCATTTCTTTAGGCGTCGGTGTTATCGTTACTCTGCTCGGTATCGCATCCTCAAGCCAGCGGACAAAAGACAGCATTGCGTCCTTCTTTGTCAAACACAGCCACGATCTCGGCGGAGGGGATAATGTCGTCAATGTCATTCTTGTTGATTTCAGGGGATTTGATACAATGTTTGAAATTACGGTATTAACAATAGCCGCTCTCGGCATTTACAGCATGATTAAAACAAAAGTAAAAGAGGAGGGGAAAAGCGGTGAATGAACAAAAAACAAATGACTTGATTCTTCAAACCGCGACAAAGCTTGTATCCTTTATCATTTTGCTTTTCTCTTTCTATTTATTTTTATCAGGGCATAACGCGCCCGGAGGAGGCTTTGTCGGCGGACTGATCACGTCCTCTTCCATCGTTCTCTTGCTCTTGGCGTATGATTTAAAAACCGTGCGTTCCCTTTTGCCGGTCAATTTCATTTATGTCGCGGGAGCCGGCCTTCTGCTCGCTGTATTAACAGGCGTTGGCTCCTTTGTCTTCGGGGCTCCTTTTTTAACCCACACATTCGGATACTTTCAGCTGCCGATCCTTGGGAAAACGGAGCTCGCCACAGCGACGATATTTGATTTAGGCGTTTATCTTGTTGTCGTAGGCATAACGATGACCATTATTCAAACGATTGGAGAGGAAGAATAATGGAAATCTTAATGGCTGTATTAGCCGGTATTATTTTTATGGCTGCTACGTATTTGCTGCTGTCTAAAAGCCTGCTTCGCGTCATTATCGGAACAGCACTGTTAAGCCATGGCGTTCATTTAATGCTTTTGACTATGGGAGGATTAAAGAAAGGCGCCGCTCCGATTTTGAGCGAGCATGCCAAATCATTTGTCGATCCGCTTCCGCAAGCCCTGATTTTGACCGCAATTGTCATTTCTTTTGGCGTTACGTCATTCATCCTCGTCATGGCCTTTCGCGCTTATCAGGAATTGAAATCGGACGATATGGATCAAATGAGGGGAAATGATCAACATGAATAATTTTGTTATTTTGCCAATCCTGATCCCGCTTTTGTCGGCTATTCTGCTGATTTTCATGACGAAGAATCTTATGCTCATGAGAATCTTCAGCACGGCGGCATCGGCCATCGGGATTGTGATTAGCGGCATACTTGTACAGACTGTCTTCACAAAAGGTATCCAGACACTCAGCCTAGGCGGATGGAAAGCGCCGTACGGCATTGTGCTTGCCGCAGACCAATTCGCCAGCCTTCTCGTTCTCACAACAGCGATCATCGGTTTATTGGTTGGGCTTTATTCCTTCCGTTCTATCGGTGAAAAACGGGAGCGCTCCTTTTACTACTCCGGCATTCAGTTCTTGCTTGCCGGCGTCAGCGGAGCGTTTTTAACAGGCGATTTATTTAATATGTACGTATTTTTTGAGCTTCTGCTTATTGCTTCCTATATGCTGATTGTATTAGGCGGCACAAAAATTCAGCTGCGGGAATCCCTTAAATATATTGTGTTTAATATCGTATCGTCTGCCCTGTTTGTCATAGGGGTCGGCTTTTTATACGCTGTAACCGGCACGTTAAACATGGCGGATCTTAGCGTGAAAATCAGCGAATCAGGACAAACCGGGCTGATCACTGTGATTGGTGTCCTGCTGCTTTTGGTATTTGGCATGAAGGGCGGAATCTTCCCCCTCTACTTTTGGCTTCCAGGCTCTTATTACGCGCCACCGGCGGCAATCTCCGCGTTGTTCGGCGCTTTGCTGACAAAAGTCGGGTTATATGCGATTGCGAGGGTTTTCACATTGATTTTTATTCACGATACAGCCTTTACCCATCAGCTGATGATTTGGCTGGCGACGCTGACTGTGATTTTTGGTGTCATCGGTTCACTCGCTTATTCGAATGTCATGAAAATTGTGATCTATAACATTATTACCGCTGTCGGCGTGATTTTGTTCGGTGTGGCAGTACACACCCCCGCATCCATTCAGGGCGCGATCTACTATCTGATTCACGATATGCTGATTAAGGGCGCTTTGTTTATGCTGGCAGGTACGCTGATCGCATTGACTGGAACCGCGAGCCTGCATAAAATGGGCGGGCTGATCAAACGCTATCCTGTTCTTGGATGGATGTTTTTCATTTCCGCTATTTCTCTTGCAGGCATTCCGCCACTGAGCGGATTTGTCGGCAAATTTAAAATTGCAGAGGGCGGCTTCGCAGAAGGTGAATTTACGATATCCATGCTGATTCTGCTTTCGAGTCTGCTCGTACTGTACTCTGTGCTGAGGATCTTTATACATGCGTTTTGGGGCGAAGAAAAAGAAACGCCAAAACCAAATCATCGAACAGCTAAAGGACTTCTTTATCCGGCAGCTATTTTTCTCTTGCTGTCTCTTCTCTTCGGGTTGGGTACAGAATGGGTGTCGCCTTACGTTGATCAAGCGGCCGAGACGCTGCTGAATCCGGAAAAATATATCGAAGCTGTTCTGAAGGAGTAGATCGCATGGCATTTCAAATTTTATTAAATGTGTTTCTCGCTTTTTGCTGGATGTTCTTAAGCAACAGTCCAAGCGCCGCAGGATTCATTACAGGCTATATTCTGGGCATGCTCTCTCTCTTTTTCTTCCGGCGCTTTTTCACTCGCCAGTTTTATCTATGGAAATTGATTTCTATCATCAAGCTCTGTTTCATTTTTATAAAGGAACTGTACCTTGCCAATGTCAGTGTGATGAAATCAGTCTTATCTCCAAAACTGAATATCAGACCGGGTATTTTTGCTTTTAAAACTGAACTGACGAAGGACTGGGAAATCACCCTGCTTTCTCTGCTCATTACATTAACGCCGGGAACCTTGGTGATGGATATTTCAGATGACAGAACAATACTTTATATTCATGCAATGGATATCGAGGATGCGGAAAAAGCGATTTTTGATATTCGGGAGTCATTTGAAAAAGCCATACAGGAGGTGAGCCGGTGATGTTTACGCTGATCCTGCAAATCGCGCTCGGCATTATGGCAGTGTCTACCTTTTTGTATGTCATTCGTGTCATTAAAGGGCCGACTGTGCCTGACCGGGTCGTGGCTCTGGATGCAATCGGCATCAATCTGATCGCAATCACGGCGCTTGTCTCCATTTTGCTGAAAACAAGTGCGTTTTTGGATATTATTTTGCTGCTGGGGATTTTATCGTTTATCGGAACGATCGCATTTTCCAAGTTCCTGGAGAAAGGAGAGATTATCGAAAATGATCGAAACCGCTAAAGTCGTTGTGGCTGTATTCATTTTGCTGGGTGCTCTTGTATGCCTCATTGCTTCATTTGGCGTACTTCGCCTTCCCGATGTGTTTACACGCGCTCATGCTGCTTCTAAAGGCTCAACATTGGGTGTCAATATGATTCTGCTTGGTGTCTTCTTCTATTTGTGGTTTGTGACGGGGGAACTCTCCGCTAAAATCCTGCTTGGGATTCTCTTTATCTTTATTACGTCGCCTATCGGCGGGCACTTGATCTGCCGTGCTGCGTATAACTCCGGCGTCAAGCTTGATGAGAGAAGCGTACAGGATGACTATAACGGAATCAGAAACTTTGTGATTAAACGAAAAGAGGATTATTATTTATAAAAATAAGCAGCCGGACAGGCAGAGTTCCGGCTGTTTTTTTATTTCTTGATGACAGCCAGCGTGCATCTGGATATACAGATCAGCCTCTCTTGCTCGTCATATATGTGAATGTGATAGACAATCGTCGTTCTGCCGATATGAACGGGCTCGGCTATCGCCTTTACCGTTCCTTCCTTTACAGATTTTAAATGGTTGGCGTTAATCTCCAAACCGACACAAGCCTGTGTTGAATGATCAATCAGGTTCTGTGCACCTGCGCTCGCCGCTGTTTCCGCCAGGGCCACTGAAGCGCCCCCATGCAAATATCCGAACGGCTGCACCGTCCGATGATCCACCGGCATGACCGCAACGCATCGTTCCGCTGTGTTTTCAACAATCTCTATACCAAGCGCTTCAAGCAATGTGTGTTTCGTATCCATCATCTACACCCCCAACATTTAAAGTACACCGTCTGATTTCGCAATCAAAACCGCTTCCGTCCGTGAACCGACATTCAGCTTATTAAAAATCGATGTCAAGCTGTATTCAATGGACCGCTTGCTTAAATGAAGGGCATCTGCGATTTCTTGGTTTGTAAATCCTTTTTCAACTTCTTGAAGAATCAGGCATTCTCTAGGTGTGAGCACATCTTGTTCTTTTTGAGAGGAAGGAGCCGGCTTTGTTTTTTGCTGAGTCATCAGCTGTTTAAAGTAAGCAAAATCGACTAAAATTTCTCCGTTGAGTACGTGGTATATGTATTGGGTGATCTTTTCTTTAGATTCCGTTTTGCTGATGGCACCGTGCAGACCCGCACGAATCGCTTCCTCGAAATAATCCTCGACCTCATAACCGGTATACACGATAATTTTACAATGAGGATTCTCTTGTAAAATCTGTTTAGAAAGCTCCATCCCATTGACCTCGCCGCCTAGATTCAGATCCATTAAAATGAGATCATATGACGAGAAATCATGCTGCTTGATAAACTGTTCGCTCGGTTCAGGACTGAGACAATCAACAGACAAATTCGAATCCGTTTCCAAAATTGTCTTGGTGCCTTCCATGACAGCCGGATGGTCATCAATCACTAGTATCTTTTTCATGTTTTCCTCCCTTTTACTCACTCTTTTCCATTTTATAAAAAAGACTTGGCCTGTGCCAAGTCGCAGTTTGTCGACAAAAGGGGTTCGGAATGGTCTCATTCCGAACCCCTTTTTAGCTTTTTATGGGATTTTAAGCTATTTAATAAAAAGACAGACCTCTTCGAGTTCATCATTTAGGCCATTTTTGGACCTTGCCACGTCCAGTTGGCCATCTTCTTCAGGTTCATGGCAGCGAAAGTAAGCATCGCCTGCATCGACAATTTTTTAAGTCCCCTTAACGTTGTCCAACGCATGCCATGCTTTTCTTTTCCATCTGCGAATACACGCTCAATGGTTTCTTTACGTTTGGCATAAATCTCTTTCACCTCTGCGTGATAGCGAAGATGGTCTGCCTCTTCTACGTATTCCTGCCAAATATGACGCGTCACCACTTTCTGGTGGTCTTTACTCTCCGTACATCTGGCTAAAAATGGGCATGTCGCACAAATCTGTTTTGGCGATTTGTACTCCCGATATCCTTCTTTATTCGTTGTCGAGTAGGCCAAGATCTCACCTGCCGGGCAAAGATAACAGTCAAAGTATTCGTCATACACATAGTCATGTTTTCGGAAAAAACCTTTTTTCGTACGTGGTCGTGTGTATGGCAAGGCAGGGGTCATCCCCTGTTCCAATAAGTAACGGGTAATCGCAGGAGTTTTGTACGCGGCATCTGCGGCGACCGCTTCAGGCTTTCCGACTCTCTCTATGACCTTTCCGACCAATGGCTCTAAAATCTGACTATCATGTGTGTTGCCAGGTGTGACCATGGTGCCAAGCACAAAACCGTTACGATCCGCGGCTGCGTGAAAAGAATAGGCGAACTGCTTCGTCCGTTCATCCTTCACATAGTAACCACTCTCTGGATCGGTGGTGCTTTCTTTGATTTCTTTCTTCTCTTCCTTCTCAAACTTGTCCGGAGGAAATGTTTTTTTTCCGTGATCTTCCCGGTCCTGGTTAATCTCTTCTTGAAGGCGTTCCTGATACGCGCGTGTCTCTTTGCGAACGACTTTCTTTTCAAATTTGCGTTTGTTCGCACTCGCTTTAACATGGGTCGAATCCACGAAAACGTGCTCGGCACTGATTAGCTTTTTCTCGGCAGCTTCCTTTAAGATGCGATAGAAAATCTGTTCAAACAGATCGGTATCTTTAAAACGGCGTTCATAGTTTTTTCCGAACGTAGAGAAATGAGGCACTTTATCGTGAAAACCATACCCAAGGAACCAGCGATAGGCCATATTGGTTTCCACTTGTTCAATCGTTTGGCGCATGGACCGGATTCCAAACGTGTATTGAAGGAAGGTCAATTTAATTAAGATGACAGGATCAATACTGGGACGACCGATTTCTGAATACATGTCCTTCACCAAGTCATAGATGAACGAAAAATCAAGTGCTGCCTCTATTTTACGAACCAAGTGGCTGGCCGGTACCAATTGATTTAACGTAATCATTTCTAATTGATCTCGTTGAATGGGATTATGTTTCGAAAGCATGTCAATCACCTCAAGTTATGTAGTACTTCCATTGTAAAATAAAAAAGACTGTAGGCAAACTGGATTTCTTCCAGTTTGTCTACAGTCTGAGACTTGGCCTGTGCCAAGTCGTTTCCGTTATAAATCCATTACAATTCGATTTCAATATCAGCCTTAAAGCCCTTTCCTTCACTTGTTTCAATCCGAAGGCGCCCATCTAAAGCCCTGACTCTCTCCTTAATGCCAGAAAGCCCCATGCTCATGGAATGCTCAGTATTCTTTTCCTGATCAAACCCTACGCCATCATCCTCATAATGAAGAACGATTTTGTTTTGAATACTGATGAGCATAATCAGCACATCCGTCGCCTGAGAGTGCTTGACCGCATTAGACAGAAACTCTTGAATGATCCGGTACAAATTCAGCTGCGAATCCAGATCAAGGGAAGCCGTAAATCTCCCGGTATTTAAACGGATATGAAACGGAACCCGCTCCTGCTGCTGCGCCACCAGCTTCGACAGCGCCTTCACCAGCCCAAGATCATACAGAAGCTGCGGCCGCAGCTCATGACACGTCTCCCTCGTCATCGAAATCACATCAGACATCTGCTCATTCATCTGTACAAGCTTGTCCTGCACCTCTTCACGGCACGGATTATCATCCTTCTTGAAATCACCCAAAAACAGCTCACACTGGCGTTTTAAGGAAATCAAATCCTGAAGAACCGAATCGTGGAGATCGCGGGCGAGTCCTGAACGCTGTTTTTCTTCGATTGCAAACATTAGCTTTTTCAGCCAGATGGGGTTGGTTCCCTCTTGTTTTAAGTCCTTCAAATGTTCCATGAGCTCCTCAATATGCATAACATTTTCCATGGACACACTTGTATAGAAGGACAGTGTTTTCAACCATGATATCTCATCCCGTGTTAGCCGAGGAGTGTTAATATTAGATAAACAAAGCAGAACATAAGAACTTCCGCCTCGTTCACCAACTTTCATAAGAAAGCCTTGATTGACTTCTATAATTTTCCCGATTTCTGATGTTACATTTTCAAACTCCTCTTGATAAAGATGCCAGTCCGGTCCGATTTCATGCTTATCTAAAAATATCACTTTGTGATCAGGAGTAACCTCAAAGGTATAAGCTTTGCTTACAAGCAAAACATCCAGTATAGTATTTTTCAGTTCTTTAAAAACTTGTTGAAGAGAAGTTACACCCCTCATTAGCTGAGTATATTTAAAAATACTGTCCTGATAGTTGAATTTTTCGGAGAAACGTTTTAACCGAAATTTAAAATCCATGACCTCTTTAAAATAAAAGACAGCGAACATGACAACGAAAAAAAATACCGTTTGGCGCACAGGGTTCATCTGAATTTTCATTACATCTAACCAAACTAATGCTCCAACTATAAATAGAGTTGGTATCATAGCAAGTAGAGCGTAATATCTCATTCTTCCTAAAATAAACTCTATATCAAACATTTTATTCGCTACAAATTGATACACTAAACCAAACGGAATAAGTACCAGTAATGATGCAGAGACTAATGCAGGGAAAACATAATTACCAGTAAATATTATTGGAAGAACATAAAATATCAAAAATGGAGCAAATGATAGAGTGTTTGTTAAAATTAATAATTTAAGAATAAACGAATGCTCAGCATATTTATATTTATTAAGATGAAAGTATATCGACGAAAAAGCAAATAGAGTCAATATCGCAAAAGAAACCAAGTTAACAGTCGCTAAAAAATCAATATCAACTTGTAAATAGGCTCGGAAAAACTCAATTCCAAGATTAAATATTGGTATGATATAAAGAAAATAGATTCTATTCAAAAAAGCTTTTCCTATTTCTCTAAGATATCCTTGGATAAATTGAAGATAAAGAATAGGAGAAGATATAAAAGTAAACAAGTTAATATACCGATTGATTCTATGTCCTCTAAATGGTCCGCCTGCACTTATATAAGCAATAGAAATGTCTAATAACAATAGAATAAGAATATAACCAGCAAATGATCTTCTTATTTTATTTACCTTAAGTATATAAAAAATACATATTATGCTTAAAAAATAAAAAACCAAAGGAAGTACGAACAGAAAAAAACTATAAGGTCTATTTAGCGTAACTAAATCAAAATCTTTGAGATGAATCTTTTTTCCACTTCTCAAATTATCCAGACTGTTAATATGACTCAAATATCCCCATTTCAAATGTTTGTCTGAAGGTTTTTCTTCATTAATTTTTAATATGATATCTCCCTGTCTCAAACCAACAAATTGTCCATATGAAGATTCTGATATTTCTTCTATCACAAATTGACTTTTATCATTTTTAAGAACCTTAGTTCCAATAATAATTCCATTCATTGTTATATAAGTTATATAGAATATATAGAGGATGCTCAACACAATTACAGCTAATGTGAATTTTTTTATTAAGTTCTTCAATGTAAATCCACCTATTAACCATCCCATTCACGGGTTATTGGGCCAGACAAATAATAATCATTATAAGCTTTAATTATTGTTTCTGTTTCTTGCACATCAAAACCTATAAGGCAGGCTTCTTTATTTTTCAATTTTTTTAAAACCTCAGGATAATTTAAAAAGTAGTTAATTAGGTCTTGCATCTTTATCCCCCTTTTTATAACTCAATAAGCCTTCCTTTATTAACTCTTTTTTTTCTTTTTCTAAATTTAATTGTTCTATAGCAGAAAAACATTTCTGTATGTATATCTGCAATAATACCGAAATGTATTGAGTAACTCCTGCCTTAATTAATTTTTCTTCGAATTTATCTTTTTCTAATAATGCTTTATAATATAAATCTTTATGTGAAAATAAGTATAATAATTCTTCCGAAGCATTATTAAATAATCGCTTAAGATATAAGTAAATCAGTGTTTGTTTCTTTTTTTCAATATCACTGCGTTTCCCGGATAAAAGAACATGATAGTCTCCAGAAATTTGAGCTATAATCCCTTTATAGTAGGAATATCTTTCAACTGTTTCATTATATTCTCCTGTAGCCAATAAAACACCTGCTACATTTGCTAGTGCAATCAGACTTCCACATTTTAATCTAATTACTTCTAAACTTTCATCTTCTGTTTTAGATTTATTAGTGATATCGTCATGTTGACCTTGCATGGCCTCGTTTACGTATTTTAAAACATATTTAAAAATTAGAGGATTGTTATTTAATGAATAAATACTCGTTAATCCTACTGTATACAAGGAAAGTGCTGCATTTAACGACTCTGAGCGATTAATTTTCATCCATAATGCATGGTGATTATCTTCATCTTCAAGATCATCCATAATATCTGATGAAAGAATGAGAATTTCTATTCCCGCGCCAAGCCTTGTTGCAACATCTAAATTCTCCCCTCCAAAAACAACATAATGTAAGATTGCGGATTCAGCAAAGGAGAATGTTTCTTTAGCATCAATAAATGAGTAAAGAAGTTGTGACAAATCCTCGTTAAATATGTTTTGCTCCACAATCTCCTTCATTTTCTCCTTGATCCGGACAGAATCTAAACATATCTGCTCAATAACGACTTCCCCCCTCCCATTCCATTTTACTAAATGGGACATTTAAAGGACAGCAGGTTTTTCGTTTTTTAACAATCATATAATACTTTATCCATTTATTGTATCGGTAGAACGAAAAAAAAGACTTGTTTCCAAGTCTTTTTCACGAAATTTTCATTGCATAATTGTATTTATCGAGTTGATCAATGCTTTTGTTAATGTTTCGTAATGAATCTGTCGTTTCTTTAATATCAAGTTCGAGTCGGAATAACAATTGTTTTACTTCTTCAAGTTTCTTTTCCATCGTTTCCACACTCCTTTTTTTGAAAGATCAATGAATTGTGTATGGTGAACGAGTCCTAGGTATTTGATCTGTTACTAATAGTGTATCTGCTTTCGGCTTATTTTTCACCGAAAAGTATACAAAAAAGTCCTGCGTGACACCGCAAATCTAAATAGGTCCTTATACTCAAAGGAATCACAACAAGAACGGGACTATCTTTCTATGTGAAAGAGCGTTTATATGTGCTGAAATTGAGAAAGATTCTTAATCTCCTTGATTTTAACGGGTTTCGCATTTTCACTAAGCAAGACTATAGTCCTTCATACCGTATTTTCAAAATTGAATATGCGATTCTTGGCGTTTCCTGACCGACAAACACCGAAAAAGACCGCAACGCTAAAGTTGTGGCCTTTTCGCTTTGTCATATTCGGCAATTAGGGATCTATACATATAGAAACATCCTTTTTTGCGAGGTGCTCCCATGAGATATCGTTATCCCTGGTTTTACGTGTATCCGTATGAGGTACGCCGTCCGCCCGCTCCTGCCAACAATATTGATACCTTTATCCGTTCAGCGAGGCAGGCCGCAGGGATATTTGCGGATGCCCAGCTCGTTCTCGGCCGCATTGCGGGCTCGCGGGAGCTCTCGCGCCGCATTCTGACCGCAGCCGAGCAGTCCGATAAACAAACCATCAAGCGCCTGATCAAACAAATGGGCGTCCGGCATGAAGTGGATACGGTCTTTAATCCCGACGGCATCTATATCAGCCTTATCGGAACGCAAAGCCGAATCATTCTTGCTTTGCGGTGGTCAGAGGACCGCAATCATTTTGCGTCCATAAGATTATGACACCATTCCAGAGCCTCAAGATAACATTCATACGCTTCTTCTTTGTCGAGTTGATTGCCTAATTCCGAGCAAGTGTCCCAGTTGTTGCTTTCAATTAATTTCACAAGCTCAAGCATTTGGTAGTAGTCGTTTTGATGGCCTAATAATGCTTGCCCGACTTCATCTTTTAAAGGCAATTCTTGAACAATTTCCTCTATTCCTCTATGCAGGAGGGTGTCTATGAGAGAAAACATTCCGATCAGCATATAAGAAGCAGGCTGCGGCCGGAATGTCTTTCTCGCCAACAGTTCGCAAAGCTTTGCTCTTATCAGAGAAATCTTAATGATTTCGTGCTTGCTGGAATGCCCTTTCCTGCTTAAATCCTTAAAGGAAAGAATATATATCCACCGTTTGATTTCATTAAATCCCAGCAGCATTATGGCCTGTTGAATGCTTTCAATTTTCTGGCTCAAACGGCTGTGGGATGAGTTTAAAAATTTTAAAATTTGATAGGACAGTGATAAATCCCGCTCTATGTACTCTGTCACACGCTTTATGTTAGGCTGCTCTTTGCTCAGTTCGTTAAGCAGTTCATAGTAAGAATAGAAATGAGTCGATAGGTCATGCCCGCTGATGATGCGCGGCTCGCTGAAAAAGTAGCCTTGGAATAATTGAAAGCCGTCTTGGACCGCCTGTTTATATTCTTTTCGGGTCTCTACTTTTTCCGCTAAAAAAATCAGGCCGCGGCAGCCGTAGGTTTGCAAAATTGTTCTGCGTTCCATTCGTGTTGTTTTGAGAAAATCAATTTTCAATATATCAATATAGCTCATGAGTTTTTCCAGTAAGTCCTCATCTTGCGGATTTATTGCATAAAAATCATCAAGCGCCAGCATATACCCCATTTTTTTCAATTCTTTGCATCTAGAAATGAGGGCCGGCGTGATCGGTATATCTTCAAGGATTTCAATGACAAGCTGTTTCGGATTGAAGGAGGTGGGAAGATTCGAAAACATCAGGCTTTCCGTAAAATTAACAAAACAGCGTTTCCCTTCCGTCAGCTTCTCAATTCCGATGTTTAAAAAGCTGTTGATCACCAAATCTGTTGTTGCCTGATCGCCGTCTTTAGCGCTATACACGTTCTCTTCGCTTTCTCTATACAGCAGTTCATAAGCAACAACCTGTTCTTTTCTATTAAAAATAGGCTGTCTTGCAACAAACACCCTCATTGATTTATCCCCCTTACAATACGCGCGGCTTTCACCCCTAAGTATATCAAATAATTTGACGAAAATTGTCTAAACATGAAAAATAATATATACATAAAGAAAACTGGCCCTTCGCGAATGAAAGGCCAGTTTTTCTTTATTCTTCCTCAAGCTCTTCTTCAATTCTGCTTTTCACTTCGTGGATCCGCTGCATTTTATTGCTCCAGCAGTCCTCGCTTAAATCAACCGGGTATTCCTCCGGCTTGCTGATTCTCTTATATTCCTCCCAAAGCAGGCTGAGGTTATCCTGCACATACTGCTGTATGTCTGAAATCTCAGGGTTTTGGTAGCAAAGAATACCCTTCTCAAAAATCAGCTCATGAAGATCCTTCGCATAAAAATTCGTGACAAATTTGCTGATGAATGTATGAACCGGGTGGAACATTCTGAGCCGCTTCTGATCATTCACCTGCTCATCATAAAGCGCAATATAGTCGCCTTCAGAATGATGGTTGGACTGATTAATAATGCGGTAGACTTTCTTTCTGCCCGGTGTCGTCACTTTTTCAGGATTGGACGAAATTTTGATCGTGTCGACCATTTTCCCGTCTTCTTCGATGGCAACAAGTTTATAAACTGCGCCGAGAGCCGGCTGGTCATAGGCAGTGATCAGCTTCGTACCGACACCCCAGACATCAATGCGCGCTCCCTGAGCCTTTAAATTCATAATGGTGTGCTCATCCAAATCGCTTGAAGCAATCACCTTCGCATCTGTAAATCCTGCTTCATCAAGCATTTTCCGGGCTTTTTTTGACAGGTACGCCAAATCGCCGCTGTCCAGACGGATGCCAATGAAATTAATGCGGTCGCCGAATTCCTTGGCAACCCTAATCGCGTTCGGCATGCCTGAACGAAGCGTGTCATACGTGTCAACTAAGAAGACGCAATCCTTATGTGTTTCCGCGTATTTTTTGAAAGCTGTATATTCATCGCGGTAAGCCTGCACAAGCGCATGCGCATGTGTGCCGGAAACCGGGATATTAAAGCGCTTTCCGGCTCTTACATTGCTTGTCGCGCTAAAGCCGCCGATTAAGGCTGCTCTCGCTCCCCACATGGCCGCATCCATTTCGTGCGCCCGTCTTGTTCCGAATTCAAGCGCAACTTCATCACCAATGACGCCTTTAATCCGGGCAGCCTTTGTTGCAATTAATGTTTGATAGTTCACAATGTTGAGCAAAGCTGTTTCAATCAGCTGCGCTTCTACCAGGGGTGCCTCCACCCTCATAATCGGCTCATTGTTAAAAACGAGCTCTCCTTCTTTCATAGAGTAAAGTGAACCTGTAAAAGATAAGCCGCGCAAATATTCAATAAAATCTTCATGATACCCGAGTTCATCCTGTAAATAACTCAAATCGCTATCCGTAAACTTGAAATTTTCCAAGTATTCAATGGCTTTTTCCAAGCCCGCAAATACGGCATAGCCATTTTCAAACGGAAGCCTTCTGAAAAACAGCTCAAAAATCGCTTTCTTTTCATGAATGCCGTCTCTCCAGTACGTTTCCGCCATATTGATCTGATAAAGGTCTGTATGTAATGACAGGCTGTCATCTTTAAATCCGTACTCTAACACTGTTTTTCCCCTTCCTTACTCTGCCACTTGCGCTCCGATGCTGTTTGCAAAATGGGAAAGAGCCCATGCGTGCCCCTCCTGATTAAAGCTGGCAACAGCTTGTTTATGCACAACAATCCGAAAACCTTTGTTGTATGCGTCAACAGCTGTATGCAACACACAAATATCTGTGCAGACACCGGCAAGATGCAGTTCGCCAATCTGCCGTTCTCTGAGTTTGAGCTCTAAATCAGTTCCCGCAAAAGCAGAATATCTCGTTTTTTCCATGTAGTAAACATTAGGTTCATGTTCATGTTTCTGATATAGAGGCAAAAGCTTTCCGTACAGATCTTTTCCTTCCGTGCCTTTTATATTATGCGGAGGAAAAAGACGGGTTTCGGGGTGATATTGATCCCCTTCAGCATGAGAATCTACTGCTAATACGACGTAATCACCGTTTGTGATGAATTCTTCGGTTAAATTGACGATCGCCTCTTCAATCATTCTGCCGGGCTCCCCGCAGGTCAATTTTCCGTCACTCGCCACAAAATCATTCGTATAATCAATACAAATAAGTGCTTTTTTCATAGCCGGCCTCCCCGCCATCAGTATGAGAACATTATATCTTATCTCCAGTTGTAAGTGAATTGCCATGAACAAAAAGACAAACGGTCCGTTTGTCTCTTAAGATTTCAGCACTGACCGATTATAAATGTCGTCCTGAATATATATCAATTCACGATTCACGGCGATGTCAGCCGCAATGACGATTCCTAAAGGCGTATGAAACTGAAGATCAGATACAATCTTGAAGGGCACTCCGTACCGGTTCGCCATTTGGATATAAGAAGAGTAAGACTGATACTGAAGCTCTCCATTAATCAAAAGGGTGACGTTATGGCTGTTTTTCAGCTCGTGCTCCGCCTCTTTATACGGTTTGCTTCTAAGCACCTGTCCTTTCGTCAGTGCCAAAACGACTCTTTCTCTTAAAGAGCCTAAAAACAAATGGCGCTCGTCAGGCTTTGTCTCCAAAGGCCCATACATTCCTTGCTGCAAATAGAGATCCATTTTGTCTTCACTCAAAAGCCTGTCCTCCCGTCTTGTTTGTCTTCATTATCACCTGATCAGGCAGGAGCTAAACTTTCAAGCGCCGTTTACATTTCTGTTACCCAATGAATGATTTTTTTGGCCAGCTCACCAGCAGGGGTTTCCTCTGTATGCCGGCGCAACGACGCTTCCAGCCGTTCAGGCAGAGTTGCTTTATCTTCTTCATAGGAAATGATCGTGCTCCACTCCAGCTGCGGTACCGCTACAAGCGTGCGCAGTTCTTTTCTGTTTTCATGCAGATACACGTCCGTGATCATTCCGGTTTGCGTATTGATATTTGCTTTTCTGATTTTCATAACATGACCTCTCTATTTAAAGACTACCCATATTATACAATAAAAAAGCAACAGCCTCTTGTGAAAAGGCTGTTACCCGTTAAACGAAACTGTTTCATCAGTGATATCGGCATCTTCGAAGAGAGTTTTACTCGTTTGGTTGTTAATCTTCACAAAATCACCAAGCTGAAATGCGCCTGACCCCGCCCCTGAATGAGCGACGCTTTTGGGCGAAATCGCAAATATGTCTCCAAAGCTTGCCGCGGCATTACCCGTAACTGACATGATATAAATCGGCCCCACAATTGCAGGCATTTCCCCACCTCCGCATTGATTTACAGCATCATATGCAAAGAGCCGATAATGGTGCCCGCCTATTCAGCTGGCTTTGCGTTTTCTTCGAGTCATGACCGCTGGCGAAGCTTGATCAAGCGGACAATATTCAGGAAGAACGCCTTCACTACCGCATAAACCGGCACCGCTAAAATCATGCCGAGAATTCCGCCGAAGCTTCCCGCTCCGATTAACAGCAAAATAATCGTAAGCGGATGGGTATTCAGCCGCTTCCCGATCACAAGAGGAGACAGCAGGTTTCCGTCCAGCTGCTGAACGATGACGACCACAATAATCGCAAACAGCGCTTTGGCCGGCGAGTCCATAAAACCGACAATGACAGCCGGCGCGGCACCGAGAAAAGGCCCGACATAGGGAATGATATTGGTAATCGCCATGACAATCCCAAGAATCAGGGCATACGGCAGTCCGGCAATTAAATAGCCGATAAAACACGCTGTCCCGACAAAAAGACAAATTAACAGCTGACCCTGGAAGTATGCCGCAAGCGTATCGGATAAATCTTTAAAAATCTTTAAGCCTTCTGTCCGATAAGAAGCCGGAAGAATTTTTACTGCCAGATGCGGAAAGCGGTGTCCGTCTTTCAGCATGTAAAAAAGGATAAATGGAACAGTAATAATAACAAGCGTGATGTTTGTCACGACGCCAAACACCGCAGATAAACTGGACGTGATATTTTGCGGCAGGTTTTGGAGAAAACTTGTCAATGACTGTTCAATTTTTGATATCGATACATAATCCTGGTTCATCATCCAGGTAAACCATTGAGAATGGGACAAATCCTTTGTCAGCGCCTGAATCTGTTTTATATAATCAGGAAGGTTGTTAAACAGCCCTGTCACCTGTGAGGTGATGATAGGTCCGACTGACGCTGAAATAAAGGCAAGCAAACCGATAAACAGTAAATAGATCAATAGAATGGATAATGTCCGCGGAATTTTTTTCTCAAGCAAGCGGACGACCGGATTAAATATGAAATACAAAATTCCCGCAATCAGCATCGGGAAAAACAATGTCGAGATAAAAACAATAAACGGCTGAAATACAAATGAAACTTTTGTTGCTACATAAATAATCAGCAAAACAAATAAAATCTGCAATGTCCAAAAATGGACTTTTGATTTCAACAAGCTTTGTTCCTCCTAGTTTTTCTTTGTCTGTCAGATAAAAGAACTTATACCCCATCATTGTAACAAAAATGAACTCATATCAGAACTCTTAATATAATGAAAGGAGTGTTGGTGATGAAGGCCGTGACATACGATACAGATTCAGAACTGGCTTATATCTATGTTCTTCCTCCGAAAAAGAACAGGAATGTACGGACTGAGGAGCTCAGAGTCAATGATTGTCTCCTGCTGGATATCAGCCAAGATGGCAAAATCGCCGGATTCGAATGTTTTGGTGAGGCAGCACACCTCTGTGCCCCATTTGCCGGGAAATCCCGGCTGTATGTAAAAGATTCAGACGGTTATCATTTTCGGGTCTGCCAGCATGCTTCAGTCCGTTCCTGCTATACGGTGTACGGTGTCACTTTCTGTTTTTCAGATGGTGACTATCAGGAATTTGCTGGCTTTGACCTTGATGGAACAATGTATCATAGTGCGTTTTTACAGCGCTTAACTGAAAAATAGGACGTCCCGGTGTACGCCTATTTTTCATGCGCAAGCACTGTTAGACCCGCTCACTGTAATCTGGGATGACGGAAATCATGTGCTGGATTCTGATCAAACAAACAGAATTTCGGGCTCCTTCAATTGTGATATGGTCAGGTTTTACATCGATCAGTCTGCCTCTGACCGTATCTCGTACTGTCTATATAACGAACCTTGAGCCGATGAGCTTTTTAATGGTCTGATAGACATAAGGATCGACTAAAGAGACCAGTTGCGGACTACCTTGGTTGACCATACTTTTATCCCCTTTGTGTGTTCTATCTCAGCTTATGCCGCGCTTATGGATAATGACACAGGCTTACCTGATAAAACAAAGGGGTGCGGAGATTTTAGGAGAATACGTTTGGAAGCGGGTGTAAAGGAAGTATCGATGAAGCGGAGACAGCGAAGAAAGCTGGCGCTGTTCCGTACTTATACAGGCTTTATCACGGATGCCTGGGCTTGGTCGATTAATTGGTCCAGCTTTTCTATTTTTTTTCGTGCGGTTGAAGGATCAATTTGGCGGTAATGATGGTGGCCGCCCGGCTCTTCATCCAGTTCGTCCGCTTTTTTGACAATCTGCTGCAGTGTGTTTTTATCTAATTCGCCTTCAGGCAAATAGGAATCTGTATGAAGCAAAATGGCTAGTGCAATCTCTTTTGCTGCTTTCGGTTCCTCGCCAAGCCGAATCAGAAGTTTATGCGCCCGTTCCGCCCCTTTAATGGCATGAATGTCATTTCTTTTGTATTTCTCATAATCCCACTTTCCGTCTGTATACCATTCATAATGGCCAATGTCATGAAGCAGTGCCGCTTTTACTGCTAAATCAGGATTAATGTCAGCCTTCACAGACAGCCTGTATGCATGATAAGCGCAGGCAATCGCATGTGCCACGCCGGAACGCTGAAGATATTTTTGTGCAATTGGATGGGTGAAAACATCCATTAATGTAACCTTTCTCATGGAAACCCCTCCTTTAGATATTTTTAGAATCCTAACATAATTTGCAGAGAAACTCAATTCTTATGTCACATCATTTTGATCTTCTTATCATCATTGTTATACCCTAAAAGCAGCGTTTCAGTCAGTATATGCGGCTGTTCAATAAAATGCGCTGGCTGCAGCCTTTTGTATAAAAAAAAGAGCAGAAAATATCTGCTCTACAAAAACTCTTTAATATCATAAATGCGGCCGTTTTCCGTCCCTTTTTCTAGTAAAGAAAGCAGCGTGCCGGCAATAAAGTCCGGACTGCGAAGGCTTCCTGTTTCATTTAATTTCCGGAATCGTTCAATGTGGTGGAAATCCTTTTTCGATGAAGAACGGATGACGGCCTGCATCTCAGTGTCCATCACTCCAGGTGAGAACGAAATCATGTTCACCGGCCGCTCTTCATCCTCCTGTTCAAATCCGAATGTCCTCGTAAACATGTCGAGCCCGGCTTTTGAACTGCAATACGCGCTCCATCCCTTATATGGATTTTTGGCGGCTCCTGAAGTAATGTTGACAACCGTCTTTTTGCCGCTGTATGAAGCAAACCGTTTTGTAAACAGCTGACTCAAAAGCACGGGCGCAGTCAGGTTCAGCTGATAATGGCGCTGAAGCTCGTCAAGAGACGCTTCGCCGGCACGTTTGATCGGCGTTACCATTCCGGCGTTATTAACCAGGGTAATACCAGAATAACGATCTGGATCGATGGATGAGAGCAATGTTTCAAATTGCTGTTCAGCTTCTTCGAGATTGATGAGGTCTATTTGATGCTGCGTTAGTTTTTCATGAGAGACATCCGTTTTCGTTCTGGATAAGGCATGGACTTCATGCCCCTGTTCTAAAGCCTGTAATGCAATGGCTTGACCTAGCCCTTTTGATGCTCCGGTGATGATATAAAGTTCCATTGGAAACCTCCTTTTCCGTTATTATTGTACGGCACCGCTTTTACACAACACAAGCACGCGGCCTACGCCTTCTTGTTTTCCTGCGCTGTGACTTTTGGGATGAGGAACACGATGCCTGCAATTCCGAGCAGGATCAGTACGACATAGATCATCGGCAGCAGCAATGATGATGTTTCTTGTTCATCTTCTGTTTCCGTTGATGATGTCTTTGTCATTGGTTTTTCAGCAAATGTAATTCCAAGCTGTTTCGACTGGGCCGCAATCGTGTTGGAATCCTCGGCATTTGTTGATGTAAACAAATCTTTTATCAGCTCGGCGTCCTTGTCCTTTGGTTTATCAAAAGTAATATCCTTCTGTTCCTCAGGCAGTTCTGTTTTTTCTTCATAGTAGGTATCTTCATGCAAATAATTCGTATCGATTTCGATGTCTTTTTTCTCATACTGGTTTGGCGCGACATCTGTATTTTCTTCAGTTTGGGCAGCCGCGGCAGAGGGTATGAAAAGGGAAAAGGAGAGCATACAAATCATGATCCCCTTTTCCATGCTGCGATTACGCTTCATACGTTTCATCGCTTTCTGCTGTGTGTTCAGCCATCAGCCGGATAATCAGCGGCAGAGCCGCGGCAATCACCGTAATGATCAGCAGAACTGTTATTCCCATTGTAAACAAGTGCCCAGTACCGTACTGGATGTCGATATATACTTTCGAAACCGGATCTTCAAATGTAAAGTTCGGCATGATCAAATCAATAAGCGGTGCGACATAGAATAGAATCATAGCTGCTGAAGCAACCCATCCAGGGATTGATCCGAATCTGAATGCCGTCCGGATGAAGGCAGAGCTTGCGACCAGCAATAGAATCGTGAACACCGACCACTTAATCGTCTGATCGTCCGGCAGTGAATAAATATTCAAACCGAACAAGCTGATCATAAGTCCGACAAGGATATTCAGAATTCCGAATAACGCTCCTTTGACGAGAAGCGGTGCGTTTTGGTAATACGAGCTGAAATAGCCGATTAACAGACTGCTGATCAACACAATGACAAGGATGACAACCGGCGGTACCGTCTGAATTTTTTCTTCCGGAACCTCTCCGCTGATTTTAAGCGGATTCGCTAAGTAATCATATACATAGCCATTGTTTTGCCCGTCTACTAATGTATTTCCGAGTATGCCGTATACGTCATTGCGCACGAGTTTCGTGGAGGCGACATTTTTCCCCCAGTTGTTGTTTAAGGTGTCGGCTTTCGCTTGAACATCATTGACGCTTTGCTGCATGTTGGTTGTGTAATCAATGATGCCTGACTGGCGATCAGACAATGAACCCATCATATCTGACATTTGCAGCACTTCCTGGCCGACCGTATCTTGGACACTCAGTGCCATGGTGCCAGACAGCCCGTCGTTGCTGAACGTCGCAGATTCCTGTGTTGCGCCTGTTACCAGCTGTTCTGTCGCTTTTGCGGCACTTTCAGAGATTTTCGTCAGTTCGTCGAGAACACCTGCTTGAGAGTCACGGATAAAGCCGCTGTAGTCGTCCGCAAACTTGGTCATTCCGTCGATGAAGCTGTTAATGTCTTCATCAGTTTGCATCGTGTTGTTCTTGAGAGCTTCCCAGCTGGCTGATTCTGCAGGTGAGAGAGCTAGGACTGATTGGACGTTGCCATCTTGCTCTTGGATGACTTCACCTTTAATAATAGTCAAAGAGCCTAGATCCAGATTATCATTTAGCGTAGACTTATATAAATTTAAAGAGTTGTAATACTTCATCAAGTTAGAAATATTATCAGTTTCAATTCTACTTGAAAAAATTGAACTTAGTTTTTCTTTCTGATCTACATAGCCTCTACTCTGCAAAGTTTGTATTATTTCGTCTTCCAAATTGTATATTAACCTATAAGCATCATTGACATTATTATCAAAATCAACCAACTTTTTTGTTAAGTCACCAATTTGATCATTTAATTTTGAAACTGTTTTATTTAACTCTTTAATTTCTTGATTTAACTCATCAATATGTTTCTCTAGTTTGTTGTTATGTTCCTCTTGTTTTTCTTGAAGTGCATTTTCTATTTCCTCTAATTTTATCGCTGCTTCGTTCAGACGTTTTTTTGCACCTGAAATATCAGTTTCACCGTCAGCTCCGTCACCCTGTAGCCCATCACTTTGATTTGAGCCATCGTTTTCATCTGCGAGTTCAATCAAAGAGAAATCTGTTTTAGAGGTTCCTGTATTCTCCGTGTTTGTATCTTGTTCAGGAACGTTTTTTGAAGATTCTTGATGTTTTTGTCCCGTTTCAATGTTAGTTTGAACATCATTTTGTGATCCATTATCTTGAGTACCCTCTTCTGATGAGCCAGTATCTTCATTTGTTGGCTGATCATCGGATGTTGGAATATCATTCGACGGTTCTTCAGTATTAGGAGAATCATCGGTTGATGGTTCTTCAGCATCGGGTGTTGTTGGTTTTTCTTGTTCAGGTTCTTTTAACCCTTCAGAGATATCTTTAATTTCAGTTGCAACATTTTTGAGCTCATCCCGCTGCTTCTCTAAATCCAATTTTATATTTATTATCAGATGTGTCTTCTCCATCTTCCTTATCTGTGTCATCTTTATTATCAGATGTGTCTTCTCCATCTTCCTTTTCGTCGCTTTCCTTAGGTTTAAGTAAACTAAGGCGGTTCTTCCCGATATTCTCTTGCAATTGATTTAAATTTTGATATTTAATAGCTTCATATTGACTTTTATATCGAGATAGAAATGCATTAAACATGTCATTCTCAATTTTTTTCATACCCATTTCTTGCAATGGCACTTGATTTTGCCTTAACTTTTCAGCATTGTTCAACGCAAGGTTTGTCAGTCCTATTTGTGTCTTAGCTTGGCTGATCCCAGTTGCCAATCCGCTCATGCGTTCGCTGAACTGATTCGCCTTTTGCTGTGCCTGGATGGCATCCAGACCTGTCCGGATTTGCTGCTGTGTTGAATCCTGGGCTGCCAAAAGCAGCTTTTTCTGATTTTCTTGATATTCCTTGTATCTTTCAACTGTTTCAATGAATTCTTTTAACGTGTTTTTAGCTTCCTCCGCTGTAGAAGCTTTTTCTTTTGTCGTGCCTTGCGCTTCATTCATTGATTTCTTCAGCTCATCGATTAAGTCTTTTTGCTGTTTGATTTCACCTGCTAAATCATTAGAGCTTGGTTTGTAAAAGTTGTACATGACATTCTGGAATTCAAATTCTTTATTGACGATCTTGTCAAATTCTCCTCTGATGTTGTCCACTTTTTGTGAAACAAAATTCCAGTATAAGGCCGACATTTTTTTGTTCATTGTCTTTTGGGCATCCTCAAGCTCCCGCTGAACTTTTTCTTTGTTAACCGCATTCAGGTTATCTTGAATGCTGAATTCGAGCGTTGCTTTTTGAGGATGGTCTTTGTCATAGCTCAAAATGTTTTTTGAGAAGTCTGAGGGAATGTAGACGATCGCATCGTATTTCTTTGAAGCGAGACCGGTCTCGGCCGCGCTTCGGTTTACGACTGTCCACGAATAATCAGGACGTTCACCCAGAACGGCCGCTACTTCCTTGCCAAACTGGGCGGATTTGTCCTCTTCTTCAGACTTTACCTCATCACTCAATACGCCTGTGTCTTCATTCACCACCGCGATTTGCCGGGTGGAATTGACTGCTTTTTTCGTCGGGTCGTCTCCGATAAATCGGAAAAACAACACCGGCAGCAGCAAAATGATGATGACGGCGGATATTAACTTGATCAAGCTTTTTCGTTGTTCTGTCATCTAGCACTCTCCCTTTCAGCAGAACATAAAGGAATTTGAACTTTTTGCTCCTTCCCGTTTTCCACAACATATCCGAAGCCCGGCTGAATCTCAGGCTCCTGTCTTTGGTACGGGAGAGGAATGACATTTTGCTCAGACTTTTTCATCAGCAGAATCACGTGGCGGATTTGCTTCATCTCAGTCGTCAAGGAGTCATAGCCTTTTGAGAATTCGCTGTGATTTCCGCCCGGGATAAAGCTGAACCCAAGATGAGCGTATGATTTCATGAAGTTAGCGAGACGGTCTTGTATTCTCGTATCAATCGTCTGCTGGAATCTCGTTATCCCGTCAATCATCAGCACCACTTGTGAGAATCGCAGATTTTGCGCGTCTCCTTGGCGGACGGCTTCCACATACATGGCCTCTCTTGTTTTGAAAATGTCTTCTGCTGTTTCAATCCACTGCTCAATATCTTCTTTCGTTTCCAAATATGAAACAGCTGATTCCTTCGCATAATGAGATAAGCCGCGGTCAATCGAGTCAAACAGGCCGATCATTTCAGTTTCATCATCAATCAGATGTTCGAGCATTACTTTTAAGACGTTTGTTTTCCCGCGCTGAGTCTGGCCTAAAATCAGGCAGTGCTTATGCTTGCCTAAATCAAAATAGACTGGGCTGACTGTTTCTTCATGAAGCCCGATCGGTACAGATAAAGGCTTGCGTTCCAGCTTGAAGCGGAGAGAAAATTCTCTCGTAGACAAGCTCTCAGGCAGCATCGGAATCGGTGCCGGCTGCTCCATTGAAGCAAAGCGCTCTTGAAGTTTCTGAACGTCTGATTTCAGCCCGTTGAACATGCCGATATCATCATCAGCGTCAACAGGCAGGAACATTTGCGCGAAATAAAGCTCTTCCTTTTGAATGATGACGCGTCCCGGAATCGGCTCAAGATTGAATTTCGGACGGCCGTAAATGGAATATCCTTCCGATTGATCCATGAGATAATGGACAACCTTTGTTTTCAAGTTATTTAACAATGACTGGCGGACAGCATTCACCCGCGTTGCTGTCAGCATAAAGTAGATACCCAAGCTTTGTCCGTCTCTGGAAAGCTGGACAAATTCCGATTCAAGCTCATGCATCTCATCCTTGACAATGTCAAAGTTGTCAATGGTGATAAAGATGAACGGAAGCTCTTCTTCGCTCAGCGCATTGTACATTTTGATGTGGCTGATTTCTTTTTCCCGGAACAAACGTTTACGGCGGTCAATTTCTTCTTTGATGCGAATCATGAACTTTTCAATTTTCCTTGACTGGTCCATCAGGAAGTAATCCGCGGTATGCGGGAGCTTCGCTAATGGCAGCAGCGTTCCGTTTCCGAAATCAAAGATATAGACATGAAGCTCTTCAGGTGTGTATACGTCCGCAAAACTCATCAGGAACGTTGCGGCTGCAATCGATTTTCCGTAGCCCGAAGAGCCGAAGATGCCGATATTTCCATCTTCCATCATCTTATAAGCAATTGGCGCCTGTCTTTGCAAATCAGGTTCATCGACATACGCAAAGTGGAAATGGTCTTTTTCGTTTGAAGGGAAAAGAGTGCGCGGAATACGTTCCGCAAGCGGCGGCAGCCAAGGGCTTGGCAGCTTCTCGATTCCCATTTCATCTTGGATGCGTTCAATTTCGTCAACTACAGCTTCGATTTCGGTTTGAACGTCTTTTTTCGCGTTATCTTCGGTATCAACCTCAGAAAGCGGGATCAGACCCGTATCTGTAACAATCGCGATTTCATCCTCGGTACCGTAGACCTCCTCTAAGTAAGGCGCCCCGCTCCATGCAGATTGGAACAGCTCATACACTTCATTGTTTCCAACCTGCAAATAGCCGCGGCCTGTTACGGTAATGTTTGCGGCATCGCTGTTTTTCAAAATTTCTTTACTGTCGGTGGCATCCTGGACCTTGAGCGCTACTTTAAAGCGCGAGTTACTCCAGATCTGATCGTCGATGATGCCGCCTGGCTTCTGTGTCGCCAAAATCAAATGAACGCCGAGGCTTCGTCCGATACGCGCGGCACTGACAAGCTCCCTGATAAAATCAGGCTCCTCGCTTTTCAGCTCGGCAAACTCATCAGAAATTAAGAACAAGTGAGGCATCGCCACTTCTGCTTTCCCTTGCTTGTACAGCTTTGTATAGTCATTGATGTGATTGACTTGATACTGGTCAAACAGGCGCTGCCTTTTTTTCAGCTCGCTTTTAATGGAAGCAAGCGCACGCATACTGAAGTTTTTGCTTCCTTCAATATTTGTGATCGTGCCGAGGAGGTGGGGAATGTTGCGGAACGGCTGCGCCATTCCTCCGCCTTTATAGTCAATTAGTAAGAAAGCCGCTTCATGCGGATGAAAATGCACTGCAAGTGACAAGATGTAGGTCTGGAGAAATTCACTTTTCCCTGATCCCGTTGTCCCCGCAAGCAAGCCGTGCGGACCGTGTGCTTTTTCGTGAAGGTTCAGATACACAATGTCATCTTTCCCTTTATAGCCGATCGGCACTGACAGCGACTTCGACGATTCACTTGTCAGCCATCTTTGCTGAATGCCGATTTCTTTTACTTCCTTCGCATGAAAAAGCTCCAGGAACGATACCGTTTCCGGAATGGAATTCGTAATGCCGACCTGGTGGTTCAGCGTCCGCAGTGTGCGTGAAAACCGTTCGTTGTCCTCACGCTGATGATGATCGAGACGGAACGGAATTCTTACCGCTTTTTTCTTTTGTATTAAAATGTCGCCTTCATGCTCATTAATGTAGCGGACAAGAGTCGTAATGTTTTCCGACAAGCTTTCCTTTGTTTCCGCAGCGACAATTGTCGAGATGCCCAGATGCTCATGCTGTCCTTCTAAATATTCGAGAATGACATGCTCAGAGATCAGCTGCTGATTCGTGATGACAAATACAAAATGCGGTTTGAACTGCAGTTTTTCTTTGTCATCTTCGAGATCACGCTCTCTGATCAATTCGTAAAGTGAAGACAGAAGCTGATCTCGGGTTTGCTCATTATAAATAAATCCTTTTGCATATATATGGGGCATTTGAAATTGCGGAAGCCACTTCATCCACTCCCAGTCTTTATACTCTTCTTCATGAAAAATAAATACAAAACGCAAATCGTGATAGCTGTTAAAGAACGACAGCTGTCCGATCAGCTGGTGAATCTCATTTTTCACAATTTGTGATTTACCGACAAGCCCCATCGGACCTTCTGCCAAATCGACCGTCACCGGCGCATTGCGGATGTCCTTATAGACGCGCTGCATGTGCTGCGATTTCTCCATGAGGTCATCGATATCACGATTCGCCAAGTCTCCGCCGCTCATATTGATTTCATAGCTTGACGGAACTGTTCCCGTCCCAAGCCGCAGCTGGAGATAATCCTTGCTTTCAAGTGATTTTTCCCAGATCCGGTCACTGATTTCACTTGTTAAGTATTTCATTTGTTCAAATGAAGGAAAGTGAAATTCAAGAACCTGCTTTTGCTTTTCAGCAAGTGCCTGAAGCTCTTTCCGCTTATTGTCTAAGTAAAGCTTATATACACGCTCCCGTTTTTCCTCACGTTTTTTCCGCTGGTTTTTATCCCGGAAATATTGCACTGTCGAGGTAATGAGAGTCATCATAAACATCGCCAAAGAAACGAGTATAAATATGCCGCGCGGCTGGATGATGGCAACTACGCCCATCACGATCAGCATCACAAGCGGAGGCAGGATGACGAGCCACAGCCCTCTGTTGGTTTGATCGCTCTCCTGAGAGGGAAAACTGAAAGAAACGCGGTCATCCGGCAGATCGTATACCATCCGCGGCGTTCTTCTGTACTGCGGATATTTTTTCTGCATCTCTGTACTCGGTTTGACCGTTTCTGTTAACGCTGTTTCAAACTGGGCATAATGAACAATTTCTAAAAGGTCTTGTTCCGTCACCCTCATTTGCGTGAAGTTCCAGAATATTTCATCCCCCGGCTTGAGCGGCGTATTGGCGTTGATTTTCTCTCCGTTCAAGAAGATCGTTCCGCTTTCAGGGCGGACCGACCAGCTGCCGCCTGCACGAAGCAAAGAAAACGTGCTTTGTTCTGCAAATGCAAAATCTTGCGGATTCAGATAAATATCTGCATTCGTTTTTTCTGAGGAACATACAATTTCATCCCGATTTCCCGTAAAATAAACGGATTTCTCAGGTTCACTGCCCGTCAATATCAAGCGTATATCCTGCTGATCCGTTTGGAGAGTAAATGATATATCCGTCTCAATCGTGCCGAGACAATCATTTCGCAGGAAAACTTCGTATTGGCCGCCGGATTCCTTTCTTTTAAGAGAAATCACTCCGCTATTAAATGGAATGGAGCTGATCGTAACAGAATCCTTCACATCAGGCCCTATGGTCACCGGATGAGACGACGGGAGGTTAGACAGATTTATTTTTTGAACGTTATTTTGGTAAAAAACCCATAATAGACTCAAATGGCGAACCCCCTTACGGCCGAATGGCAGCATGCGATGACCTGTGCTTCATGTCTCACGTTATTTGTCATCTTTTTTCTCATCTTTCTTTTCTGTTTCTTTTTTCTCGTCTTCTTTTTTCTTCTGTTCTTCTTTTTTCACTTTTTCCTCGGCTGCGGCTTTTTCTTCTGCCGCTTTCTCTTCTGCTTGTTTTTCTTCGTCTGTTTGTGTCTGTTCTTCGCTTGTATCGACTAACGATGTTTCAGAATTAGACTGTTTATTTTCTTGACGTTCTTTTTGGGCTTTTTCAAGCTCACTATTTACTGAGTCAAGTTCTTTTTGTATGTCTTCATCATTTGTATCCTCAGATAAAAGCTGCTGTTTATATTTAGCTAGGGCAAAGTAAATATAATCATTGTATTCAAGCTTACGGCCGATACTGATCGCTTCTTTGTATTCTCCTCGACCATAATCAATCCAATATAAGAAATGCTGAGGGTCTGATTGAAGGGTGACTAAGTTATTTTCTATATTTTTGGTTTTTGCACTCCCCAGGTTTTCGACCTCAACATAGGACGTCGCCAGCTGATACTGCACCGATTCAGGCAGGCTTTCCGCATCGTACTTGGACAGTGTGCTGATGACTTCACTGTACTGCTTGTTTAAGAACGCACGGTTGCTGTCCACTATCGCCTGGTGCTTTGGCTGCGCGAAAAATAAGGCGTACATCGAATAAATAAGTGCCGGTACAAGCAAAACAATAAGCCCCAGGCCGATATATCGCTGGATGTTCCACTTCTTTCTCGGGATATGTATGTATGTTTTTGCTTTGGCTTCGAGCTCATCAATATGGGTTTGAATCAGCTCGAGCAAATCATCATAGGATTCAGCATCTAATATCGCCTTTGGCTCTGCGGAGAACGTCAGCGTTTCATTGAATTTCAGGTAGTCTTCAAACGCAAAAGCGCCGTCAACTGCCAAAGCCGCTGCCGCTTTCAGCTCCTGCCATACTCTTTCCTCATCACGCTCGTAAGGAGGAATGCTTTCTTTTACTCCATAATGGAGAAAATAAGGCGTAAGCCCTTTATCGAATACAATGTTTTCAGGAGCGACAATCAAATTCAGCCTCGACAGATTGTGCTGCTGTACGGCTTGAACAAGCTGATAGGCAAACTGCCATTTACTTTTTTTATCCTTAGCTTTCATGAAGCGGAATGCTTTATAGGAGGAGGGAGGTTGGATTGTGATGATTACTTCATCATCCGTCACATCGATTTCTTTATGAAAAAATGGATTTATATCTTTGATCACGTTAGCTTCAAGACCGTCGAGAAGCTTTATTTTTTCCCGTTGAAAGGTAAATGTATAGCCGGCATCTGTTTTCTCGGCAACAGCTTCTAATTGGTTTTCTAAATATGATTTTTGTTTACCTGACATTCAACCAGATCCTTTCATAATATTTCAAGCCGGTCTCCGTTTGTAATGCCGCAATCAGACAGCTTGCATTCTCCGGAAAACACCTTATCCTTGTTCACCACTCTGATCCAGTGCCCTTCGCGCGGAGGCATAGATACGCTTTGGGCCTGCCAAGCAATATCAATTACTTTTTTCACCGGGTGGTAATCTGACAATCTGAGATCAAAGACACTGCCGTTATAATGTTTCAAATCTATTGTAATATCAATATACATTTAGGATCACCCTTACATAGAAAGAGCGCCGTCTTCTTTTGAATCAGGCGCTCCTTCCCTTTCATACTGTTATCCGCGGATTTGATTTGCGATGTCTTGGTCAGTAGACTCAAGTGTATTTGCTGTTTGATCAAGCTGCTGATTCACATCTTGAAGCAAATCTGACATTTTGATAAATGAAGGTTTGAGCTGCTCGTATTGATCTGCGAACGCTTCGCTTGAAGCACCTTCCCACATGCTTTTCAAATCAGAGATCATTCGGTTTAAACGATCAACCTGATTTAATACTTCTTGGCTTTCAACGCCGTATTGCTTCGCCATCGCTCTTAGCTCTTCGGGTGTGACACGAATTAATCCTGCCATATTCCTCATTACCTCCTGTGCCATCAGCCTAAATATGGGCTAATTCACTTATTTTTAGAACGTCATTATTATAAAAACAGTTTTTCGGCATAGTCAAACAAATATGTTTTAATTTTACAAAATGAGTCCAATGGTTTACCCCGAATCACTTTAAAATGACATATACTGTAAAGCAAATAGGTTTATTTTCTTAATCTTCTCTTCATTCTCCGAATAATCCAAAAGACCCAAATAACTCTCCAACTCCCAAAAAAAACCTTTCAGAAAATTTGATGCTACAGCACCATTTCTGAAAGGTTCAGTTTTTTCTTTCCTTAATTAGTCTCGCCTCCGATGACTTTCTTAGAAGATTAATAGGATAAGCTGTCGTATTATATGAGGCATACAACTGTCCTGCAAAAAGGCGATTACACCGCCAAATGTATATAGAACGTTTCTCTCATGAAATTGTTTTTTTGCTTCTGTTCTTTGTTGTTGATTTTCACAAACAACAACAATCATAATAAAAGGAAGGGGATGAGATGTCAAAGAGAAATCAAGCACGAAAAGTAGGGAGATTTATGACCATGCCGAATGATCCGTTTAAATATAGTTTTGACAGACTTGAAGATGTGGCTGATCATATCAGCGACGTTCTGCGGTGCCCGATCACCATAGAGGATGTTAACCACAAGCTGCTTGCCTACAGTACACACAGCGACTGCACAGACCCTGCCCGGACGTCTACCATTATTGGCAGAAGGGTACCGGAGAAGGTGATTAACAAGTTGTGGAAAGATGGGACAATTCCAGCTCTCTTAAAAACGGACCAGCCGATCAGAGTCAAGCAAATTGATGAAGTCGGGCTGAGCAATCGCGTCGCTATTTCGATTTGGAAAAACAAGCAAGTACTTGGCTTCATATGGGCGCTTGAGATCCAAAAAACATTGTCCGATGAAGATCTGCTGACATTGCAAATGGCAGCAAAAGCAGTGAAAAACAAGCTTCTCAAACTTCAAATCAGAAAAACGAAAAATGAAGAACGCAGCCAAGAATTTTTCTGGAAAATGCTGACCGGACACATCCATCAGGAGGATGATATGGCGGATGGGTTCCATAAGCTTGGAATCGCCGCTCCTTCAGAGTTTTCCGTTATGATCATCCGCATAAATGGCGAGCTGACTGAAAAAATCGAACAGCAGCTGCAATATTTACAGGAAACGACCCAGCAGGTTTACGTGCTGCTGGCGACCGTAGATTCCAATGAACTTATTATATTAACCTCACCCAAAACAGATCATCCTTTTCAAGATTTAAAACAGTTTGCTTTAAGTACGCAAAAACAGCTGAAGGAGCGGTATAAAATAGAAGACGTTTCTATCGCTTTTGGCGGAATATACAACTCTATTTCTTTTGTCTCCCGCTCCTATCAGGAAGCATTGTCCGTCTTAAAAACGAAGGAACGGTTCGCTGAAGAGACCAAACATCTTTTCAGCTTTTCTGAGTTAGGCATTTATCAATACTTAGATGTCTTATATGAAAAACGGAAACAGGCGGGCCATTATAATTACTCGCTTTCCAAACTGGAACAATATGACCAGGATCACCAGTCAAATCTGGTAGAGACACTAGAGCGCTTTATTGAAGCAGACAGCAACGTGAATACCGCTTCTAAGCTGTTAAATATACACGTTAATACGTTGAATTACCGACTCAAGCGGATCAGCCAGATCGCTGAAATTGATTTGAAAAATGTGAATCAAAAATTCACCATCTATTTAGATATCAAACTTCGGCACATGGATTTGTGAAATTTCACAAATCCATGTTTTTTTATTTTCTTAATCAAACAAAGAATTTTCCAAAATATCAAGCTACACTAAAAATATCACAGATACAGGAGGAGACAGATATGATCATAGGGGTTCCTAAAGAGATAAAAAACAATGAAAACCGTGTCGCATTAACACCCGGGGGCGTTTCTCAGCTCATTTCAAACGGCCACCGGGTGCTGGTTGAAACAGGCGCGGGCCTTGGAAGCGGATTTGAAAATGAAGCCTATGAGTCAGCAGGAGCGGAAATCATTGCTGATCCGAAACAGGTCTGGGACGCCGAAATGGTCATGAAGGTAAAAGAACCGCTGCCGGAAGAATATGTTTATTTCCGCAAAGGGCTTGTGCTGTTTACGTACCTTCATTTAGCAGCTGAGCCTGAGCTTGCACAGGCCTTGAAGGATAAAGGAGTAACTGCCATCGCATATGAAACGGTCAGTGAAGGCCGGACATTGCCTCTTCTCACGCCAATGTCAGAGGTTGCGGGCAGAATGGCAGCGCAAATCGGCGCTCAATTCTTAGAAAAGCCTAAAGGCGGAAAAGGCATTCTGCTTGCCGGGGTGCCGGGCGTTTCTCGCGGAAAAGTAACGATTATCGGAGGAGGCGTTGTCGGGACAAACGCGGCGAAAATGGCTGTCGGCCTCGGTGCAGATGTGACGATCATTGACTTAAACGCAGACCGCTTGCGCCAGCTTGATGACATCTTCGGCCATCAGATTAAAACGTTAATTTCTAATCCGGTCAATATTGCTGATGCTGTGGCGGAAGCGGATCTCCTCATTTGCGCGGTATTAATTCCGGGTGCTAAAGCTCCGACTCTTGTCACTGAGGAAATGGTAAAACAAATGAAACCTGGTTCAGTCATTGTTGATGTAGCGATCGATCAAGGCGGTATCGTCGAAACTGTCGACCATATCACAACACATGATCAGCCAACATATGAAAAACACGGGGTTGTGCATTATGCTGTAGCGAACATGCCGGGCGCAGTCCCTCGTACGTCAACAATCGCCCTGACTAACGTTACTGTTCCATACGCGCTGCAAATCGCGAACAAAGGGGCAGTAAAAGCGCTCGCAGACAATGCGGCACTGAGAGCGGGTTTAAACACCGCAAACGGACACGTGACCTATGAAGCTGTAGCAAGAGATCTAGGCTATGAGTATGTTCCTGCCGGGAAAGCTTTACAGGATGAATCATCTGTGGCGGGTGCTTAATTCACAATGAGCTTGCAGAAAGATTTCTGCAGGCTTTTTTATTTTTTAAAAGGAAAAAAGAGACCATTTCACGAATTATGACTATGAAGTTGATCATAAAGGAGGATTCATATGGCTGTTCAGCAATATGGCGTGTTAAAAGGCATAGTCTTAGACATGAAGCGGGAAATAGATGATGACAGTCCTCATTTCCAAGTCAAAATGCTCGGTGAAGAGAATACGTATTACAGGTGCGCCATCAATGTGATGTCCAGTTCTGAGGAATCTGAAGTATTGTATTTGGCTGACGATCAGTTTGATTCGGGCTCAATTACCATCCTTCCGAACATGCCGTATGGATATACAAGGATCAATGAAGCAAACCGTGAAGTGGCACTGGATTATGTGCGGGGCAATTTGTTTGACCCGCGGGAAATGAAGCCTTTGCCTCATGAAATCACAGGACCTGATAATGATTTAAATGATTTTATTGAAACCTATATGAAGAAAGCACAAGATGAGAAAGCGCCGGTTTATATATTCGGTTCAAAATTCGGACCTGAACAGGCTGCAGATAAAATATTCGGCTTTACCCCGACCAACGGAATGCACAATATCCATATGAATCAAGGGAATGCAATGGATACCCGCTGGAAAAAAGACAACGGCTCTTGGCATGACGGGGGTATTCTGATTCAGTTTGCAGATCAGTGGGCCGCTGTGTTTTTAGCGTTTTTATCCCAATCTTGGTGTACAGATGAAAACGGAAACCCGGTCAGAGATTGTGATCATACCCAAACGCCTGCGTAAGATAGAAAAAGAGACTGCAGCGAGCAGTCTCTTTTTGATACGATTACACATTTTCAACAGTCTTTAGGCTGTTTGGCCTCATATCGCTCCAATGCGATTGGATATAGTCCAAACAAGCTTCACGCCCTTTTTCCTCATGAACGACTGTCCAGCCGCTCGGCACATCTATAAAACCGGGCCATAGGGAATATTGGCCTTCTTCATTGATCAGCACCAAATACGTGCCATCCGCATTTTCAAAAGGATTTGCCATTCTATTTCTCCTCCCTTATTTATTCAACTCTTCCAGTTTGACAGCGAGAACCTTGCCGATTTGAGCCAGAGGTTCCGGCTGACATAAATCTTTATGACGGCAGTCGATGTCGATTTGTTCAATCTGTCCGTTAATATAAGGCTTCCACGAATCAGGTTCAATCGGATCAAACCATTCAGGAATGATTGTTGATCTGAAAAACAAAACATTTCCACGGAAGGTTTTCGGCTTATAGGAGCCTAAAATGCCGACAGAATTGACATACGTATTCTTCAAATTTAAAATGACCGTTTCATCCAAGCTCGCAAGCGCACTGCCGTCACTGCGAAGAATCTCAATCGCTGCTTCAAAATCTAGCGGTTTGTCCCCTAAGCTGTCCGGATCGTACCCGCCTAACGCCAGAAGGGCAATAAGCGCTTCCTCATCATCCGGCGCCTCTTTTATAGGAAGGAAGTGGTTTGGATAGGCATCCAGCATCACCAACAGGGAAACTTCTTCTCCTTGATTTTGCAGCTGGGTGGCCATCGCTTGAACGACATTCCCGCCCAGAGACCAGCCTAGCAGATGGTACGGGCCTTTCGGCTGAACCGTTCGGATTTGTTTAATGTAATCGGCAGCCATGTCATCAAGTGTTTTCGGAAGCTCCTCGCGCAGCCCGATTCCCCGTGCCTGCAAGCCGTAGATCGGATAATCCGTTCCTATATTCGTCATCAAACCGGCATAGCACCAGCTGAGTCCCCCTGCTGGATGAACACAGAATAAAGGAGGCTTGTCTCCGCTTGTTCGGAGCGGCAGCAGAACGTTAAGAGCGCTTTGGCTTGATCCCATTTCAAGTCTTTCAGCGAGCCCGGCTACAGTAGGTGCTTCGAACAAGTTGCCGATGCTGAGTTCAACGCCGAGCGCTTCACGAATGCGGCTCATGAGCTGTACAGCAAGCAAGGAATGTCCGCCTAAATCAAAGAAACGGTCATCAATGCCGACACGCGGCAAGTGAAGCACCTCCATAAAGAGGTCACAGAGAATTTCTTCCTGCGGCGTTCTCGGTCCTCGTCCTGTCACTGCCGCTGCGAAATCCGGAGCGGGCAGCGCTTTACGATCAAGCTTTCCATTCGGTGTCAGCGGCAATTCTTTCATCGTCATAAAGGCAGCAGGCACCATGTAATCCGGCAGTCTCTCCGCAGCATATTTGCGCAGTTCCGCCGTATCAAATGTTTCTTCCGAAGGGATGACATAAGCTGCCAACCGTTTATCTCCCGGCTGATCCTCACGAACGATCACTGCCGCATCTTCAAGCTGCGGATGCTGAACAAGTGCGGCTTTAATTTCTCCCAATTCAATTCGGAATCCCCGAATTTTCACTTGATGGTCTGCACGGCCGACATAGTCGAGGGAACCGTCAGCGCGGAGGCGGGCCACATCCCCAGTGCGGTACATCCGGGTGCCTGGAGGACCGAACGGATCAGCTATGAAGCGTTCAGATGTTAAACCAGGCCGGCCTAGATAACCTCGTGCTAACCCCGCTCCTGATACATACAGCTCTCCGGCAACACCCGGCGGGACCGGCTGCAGGCGTTCATCCAGCACGTATACACCAAGATCGGGAATGCCGCAGCCGATCAAGCTGTTTGCCCGTAAAGCTGCCATGCTTCGGTCTAATTCGATATAGCTCACATGCACCGTCGTTTCTGTAATCCCATACATATTGATAAGCTGCGGTCTATTTTCAGGGTGGCGGTTGTACCAATCCTCTAAACGGCTGAGTTCAAGCGCTTCTCCGCCAAAAATGACATAGCGCAGACTGAGTGCCTGTCCGAGATCCGGCTGTTCCCGTTCCGCCTGCATAAACTGATAGAAAGCAGACGGTGTCTGGTTCAGAACAGTCACACCCTCTTTGACAAGCAGGCGCAGAAACGCTTCTGGCGATCTGCTGACGTGGTGAGGCACGATCACAAGACGTCCGCCATGCAGCAGAGGACCCCAGATCTCCCACACCGAAAAATCAAACGCATAGGAATGGAACATGGTCCAGATATCGTCTGAGCTGAAACGGAACCAGTGCTCGGTCGCTGCAAATAAACGTGTTACATTTTGGTGAGGAATCATCACACCTTTTGGAACACCTGTTGAGCCGGATGTATAAATGACATACGCCGTATTCAAAGGCGAAAGCGGCTGAGTCCTATCCTTATTTTTTGGATTCTCTGCAGGGTACGTGTTTAGTTTCTCTGCCAGCTCGGGATCATCCAGCACGATTTTCGGCACGTTTTCAACTGGCGGAATGTGATTTGCAGCTTTAGTGTTCGTCATGATAAACGCAGGCTGTGCATCTTTTAGCATAAAAGCAATTCGATCAGCCGGATAATCCGGATCAAGAGGGAGATAAGCTGCCCCGGCCTTTAGCACCGCCAATAGGCCGACAGCCATTTCCAACGATCGGGGCAGTGCCAATGCCACAAATTGCTCCGGCCCGACACCTTCACTAATCATCATTCGGGCAAGCCGGTTTGCTCTTTCATTCAGCTCTGCATAGCTCAGTTCCTGATTTTCATATACAACGGCAATAGCTTCAGGACGTAAAGCAGCCTGCTTCTCAAATTGCTCTGGCAAACATGCGTGCGGAATCTTTTCAGATACACTTTGCCAATCAGTCACCATGCTGCTGTGTTCCTCTGGCGCAAGAATATCCAGATTTCCGATTTGCTCGTCAGGATCAGACTCGGCAGCCTCCAACAGGCGCATCAATCGGTCAGCAAGAGCCTGAGCAGTTTCCCGCTTGAAAAGATCAGTGCTGTATTCAAGCAGTCCTTCCATTCCGTTTGGTGTCCCGTCAGCAAGGCGATCTTCACTGATTTCCAGCGTCAAATCAAACTTGGCAGAACCGACACTGTTGATTCGCAGGCTGCTCTCCATATCAGGAAGATGCAGTTCAGCGTCCGGTGTGTTTTGGAACGCAAGCATGATTTGGAATAAAGGATGCGTCGCACGCGAACGAGCCGGATTGAGCACCTCTACAAGTCTCTCAAACGGCAGATCCTGATTGTCATAGGCGGCCAGATTCACTTCCCGTACTCTGTCTAGAAGCTCACGAAAGCTTGGGTCACCGGACGTATCAGTTCTGAGCACCAATGTATTAATGAACAGCCCTACAAGATCGCCCAGCGCATCATCATTCCGTCCCGCGATCGGACTGCCGATCGGAATGTCGGTGCCCGCCCCGAGCCTTGTCAATAAAGCGGCGAGACCGGATTGAAGCACCATAAACAGGCTCACCCTATTTGCGCGAGCCAGCTCCTGCAATCGCTCGTGAAACTCGGGCTCAATACGAAAATGAATCGTATCTCCATCATGACTCGGCTCAGCCGGACGTGAATAATCGGTTGGCAGTTCAAGCTGATCAGGCAGGTTTTTCAAGGTTTCTTTCCAGAAAGCAAGCTGTCCGGCAATCAAGCTATTTGGATCATCCTCGTTTCCAAGCAGTTCTTGCTGCCAAAGCGCATAGTCTGCATACTGCACAGCAAGAGGCGCCCATTCGGGAGATCGTCCGTGGCAGCGAGCCGCATAAGCTGTCCCAAGGTCTCTGGTCAGCGGTGTTAAGGACCAGCCGTCCCCGACAATATGATGGACGAGAAGAAGCAGCACGTACTCGTCAGGACCGATCACAAAAAGCTCGGCACGAAAAGCAGGTTCAGCTGCAAGATCAAAGCTGTAGCGTACAGCTTCGGCAAGCCGATCAGAAAGCTCCTTCTCAGCAATTTCAGTAACATGTAACTCGGGACAGGCTCGATCGGCATCTAAAATATGCTGATAGGATGTCCCCTGTGATTCAGGGAAGATCGTCCGAAGACTTTCATGACGGCGGACGAGGTCATAAAGTGCCGCTTTCAGCAATCCTTGATCCAACTCACCTGACAAACGGACAGCAACCGGAATATTATAAGTAGGACTCGGTCCTTCCAGACAATGCAGGAACCATAGCCGGCGCTGGGCAAATGAGAGCGGGATCTTTTCAGGCCGCTCAGCTCTCTGCAAAGCGGGACGTGCACTCTGCGCCAAATCAAGATGGGCAGCGAGTCCGGCTACTGTCGGTTCGTCAAAGAGCTTGGCGATACCAAGTTCGGCTCCCATTACCTCGCGAATGCGGCTCATCAGACGGGCTGCAAGAAGAGAATGGCCCCCAAGCTCGAAGAAACTGTCATCGATACCGACGCGTGCCAAACCGAGAACCTCTGCAAACAAGTCACACAATATCTCTTCCTGAGGAGTCCGCGGGGCCCGATCACTGACAGATGTGCTGAAGTCTGGTGCCGGCAGTGCTTTCCGGTCAAGCTTGCCATTAGGTGTTAACGGCAGCTCGTCCATCTCCACAAACGCCACCGGTACCATATAATCAGGAAGACTAGCCCCCATATAACGACGAAGCTCTGCAGTATCAATAGCACCATCAGCGACTACATAAGCCGCCAATCGTTTGTCTCCCGGCTGATCTTCCCGTACGACAACCGAGGCCTGTTCAATGTGCGGATGATTGGCAAGCACGGCATCAATTTCTCCAAGTTCAATTCGGAATCCGCGAATTTTGATTTGATGATCCGCCCGCCCGATATAATCCAAAGACCCATCGGCACGCCAGCGGGCCTGGTCTCCGGTCCGATACATCCTAGTTCCCGGCGGTCCGTATGGATCTGCAACGAAGCGCTCCGCCGTTAAATCAGGGCGATGGAAATAACCTCTGGCCAAGCCGGTTCCTGCAATATAAAGCTCTCCGACAACGCCCGGCGGCACCGACTGCAATCCATTATCAAGCACATACACCTGCGTGTTCCAAATCGGTTTCCCAATCGGAGGAACGCCCTTCAGCCCTTCTTCAAGAAAAGCTGCGGCAGACCAAATCGTTGTTTCAGTGGGACCGTATAAGTTCGTGACTGAACAATGAAGGTCTTGAAGCGCCTGCAAAAGACCGCTCGGCAGCGCCTCGCCTCCTACAAGCACTCTAAGCCCCCGAAGTTTCTCAGGTTCACTCGTTACCAAAGCGTGCCACAGTGTCGGTGTCGCCTGCATGATGTTAATATCGAAATTTTCAATCATTTGAGCTAATGCATGCGGCTCACGGATCGTTTCTTTCCTTGCGATCACAATTTGCGCTCCGCTAATCAGCGGAAGATATAACTCCAATGCTGAAATATCAAAAGCGACAGTCGTCACAGCCAACAGCCTGTCTTCTTCGCCTAGAGAAAATGCCTCCTGCATGGACAGCAGAAAATTGCTTAAGCTTTTCTGTGTCACAACGACACCCTTCGGTCTTCCTGTTGATCCTGAGGTATAGATGATATACGCAGGATGGTCAAGAGAAACCGATACATCCGGATTTTCCGGCGAATAGCGTTTTATAATCTCCTGTGTAACAGCCTGATCAAGCACAAGCTCCGGTACAGCCAGGTTATCAGGCAGACTGGCTGCTATTTCCTCAGTCGTTATGATGCATGAAGGTTTCGCATCCTCCAGCATGTAAGAAATGCGGTCGGCTGGAAACTCCGGATCAAGTGGGAGATACGCCGCACCAGTCTTGAGCACACCAAGCATTGAGGCCACCATCTCAGGGGAACGCGGCAGCGCCAAAGCGACAAATTGCTCCGGACCAATCCCTTTTTCGATCAACAGACGCGCGAGACGGTTTGCCTCTTCATTGAGCTTTCGATAGTTGACTTGAATGTCATCACACATGAGAGCGATACGTTCTGGCGTAAGAACTGCCTGCTTTTCGAACATGTCCTGAAGGCTGACCAGCTTCTCTGATTTTGCCGTCTCATTCCATTTAGAAATGACTTTTTCTTTCTCCTCTGGCAACAGAAGCTCCATTTGCCCAATCAGCATGTCCTCTCCGGCAGAAGCCGTTTGCAGCAGCTGCAAAATACGCCGCTGATGAAGCTTAATATCAGACTCACTGTATACCTCAGGATTCGCATCAACATCAATTCGCAGCCCGCTGCCGTCTGTTCTGTCATATACATTGATTGATAGATCATCAACAGGACCGGCTGAAAGATTATGCGTTGTGCCCCGGACGCCGGCAAAGTCGAGACCGTAATCAAACGGCATAAGATTGATTTGAGGGCCAAATAATCTATGATTTTCTCCTATCAATTTCAGATCGCGCCGAAGCTCTTCATGGCGATACTTATGATGTCGCCGAATACTGCGGATTTCCCGGGAAATTTGCTGAATCAGTTCAGAAAAGCTCATCGAAGAGCTTACCGTCAGCCGGAGCGGGAGAAGGTTCATCACCATAGCCGGTACATTCAGTGACGCGGACCCTATCCGACCCATCATGGGCAGGCCGAGCACAACATCCTCAGAGCCGGTCATACGGTGCACATAAACAGCTGACACCGCAATCATGACTTCATGCCAGCTTCCTGAGAAATAGCGCGCCGCTTCTTTTAACGCGTTTACATCAGACGGAGGCAGATATGCCGTATGACGAAGAAAACTGTTAGAGGTTCTTGGCGCCCGATCAGCCAAGCTCACAACTTCAGGTGCATCTGCAAAACGGTCCAGCCAGAATTGACGATCCTTCTCATACTGCTCTGATCCGCGATAATCTGTATCCTCCTCCAAAATGGCCTGGAGAGACCCAAAGGAACGGCTTTTAGCTGTTTGTCCTTTTATAAGCGCAGTATATGTACTTGCCACGCGCTGGGCTATCAGGGAAAAACCGAAGCCGTCGATCGCTATATGGTGAATGCGCTGATACCAAAAGAAACGATCAGGCCCGGCAATAAACAGAGCTTCATTGAACAAAGGGTCATACCCTAAATCAACCGGCTTTGCTAAATCAGCTTTCATCCAGTTTAATGCTGTTTTTTCCGGATCAGGCTCAGAGCTGACGTCAATGACGTGCAGCTGTACATCCGGAGACGGGTTTATCATCTGCCAAGGCCCGTCCATATTTTCACCGAAGCGGACATGCAGCGATTCCGCTTCCTTGATCACGTGCCGCAAAGCTTCTTCAAAAAGAGCAATATTGATTGGTCCATTGATTTCTATATATTCCGCTGTATTGTAGATTGGATTGTCCGGATCAAGCTGCTGAGCAAACCATATGCCAGTTTGCGCCCCGGTCAAAGAATATTGAAGATCTTTTGTATCAGGCATCCGTTTGTTTACCCTCCTTTTATAAATAATCCGCGTTTGGCAGCACTTGCTGGCTGCGGGTTGTGAGCAATTTCTGCCATTCTTCGATCGTTGGGCGTTCAGCCAATTCCACGAAAGTCACCTCTGCCCCTTCACGGCGCCATTGTTCCACCAATGTCATGATCCTTACCGAATCAAGACCACGATCGAGCAAATCCTCTTGATCTGTGATGTCTTCCGATGTTTCTTGTAGAAGCTCAGCAATTTGTTTACGGATATTCTCACATGTAAACACGTTCTTTTTGCCAGGGTTTGCTGACGTTTTTTGAACGTCTGCCGGCGCATTCTGCAGCTGATCAAGAAGACTGTCAGTCATCACGGTAAACGCACAGCGTCCAGCCGCATAGTCCAGCGCCATTTGATGTTTTTCTAATGAAAAATCAGCAACTGCATCTCCCACAAAAAAGGCTTTAATATCTTCCATAAATGCTTCGCATGCTGTAACAAGACAGCCGATATGGGCGTAAATTCCTGTAATGATCAGCTGATCGCGTCCCTCTTTGCGCATCATTTCAAGCAGATTCGTTCTCTTAAACGCGCTGTATCTCCATTTTGTCAGCACAAGATCATCATCCTCCGGTGCCAGCTCGGTTATAATTTTCTCCTCATAAGGACCGCTGTTTAATCCCGGGCCCCAAAAGTCTGTCAGCAGCGCACGGTCATCCGGATTTTGGCTTCCCGGCTGTGCGGTATAGACAACAGGAATCCCAAGCTGAACACATTGATTCTTCAGCTTTCGTATATTCGCTGAAAGCTCTATTACCGGAGATGCTTCCGCTGTGAAAGCATCGACAAAATAGTTTTGCATATCGTGTATTAATAGGACCGCCCGATTTGGATCAGGCACCCATGAGACTTTGTTTTGCGGCATATCAGATGCTGTCGGCATTTGATACGGCTGAATGGCAGGTATAGCCATATGAACACTTCCTCTCAAATTGTTGATTTATTTTTTTGACCCTGCAAGAAGTTTCTCGGAAATAGCTTCACGAAGAGCCTTTTTGCTTACCTTTCCTACCCCTGTCTGCGGAAAGGATTCGACAAATTCAACTCGATCAGGGATTTTATATGCCGCCAGTCCGCGCTCTCTCAAAAATGCTTTAAGCTCTGCGGCTTTTGGGGCTTCATCCCTGGGAATAATGAACACACAAGATCTTTCGCCAAGAAATTGATCAGGCATGGAGACCATTGCCGCATCATGGACAGCCGGATGCGCCAGCAGATGATTTTCTACCTCTTCAGCCGCAACCTTTTCTCCTCCACGGTTAATTTGATCCTTCGCCCGGCCTTCAACGACAATATAGCCGTCTCGTGTCAGCCTGACGATATCACCCGTACGGTAAAAACCGTCCTCAGTAAATGAAGCGGCGTTATGCTCTTCTGCCTTATAGTAACCTCGAATTGTATACGGTCCCCGCGTCAGCAGATGGCCTGTTTCACCAGGTTTTACGTCGCGATCCTGATCATCCCAAACACGCACTTCATCATATGGAGACATCGGTTTTCCTTGGGTGTTGACAATGATCTCCTCAGGATCATCCAATCTCGTATAATTGACGAGACCCTCTGCCATTCCGAACACCTGCTGCAGCGTGCAGCCGAAAACAGCTTTTACCCTGCGCGCGGCTTCAGCACTAAACTTGGCACCGCCGACCTGCAGCACTTGAAGGCTGGATAAATCATCACGGCGTGAGGATGCCGCATCCATCCATACCATCGCAAGAGGCGGAACAAGAGCGGTTATCGTGACCTTTTCCCGTTCAATTAAAGGAAATGCGTCATCTGGACTTGGAGAAGGAGATAATACCACTCTTCCTCCAGCGTATAATACGCCGAGAACGCCGGGTGAGCTCAGCGGATAATTGTGTGCCATCGGCAGCGCGGCCAAGTACACCGTGCTGTGGTCGAGCCAGCAGACCTCCACACTCCGCTTCAGGCTGTATATGTAGTCATCGTGGGTCCTCGGAATCAGTTTCGATAGCCCGGTGCTCCCGCCAGAAAGCTGGAGGAACGCCACATCCGAAGATTTGACTTCAGGCAGTTTTACAGGTTCTGTATGCAAATCCTCGAGCGGCAAAAATTCCTCTGCCTCACCTGCGACAATGATGTTTTTCAAAGTCGGCAGCTTGCTTTGAACCTGTCTGGCAAGCGTACGATAGTCAAAACCGGAATAAGCGTCGGGAATGATATATGCAGCCGCTTCAGCAAACTCGCAAAAATATGTAATTTCACTGCTTCGATGAGAAGGCAGTGCGAAGACTGGAAGCGCCCCCAGACGGAAAAGCGCGAAAATGACTTCAAAAAACTCTTTGATATTTGGCAGCTGCACCACGACACGATCCATCTGTTGAATGCCGAGCTTCTGAAATCCGGCAGCCAAACGATCAACCCTTGTGTCAAGCTCTTGATAGCTCCAATGGGTGTTTCCGCATGTAATCGCAATGCGGTCGCCATATTTGGCTGCCCGGTCCCTTAACAAATCTCCAAACGTCTCACCGGCCCAGCAGCCGTTCTTTCGATAGGTCTCAGCTAACTCATCAGGCCAAGGCGTAAATCCTTTCAGCATGTTGCATCCCTCCCTGTTCATATGTGATCCACGCCCATTGCCCGCAGCATTGTCCGAAACTTTGCAGACGTCTCCTGAAGCTCGTCCTCAGGCTTTGAACCGGCCACAACACCAGCTCCAGCATACAGGCGGAGTGAGCGTTCTTCTGCCTCTGCACAACGGATGGTCACGATCCATTCTCCGTCACCGGCATCGTCACACCATCCGACCATACCGGTAAAGAAACCGCGGTCAAATGGTTCAATGCTGAGAATCGCTTCTCTTGCAAGATCAGTCGGTGTTCCGCAGACGGCTGGCGTCGGGTGGAGAGCCGCCGCCAATTCAAGTGCGGTTACAGACGGGTCGGAAAGCTCTCCCTTAATCACGCTGGACAGGTGCCACATCGTTTCCGTTTTGATCAGTGAAGGCTTCTCCGGAACCTCCAGCGTCCGGCAGAAAGGTCTCAGCGCTGCCGCAACCGCGTCAGCGACAACCGCGTGCTCATGAAGATCCTTTGCGGAAGAAAGCAATTCAGCTGCCCGGCGCTGGTCTTCAACAGGATCATTACTGCGCGGCCTTGAGCCGGCTAATGGGTTGGAAACGACCTGTGTTCCCATCCTTGAAACGAGAAGCTCCGGACTTGCTCCGAGCAATGTTCGGCGGGGAGACGTTTCCTCCTTACTGGACACGTCTGTGGCAAACGTGTAGCCATGCGTGTTATGCTGAGCCAGATGGCGAAGCAATTCATCCGTCTGAATCGGTTCAGGCGATGTCAAATGCAGCGATCTGGACAGGACGATTTTGCTGAGTGTTCCATCGGCAATGCGCGCCAGCCCTTGTTCAACACCATTTTTATAATCCTCAGGTTCAGGAACAGGCTTTATATGGTATGTATGCCCAGCCTGCTGTTCCTTTTCCTCATGATCAAATTGAAGCGGTCCTGACCAGCGCACTTCTTCAGGTACAACGAGCCGCGCTGGTTTTACTTGATCAAAAGGAACGGCCCCGACAACAAGCGGCCGGCTTTGCCCTGATTGTTTTGCCTGACGCAGCGTCTCTGCAATTCGGCCAGAAAGGGTTTCCATTTGGTTTTGCCCGTCTGCCTCCGGTACGATTTCACATATGCCTTTCGCTAACAGTACACGATGAGGAGACGCTAAGAAAAAGGCGCCCGGCTGATATTCATGAAGCAAATGCTCCGCTTTTGTTTCTGTTATAACGTTTTGATCCAACATTCTCATGAACCTCCTTTAAATTCAGTTACACGCCTAAGGTCGCGCCGCCATCTACGCATAAATTATGCATCGTAATATGCCCTGCCTGGCCAGAAACCAAAAAGAGCACCGCATCCGCAATATCCGAAGGCTTGGCTAGTTTTTTGAGCGGGATCCCTGTTTTAAATGTCTCAAGTGATCCTTTGATGACTTGCTCCGCTCCATTCTCGTCGGCCCATAATGACCACTGCATGTCTGTTTCCGTTGATCCGGGAGATACAATGTTGCAGCGAATATTGTATTCTGCAAGCTCAAGGCCAAGGCATTTCGTAAACATCACAGCCGCAGCCTTTGAAGACGCATATGCCGCCATAGATGTTCTTGGTACACCGGCAGCATTCGATCCGACTGTTACAATCGAACCCGATCTTCGGTCCATCATATATTTGCTGACTGAACGCGAGACGTTAAATACGCCAGTCGAATTCACTGAGAACGTCGCCTCCCATTCCTCATCGCTAAGCGAATGGATCAGTCCCGGGCGAAGGACACCCGCTACATTCACTAAAATATCAATCGGCCCAATTTCACGTTCGATGCGCGCCGTGATCTCATCAATCGCCGCGCTGTCTCTCACATCCGCAGGAAAAGCTTCTGCATGGCGGCCTTCTGCTTTGAGGCTGCTCACAACCTTTTCCAGCTTTTCAGGATTATAATCAACTGCCGCAATATGTGCACCTTGACTGGCAAGCGTCCGCGCAACAGCTTCGCCTATTCCTTGGGCAGCCCCTGTTATAAAAGCAATTTTTCCCTCTATACCCTTTGCATTCATATCATCAATTCCTTTCTTCGCTCTAAATGCCGAACAGACATCCAGCGAAAAAGACTGCTGCGCCTTAAAAACGCAATCTATTGATAATGATTATCATTATCAATTATAAAAATAATCATATCCAAATGTCATGTGACAGTCAAATATAATTTCAGTGACAAATATTTTTTTAAAGGTAAGGCTGAGTATGTCTCAGCCCATTGATAGATGCGGTCCGTCAGGGTGAAGCGCAAAACGCAGCGCCCGGCTGACCAAAACAGGAAGAACTGAAATATGTCCTTCTCCTGAGAACTCGCAAAATTCTGCTCGTATGCCTTGTTCAGATAAAATGGCCAGCCGCTCATAAAGCTCCCTTGCATTATCATTCATCCGGCTTTTATGATGCTGCTCTAATTCTCCTGCGGCAAGAAGGATATTGATAGGCTGATTGTTTTTCTTGGTGAGAGAGACGAAATGGTCCGCTTTCTCGAGAATAAACGGTTTATTCCAATGAATGGACGGACTTCCTGCGATATACGTTTGAAACGCATCGGGCTTTGTTAGCAGCACCTGCAGCACGAAAAGCCCTCCGAGCGAATGGCCAAAGATTGTTTGTCTTTTTTTATCAATCTGGTAATCTCGTTCTATCTCCGGTTTTAAATCCTCTTCAATAAATCTGAAAAAGCCCTCCGCTCCGCCATGCTCCGGCCATTCTCTGCCGTCGGGCCTTTCCGGCAGCTTCGATTGGGCTGTTGGCATTGTAAAATCCCGGTGGCGTGCTGAAGAGAACGGCTCCGCTGTCTCATAGCCAATGCCGACGATCACTGCAGGGATCACCCCGGTTTTTTCGGGGCGGCGTCCCTGTATTCGAACGGCTTCCGTCATCGTTCCGAAGACAGAATTGGCATCCAGCAGATAAATCACAGGATAACCAGCGGGTGGCGGCGGCGTACTAGGTTTCGAGATAAAAATGTGATAGGTACGGTTTTCATTGCGTGAAGACATCATACGCACTTCCGTACCAGGAATCGTAAATGCGTTTGATGTCCCGCCATTTGTCCGGTCTGTTGTTTGCTCTTTCATGCAGTACGACATTCCTCTCCTTAAACTAAACCGCAATGTATGATAATGATTTTCACTATCAACTAGACACCTCAAATAATAGGTTTTCTTCCAAAGAAAGTCAACTTTTTCCCGAATAAAAAAGGCACCTTGATCAAATAAGGTACCTGCAGACTATCAATATGGAAGTAAAAACCCAATAAAAATGCGGATTGTCCTATTTGAAATAGAACCTTAATCCCATGTAAATCTTTGATTTTTCCACGGATCGCCTCTCATGTGATAGCCATTCCGCTCCCAAAAGCCAGGGTGATTTTCTTTCGTAAATTGGATGCCGCGCAGCCACTTGGCGCTTTTCCAAAAATACAGATGCGGAAATACCCCCCGCAGCGGAAAGCCGTATTCTGGGGGTAAAGGTTCGCCATTATGCGCATAAGCCAGAAGGGAAGTTTCCGCTAAGAAATCATCAAGCGGCAGATTGGTCGTCCAGCCCTCTTCAGCATGTAAAATGACGTAGCCCGCTTCTTCTTTTACACCCGCTTTTTCCGCTATATCACAAGCCCGCACGCCTTGCCACACATTATCAAGCCTTGACCATCCCGTGACGCAATGAATGTCGTTTTTCGATTCATACCGTGGAAAGGCTTTGACATCTTCAAAGCTTAGCAGCATCGGATGGTCAACCAAACCGTATACTTGAAGATTCCATTTCGTCATATCTTCGTAATATGGGACATTTCCGGTATGAAGCACAGGAAATGAAGTGGTGACGTTTTGATTTGGCGGCACTCTTCCAGATTGATCGGACTGTCTTGTTTTTCCGAAATACATATGGAGCCCTCCTTTTTGTTAACCTAATTTAAAATCATGTTGACAATCTTTTTGTTCTTTATTACTCTATGATTGTGTATGTCAACCTAAGGGGGAACAACGATGAAACAACGTAAACTTCGTGCGGGAGATATGGCGCTGATTGGCATGTTCGCCGCACTTATGGCTGTCGGGGCCAACATTACATCAGTAGCACCCTTTTTACAAGTAGCCGGCATTCCGCTTTCGATGCAGCCGTTTTTCTGTCTCTTGACAGCTTTGCTTCTTGGCAGCAAACGAGCAGCGATTGCCATGATTGTATATGCACTTGTCGGATTGGCCGGAGCGCCTGTGTTTGCTCAATTTTCAGCAGGCTTCGCACCGTTTGCAGGGAAAAGCGGCGGATTTATTATCTCATACATCCCGGCAGCATTTGCAGCGGGGTGGTTTTTAGAACGAAACATTCAGCCAAGTAAAATTCGATTTCTCATTGCTTCACTTATCGGAACGGCGATCATGTATCTCATCGGCACTACCTATATGTATCTTGCACTGAAGCTGTGGATTCATACGCCAGTGAGCTACGGCACGGCTTGGGGCTTTATGATTTGGTTTATGGTAAAAGATACAGCGCTGGCTGTGATACTGTCGTTTATCGCACCAGCAATCTACCGCTCGATTCATAAAGCAACCGGCTTTAACAGAAATCACATATCGTCCATGTAAAGCCGTTCTATTGGACGGTTTTTTTATCATAACGAGAAAAGGCTCCCCAGTAAAGGGGGGCCTTTTTCCTATAAAACAAGCGCTGCAATCCAGCCAAAGATGACAAGCGGAATATTATAAAATATAAATGTCGGCACACAAGTATCCCAAATGTGGTGATGCTGGCCGTCCGCACTCAAACCTGAAGTCGGCCCAAGCGTACTGTCACTGGCAGGTGAACCGGCATCGCCGAGGGCAGCAGCAGCCCCGATAATCGCAATCGTTGCCATCGGGCTGAATCCAAGCTGCATGCATAGAGGCACGAAAATGGTTGTGATAACAGGAATCGTCGCAAAAGAAGATCCGATCCCCATTGTAATTAATAAACCGACAATGAGCATCAGCAATGCGCCCAAGGACTGACTGTGTCCGATAAAACCAGCTGACGTTTTGACCAGTGACTCGACATCTCCGGTTTTCGTCAATACGTTTGAAAACCCGGCTGCAACAAGCATGACAAAGCCGATAAAGGCCATTAAAACCATTCCATCAGTAATCAGTGAGTCCGCTTCATCACGCTTCATCACACCGCTGACAAACAGAACAATCAGACCAGCGAGCGCCCCCATAATCATTCCTTCTACTCCCAAAGTCTGAGATAAGTAAAGCTGGACGCCGAGTGACACAACAATGGCTAGAACCGCGATACCAATGCTTTTTCTCGTATATGGCGATGCTTCTGCACCTGAAATGTCTTTTGTTTCATATTGTTTCGGTTTACGGTATACGATCACTGATAAAATAAGGCCGACAACCATACCTGCAACTGGAATAATCAGTGCGTACGGAATATCAGCAAGCGGAACGTTTAACCCGGCATCCGCCATATTGTCCTTCAGCATGCCTTGGAAGATTTGGCCGAAACCGACCGGAAGCAAAATATAAGGAGCCGTTAAGCCAAATGTAATTACACACGCGATCAGACGGCGGTCCATTTCAAGTTCATTAAAGATTTTCAAAAGCGGCGGAATCAGCACCGGAATAAACGCGATGTGAACCGGAACGACGTTTTGCGAAAAACAAGATACAATTAAAATAATCAGCACAATCAGCACCTTAGACAGTGCTTTTTTTCGAGAATCTTCTTTATTTCCGATTAATTTAACAGAGGCTTCCACCATTGCGTCCGGAAGACCCGTTTTCGTCAAAGCGGCGGCAAACGCGCCAAGCATGGCGTAGCTGACTGCAACGGTGGCATTTCCGCCGAGACCGTCTGTGAAAGCTTTAACCGTTTCGCCAAGACCAAGCCCGCCTGTTAACCCGCCGGCCAAAGCGCCTATAATTAATGCGATAACAATATTGACACGCAGCAGGCTTAATACAAGCATAAGCAGGACTGCGATGACGACTGCATTCATGATGATACCCCTCCAAAAATCCTTTAGTTTGCTAATGTAGTAGATAAATAAAGTACGAACGTATCGTATCATAACCGATCCACTTTAGTCAACTAAAGATTTCGGAAGAAAAAATCCCTGCCGCATCATACAGCAGGGATTTTTCATTACTCGTTTTTATCTTCTTCCAATGTAAATCGCTCCGCAAGTGTAGCCAGTGTTCTTGCCATAACGCCGGTAGCCCCGGCCGGTCCGAAGCAGGTTGCTTTATTGGCAGTCGCTGTGCCTGCAATATCAAGGTGAACCCAAGGTGTTGACTCAGCGAATTCACCAAGAAACGTTCCTGCCATAATCGCATGTCCCTCGCGTCCCGGTGAATTGTTGAGATCCGCCATTTGGCTGCTTTTCACGCGTTTTTTATCCTTCTCTGTTATCGGCAGCTGCCAGATCGCCTCGCCGCACTCTTGTGCAGCATCAGCTACCTGCTGGTAAAAGCTTTGATCATTTGTCATTGCACCGGTCGTTTCTGTTCCTAATGCCACAACGACGCCGCCGGTAAGCGTAGCTACATCGACAAGAACTGACGCGCCATGCTGTTTCGCGTATGTAATGCCATCTGCAAGCACTAGCCTTCCTTCAGCATCCGTATTAAGGATTTCTATTGTTTTTCCGCTTAAAGATACGATCACGTCATCCGGCTTCATGGCCCCGCCTGAGATCATATTATCGGTTGATGGAATAACGCACAGCACGTTTTGCTCAGGACGAAGCTCTCCGATCGTTTCCATAGCGCCGAGAACCGCAGCTGCTCCTCCCATATCTGATTTCATGCCGACAATTCCAGATTTCGTTTTAATGGAGTAGCCGCCTGTGTCAAAGGTAATTCCTTTCCCGACTAGTCCGACGACGTCTTCCCATTCCTTTTTGCCCTGATATTTCAACACAATCATTTTCGGCGGTTCGGTGGAGCCTTGGTTTACCGCAAGTATTCCGCCCATACCGAGCTCTTCCATCTCTGATTTCTCCAATATCTCACACTCAAAATCATATTTCGCCGCAAGCTCTTCAGCATACGAAGCGAGGTCAGTCGCTGTCAGCATGTTTCCCGGCATATTCACAAGCGTTCTAGCCGAATTTGTCCCTTGTCCGTATGCCTGGCCGACGCGAAGCCCCGCCTGCACTTCCTGTGTATCTTCATCTGTTACAACATACACGGCTTCAATTTGTTTGTCAGGCTCATTTGATTTGTGCTTATAATCCTGCACCTCATAGGAAGCAAGCAGGCAGCTCTCAGCTAAAGCATGAGCGGCATCGGCTGGAGGCACGTCTTCCGAAATAAACGTATCAAGCAGGACAGCAGTTTCTTGTTTTCGATCTTTATGAATGGCTTGAAAAACATGAGCAAAACGTTCCTTCGCCTGTTCAAACGAATAATTTGCTTCTCTCCCCAGACCAACGAAATAAATCCGTTTCATACCCGCAGAAGATGGAGGGAATACTTTTGATACTTGATTCGGTTTCGCAGAGACATCACCCTCTTTTAAAAGCTGTGTCAGATGGCCTTCGAGCATTTCATCAATTTCCAACGCTTTTCCTGTCAGCTGGCTTTTTTGAAAAAGCCCGACCACAAGGGTTTCTGTATGCTCTGATTGTTGAACCGCATAAAACATGAGGCTTACACTCCTAACGTAATGGGTATTTGTAATGAACAATGGTATAATAGGAAAAACATTCTTTCCACTATACTTATTTTAACAAACAACAGTCTAAGACTTGCTTTTTTCTTTTGAAACACGAAGGATTTTTCAAATAGAAAGGATGTCGCCGATGGAACTTTTAACGAATTTTCCTTTATTATCAAGCCTGGCCGCAATTATTTTTGCTCAGGTCATCAAAGTGCCCATACAGTTTATCGTGTCCAGAAAACTGGACTGGTCGCTGGTCACAAGCACAGGCGGCATGCCGAGCTCTCACTCCGCAGCGGTCACTGCGCTTTCTACAGGCGTAGCCTTGGAGCATGGATTAGACTCCTCACTCTTTGCGGTTTCCGCCATTTTCGCCGTCATAACCATGTTTGACGCAACTGGCGTCAGACGCCACGCCGGTGAGCAGGCAACAGTCATTAATAAGCTTGTCATTGATTTTAACCGTTTCGTAAATGAAGCGAAGGACTTCCCTAAGGCTGCAGAGAAAGAAAAGCAAAAAAAGCTGAAAGAGCTTCTCGGACATCAGCCGATCGAAGTCTTTTTCGGAGGACTAACAGGTATTTTACTGACATTGGCACTCGCTTACTTTTTCATGTAAAAAAACGCTCCTGCTTTCGCTGGAGCGTTTTATTCTTTCACAGTTTTATATTGATTTCTGAACACTTGCAAAGATTTTGTTTCATTGAGCTTCTCAAGCTCATCCTCGGTAATCTTTCCCGTTCCCTTTTTAATCACATATACATCAAGGGTTTTTTTGCCCCATTCATTGTATACATCTTTGACTGTCTCAAAGTACAGATCAAGGCGGTTTCCCTTAATAGCTGATCCTGTGTCGGCCACAACTCCGAGACCGTAGTTCGGAATGAATAAAATTGTTCCGATCAGGAAAACGGACGGGTCAGCAGCAACCGTGGAATATAAATCCCGTTTCACTTTCACACCTGAATATGTAAGCCCGTATAATGGATCACCGGGATTTTTGCCCGTCGACTCAGCTCCTGCTGTGTAGCCTGTTGCTGTTACTCTTTGGACTGGATATTCATCCCAATCAAATGCCTCTTCTAACGGTTTTGTTTTATCCTCAGCCGCGGACGTGGTTTGTGTTTGTTTCTGCTGCAATGCTTTTAATGTCAGTCCTGCATGCTTCAAGTGCTTTTCCTGATGTTCCTGCACCCATTTTGACAAGTCCTTCGCTTCAATTCCTGACACTGATAAAAATGTCGTGCCAAATGCAAGCAGAAATAAACAGGTCATCAGCAAACGTCTGATCATATTCAACATCATTCACCTCTCCTCCGCATCATTGTTCCCAAGTGGAGAGAGCATTATTCAAAATGGTGAATGAGCTGAACGCATAAAAAAAGCTTTCTTTAGAAGAAAGCGGCATTTAAAACATTTGATATCCTCTTTTTCTGAGCATGTTGATCGCTATACCGGACACGATGGCGCCGGCCAAACCGCTGGCTAAAATCAGCACATCGGCAGCCGCTAATGATAAGACACGATGAAACAGGCTGGCAAAGGATTCTCCCGGCGACTGGACATAGCTGATCAGCTTTTCTTTGCTGATAATGAAAAGGCATACAATCGGATAAATCACAGCCATAATCCAAGACATTCTCAGCAGCATGTTTAATAAGAAACCGATTCCAAAAAACAAGACAAAAAACAAAACAATTGAGATGATTACGACTGGCAGACTAATCAACCTATTCCACCCCCCTGCGTTGTTTTTAGTGTAACGCGGGGGCTGAAATAAAGTCAACGGCTGGAAAAAGAATGACTGTCTTTTCCTGTCCCCTGGCAAGACGGACAAGTCTCTGAACCGCCGAGAATCAATTGAAAATATCCTTTCCCTGAACAAAATGGGCATGCATGTGAAGCGGTTGTCGTTGCAGTTTTCATCTAATCATCACCCTTTTTCTTAATTTTCTGATAATATACCATATCAAGCTGTCAACAATAAAGTCAGATCATGTGACAAATCTTTTGATGTAAGCGGAAACATACTTATTTTCCTCTCATTCTCTTTTTATTTTGGCGTTTTTTAATAAAGAAAACCCGCTTCCGCGGGTTTTTAGAAAAACTTGAACTTGCCTTTTTTCAGTGTCAGTCCGAGTCCGCCAATCATAAACAGCGAGCGGTTATCAATGACTTTTTTCATAAACGAAGCGGGCGTGCCTTTCAGCTTTCTGCCATAAACAACCCCAACCGCGTTATGCTCGCCAAGAGAAGCCACTGTTCCCTTAATGTCCGGCTTGAATTCCTCAAGCTCTCCGCCTTTAATAAGCCTGCCAAGGTTTATAGCGACCGTTATGCCCTGCTGCATTGCAATTTGCGCAGTCGGCGGATACGGGCGCTCTGTATCTTCATTCATAAACAGCGAGCTGTCGCCGAGAATAAAGACATTGTCATGTCCTGGGGCGCGAAGATCAGGGTTGACTTTCACCCGGCCGCGCATATTTTCAAAACCGGCCTCCTCTACAATCGGATGGCCGCGGACACCTGCTGCCCATACAACGGTTTGCGATTTGATCTGCTCTGGTTCTTCATCTTTTTTGCCGACTCTGACTCCTTCTGGTGTACATTCTTGTACAGCCGTTCCGATCTTGAACTCAACTCCGTTTTCCTCAAGATAATGTACGGCGTAATCAACAAGTTCCGGATCAAAGCCCGGCAAAACGGTCGGCGCTGCTTCCACACAAATGATGCGGACAAGGCTTCTGTCAACGTCATATTCCTTACAGAGCTCCGGCACGCGAGCAGCCAGTTCGCCAAGAAATTCAATTCCCGTAAATCCGGCACCGCCAACAACGATCGTTAACCTGTCCGGCCGTTTTTCCGCTTCCGTATTGTAAGTCGCAAACTGCAGCTCAATATGTTCCCGCAGCAGGCGCGACGTGTTGATGTTGGCAATCGGAAACGCATATTCTTTTAAGCCTTTAATGCCGAACGTTTCAGGCACGGCGCCGAGCCCGATGACTAAATAATCGTACTGCAATTCTCCATTCGCAAGCACAACTTTTTTCTCATCAATTTTGATTGCCTTTACAGTATCCTGTACAAAATTCACCCGTGACTGGTTGATTACATCTTTTATCTGATAACGGCAGCGGTCATGATGGAGCGTACCCGCGCTCGCTTCATGCATCCATGTCGTTTCATAATGATAATTGTGTTTATTTACAAGCGTAATGTCAGCATCATTCGGCCCGACATACTTCGTCAGCCTTGTCACCGTCATCAATCCGCCATATCCTGCACCTAAAATCACGATTTTGGGCTTATTCAATGCCATCACATCCACCTTCTCTTTTTTTGCTTTTGTTAGACCCATAATAAAATCATCATTTGTGTTAGCTTCAGCTTATTGGCGGGATTTTATGAAATATATTGAAAAGTTTTTTGTGAAGTCCTTACCCGTAGCACTATTATCATGTTTATCCGGCTGGCCCAAGAAACATTCAGAAAAAGATCATTTCATTTGGTTATTATCGTAGCGGCCTGCGGAAATATTTTCAAGAACGGATGGGCATGTTAGATCCTTGCGATTTTTTCTGCTGACTCGTCAATTTCAACGGCAATATGGTATAATTAATAACAATTTTCATTTAGGAGGCAATTTTCGTATGCGAGAGGATACAAAGGTTTATGATATTACAATTATAGGCGGGGGACCGGTCGGCTTATTCACCGCTTTTTACGGCGGGATGAGACAGGCAAGCGTCAAAATTATCGAAAGCCTGCCTCAGCTCGGCGGACAGCTTAGCGCCCTATACCCTGAGAAGTATATATATGATGTAGCGGGATTCCCGAAAATCCGCGCGCAAGAGCTTATCAATAACCTAAAAGAGCAAATGGCGAAATTCGACCAAACCATTTGTGTGGAGCAAGCGGTTGAATCTGTTGAGAAACAAGCAGACGGCGTGTTTAAGCTTGTAACAAATGAAGAAACCCACTACTCTAAAACGGTCATCATCACTGCAGGAAATGGCGCATTCAAACCGAGAAAGCTGGAACTTGAAAATGCCGAGCAGTATGAAGGCAAAAACCTCCATTACTTCGTTGATGATCTGCAAAAATTCGCCGGCAGACGCGTTGCGATCCTTGGCGGTGGAGATTCCGCGGTTGATTGGGCGCTTATGCTTGAGCCAATCGCAAAAGAAGTATCGATCATTCACCGCCGCGACAAGTTCCGTGCGCACGAGCACAGTGTGGAAAACCTTCATGCGTCGAAGGTTAATGTCCTGACACCATTCGTCCCTGCGGAGCTGATCGGCGAAGACAAAATCGAACAGCTAGTGCTTGAAGAAGTGAAAGGCGACCGCAAAGAGATTTTAGAAATTGATGACTTAATCGTCAACTACGGTTTCGTTTCATCTCTTGGACCGATCAAAAACTGGGGCCTGGACATCGAGAAAAATTCCATTGTCGTGAAATCAACAATGGAAACAAATATCGAAGGCTTCTTTGCAGCAGGTGACATTTGTACATACGAAGGGAAAGTCAACCTGATTGCCAGCGGCTTCGGTGAGGCACCGACAGCAGTGAACAACGCCAAGGCTTACATGGACCCGAAAGCCCGCGTACAGCCTCTTCACTCAACAAGTCTTTTTGAAAATAAATAATAAAAAAGGAGCTTGTGTCTGCGACACAGCTCCTTTTTTATTTGAAGATATTTATATAATTCAATGCAGTTCCTACAACCAGCGCAATCACAAGGGCTGCGACTACCCAGATCATTGCCATAATAATGCGGTCCTGAATCTTTTGGGACTTCGGTGTTTTTTCTTCGTTTTGGGCCATCTTATTCGCTCCTTTCCCATGTCCATGCCATAAAGAAAGCCTGGTGCTGAACAACCAAGCTTTGCTGAACGTATATCATTCGCGTTTTGATCCGCTCTCTAAGACCATTCGTTAAAACTATGATACCTAAACTCACCCTGCATGACAAGCTTCGGCACTTGCACCACACCTGCCAGCAAATCATAATGTTTGACATCCTAAATAAAACAGAGTACATTATAGAAGGCGAACATTTCATATAATATTATTTTAAATATTCGTTTTTAGGAGTGAAAACCATGGAAAACGTATTTGATTACGAAGATATTCAGCTAATTCCTGCAAAATGCATTGTAAATAGCCGTTCAGAATGTGATACATCCGTACGTTTAGGCGGACGTACATTTAAATTACCCGTCGTCCCAGCCAATATGCAGACGATTATAGATGAGAAGCTGGCGATTTCATTAGCCGAAAATGGCTACTTTTATGTGATGCACCGATTTGAACCTGAAAAACGGATTGATTTTATTAAAGATATGAACGCACGCGGGTTATTCTCTTCTATCAGCGTGGGCGTCAAAGATGAGGAGTATCAATTTGTCCGCCAGCTGGCAGAAGAAAATCTGACTCCTGAATACGTGACAATTGACATTGCTCACGGGCACTCAAATGCTGTCATTGAAATGATCCAGCACCTTAAAAAACATTTGCCGGACAGCTTTGTTATTGCTGGCAACGTCGGAACGCCAGAAGCGGTCAGAGAGCTTGAAAATGCGGGAGCGGATGCCACTAAAGTCGGCATCGGACCGGGAAAAGTATGTATTACGAAAATCAAAACCGGCTTCGGCACAGGCGGCTGGCAATTAGCAGCGCTGCGCTGGTGTGCCAAGGCTGCCAGCAAACCGATTATCGCGGATGGAGGCATCCGCACCCATGGCGACATCGCAAAATCAATCCGATTCGGCGCAACGATGGTCATGATCGGTTCACTATTTGCCGGACACGAAGAATCGCCAGGCCAAACGATCGAAAAAGACGGAAAGCTTTACAAGGAGTACTTCGGCTCAGCCTCTGAATTCCAAAAAGGCGAAAAGAAAAATGTCGAAGGCAAAAAAATGCACGTGGCGCATAAAGGCTCAATCAAGGATACACTGATTGAAATGGAGCAGGATCTTCAATCTTCTATTTCTTATGCAGGAGGAACAAAGCTTGACGCCATCCGCAATGTGGATTATGTGATTGTGAAGAATTCCATTTTTAATGGGGATAAATATTAATCATAAAAAAACGCCAAGTCAGCGGTTCTCCGCTTGAGTTGGCGTTTTCTGCTACTTCTTCAGCAAAGTAAGCTTATAATTGCTTTTTGAATTTATTTTCCATCAGTTCTGCCATTTGTTTTGCATTTGGATTTTCTTCATTTTGCAACTGTTCAATGATGTTCATATAATCCGTTTCATTTCGGTTCTGGCTTAATTTATATGCCGCTTGAATGTCTTCCACCTTAATCTTAAATCCAACGATACCTTTCAATTCACGTTCTAAGAGTTTTGGAGAAAGCTTATCCCATAAAACAGGATTGTCACGATGTTTTTCGTATTTCTCCAGCATGATTGTTAATTCTTCTTCTAATTCATTTTTCTCTAACATACTTGCTTTTCCATACATGTGGACAGCCTGATAATTCCACGTCGGAACATTTTCGCGCGAATACCAGGAAGAAGAAATATAAGCGTGCGGTCCCTGAAACATCACAAGCACATCTTCACAGACTTCAAACGTTCTCCACTGAGGATTTCCATAAGCGAAATGCCCCGTAATATAGTAATGATCATCTTTTTTATTGAATCCTAACGGCAAATGTGTGGCAATTGGTTTTCCTTGTTCTGTTGTGACAACCGTACCAAAGGAGTTTTCTTGTACAAAATTCCAAATTTCTTCAGCATTTGTGACTTTAAAATATTTTGGAATATACATCATCATCCACCCTTCGAAAAATATTATATGAGTGTTTTAGCCATGATTAAATCCGTTTGTTCTTCATCACCCATATAAAAAGAGTGGGCGCCGGTCTGAACAAACCCCATTTTCTTATAAAAGGCAATGGCATTTTCATTTTTTTCCCACACACCTAGCCAAATGTTCTTTTTATTACGTTCCAGCGCAATTTCTATCGCTTTATTCAACAGATGTTTGCCAAGCCCATGTTTTTGAAAGCTGTTCTTTATATAAATTCTCTCGATTTCAAGTGATTCAGCACCCATTTCTTCAGACTGAGCATCATCGATATTGACCTTTACATATCCAGCGATTTCATGATCAAAGTAAACAAAAAAGAATTGCGAAGACATATTGGATAACTCTTTTTCCAGCTGCTCAGTGTTAAATGCGCTTTCTAAATAGGCTTTCATATTTTCAGGTGAGTTCTGTTCTTTAAAAGTGTCATTGAATGTTTCAATACTCAATTGTTGAAGTGTTTGTAAATCTTCCCGGCTGCATTTTTTCATTTTTACACTCATTGTTCGGATTCAGCCCCTTTATTTAAAATTCAATTGTCTTGTGTCCCTTTTTAATATATTTAAACACGGAACAGATACTGACCTTGTTACCATTCCAAAAATCTTCTTCATCACCAACTCCCTATCGTGATTTTGTTGTAAATGCAATAAAATATACTCCGCATTAAATATAGCGTAACTTTGCTGTATTTACAACAAAAATCAAACAACAAAGCAGCGTTTCTCTTGCCGAAGTCCCCGGAACTCTCTGCATCATTTCCCCATAATAAAAACGCCTCCCTTAACGATGATTTATCGCTAAGAAAAGCGTCAGTAATAGTTGCTATCCGTTTTTAGTGCTTAGCACTCTTCAGGCTTGCCTGCATTCGTTGCTGTTCTAAACGAAGAACCGCAGCCGCATGAAGCGATGGCGTTTGGATTGTCGATGGTGAAGCCGGAATCCTATTCCCGATGGCCGAAACGCTAGTTTATCAACGTTTAAGCCGCGGAAACAGTGACGTTATTGTATTTCGCGCTCGATGATTACCGTTTCAATGACGGTTTTTTTCGTTATCCACATATTACACAATTTTTCCGAACAAGACAAGCGTTGTTATCCACATCCCGAAAATTAACCGCTAAAATACTCCTCGCGATCCACTTCGTACCCCATCGATTTGAGCGCCCGCTCTACCTTCGATTAGGTCGAATGCAAAGGGACGTCTGCATAAAAAAGTACCCCATCCGCGAAGGACAGGGCGAGGATTGCTACTTTTTAAACGCTTGATGTTCATAGTAACTGTCGGCAACTATTTCGAAATTCTTGTATTTGAATTCTTTCCAGTTTATTTCATCGGCGGTTTTTCGCTCTAGCTGAATCGATAGGACTTTTTCAAAAGATGAGTTGCCTTTTGCGTCCTTCAAAGGAAATTCCCACGTTATTAAAACCCTACCGACGGAAGTATCCTCAAAAATCTTAGGAAAAAGTTTTTCGCCTTCTTTAAGCATTCCCTTTTTCACCATATTGTTAGTTAAATTACTACTCCCGTTTAAAGTAACGTTAACGGTTTTAATTCCTCGATTATTCTCGTCTACGTCATCAAAGATATCAAGCTTCTTCAATTTTTCCGTATCTTCTGTTCCTTTTTCCTTCAGCTCATCCGCTATAAGCATCTTTACGTTTTTATCCGTTACTTTAAAAGGCTCGGCTTTCTTGCTTTCTGCGCTGTCCTCTTTTTGCACCGCACCTGTATTAACACTATCTTCACTACATGCCGACAATAATAAAAGTGGTACAGAAAGTAACAATAAAAGCATCTTCCGCATAGGAATACCTCCGCTATGTATTACCAAAATTATACTACGGCGCCAAACTTATCCGCAATGAGTTTTTATGTACGCGAGCACCTACGTTATCATACGTAAGCACTCGCTAAAAGTTTCGCTATTTCGTTGTACCTTCGCGTTTGGCTCCGAGTTCAAAAAGACCTGTCGCAGCTAATCCCGCAAAGCCTCCGGCCCATAATCGCAGCACCAAGTCGAGGTCAGTAAACGGATAAGCAACCGCGCCTAGTCCGATACCGATCACAAAACTTAACGCCGGGATTACATTAGTCGGAAGCTTAACCGTTTTCTTAACGAGTTGAACAAGCGCCGTTAAAATAGGCGCCAACACAGTCGCGAAAATTAAAACGTCTTGCATAGTATCGTCTCCCTTTCGTTATTTTACTGTTGCGCCGGTTGATTTCGCAGCATAGATATTTACTTTTCCGAACTGATCCGTTTTAATCGTATAGACGTCCGTTTGTGGGTTCGCAAGGACTTCGTATTTAAGGCCGCCGAATTTCTTAGGACGCAAATAGCCGCATTCATTTCCTTTAACCGGCGCTTTGTTAGTCGGATAGATGCGCCAAGAATCGGCCGAAGCCGGAAGGTAGACGTATTTCTTACCGCTGGATGACGGTCTAGAAGAACCTCCTTTAAGCTTGAGAACCTGGCCGACGGAGATTTTATTCGCATTCTTGATGCCGTTGTACGATTGAAGCTTCGCCACACTTACGCCTGTTTTCTCCGCAATTTCAGAAAGTGTGTCGCCTTTCTTGACGGTATAGGTAGATCCGGAAGCTTTAGGCGCTGATTTCTTCGCGGATGAAGATGACGTTGATTTACCGCCGAGTGCTTTAAGTTCCGCCGCAATATCCGCTTTTACTTCTTCCCAACGATCTTCAGCGAGAACACGATGCGGACAATATTTACCGGACCAGTCTTGGTGCTTACGTACGCGATCAACGCCCCAACCGCGCTCTTTTAATAGTTGCGCAATAAACTTAATCGCCAGATTCTCGGCCGCTCTATACTTTGCACCGCCTGACTTCGAATAGCAAACCTCTACGCCGATGGACGTACGGTTTCCGGAACTTGCTCCGCTACCATCTCCGGTATGCCACGCGTTTCGATCTGTCGGAATGCCTTGTACGACCTCCTTATCGTCCACCGCGAAATGGTAAGATACTTCGTTGTTATTTCCGATCATGTATCGAATTTCTGCGTCTGCTGATGCGTCGTTCGCCGTATTGTGGAACGTAATGTATTTCGCATCCATAGAATACGGACACTTAACGGAATACTTACTTGATGCGACGAGATTCTTACGTACTGAAATCGCCATTTTATCGTCTCCTTTCGAAATTAAAAAAGCCCGCCGGGACTCTCACCTGACGGGCGTATTGCGTTTATTCGGTTATAAAAATAGCGCAACTCCCGATATCGCTAAGCCAGCGACGCCGATCATTACGCCCCAAATCCATTTCGTATTTGCTTTCATATCCGCTATATCTGCGCGATTTTCTTTCGCCAACGACAATGCTTCGTCAGCTTTTTCGTCAGCTCTCTCGGCTGTCGTTTTTACATCGTTAAAATAATCGACCTTGGTGTCTATCCGAACAAGCCATTCGCGAACTTCGGCTAACTTATCGTTAAATTCGTGTATGTTCGGCTCCGGCATTGGGACGCCTCCTTTCCGTTATTTACTCAGTCCCAGTAGATCCGTCAGTCTCCCCAGAAGGCCCTTCGCTGGGAGTCGGATAACCCTCTCCGGTAATTTCCTTGTATTGCTCCGGCGTAATCTTGCCGTACTGTACAGCCTCCGCCACCATCTCTTTCGTCCAATAGCCTCGCTCATACCAACCTTTGATGCTGTTATACCAATCCATTTAAGCGCCTCCCGTTGTTGTAGTCATCATTTCGTAAGCTACCTGCGCGTTTTCTTTTTGGAGTTCTTCGTATTTTGCTTGCACAAGCAGTAGTTCGTAAGCAAGTCGCGAATCCTGAACCAGAAGGTCTTCCAGAAAAATAGTGGTGTCTTCCATACGTTGCCCTCCTTTACGTTAACGGAATCGTTATATTCACGGAGATTTTACTAATCCCTGTCTCGCTGTTTACAGTTCCACCGGCCAGATACAGATCGCCGTTAACTCGATAATCCATTCGCAAATATCCGTAGGTTCCTACCGTTGCCACAAGAAATTCGGTAGGATACTTAACTTTCGGCAATCCCGTCGCGATGATCGTTCCGAAGGCCGACTTGAAGCCGCCATTAATTTGGAGTTCGTCACCACCGTTTTTAGTACGATAACGCAATGGAACTGTGGTGTCTGTAACCGCACCGTTTATCAACGGAATAGTCGTCCATGTGCTCGTAAGCTGACCGACCTTTGTATCCGTGTAAGCCTTTGCGTCTGTGAGCGCCTTATCCGCCTTGGCCTGCGCCCCAGTGGTCGTTTCTTTCGCATTCCATGACGTACGTTCATCAGCCGTTATATGTTTAATGGTATCGGACGCATGAGTATCAAAATCGATCTTAGCCGCCTGTTCAACGTTCGAAACGTTAGCCAAACCGATCTGTGCCTTCGTTACTGCGTGCGGGTTATCCATTCGGTTGGCGTGCGTATCAGTGTACGCTTTTGCATCGCCTAACGCTTTATCCGCTTTACTTTGCGATCCCGTTGTCGTTTCCTTTGCGTTCCAGGTCGTTCGTTCGTCAGCCGTAATGTGGATCGTTTTATTATTCGCGTGCACGTCCGTATAGGCTTTAGCGTTAGCTTCGGCTGCGTCCGCTTTCTCTTGGGCGCCGGCTTTTGTTTCGATATTTTCAAGGTCCGAAAACTTCTGCCGTAGTTCTTCCATCGTCACAATAGCTTCGTCATACAGTTCGTTGACCTTTGCGATCAAAGCCTCGAAATCATCAATATAATACTCCGCTATAGGAGCGATATCAGTATCGACTAGCGCTCGATCTATGTTGAAGGAAAACTTATGGACGGAAATCGCCTGATTATTCGCATAGTACAAATTAAGCTCTGCGTTGACCGTTCCGTAATGCTTAATTTCATCCGAAGTTAATACGTATTGCGCTACGCCACCTACCGGATCTACAATTTCTACGTTTTTGATAAATCGGCTGCCGTCCGCCATGAACATAACGAGCTTTCCGCTAACTGCCGACAGGGGCAAAGGCTCCCCGTCTTTCGTTAACGTAAATATGAGTCGCGCCGTGTCAATGTCTTGCGTGCTGAATTGGATTCCGGTAGTTATTTTTCGTTTGGTTGAGGCGGTAATTTCAAACGACTGTTTTGCATCGTTATAAATCATTATCGAACCTCCTAATGCTGCGGCGTAACGATCATTTGCGCTACACCGTATCCTTTTTCTGCGTCATAAGGCGTTTTAATTTTCATGACCGTTCCATAGCCGTCCGATTCCGCTTTAGTTGCGATACCCCCGACCGCAGTCACGCTGTCTCCTACCGCGACGGTTTCGTCGATACGTACGTAAACTTGCCCGATTAGTCCAATTACGTGCCATTCGTCTCTTTCTTCACGAGGCGTGTACTCGACGGTTGGATCGTAGTCCGGATTCTCAACAGGTACAGTGACCGTACGACCATCTTCTTCAATGTCGTGGTAGATAAGTCCGCCGAACTCGTCGTGTAGGTAACGGTCATTCCAATAGAACGCTGCTCCACCGAGTACCAAGCCCGCAGTTTTAGAAACAACGCCCAGGATCTTATCGCCTCTGTCCGCTTTTCGAATCTTATCGCCTTCTAACGCAACTAGATACGAAGCATCGATTTTCTTGCCGTCTACCGATTCAAAGTACTCCGCGAAATCCTGGAGGTTTGATACGCTTTCGACTGCGCCGGTTGCTCTTACGGTTCCGTATTCTGCGCTTAGTTCAATCTTCTTGTTCGCTTCTGAAGCGCTGCCTGTGCCGTGTCCCATAGCAAGTGAATACGATTTACTGTTCTTCGTTGCACGCGAAAACATAACGCCAGATGAACCGCCGTCGCCTGTTGTATGCGAATCATACGAGAACATAACTCCATTCCGTGAACCTTCAGTAGACGCTCCGCCCGCATTGCCTGCGATAAAGTTACGCTCACCCTTTGCGATAGCTGATCCGGTATTCGCGATGATGGCGCTAGAATTGGTTAGAGGTGCTCCGGTCGAAGCAGCCGCACGGAATCCGCCTTTCAGGTTGTTCGGGACTACCTTATATTTTTGCCCGCCTAATACCGCTGCGTCTGTATATCCGACAGCACGAACCGCAATTATATTAGCCTGGTTGTTCGGTGAGGTAATACCCGAAGTTCCTCCCCGCGTATGCGCAATACCGTTCATCAAAGTAACGTTATAAACGCCACCACCCATACTGATTCCGACAGGTGCCGAATCGTGGATCGCAAAATTTGAAATATGAATATCATCCGTCCGCTGCCCGCCTCCGTAAATATGGATGTCTGATCCGGCTTGGGCGAATCCGCTAATCTGCAACCCGTCAACGTTTATCTTCCGGCTTTTATACTGGAAGGCGATAATTGGTGCGCCTTTATAGTCATACGTTGGATCACCTATCGCTCGGAAATTTGAAATCATGACGCGTTGATATGCTGATACCGCCAGAGCTTTCGGTACCATACCTTCGTATAGATCGTTATATATAGGTTCGCGCGCTGTACAGTCAGTAATCGTTATGTCGCGCGCTGTTTCACTCCAAGGATCAGCTTCTAAGTGGTGTCCGATATGACGAAGATCATAAGCCCGCACATCGCGATATGATTCGTGTCCGCGAATATGGACGTTTGAAGGCGCCGGCCAAGCTGCGTGCGCTTTCACCTCGACGCCCCTTACGTTCCCTTCGGTATAGCAATCGATAACCCATACGTTTTTAGATCCGTCATCAATTTCAATACCGTTCGAGTTAGCGCTTCCGGTAGCGTGAGCAGTTCCTCGCGGATTCGTCATAATACAGTTCGTGATAAAAATGTACTCGCTATAGTGCGTAGAAATACCGTCATCTCCGTATCCAGAGCCGACGCAACGATCGAACCAAATGTAACGACAGCCTTGTTGCGTATAATCCGTTGCGCTAATATCGTAAGTTGGCGCTGAAGCATCGAAACTATGCAGACCCGGATTAATACTTTCCACTTCGCGCACGATACCGAACTTAACTTGCGCAAGTGTCAGGCCGCTCGAGTGTAAGCCGCCTGTTGCTCCGACGCCTCCCTGACGATTCGGGTTCCAGTCCAACGTCATGCCTTCGACGGTAATATTTCGGTTGCCGCTTGCGTGATCCGCGTTAGTCACTACCCATTCGCTTGCTGGCGTGTCTTCGTGGAGCTTTAGCGTTGTGACGCCCATGCCTTCTCCGATCAGATACGTCCACGACGGAAGCTTAACGCCCTTTACGATGTAAGTACCAGCCGACAATTTTACTCGTACTTTACCCGCGCCAATCGCCTTTTGGAACGCTTCTGTACTATCGGTAGTGCCAGTCGGATCGGCTCCGAAATCATCAACGTTAACTGTACGCTTGATTTTCTGAAGAAGCTTAACATATTCGCGATCGAGCCGTTCCTTTAATAACGGAAATACTTCTCCGTCAGTCCCTACGCGTGCATCTACGACTTCTTTTACGTTTGTTCCATCTGCGTTCAAAATTAGATTTCTCATGCGGGTATACAACCCGTCTATATAATTGCGCAAAGAAAAGCCGCCATGATCGATTTGATCTGACGTATGGGCGTGCTCATCGGTTTTATGTCGGCTCAGCCCGTTACTTAGTTCGAGCATATCGTTTCCGATGTCTCCAAGGTTTTGGTTATAGTCCTTGATATACTGACGGTTAAATCCGCCGGTACCTGCTTTCTTATATGAATATTTCCCCACGCGCTCACCTCCGTTTAGTTCGCTTTAAATTGCGTGTTGATTGCGATAAAAGCATTCGCAGTAGTGTTCGTGCTGCTTTCGATACAAACATCGCCGTTCGTTTTTATAACACCGGTATAAATAAAACCAACGCCCGCAGATCCGGTAAAGTGATGCGGATAAGCTGGCCGAAAACCTGCCGGCAGTGTGTAAACCGGCGCGGTTGATCCGATGGTGCCACCTTTTGCAACGCCCCGCAATACCACCGTTCCGACCATATCCTTACCGTACTGAACCGGATAACTTCCGGAAGCATCAGTGTATTGCGTCCATCCATTTTTAAACGTCGGAGCCGTCCACGTTATATTCGTTAGTCGCGCTTCTAGTGCGGCCGCCGCTCCTCCGGCTTCCTTCGAATCCCACGTTAATTTTTGCGCTGCTGTTACGTGTATGTCCGTGTTTTTTACGTGCGCATCTAAATCGCTCTTAAGCGCCAAACCTGACGTGTTGATCGCGCTCGTCTTAATCGTGCCTGTCGAAGGGTCAATTACTTTATCAACGGTTTTTTTAGTCGTGTCAAAATCCGCAATTAAATCCGAAGCCTTTTTCGTAACTGATCCGAATGTAAATACCGGCGGCTTTTTATCGTTTGAATAGTCTTCAATAGTTAAGACACGCAGTTGAACGTTTATATCAAACGGCTCAATAACGCACCATAAATAATCGCCTTTTCTTACGTCTGTGAAACCCATGTTCGCGAGTTCAATAGCCGTAAATGTTAGCGATATTTCCATACTGTCACCGAGCTTGCTTTTCATCTCCGCCAATAACGATGCCTTATCCGTAAACCTCTCGTCCTTTACAGGCTCTGCGTGCTTTATTCCGTAAATAGCCGCTAGTGGACTTGTATATTCCGCCTGTACTACGTAGGTGCCGTCTTCGTTTTGTTTACCGTAGCCTCGAATATATGTCGCGAAACTGCTCGTATCTATTTCTTTCTCCGGCTGACTAACGTTGAATTTATAGCGCAGGAAAGGTTCGTCTTTTTTGCTTCCGATCTTTTTCGCGATGAAGATACGCTTCCCGACGTAATCAAATTCCGCGCCGAATTTTTCGAGAATGCTTCGCAGTAAAGCTAGCGAATTATCCCATCCGAAGTTCTGAACTTCGACTGATGTCGGTAAGTCCGTATTATCCACTTCGTACGTGTAGCCGGTACCTTTTAACGCAAAATCGAGCATCGCATCTATTCGCAACGTGCCCGATTTCTCTTCGTAAATTCGATAGTTTATCAAGTCGTCAAATATCCGATGAAGTGCCGTTACCTCGACACCTACACCGTTTTTAAACGTCTTCTCCTTGTGCGTTTTGATAATGTATTCTTCGTCTTTGTAAATAAGGATGTTTTCGTTTTTAACAAGTTTGTATCCGTATTGATTTAGCTCGGTCTTATAACCCGTTACGCTTAACGTTTTTTCGCCTTCGATTCCGTTACTTCGCGTCGCATAGAAACCCGGCAAAGGCTCCGCGATTCCTGATAGATCTTTTACCGCTAAAATAGCCATCGCCCGCACCTACTTATAAAGATAGTGAAAATCGAAAGATATTTCGAAGCTTCCCGTCGTTCCAGAAAGTTCGATTTCGTTCCATCCGGGCGCAAGCGAAATGTAGCCTCGGTTTGTGTTCGCGTAAATGCTTGTGCCGTTTTTCAAATGTCGAAGGCCTTCGAGCTTAATCGTATCAGTAGATCCGGAGCTCCCGGAATAAGAAACCGTTTGATTCGTCGTTTTATTGACGATCTTAAAATTAGTTGAGGCGCCTTTATAAACGATATCTAACGGTACGTCTTCGGTTGGATCGATCGTTACATTGCCTGCGTTATAGATTCGGAACCTATTCGTTTTGTGTCGATACGATAAATCGTCCGACGGCAACATACCCTGCGCGACTTGCCACTTATCGGAGCTAAACGTTAACGGGTCGAGCGTTGATCCTAAAGAAGCCGCAAAAGGAAAAGAAGCCGTAAACTCTACCGTAAGTTTTCCGCTCCTCGGCGTAATATCTTCCGGCTCGTACGTGCTGCTTACTTTTACGGACCAAACCTTTCCGGGCTGGCGCGAATCTATAATTTCCATTTCGCTTTTCGTTGCAAATAGATCGTATATTTCGTCTAGTAACAAATGATAGTCGAGATGGTCAACGCCTTTAAAAAGAAAGACGGCCGTTAATTTTCGGACATCGAAGGTCGTACCCATATCGATTGATCCGTCGCGGCCGTCTATTTCCTGAAGATCTGTCCGATGGGTTAACGAGTCCTTTCGAAAACTAAGGAGCCGCAAACCGAAATTACGGTGATCGATCGTCTCACCGTTTTTGATAATTATCAGATGCACTACCGATCACCCCTAAATAATCTTTTCATCGTAGCTTGTTGCGCTTGTGAACTGTCGACGTAGCTAGTTAAAGCATCCTTATCTACACGTACGTTAGGATCTTTTTGCGCGATTATATTAAGTGCCGCCAAAGATCGTTGTTCAACGCTAACTAAGCGCTCAAGTAGACCCGCCACAACCGTCTGATCTGTTCCGCTTTCTACGCCTAATTTCTTACCGGTTTCTTTATAAAGCTGAAGCGCTCGTTGACGGTTGTTCTTTAACGGAATAACCGCTTCTGGGCCCTCTTCCGCAACCCAAGCGAGCTGTTTCTGCGTTACAATGTCGCCGATTTTGTACCCCTTGTACGGGCCACCTGCACGCATTGACTTAATGCCTGGCGTATTAAATACCGTTCCGTAGCGCGAAATGATATACCGGATGGCTGCAACCGCGTTGTGCACCGGATTCATAATATCGCCCATGCCCTTCATCTTGTGCGAATCAAACGTTGTTCTAATCGTCTGCATAAGCCCCATCGACGGCGTTCCGCGTTTCCAGTTAATGTCCCACTTGTTTATCGTAGAAGGTCCGGTACGTCCGCCTGATTCCTTCATCGCGATGGTCGTTAATGGGCCGAACCAGTCGCTAGGTACTTTCGTAATCGCCATCGCTTTTCGAATCCACTGCTTAACGTTGCCTGTCGCTTTTTCTCCGCTACCGAAACCGCCGCCAAAATCAGCGACCTGCTTCTTAACGAAACCGACCATTGACGACTTAACCTTTTCGTAGGCACCTTTCGCCATATCGCCGAATACGCCGGATATTTCCGGAAGCTTCAGGCCGAGACTGCCGACGACTTTCGAGACTAACTTTTTCGGATCGGAAACGTAGTCCCACACGTCAAACGCGAATTCTTTAACTTTGTTGACGGCACCTTTCGCGACATTAACAACGGTGTCTTTCGCGCCAGAAACTGCGTCGACGCCTTTTTCGAACAGGTTTTTCTTCTTCGTCCCGTTCTTAAATGCCGGAATACCTTGTGCAATAAGCTTTTTCGTCATGTTATGCGGAAGGACTTGCGTTCCTTTCGGCAAATTGAACAACGTATCTCTGCCGGGACTTAGGCCGGTAAATCCGGAAGGTGTGCGGAATAGCTCAGGGCCGCCTCCATCGCCGAGAATCGCTGGACCGCCTGGATGTCCGCCGGCTGACGTACCTTTCGCGTATCTAGGAATCTCTAATTTCGGAATGTAATGCTTCTTGTCGACGCCGATTAATCCGAGAACCTTATTGATACCTTTTTGCGTGAGTCCGTTTACGATGCCCTCGAATCCGCCGATCATTTTGTTTCCGAGAGCTTTAACACCGTCAACTGCTTTTCCTGCCATACTTTTAATACCGTCGCCGATTTTTCCTGGTAGTGCTTTAGCGTTTGAAACCAACTTGTTGAATACATCTATAGCGAAATTCTTTATTTTATTGAATAAACTTTTGGTGCTACTCCAAAGTGAATTCCATGCGCTAACTGCACTACTAACTACCTTATTAGCTAATGTCTTAATAGTGGATACAATACTACTCCAAATTGTTTTTAATATTGTCTTAATAGTATTAAACACTGCTGAAGTAACAGACTTTATCGTGTTCCATGCAGTCTTAATAACGAGTAAAACTAGACTGACGGCCCCTTTTATTACTGCCGCGATAATTGACCAAACGCTCTTCAGAATACCTAATACAGCGTTCCAAACACCTTGCCAATCTCCTTTTAGTATCGAAGAGAAAAGCTTGATGATATTTGTAACTAAATTAAGAGCTCCTTGAATAACGCCGACAATTACCGGAAAAACAATCTGAACAACTTGTAGTATGAAACGTATGGCAGGAACAAGAATGCTTTGGATTATTACGGCAACACCGTTCAAGACTGCTATAATTACTGGAACTGCTGCCTGTATTATTGTTAGAACAACAGGGAAAACCGCTTGAACCACGTTAAGTACAAGAGGTAACACATTAGTTACGAGATCTTTGATTACGGTAGCGAGTAATTTGATTATCACAACAACAATCGGTAATACTGCTTGTATGATTGTCAGGACTGCAGGGAAAATCGCCTGAACTGCGCTCAAGAGAATTGGCAACACTTCAGTCGCGATCATTTGAATTATCGGCACGATTGCTTGAATAAGACTCAACGCTACTGGAAATACCGCTTGGACTATATTCAAAATGATCGGCAGTAGTGACGTAAACCCTTGAACAAGTACCGGAAGCACTGCCGTTACAATTGACGTAACTATTTGCAGCATTGAACCTTGTACTTGCGCCCACACGCTTACTAGTCCGCCAACTAGGCTGATAATCCCTGGAAGTATCTGCGCAAAAGCACCAGCCAATTCACCGATTAAAGGCGTAATCTGAACGACTGCATCCGAAAACGCTACGCCGAGCGTTCCCGCTAAACTTACAAACGTCGTACCTAGTTGCGCGAAGGCTGGTCCGAGCTCTGCGATAGCTGCGCCTAAATCCGAAAATGCCGGCTTCAACGTGGCAAGACTCGTAACCATAACGTTCATTGTTTCCGCAAACTGTGGCGCTAACTCAGCCGCGATCTCACCGAAGTATTGACTAAACGCGTCAAACACCGGTTGCAACGCCGTCATTGCGCTGCTAATAACGCTTGATACTTGCGACCAAACAGTCGTAACCGAGTTGCGAAATTGTTCGTTAGATTGGTAAAGTCGGAATAAGAATCCGGTCAAGCTGACCAACGCTGTAATCGCGAAGCCAATCGGCCCAGATACGCCCATTAACGCCAAACCAAACGCTGTGATCGTAGGCGCAACGATAGAAATAACGCCGCTTACGCTTGAGAATGCCGTCTTAAGTTGCGCGAAGAAGATTCTGGCGGCTTCCGATACTTTAGCACCGACTCCTTGAGCGAAAGACTCCGATGCTTTCTGGCCGATTGAATAAAAGAACGATCCGATTGCGCTAATGGCCGCATTAAATCCGCTTTGTATTGCGGTACCTATGTTGACTGCTCCGGCTGCAAACCCGTTCCACATGACCGGCCCTTTTTCGAGCAAATACGCTGCTACACGATCGACTGCCGCTACGATTCCGTCAAAAGCTACCTTCGCGCCGTTATATGCGACTAAGGCTCCGGCTTTGATTGCGTTAAACACTACGCCGAGAAGTTTCTGTAACTGCTCCGAGTGTTTGTATACGAGTGCGAATACCGCTATCAGACCTAATATTCCAGCGATGGTTAAAGAAATAGGACTGGTTAACGCTGCGAATACGGACCCGAGAACGGTTCCGCTGACGGCTAATATTCCGCCCGCTTCGATCAATGCACCGATACCTGCAGCCATCGCGCCGAATCCGGCTAACACCGCTCCGAACGTCGTTATGATACCAAGGATCGCAGCTACAACCGCCGCAGAAATCGCGATAAACTTCTGCATACCTGGCGATAGATTATTGAACGCGTCAACGACCTTTTGAAGCACGGCAACTAACGCCGATACGACCGGAGTTAAGGCTTTACCGATGTTAATCTGCGCTGTTTCGAACGCTCCCGAAAGTTCCTCGATTCGCCCTTTCAAGTTGTTCATACGCTCTGCAGCAACGTCGGCCGCTTTGATTTTATCCATCGCTTTCGCCATGTCGTTAAATCCTTTAGAGCCCTCTTTTCCGAGGATCAACGCGCCACGGATTGCGTCAGAACCGAATATTTTATACAGCGCTTCTTGCTTATCCTTCGCAGTCATGCCGTCAAGGGCTTTCGAAAGCTCTCCGGAGATTTCCGTCATACTTTTGATGTTCCCTTGCGCATCGAAAAATTTGTTATCCATTATGCCGAGTGCGTTAGACGCCTTAGAAAACGCCTTTTCGAAGCTGTCCGTTCCTTTCTTAAGTCCGGTACTTTTTTCTACGTACTTGTCTAACGCATTATATACGTCGCCGAGGTTCTTGCTTGCCGGCTTAAACCCTTCCTTAGAAAGGACATCGAACGCCTTATTCGTATCCAACGTTACTAGACCGAGAGATTCCATCGTCGTATAAGCGCCTTCAGTCATCGGCACTAACCGGCTGAGCATCGTTTTGAGTGACGTACCCGCATCCGATCCCTTAAGACCGTTCTGCGCGAAAACAGCGAGCGCCGTCGCCGTATCTTTAAACGTCAGCCCCATTCCGGCAGCAACCGCAGAAGTCATCGATAACCCGTACTTCATTTCTTGAACGTCGGTTGCCGAAGAGTTGGCCGCCCCTGCCAGAATATCCGCTGCTTGCGCTACGCTGAGGTTATCGTCCTTAAACGCGTTAAGCGCAGTCGAAGCGATTTCCGCCGCATCTGCCAATTCAAGACCGCCCGCCGTTGCCAACGATAGCGCTCCGGAAAGGCCGCCGTTTATAATGTCCTGCGTGGTTACACCGGCTTTGACGAGCTCTTCCATACCTTGCGCAGCCTCTAACGCACTGTATTTCGTATCAGCACCGAGTTTGACCGCTAGGTTCGTTAAAGCATCGCTGTACTTATTCGCTTCTTCCGGATTCATAACCGATTTAACGTTCGACATTTGCTGTTCGAAGTCCATCGACTTTTTAGTCGCAAGGCCGAGCGCTCCACCAACCGCTAAGGTAGCCGCGCCGAATGATGTCGCGATTTCCGAGCCGATCGATTGTAAATTTCCGCCGACCGTCCGAAGGTTTTCGCCGCTTTCTTGGGCTTGCGTTCCCATGCGATGCCATGCGTTGGCTTGCTGATTAATTTGCGTCGTAGTCGATCTTAGTTGCGCCTGCGTTTCGCGTAGTTGTGCGGTCGCTTCGTTCATACGAGCGCTAAGTTCCTGCGTTTCCTGTGCGTCCTCGCCTTTTGCGCGTTTAGATTCGAGATATAAACGGCGAAGGTCTTTAAGGCGCTGCTGCTGAAGATCAATCGATTTGTTTAAGTGGTCGGCTTTCTGCCTCAGTTGGTCCGAGGTCGATCCGAAGTTATCAACGCCAGCCGTTGACGCTTTAAACGCCGCATCAAGCGCACGCATTTTCGTCGTGATCGTATTGACGCTCGCGTTTAGCTTGGCGCCTAGCTGTGCGAAACCTGTACTCTGTTCCTTAATCCGTTTGTTGACGAGATCGAGTTGGTCCTCGGTTTTCCTCATGGACGCTAACGCTTTGTTGTAATGCGTTAGTAACTTAACGGAGGCAGCCGCATCTTTTCCTTTTGTACGCACGCTTTCTTCGTACTGACGCTTAAGATCGGTTAGTTTCGCTTTGTGTACTTGTAGCGTCCGATTTAGTACGTTCGCTTTCTGATTAAGAGTATCGAGACTATTATCGAATTTACCTGCGCCAGCCATAGTCGCCTTGAATTCACTATTAAGCGCACCGAGCTTTCGGTTGATATCTGCAAGTCCTCGCGTTAGGTCTGCGCTTTCTAGTCCGATACTGACTCGCAATGAGCCGAGTGATTCCGCCATGCTTTACCCCCTTTCTAAAAACCGAGTACCTGATCGACATAGACTTCCTGCTTCCCGCCGCTTGAATCGCTGCGCTTGTTTTTGCCGCTATCGGAATACTGCATGAGCTCGAAGAACCATCCGATGTCCATTTCGTCTAGGTAATAGATATCCTGCGGACGTTCCATGCTGTCGAGATAAAGCTTTTTAATGTCGTGTTCGAGCTTTTCGAGGAAGTCTAAGGGGAAAAGGTACCCCGGCGTTAGTTTTTTGCCGGAGTTTCCGCAGTGGCTTCGCCTTCAACTTTCGCAGCTTCTGACGGTTCAACGCCTGCATTTACCGTTCCTACGACGCCTTGGATAGTATCGGAAATAGTTGAGATCATCTTTTCGGAAGAAATACCGTCATAGAATTCGTCGAGTGAGAACTGGCCGTCATAAACGCGAACAACGTAATCAACGAGATTGTCAAGATCGCCAACGTCCAGGTCATCGAAGTTGCTTGTTTTCGAAAGTTTGATAGCTTCGCGAAGCATTCTTCCTTTAATAAATGGCGCGCTAAATACCTTTTCTTCACCGTTGATTAGTAATGTAATTTGCATATAAACACTCTCCTAGTTTTTGTTTTTTAAGTAGTCAAATAAAAAGAGAGCCGGCTTTCGCCAAACTCTCCGTTGAATCTATTAAGCTCCTGTATTTTCTTCCGGTGCAGGTGCGGACGTAGAAGGCTCATAAACTTTCTTGAACCAATCGTTAATGACCGTCTGATTAACGCCTTCACCTTTCGTGTAAACTGAACGTCCCCAAACGCCATCAAATTCACGACGCATGAATGTACCGGAAATTGAATCCGTCTGGAATTCCGGACTATCCGTTTTAGTTGCGAATTCTTCTTCTTGCAACTGGAATTTACCTTTATATAACGCGTAAAGCTTATCGCCGCCGCCCGATACTTGCGACTTAAAGAGCAACGCACCATATGGCGCCAAGTCGGTGTCTTTCTTTTCGAGTACGCCGTCAGCGTTAATCGTGTGACCGAGCAATAACGCCTGGATATCGTGAGATAATTGGTCAACGCCGATTTCAACCTCAACGCCTCCGAAAGCTGTTTCGATTTCTGACGGGCCATCATCCGCGTTCAAAGTTTCGCTGTTTGTATTCGGTGAAATAGATGCCTCGATTGCCTTACCGACCTTAACCGGCGTATCGTAAGTGGCGCCCGTAGCATCGTCCTTAATCAATTTCGCAAAGTAAATATCGCGTAATCCCATGCGTGTTCCTGCCAAATTTATTCCTCCTCTATATTTTGCGCATAATAAAAACGGAGCACCTTGTGATAGATCTCCGTTTCGTTTTCGTATAGGTCGTACTGCCCTAAGCGTCCAAAGCCCGCATCAACGAGCTGTTTCTTAACGCCGGTTTCTAGTCGGGCGTATTCGCTAGGGTCCTTCGTATAAATATCAACTTGAACGTAAAATCCCGTTGCTTCTTCGGCATCTTCCGCATTTAGTGCGCTCTTTTCGTCGTAGAAGAAAAACCGGATATACGTTTCGTCCTCTCCGCGATACTTCAGAAAAACAACGGGCACGCCCAACGGTTTAAGCGCCGAATTAACGATTGCCCGTGCACTCATCGCAATAACTCCCTTTCTAAATAGCGTCTGATTTCGCGCTGTGCTTCGTTCTTTTTCGCGTTGAAAGACGGCTCAATGAAAGGCATCGCTTGGTGTCCGGGATGGTCGACTTCTCTTCCGTAAAACGTAGAACCGTCGCTCATGACCTTTTTGTTCTTCGCTTTCTCTAAGTGCGGACTGGTGCCGAACTCAGCGAATCGCGATATAAAGTCGAGGTCGCTCGGTCCGATTTCGATAATGTCGTCCTTAACGTCGCTGACTAGGATCTTGCTTTGTTCGCTAGGCTTTCGCGCTTCCATCTCGTCAAATACCGGTTTTGCGCCGGCTTCGAGAGCGCCTTTCTTAACGGATTGAGCTTCGTGGCCCATCCGATTAAGCCGCGTCATTAATTCGCGCATCCCTTTTACATTTGATCTTGAACTCACTTAACGTTGACCTCCTTCGCAATAATCGTGAAGGTAACGTTCGCTTCGTTATCGTTAATGAAGCTATCAACCTCGAACTCTCGTGCACCATACTTAACGCGCATCTTATTGTTGAGCAGCGAATTCATCCGCTTTGAATACCGAATGATAAAACGGGTCGTTCTCTCGGCCTGAATCGTAGCCGCCGCGATATATTCCCGGCCCTGTAACGTCTTTACTGCCGCCCATACCGTAGCAACCGGTGTCCAACCGTCGATCTCAAACCCTTCGTCATTCGTTGTGTTTGCGTATTGTAAAAACGTGATTCGCTTGTCTAAACTTCCGATATTTACCGCCATAGCCTCACCTCAATTGAAGGATCATACCGGCGATTTTTGTGCCGCTGTTGGCTGTCGTCCTATTTTCGTAGGCATCCGCAACAAAGATCAGCGCCGCCATTTTGTATAGGTCCGATTCGGTATCCTTTACGCCTGCGTTTTCCATGTGCTTGGCTGCTGCGGAAATAAAAAAGGAGACGAGGTTATCGTCCTCATCTCCGTCAATCCGCAAGTATTCTTTTGCTTCCTCAAGCGTAAGAGCCATCGTTATTCACCTGCCGGTGGTGTCGGTTCGTTAACGGTAATAGCAACCGTCGTCTTAACCGAAGGTTTAACCTTAGACGCGACTGTGATCGTCGTTGTGCCGGCCGCTTTAGCCGTTACTAAGCCGGAGCTTGATACGGTTGCTGTTGCGGTGCTACTAGACGTATAGGTCACGTTTTGGTCTGCGCCTGAAGGCGAAACTGTTGCGTTAATCTGGTACGTATCGCCGACCGTTAATGTCTTAGATGATTCCGTTACGTTAACGCTTGTAGGTTCGGTCGCTAACGTTGTAACTGAAAGCTCGGCGCTAAGTGGTGACGGATCACCGACGTTAGGAATTGCGCGAACCTGGTATTTATACGTTGTTAATTGCGTCAAGCCGCTATCTGCAAACGATGTTCCTACGCGTGTTCCGATTGATACTCCGTCTCTATATACTTCGTATTCTTTGATGCCCCCATTAAAGGTTACGGCGTCCCAACTAAGGGACACCGATGTGTCTTTAGGAGTCGCCGTTAACCCTTGGGGCGCATTAGGGCGCAGTTACGACGGACGCGATGCGGAAAGCAGATTTAAGTTTGATTTTGTGATCGAACCAAGCAGTCAGTACGAATAAGTTTTCGCCTGTGCTGATGTCTTTGTCGCTTTCGTAAGTGATCGCAGGATCGTAGTTAAAGTGAGAGTAACGGAAGTCCCCAACGATTGGTTTAACCGCAGCATCAGAGAACACAACCGGTTTACCGATGATTTGCTCTGGCTGGGCGTTGTAAAGAGTTGTGCTGCCGTTTGCAAGAGTTTCGATCATTTCAAGGTAATCCGCATAAGTCATCATAACTTTGGCGTTCTCGCGGAAATCTTCTGGAAGATCGGCGATAGCCTTTTTAATCGCTTTGTAAGTAGATTCTCCTTCAACTTCTTTGAGTCCAGCACCGTAGAATGACATTTCTTCTTCGCCAGCTTTCGGAGTCACAGCGAAAGAAACTTTCTTTTCTTTTGCAGCCAAACCGGACTGAAGCGCTCGTTCAACTGTTGATACTAGGTTTGTATCAGTCGCAGCTAAGATTGTTTCAGAAACTTTAGCTTTAACTTTGAACTTACGACGACCGAAAGTAACGACTGAACCTTCAACTTCTAGCTCTTTAGCAGTCTGTGTATCTTGAATGAAGTCGTCATCATCCAAAGAAAAGTCCACTTTAGGGATCTCAAGATTCGTAACGCTAGTGTAAGTTGATACACTGCGTAGTGGGTTTGTTACAAAAGGCTCATGGATTAGCTCTTCAGAAACAGTTTTCGGCAGTAATTTTTCTCCGCCAGTTCCATTGTTATCTCCAAGAGTCGCACGTACTTCCTGTGCTGGAACTTCACGGCGAACCGCGGCACGGATAAGTCCGGCTTTAGCTGCGATTTTACGAATGGACGGGTCAGAGCTTTCAAGACCTGCGCTTGCTCCTGCATTTGCTTTTTCCAGTGAAGCTTGAATTTTTGCTTTCTGCTCTGCTTCTTTCGCATCATGCTGGTTTTTCAAAATGTCATAACGTTCTTTCAAATCTTGTTTCTTTTGTTGAAGTGCTTTTAATTCATCCGTAGCCACGCTAGGATTTGCAGCTTTATTTAAAATATCTGTTTCTACAGACGCCAGCTGCGCACCGATCGTCTGTAAATTCGCTTTAAGGTCGAATAATTCCATTAATATATTCCTCCATCACTTTTTAATTTGAGTAAATGTGTTTCCGCTTCTGCGGCAATTTGTTCGCGGAATCTCCGTTCCTCTTCCGACATGCCCGCAGGCTGCTCGGACTTAAAGACGTCCGGAGTATTCCGATAACTCGCGAATAACTTCGTATCTACTTTCGCAGCCACTTGCTTAGGTGCTTCGATGCTGTCGCAAAGCCCTAATTCGAGGCATTCTTGCGCTGTAAGCCACGTTTCAGCGTCCAAAAGCGCGATTAATCGGTCGCGATCAAGCTTTTCGCCTGCTTTTCCGAGATAAGCCTCGATAAGACTTTCGCGAATACGGTCCATGTCATCGGCTTGCTTGCGGAGTTCGTCCGCGTTGCCCTGCGCTAACGTCCACGGGTTGTGAATCATCATCATCGCGTTTGCGGGCATAAAAATAGCGTCACCGGACATTGCGATAACGCTTGCGATACTGGCCGCCAGCCCGTCGACGTAAACGTTAACGTGGGCTTTGTGCCGCTTTATGATGTTGTAGATCGAATTTCCTTCGAAAACGGACCCGCCAGGCGAGTTAATATAGATATTTAGCGTTGAAACGTCGCCAAGTTCGTCTAAATCCGCCTTAAAAGTCTGCGCTGTTACTTCGTCGCCCCAAAATTGAGCTGAACTAATTTCGCTGTAAATGTAAACCTCGCCAGCTTTAGCGTCATTCTTCGCCGCTTTGATTTCCCAGAACTTCTTTATCGTTCTCACCTCCTTCAACTGATTCGTTATCATCTTCGTTAGTATCTAACGTTGGAGGCGTCGGTGCGTCGGTGCTCGTAATTTTCTGCTGTGCGACTTGATCGATCGGGAATAAGTCTTTGCTTAAATAAAGCGTATCTCCGCCCTTTTCAGGCGGTAAATCCTCCCACGCACGCACCTCATTCGGCTTAAACCAACCGCTCCGGATGCCTTGTTGATAGAAATTACCGCGAGTCTGCATGTCTCCGCGCAATAACGCGTTCATACTGAACTTAAAATAATAACCGGCCTTGCGTTCCTTTTCGGTCAGCAGCTTCCGGTTAAATTCCTTTTCGTATTGAGTTGCGATAGGCATCAGCGTGCCTTGTACATAATCGATGTAAAGTTGCTCCATGTTCGATACGCTGCCTTGCGTTTCGCCGAGCATATATAACGGAATGTTAAAAGCTTGCGCAACCCTGGAACGGGTCACTTTTTCGACCTCAAACGCCTTTGTATCGATGAATTCCTTCTTTAAATCCTTAATTTCAACGCCAGGTTCTTGAATTAGAATGCCGCCATTGTTCGAATAGAAATTCCGGAAGTTCTCTAACATCGCTGTTTTCCGGTCATCATCGAGTTGGTTGGCGACTTTGAGAATAAACGATATTTTGGCACCGTCCATTTGCTCGAGACTGAACGTCCTTACATCGCGATCAAAGTCGAGCGCGTTCCGCAGCACCTTTAACGGCGATATTCCTTTCAGTCCGTCAACCGACGTATACTTAACGTGAATCATATCCATGTTGTGAACGAAGTAGTTGCCGTTATCACCGAATACCTCGTACCAGAGCTCGCGAGACGTTTCTTCAATGACCGGCTGCACTCGCGAAGGGTCTAAAACATCCAATCCGATGACTTCATATCGCATTCCATACCGTTTTATCGCGTAAGCATTGCCGTAAACAGCTCGATGCGTCTCTAAAATTCCGATCATTTCACCGGACGTCATGTTATGGTTCGGCGCGTACGTTAATAGTTCGGATGCCTGCGACTCGATTGGCTGATAATTTTTGTACGCCTTGATCGGTAAGCTTGCCATCGTATTTGACAGCCGCGATACAGCCGAAAAGACTGTTTCGTTATCCGCTAGCGTTGTCTCTCCGTAGTTGCCGAAAATACTGGCGCGAGGAATAAACCAATGCGGAAGGTCCTTTTTAACGGCCGCCTTTGATCCGGATGCGCCTCCGAAAAAGCTTCGTACGTTGCTCCAAAAGCCCATTTTCTCACCTCCTAACCGTTTAGTAGATCGTTAATCGAGATAAATCCGACGCTCCCGCCTCCAACCGGCTTCGTCATGTCGAGATATACCTGCGAATGGGCGTTAAGGAACGCAGCAAAGCCGTCTATTTTTCGGTAGCGCGTCTGTTTGGTCGGCAGCCAGTTTCCGTTGCGATCTTCGACCAGCTTGACGTTGTTCAAATACCACGTAAAAAGTTTGTTTTCGTTATATACGACTCTCCCGTCGAGTAATAACTCTTTAACGTTCTTCAACGGATCGCTCAGTGTAATGTAACCCTGCCGCACGACCTCCGTTTGGAATCCGTAGTTCTGTAGGTCTTGGACCAATCGCATCGCATTCGCCGGGTCAAACGTGATCTTTTCGATCTGATATTTTCGCGACATTTCCACGAACCAATCGTAAACGTACTCGTATTCCACGTATTCGCCCGGAATAATCGTCAAATAACCGTCGGCCTCAAACCCACGGTAGTCGATTTTTTCGTTATCTTTTTGTACTTTTGCCGCCGGTACCCACGAATGAGACAAAACAAAAACGCGATTATCCGGCAAAATAAATTCCAGACACGCGCTCGTAAAGTCTTCCGTTTGTGATAAGTCGAAGCCGCCGATACATCTCATGCCGCGCAACGATTCCGGATCTACATGTCCGTTATTGCGCTTAATGACTTCGAAGTCGATAAAGCTTTCTTCGCCGTTGTCAACGAAGATATTGAAACGCTTGACCAGCCAGTCGTTATATTCTCGTGGTACGTGTCGGTCCGCGTTAAAGTCCTGTATCATTGACGGAATATCCATCGTTACGCCGATGTTTGGGTTCGCTTTGATCCACATTTCCGGGTTTTCGACCTCGGATATGTCGTCTAATTCCGCCATAAAGTAGAAATTTCGCTCCTGTACGTTACTTCCGTCAAGAACATCGGAGGCAATTTCGTAATATTCGACTAAAGGACCGTCCAGCTGATAACCTGCCGTCGTAATGTAAATGATTAACGGCTGAGTCCGCGCAGCCCTCGAGTTCTTAATTACGCTGATAAGCTTCGAATCTTTGAATTCGTGTATCTCATCGAATATGCCAAGATGCGTGTTTAAGCCGTCCAGCTTTTCGCTATCTGACGCCCGCGCTTCGATCTGACTCATTGACGCGTCGTGATAAATGCCTTTCTGATTTTCGCGAATATGTTTACGAAGCTTTGGCGATTTTCTAATCATGGCGCGACTCTCTTCGAAAAGCACGCCCGCCTGCTGCTTCGAGTTAGCTAAAACGTAGGCTCTGGCGCCAGGTTCGCCGTCTTTTGTTATCGCAAAGTTAGCCAAACCGCTGATTTTCGTTGTTTTTCCGTTCTTACGGCCGACAAATATCAGGCCTTCGCGGAAACGTCGTAGCCCAGTATCGCGATGAACCCACCCGTACAGCGATCCGATAACGAAGTGCTGCCACGGCTGAAGCGTTAAGTTTGAATACCGGCCCTGCGACGGCTTACAATACCGCTCGATAAATTGTATCGGCCGGTGTCCTTTTTCTTCGTCAAAGACGTAAGGAAATTCGTCTGTGCCGGCGCGTTCAAGATCGCGAAGGTGACGTTTGCAAGCGAGAATATTTTTCTTGCTCGCGACTATTTCACCCGACGCTACCTTTTCCGCATACCAAGTCGTTAGCAACTTTTCGGACGGTTTTTCGCGTATAAATCCGGCTATTTTTTGCGTTTTTAGCCAGTTTTCGTACCATTTTTCGACCTCTGTAGCGTTAGAATTTACTGAAATCGTCGTCATCGTCATCACCGCCCGCGTTTAATTCCTTGCGTTGTGCCGGCGTAAGATCGAGCGATTTCAGAAGGTTATTTAACGTCGTAACCGTCTTCGTAAGCTCAATCGCTAACGGATTTTTGACGAGGTTTTCCGCGCCTGCCTTGTTCGTATGCCGCATCATTAAAGGGTTTTCCGCCACTTCCTTTTTTAATCGGCGGTAGAACTTATGCGTATCGATGTAAAGTTCGATAAGCTCTTCGTCCGATTCCGTATACCTGTCGCCAAGATATTCGCGCAGCCTTTTCGCAGTAGGTACCGCCATATGATCGCTCCTTTCATCCGGGGATTTACCCCCTTTAATGTAAAATTTCCGGTCGCGCTACAAGCGAATGGGCCCCGCCGGTCCTTACGTTTTTGCCTTTGAAATCCGAGTGGCGGGGGGGCTATAGCTCCGGATTAGCCTGCGCCTTCACCACGTTTATTTTGCGCTTCTTAGCCGCCTTGGCCGCCGGTCCAGCGCCTTTTTCCGGGTGCCTTCGATTGTGGCACGGGTTGCACAAACTTACGAGATTTTCGAGCGTTAGCGCGAGTTCCGGATGATCTCGTAATTCTTTGATATGATGAACCGTCTGAGCCTTCGTTATCTTACGTTCTTTGAGACAGTCTTGGCATACGTTGTGGTCGCGCGTAAGAGCCAACGCTCTGCATTCCGTCCATGCCTTCGACTTATAGAACGCTCTCGCTTCGGGATCGCGCTTGTGCTTGTCGTAGTAGTTCAAGGCATCGTCTCCTTTCACATACTAAAGCGTCAATCACTCTACAGTGACTTAGGCTGCGGCACTGTTCTCGACCTTCTCCGAAATAGAGGCGAACTTCCTCAGATAGAATGATTGCCGATGCTTTGAGAGTTGCTTTATATATCTGTTCACGTGCGTAAGGCGAGTCTCTCCGTATACTCTGTCTTCGTCCGGACCGATTAAGTAAACGATTATAAGGTTACGACAGATCGCGTTATATTCACGTAAAGTAGGCGATTGGCAATTAATAACGCGCGAGTGGCTTAGCTTAGCGTCCATCCAAACTCCGTTCTTAAAAGTAAAGTCCGGTCTATGTTTTCCGTGACTCATGCGTTTGTAAGAAATCCCGAGCTCCTTTAAAAGACCGGACAGAACATGCTCGAATTCATGCCCGCACTTAATGGATGTATATCTGTTCTTTTTGATAGAGTTATAAGGGATGCCAGCTGCCTCTACCGCGTGTGCATACTTACCGAACAACGTCTCGCTTCTTAGCCTTAATGAGTCATCGGTAGCTTTTACGGCAGTATAATTTAAAGGGAGTCCCTCTGTATGCCTGCGCTGTATTTCGTTAATCACAGATTCTTCTGTCGGGTACTTTCTTGAACCTCGATACGAATTCTTTGCCATATGCGTTCTCCTACCTTTCGCGTATTTTTCCTACCGGTTAAGGTGCGATGCGGCTCGCACGTGGTAGGCCGTTCTGCTGGCGGGGCCAATCGCCAGTGAGCCGCAAACACAAAAAAGGCGACCGACAATATGCCGATCGCTTTCGTTCTGTTTGCGGAAGTACAAACAAACTTAATAAAATTCAAAATAGGGGAAGAGGAAGAAAAAACGACGTTTAATATCACATGAGGTTATCGATTTCTTCCTCACTAAATACGGATAAAATCCACATGAAACATAGGTTTTTGTAGTTGATAAGAATTAATTTTCATAACGTAAGACAGCATAAGCTGCAGTTATACAAGTGCCTTGGGGAGAATTAGTTACACTTCTTTATCCAGTAAAAATCACCGGACAATAGTTCTTGAAACATAGCGCCCCTACGTCGCTTTGCTCCTACGGGCCGCAGATATTATTTATTAAGTACCTTGATCGCGATAAGGTTTTAAAGAAATGAATATCACCGCCGGAGTGAGCAAAGCGAACGGCAGGCGGAAGGTGTTAGAGATTTAAAGAATAGATGTATTATAGATAAGAGGAGATTTACTAATAAAAACGCTACAAACACAGTCGTACCAACGATTCACTCCACTTTTATACCACGACATATTTGATACGTAACTCGCCGACTACACGCCATATTTGATACGCAACTCACTCCGAACGGTCTAATTCACGGAAATGTCCGCGGACTGTATTCGTATATTCCGTCTCTTTTTCTGCGCGGAACATAACGTCCGGGTTAACGACAATCGCCGAATTCCTCGCCTGCATCTTCATAACGAGGTTCGCCTTCATAAGTGCGCTCATATGCCGTTTAACAGTCGGTAAGCTTTCGCCAATCACTTCCGATAGTCTCTCCTGCGTCATGTGCTCGATCGCTTCGCCTTGCGACGTCGGGTTCTCACATAGGTAGTATTCCGTTTGGTGAAAATACGGCAACATCTTATATAGAAGGCCGCATTCTTGAAGCGTTAGATTGCGTATACGACGCTTTGTTTCCTGTTGGTATAGTTTCGTATAGGTTGCGCCAGCGATCGTTTTGCCGATACTGTGAAAGCTCTCTGATACGTAATACTGCGTTCCGGCTCCGTGTCCCTCCCGTATGATCGCGCCGGCAGTGGTCAGCTTTGTCATAGTGCGGCTTGCCTGGCGATCACTCTTTCCGATAATCTCCGCAATTCTTTCGAGGTTCATCGGCTTTCCTTTATCAAATAATAGGCCGTGTTTTTGAAATTTAAGATACGGCAGCAGCTTAATAAGAGCGCCAAGCTCTGATAGTGATAATGACGCCGTAAGCTCTTTAACGGGCTCGTCGTAGCAATTAACGTAGTATTTTGATGCGCGTTCGGTGTTTTGCCGTTTAATGTAGTTATATCGACGACGGCTCTCGATCTGTGCATTCGTTATAAACTGACCTGTTTTCCCGTGTTTATCCATGTAGTAGGGTCCGCTGATATGGTGCAGCTCCGCGTCAGGCTTTTCCGTTTTAATCTCCGCATATTTTCGCTGCCATTCCTTTAGTTCCAGTTTTCTCATATAATTACCCCCGTCTTTTTTATTTAGCCAACAGGCCCGCCTATGAAGCGAAGCCGCCGCCCTTGAATGCGATATAACCTAGCGGACCCTGCCGCCCACGTTTCCGCCATGCTCGGTACTTCTCGGAGCACATAGATTTCACTTTGCCGCGGTAATCTACGTTGTCGTAGTATTCGCGTGTCTGTAGGTTGAAGCGTAAGTATTCGTCGAGGTAGCACGTCACAGCCCTGCCATTCGTGTAATCGAGGTATATGCGGCCACATACCGGACACTGTTTCCACCGATTGGCACGTATCCATTTAAAGTCGCGCCAAGTCAATTCTCCACCTGGTACCTCTTTTTCGAGAATCATATCAAGCACTCCGCGATAATCATTAAGATCGCTGCGCAGCCCGTCAAAGGCCGCGCGGAAATCTTCAATACTATCAAAACGGTCTCCTAAAATAACGCTGAATTCATATGATATATTGGAGTAAAAGCGTCGCTTCCACTCCGGATGTCTCTTTTCGATTACAGGTACAACGGGTGATTTCGGCATGTCCTTTTCCTCCTTACTTATAGATAGGTTTCCACTGTGAACGAGTTTTTGAAGTGCCGTCATCGTTAACTGTTATTGACTTTCTACGACCGACTACCCCGTCTTTTCTAATCGCGCCCCAACCCGGTTTCGGATTATTATCATCGCCCTCGTCAACTAGGAATACGCCCCATTTTCGGTAAGCCTCTTCGAACGCTTCTTTTCCGCTGAATGTGTATTCTTCTACGTAATCCGGAAAATCTCGTGGAAATACAGGCGGCCCGTCTTCAAGTTGCCGTAAGGTTTCAGCAGCAAGAGGATCGCGAGGGTTTTTCTCGCTCAACCAACGCATTAATGCTCTCTGTACTTCACAAGTAAACGAATATACCGGCGCTTCTCCGGCGCCTACGGCGTTTAACCACTCGCCAAGTACGTCAGGCCCTTTAGCTTCAAACGGCTTATATGGCGGCAATTTCTTCGCCCTATAACCGAGCATCACAGCGGCAATGCTTTCCGGTGAGGCTTCGCGTATACTTTTTACTTCTGTCCCTTTGAGCTTCAGTAACGACATAATGTCTACATCAGCTAACTCCAAGAAATATGAAAGTGCGAGAACTTTCCGTTCTGTAGCGTTAAGAATGTCAGTATCAAGCGCAGACCTTAAATCATTGAGCATAGTTACTGTAGCTTCGTCTGTTTTGCTTTCAATGTAGTTGTACATAGATAATAGACGGATGATTCCATCCTCGTCGTACAAATACTCGTCCTCTCTTTGTGCTACTTTTGCGTGATAGATTGAGCCTTTACCCATTTTCCGTATCCCCCTATTTTTAAAAATTTAGTTTGCAAAACCGAACAGTTTGTGTTATAATTTATAATGGATAATACTATGGGTATTTAAATATAAAATCAAAATAGATACTTAGAAATTTCCTTAACATACGCAAACGCCCATCACCCCAATTTCTTTAGATTTTCATATCTTCTTACAAACTCCAAAAACTCAGCGTTTGTTGCGTCAAAATTCAATACTATAAAACACTCGATCTTTTCAGACACAGAACGAACTCCGGATTCGATCATATTCACGTAAGCCGGCGCAATTCCTAGCCATCGCGCGTACTCGCTTTGTCTCATTCCTTTAAATTTCCTTATCAAGATAAAAACTTCTCTACTCATACAGACCCACACCCTTCATTCATTAACTAAAATTAACAAGCTAATCAAAAATAAGCGACACGGCTGTAAGCCGCATTAACAAACCTTCACTATATAATGATTAAGTCCACATGAAACATAGGTTTTTAGGTCTTACAAGAAAAAATTCTCATAACGTAAGACAGCATATTGGGAGCTTTAACAAGTACCTTCCAACCTCAAAATCGATTCATAACGTATAGACAACAAAAGGACAAAAATATGTATTGTGCTCATTTAAAGTTTTTCTTGACATAATCATTATTTTTGGTATAATTCAATTAAGATAGGAAAGTCTATATTCACCGAAATACATAACTCAATATAAATAGATTCGAAGACACTTTTTTAATTATGTCCGTCGAACCTATCTTTTTAACGCCTATTTTATATAATATCGGCGCTTTTTTGCGTTTGTTTAGCTTTTTCTTCGTTTTTTATGCCGGAAGCAAGCCACTGTTCCCTTCACAACCTCTCTCAATCAGATCTTCCGGAACGTCGTGTATAGCCCCCGACCGCCCCTCGATCTTATAACTCTGTTTTTCGCGCTGCCAGTCGATTACCTTACCGATCATCGCTTCAGATGAGAGCCAAGTCAGTCCGCCAGTTTTAACGCCCCAATATCGCACGGTTTCGCCTGCTTTATACACAACTTTCGCCTCCCGTGAAAAACAATCGCATGAACTGCGCGACGCTCATATCGGCTATTTTGCGACCGTCGAGCTTCTGAAGAGCCGCCGTCGTCTTGGCAAACTCGAATGCGAATGCCTCCGGGTGCGCTTCGTCGTGTAAGTGGTATCCGTCTTTATTTCGCGTTAGGCCGTCAGTGTCGTAAAACGCAAACCTACCGCCGCCCAACGCATCAAAGTCGCATAATGCTACCGTATCTGCTGCGATTAGATAGGCGTTGTGTGTCTCCGTATAAGGAAAGGCCACGCCACTATGCCGAATCAAACGTACTTTTTCCATTTCGTTTCCCCCTCGAATTTTGGTTCCGTCCGCAATCTTAGATATAAGGTACAAGAGCACGCTCTAATTCAGTCCGTTCTTTTCTGAGTGCTGATCTATCTTCGTGCAGTCGCTTATTATCTGCGCAAAGCTCCGCTAAACGGCTGTTTAACGCCGCAGCATCTTCGGTACTCGCGTCGATTAATCCGAAGCGCACTTTAGCTATTTCGTAACTATTTTCGTGAAAAGCGAGTTCAGCTTCGCACCATTTGCGGTGGATCTCGTCTCTTTTCGCGATCAAAGTCTCTTTAGTCGACTCCTTAAGCGATTGTCTTACCTTTTCCGATAAGTTGTGCGGTGACTGTAGCGCGTAATCAATGGGGAAAACGTCCAGTACGGTGCCATTCTCGGCAATAACAAGGCGCACTCTTTCGTTATAGTTGTCGTAAACGGCTTGGCTGCCGCTTGTAGAACCGAGTGACCAAACGAATGAAGAACCTTGCGCGTATTTAATTAACGCGTTCTGTGCTTGCGTTTTTGTAAGACCGAGACGAGCTGCTGCATTTTTTACCGCTGATTTAGAAACACTGTATTTATTCATCATGAACCCTTCCTTTCTAGTGAGAAACCAATCCGAATGAAATTCACAAATGACATATTTGCGAGTTCAGGTAAATCAATTTTAGAAAGATCCGCGCCTAATTTCGACGTTCCTACCTGGAAAAAGCGTGGATGGTTATCTTCATACAAATGAAATCCGTCATCCTTCTTATCCAGCCGGTCAGCTTCGTAAAATACGAGCTCATCGTCTCCCGTATATTTTCCGATGATGTCGGGACTCATTAACCAGGCGTCAGATACCTCGTGTATAGGCAGCCCCGTATCAAAAGCGACTCCGTGCCAGTGAATTTTCACCTTCTTCGGACTAAATTTTTTCGTCATGCCGACCGCACCTCCTCACCGAATAATTCTTGCGCTGACTCGGGCTTAATTTCAGCGCAACCAGCAAATGCTTTTCGAGATACTTGGGGCAAGAGCGTAAAGAATTCCTCTGGCGAAAGATTTACGAACTGCTCGTCTGAGCCTGCAGGATAAATATTCCACCAACCAACAACAGTTTTTTTATAGTAAACGTTCATTTTTCAATTTCCTCCTTCAATTTTTCGTAAAGACGCAACACTGTATTAAGAAGCAAAAGTTGCGATATGTAACTTAGGGTTAATAGACTACAAAATTTTCGCTTCTGATCTGAGTGTCGATGCCTTCGCCTTTTTTACTTATGAAGTATTACTTGTTGAGTTAATAATATTACTTCAGGAGTAAAACGTCAAGAGGTTTTCTTAGGTTTTTTCAAAAAACATTTTACTGCTGCCGTTTTACTTGTATAATATGTTTAAAATAAAATTACGGAGGACTAGAGAAAATGCCTTTTGAATTTAAGTTGAACGATATACTGGACGAGCTAGGAATTACTAAAAACAAACTAGCTGTTGAGGCAAAAGTAAGGCCGGCAACCATCGGGGATCTTTGCGAGGGGAAAACAAAACGGATAGAACTCGAAACAATCGAGAAAATCCTATATGTATTAAATAATCTCTCACCAACTAAGACATACACTATCGACGACATTATTCTTTACAACTTGGATATTGAGGATTGATCATAAAATGTTATTTGAAGGAGAAAAACAAGAATGGCTACTCTTTAAGGAGAGGGATCTATCGGTTAGAGTTTTTGAAGCCAATAATACATATGAAGCATACGAGACAATAGCAGGCAAAGGTACGCATGTAGCTCGCGGTTTAGAAAAATGGCCCACGATATCAGAGGCAATTGACGGGATAATACAAAAATAAAGACGCCACGCTGGCGTCTTTGGGAGTGTAATATTAACTGTGTAAGTAAGGAATGCGTACGGTTCCTTACTCACACAGTTTTTTATTTGATAGAATAATACGTATAAAGCTAAAGGAGTGGTTTCAGTGGGGAAATTGAAAAGAGATCCGAACTCCGTAGAATTAGCTAACAAGATTATCGAACAGTATCAGCCTAAATCAGTAGAAGATATGCAAGAAGCATTAAAAGACATATTTGGTCCCATGTTTGAGTCAATGCTAAAAGGTGAAATGAATCACCATTTGGGCTATGAATCCAATGACAAGGGAGAAAAAGAAACAAGAAATAGAAGAAATGGATATGGCAAAAAGATCGTGAAAACAACGGCAGGAGAAGTTGAAATTGCAGTCCCCCGTGATCGTGATGGTTCATTTGAACCGCAGTTGATTCCAAAGCGTAAAAGAGATGTATCCTCTATAGAGGATAAGGTCATTTCGATGTATGCCAGAGGAATGTCACAACGAGACATTTCTTCCACGATAGAAGACATCTATGGCTTTTCTGTATCTCATGAAATGGTATCCGACATTACGGATACTGTACTTCCTAATTTAGAAGAGTGGCAAAATCGTCCCTTAAGTAACTGTTACCCTTTTGTGTTTGTCGATTGTCTTTACACAACCATTCGTAATGACTATGAAACGAAGAAGTATGCCGTTTACACAATACTAGGATATACCATAGAAGGTAAAAAGGACATTCTAGGTTTGTGGTTGAATGAAACGGAAAGTAAACATAAATGGATGCAAATTTTTGATGAAATCAAATCTCGTGGTGTAGAAGATATCTTCTTTCTCTCAATGGATGGCGTTAGTGGTCTGGAAGAAGGAGCACGTGCGATTTTTCCTGATGTGACCGTACAGAGATGTATTGTTCATTTAATTCGAAATTCGATTAAGTATATACCAAGTAAAGACTACAAGCCTTTTACTGCTGCCTTAAAGAAAGTGTATGGAGCTCCAAGCCTTAAGGCTTGTCACAGTGCATTTGAATCTTTTGAAAAGCAGTGGTCTACGTACCCTGGAGCTGTAGACGTATGGAAACGAAACTTTTCTCATGTGGAACAACTTTTCGATTATGGTGGTAATATTCGTAAAATCATGTACACTACAAATGCCGTTGAAAGTATCCACTCTAGCTTTCGAAAAGTCACGAAAAAAGGAGCATTCCCCCATGAGAATGCCCTATTAAAAATATTGTTTTTACGAACAAAAGAATTAGAAAAGAAATGGGATGGTGGACGCATCCAGCAATGGGCTATGGTCATGAATCAACTATTAGTTCATGACCACCTAAAGGAACGTGTGAAGAAATATCTAGAATAACTTACACACTTTTCTTGACAAGCCCGCGTCTTTTTAATAATCACAATCTTTATCTCTACATTCTTTCTTTCTCACAGCATCTATAGTGTGCCCCATAATCTTGTCATTTGCCTTATCATAAATACCGTCAAATTTATTCGATGTATCATCGTTGTAATAGCCAAATACCTCTATTCCACCCATTGGATCTATTTCGTATTTATCTTTAAATGTGACGTTATGTATTCCTTCATAATTCGCTTTGATAAATTTCTCCATTCGTTCTTGAGCAATCTTTACCCCTTCTGCCTGTTCATTTTTATCATTAATATTCTTCATTATAAAACCCCCAACTGCTATAATAATTATTATAAGGATAAAAATGTATTTTTTCATAGAATCACCCTTTCAATAATTCATTTTACATTATATGTGAGGAGTTTTGTATGACCAAGAACATAAAAGTACCTGAAGTATCTGATGAAACTTATTACATACTTAGTCGGTACGCGTACAATTATAATAAACTAAAAGAAAGCCTAAAAAACAATCAACCTATTATAGCTGATAGAAACATTCCTTGGTATGTTGAGAAAATAAAAACTGACGAAGATACCGGATTGGACGCGGTTGTACTATCACAAGGAGAAAAAACAAAAGATGGCAAATGGGTGAAATCAAATAATCCAGAAAATGTTGTCGTATCCTTTGCAGGAACCGATCTCGGAAAAGACCCGATCAATGATGGCGCAAAAGCTGACGGCGGCAACATTGTTTTTGGAAGCGACCCTAAAAAAGAAGCTCATTATATCGTTAAAAAGGACGCCAAAGACACGTCTAAAACACTCGGAAAATACAACGGTACACCTTCCCAAGACGCGATGCTTACAACCGGAAACTATAAACTCATTACGAAAACATCGCAAATCGACCAAGCAGACCAACTCGTTAAAGAAGTTAAAAGGAAGTATAACGGAACATCGACGATTGTTTCAACAACAGGTCATTCACTCGGAGGTGCAGAGGCCGAATACAGTGCAGTAAACAATGATATTTATGGAGTCGCGTTTAACAGCCCTTCTGTCGTCAAACTACATACTGATAATAAGCGAGAAGAAATAAACGATGGCTTGTACGATCCTTACGTGAGGTCTATTATTAACCCGGATGATATGGTCGGAGCTGGTTATTGGAACGAATATGACCGCCACAACGGGACCACAATTTACACAAAAAACCCTGCACTTTCACAGATCAATCGCAAACAAAGACTGAGTGGAAGATGGGGTGACCAAATCGAAAAGAACCTCGCCTACTTTATAGATACTGTTATTCTTCGAAATCCTGATACGCACGGCCTAAATGAAGCCAACTTTACATTTGATGAAAACGGAAATATCACGAACGTAAACGGCGATGAGCTTGTGTACGATAAAAACCTAAACGCAATGCTTCCGGCCGGCGCGATCGGTGGCGGGGATGCCATTAAAGTAACTCCCAAAAGTGCAAAAAAACTTGCCGAAAAAGTTGACGCGATGGTCGAGGATCTAAGAACGATGAAAAAAGAAGCGCAGAATGCCTATCAAGAGCACGACGAAAAAGTTGCTGAACTAAAAACGGAATTTTATGGCCAAGTTGGGCATGGATTCTACGATCAACTAAACGGGCAGGATGTTACAAATACGTTAGAGGATATAGCTCAATCTTACGATAGAGGACCTATATTTTACGACACACAAGCCGAACAATCATTCATAGATTCACTACAGGCAGCGATTACAGACCTAGAGGAAATAGGCGGTTTCTTAAATAAAATCGCCGATGATTTTGAGGAAAAAGATCAAATGCTTGCCAATTGGCTAAGATTATAGGAGTGACACCGCAATGCCAACGTTAGACAACCTTTTAGAACATAAAGATGATCCAATGCGAAAACAGATGCAGCGTCAAATGTTAAAAGCAGGTATGACACAAGTCGCAAATACTAAGCTTGAGACGGTTCGAAAAAACCTTAAACCAAAGTTCGAAATGAATTCGCTACAGGAAGAATTAAACGATGTTTATTCAGCCCTTTTATACAGCTTCGAGGGAAAAGCGCAAAAAGCACTCGCTCAACGGATTAGTGAAAGTGCCCAGCTTGTCGTTAACGCGGAGAACGACGGAGAAACTTTTGTTACTAGCTTTAAAACGAGATAAAAAGCTATTTTAATTATCGATGATAACCAGCAGTTTACTATAGACAAGTTCAGTCGCAGAGGTGATCGAAATGAAATTAAACGCAACACCACGCCTACATGCCGTTATGAAGGAAAAAGGATGGACGCAAGCAAGGCTCGCAGAAGCATCCGGCGTGCCGCAAGGGTCGATTTCGCGATTCGATAAGAACAGTCGCCACGAAGATTGGCACGTTTTCTCGATAGCGAAGGCGCTCGAGGTAGAAGTCGAGGAATTATTCGAAATTGAAGAAGCTACGGAAGAGGGCGCTGAATAAATCGGCGTCTTTTATAAAAATTTCCGAAGGTTTTCAGCTACTTCATTCTTATCTAAATACAAATACTGTGTTGTTACGGAAAGATCGCTATGACCAAGCGCTTTTGATATATCTGTTAATCTAGCGCCTCTATTTAGTAATGACTTGGCGAAACCTCTTCGTAAAGCATGCGGATTAATATTTTTCAATTCATACTCACGAGCGTACTTATTTAAACGCTTCTGTATATTGTTGTTTGATGGTCCCGTCGCGATGGGTCCACCCTGTTTCGTAATAAAAACGAAGTTATTATCCTTTTGGTACTGATATCGGATGGCTTTGTTTTGCTTCATTAAAACGTCTAGCATGCGTGTAAGTACATCATCGAACGGTAGCAATAAAGATTCGCGACTCTTAAGAATATCTCCGTTCAATCTTAGTAATTTATCCGAGAGATCAATGTGTTTTTCCTCGAGTTTTGCCAGGGTACTTACGCGAATCCCCGTTTTATACATAAGGAGAACTGCCGTAGCATCGCGCAATTGGACAAAATCTTTTAAATCTAGTACGGATAAAAGTATTTTAATATCCTGCTCCGTCGCCCCTTCTTTCACTTGTTTATCAACCTTTATATTAATACTCTTCCAAAACTTCGTTTCAAACCATCCATTATCAAAACACCGCGATAAAAAAGCTTTTAGACACTTTAGACGTATTAGTCTTGTTTGTGAGCTGACATCCATTTTTTCAAGCCATAAATAAATTGATTCCGTAGTTATTTCGTCTAAAAACGTCAGGCCTTCTGATTTCATGAAGTCTGTTACGTGAAGACGATAGTCATTCATGGTTCGCTTTCTATTCCCTGAAACCTCCATTTGCCTCAAAACAGTAATAAGAGCTTTTTCAATCTTTGTACGATCCTTAAAAGAATTGGATGAACTCAATTTATGTATTAAATTAGATAACTCAGTTAAGTCCTCTTTGACAGTGAAACTATCCTTCTTTTTTGTCACTTTCAAACACTCCTTTCATTAGAAAGGATAGGCATTCAAATAGTCATTTTCAACAAAAATACGAAAATTAAATTGATATAACTAAAGAAAATTTGGCTTTTATATCTAAAATACGAACATAAAACAGTAGAATAATACTAATTTTAACGAAACACGAACGAAGCTATTCGCTAACAATACGACGAACAAACGCACGAAGACGCTACCGAGGCGTTAACGAATCAAATCTCGCAGCATATAAACGATCCAGCATCCGATCCAACACACCGTTATAATACCCGGCAAGATTACGTATAGTTTTCCGTTTAGTCGCGATAAATGTTTGCCTTACGGCTTCCAGTCCGATTTCTTGAAGCGTATCGGCAGCATACACGCCTTTTAAATACGACGTATGCGCAAGGTATATACCGTACAGCTTGCTCGTTAATTTCCGATCGCTGACAAACGTATTGACCGCAGACTTAAACGCAGCATACGTATTACGTAGTAACTTTAATTTGCTTTGAGAAATAATAGCTTCGTCTTTCCGTTTCGGCGCTTCCGGCTTTGTCTCCGCTGGCTTTTCGGCTTCTTGACGGGGTAACACGGACGGGGTAACATCGGCTTTAGTCGCCGGCAGGATAACGTACATATTGGCGCCGTTGCCGCCGGATACTGGCCGGTATTTAATTTCTTTGCGGATAATTCCGAGATCGACTAAACGCTTAATGGCCCGAATCACAGTAACGCGGTGCCGGCCGATTAGTTCCGCGATAGAGGCGAGCTTCAGGTACGCCACGCCCGGCGTTTTGACGGCATGACGAGACAACACCTTTAGAACCTCGATTGCGGCAGGTGTTAGATCGGATTTATTGCGGTATATGTGCGTGCGGATGGCGCCGTTAAGCTCGTCCACTGAACGGAACGACGCCATTTTAGAGGCTTCTTTCGTGTACATTCGGTTTCTCTCCTCGTTAAGAGACGGCAACCGTTGCGGAAAATTAGGCGCACTTAAATAAGCGTTGACTTGTACGCTTTTTTCCGATATAATGAACACAGGGTTAGGGCGTTCAATTTATCGGGTTTCCGATGGGTTGACGTTCTTTTTTTTGTTTTTATATTCTTTTTCTTCGACTATCTCTTATCGCCATTAACGGCGAACCTTCATCATGTGACCTTCTTAAATCCTCAGTAGAAAGTTGTACATATCTCCGAAGTGTTCTTATATCTTTCCAGCCACCCATTTTTTGAACTGTGTAAATGTCTATCTTCTTGTCTACGATCATGATTTTAGCCCAAGTATGTCTATAAACGTGCGCGGTGACTTTCTTTGTCTTTATTCCTGCTCTTTCTGCGTAAAACTTAAGGCGTTTATTAAAATGATTAGTCGTGAGTTGATCCCCTAGACTGGATACGAAAACCGAGTCAGTATCAAAGTGGGCGCGATTCTCTTCAATGAGCTGCTTCAAAAGCTTTGCGCAATATGTTGATATAGGCACAATTCTAAAATAGCGTCCTTTAGTTCTGCCGCCGCCTAAGACTATTTGCTGAGCGCTGAAGTCAATTTCATCTACAGTTAGTCCAACGAGTTCACCTATTCTTAGACCGGAATCAAGTAAGAGGCTAATTCCTACGTAGTCTCTAAATCCGACAAAATCACGTTGCTCCGGCTGCTCCAGTATCCTCGCGACATCTTCATTTGTGAAATTGTTCGTCATATCAACGTCCTGTTTAATCAGTTTTAACCGTTCGACCGGATTCGGGTCTATAAATCCCTCGGCGTATAGGTAGTTAAAATATGCCGTAAGCGTGCGAATCGCAATATTTACCGTAGTCTCAGACAATCCTATCGGCTGTTTTGTCGCATCGATATTCGTATGACCTTCGTATCGCCTTCTCTCGTAACGTAAGTAATGGATATATGCGCGCAAATGCTCGATTGTCACGTCGTTCACATACTCCATATCTTCGTATTTTTGCGTTAGCCACTCCGTGAAATATCTAACGATCTTTTTGTAATCGATTATCGTCCTTTCACGTAAACCCTCCGCAATCTTTCCCGAGATAACAATATCTGTCGCACGATCAAACGTAATATTCGGAAGTTCTCGTTTAGTTGCTGAAGTATAACGCGCACGTATTCGCTTCGTTCCTTTAGCCATAAAAAAACGGCCTCCTTTTCGATGAATGAAAATCACCGCAAGGAAACCGTAATAATCGAGAAATAAACGCCCCATAATGGGTTGTTAATTGTCGCGAGATACTAACGTTTTTTACCGAAATTATTTTGACAATCGTTAATCATTCGCCTGGCCGACCGTATAGTTTACCGTCTAGCACTCTTCAGGCTTGCCTGCATTCGTTGCTGTTCTAAACGAAGAACCGCAGCCGCATGAAGCGATGGCGTTTGGATTGTCGATGGTGAAGCCGCCGCCGAGCATGGATTGTTTATAATCAATCACGGTGCCGTTCATGATGTCAAGGCTTTCTTTGTCAACTAGAACAGTGATGCCGTGCTGATCAAACACACTGTCTGATTCACTCTTTTCATGCTCAAAGCCCATGCCGTAAGAAAGTCCGCTGCAGCCGCCGCCTTTGACGCCTACACGCAGAAACGCGTTTTCTTCTTCATGCTCTTTCATCATATCTTTTATATGCAAAGCTGCTGCTTCTGTAATTGTTACCGGGTTGCTCATCATTATGAACCTCCTTTTAAAAACCGGTTGCTGTCTTTTATTATAAACATGATCGTTCCAATTCTCAAACAAGGTGTTTTACAAGAAATAGACACCCTCACAAACGGTTTCAGCCGGCCCTGTCATCATTACATGGCCGTTATCTTTCCAGTTTATCACCAAATCCCCGCCTGCTAAATGCACCGTGATGTCTTGATTTCGCTTTGATACTCCGTTTAATACAGATGCGACCGCCGCTGCACATGCTCCTGTCCCGCATGCCTGAGTAATCCCAGATCCCCGTTCCCAGACGCGGAAATGCAATTCTTGTTCATTCACGGTTTCAACGAATTCCACATTGATGCCTTCCGGAAATCTCGGATCTTTCTCAATCACCGGCCCCAGTGTCGTTAAGGGTGCCTGTTCAATGTCTGCGATCGGAAAAACGATATGCGGATTTCCCATTGAAACGGCAGTGCCTGTTAGTTCTACTTCACCAAATGCCATCGTTTCATTGATTGTGTGCTCTTCCCCGCCGTCAAGCATCGGGAGCTCGGATTTTGTCAAGCGCGGTTCGCCCATATCGACAGTGACCACATTCACTTTTCCATTTTCAACTTGAACTTCCGCTTTCACAAGCCCGGAGAGGGTTTCAATCAGAAAAGATGTTTCCTCAACCAGCTTATGCTCATATGCGTATTTTGCGACGCAGCGCAGGCCGTTGCCGCAGTTTTTCCCTTCAGACCCGTCATTATTAAAAATCCGCATTTTAACAGGCGCTTGGTCTGATGGGCATATCAGGATCATTCCGTCGGATCCGATCCCTGTATAAACAGAAGAAACCTGAATTGCAATCTCTGACAGTTTTTCTTCTGGAAGCTGTTCTTCAAATTGATTCACATAAATATAACTGTTTCCCAGGCCGTGCATTTTGGTAAATCGAAATGAGTTCATAGGTGCCTCCAACTTTTTTTCTTTTTCTTAGTATAAAAGCTATTATAAGCGGACACAATACAATTATCCCCCGTTTTTCATACATAAAAGCTCCTTGCATTGACGCAAGGAGCTTTTATCGTTTATATAAACATGCCGGCAATGGCTGCGCTGAGCAGATTGGCTAATGTTCCTGCAAGAACAGCCTTCAGGCCGAGACATGCGATATCTGAACGGCGGCTGGGTGCTAATCCGCCCAGCGTACCAAGCATAATCGCAATTGATGAAAAATTGGCGAATCCGCATAACGCGAAACTGATAATGGTAGCAGTTTTCTTAGAAAACTCGCCGATGTGCGGACCGAAGTTAGAATAAGCGACAAACTCATTCAGCACCAATTTCTGGCCGATATAGCTTCCCGCCTGCAATGCTTCATGCCAAGGCACGCCAATCAAAAAGGCGATAGGAGAAAACACATAGCCGAGAATGGATTCTAATGTTACGCCTTTTAAACCGAACAAGCCGAAAGCCCCGCCGAGAATACCGTTTACTACAGCGATTAACGCAACAAACGCAAGCAGCATCGCCCCAACGTTTAACGCAATTTGCAGTCCTGTTGACGCTCCCTTTGCAGCTGCGTCAATGACATTGGCTGCGCCTTCGCCTTCATCCATTTTGAAATCGCTTTTTACGGTTTGCGTTTTTTCCGTTTCGGGTATAATCAATTTACCAAAGACTAGTCCAGCTGGAGCAGCCATAAAGCTGGCCGCCAGCAAGTATTCAATCGGAATACCAAGAAGCGCGTACCCAAACAAGGTAGATCCCGCAACTGCCGATAGACCGCTCGTCATAATCGTAAACAACTCAGAGCGCGTCAGCCCCGCAATCAGGGGTTTGATCACTAACGGAGATTCTGATTGTCCTACAAAAATATTGGCAGCAGCCGCCAGAGATTCCGTTTTGCTTGTTCCAAGGAGCTTCGACAATCCGCCGCCAATGACACGGAAAACGAGCTGCATGATTTTCAAATGATATAAAACTGCAATCAGTGCTGAGAAGAAAATGATAACGGGCAGTACACTTAATGCAAAGGCCGGACTGTCTCCGACCTTTAGAAGCGGTCCAAAAATAAAACTGATGCCTTCATTCGCATAGTCAATCAGAAGCTGTACACGGCTTGAAAACCATAAAAAAACAGCGCGTCCCGCTTCCCATTTCAACACGATGAATCCAAACGCCACCTGTGTGCATAAACCAACGATGACGGTTCTTATCTTAATATTGCTTTTCTTTTCTGAAAATAAAAACGCGATAGCAATGATCGCAACTGCGCCCAGCAGCCCCCACAGAACATTCATGAATACTCGTACACCTCTTAAATTTTATTTAAAAAATATCTTTTATACGATAACAATAATATTTTTTGATGTCTACACATTTTTTAGTTCTTTTGTACGGCAAAATAAAAAAGGGCCTGTCCAGGCCCTTTTCTTTAAAACATTGGATTTTCTTCAATAAAGGTATATATATTCTCAACAAGCTCAGCAGGCGTTTCACCCATGACGACTTCTCCGTTTACCAGAGCGAAAAGCGATTCCATGCATGTCCCGCAGTAGCTTAAGCAGCCATATTCAAGGACATCAAGGTTGGGATCCTTCTCCAAAATCGCCCGGGCTTCCTGAGAGCCGTGAGCCAGATTGCTGACACAAAATTCAATCATTGGATTCATGCGGTTTCACCTCACATATGTCCATTATCGCGAATTTTTCACTATTCGTCAAAGACAACGGATGATTCAAAATTTATTATCGTAACATATTATTTCTCAAATAACGTTTTACTAATTTGTGTTTTCAGGCTAAATTGTAGGTTATTTTGAAACTATTATTGTGATTTTAGATCAAATTCGATATAATTCTAGATGTTATTTTACATAGTTCGTATTTTCTTCAATGTGTCTATCATACTCTTCGGATTAAAGGGGAATTCAAATGAAAAAATTGGTCTTGATCGGCGGAGGTTACGGGAACATGCGTGTTCTTCATCGCTTATTGCCAAACCAGCTGCCTGATGATGTTTCAATCACGTTAATTGACAGAAATCCTTATCACTGCTTGAAAACAGAATATTATGCCCTTGCCGCAGGCACAATTTCTGACCATCATATCAGAGTGTCATTCCCAGAGCACCCTCGCCTGGATGTCCAATACGGTGATATCACATCAATTGATATTGTACAAAAACAAGTGCTGTTCCAAGATCGTGAACCGATTTCTTACGATGACGCCGTAATCGGGCTCGGCTGTGAGGATAAATATCACAACGTGCCGGGAGCGCCTGAATTCACCTACAGTATTCAAACCATCGATCAGTCCCGCGAAACCTACCAAAAGCTGAATAATCTGAGCGCTAATGCGACCGTCGCCATTGTCGGAGCGGGCTTAAGCGGCGTTGAGCTTGCAAGTGAATTGAGAGAAAGCCGTGATGACCTGAACATTATTTTGTTCGACCGCGGTAATCTCATTTTATCAAGCTTTCCCGAGCGTTTAAGCAAATATGTGCAAAAATGGTTCGAAGAGCACGGTGTCCGCATTATTAACAGGGCAAATATCACAAAAGTAGAAGAAGGCGTTGTGTATAACCACGATGATCCGATTTCTGCAGACGCCATTGTGTGGACAGCCGGCATCCAGCCAAACAAAGTCGTCAGAGACTTAGATGTGGAGAAGGACGCACAAGGGCGTATTGTATTAACGCCTCATCACAATCTTCCAGGTGATGAACATCTGTACGTTGTCGGCGATTGCGCCAGCCTTCCTCATGCACCGAGCGCCCAGCTGGCAGAGGCTCAAGCAGAGCAGATTGTCCAAATCTTGCAAAAACGCTGGAATGGGGAAGCCCTGCCTGAATCAATGCCTCAGTTTAAGCTGAAAGGCGTCCTCGGTTCACTCGGAAAAAAAGCCGGCTTCGGGCTTGTTGCTGACCGTCCGCTGATCGGCCGTGTTCCGCGTATGCTGAAATCCGGCTTGCTGTGGATGTATAAACACCATAACGGTTAATGATAGAGAAGAACCGCTGATCAAGTCAGCGGTTTTCTGTATACCCATGCTTCTCCATTTCCTCATAAACGTCTTTTAATTTTGGATTGCCTTCACCGACAATTTTGTCTTCTACGAGCACAAGCGGATAAAAATACTCGTCATTTCTGATTTTTTCCGCAAGCTCTTTCGCATGTTCATTGTCAGGCGGCTCATAAATATCGATGTACTGCATTTCAAAAGGCTGATTTAGATATTTTCTTTTCAGCGCAGCCTCAAGCCACTCGTATGTATCCTTGGCTGTCGGCATATTGACACAGCTCGCACACACGGTTTCTGCCCCGTACACGCTTAGCATGACTGGTTTCATCACTGTAAACGCCCCCTTCTCCTATGCAAGTCCTTTCTTTTAAGTATACAGAGCCAAAGGGCGTTTTTATAGAAAAAAACCGTTTTTGTGTTGAAGTCTGAATGTGCTATAATAGGGAAAGCAACTTTGCAAACCAAACAATAGATTTTTATTGTTACACTGAATATAATGGTTTTATGACGACGAAAGGAGCGAATGTCATGACTGAAGTTGAAATGAAAGAACAGGTGCAGGAAGTACTGGACAAACTTCGTCCGTTTTTACTTCGTGACGGCGGTGACTGTGAGCTTGTAGACGTAGATGAAGGTATCGTTAAGCTTCGTCTTCTAGGCGCATGCGGCAGCTGCCCAAGTTCAACAATTACGCTGAAAGCCGGAATTGAGCGCGCTCTTCTAGAAGAAGTGCCGGGTGTCGTTGAAGTAGAACAAGTCTTTTAATAAAGCAGCCAGGCTGATATTTGATCAGCCTGGCTTTTTTTATTAGAGATATTGGTCAAACCATGAGCTGATATAATTCAGGCGCTTGATCCGCTGTCTTGGGTGTCCGGTGCGTGACAAATTGTGCGATGCATTCGGAAAACGGACAAGCATGGTTTCCTTGCCCATTTTTTTCAGAGCGATAAACAGCTGCTCCGCCTGCTCGATCGGGCACCGGTCATCCCGCTCGCCATGCAGAATCAAAAGCGGTGTCTCCACGTTTGCTGCGTATTTTAAAGGAGATCGGTCCCAGAGCTTTTCTGTGTCCTCAAACATGTCATGCTCAAGCTGCCAGTCTGTAAAGAAATAGCCGATATCACTGACGCCGTGAAAGCTGATCCAATTTGATATCGAGCGCTGGGTAACGGCAGCTTTAAAGCGGTTCGTCTGCCCGACGATCCAGTTGGTCATAAAACCTCCGTAGCTTCCGCCCGTGACACCGAGCCGCTTAGGATCAATATGCGGATCTCGTTTGATAGCCTCATCCACAGCTTGCATCACATCGTCATAATCCTTTCCTCCATAATCCCCTCTGACCGCATTCACAAATTCCTGCCCGTAGCCGTGGCTTCCTCTCGGATTGATATAAACGACCGCGTACCCTTTCGCCGCCAGCACCTGAAACTCATGAAAATATGTATGTCCGTACATCATATGCGGACCGCCGTGTATGTTGAGAATAAGTGGATATGTTGTCTCACCTTCCATTTGTGCAGGCTTCATCAGCCAGCCGTTCACCGTCACGCCGTCTTCTGTAGCATATTGAATCTCTTCAGGTATTGATATCATATGCTCACTGACAAACTTGTCATTCGCGCCAGTCAGCTGTTTCTCTTCCTGTCCAAGCGGGATACTGTAAAGCTCACTCGGTCTGTCCGGCTTTGTCACACTGGCAATAAAGTGCTGTTCATCAGGTGAAAGAGAAAAGCTATTGATGTACTCTTTTTCCAGACGAACCGGATACACAAGGCCTTCAATCGAAATATAATAGATGCCGGTACTGCCTTGATCTGTGCCGATGACATAAAACCCTTGGCAGTCTTTCGTCCAAATCGGGCGCTGTTCGGCGCCTCCGATCAATGAATCTCCAATCAGCGCATCCGCTAAATGAACGTCCAGCATCTCAGTCAGACATGTGAGGCGGCCTTGTTCGATATCATAGAGCCACGCCTTTGAGAGCGTTGCATTCTTATATTCCTTTTCATTTCCAAGCAAAGCAAGATACCTTCCGTCTGGTGAAAATGAACTAGATCCGAATGAGCCGCGATGAGGTGTAACCTGCTTAAGATCTCCAGACTCCAGTGACATTATGTAAACATCATGCGGCTTGCTGGCATCATCTGTATCAGTTAAATTAGCTGAGAAAACAAACCATTTGCCGTCAGGAGAAAAAGCAGGGTCACTATGATCAGCTTTGTGATTTGTCAGCTCCTTTATCTCACCCGACTTAACGCTGACAAGCACAAGCTGGGCATACGCACCTCTCGTCAGCCCTTTGCCGTCCCGTTTGTAGGAGAGGCTTTGCACTTCAACAGGTTCATAGCTGTCCTGCTCCGTTTTTTCTCGGTCATCAATGCTTTCTCCCTCTCCCAAACTGACAGTGACCAGAATCGATTCGCCATCCGGGGACCATATTGGCTTTGACACGCCATACGGGATATCAGTCAGTTTTCTCGCTTCTCCGCCTTCAGCGCTCATCATATACAGCTGTGCCGCATCGCCCTCTCGATCAGAAATAAAGGCAAGCGTGCGCCCGTCCGGAGACCATCTTGGGTCGGTGCTTCGCTTTTCTCCATGTGTCCAAGGAACAGACCCGCCCGTTTTCGTTTCATAGATCCATATATTTGATGTATACGAATCTTTCTCTTGATTTACTTGTGATTTTACATATGCGGCACGGGTGCCGTCTGGGGCGTATTGAGGATCGGTCACAGAGACAATCGCTGTGATGTCGTCTGCGGTTATCAGCTTTTTCATATTCATCTCCTCCTTTTTACATGTATTTCGTTTTTCTAAATAAAAACTCCTTTATCTCCAGCAAAAAAAGCGCCCTCCGCTGACGCTGAGGAACGCTTGGCATGATCTATACACTTTTTACTTGATATAAAGGATTTCGCTCTATTATACTTCCCTCTTTCGGAACGGTCAAAGCGTCTACTTCACAATGAGGGAAATGAAGCGCGAGCTGTTCTTTTAGCTCTTCTCCCTTTCCTTTTTCGGTCATGACGAGAATCGTTGGGCCTGCTCCGCTGAGAGCCGTTCCATATGCGCCCTTCATCTCGGCGACGTGCTCTACTTTTGACAGCTCAGGCACAAGCATCGCCCGGTACGGCTGATGAAACATATCCTTCTTCATGATTTTCCCGACAAGCGGCCAATCCTTGGACATGATCGCAGCAATGAGGATATTGCTGACAGCACTTGCTTTTACGGCATCGGCATATGGAAACTCCTTCGGAAGCACGTCTCTCGCGTCTCTTGTCAGCACTTCATAAAAAGGAATGACAACGACTACGTCAATGTCAGCATTCGGGACGCGGATCATTTGGGTCTCGTCATCCTCATGCAGGCCGATCACAAGTCCGCCGACGAGAGAAGCGCCAGCATTGTCCGGGTGTCCTTCTTCTAGACTGGCTAAATGCAGCTTGTCCGCTTCAGACAGCTTTAAGCCGCATAATTCATCAGCCAGTTCAATGGCCGCTACAATCGCCGCGGCGCTGCTGCCAAGGCCGCGTGCAAGCGGGATGTCGCTCCACACCTTCACATGGACAGGAGGCATTTCTTTTCCGTACAAATCTGCGGTCCGCTTAGCCACTTGATAGATCAGGTTATCTGTACCCGCCGGAATTCCGGCGACTGTTTCTGTTTCAGCCTCAAAAGACCATTTGTCGCTTTCAAAGACGGTCAGCTTCAAATATCTGCTGAGCGCCATTCCGACTGAATCAAAGCCGGGGCCTAGGTTAGCTGTGCTTCCGGGAACAGTGACAGAGAACAGCATGTTGGCTTCGTTCATACACGGGCCGCTCCTTTTACATATTCAAGGATGCTGTCTTCATCAGTCGGCAATGTGACGGGCTTGATTTCTGAAATGTCGACCGCTGTGTTCGGATCTTTCAGTCCGTTTCCTGTTAACACAGCTACGACCTTGCTGCCTTTCGGAATTTCTCCGGATTTCACCTGTTTCAGCACTCCTGCGATAGACGCGCAAGAACCTGGTTCTGCAAACACGCCTTCTACACGGGCGATCAGCTGATATGCGTGAAGGATTTCATCATCAGTGACTTCGTCAATTTTCCCATTGGATTCCTCGGCTGCCTTTACAGCTTTGTCCCAGCTTGCCGGGTTTCCGATACGAATGGCTGTCGCTATTGTTTCAGGATTTTCAATCACTTCATTGCGCACGATTGCCGCCGCACCCTCAGCTTCAAAGCCGCGCATTTTCGGAAGGCCTGTGCCGTTTTTCTCATGATATTCCTTGAAGCCCTTCCAGTACGCAGTGATGTTTCCAGCGTTTCCGACCGGGATCGCTAAAACATCAGGCGCTTCCCCCAGCTGTTCGCACACTTCGAAGGCAGCAGTTTTTTGGCCTTCAATGCGGTAAGGGTTGACTGAGTTGACAAGGGCAATCGGTGATTTCTCACAGATGGAACGGACAATTTTAAGCGCATCGTCAAAATTTCCGTCAATTGCGATAATCTCGGCTCCGTACATGACAGCTTGAGCGAGTTTTCCAAATGCAATTTTTCCGTTCGGGATGATGACAATGCATTTCATGTTAGCACGGGCTGCATATGCTGCCGCAGCAGCGGAAGTGTTACCTGTTGACGCGCACATAATCGTGTCATTGCCTTCTTCTTTTGCCTTTGCCACAGCCATAACCATTCCGCGATCTTTAAATGATCCCGTAGGATTGACGCCTTCCGTTTTGACATGAAGCTCAATTCCGAGCTGCTCAGACAGCTTCGGCAGGTGAATAAGAGGTGTGTTTCCTTCATGTAAAGTTAGCGCCGGTGTTTGATCTGTTACAGGTAAAAATTCTTTATATTGATGGATAAGTCCTTTCCACATTAGCTCCAACCGTTCCCTTCTACACGATATGTGCTTTTGACTTCTTGAACGACTTCCAAATCATTTAGGTTTTGCAAAATATCACTGAAATCAGCTTCTGATGTATGATGTGTGACAATTACGATTTCAGCTAACTCATCATGGCCTTTAATTGGCAGCTGAAGGATTTTTTCAAAGCTCACGCCCCGCTCAGAGAACACAGATGTAATTTTCGAGAATGAACCAACCTCATCTTTTACATGAATTCTTAAAAACTGCTGTGCATAAATGTTAGACGGCGATTTCATGTTTTTCTCATATTGCGGTCCGACAAAGCTGTTGCCGGTTACACCGAGGCGCATATTTTTCATGACAGCGACGAGGTCAGAAACAACGGATGTCGCTGTCGGCATGCTTCCGGCTCCCGGCCCGTAGAACATCGTCTCACCGACAGCCTCGCCGTATACATAAACAGCGTTAAACTCATTATGAACAGCAGAAAGCGGATGGTGGTCAGGAAGCAGTGTCGGCTGTACGCTGACCTCGATTTTGCTGCCGTCACGCTGAGCAATCCCGATCAGCTTCATTGTATAGCCGAGGCGTTTGCTGAAGCTGATGTCCTCGTCTGTAATTTGGGAGATCCCCTTTACTTTGACGTCTTCCAGATCCACGTTCATCGAGAAGCCGAGGCGCGCCAATATCGCCATTTTCCGTGCGGCGTCAAGCCCTTCCACGTCAGAAGTCGGATCAGCTTCGGCAAAACCGAGATCCTGCGCTTCCTTGAGCACTTCCTCGTATGGGCTTTTCTCTTTGATCATTTTGGTTAAGATAAAGTTTGTTGTGCCGTTCACAATTCCCATCATTTTTGTAATTCGATCTGATGAGAGGCCTTCCTCTAACGTGCGCAGAATCGGAATCCCGCCGGCAACACTGGCTTCAAAGTAGATATCGCATCCATTTTCCTTCGCTTCGGCAAGCAGCTCGGAGCCGTACACAGCCATTAAGTCCTTGTTTGCTGTGACAACATGCTTTTTCGATCTCAGCGCGTCGACCAAATATTGTTTTGTCTGTTCAACGCCGCCGATCACCTCGATGACGACATCAACATCTGGATCATCAATGACATCATACACTTCTGTCGTGAGCACTTCCTTCGGCAAATCTACTTCTCTCTTTTTCTCTAAATCTTTTACAAGCACTTTTTTTATCGTAACCGGACAGCCGACCTGATGCATAAGCTTATCCTGATGGTCTTGAATAATTTTAACGACACCGCTTCCGACGGTACCTAAACCTAAAAGCCCTACACGAATCGCTTTCAAAAAAACTCCACCTTTCTTTTGATTGTCCTCTTGAAAAAGACAATTGTTAACTCAACACAGACATATAAGTTACAAACATTATATAAGCCCGCTCCTGTTTTGACAAGACAGCATTAGGCTGAATTTTGCGAATGTAAACGCTTAACGAATTGATATGACAAGATTCTTTATTTTCTAATTATTTTTGTCAGATTTTCTCCTCACCCTGAGCTGCCTTTGCCGAGCCAGCTGACGCGTGGAACAAACAGCTTCTGCGCCCGCATATTCATGAATTCCTGCGCTGTATTGAGAAATTGTTCATAACGCCTGCAGTCATTAAGAATGAAGTTAAGCTGTTCTTCAAAATAATGCTTTTCTGATTCTGATGACGTGTAATAGCTTTCTACGATTTCAAAATAATGAAGCGGGAAAAGCAGACGGCTGTATAAAAGGCGTTTCGAAAATGAAGACAGCGGTGTGACTTGCTCGTATTCCTGTAAAAAGAGAAAGCCCTGCTGATTAAAATCTTGTCTGTGATGCAAAAACGTATGCCTCATATATTCAGCCAAATCACGGGAAGCGTGGTCAAACACCCAATCCGCCGGAATCCTGATCAATGATTCCGGTGACCATGTATGCCTTTCCATCCGCTGATGGCATATCGTTCCTGAATCAGCGGCTTGGGGCTTGTCATCCAGCTCAGTGTCCACTAAATATTGTATCGCGTTTTCTGACAGTCCTAAATAATATGGAAATGATTCGATCATTTTTTTATCGAATGGCTCATGCGGAGGGGTCTGAACCTTTCTCTGCCAAAATGCTTCCAGCTGATCAATTCGTTTTCCCCACAGATCCTTCCACTGGCCGATTCTTCCGGCTGCCTTCACCTCATACGGATATCCTCGGCCTTTTCGGTGAAATTCCGCAAGCTCCGCTCCAATGGAGAACGCCCTGTTTGAATAAGGGGGGGCCGCCTTCAGCAGAGCGTACGTTTTTCCCTCATGTTCAAATGTCAGTTCACCTTCTTTTGTAAAGATAAAAACCGAAACGTATGGGTCACTTTGTTCTTGTAAATACTGACTCATGTAATAAAGCTCCGCCAGCTCTGTTTCTGAGAATTGGGAAACGGGGACAATCAGAAAGTATGAATTAGGCGTCTGAAAGCATTGATATGTGTGCTGGTACATGGAAAGCTGCCTGATGTGAATGCCGTATTTTTCTTTTATTGTACCTTTCACCATGATCACCTGCCTGTTGAATTTGGGCTCATCACATCGTAGTCATACACAGCCGGAATTATGAATACATATTTTAATCCGAAGAAGGCGCAAGAAAAAGTCGTAAACTTCTCATGCATTTTGTATAAACTAGTAAAAAAGATTGGGTGAAGCTGATGTCAGAAAACGAACAATTCAGTCAGATGGAAGCTAAAGCAAGAGCACGGATGAAGGAGCGCGGCGTTGAGGTATCAGACATTGCCGAGCTTGTCTTTTTTCTGCAGAAAAAATATCATCCGGATTTAACCATTGATGAATGCACGCTGAACGTCAATCGTGTTCTCGCAAAACGCGAGGTGCAAAACGCGATTTTAACGGGCATTGAATTGGATGTTCTTGCTGAGCAGAAAAAACTGTCTGAACCGCTGCAAACGATGCTGGAAATAGATGAAAGCCTATATGGAGTAGATGAAGTTCTGGCATTTTCCATTGTGAACATTTACGGATCGATCGGGTTTACGAACTACGGTTACATCGACAAAGAAAAACCCGGAATCCTTAAACGATTGAATGATAAATCAACCGGTGAATGCCATACCTTTTTAGATGACATCGTCGGAGCGATTTCCGCCGCGGCTTCAAGCAGACTTGCTCACCGCGCGCGGCATACAGAATAAGGGCACCCTTTTAGGGCGCCCTTTTTTCAAATGTATGGAATCCATTCAGTCAGAGAGTCAATGGCGTGAGTCGGTTTTTCCATATCGTCTGTCATATGTTCTCTTTTCGTTACGCCTGTGTGAACGAGCAGCGTATCCATACCCGCGTTAATGCCGGCCATAATATCAGTGGCGTAGTTGTCGCCGACCATGAGTGTTTCAGACACATCTGTGCCGAGAACGCGCATCGCCTGCTCCATAATAATTGATTCCGGCTTGCCGATAAATACAGGCTGTACACCTGTAGATACGGTTAACACCGATGTCAGTGAGCCGTTTCCCGGCAGGAGCCCTCTTTCAGTCGGAATCGCAATATCTCCGTTAGTGGAAATAAAGCGGGCGCCATTTCTGATTGCCAGGCAGCCAACAGCAAATTTTTCGTATGTAATGGAACGGTCGATGCCAACAACGACAAAATCCGCGTTTTCTCCGCCAAATATCAGGCCGTTTTCTTCAATCGCCTGGCGGATTCCTTCCTCCCCAATCACATACACAGACGCGTCTTTTTTCTGCTGTGCAATGTGCTGGGCAGTTGCCATGCTGGTCGTGAAGACCTGCTCTTCTGTTGCCGGAATATCAAAAGACACGAGCTTGTCCGCTACCTGCTTCGGTGTGCGCGAAGAGTTGTTTGTCACGAAAAGATAAGGAACGCCGCGATCTTTCAGCGTTCTGACAAATTCACACGCCTCCTCGATTTTTTCCGTGCCATTGTACATCGTTCCGTCTAAATCAATTAAATACCCTTTATATGTTTTCATATCCAACACTCCTGTGGCTTTCCAGTTGTTATTTAAACGCGGAAACAGGTCCTAGCTCTGTTTCCAAATAGCTTCTGATCCGTTTCGGGAAGTCCTGAAGAGCTGTTTGATGCGCCTTGATCAGCCTGTAAAGCTCGCCGCTGTCAGCGAGCAGATACTGTTGAACCAACGTTTTGCGGTAGGCGATCAATTTTTTGAGCTCATCACCCTCTTTTTCCGTGACAACTTTCTCATCAACAAGTATATCCATAATGTCGTCATAGCTGCCCGGGTCCCGCATAATAAAGCCGTCAATCATGTCATTGCCTGTATCCAAAATGCATTCGATTAACAGATGGCCTATACGCTGAAGTGCCAATTCCCCGATTTCAGACTGCCAGTCTGTTTGTGAGTCAAAAAGCGCCAGCTGGTGCTCGAAGAACCCTAGTGTTTTCTCGATTTTGCTTCTGTCAACAAAATACATGACAGCATCCCCTTTGTGTATATTTATTTTCTGATCCGTTTCAAGACAAAATACGCACAGCCGAAATTGCAGTATTCGTAAATATATTCATCTAATGTGCTGATTTTCGTTTCGAAGGTTGCCTTTTGATTCTGGTCGTCAAAGAAGCCCTTGAGCCTTAACTGACCGTATCCCCAGTCTCCCACAATATAATCGTATTTATTTAATATATCGGAGTAGCGGGCTTTAAAAGCCTCTTCGTTGAAGCCGTCTTTGAAATTGTGCACCAATTCAAATTCGGCATTTTGAATAAGAATCATGATCTCACCTCTTTTTCACTCATTCCTATCATAATTCATTGCCCCGTCCCCATCAATTGCTAAAGAATAAATCATGCGATTTGGCTACCCTACACATGAGGAGGGATTGATAAATGAAACGAACCGCTGTCAGCCTCTGCCTGCTGACCGGACTTTTATCCGGGTGCGGAGGCGCAGGATTGGATAATGCCCAAAATGTCCGGAATCAGACGCAGAATCAAACCAAACCCATTCATGTGTCGGACCGCAACGAGGCTTTTAACAGGCATAATGAGAACGAACAATTTGGCTATGTCCGCTATCAAAAAGAACAATTTGACGGAGACCAGCAGAAAACGCCGGTGATGAACCGGGAAGAAACCGCTCACATGATATCAAGTTTAACGGTTCAGCTCCCCCATATTCAAGATGCTGCGACATTGGTGACTGACCGAGAAGCGCTTGTCGTATACAAAACCGATTCTAAAAACCGGGAGCTGACCGCCGATCAGGTGAAAAAAACAGCGGCTTCCGTGATACCGCGATACTATCACGTGTATATTTCCGATAATCCAAACCATATGCAGTCCGTCGAAAATTACAGCAATCTCGGCTCTGGTTCAAGGGATATCAGAGAGATCATGTCGGGGACGATTCAAGAAATGAAAACCTCCCCGCAAGGAAGCCCTGTCTCAGAGAATGAAAATGCCAATGGAGAAACGCGTCAGGACATGAAAATCGATAGGAATGACAAAAACGCCAGATGATCTGGCGTTTTGGCATTATGCTTGTGCTTGACGCTTTTTAGATGCTTCGTTTACTTGTTCATCCGCATGGTAAGAGGAACGGACAAGCGGACCGGCTTCACAATGGCTGAAGCCTTTTTGCATCGCGATTTCTTTTAATTCTGCAAATTCATCAGGATGGTAGTATTTTTGGACTTTCAAGTGTTTCTTCGTCGGCTGCAGATATTGGCCGATTGCCATAATATCCACGTTGTTCGCCAAAAGGTCGTCCATTACTTCAATAATCTCTTCTTTTGTTTCGCCGAGTCCGATCATGATACTTGATTTTGTAGGAATGTCAGGCTGCATTTCCTTCGCACGGCGCAAAAATTCCAATGAACGGTCGTACGTCGCACGCGCGCGGACTCTTGGCGTCAGGCGGCGAACCGTTTCGATATTGTGATTCAGGATGTCTGGGCGTGTATCCATTAAGGTTTTTAGGTTATCGTAGTTTCCGCCCATATCAGACGGCAGCACCTCAATTGTTGTGAACGGGCTTTTTCTGCGGATCGCACGGACAGTTTCCGCGAAAATGCCTGCCCCGCCATCTTTCTGATCGTCACGCGCAACAGCCGTAATGACCGCGTGTTTCAGATTCATAAGCGCGACTGAATCCGCTACGCGTTCCGGCTCTTGCAGGTCAAGCTCAGTTGGAAGGCCTGTTTTGACAGCACAGAAACGGCATGCTCTTGTACAAACAGAACCTAAAATCATAAATGTCGCTGTACGTCTGACCGCCCAGCATTCATGAATATTCGGGCACTTTGCTTCTTCGCATACGGTGTGCAGGTTGTTTTCCCGCATGAGTTTTTTGAGCCCTGTATAGTTTTCATTTGTATTTAATTTAATTTTAAGCCATTCGGGCTTTCTGAGGTGTTCGTCTTTCTTTGCCAATTCCCATCATCTCCAATATCCAATATACTCAATTTCTGACACGAAACATTCTGAAAACGAGAAAGGTGCAGGTTTTAGTTCTGCAACAAAAATAATGTTTTTCTAACTAAAGAAAGTCTTTTCTTTAGACACTTTAACATAGGAAAAATTTCTCGACAAGGGAAGATGATTACTGACATTTTTAAGCCGGGTTGCCGCAAACTATGTGTATTCAATATGAAAGGAGATTATTTTGTGAAAGTTTTGTTATCCGCTCTTCTTCTCCTTTTGTTTGCATTTGAGCCTTCTGCGTCTGGAAAAAAACTTTCAGATCCAGTGCTGTCGAAACGGATGGAATTATATCATAAAATCGAAGCTGTGACGCAGATCCCTTGGTATGCGCTCGCCGCTGTTGATCAATACGAAGAAAACGTGCGGAGCAACCGGAAAGATCTGCCTGACAAGGCGGGAATCATCAGCATCTATATACCCGATGATATCTGGAGCGGGCCTGAAAACCCGAATCCGAAAGACGATGCGCCCTTAAGCATTAAAGTGTTTGACGGAATCGGAATGGATGGCGATGGAGACGGGAAAGCCGAGGTCAGCAACGATGAAGATATCTTGTATACGTTCAGCCAATACTTACTGTCGTATGGCACAGATGAAGACAACATCCGGATCGGGCTTTGGAATTATTACCGGCGTGATCAGACAGTGGGGATTATATCTGAATTCATGAAGCTGTTTAAAGCCTACGGCCATATTGATCTGGGCGAGCATGCATTCCCGCTTCCGATCAGAACCGATTACAGCTACCGAAGCACGTGGGGAGATGCCCGCGGCTTCGGTGGAAGGCGGATTCATGAAGGCACGGATATCTTTGCCCATTACGGCCTTCCTGTCAAATCCACATGTTACGGCGTAGTTGAAATGAAGGGCTGGAACCGCTTCGGAGGATGGAGAATCGGCATCAGGGACATTAACAATACGTATCATTATTTTGCCCATCTCAATGGGTTTGCCAAAGGGATTAAAACAGGACAAATCGTTGAGCCTGGCCAAGTGATCGGATCAGTCGGCAGCTCCGGATACGGCCCGCCGGGAACCGCCGGGAAGTTCCCGCCGCATCTGCACTATGGCATGTACAAAGATAACGGAAGAACCGAATGGTCATTTGATCCATACCCGCATTTGAGGGCGTGGGAGCGATATGAATACCAAAAAAAGAAATAACAAAAAGCCGCCTCTTCAACAGGCGGCTTATTTGCTGCTTTTTTCTTTTTTTGAATCGGCACCGTCTTCTTTGCTGCTCGGAAGCTGGACAGAAGGCGTGACACCCGAGCCGCCGCTTCCATTATAAAACTGCGGCACTTCGCCCTGCACTGCTTTAATCGATACAGGAACATTATTTGTGACGACAGCGGTTTTGCTGGCAAATGGAATGATGACCTTCACTTTAATTTCGACAAAGATGCTGATATCAATAAGTGCGTTATTTATGCCATACGGCTTGATTTTGGTTTTGACATCTGTAAAAGCGTCACCGATTAAATTGAACCGGACCGGGATTTTCGGCCCGAGGTTTCCAAGAAGGCTGTTGCCGGTTACCTGTCCCAGCGGAATGTTGATCATAATGTTTTCACTGGCGCCGCTGTGTCCGGTATGGGTTTCCATCTCTTTCAAATGAGCCTGAAGCTGCTTTGTCACTTTTGTTTTCACACTGTTTACAACCTGTGTATTAAAATCGATTGTCGTTAAGTTTCCGTTTTCATCAGAATTCATTTGAAACATATCTTTCATATTTTCACTGTCAGACATATAGTCCTCAATCGAATCCTGGATCACCTCTGTCGCTATACGCTTCGTTTCCATCTCGCCGATGTCCATTAAAACAGGTTTGATCGAGCCATTGATCATCCAAAGGCTGACCGTTGTTGACAGGATAAAAAAGACAACTGACAGGAGCATCACGTAACGGAAAGGCAAAGGTCCTCTCTTGCGAAAAGGGCCGCGATATCTTGGCAAGAAAATCCCCCCTTACATATCACAATGTATGCTTGTAAGAGGGGACATAGTAATAGCCGGGGCCAATTTATTTTATTTCACCATTTTTAAAAGCGCTTCTCTGCCGCTCATGCCGACTTTGATGCCAAGATCTTCCGCAGCGTACGTGACGGATTCTAAAGGTGCGTCTAACAGCTGGTCAATGGTGCGGACACCAACTGCCCGCCCCGCCACGATGCCGCGCTCCTTTAATTTTTCATTCAGCAGCGCCACATCAAGCGCGCCGCACATAATGTATCCGTGATCATTGGCGACGGCCATAAAATTCGTTTTGGGAAGCTTTACTGTCACAGCTGTAAAAGGCTGTCCTTCTATCATGATCGGTGTCAGGTTTACCACGTCAACCACTCCCTTCATTCATCACTTTATGATGAAGGGCACAGCTTGTTGTGGGCTGACTGCCTTATTGCGCAAGCTTCCAAGCAAGCAGATCCCGCAAAAATTCCGGCATAAAATATTCTTTTTCTGCAGCGTCGCGAATCAACGGAAACAGTTTGCCGAGCGTAAACATATCAAGCACCGCAACGGAGTATTGTTTATGTTTTTTAATATCTTCCCCGTTCAGTGTGATCCGGGTGACGTGGGTGATCCCGTCATCGAGCCGTTTCGTTTCTACCTCAACGCCGGCATACACCATTTTCCCCATCACTTCTCCGCGGAAGCCGAGTCCTTTGATCCGGAGCTGCTCCATTTGTTCGGAAGCGGCATGGACAATGGTTTCCTTCAGTTCTTCTCCCGTCAGGCGGACAGCCACCGGGTTGATCGGATGCGGACAGATGCGGTGCAGATCCAGCTTTGTCACAGGACCTGCTTTTAGCGGACCGAGAATGACACCTGAATTGACCATACTGATGTCCGTCTCGCACCATTCCTTTAAGGCGTATGCCAAAAACAAAGGCAGCTCTGATTCTTCAAACCACTTCACCTCAGCATCTTGTGCAAGCTCTGCAACGGCATCGGACAGTTTCTCCTCGGCTTCACGTTCTTTTTCATTGAGAAACGCTTTTGTTTCTGCGGATTCTCCTGTCCATTCCGCCATGTTCTGCACAGAAGCCGTTTTGCTGATGATGCTTTGCTGTACGCTGTCCACCGTGATTTCTACACAGCCGACATAATGCCCGTATTTCTCGGCGCTGGCCAGCAGTACCCCATTCACCACTTGTCCATCTTCAAGCAAATGATGGGTATGTGATTCGAGGATTACATCAATCTCAGGCACCGCTTCAGCCACTGCCTGATCATCAAGAATGCCTAAATGTGACAGCAGAACGATAATATCAGCCTGCCCTTTCACTTCCCGATTGGTTTTCTTTATGCTTTCAAGAGCATCCGTTACTGTCCATCCCAGCTTGTCATATACAGGATAATACGGCACAGTTACACCTAAGAAAGCAATGGACATACCGTTTTTCAATGATTTGATATGGTAAGGCACCGCCCAGGACGGACGGTTTCCATTTTTATCAAACAGGTTAGAGACGATGACAGGAAATTCAGCATGATCATATAAGGCAGCAAGCTCTTCATGCGGAAGCGTAATCCCTTCGTTATTGCCGATCGCCGCTCCATCAATGTGAAGGCGGTTTAAGAGATCGACATTCGCTTTTCCGAATGTCGCCTCTGTCACGAATTGAAAACGATCAAGATGATCGCCAATATCAAAAACGAGCGTCTCTTCACCGTCTGACTGATGCTCTTTTCTTTTCTGCTCGATATAATCTACAATTTTCGGCCAATTTTCAAAATGGCTGTGCAAATCATTTGTATGATATAAGCGGAGCTTCTCCTTCATAATATCTCTCCCTAATCGTTCAGCTGAAAATGCCTTCATAAATGAGCTGGCAGCCGATCAAAATCAATACGATCCGCATGATCATAACGATCGTTTTCGTCTGCATTTTTCTGTTGATGGCGGCGCCAAGCTTTCCGCCGAACCAAGCGCCTGGCACAAGCGCGAGGGCGTACAGCCAATTGACGTGCCCGGAAATCATATGTGAAACAGACCCTGTCATAGAAGACAGGAAAATAATAAACATGGACGTTGCCACCGCAACCTTCGGCGGAAACAGAAATAACAGCATCATCGCCGGAACCATCAGTGATCCGCCGCCTATACCGAAAAGTCCGCCTAAAAAACCGACAACAAAGGCAATGGCAATACCCACAGAGGCCTGATATGAGTACGTATAAGGCTCACCGGCATCATCCTGAAATGTCCGTATAATTCCTTTGTGCGCTTTGTTGATTGGCCGGGCTTTCGCTTTCAGCATTAAGGATAATGAAATCAGAATCATAAAAATGCCAAACCAAACGGAAAACGAGCTTGAATTGAACAGCTTTGACACGTAAGCCCCGATCATGCTGCCGGGACCTGAACCGATAAAGAAAATGAGCCCGCTCTTATAATCAACTGTTTTATATTTAATATAAGCCAAAGTTGAAGAAAGGCCCGTAAAAATAATGACCAAAAGCGAAGTTCCAATCGCAACCTGCGGCGTCACATCCTGAAACAGCTGCGTCACTGTGCTTAAAAACATCAGAGACGGCACAATGACAATTCCGCCGCCAAGCCCGATCAGACTTCCTACCGTACCTGCGATTAATCCCAGTACGACCAAAATCACAAACGACATCAATAAAAACCTCTTTTCTAAAATAAATCGAGCTGTCTCGGGGCAAGTCCGCTGTACTCGATATCAAGCAGTTCAAGCATCTGCTTGCCGTTATCCGCGGCGTCACCGCCGGAATTATTGTTGAACAGGACAAAAACATCCTTACATTGCTGCTGCAATTCATTCAGGTGCTTTTTCCAATCCTCCAGCTCCTGTTGGTTGTAGCGGTATAAGTACCTGACCTCCCACCAGTTTTTCCCGCCATCAGGCTTCATCCAGCCCTGCTTGTTGCGTCCGTGAAACCTGACGAGCGTTTTGTTTTCATCGGTCGCGCGCAACACGGTCGGAACGCTGCCTTCTCCGATTTGCGGTTCATCACAGACACTGTGAATCCAGCCTTCCGCTTTCATAAATGAAAGCGTCTGCTCATAAAATGGCGGCGAGAACCAGGAACGGTTTCTGAATTCAAGCGCGCAAGGAATATCTCCCATTTGGTGCTTGCACCATCTCAAATAGGCGACATTCTCCTTCTTGCAGTCAAACCACGGCGGAAATTGAAACAGCACCATGGCGATCTTATTGCTATGTAAATATGGCGTTAAAGACACCTTAAACGCATCAAACATCTCCTCTTTTGAGTCAAAGGGAATTTCGCCGCGCTGATGCCCTGTCATGCCCTGATATGCTTTCACGATAAATTGGAAGGTTTCGGGCGTTTCCTTCACCCACTTTTCATTATTGCGCGCCGGCTGAATCGCGTAAAAGCTCGCGTCTAATTCCACGATCGGAAAATGGGAGGAATAGGCCTGCAATTTTTTCTGGCTGGCCGTTTTCGGCGGATAGATGCTGTCATGATCCCCCCATCCCGTCAGTCCGATATAAATCACACTCATTCACCTCTCTTCCAGTTTATCACACGTGTTTTCAGGTTTCCTCGGAAATGCTGTTCATATGGCGGGAAAATGCCTCACGCAAATGCTGATATTGTTCCTCATTCGTATCTAAAAACGCCTCTTCTCTTGAGGAAGGAATGTGCTGATATTCAATAGGCGCCTGAAACTGCTCACTCGTAAAATCGTACACCACACCATTGATGCTGTTGTAAAAATGCCAGCTCTCATCGACTTTTGTTTTGAAAATCGTGCCGCCGAAATGGTCTTGAATCACCAATGCCGTCACGCCGCATTGGCCGCATGACGGGCATTCTTCCGTCCATTTAGAGCTCGAATGGCGCGACCAGGATTGCTTAAGTATGTATTTGACATGCTCCATTGCCTCCGCCTCCTTTAAAAAAAGATACCACGTTGATGAGATTTTAAAAACTAGAACGGAGGAAATCAAAAAACCCGGCGGTAAAATCCGCCGGGCTTACGAAGGAACGACCAGAGCTCCGTCAATTTCAGTGACTTTTTCCCCATCATTGTACACGCACCGGCCTTTGCTGTAAGTGGCCGTAATGCTGCAGGGAAATGTATGTCCTTCGTAAATGCTTTTTTTATGCTTTGCAAACATCGATTCTCTTGTAACAGTGTACGGCTCCATGCTGACGAGCACGAAATCTGCATCACACCCCGCCTCAAGCCGCCCTTTTTTCTGAAGGCCGAATCGTTTTGCAGGGGCCGCCGCTGTCCATTCTGCGATGGTTTCAAACGGAATCTGATGCTCAAGCGCCAGTTCCAGCATTCCTAATAAAGTGAACTGCCCCCCGCTGATTCCGCCCCATGATAAAAACATGTTATCCTCCCGCTTCAAGGATGGACGGCAAGGGGAATGGTCTGAGGAAACCATGTCAATGTCCCCGGCAATGAGCGTTTCGATCAGCGTCTCTTTTGATTGCAGCGACCGGAGCGGAGGCGCGCATTTTGCGACAGAGCCCCTTTGCCGTAAATCGTCATGGCTGAACAAGACATAATGCGGGCATGTCTCGACCGAAACATCAAGACCTTCCTGTTTCGCCTCTCTGATCAGCCGGACCGCTTTCGCCGTGCTGATATGGACAAAATGAACCGGACAGCCTGTCACCTTCGCATACTGAATCGTGCGATACACCGCTTCAACTTCTGCTTCCTCCGGGCGGGAGGCGGCGTACGCATCCGCGTCCACCTTTCCTTTATTGGCCAAAACCATTTGCAAGTAGCTTGTGATCGCGTCGCTTTCCGCGTGGAGAGCGAGGATTTTTCCTGCAGCCGCGATTTCTGCCATGCCTTTGAGCAATGTCCGTTCATCAACAGAGCGGAACTCATCAGTACCTGACTTTGATAAAAACGCTTTAAACCCGATCGCTCCCGCTTCAGCCATCGGACGGATGTCCTCAATATGGCCTGGCACAAGGCCGCCCCATAGCGCAAAATCCACGGCAGATTTTTGCCTGCCTAGCTCAGCTTTTGCGAGAAGATGCTCTGCCGTCACGGTTGATGGAATACAGTTGAGCGGCATATCAAAATAGGTGGTGCAGCCGCCTGCGGCCATCATTTGAGAACCTGTTTCAAACCCCTCCCAATCCTCCCTGCCCGGTTCATTAAAATGAACATGGCAGTCTATCACACCAGGAAACACGTATTTCCCGTCTGCCTGGATGATTTCCGTCCCGCTTGCTTCAATGTCAGAACCTATCTCGGCAATGACACCGTTTTGAACTGCAATCTCAGCTTCTATAACGCCATCTGGCGTAACTGCCTTCGCACCTTTTATCACCATATCGTAAGCCATATTGATCCCCCCATGTAAGGATGACGATTTTTCATGTCAGTTTATGTAACACAACCAGTTCTATTTTCAACAGTTTACTGCTACTATGATCGTATTACATCAGCAAAACCGCTAGAATTCCTATTGAAAATTATTCACCTTAACCAATGTTTTTATAGAAAAGGAGAATGCGCTATGAATATTTTTGATGTGATGAAAATACCGGCTTTTGAAAACGCCAATTTAATCGCTGGAAAAGCAGGAGGGGAAAGAGAGGTTCAGCATGTCAATATGATGGACGCTCCGGATATCGCAGACTTTTTGCATAAGAATGAATTGCTCGTCACCACCGCCTATCACCTGAAGGATCACCCGCATCAATTATCTGAACTGATTCGGCAAATGGCAAAACGCGGCTGCGCGGGCCTCGGCATTAAAACAAAGCGCTATCTGGAAGATATCCCGAAGGAAATCATCGAACTGGCCGATTCATATGCGTTTCCGATCATTGAGCTTCCGGAACACATCCGCCTCGGCGATATTGTGAATGCCACACTCAGCCATATTCTCGATATGCGTTCTAACGAGCTGCAGCAAGCCATTTACGCGCACAAAAAATTCACAAACCACATTATGAGCGGCAAGGGGCTGCAATCCCTCCTCAAAAAGGTGTCAGACCTCCTTCAGCTTCCCGTGCTGCTGCTTGACCAGCATGCCAAAATGCTGTCTGCGTCTCATCAGATTTCAGTTGAGACCGAAAAGCTGAAAGGCACCCTGAATACCGTATCCGGGCCATTTTTCACTTGTTTCTCTACAATCTCAGATCAGAAAACATATTCTGTCCTGCCTATTTATAATCACGAAAAAAACTGCGGCTACCTGCTGATACCGGACATGGTGCAGGCCGGCGACAAAGGATTGATCCTCACGATTGAACAAGCGGCCAACGTCATTTCCTTTGAACTGCTGAAGGAAAATGCGCTGAAGCAGTTCAGCCGAAGGGCCCGCAATGAGTTTTTCAACAATTTTATTGAGCGGTCCTTTTCTTCAGATGACGAAATCAAAAACCGGGCGAAAGAATTCAAACTGCGCTGGGATCAAAAATACATGTGCATTGCCGGCAAACTCGATCGGAATAATGAATCAATCAGTTTTACAGAAAATCAGCTTGCTTCCGACAGCGTATTCGAATTTCTTGAAGGTGAATTATCAGCCTTCCCGTTTCCGCCTCACTTCTTTATGAAAGGAAATGTCGGCATTATTCTAATCGAGGCGACAGACAGCTGGAGTGAAATGCACGCCTCGGTGATCAGCTTTTTAGAACAGTTTCAAACACAGGTCAGCGCTCAATTTAAACGAACCGTGTCCTTTGGCATCAGCAATATCTGCCAAAAGCTCATTGATGTTCCCGACGCTTTCACAGAAGCTTCTGATGCTCTGCAATCGGGGCATTTGTCAAGAAGCACCGCATTTATCCAGGTGTATCACGCCAAAGATGTGCCTGAGCTTCTGCGCTTGCTCCCGGTTGAGGATTTGAAGAAATTTTACAACTCCACGCTTCAGAGCCTCGCTGAAAAACAGCAGGAGGATCAAAGCCTGCTTCATACGCTTTCCGTCTATTTAGAGACACACTGCCAAATTTCAGAGACGGCAAAGCGTCTGTACGTTCATCGCAATACGGTCATATACCGCCTTGAAAAATGCGAAGAGCTGCTGGGGAAAAGCTTAAAAGATCCTGAAACAACGATGCGTTTGCGGCTTGCCTTACGTATGCAGCGGCTGATCAGCTAATGTTTGTTACATTTTCTTACAAAATGAATCATTTTTCGTCACTTTCAGCAATCACACCTGTCTTTTTCAGCTACTGTATCCAATGACACCCCTCGATCGGCACGATATCATGTTACTAAAGTTCACATACAAGGAGGGACTATAGTGAAAAAAAGATCGTTTAAGGTGTTTACGCTTAGCCTGCAGCATGTGCTCGCCATGTATGCAGGTGCGATTTTGGTGCCCCTGCTTGTCGGCAGGGCGCTGAATGTAACAACTGAACAGCTGTCCTACCTATTGGCGATAGACCTGTTAACGTGCGGCGTCGCGACGCTTTTGCAAACCTTGCGCGGAGCATACATCGGCATCGGGCTTCCCGTCATGCTTGGCAGTTCATTTGTGGCCGTCACCCCGATGATCGCAATCGGCAGCAATTACGGCATTCACGCGATTTACGGTTCCATCATCGCGGCCGGTGTGTTCATCTTTTTGTTTGCGCGTTTTTTCGGCAAGCTGACTGTGTTATTTCCTCCTGTCGTAACAGGTACGGTTGTGACCTTGATCGGCCTTTCACTTGTTCCGACAGGTGTGAAAAATATGGCTGGCGGCGAAAAAATAAACGGCAGCGCCAACCCCGAATACGGTTCGCTCGAAAACCTTCTTCTCTCTGTCGGTGTCCTTGTTCTGATCTTAGTCCTCAACCGCTTTATCAAAGGATTTGCCCGAACACTGTCCGTTCTGATCGGCATCGCCGCCGGAACAGCGGCAGCAGCGATCATGGGCAAAGTCAGCTTTTCTTCTGTTACAGAAGCACCGTTCTTCCAAATCCCGAAGCCTTTTTACTTCGGAGCCCCTGCGTTTGAAATCGGTCCGATCTTAACGATGCTGATCGTCGGAATCGTCATTATTGTGGAATCAACCGGCGTTTTTTACGCAATCGGAAAGATATGCGGCAGACCTTTAACTGAAAAAGATCTCGTCAAAGGCTATCGAGCGGAAGGAATCGCCATTCTCATCGGCGGGCTGTTCAATGCCTTTCCTTATAATACCTTTGCGCAAAACGCCGGCTTATTGCAGCTGACCAAAGTGAAAACAAGAAACATCGTCGTTACCGCAGGCTGTATCCTTGTCTGTCTCGGACTGATTCCGAAGATTGCCGCCCTTGCATCTGCCGTTCCTGCTGCTGTACTTGGCGGCGCGACCGTCGTCATGTTCGGCATGGTGATTGCCTCCGGCGTCAAAATGCTCAGCACAGCGGATCTCAAAAATCAATACCACCTCCTGACCATCGCATGCTCAATCGCACTCGGCATCGGCGCCAGCACGGCCCCCGGGATTTTTGCTGAATTCCCCGCTCCGATTAGAATTCTGGTCAGTGACGGCACCATCACTGGCAGCCTGACCGCCATCTTTTTGAATCTATTTTTCAGCTTGCGCGACAAAAAAGAATTAACAGCACAGCAAACAGAACTTCCGGTATTAGAACATACACTCGCATTAGAAAAAGAGGTGTAAAAAAGATGAAGGAACAGCACAATGCCTTACAGCTGATGATGCTGGGGCTTCAGCACATGCTTGCCATGTATGCGGGAGCCATTCTCGTTCCGTTGATCGTCGGAGCAGCGATCGGGCTGAATGCGGGGCAGCTGACGTATTTAATCGCGATTGATTTGTTTATGTGCGGGGCGGCAACTCTTTTGCAGCTCTGGAGAAACCGATATTTCGGCATCGGCCTTCCCGTTGTGCTCGGATGCACGTTTACCGCAGTCGGCCCGATGATTTCCATCGGAAGCACTTACGGTGTCCCAGCGATATATGGTGCCATTATCGCCGCAGGACTGATTGTCGTCTTAGCCGCGGGCTTCTTCGGGAAGCTTGTCCGTTTTTTTCCGCCTGTCGTAACCGGATCAGTCGTCATGATCATCGGCATCAGCCTGATTCCAACGGCAATGAATAACCTGGCCGGAGGTGAAGGAAGCAAAGAATTCGGCTCACTCGACAACGTGCTCCTCGGGTTTGGCGTCACAGCTTTTATCTTATTGCTGTTTTATTTCTTTAAAGGCTTTATCCGCTCCATAGCGATTTTACTCGGTCTTATCGCAGGAACAGCGGCTGCATATTTCATGGGAAAGGTCGATTTTTCTGAGGTCTTGGAGGCGTCTTGGCTTCATGTCCCGTCTCTGTTTTATTTCGGACCGCCAACCTTTGAGCTGCCGGCTGTTGTCACGATGCTTCTCGTTGCGATTGTCAGCCTCGTTGAATCGACAGGTGTTTACTTTGCGCTTGCGGATATCACAAACCGCAGACTGTCGGAGAAGGATCTGGAAAAGGGCTACCGGGCAGAAGGCCTTGCGATTTTGCTGGGCGGCTTATTTAACGCGTTTCCCTATACAGCTTTCTCGCAGAATGTCGGCATCGTTCAGCTCTCAAAGATGAAAAGTGTCAACGTCATCGCCATCACAGGAATCATACTGGTCGCGATCGGGCTGGTTCCAAAAGCAGCGGCCCTGACAACAGTGATCCCCACCCCAGTTCTCGGCGGCGCAATGATCGTCATGTTCGGCATGGTCATTTCTTACGGAATCAAAATGCTATCCAGCGTTGACCTTGATTCGCAAGGCAACTTGCTGATTATCGCCTCTTCCGTCAGCTTGGGGCTTGGCGCTACAACAGTTCCCGCGTTGTTTTCATCTCTTCCGGGCGCGGCCTCTGTCTTGGCAGGAAGCGGAATTGTGATCGGCAGTTTGACGGCCATTGCACTGCACGCTTTTTTTCAAACCAAACAGCCGAATGTCACAGACATAAAAACGTAAAGGAAGATGCCAATGTTCACAATGGATGACCTGAACCAAATGGATACACAAACACTGACAGACACACTTGGCTCTATTTTTGAACACTCTTCATGGATTGCGGAGAGATCCGCAGCACTACGGCCGTTTTCGTCCCTTTCTGATCTTCACCGCAAAATGACTGGCATTGTAAAAGCCGCGGATCGCGAGACACAGCTTGATTTAATCAAAAAGCATCCCCGGCTCGGAACAAAGAAAACAATGAGCGATGACTCGGTACGAGAGCAGCAGAACGCGGGGCTCGGCAAATTAGAACAGCAGGAATACGAGGAGTTTCTCATGCTGAATGAACACTATTATGATCGCTTCGGCTTTCCTTTTATTTTAGCGGTGAAGGGAAAGACGAAACAGGACATTCACCAAGCCCTGCTGGCAAGGCTTGAGAGCGAACGAGAAACGGAGTTCCAGCAGGCCCTTATAGAAATTTACCGAATCGCCCGCTTTCGTCTGGCTGACATCATCACTGAAAAAGGAGAGACGCAAATGAAAAGAACCATGTCTTATGGCAAAGGAAATGTATTTGCATACCGAACGTTTTTAAAACCGCTCACTGGAGTGAAGCAAATCCCAGAATCATCTTTTACCGGGAGAGACAATACCGTTGTCGGCGTTGATGTGACATGCGAAATTGGCGGAGACGCCTTCCTGCCATCATTTACAGATGGAGACAACACTCTCGTCGTGGCAACGGATTCAATGAAAAACTTTATCCAGCGCCATCTCGCATCCTATGAAGGAACGACAACCGAGGGGTTCCTACAATATGTAGCTCACCGATTTTTAGATACCTATTCTCATATGGACACGATCACTCTGACTGGCGAAGACATTCCGTTTGAAGCAATGCCTGCATACGAGGAGAAAGAGCTCACCGCAAGCCGCCTTGTCTTCAGAAGATCACGCAATGAACGAAGCCGCTCTGTGCTGAAAGCAGAACGCAGCGGGAATACCATCACGATTACAGAACAATACAGCGAAATCATGGATCTTCAGCTCGTTAAGGTGAGCGGCAACTCCTTCGCCGGCTTCATCCGGGACGAATATACGACTCTTCCCGAAGACGGCAACCGCCCGCTGTTTGTCTATTTAAACATCAGCTGGCAGTATGAAAATACAAATGACGCATATGCTTCTGACCCAGCCCGCTACGTCGCGGCTGAACAAGTCCGCGACTTGGCGAGCACCGTTTTTCACGAGCTCGAAACCCCTTCAATCCAACACTTAATCTATCACATCGGCTGCAGAATATTAGAGAGGTTCCCGCAGCTCACTGATGTCAGCTTCCAATCTCAAAATCACACATGGGATACAGTTGTCGAAGAAATCCCGGGTTCAAAAGGAAAAGTCTACACCGAACCTCGCCCGCCATACGGTTTCCAAAATTTTACCGTGACAAGAGAAGACGCCGAGAAAGAAAAACAGAAAACTGCTGAAAAATGTCGGAGCCTGAAAGCCTGATGGGACAACTGACAACCCATATTTTAGATTTAACCTGCGGCAAACCAGCGGCGAACGTAAAAATTGAATTGAAGCGGCTGGGCGAAAGTATTATGAAAGAGGTTTACACTAACAATGACGGCAGAGCCAATGTCCCTCTGCTGGCTGATGAAGAGCTGGTGTCCGGAGAATATGTGATGGAATTTCATGCAGGAGAGTATTTTGCGAATAAAAACGTGAATACGGTCGACCAGCCGTTTTTAACCATAGTCACCGTCCGTTTTCAGCTAGCAGATCCAGATGCACATTATCATATCCCGCTCTTGCTGTCGCCGTTTGGTTATCAGGTGTATAGGGGGAGTTAAGAAGGAAGCCCGCCTCACCGGCGGGCTTCTATTTGCACTTCAATAAACTTTTGATCCTAGGACAGTACTTGCAGTAATCCCACGCTTAGTGAAACAACAGCTAGAATAAACATTCACCTATATTTTTCAGGATAATTGCCTACGACAAAAATATCCTGTAGTCCTTTCATTTATAAATCGAGGTTTCAAACTAATAAGTCAGCTCTTAGCAGCCGAGCTCCCTTCTCCAATCCTATAAACAGACCGCGTTTTTTCTCGAAAAAATACTCTGTAGACAATTGCTGCGTTTTTAATAGTTTTGATAACGCGTTCTCTCTTACACCTTTAGACAAAATATTCATTTTTTCTTTTTTAGACTTAAATCTATGTCGAAAATAATCGTTGACATATCTTATACTATCTCCACTAAAGGAGGTGACATTATGGGATTCTACAATTCTGGTGGATATAGTGGAAACTCTGGTTACTCAAACGGTTTCGGGAGCTCCTTCGCTTTGATCGTGGTGCTATTCATTTTGTTGATCATTGTTGGAGCAGCTATCTTTAATTATTAAGTTTAACTTTCCTTGCCTCCGCCGTATCCAACACCTCCCTGTCCGACAGACGCCATAAGAAGTTTTTATGGCGTCTTTGCTATGTGTTCACTAATCTTTTTCTAATCCAGAAGCTGTCAAGTTCTACGAGATTTATCGTGTGTTTTCCCACAACGCTTCTGCGTCTTGATCTCGCTGTCTGACTGAGGCTAAAAAAGTCCGGCTTTTAAAAGCCGGACTCCAGTCTACCCCCGTTCAACTCTCTTCTAATCCTGCAAGCTGACCGCATAATCCCGCCATACCCGGTACACCGGCACAAATTCCCCGCCAGCCCTTCTTCTATATCTTCGTCAGAAGGTTGAGGGGTTTCCCGAAACAGCGCTTTAAGCGCAATTATCATTCCTGGGGTACAGTAGCCGCATTGGAAGCCTCCTTCTTCCAAAAAAGCGGTTTGGCAGATATCCAGTTCCTCTTGTTGTACGCCCTCGATTGTTGTAATGGAGTGGCCGTCCACTTGATAAGCCATGGTCATACACGCATTGGCCAGTTTTCCGTCGATTAAAATAGAGCAGGCTCCGCAGCGGCCGATTCCGCAGGACACCTTTGTCCCGGTCAGCTGAAATTCCTTTCTAAGCAGGTCACTCAGATGTGTCGTAGGAACGGCAGCAACCTCCCACTCCTGCCCATTCACGGTCATCCGGAACTGTTCCTTTTTTACAGGAAATGGCCCGGCCTCTTTTACGTCCATTGCTTCAGCCCCTTTCTGTCTATCGCTTCAAGCAGCTCTTCTCTTGAAATTGGCAGCTTGTTTATCCAGCATCCGACCGCATCATGTACTGCCTTTACAATCGCCGGAGTGATGGCGATTGTTCCGATTTCGCCAACACCGCGCGGTCCATATACGTCTCCCTTCATTAAGTCTTCTATTGCAATCAGCTTCATGTCAGGAACGTCTTTGATTCCGGGAATCAAATAGTGATCGAGATTTTCTGCGGCATAACGGCCGTCCGTCATTTTCGCTTCCTCCATCAGTGTGTAGCCGAGTGCCATGGCAGCGCCGCCTTCAATTTGACCTCGATATCCCTGCGGACTGACAACCGGACCTGCCGCAATAGCGTGCTCACAACCTATCAATTTGACATCGCCTGTTAACAGATCTACCTCCACCTCAACGGCAGCCGCTCCAAATGAGTAGAGGAAATGGCCGCCCACCACAGGATCAGGCGTTGTTGGAAAGTCAAAGGCCGTTTCCTCTGCCAAAGGGCCTTTTTCAGCCAGCTCCTTATACGTCACCACGAGCGCCTTTGTGTTTTTGTCACGCAAGCCTGCAGCGCCGGGAATAAGATTTTCCGCTGAACAGCCGTTCCATTCTGCCGCCCGTTTTTTCAACTGGGCTAGAAACGGCTTCTTCAAACGCTGGATCGCGTGCCACACCATGCTTGTGCCGCGGGATGCTGTGGAGGAGCCTGACTTCGGCACTTTTGCGGTATCCCCAATAACAATGGAAATATCTTCTGCGGCACAACCCAGCTCCTCCATGACAATCTGTTCAATCGCTGCTAGAATCCCCTGTCCGCATTCTTCAAATCCGAATGATGCTGTGATTTTACCTTCACTCGAAAGGGACAAACGGCCTCCTGCCGCATCCATTCGGCCATACCCCAGCCCGCCGCCGTGCATTGTAATTGCCGCTCCCGTGCCTCTTTGCAGATACCCGCAGTTCCGGCTGGTTCTTGTAAGAATGGGAGATTTAGATATGGCATTCAACACCTGTGCCGCTCCGTCAGTCGATGCAATCCGATGCTCAAGAGGCCCCAAGTCATGCGGTTTTCTGATATTTTTTCTTCTCAGCTCCAGCGGGTCGATGCCGAGCATGCCGCTGAGACGATCGAGATGGGTTTCGAGTGCAAATGTGATTTGGTTGCCGCCAAAACCCCGAAATTCCCCCGCCACCCCGTTGTTCGTAAATACTGATATTCCTTCAGTCCGGATATTCGGAATACGGTACGGCCCTGCGGCATGCTCGACAGAAAAATCAAGAACGGCAGGTCCGAGCGTGGCGTAAGCGCCTGTGTCCGCCACAATTTTCACGTCGTGCGCCAATAGATTTCCCGAATGATCTGCACCCGTTTTTATCGTAATCTTCATCGGATGGCGCTTAATGCCAGAACGTACAGACTCCTTTCGTGTCTGATGGATTTTGACAGGACGTCCGCTTTTCAGTGACAAAAGCGCGGCATACGGCTGAATATTCAGCTCATCCTTCCCTCCGAACGAGCCGCCCATCGGACTTGACACAATCCTGATCTTCTCTTCAGGAATGTCAAAAATACGGGCAAGCTGGAAACGGTCTTTATAGCCGTGCTGGGTTCCTGCATACATCGTAAAACCCCCGTCGTCTTCCGGAACGGCTACACCTCCCTCCGTTTCCATATACGTATGCATCTGCCGCGGCAGCTCATAGGTTTCTTCAAGGACTGTGTCAGATGCTTGAAACCCTTCTTCCACATCACCGTTTGAAAAAAATGCGCGGTGCAGGATATTCCCGTCCTCATGCAGTCTTTGCGCATTCGGCCGAAGCGCTTTTTCTGGTGAATCCATGACTTCCAGCTCTTTATACTCAACTCGAATCAGCTCCAGCGCCGCTTCCGCGATTTCTTCCGTTTCCGCAGCAACTGCGGCGATCGCATCCCCGACATACCGCACCCTGTCCTCACATAAAACCGGCTGATCAGGGATGACAATGCCAAATCGGTTTAAGCCGGGAACGTCTTTATGTGTGACGACGGCCTGCACGCCTTCCATTTTCTCAGCTTTTATGGTGCAAACCGACACAATCTCTGCATGAGGATAAGCACTTCTCAGCACCTTGCCATACAGCATTCCCGGAAAGCTGAGATCGGTCATATATTTCAATTCCCCTGTAACCTTACCCCTTCCATCCGGCCTGACCCTTGACGGTTTGTTGATGATCATTTATTCCCCTCCCTCAGCCATCAGCTCTGCCATGATGACGTTGGCAGCGGCTTTTTTTCTGTATGCCGCTGACATAAAAGCATCTGAGGAAAACGGCAGCTCATGGATAAGTGTTTTGTACAGCTCATGCGAGTCCCACCCTGGTGCCATCCATTTCGCTTCGCTGTCCAATAATCTCCTAGGAGTGATATCGGCATGGCCAGCGGCGAGGCGAATGCCGCCGTCTTTCAAAAAACGTCCAGCTGCAACAGCAACCGCTTCTGTAAAAGCCTGGCGCCTTCCAAGCTTGTGATAAAATACACGCTCTCCCTCCGCCCGCGGGATGATGACACGCGTGACGATAGCCGTTCTAAAGTCTTCCTCACTGAGCCAAGCGCCAAGCGGCAGCCTGATTAGCTCCTTTTGATATACGATAAGCTCAGCACCAAGCACAAGCAGAAGCGGAATGAAATCACCGATTTTACTCGCTATGTTGCCGCCAATCGTGGCACGGCTGCGAATCCCCGGTGCAGCGACAGCGGAAGCAGCGTCACTGAAACAGCCAAGCGCTCTCTTGATCAAAGGGTTCTTTCTGCATTCATTCAGTGATGTGAGCGCCCCGATCGACACGTGGGTGTCACTGGCGCTGATCCCTCGCATCTCGTCAATCCCTTCAAGGCTGACAAGGTGCTGTTTCGGCAGAGTTCCTTTGTCCCACTGAAGCTGAAGCAGCGTGCTTCCCGATGCGGCACACACATCCGGAGCAAGCTTCTCTAAAAGCGAATAGGCCTCATCAAGCGCTGTCGGCCTCCATAATTGAATATTCATCCTTGCTTTTGTCACTTGGCCGTTCAAGACATCGCCCTCCTTACCATGTCATATTCCTCGGGTGTATCAATATCGTCCAACTCACCGCTATCCTTTGCCTCCAAAACCGCTCCTGCTCCAAGCTGTCCGCTTTTCAGGAGCCTGCGAGCCCCTTCATCTCCCGTTAACCCCTTTACATAAGGAAAACAAGCCGACGAGAAGTAGATTGGCGGGGTGAACGCCCCTAAAAACGATGACACGGCAAATGACTCAGGAGCCAGAGCCACAAGGGCATTGAGATGATCGACGGAAAGCTGAGGCTGGTCGGCTAACAAAATGACAACGCCGTCCGCCCCCATGCTTTCTGCTTTTCTCACCCCGCTGCTGACTGAATGCCCCTGACCCTTTTCTGCGTCTTGGCAAACGTGCAGGCTCCAGCGTTTTTGAAAAGGCGGAGCGTGATACGGCGCTCCTATCCACTCAAGGGAGGCATGTTCTGTCCGCTCGACGACCAGCACGTGATCAAGGCGGGACGACAGAGCAGTTTTCAAGGAAAGTGAGCCGATGTTTTCTCCTTTTAGCGGCAAAGCCAGCTTGTTTTGGCCCATTCTTCTGCTTTTGCCGGCAGCGAGAAACACGCCGATCAGATAGGGGCTTCTCATACAACCGCTATCCGTTTTCTTGTTTGAATGATTTCTGCAACTACACTTACCGCAATTTCCTCGGGACCTTCCGCACCGATTTTCAGCCCGACCGGACTGTAAAAGTGAGACGGAGGATGTTTTCCGTTCAGCAGCCGTTTCGTGCGGTTTGCCGAACCCAACAGTCCAATATAATGGATGTTTTGAGAAAATAAGAAGTTGATGATCGTTTGATCGTGCTGATAATGATGGGTTGCCACAACAGCTGCATCATTCGGAAAAAATTGAAATTCGCTAAGCATTTGTTCCGGAAAAGCGGTGATCAGCTGATCCGCTTTTGGAAAAAGAGAGGATGTACAATAAGCGGGCCGCCAATCCGTCACGATAACAGAAAACCCTGTGTCAGCCGCCAAATTGGCCAGCGGTACAGTATCCGGTCCCGCCCCAAACAGAATGAGACGCGGCTTCGGTTCAATTCGCTGAATAAACATGTTAGTGGTTTGATCGAAATGCGGTAAATGAAGCGTTGAAACAGTACGTTGAATATCTTGCAGAGGCGCGTCCGGCCAGTTGCCAAAATGCCCGTTCTCCGTCAGAAATAAATAATGGGAGGATCCAATCTTTGTAACGGAAGTGACAGCTTTGCCTGAATGAAGGCAATCCCTCACTTTCTCATAGTGCCGCCTTTTTTCCTGAGTGATTCGCTCCGCATGAACATGAATCATGCCATTGCACCCGGCTCCCATGCCCCAAGAAAGATCGTCCTCCGACCGCATGTCGTAGGGAATCTGCGTTGGTGTGAGCTGATCGCCCAGCGCACTGATTCTTTGGAATACATCTTCTTCCACACACCCGCCGCTCAGCAAGCCAATCCGTCTGCCATTTTTCTTAAAGAGCATAGAGGCGCCTGCTTTTCGATACGCGGAGCCTTCAACTTGAACAATTGTCGCCATTACAGCCTCCTCCTGGTCTTCCAGGAGCGCATCTAACATCGTGTGAAAATTCCCCAATGCCGCATCCTCCTCTCGAAAATTGCCGTGAGAAACAACTAGTTCAGCGTGATTTTATAGGTAACTTGTATAAAGAATAGACGATGGAAGAAAAAATGACTCATGATTTGTCAGAAAATGAAACACATAGAAAGACGATTTGTAAAAAGAGTCAAACGAAGAAATTCAGATTGGAGAAAACACGAAATCATATCTAAAAAGCTTGCGGAGGTCCGCAAGCTTTTCTTTACACCGCTGCCTGGCGGCCAGCGTTTTCATATACATCCAGCGCTGCTTGGAGCGCTTTTCCTGCTTCGATTCCTGCGTTATGTCTGAGAAGCACAGCCTCTAACCCGGCAAGCACGAATAGCACGTTTTCTTTTCTGCAGCTGTACCCCATCGTACCTATTCTCCAGATCTTCCCTGCAAGCGGGCCGAATGAGCTGGCGATTTCAATGCCGAATTGTGCCAGCAGCATGTCACGGACAGACTCGCCGTCAATGCCGCCGGGAATTTCGACACAGGTAACAACAGGCATTTTGCAGCTGTCATCTCCAAACAATCTTAGCCCCATTGCCTTTATCCCTGCTGCTAATGCGGCTTCATGGTGCCGATGCCGCTCGAAACGCGCCTCAAGACCTTCTTCAAGCACCAGTCTGACTCCCTCACGTAAGGCGTACAGCATCGTCGTCGCTTCTGTATGATGATTGAGCCGTCTTTCGCTCCAATAATCCTCAAGCTGGCTCAAATCAAAGTAGTTGCTTGTGATTGGCCGATTTCCCAAAAGCGCTTCCCTGTCAGCTTGTGTCGCAATCCCGCGCTCCACCTTTTTGCGAGCTGCAATCACATCCGCCACCCGCTCATTATACGTAATCGGCGCCATTCCTGAAGGCACAGACAAACATTTTTGCGTTCCGCCGATGGCAGCGTCAATCTTCCATTCATCGACTTTAACCTCGCAGCCCCCAATCGTTGCGACTGCATCGACGATAAACAATGCATCCTCGGTGCGGCAGGCTTGGCCGATGGCTTTCAGCGGGTGAATCCGTCCTGTCGATGTTTCTCCATGCACCATTGCCACAATTTTCGGCTTCACTTTTTTTATCTCCCGTATGATGTCCTCCGGGTCAAAAACCGTTCCCCATTCGCACTCAAGCATATGAACATTTGCCCCATATCGCTCGGCGATTTCAGTCAGCAAATAACCGAAACGGCCGTAAATGGGAATGAGCACATCATCTTCCGGCTCTATCACACTAGCCAGCACTGCTTCAATTCCCGCCCTTGAAGTGCCGTCAATCGGGTATGCCCAGCGGTTTTTTGTTTGGAACAGCTCCCGAAGCATCTCCATCGTTTCATTCATAATACCTGTAAACGCCGGATCAAATTGGCCGACAACCGGGGTGCTCATTACTCTTAATACACGCGGATCAACCTCAACAGGCCCTGGCGTCATAATCGTTCTTAACGGGGTGCATAATTCTCTTCTGCCTGACACAGCCATTCCTCCTTTATCAGTAAGCCAGTTTGTATAATAAATCAGTCAGTGCGCGGACACCGATCTCAAGCTGTCTGGCTGACGTATATTCCTTCGGTGAGTGGCTGACGCCGCCTCGGCTTGGCACAAACAGCATACAAGCAGGATAGCGCCTTCCGATCATTTGCGCGTCATGCCCTGCTCCGCTCACCATTTCCTCACAGCTGAAGCCGTTTTCTAATGCTGTTTCAAAAGCCGCAGCCTTCAGCCTTTCGTCCATCGGCACAGGCTCTATCCGCATATATTCATCAATCACGGCGCGAATTCCTTTTTGTAGGCAAATGCCGTTGATCAAAGCAACCATGTCTTGATGAAACTGTTCCAGCACATGCTGATGCTGATGGCGAATATCGATTGAAAACTGGACGCGGCCCGGTATGACATTGGCTACATTGGGCTCTGCCGTTATTTTTCCGCATGTCAGACGGAGCTCATCCGGCAGTTCCTCCGACCGCAGCAACAGCTCATGAATGATACGGCTGCTGGCTGCGAGCGGGTCCTTGCGCCATTTCATGGAGGTGGTTCCCGCATGATTGCATTCCCCCTCCAGCGTGACGAGATAGCGCCTCTGCCCCGCAATGCTTGTCACAATCCCGAGATCCCGTCCTGACATTTCCAATGTCTGTCCCTGTTCAATATGGAGCTCAACAAAAGCGCTGATATCTGTCCGATATGCTGCCTGAAACACACCTTTGCCAAAACCGTTCTCATGCATCGCATGTTGCAGCGAGACTCCTGATTCGTCTCTTGGCTCTGCTCCATCCTGTAATGAAAAAACACCCGTCATATTCCCTGATCCCCAATAGGTCATTGGAAAACGGCTGCCCTCCTCCTCACATAAGGAGACCGCCTCGAGCGTTTTTTTTGGCGCTCCGTATGTCTCTTTGAGCCGCTTTATCGCAAGCATCGCCGCCAGAACGCCATAGGCGCCGTCGTATTTTCCTCCATTGATGACAGTATCGATATGTGAACCGGTTACAATGACTTCATCCGGAGACTGGGTGCCCGAAAGCCTTCCAAACACATTGCCGACATCGTCGAATCTTGTTTCAAGCCCGAAAGAAGACATTTCCGTTTTCACAGCAAGCTGTGCGTCCATCCACTCTTTTGTGTATAAAAGCCTCGTTACGCCGCCATCCGCAGACGCACCGTATTGGGCGAGCCATTCAATATAATCTGTGATGCTGTTTTTTACTGAAAGCTTCTGCTTTTCCATGTACTCCCCCCTCTGGCCGCTATGGTGACTTCATTATAGAAGGAAGAACATGATAGTTCATTGACAGATTAACCAAAAAAACGTTTATTTTTTAGTCGCAGTATCTATCCAACAACCAGATTCACCCTATATGTCACAACTATTTTAGTGTAAAGGTCAAAAGAAAACACGGTAAGGAAGAGAGCCAGCAAGAGCGAAAGAGAGGGTCAAGCTCAGCTTGCCAGAGAGGCGATGTTCGCGGAACGGATGAAAACGGAAATGCCGGCAGCTCGCAAAAACAGGACCTAAAGATATGGAACAGGAGATTTCCGCCTCCTCCAAAGGGACTAATTTACAATTTTAATGAAAAATATACAAAATGACACTTCTATCCTTTATTTGAATTTTAGATAATAGACATGATCTGATAAAAGGAGGGCAAGTGATGACAAAAAAAGCATGGTTTCTGCCGCTCGTCTGTGTATTACTGATTTCCGGATGGCTTGCGCCGGCAGCTTCAGCAAGCGCGCAAACCGCATTAAGCCTCAATGACCGATTGGCGTCTTCCCCTTCAGGAACAGGAAGCCTTCTCTCATTAGCCGCCCCCGCTGCACCCTATGCTGACACAGATACCTATTATGAAGGGGCTGAAGGTAAAACAGGAGACTCGCTAAAAAGCACCCTGCACCGTATTATCAGCGGACACACGATGCTGTCCTACAGCGAAGTGTGGAACGCGCTGAAAGAAACGGATGAAGACCCGAGAAATCCGAATAACGTCATCCTGCTCTATACGAATGAATCGCGGTCCAAAAGCCTGAACGGCGGCAATGTCGGCGATTGGAACCGCGAGCACGTCTGGGCGAAATCCCATGGCGATTTTGGTACGAGCAAGGGACCTGGTACTGATATTCATCATTTGCGCCCAGCCGATGTTCAAGTTAACAGCACAAGAGGAAATATGGATTTTGACAATGGCGGCACTGAATATGCGAAGGCACCCGGAAATTATTATGACGGCGATTCATGGGAGCCCCGCGATGATGTGAAAGGCGATGTTGCCCGCATGCTGTTTTACATGGCTGTCCGTTACGAGGGTGATGACGGCTATCCTGATCTTGAGCTTAATGATAAGACAGGCAACGGCTCAGCTCCTTATCATGGCAAACAATCTGTCCTGCTCGAATGGAATAAGCAGGATCCGGTTGACGACCGCGAGCGGAAAAGAAATGAAATCATTTATGAAAAATATCAGCACAACCGCAATCCATTTATAAACCACCCTGAATGGGCCGGCGACATCTGGCCGTAAGAAAAAGGTGCTCCTTGTGAGGAGCACCTTTAGATAACTTTGGTAAACATATTCTGAGCAAAAGGGATACTCATTTAAGATAATTATACACACACAATACAAAATCATTCTTAGGAGGAGCTTTTAAAATACAAGACAAACAAAAAATAGACTAATTAGAAATTAAAATAACCGGTAGTTTTTAAGATTAATATCTTTCGAATATGAGCTTATTCGTAGGATACCAAAGAAAGTACGAAGTACCGGATTTATTGTGCAAAAGAGCTCTTACCTATTCCTTTAGAAAGACTGGCCCCTACCACTTGGATAGGTGTAACGAACGAATGAGATGCATTTGACAAGTTTTAGACATGGGAGCGAAAAGCTACAAGTGTTGCGTAGAGAATACGTACGATACATGGAAACTATTGGAGTTATTACTACCTTAAAATTCTTGTACTGTGGATAAACGCTTAGCATCCAGCTTCAGCGCCTAGCCCCTCGAGGTCATAAGCGACGCTGATCAAGGCGCTTGCGCTTTTGTTCTTCCCTTTATATTTTAAATTATAGAAAATATCTTAGTAAACTAATAGTTATCATTCCTGCCACTACAGCACCTAGCAAACTCTTAGTTAATAAAACAACTAAAAAAGTTGGTATGATTCCTAATAACTCATGACTATTTGAGAGAGGTGAAAAATTATCATCTTCAAAAAGAAGTTCTTGACCCAACAAAGCAGTCATAACAGTAACCGGTACAAAACTTAGCCAACTCAAAAACCATTTAGGCAACTCTATTTTACTTAAAAAAAGGAGTGGGATTACTCTAGGTAATAATGTAACAATACCTGTACCTAAAACAATGAGTAAAATATCTAATCTCAATTCCATTTCTTAATCACCATCCCGACTGTTGAAGCAATAATAGTTGTCACCATGACGGCCCACATACCTGGCATTAAATAATTAACAGCGATCAAACAAAAAATTGTAAAGATAGCTATTGATATTTCGAGAGCTTTATTGGTCTTACTCAAAATCTGTAGAACCAATAGGCCAGCGAACATCGCAGGTAAAGCAAAGTCCATCCCTATAGACTCTGTATCTGTTACTAAACCTCCAAAAATACCTCCTAGGACATTAGCAAGTAACCAATTGATATATGCTGTTATATTTAATCCGAGTAGCCAAGAAAAACTCGCTTCCTTCCTATTTTCTAGATGATTGGATGCAACACCAAATGTTTCGTCCGTAATTTGCGAACCAATAACAAAGTTTTTCCAAGCGGAAAATTTACGACAATAAGGAGCTAAAGAAGCACTAAATAGCAAATGTCGTAGATTTACTAAAAAGATTGAAAAGAGAATGGAAGTAATTGCACTTCCAGCCAAAATCATTCCAGCTGTTACAAATTGTCCTGAACCTGCATAAAGGAATAGGGATAACAATGCAATTTCTAGAACACTTAGACCAGCTGTCTTTGCAACTACCCCTGCTGCAAAACCAATACTGAGATAACCAAACACAGTCGGCAAGCAAGCTTTCACACCATCCATAAAAGTTTCTTGGCTTTGTGCTGAACGTTTAAGTTGAAGAGCACTGTCTGACATACGAATTCCACCTTTTTATAATTTTCAAAATAAGTTATATTGTATGGTATGACCCTAATATAAACCAATAATTAGAATAACAGTCAACATAACACTATAACACCTTGATGGTTTTACGGAGGGATTAAATTTGAAAATTGAATTGAACAGATATAGTAGAATATCCCTTGTCCAACAAATATACGAAAATCTATCCGACAGAATACGGTCAGGGATATTAAATGAGGAGGAGTGTCTGCCTTCAATTAGGGAAATGTCCAAAAATTTAGAGGTGAGTTTTCTTACAGTTGTGAAAGCTTATGATCTACTTGAACAAAATAACCTTGTCAAAAGAGTACAAGGAAAAGGAACTTTTGTTAAATCGCATTCCATAAAGTGTGAAAAATCAAGAAACACGGGGAGTTCATACAAGTGGCAACTTTCAATACAAGATTATCTTCCAAGAACACATTTTGATACACATTACAATTCGTCAGATCATAGTTTACAATTTTCATTAGCAGCTATTGCTCCCTCTCTCTTGCCAAATAGATATCTAGAAAACGAGATTCATATAATGTTAGAAAAAAATCCTCTTATCTTATCAGAATATGGACCAATTCAGGGAGACTTAGATTTAAGAATAGCTATGAAACGAACTTTAAAGAAACAAAAAATTAATGTTAGCGAAAAGGATATTTTAGTTACAAACGGTACACAACAGGGAATAGACTTAGTAGCAAGGACATTTATTGGTCCAGGAGATGTAGTTATAGCAGAAGCGCCTACTTATCCAGCAGCATTAGACATATTCCGTTCGCGAGGAGCCTCAATTTTACCCGTTCCAATAGATAAAAATGGAATAAGAACAGACATATTAATTAAACTATGTGAAACAAAAAATCCTAAATTAATATATACAATCCCTAATTTCCACAATCCCACAGGAATAGTTATTAGTGACGATAGAAGAGAACAACTGTTAACAATTGCTCAAGAATTTAAAATAATAATTATTGAAGATGATCCTTGGAGTGAAATTTATTACAATGAAAAACCGCCAAATCCAATTAAAAGTTTGGATACTAAGGGGAATGTTATATATCTAAAAGGATTAAGTAAAACACTAATTCCTGGTTGTAGAATAGGATTACTAACTGCAGATGGGACTATTTTTAATCGTTTGGTATCATCAAAAATGAATGCTGACCTTGGAAGTCCTTTATTAACACAAAAAGCTTTATATCCACTCTTTCAATCTAAAAGAATGGAAGATCATATAAAAAAATTAAGAACTGCATTAAAAATAAGAAGAGATTTAGTAATTAAGTTGTTAAAGAAACATATGCCTGAAGGTGTTGAGTGGATAGAACCAAAAGGAGGATTAAATATTTGGATATCTATTCCTGAAAAGTGGGATACCAAACAGTTATTATTAGAATGTCAAAAGAAAAACCTATCTTTCCTACCAGGTTTTGTATGTTTTTCTGGTGAACCAGAAACAAATCATTTAAGATTAAGCTTTTCATATCTAAACGATAATGTTTTAGAGACAGGAATTATAGAATTATGTAGAATCTTAAAAGAATTTTTATCAGTTACTCCTCTAGAGAATAGTCGGCTAATATTATAAAATAGATATTTTAGTAACCTATTATCAAAAAAGAGCGAATATTAAAAATGTTCACTCAGGCTGTCGAGAAAATCTCGACGGCCTTTATTTTTCCTTAAAATATCCATTCTCCTGCAATAAAATAAAAGAAAGACTAAAAAGGACGGTGTCTTTCTCATGTTCCACACAAGAAACTCTTCTCAAAACACAGCCGAATTTGTTCTGCTTGACCAACTCGTTGAAGAGGATCACCTGCTTCGGAAAATTGATAAACACATAGACTTCTCTTTCATCATTGAAAAGGTGAAACCTTACTACAGTGAAAACAAAGGCCGCCCCTCACTTGATCCGCTTATTTTATTTAAAATGATGTTTATCGGATACCTCTATGGTATCCGTTCAGAAAGACAGCTTGAAAAAGAAATTTACTACAATATGGCGTACAGATGGTTTCTCGGATTGAACATAAACGACCCGGTTCCACACCACTCCACCATCAGCTGGAACAGACGCACACGCTTTAAAGATACAACCATCTTCCAAGACATTTTTGATGAGATCGTTCTTCAGGCCATCAATCATGACATGGTGGGCGGACGAGTCCTATTCACCGACTCCACACACCTTAAAGCCAATGCCAACAAGCATAAATACACAAGAAAAACAATTGCGCAGGATACCCAAAACTATATCAAGGATTTAAATGAAGCCATTCAAGAGGATCGGGAGGAACACGGAAAAAAGCCATTAACAGCCAAAGAGGAGGTGAAAGCTGAAAAAGAGATCCGCCACAGTACCACTGATCCTGAAAGTGGATATATGTACTGTGAAAACAAACCGGAGGGTTTCTTTTATTTAGATCACCGCACAACGGATATGAAATACAACATTATCACCGATGCTTATGTCACGCCCGGAAATGTCCATGATTCTGTGCCCTACCTTGACCGATTGGATCATGAAATCACACTATTTGGTTTTCAAGTAGAAGCCGTCACTCTTGATTCCGGATATTTAACGGCTCCGATCTGTAAAGGATTATCTGACCGACAAATCTTTGGTGTCATTGCACATAGACACACTTACATACTCAACAACTGACCGAAAAGGCTACCGGTCATACAAATCAAATCCTGAAATATGTTCCTCATGCCCACTGCTTGAAAACTGTACAAAATCAAAGAATCGGCAGAAAGTGATTACTCGACATGTATGGGAAGATCATAAAGAAAAGGTCAGACAAAATCGCTTGTCTGTTTCAGGAAAAAACCTCTACAAAAAAAGAAAAGAAAAAATAGAGCGAAGCTTTGCAGATTCAAAACAGCTGCATGGGCTTCGCTATTGCAGGTTGAGGGGAAAACGAAATGTGAGTGAACAAGTTATCCTCACAGCCGTATGCCAGAACATGAAGAAGATTGCCACATACCTAGCCAAGCAGGGCTAGGCATGTGGGAGCGCTTTTTCTGCATCTGAAACTGATGAATATTTAAAGAAACTGGATAAAACAAAAAATCTTGTAGAAAAAACATCGTTTTCTCTACAAGCTGAGTGAACATTAAAAATGTTCACTCTTTTTATATGGGGTGGCGGCAAATTTCTACCCTGAGGAACACAAGTTTATAAAAGGTTAGGCGCCATTTGCTGAGTCTGCAATTCAAGATAAGTTAGGGGGAGAAGCAAAATCCTATAAATGGGAAATTTTCATAAAGGATACTGGCGTCCAATTCTTCACAAAACCTTATGTTCCGCTAATTAGCGAAACTAGGGTTAAAGAGCATAACTCTACTAAAAAATTCAATCATATAAAAAGATTTAAAAACAGTCAAGGAAGAGCAATAACACTACTTATAACACTAGGGAATTTAGAATAACACTTGTATTCGATTGTTATTTACAAATTTAGTCATATCTTGATAAACTGACACATGAAACACCACAGAAAAACAAGTAATAACGAAAAAAATATCAGAATGGGAGGATTGAAGTTTTATTGCATATGTTCCATGGAGCATTTACAAACAAAATCAAGAGGGAGAACTAACTTTCATATGGGTAAACTTTACACATTATCTATCGAAAAAGAAATGTTAGAAAAATTCAAGGACATTCACTTAACAGGAATTATCGTTAAAAACTTGAAGGTGAAAAGTATAAATCCTAATTTTTTTGAACCTTATATTTCCGGCTTAAATGAACTCTATAAACAACAGGATGTAACTGAAAATGAAGAAGTGAAAAAATGGAGAAATATATACAAAGAAATGGGGCTAAAGCCAAGTAAATACCATTGTTCTTTTGAAAGTATTCTTCGAAGATATTTAAAAGGCTTTAATTTTCTGGGCATTAATAATGTTGTAGATTCCTATAACTCTGTGAGTCTATTACATCAAAAATGTATTGGTGGTTATGATCTAGACAAGATTCAAAATAAAATCACTCTCCGTTTTGCGAAGGAAGGTGAAACTTGCTTACCAATTGGAGCAAGCGAACCAATTTCTCTTTCTAAGAACTCTGTTGTATATGCGGATGAAGAAAAAGTGTTGTGTTCCTATTGGAACTATAGAGATTCTGAGTATACAAAAATTACTGAAAATACAAAAAACTCTATATTCTTTATAGATGAAATTGACGCAACACCTAAAAAAGGGAAAAATGCGATCAAGGACTTAGCAAATCTACTAAAAGATACATGTGATGCTCAAATTATATATCAATTTGAACTAAGTAACGAGTATCCCACTAATTATTTCGAAGTTTAAATAAATTATTATTCGTAAGGGAGAGTTATTAATGGAAAATAAAAATAGAGGTTTTCAAACTAGTTGTATTCACTCTGGAGAAGAATGGAACAAGAGTGGTCATTTGAGTCCCCCAATATGTCAATCTACAGCATTTGAATTTCCCAACACTGAGGAAGGTGCACGTAGAGCAGCAGATATACATGCGGATGAGTTTTACGGAAGATGGGGTAGTAGAAATGAAAGGGAGTTTGAAGCGATTATAGCTGCATTAGAAGGAGCAGAAGATGCCGTATCTACTTCTTCAGGATTAGCAGCAATATCGATGGTATTCCATGCTTTACTGCAACCAGGAGACCATTGTGTTGCTGTACATAATTGTTATTCCGAGTCGAAAATATTAATCGAGGAATTATGCAAACAACATTCTGTTGAACTTACAATGATTAGTTCAGAGGATATTGAAAACTATAGGAATGCCATTAACCCAAATACAAAACTTGTATATGCAGAAACACCAGCAAATCCAACTATCACTCTTGTAGACATTCAAGAAGTGTCTAGGATTACAAAAGAACAGAGTGACGCAATCTTTGTAGTGGATTCCACTTTTGCAACACCATACAATCAACAACCTTTAAAGCTCGGAGCCGATATTGTACTACACTCGGCAACGAAGTATATTGGCGGTCACTCTGATGTTGTAGCTGGAGTTTGTGCAGGAAACAAAGACTTAATGAGTAAAGTGAGAAAAGCATTTTCGTTCCATGGTCCGAAATTAGATCCTTTTGCAGCATGGCTTTTATGCCGCGGTGTGAGAACTTTAGGATTGCGAGTTCAAAAACATAACGAAAATGCTTTGAAAATAGCTACATTCCTCGAAAATCACCCTATGGTAAATAAGGTATATTATCCATTCCTTAAAAGTCACAAACAACATGATATAGCCGCTCGTCAAATGACTGGTGGGGGAGGAATGGTTTGCTTCGAGGTAAAAGGTGGAATGAACTCGGGTCTTTCACTTATATCTAACGTGAAACTTAATAAGATGGCTGTTAGTCTTGGTGGTTATTCAAGCACCATTACACACCCTGCTTCTATGACTCACAATTTATTGCCTCGTGAGGAAAGAGAAAAAGGTGGAATTACAGATGGAATGCTTAGACTTTCAGTTGGAATTGAGGAAGTTGAAGATATCCAAGCTGATTTAGAAAATGCATTAAATCAAGCAAATTTAGTAACAAATTAATATAAATAATAGGGTGCCATTCGGCTCCCTATTCTAATTAATAACGGAGGAAAAGTCATGTCTTCAGTGAACTCTATCTTTTCACAAGAAACTAGAAAAAAATTAACCAAACTTTACAAGAAAAATAACTGGTATAACTTCTTATGTATCTTCTTTAATTGGGGCGTGATAAGCAGTTCGATTTATTTATCTATGAAAACCCCTAATATTTGGATATACCTATTAAGTATTATCTTGATTGGAAGTAGAATGAGAGGTTTTGACAATCTCATGCATGAAGCAAGTCATAAAATGTTATTTAAGAATAAACACTTAAATAAATGGGTTACTTGCTTTTTTTATAGCCTTTCCTATATTCACTTCTTTTACAACGTACTGTAAGTCACATGTACTACATCACCGTTTCTTATGGGACCCTCAGAAAGACCCAGATACCAAACGATATGAGTTAATGGGGTTAGATAAACCACAGAAAAAAATGAGCACATTCTTAATTAATCATATTATTAAACCATTAACATTATTACATGTACCTAAGTATATATTTGGAACATTAAAAGTTAATCTTTTCTCAAAAGAAGAGCCATTGAGCGAACGTATCGCACGCCTCGGTTTTTGGGCAACTATTTTAGTAGTTATTGCTGTATTTAATCTATGGTTAGAGTTATTGTTATTTTGGTTTGTACCATTATTAACAACATTTCAAATCATTAGATATTGGGCGGAAATGGCAGAGCACTCGGGTTTAAAAACTGATCATCCCCTCTATTCAAGTAGAAACACACTTGGTAATCCTATCGAAAGATTTATCTTGCATCCACATCATGATAATTACCATCTTGTTCATCACTTATTTCCTGGTATACCGCACTACAATTTAAAAAAGGCACATATTATATTAATGGAAAATCAAGAATATAGAGAGGCGCATCATTGTATGGGCTTCTTTAAGTCCTTCTTACCTGGATTTTCATCGGTTATAGAGGACATATGCGGTAAATTTATATTTTTGCGAGATAAATAATACTACTTTATTGAAATAACGAATGCCACAAGTTAATTACAGAATACTTGTGGCATTCATTTTATATAAATTGTTATTAGCAAAAGAGCTATAATAAAATATTAGGAGATGTAGATATGAAGGTAGTCAAATTTGGTGGTTCCTCGTTAGCAACAATCAAAAAAGTGTTTAATATAGTTGTGTCAGATCCAAACCGAAAAATAAATGTAACGGCAAGTGAAAGACTTAAAATCAGCAGGGCAGCTGTGATTACGGGATAATTAATTTGCTGAAAAGGACGGCCGCTGTACCACGTCCTTTATTAAGTAATTCTTCTCTTAAAACTCTTCATGCTCTTAACCGTTTATGGGTACGTCCGGGCGGGTAAGCGAATGATGATCTTCATGTCGTTTTCTTCAAGGAGAAATCAAAAACAGAGATATTTACAGGCTGGCTGTCTAGCGGTGCTGATTTTGGAATCGGGACAGCACCGGGCTAGATATGCCAGCGTAAGATCACTTAGAAATTGTTTTATGATGCTTTCCTGCAATTTGCTCAAGCTGAAGATGCCTTTTCAGGAGCACCTTTCCTAATACACAGCCTCTTCCGTCTCCGCATCGAAAAAGACGGCGTGATCCATTTTCACTGCCAGCTGAATCGAATCGCCTGCGGCAATTCGCGTGTTCCCATTCAGGCGAACCGTCAGCCGCTCGTCCCCGCTTGTGACATGGACAATCAGCTCCGCTCCCAGATTTTCATTCACTTCCACCTTTGCTTTACACACTGAATCAAACAGCTGTTCATTCCCTGCCACATGTGTGATATGCTCCGGCCGGATGCCGGCAATCATCTGTTCTCCGGCGTAACCCTTTTGTCTAAGCCGCTTTGCTTTTTCTTCAGGAATATGAAGCCGGATCGAAGAATTTGTGAAAAACAGCTCGCCATGCTGCTGTTCTATGATGCCTTTCAAAAAGTTCATTCCGGGAGAGCCAATGAAGCTTGCGACAAACAAATTGGCTGGGTAATGATAAATGTCATGAGGTTTCGCCACTTGCTGAATTTCCCCTTCATTCATGACGACAATCCGATCTCCCATTGTCATTGCTTCGGTCTGGTCATGCGTGACATAAATGATCGTTGCCTCTAATCGCTGGTGCAGCTTGCTGATTTCTGTCCGCATCGTCACTCTTAGTTTTGCATCCAGATTAGAAAGCGGCTCGTCCATTAAAAAGACCTTCGGCTCCCTCACAATCGATCTGCCAAGCGCCACCCTTTGCCGCTGCCCGCCGGAGAGCGCCTTCGGTTTTCTCTTCAGCAAATGTTCAATTTCTAAAATTCTGGCTGCCGCATGAACCCGCTCGGCAATTTCCTGTTTCGCCATCTTTCTGAGCTTTAATCCAAACGCCATATTATCAAAAACCGTCATATGCGGATAAAGCGCATAGTTCTGGAATACCATCGCAATATCACGTTCTTTCGGCGGAAGATCATTGACCCGCTCCCCATCAATAAGAAGATTTCCTTCAGAAATGCTTTCTAATCCAGCCACCATCCGCAGCGTTGTAGATTTTCCGCATCCTGACGGCCCCACCAGCACCAAAAGCTCCTTATCCTTTACATCTAAATCAAAGTCCTTCACGGTTAATTGTGAGTGATATGATTTTTTGACGTGTTCAAATGTTAATGAAGCCATCAGAAAAGTCCCCCTATCTTTTGACCCGTTATTTCGTCACTGGAAACAACTTGGTCTTTCTGTTATTTTTAGAGTAATCGATTCCCATTTTTGCTATATTTCTAAAATAAAAAATGTAAATTTGTATTATAACGTCATAATACATTATAATATAAATAATAGGTTAAAAGGAGGCTACCCTTTGTTAAACAACGGAAGTTCTACACCTTTATACATTCAGCTAAAACAAATCATCACTGATGACATCAAAAAGGGCGTGTATTCCCCAACCGCCAAGCTGCCTACCGAAAACGAGCTTTGCACCAAGTATAACGTCAGCCGCATCACCGTCAGGAAAGCCATTCTCGATTTAGTCGAAGAAGGCTATCTGATCAGGCAGCAGGGAAAGGGAACGTTCGTTAAAAGCCCTAAATTAAAACGAGAGCTGATCGCTGTAAACGGCTACTCGGAATTTATGGAATCCACCGGCAAAAAACCGAAGCATCATGTGCTGTCCCATGACATCATTCCAGCGACAAAACCTATCGCCGAAAAGCTTCAAATCCATCCCGAGAGCCCTGTCATTGAATTAAAACGGATTTTATATAATGATGATCAGCCTCTCACCTTTGAAGTGACGCATTATCCGCTTGATTTGTTTCCCGGCATTGATACCTTTATTGCTGACGGCGTCTCCATGCATGATATTTTGAAACAGCAATACAAAGTTGTACCCACGCACAATACGAAGCTATTAAACGTTGTATATGCCCAACAGGAGGAAAGCAAATACCTGGATTGTGATATCGGGGATGCGCTGTTTGAAATTGATAAAACGGCTTTTACATCAAACGACCAGCCAATCTATTGCTCATTGTTTTTGATGCACACAAACCGTGTCACTTTTACCATCAACAGCCCCTACACATAACAGGCATAAAAAACGAGACACTGCTTATAGTATTCTCGTTTTTTCACTGCTTCCCCCGTCCTCCAAGCGATAAGGATAGCCATAGCCGAAAGCTCCGTACACACCGCATGTTTTCGCAGCCGTTTCGGCGGCCTGGCGCAAAGCGTACGTTATATCCTGCTTCACGCAAAAGGCAGTCAAAAAGCCTGCTATAAAAGAATCTCCCGCTCCAAGTGTATCTATTATATCAGTTTCCACAATCGGCTGATGATAGACTCGATCACCCGCAGACAGGATTGCTCCTTGGCCCCCTCGGGTCATACAAACCATTTTGGCTCCGTACCCATGAGCTGTTTTGGCAAGCTCACCGCATTCCGACTCACTCAAATCGCTTCCTGAAAAAAACGCATACGTCACATAAGGACAGACCCTCCTCAAATAATCATCCTCCCGATTGGTTGAAAAATCAAATGAGACCGGGACAAGCCCGCACAGCTGCGGAAGATCGTTCTCAAGCCTGCTGTACACGCTCGTATGCAGCAGATCATGCCCGCTGATAAAAGATACATCTTTCTCCTGGAACGCGAGCCGAAGCCGGGACTGAATGCCGCCTTTATTTGACCTGACAAAAATGCGGTCCCCCTGTTCATCAAGGGTGACAATCGCCATCCCGTTTTCTCCATGCGCCTGGCGGATATAATCTGCATTGACCTGCTCCAGCTTGAGAACGTTCAACAGATGCGCCGCGGCTTCGTCATTGCCGACGATTCCGATATAGGAAGACTCATGCCCGAGCCGCTTGGCAAGCACAGCAACGTTTAAGGCATTTCCTCCCGCTGTCTGCAGCGCGTCTCTGAACTGCATCAGCCCGGCTGGAATGGTCCGCAAATTCCCTGTCTCCGGATTGTAAATAAAATCAAACAAAAGCGCGATCACCGTCATTGAGATGACAACCGGCAAAAAGAAAACGGTACGAAAAAACGGCGACCATTTTCTGACCAGCTTATCCTCAAGCACCGCCGCCAAAATCAAACCGCCAAATACCTGGCATACAATTGAGATCACTGCATAAAGCACATTATTGGTAAGTGCCTGATAGAAGACAGGATCATGAAATAATTCAACATAGTTTTTTAAGCCGATAAACTTTTTCCGGAGAAAATGAGCTCCACTGAAACAGGCTGAGGAATACATTCTCAAAAATCGGGATATAAACGAAAAGTAAAAAAACGAGAGCGGGGACCAAAAACAAATAGGGGATTATTTTATTCTGATTGACCAAGGGTATCTCATCTCCTTTATAAAAAGAAAAGGTGCGAAGCTTCACCTTTTCTTTGATTTATTCAGCTGACGCCCTCACCTGCTTTGCTGCCTTTTGAACGGCTTTCATCACCTGCTGCGGTGTCATGTCGCCGCCAAGCATTTGCTGGACGCCTGTTAGGTACGCATCTGCGACTTCAACATCGACATCCATATCAAACCATGGAACCATTGATTTGGCATCAACAATATGCTGAACGGCTTCACGCTGAATGGCTGTTGCATTTTCTTCAGTAGCCGTACCTTGCACTGCACTGTATTTCCCGACATCTTTCACGAGCTTTTCGCCCATTTTTTTCGACGTCAAGAACTGCAAAAATTCCATCGCTTCCTTCGGATGTTTTGTTCTTGAGGAAATCATGAATCCTTCCGGCGCTCCCGTTAACGCTTCTGAAGATCCTTTCTGCCCGCTGATTTTAGGAAATGGGAACATCCCGAGATTAACCGGTTCAACCAGCTTGAGTTCCGCTGTTTCCGCATATATCATCGCCGACTTTCCGCTCTTAAATTGCTGTCTCACATATTCGTGGTCGACGGAGTTTACATGTTTATTAAAGTAAGGCATCAGCTCTTGAAGCTTTTCAAGTGCTTTTACGTAGCCTTCATCAGTAAATTCACCCGTTTTGGCGTTATAGTCCTTTTCCCGTGTTTTTTCATCGACCATCCGCTGATTAAGCGTGCCGATATAGTGCGAGATTGTCCAAGTCGCCTTTGTTCCAAAGCTGATCGGTGTGTAGCCATGTTCTTTCAGCTTTTTTGACACATCGATTAATTCATCCCACGTCTTCGGGGGATCAAGATTCAGCTTTTGGAAAATGTCTTTATTATAGAAGAATGATTTAGCGTCCATTTGCCACGGCACGCCATATTGCTTGTTTTCATAAGTAAATGGTGTAATTTGCGATTGAACGAGCTGTGATGACCAATCGGTGTCATTTTTGTAGTAGGACGAGAGATCAAGTGCTTTATTGCCTCTGATAAATTTAAAAGCAAACTCATCGCTCCAAGAGAAGTAAATGTCAGGAGGGCTGGTGGTTCCCAGCATGACCTTAATTTTATCTTTATAGGAGTCATTTAAAACGGCTTCAATTTGAATATCGATATCTGGGTGTTCTTTTTCAAATTCCTTAACAACCTCTTCAAAATAACTTTTTTCCGGCTCCTTCGGCCATCTGTGGAAAAATTTCAATGTCACCTTTCCGTCCGCTGAACTGCTTTGGCTCGAACAGCCTGCAATGGTGAACATACTGACAGCTGCAATGATCAAGAACAACAACATTTTCTTCAAAGGGTTGGCCTCCTCTGGACATTAGACTATAATGTTATATAACATTATAGTCTAATGCATAATGGTTCCTCATTTTCAGATCAATACTCAACTTTCCACATGTATCTTCTATGGGATAAAGGATGATTTCTCGCCTCTGCCAGCTCGTCTGCATAGCTTCTCAGCACACGATTGAGAACGAGCGGAGCAAGATAGCCTTTAACTGAATCGTCAATTGCAGTGAAGTCGTAAGATGCAGCATCAAGCACAGTGAGCTTTTTGCCATACTTTTTCGAGAAGGTAAGCGCCCGCTCTTCAAGAGGTCTTGTTTCATCTAAACCGAGCAGGATGATAAACGGCACGGATTCATCAATAATTTCAAACGGTCCGTGAAAATATTCTCCGGCATGAATGGCGTGGAAATGAATCCATTGCATTTCCATGAGAATGCAGATGCTGTAGGAGTAAGCGACACCGTAGTTTGCACCGCTTGCCATGGTATAAATAATACTTTCTTTTTCATGGGCTTTTGCAAATTGCTTGGCGTTGTCAGCTTCCTGCTTAAGGGCTTTTTCATATACAGCCTGCAATTGATCTAAGCCTTCAATTGCCTGCTCAAATTTCGTATTGTTTTCTAATACTTGCAGGGTGCCAAAAACGATTTGATACAAAACGCCATAGTTTGTATTGATCGCAAGCGCCTCATCACCCCAATCGTACTGGGCAACATATTGCGCCTCCTGCGCTAAAGGAGACTCCGGTTTAAACGTCGTCGCAATCGTAAGTGCACCCTTTCCCCTTGCAAACGCAGCAGCTTTGACTGTCTCCGGGGTATTTCCCGAATGCGAGCACAAAATAACAAGAGACTTTTCACCAAGCTGAACAGGGTTGCGCTGAATAAATTCGTTGGCGCTGTAGAGGTCGGAGTTTATTGATTTTGACTCTCTGTCAAACACATACTTACTCGGATACATAATGGCAGAAGACCCTCCGCATGCGACAAAGAATACATGATCAATGGTTTTCCCTTTCAAATCCTGCAAGAAAGCTTGAACCTCACGATTTACTTTTGCTGTGGCCTGACTCAAATCCTTCACTCCCCGTTTTTATTATATAACGTTATATAACATTATATATTGTTATATTAAAGTCCGCGGGTAGGATTGTCAATATTATTTTCTGAAATTTCTCAATAATTTATTCGAATGACAGACAAATGGTCTATATGCGAAAAAATGCCCAAATCAAAAGCCAGAACTTGACTTAAGCTCTGGCTTCGCTGTTCAATCCGCAGACTGACGTCTTATTTAAAAAATACCTTGTCTATGTTGTACTTCGAGTGCTGTGTATTGATGATATATGTTTCGTAAATCTCTCTTTCCATTGGATCATCAACTACACATACCTCAATTTTATATACTTCGTCTCTGTGATGTTTGATCGGTGAAACAGTGTCTTCGAAATGCTTCTTAATTCTCTGTCTTAACTTTCTGGCTTTACCGACAAACAGCAGCTCGTCATGAATGTTGTAAAACATAAAAATGCCGCCTTTGTCCCTTGGGATCTGGTGAAAGTCAATGAATCCGTGAATCGGTTTTATCTTCGGCTCGTTATCATTAGCTGACTGCTGTCGTTCAGTGATGGTGACATTCGGTGCGGGTATATCAATTTTTATCAAAATCAGTTCACGTCCTCTTTTTCATTAAAGATAAATGCTAACACATACAGAAAAGAAAAGCTAGAACAGCTTTATACTATTTGTTTGTTAAGCCTTTATTTATTATGCAAGCGCTCCGGCTGGATCATACGGGCCAAGGTCGATTTCAGTCTGCTTTCCGAGAACGAGTTTTGCGAGCTCTGCACCCAAGAACGGCCCCATCGTCAGTCCAGAAGCACCCAAACCGTTTGCAGCATACAGGCCTTGAACATTCGGCACGGCCCCTACGACCGGCAGAAATCCGGGTGTAAACGGCCTGAAGCCCACTCTTGTTTCAACAGCAGCCGCATCAGCAAGACCCGGTGCAACGGCTAACGCTTTGCTCAATACTTCGTGCTGGCCTCCGGCTGTCACACGAAGATCATCAAGGCCGGCATCGTTTTCGTGTGTGGCGCCGGCTACAATTCTGCCGTTATCAAACGAAAGAATGTACTGATCACTCGGCGGCATTACAACCGGCCACGATCCTGTATCTGCATCTGTCATTTCAAAATGCATAATCTGCGCTTTTTGAAATGACACTTGAAAATGAATGCCAAGAGGCTTCAATATCTCATTGGCCCATGCTCCCGCTGTCACAATCACCGCGTCAGCCGCAAACTGCTTTGCATCTGTTTGCACGCCGGTGACTGTTCCGTTTTCAAAAAGCAAAGACGCATTTCCTTTGATGACCGTTGCGCCGTGTTTCTCTGCAGCGCTTAAAAGCGACCGGCACAGCGCTCTCCCGTTCACACGGGCGGCACCGCTGATATGAACCGATTCATAGCCGTCAGCTAAAATCGGAAACAGCTTTTTCGTTTCACTTGCAGACAAGCGGGTAATGTCGCCGATTTCCGGCGCATCCTCCCGTCTCTTATACGCTCTTTCCTCCATTTTATCGAGTTTAGACGCGTCAGTATGAATGCTGATGGCACCGACACGTTTGTATCCTGTATCCGATTCACCGTCTTTTTCCAATTGATGGATTAAATCCTTATAGTACCGGGCTCCCCCCTTAGCAAGCTGGTACCAATCCTGATTACGGCGTTGCGAGAGCCATGGACAGACGATCCCCGCCGCCGCATCAGTCGCTTGTCCCGGCTCTTTCCGATCAATGACAGTAACGCGAGCGCCTGATTTTGCGAGATGATAAGCCGTCGACGCGCCCAGAATCCCTGCGCCGACGATGATGTACGATTTCATATGCAAACACCTTTTCTATTATAATGTCTATTCATTTTACCAAATAGAATGCTTTCCTTCGACCTTTTGCCCTAATGTGGAAAAACCGCGAAGTTCGTCCAATCTCTTTACTCTCCTATCGAATATCCTGTCACTATCAATAGAGAAAGGATGATACCATGAGCGAAAATCGTCATGAAAATGAAGAAAACAGACGCGATGCGGCAGTCGCAAAAGTCCAAAACAGCGGTAATGCAAAAGTCGTGGTCAGCGTGAATACAGATCAGGATCAGGCACAGGCGCAGTCACAAGACGGAGAAGACTAATGAACGAAAACATCATTCCTCTCAACAGACATACTCAAGAGATACCCACTACTGAATCTGTTATCAAAAACAGCGGCAACTCAGAGGTCCATATCGACATTCACATTGATACAATGCCAATTGCTTTTGCTATATTATGCTCTGCATTAGCCGCAAAGCAGATGACAAAAGAGGAATTCGATATGGCTTATACTCAATTGCGAGAGATGAACAGAGAAAATAACAGCAGATCATCTGTAAAGCAAATTATCAATCAGGAGACAGAAGAAGAGTAAAAAACCGCGGGCCCTGTGGCCAGCGGTTTTTCTTCTGCATACAAAAAGGACGCGACTGAATCGGTTACTTCTGTACAATTTGAATAAGGTTACCGCTTGTATCGTCGAAGACAGCTATTGTGACTTCGCCCATTTTTGTCGGTTCCATCGTAAACGTCACGCCTTTTTCCTTTAATCGGTTGTACTCTTTTTGAATATCTGCAACGCCAAACATTGTGGCCGGGAGGCCATCGGAGAATATCTTCTTTTGATACTCCTTGGCGGCAGGATGTTCATTCGGTTCGAGTAAAAGCTCGGTTCCGTCTTGATCATCTGGAGAAACAAGCGTTATCCACCTGAATTTCTCCATGGGAACATCCTCCTTTTTTACAAACCCCAGTTTTTCTGTATAGAACTTCAGTGCCTTGTCTTGATCTTGCACAAATATACTAGTCACAATGATTTTCATATTGTTGTTGCCTCCTTTGATATTTATGGTGCATGGTACTGTGCAAACAATCCGGCTTCAAGCAAAACAAACCAACATTTGTCAGAAACTCAGTACTGGTTTTATAAAATTACTCTATCCATCCTTTCAGCAAATTTTTAAGCGGTTCGTTGTTGAATATAAGTACTCGATATTTTCCCTTTCGTTTTGATGTTACAAGTCCTGCATCCTCCAGTACAGAAAGGTGTTTAGCTATCGCCTGTCGCGTAATAGAAAGGTCGTACTTTGTATTAAGACATATCGTAAGTTCATACAACGTCAGCTCGTTGCGTTCAGATAATTCGTCTAATATAAGCCGCCGAGTCGAATCGCCGAGTGCTTTGAATATAGCGTCTTTGTTCCAATTCATATATTGAGTATAAGCAACTCATTAGTTGCATGTCAAGTATAAGAAACTGTATGGTTGCGTGATATAGGAACTGAACCTGCCCGGCGCAGGTCTGAAATATTCTAATCGATAAGGAATTAAAACCATCAAAATAACAGTGGATATGTCTCTGAAAAATAAAAGAAGACGAACTTCAAAAGTTCGTCTTCTACAATCAAATTCGGCACGCCGGCCATTTTAAAGTTGATAACTATCTCTAAACCCCTTGATAAACAAAGGGGTTTTCATCATTAACCGATAGAACCTTCCATTTCGAACTTAATCAAACGGTTCATTTCAACTGCGTATTCCATCGGAAGCTCTTTTGTGAATGGCTCGATAAAGCCCATTACGATCATTTCAGTTGCTTCTTCTTCAGAAATACCGCGGCTCATCAAGTAGAAGAGCTGCTCTTCAGATACTTTAGACACTTTCGCTTCGTGCTCCAATGAAATGTTATCATTTAAGATTTCATTGTAAGGAATTGTGTCTGATGTTGATTTGTTATCCATAATGAGCGTATCGCACTCGATGTTAGAGCGGGCGCCTTCCGCTTTGCGTCCGAAGTGGACGATTCCGCGGTACGTTACTTTTCCGCCCTGTTTTGAAATCGATTTTGATACGATTGTAGATGATGTGTTTGGTGCAAGGTGAATCATTTTCGCACCTGCATCCTGATGCTGGCCTTTACCCGCAAGAGCAATAGAAAGCGTCATACCGCGCGCGCCTTCGCCTTTTAGGATACAAGCCGGATATTTCATTGTCAGCTTAGAACCGATGTTGCCGTCGATCCATTCCATTGTTGCGTTTTCTTCACAGACTGTACGCTTTGTTACAAGGTTGTAAACGTTGTTCGCCCAGTTTTGGATCGTTGTATAACGGCAGTAGCCGCCTTTTTTCACGATGATCTCAACGACCGCACTGTGAAGTGAGTTTGTTGTGTAAACAGGCGCAGTACAGCCTTCAACATAATGAACACTTGCTTCTTCGTCAACAATGATCAGTGTACGTTCGAACTGACCCATGTTCTCAGAGTTGATACGGAAGTAAGCTTGAAGCGGTGTTTCAACCTTCACGCCTTTAGGCACGTAGATGAAAGATCCGCCGGACCAAACAGCTGAGTTAAGCGCCGCAAACTTGTTATCAGTCGGCGGGATTACTTTTGCCCAGTGCTCACGGAAAATATCTTCATTCTCTTTCAGCGCGCTGTCAGTGTCTTTAAAGACGATGCCTTGCGCTTCAAGATCTTCTTTCATGTTGTGGTATACAACCTCAGATTCGTACTGAGCAGAAACACCCGCAAGGTATTTTTGTTCAGCTTCAGGAATACCGAGCTTGTCGAATGTTTGCTTAATTTCTTCAGGAACTTCATCCCAAGAACGCTCTGAACGCTCAGACGGTTTTACGTAGTACGTAATTTCGTCAAAGTTCAGTGAGTTTAAATCTCCGCCCCATTGAGGCATCGGCATATTGTAGAAATGCTCAAGTGATTTCAAGCGGAAGTCAAGCATCCATTGAGGCTCTTCTTTCATGCGAGAAATTTCTTCTACGATTTCTTTTGTCAATCCGCGCTCTGAACGGAAAATGGAAACGTCCTTGTCGTGAAAACCATACTTGTATTCACCAATATCAGGCATTTTTTTAGCCATCCATTTTCACTCCAATCCTTTTAATTGCCGCCTTCTTCTTTCGCGACTCCTTTTTCAAGTGCTTTCCATGACAGGGTTGCACATTTAATACGGGCCGGGAATTTTGAAACGCCTTGAAGGGCTTCAATATCCCCGAGATCTATAGAATCATCATACTCTTTCCCTTGCATCATATCCGAGAAAATCTTAGACATGGAAAGGGCAGTTTCAATATCTTTCCCTTTAATCGCCTGAGTCATCATCGAAGCGGATGCCATTGAAATGGAACAGCCTTCCCCTTCAAACTTCGCATCTTCCACGATGTCTCCGTCAAGCTTCATTGTCAGTCTGATGCGGTCGCCGCATGTCGGATTGTTCATATCCACGACAATGCTGTCATTCAAAACCCCTTTATTTCGCGGGTTTTTGTAATGATCCATAATCACCTGTCTGTACAATGTATCTAAGTTTGCATTAAAAGACATTTGTAAAATACTCCTTTGTCTTTTGAAGAGCTTCCACAAGCTTATCAATCTCTTCCTCTGTATTATACAGATAAAAGCTTGCTCTTGCAGTAGCAGTTACATCCAGCCATTTCATCAGCGGCTGCGCACAATGGTGGCCGGCTCTGACTGCGATTCCCTCCGCATCAAGCACAGTCGCCACATCGTGCGGATGAACATCATCAAGGTTAAATGTGACAAGCCCGGCACGCTCTTCCGGCCCGTAAACCGTTACGCCGTCAAGCTGGCGGAAGCGTTCAAGCGCATAAGCTGCAAGCTTGTGCTCATGGCGGGAAATCTCATCAAGACCGATTTCTTCGAGAAAATCAATGGCGGCACCGAGGCCGATTGCTCCTGCAATAATCGGAGTACCCGCTTCGAATTTCCACGGAAGCTCTTTCCAAGTTGATTCATAAAGCCCGACAAAGTCGATCATTTCACCGCCGAATTCGGCAGGCTCCATATTTTCCAGCAGGGCTTTCTTTCCGTACAGCACACCAACACCGGTAGGTCCGCACATTTTATGGGAAGAAAGCGCAAAGAAGTCGCAATCGAGATCCTGCACGTCAATTTTCATGTGAGGCGTGCTTTGTGCACCGTCCACCACAATGACAGCCCCATTGTCATGAGCGATTTTCGCCATTTCTTTAATCGGGTTGACCGTGCCGAGAACATTAGATACATGAGACACCGCAACAATTTTTGTGTTGCTTGTGACCGTTTCTCTGACGTCTTCTAAAGAAATCGTTCCGTCTTCCTGCAGCGGAATATATTTTAATGTGGCGCCAGTTGCTTTTACAGCCTGCTGCCACGGAATGATATTCGCATGATGCTCCATGTAGGTGATGACCACTTCATCACCAGGTTTCAGGTTGGCGCGCGCATAGCTTAACGCCACCATATTCAGTGATGTGGTCGTGCCTTTTGTGAAAATAATCTCAGCCATTGACTTCGCGTTAATAAACTTGCGGACTTTTTCACGCGCTCCTTCATAACCATCTGTCGCTCTGGTTCCAAGTGTATGGACGCCCCGGTGAACATTGGAATTGTATTGGTTATAATACTTATCCAGTGTTTCAATGACAGCACGCGGCTTCTGGGAAGTCGCCGCGCTGTCGAGATAAACGAGATCATGTCCGTTCACTTGCTGATGAAGGATCGGGAACTGCTCACGAATATCTGTGATATTCATTACTTCACTTTCCTTTCGATAACAGAAACTAATTGTTTCTTAACGCCTTCAATCGGAAGTTCATTTACTACCGGTGCAAGGAATCCGTAAATGACTAAGCGTTCTGCTTCTTCTTTCGGAATCCCGCGGCTCATCAGGTAGTAAAGCTGAATAGGGTCCACACGGCCGACAGATGCCGCATGTCCTGCAGTTACATCGTCTTCGTCAATTAAAAGAATAGGGTTTGCGTCTCCGCGTGCTTTTTCGCTAAGCATCAGCACGCGTGATTCTTGCTCCGCATTCGCTTTAGAAGCGCCATGTTCGATTTTGCCGATTCCGTTAAAGATAGAAGAAGCGGAATCCTTCATCACACCGTGCTTCAAGATATAGCCTTCAGAAGCTTTACCGAAATGGATGATTTGTGTTGTGAAGTTTTCTGTTTGCTCTCCTCTTCCGACAACAACCGTTTTCGTATCACCGTATGTGCCGTCACCGTAAAGGTTTGTTGTATTTTCGGAAATCGTGTCGCCGTCGTTCATCAGGCCAAGAGCCCACTCGATTTTGCTGTCGCGTCCGCGCGCAGCACCGCGGCGGTTCACATAAGTTGTCACACCGCTTGACAGATTATCCACCGCACCGTATGTCACGCTGGCATTATCACCTGTGATGACCTCACTGATAATATTGAAGACAGCGTCTTTCGGGTTTACAGTGCTGATGTAGTTTTCTACATATGTGACAGAGCTGTGGTCTTCAGCCACAATCAGCACGTGGTTGAATAGAGCTGTATCATTGCTTTCGTGGACATAAACAGCCTGAACCGGCGTCTCCACCTGAACATTTTTCGGAACATAAAGGAATGCTCCTCCGTTAACAAGAGCCGCGTGAAGTGCAGTTAACTTATGTTCGTCAACCTTCACGCCGTCCTTCATAAAGTATTTCTCCACCAAGTCGCTGTGCTCGCGTGCAGCAGTCAGAATATCAGTGAAGATGACGCCTTTGTCTTTCAATTCTTGAGAAAGAGAAAGATATGCCGGCGTCTGGTCACGCTGTACGTATAATGTTTTATCTTCGTTTTCAACGTCGATCAGCGCTTTTACTTCATCAGTCAAATCTTCTAATGAAGAAAGCGGTTCGTTATCCACTGTATGCTTCGCGAAATTCGTGAAGTTCCAGTTTGTGATTTTTGTTTTGTCAGGTTTTGGCATCGGCAGATCCTCAGCTTGTTCAAGAGCCTGTAAGCGCAGGTTCTTCAGCCAGGCAGGTTCTTGGTGCTTTTCGGAAAAGCTTTTGAGATACTCCTGATCTACGGATAGTTTTGTACCTAGTGTCATATTAATCCCCCTAACGCTTACGCTTCTTGGCCAACAGTTTCGTCTTCAATGCCAAGTTCTTGTTTGATCCAGTCATAACCTTCTGCTTCAAGACGCTGTGCAAGCTCTGCACCGCCGGATTTTACAACGCGGCCTTGCATCATAACGTGAACAACATCCGGAGTGATGTAGTTTAACAGGCGCTGATAGTGAGTGATCATCAGGCAGCCGAAGTTTTCGCTGCGCATTTTGTTGATCCCTTTTGATACAACTTTCAAAGCGTCAATATCAAGACCTGAGTCGATTTCATCGAGGATGGCGATTTTCGGTTCAATCATCATTAATTGAAGGATTTCGTTGCGTTTTTTCTCCCCGCCTGAGAATCCTTCGTTAAGGTAGCGCTGAGCCATTTCAGGGTCCATTTCAAGGAACTCCATGTTTTCGTCCATTTTGCGGATGAATTTCATAAGAGAAATTTCATCGCCTTCTTCTCTGCGCGCGTTGATTGCTGAGCGAAGGAAGTCGGCATTTGTCACACCGCTGATTTCACTTGGGTACTGCATCGCAAGGAATAAGCCTGCCTGCGCACGCTCGTCCACTTCCATCTCCAGTACATCTTTGCCGTCAAGCGTGATGCTGCCTTTTGTTACTTCATATTTAGGATGCCCCATAATAGCAGCTGATAAAGTGGATTTACCAGTTCCGTTCGGGCCCATTACTGCGTGGAATTCTCCACCTTTTATTTCAAGGTTTACACCCTTTAAGATCTCTTTCCCTTCGATTTCAACGTGAAGATCTTTGATCGTTAATGTTGAAGCAGCCATATCTATACCTCCAAAAATATATAATCATTATTCTCATTTTATTCTCATTCTAATTTTATAACAAATGAAAAGTAAATACAACTTTTTATCGTGCCTTGCACATTCCTCAAGTTTAACAAAGATCAGCACTTTATTAAAGCGATTGAAAAAGAAAAAGAGTGGATTCCCACCCTTTTTTAAAAGATTGATTTTCTCAATAAGCTCCCGCAGAAATCCGCTTGCTTTTTTCGTAATCAAGCTCTCTCTGCCGCTCTACTTTCATTCTTGTTTCCAGCCGGCGTCCATATTCCTCGTATCCAATTCCGTGTGACAGCTGCATCGCTTTTTCCATTTCTGACGTATAATCGAGGTTCAGTCTGTCCTGGCTACTGCAAATAATGAATCAATCCCTTCATATATTTGCTTTTTATTGTACCAGTGCTGCGTTGGATGCCGCAAAAACGATTTGGCGTGAAATAGCGGCAGATGAGACGAAAGCATCCTTTCAGAACAAATGAGAATGGTTTTTCGGAATATTCCTTCTCTTAATGCGTGGTGTTTCCGAATTCCTCAATGCACTGTTGAACGACTGTCACGCCTTGGCTGAAAGCCGCGCCGCCTTAAAATGCCGCTGCCACACTGACGGCTTCGAGAATGTTTTCTTCTGTCGCTCCCTGATCGAGACAGCCTTTTGTATGATAGATCATGCAATATTCGTCCTGAGCATTGATGGCAATTCCGAGGGCGATCAGCTGTTTTTCTCTTTCAGTCAGAGAATTCCCGGCAAAGCACTGTTCAGTAAATTCGTTAAATTTTCTTCCCATCAGCGGCATCTTTTGTTCAAATGTACCTAAACCATGTTTATATTGTTTGAGCGCGTCCTGCATGCTTCCTCTGTCTTGATTCAAAGTAAATCCCTCATTCTGTTTAACATTCCTTTTTATTATGAACAGCTTTTAGGAAAATACGCGAAAAAACCCCGGAATTCTCATCCGGGGTTTCACCGTGTCAGCAAACCCTCGCATTCGTTGTCAGACCTGCGCGTTGGTGCTCACGAATTGCAACATTCGCTCCGCTCCAATGCTCGGCCTTCCTAGACTTCAAGGGTTTTCAATCACGCTGAAAAGATGACAAAGCCCTAAAACGAATATCGTTTTAGGGCCTTGTCAATAATTGAACCCCGGAATTCTCATCCGGGGTTTCAGTCTTATTCAGATACAGGAAGCACAGCTCCGTCGTATTTTTTCTCGATGAAGTCTTTGATCTTTTTAGAGTGAAGAACTTCCATCAGCGCTTTGATTTTTGCAGAATCTTCTTCGCCTTTTCTTACTGCGATGATGTTAGCGTATGGGTTGTTTTTCGTTGATTCTACTTCAATCGCGTCTTTTTTAGGATTTAATTTATTTTGGATCGCATAGTTTACATTGATGAAGACCGCGTCTCCTTCTTTGTTTTCATATGCTTTTGCCGTTAATTCAGGCGCCACTTTTTTGAATTCAAGGTTTTTCGGGTTTTTCTTAATGTCTTTCAATGTTGCGTCAACTGTTTCCACTTTAGAATCAAGAGTGATTAATCCAGCGTTTTCAAGCATTGCAAGCATACGGCCTTGTTCAGCAACGTTGTTTGTCAGAATGATTGTCGCACCGTCTGGAAGGTCTTTCAGTGATTTGTATGTTTTAGAGTAAATACCGAATGGCTCTAAGTGAACAGCGCCGGCATTCACAAGTTTGTAATCTGTGTTTTCTTTCATTTCTTGCTCAAGGTAAGGAATGTGCTGGAAGTAGTTCGCGTCCACTTCTTTATCAGCTAAAGCTTTATTGTACATTTTATAATCACTAAGAACTTTCACTTTCAGCGTATAGCCTTTTTCTTTCAGCAATGGTTCAGCTTCTTTTAAAATTTCCGCATGCGGTGTTTTCGTTGCCGCAACGACAATTTCTTTCTTGCCGGATTCAGCGCCGTTATTCGAACCGCAGGCAGCCATAACTCCTGCAAATACAAGCAGTAATGCACCCAAAAATAGCTTTTTCAATGTAAATCCTCCCTTATCGTTTGTCTATAATATTTGTTATTAGATCACCGATGATTTGAATAATAAACACGATGATTAAAATAAACACAGTAGCAACGAAGGTAACATCAGCGTTATTAGACTGATATCCTTCTACGTACGCAAGGTTTCCAAGGCCTCCTGAACCAATGGCTCCGGCAATTGCCGTTGAGCCGATCAAAGCGATGGCAGTAACCGTAATGCCAGAAATAAGAGCAGGCATTGATTCCGGAATCAGCACTTTGAAAATAATCGTAGACGTTTTCGCGCCCATTGATTTAGCGGCTTCAATCACACCTTTATCCACCTCACGCAGCGCGATTTCAACAAGGCGCGCGTAAAATGGTGCCGAGCCGATTACCAGCGCCGGCAATGCGGCGTTTGGCCCTAAGATCGTGCCGACTAAAAATTTCGTAAAACCTAATAGTAAAATAATTAAAATAAGGAACGGAATCGATCTGAATATGTTAACAACGGCCGCAATCACAGAGTTGACCGCTTTATTCTGCCAGAGGCTTCCTTTGCTCGTCAGAAAGAGCAGCAAGCCGAGGATGACCCCGATGACAAAAGCAAACAGTAAAGAAATCAGCGTCATATAAAGTGTTTCATATGTCGCGTTCCATAATTCAGTTAAATCAACGTTCGGGAAGTATTTTTCAAACATTCGTGATCACCTCTGCTTTCACCTGTTTGTCATTAATGAATCGGATCACGTTTTGCACTTCTTCCTCGTCCCCGTCAATGTGGATGAACAGTGAACCGTAAGCCCCATCCTTCGTCTGCGAAATTTTCCCTTGCAGAATATTGACGCTGACATTGAAGTTTCTGATCATCTCTGTAATCAGAGGCTGTTCAGCTGACTCACCGACAAATGTGAGCTGAACCATTTTTCCTGATGCTGTATCATCAAGAAGGTGCTGAAGCGTCTCTTTCGTTTCTTCCGGCTCTGTCACCTGCTGAACAAATCGTTTTGTCATTTGTTCCTTTGGATTTTTAAAGACATCGAGAACCTCGCCTTCTTCGACCACCTTGCCGTTTTCCATGACGGCGACTCTGTTGCAGATTTTGCGGATGACATGCATTTCGTGCGTAATCAGCACAATCGTCAAACCGAGTCTTTCATTAATATCGGACAATAGATCCAGAATTGAATCTGTCGTTTGCGGATCTAATGCTGATGTCGCTTCGTCACAAAGAAGAACCTTCGGATTGTTTGCAAGCGCTCTGGCAATTCCGACACGCTGCTTCTGCCCGCCGCTCAGCTGGGACGGATATGATTTTTCTTTTCCTTCTAAACCTACCAGTTTAATCAGTTCATTGGCGCGCTTGATCCGCTCGCTCTTTTTCACCCCGGCAATTTCCAAAGGAAACATGATATTATCTCTGACAGTCCGCGACCAAAGCAAATTGAAATGCTGGAAAATCATACTGATCTCATGGCGTGCTTTTCTTAAACCGCGTCCATTTACTTCATTAATCTTGGTTCCCGCCACTTCCACGGTTCCTGAGGTTGGTTTCTCAAGGCCGTTCAGCAGACGGATTAAGGAACTCTTACCAGCTCCGCTATATCCTATAATTCCAAAAATCTCACCTTTTTTAATGGAAAGCGAGACGTTTTGGACAGCATTGACATCTCCATGTTTCGACTTGTAAACTTTTGAAACATCCTGAAGATTGATCAAAGCAATCACCTGCCTTAACACTATTCTAAGAAATCTTCCGGTTTTTTCTGCAAAAGAAAAGCCTTTCTGCACACTTGAGCAGAAAGGCTTATATAAAATGCCTTTCTCTCATCTTTCAAAGCTGAACGCTTCGTGTGAATTGGCACCATTTCAACAGTGTTGATGGTTGCCGGGCTTCATAGGGCACTTCCCTCCACCTCTCTTGATAAGAGAAATATATAGTCTTTTTCGTCCGGAAATTCTTAATGTAGAATAGCACGGCGAATGATTAAATGTCAATAAAATAAATGATGTCAACTTTTACTATTATAATAATTTATTATTTTTTAATTTTTTATAATCCTCTGAAAAAATCCATTTGTCAGCCAGAGAATGGCTTCCAGTTTTAACAGGGCCCTGAATGACCCCTTTACTTTGAGGCTTCCGCTCTGAATCAGGTGCTGAAGGGAAATGTCTCCGTGCAATAAATCAATAATTTCCGTTTGGTTTCCGTAAAAGGTCAGGTTGGACGTTTGGGGCGGAGAAACTTTTTTCATTTCTCCCTGTTCGTTTATTGAGACGGTTAAGGCTTCTGCTTCTCCTTGGAAGGTAATGAGCAATGTTGAGGCATTCAAAAGGGGTTTTAAAAACAGATGCTGATACTCATCCTCTAAAACTTCCGCTTTCTCCATATGTACAACCTCCTATTTGTTGGTCATACATACACATTTCTCTCTTTGTCGCAAGAACCCCTTTATAAAACGAACGACAATTTCATTGGATATGCTGAGAAATATGTCATAAATGGGATGCGGAAGATGATTTTTGTTTGATCAGCTCATATAAATAAGAAACGGAATGAAATGCATATCCTCTTTCGACCATCTTTCCGCCTTTAAACAGCAGAAAACAAGGGACGCTTTCAATTTGATACGCTTTTGCGAATGTCGGAGAGTAATTGACATTGTTTTGATAGAAGGCGACAGCCGGCAGCATTTCTTTCACCACTGTCAGCATTTTGCTTGCAAGCTGGCAGGTGCCGCAAAACGGAGTATATAAATATAGAAGGTACACATCATCTTCAATGTGATCGAGTTCGTGTTCTTGGAGTTCTTTCATGCTATACACCTCGGGACTTTCTTTCAAGAAAAATAGTATGGACATTCAGATTCGCACGCAGCAATACAGAGGCGACATGGTGCCTGGGCGCAGCCGCTACTTCCTTATAGGCTCTGTCGATATGGAGATGGCAGGCTTCATTAAATTCACGCTTCAGCTGTTTTCTCAATTTCTCACCTGATTCATCAGCATCAACTAATATATAGACGTCTTTATCATAAAGCTCGTCAGCCAATTCCTCGAGCCTCAGCTGGCTGATTGTTCCGTTTGTGCAGATAATGCGCACCGGTTCATTCAGGACGCTTTCGATTTTCTCTTTATCTGATTTCCCCTCGACAATCATTACCTTTTCCAGCTCATCCATCTTCATCTTCTTCACCTGCCGCGTCAAATTTGAAACGTTCAGATTGTAAAAGAAGGCAGTGAAATTCACCGCCAACATTAACACCAGCCGTTTTCGTAGTCACAATCTACATATTTTGCGTCGTCTCCAGAGACCACATCGGCTGTCTTATAAAATTTCTCATTTTCAAAGGAATAACCGGACTTAAGCTCATATTCATTCATGCTTGTCATTTGGCCGATCATCTCATTATCATGATATAACGAGAGCCGGCCATTTTGAAAGCGGCCTGTCACGTCATTGGTGACATCGAGCTTTTGTTTGTCGAAAGCCATATTGGACACCTCCCATAACGTTAGCGTGTCCAATTGCTTGTACGGCTATCCTGTTTTAGTCTTCTTGTGTCATCTCTTCGTATTGCTCTGCTGTCATCAGTTTTTCAATTTCAGAAGCGTCAGATGGCTCAACGACGATCATCCATGCTTTTTCGTACGGAGATTCGTTGACGAATTCCGGACTGTCATCAAGATCTTCGTTTACTTCCACAACCGTTCCGTTAATCGGTGCATAAAGCTCAGATACCGTTTTAACGGATTCAACACTGCCGAATGGCTCGTCCGCTTTGATTTCAGCGCCCACTTCAGGAAGTTCGACAAACACGATGTCGCCTAGTTCGGACTGGGCAAAATGCGTAATTCCGATTCTGGCTTTTTCTCCTTCAACTTTTACCCACTCGTGTTCTCCTGAGTAACGCAAATCTTTTGGTATGCTCAATTGAATCCCTCCATTTTTTACAGCACTACAATAAGAAGATACCACACTTTTCAAAAAAAATTTACATTAAGCCCAGTTTTCTTCAAATTGGTCTTCTTTAAATCCGACAGTCACTTTTTCGCCGTCTGTTGTAAGCGGGCGTTTGATCAGCATACCATCTGAAGCCAGCAGCTCGAGCTGTTCGTCCTCTGACATGTGATACAGCTTTTCCTTGAGATTGAGCTCGCGGTATTTCATGCCGCTCGTGTTGAAAAATTTCTTGAGATCCAGCCCGCTTTTTTCATAAAGCGCTTTTAATTCTTCTTTGCTTGGCGGCTGCTCAGCAATATGTATTTCGTTTATTTTCTTCCCATGCTCTTCAAGCCACTTCTTTGCTTTGCGGCACGTTCCGCATTTAGGGTACCAGTAAAAAGTTAACGACATCTTCTTCCCCCTCAATAAAATAATCGAGGTTATTTTAACACAGTTTGTTTTAAAAACCTAAAACAGTGCTTCTTAAAAAAGAGCTCCGCGCATGCGGAGCTCTTGGCCAATCAGACAGTATATTTCTCAGCCTCAAAAATGCCTGCCGCCGCCTCGCGTTTTTTCTGAATCACATTTTTAGGCGTTACGCGTGTCAGCTTGCGCAGAGCGGAAAGCATCATGCGGAGTGAATCTCCTTCTTCCATTGCGATAAGGGATTCCTTCGCATGCGCTTCAATTTCGTTAAAGGCCTCTTGAACGAAAATTTCTGTGTACAGCACCTTTTGCGCTGCTTTTTCAGCGCCTTGTGCGGCAATGGCCTTTTCCGTTCTGAGCACGGCTGATTCCATTGCGTATACATTGCTGACGATATCCGCTACGTTCACGAGAATTTCTTGCTCACGATCGATCGCTTTTCCGTATTTTTGCGCGGCTAGGCCGGCAGCAAACAACGCAATTTTTTTGGCTTGCTTGACGATATATTTCTCCTGCTCTAAGACGCCGCTTCCAGGCTCTTCAGGCATAAGCATCATGAGTTCTTCCTGCAGCGACTGCGCTTTTTCGAATAAAGGCAGCTCGCCTTTAAGCGCTTTTTTCAGGAAGGTGCTTGGCACGATTAACCGGTTGATTTCGTTTGTGCCTTCAAAAATCCGATTGATCCTTGAATCCCTATAGGCCCTTTCTACTTCGTATTCCTGCATAAAGCCGTAGCCTCCATGAATCTGCACGCCTTCATCAACGATATAATCAAGCGTTTCAGAGCCGAATACCTTATTCAGAGAGCATTCGATGGCGTATTCCGCAATCGATTTGGCGATTTGCCGGCCGTCCTTGAGATCTTCGGCCGTGAACTGGCTCATATTGTCTTCAAACAGCCCGACGGTTCTGTATACAGAGCTTTCCATCGCATACAGCCTTGAGGCCATTGTCCCGATTTTTTCCTGTGTTAATGAAAAACCAGCAATCGGCGTTTTAAATTGGCGGCGCTGATTTGCGTATGCCGCAGACAGCTCGATGACGCGTTTAGATGCGCCGATTGTGCCAACCGCCAGTTTGTAACGGCCGATGTTTAAAATATTAAAGGCGATGACATGCCCTTTGCCGATTTCTCCGAGCAGGTTTTCCTTTGGCACTTCAGCTTGATCCAGAATGAGAGTTCTTGTCGATGATCCCTTGATTCCCATTTTCTTTTCTTCCGGTCCCGTGGAGACACCCGGGAACTCTTTTTCTACAATAAAGGCTGAAAACTTGTCGCCGTCTACCTTGGCGTAAACCACAAATACATCGGCAAAAGCAGAGTTGGTAATCCACTGTTTTTCCCCTGTTAATACATAATGGGTTCCTGCTTCATTCAGCACAGCTGTTGTTTTTGCTCCAAGTGCATCAGACCCAGAGCCAGGCTCAGTCAGAGCATAAGCGGCGATCTTTTCGCCTGAAGCGAGTCCAGGCAAATATTTTTTCTTTTGTTCTTCTGATCCGAAAAAGACGATCGGCAAGGAACCGATACCGACATGCGCGCCATAAGAAAGAGAAAAGCTTCCCGCACGCGAAAATTTCTCAGTGATGAGTGCCGAGCTGATTTTATCAAGACCGAGTCCTCCGTATTCTTCCGGCACATCGGCGCCAAGCAGCCCTAGTTCGCCCGCTTTCTTCAACAGTCTGACAGAATGCTCGAATTGGTGGTTTTCGATATCATCTATATGAGGGAGAACATCTTGCTCGATGTAATCCTCCGTTGTTTTCGCAATCATTTTATGCTCGTCAGTGAAATCCTCCGGTGTATACATTTGATCGTATGTGACATCCTCGATTAAAAATCCGCCGCCTTTTTGTACTTCAGCCGTTTTTTTTGCCATTTGTTTTTCCCCCTTTAGCATAATTCAAATACACCGGCCGCTCCCATCCCGCCGCCGATACACATGGTCACGACTCCAAATTGCTCATTTCTCCGTTTCATTTCATGGATGAGTGAGAGTGTAAGCTTCGTGCCCGTACAGCCAAGCGGGTGTCCAAGCGCGATTGCGCCCCCGTTGACATTCACCTTTTCTTCATCAATTCCCAATTCCCTGATTACTTGAATGGCCTGTGAGGCAAAAGCTTCATTCAGTTCAAACAAGCCGATGTCCTGCAGCTGAAGTCCGGCAAGCTTCAAAGCGCGCGGAATCGCTTCCACCGGTCCGATTCCCATCACTTCCGGCGGCACGCCGCCTACGGCAAAGGAGCGGAATTTCACAAGCGGCGCCAGGCCAAGAGCATCGGCTTTTTCCCGGTCCATCAGCATGACAGCCGCCGCTCCGTCACTTGTCTGCGAGGAATTGCCCGCAGTCACCGTCCCGTCAACGGAAAACGCCGGGCGCAATGTCGATAAGATGTCTGCAGTCGTTTGCGGGCGAACACCTTCATCCTGAGAAAACACAAACTGTTTTTCCATATGCTTATGGTCTTCTCCGATTTCTGTCACCGTCACTTCTACGGGTACAATTTCATCTTTAAATTTTCCTTCTGCAAGGGCTTTAGCAGCGTTTTGGTGGCTGCGAACGGCAAACGCGTCTTGATCCTCACGGGAGACGCCGTATTTTTTCGCGACTTGCTCGGCTGTGTGTCCCATGCTCATATAATATTCTGGTGCCTTTTCTGCCAAAGCAAGGTTCGGACGGGTAACATGCCCCATCATCGGAACTTGCGACATGGATTCTGCTCCGCCGGCGATCGCTGTATCGTAGGCGCCCAGCATAATTTTTTCTGCTGCATATGCAATAGACTGAAGGCCTGAAGAGCAATAACGGTTAACTGTAATCGCCGGAACTGTGTACGGCAGGCCCGCGAGCGCACCGATATTTCTCGCCATATTAAGCCCCTGCTCCGCTTCAGGCGTTGCACAGCCAATAATCAAATCGTCAATATTGCCTTCGTAGCCGCCTGCCCGTTTCAGCGTCTCTTTTACACAAATCGCTCCCAAATCATCCGGGCGAACGCTGGCCAACGATCCTTTTTTTGCTTTTCCAACCGGTGTTCTTGCACCTGACACAATGACTGCCTCTTTCATAAGCTCCCTCCTAATTCCGTAAAGGTTTACCTTTCACAAGCATATGCTGCATTCTCGCTTGAGATTTTGCCTCTCCTGCCAAACTCAAAAACGCTTCTCTTTCGATCTCCAATAAATACTCTTCATCAACCTCTGTACCAAACGGCACTTTTCCGCCCGCAATGACATAAGCGAGTTTTTTCGCGATCTTGAAATCATGCTCAGATATATAGCCGGACAGCTTCATCTGCTCAGCGCCAAGCAAGAGTGCCGCATAACCGGTTTCTCCCGGCACCTTGACCTTTTCTTTTACAGGCGGCCGCCAGCCGGTATCGTATAAAGATACGGCCAGCTGCTTCGCATCGTATAACAGGTGGTCTTGATTCACGCTGATCTGATCCGTTTCTTTTAAGATGTTCATCTCACGAGCCTCTTGAGCGGAAGCGGACACTTTCGCCATCGCAATCGTTTCAAATGTTTTCATTGCCGCATTCATCGGATCAAGGCCGCGGCGAAGATGGTTGATGTACAGCTCTTTGTTACCTCCTCCGCCAGGGATGAGGCCGACACCGGATTCCACAAGTCCCATATAGGCTTCGCTTGCCGCTTGAATGCGCGCCGCCGGCAGGCATACTTCCGTTCCTCCGCCGAGCGTCATGCCAAATGGCGCGGCGAAGACCGGTTTCGCGCTGTATTTGATTTTCATCATCGTCTCCTGAAAACGGCGTATCACAAAATCAACTTCCAAAAAGTTGTCGTCTTGGACTTCCATTAAGATCATGGCGAGATTCGCGCCGACGCAGAAATTTTTCCCTTGATTGCCGATGACAAGCCCCTTGTAATTCCGTTCTGTTTCCTCTAATCCTTTGTGGATCATCTGAATGATATCGAGACCAATCGCATTGCTTTTCGAATGAAATTCAAGAAGGGCCACATCATCTCCAAGGTCAATTAAGCTTGCTCCGCTGTTTTTCGCAATCACGCCTTTTGTTTCTTTAAGTGCTTGTAAATGAATTCGTTTTTTGTTTTCTTTCACGGCTCTGTATTCGCCGCGGTCATAATAAAATACCGTTCCGTTCTCTTTGATGTAGAAGGTTTCATTTCCTTTATCCAGCATCTCTTTTATCCAGCCAGGCATATCTGCTCCAAGCTGCTCAAGCTTTTCCGCTGACTGCTTGAGGCCGATGGCATCCCACATTTCAAAAGGGCCCAGTTCCCAGCCGAATCCCCACTTCATGGCTTGGTCAATCGCATGAATATCATCGGCAATCTCGACAAGCAGCTCGGCTGAGTAAAGCAGGGTTTGAGATGTGATATTCCACAGCAATCGGCCGGCTCTGTCATCCGAATAAATAAGCGCTTTCATTTTGGCTTTTGTCCCTTTTGCCTGTTTTGCCGCTTCAAGTGCCGGTGATTTCATTTTTGTCCGCTCGCCGTAAGTAAGCGTCACTGGGTCAAGCTCATAAATCGTTTTTCCTTCTTTTTTATAAAAGCCTTGGCCGGCCTTGCTTCCGATCCACCCTTTTTCCAGCATATCGTTCATGAAGCTTGGAAGGCGAAACACTTCTTTTTCATCGCCATCAGCTTTGTCAAACACATTTCGGGCAACGTGGGCGAATGTATCGAGGCCGACCACATCAAGCGTTCTAAAGGTGGCGCTTTTCGGCCTGCCGATCAGCGGTCCTGTGATCGAATCAACCTCCCCGACCTGATAACCGCCTTTCAGCATTTCTTGGACTGTCACGAGAAGCCCGTAAGTCCCGATTCGGTTTGCGATAAAGTTCGGTGTGTCCTTTGCTGTAACAACGCCTTTCCCGAGGACATTTTCTCCGAAAGCTGTCATAAACTTTAAAATATCAGGATCCGTTTCCTTAATCGGAATGATCTCCAGCAGCTTTAAATAGCGTGCGGGATTAAAAAAATGCGTTCCGAGAAAATGGGCTTTAAAATCATCCGACCGGCCTTCAGCCATTTCCTGCACTGATATGCCGGATGTGTTGCTTGAGACGATGCTTCCAGTCTTTCGATGTTCATCCACAAGAGCGAAAATTTTCTTTTTGACTTCAAGGTTTTCGACAACGACCTCAATAATCCAATCTGCTTCTTTCAGTTTTTCTGCATCATCCTCCAGATTGCCAGGTGTAATATAGGAGGTATTTTTCGCTGATGTGAGGGGAGCGGGCTTTTGTTTCAGCAGTTTTTTCACCGCCTGCCGGCTCAGCCTGCTGCGCACCTCCGGACTGTCCTTCGTCAGCCCCCTTTTTTCCTCTTCCTTTGTCAAATCGTTCGGCACAATATCTAGCAGCAGGACAGGAATTCCGATGTTAGCCAAATGCGCCGCAATCCCGGAACCCATTACCCCCGATCCTAAAACGGCTGCCTTCCGAATGTGTTTGTGCATGAGATATCCCCCTTGAACATTGAATGAATAGTCATTCATTTTTTGACTAAAAAAATGAAACCCGTTTCTTCTTTCATCTTAAAAGATTTCCGGTTCGACTTCAATAGCTAATTTGTTATTTTTTTGTATGAAGCCTATAAAAGTCGGGCAACTTAAGCCCGGAGGTGAAGGGAATGGTACGAGAGAAAAAAAATCCGTCTTCAGCGGCAGTCAGCGCGGCGAGCGTAAAGGGAGATGCCGGTCCGACTCAGCATTACGGCGGCGGAAAACGGACAAGTCAAAATCAGCAGTATAAAAAACATAACATGGAACAATCATAATGCAGCTGCTTCCCGCGGCTGCTTTCACTTTTTCAAAATTCCTTTTAACACAAACGCTGCATTGGCAGGCCGTTCTGCAATTCTTCTCATAAAGTAGCTGAACCAGTCCGTTCCATATGGGACATACACACGCATTCTGTAGCCTTCCTTGGCGAGTTCCTTCTGACGCTCCGGCCTGATGCCGTATAGCATTTGAAACTCAAATTGCGACGCGGGGATTTGATGTTCGGCGACGAGCTGTTTCGTAAATGCAATGATGTCATCGTCATGTGTGGCGACAGCCGTGTAGTTCCCGCTTAACAACTGCAGCTTTATTAAGCTCTGAAAATGAAGGTCCGTTCCTCTTTTGTCGGGAAACGCTACAGCCGGAGATTCTTTATAAGCGCCTTTTACAAGTCTGAGATTCGGCTTTAAGTCCCGCATCTTTCTGATATCTTCTGCCGCCCGGTACAGATACGCCTGAATGACCGTGCCGAGCTTCTCAAATTCCTGTTTGCATTGCCTGTAAATAGAAAGTGTCTGTTCATAATGGGAATAGTCTTCCATATCAATGGTCACAGCAACATCATATTGCTTCGCAACGGAAAGAATGGCGCGCAAATGAGTAAGAGCAAGTTCTTCTGAAAGATCGAGCCCGATTGAGGTCAGCTTAAGTGAAAGCTCTGAATTCAATTGATGTTCGGCAATGGCTTGAATGGCTTTCTTGCATTCCTCTGCGACTTGGTTTGCTTCTTTTTCCGAAGCTGCATACTCGCCTAAATAATCAATTGTTGCACACAAACCGGATCTGTTTAGCCTTTTGACGGTCTTAACCGCCGATTCAATCGTATCCCCTGCGACAAACCTTCGTGCTCCAAGCCGCGTTCCGTATGCTTTTGCGAACTTGGTAAGTGTTTTATTTTGAGATAAGAATAAAAACACATGTCTCAACATCCGACTCCCTCCCGCCGTCATCTTCAAAACACCTGTATATAACTCCCAGTCTGAAGGAAACTATAAAATGAACAGAAACCAAAGGAGGATCACAATGGATAATCAGCAGCAATCTCAAATGCCGCCTTCCGTTATTTCGACAAAGGATCATTTGTATCTCAATGACATGCTGAACTGGAATTTGCTCGCGATGAAAAAAGCGCATTTCATGGCGCAGCAGTGCCAGGATCAAACGTTAAAGCAAGAACTCGACCGCGTCGGACACATGCATCATGATCACTATCAAAGAATATTAAAGCACCTGCAGCCAGGCCAGCAGCAGTCCGGCTACATCCAATAAGGAGGCGCCAGAATGAATCAGCAAAATCAAAAAATCAGCAACCCGCAGACACCTGTACCGACAACATCGGAAATGAATGACAGAGATTTCGTCAACGAATTGCTGACAACCGAAAAATACATGACAACAGCTTATTGCACTGCTTTGCACGAATTCAGCCACGAGTCTCTTTATCAGGATATTCAATCCATTTTTGATGAGTCACAAAAAGCGCAAAGAAAACTATATGATCTCATGTTCCAATATGGATGGTATTCTGTTGAAGCGGAGGATGCACAAAAGCTGCAGCAGTCCTATCAAAAATTCCAGCAGACCATTCAGCAGCAGTCTCCTTATCAGCAATAACAATATCAGTAAAAAGGATACGATGTTCTTTCGGGCATCTATCCTTTTTTTGTGTAAAATCAGTTGACTTTTCATTTACGCTTATTTATATTTAATAAGCATTAACTATTTTGTCATTAAAATATATATACAGTGTATGTAACAGAGGGGAAATGAATATGAAGAGTGCGGATCAGTTAATGTCCGATATTCAATTATCGCTTCAGGCGCTCTTTCAAAAGATACAGCCTGAAATGCTGGAAAGCATGGAGAAACAAGGTGTCACCCCAGCGCAGCTGTTTGTGCTGGCCAGCCTAAAGAAACACGGCAGCCTCAAAATTTCTGAAATTGCCGAGCGTATGGAGGTGAAGCCAAGCGCGGTGACGCTGATGGCAGATCGCCTTGAACAAAAAAATCTTATCGCCAGAACACACAACACAAAAGACAGGCGAGTGATTGATCTCAGTCTTACTGACGAAGGAGACAGAAAGTTCGAGGAGGTTTTGGCAGGCAGAAAGGCCATTATGGCGCGCTACCTTTCCTTTTTGACGGAGGAGGAAATGCTGCAGGCGGCGCATATTACTGCAAAGCTCGCACAAGCAGCAGAAACGGATGAAAAGCAAAACATGAAAAGAGGAAACGGATGAAAATGAGTAAAGAAGGCAAACAATCAAAACGAACGTTATTAATAACAGGCTTAATTATTGCCATGTTTTTTTCAGCCCTTGACGGTACTATTGTCGGAACGGCCATGCCGAAAATTGTCGGTGATCTGGGCGGTTTGAGCATGATGACCTGGCTGACAACGGCATATTTGTTAACATCAACAACCATTGTTCCAATTGCCGGTAAACTGGCTGATTTATTGGGACGCCGCATTGTCTATGTATCAGGTTTAATTATTTTCATGGCAGCTTCTGCTTTGTGCGGAATGGCCAACAACATGACGGAATTGATTATCTTCCGTGGACTGCAGGGAATCGGCGGAGGCATCATGATGCCGATGGCGATGATTGTCATCGGTGACTTGTTCACAGGAAAACAGCGTGCTAAATTCCAAGGTGTCTTTGGCGCAATTTACGGGCTGGCTTCAGTGATTGGGCCGCAAATCGGCGGCTGGATTGTAGACTCGTTAAACTGGAAATGGGTTTTCTATATTAACCTGCCAGTCGGAATTATTGCGGTTATTTTTATTGCCAGAGGATTACAGGGACGCCAGCAGACTGGTCCGATCAACTTCGATATCGCAGGTATTTTCACAATGATTGTCGGTGTGGTCAGCCTACTGCTCGCCTTAAGCTTTGGCGGAAAAGATTATGCATGGGATTCATGGCAGATTCTTGGGTTGTTCGCTCTCGCACTGATCGGCATTGTCAGCTTTATCATCGTAGAATCAAAAGCAAAAGAGCCAATCCTGCCAATGTATTTATTTAAAAACAGAACATTTACATTTCTAAACTTGATCGGCTTCTTTATGAGTATCGGTATGTTTGGCGCCATTACGTTTGTTCCTTTCTTTATGCAAGGAATTGTCGGTGTAAGTGCGTCTGAATCGGGTACAATTATGACACCGATGATGATTTCTATGATTATCACAAGTATCATCGGCGGACAGCTTGTTTATAAAATCGGGATTAAATCGCAAATCATTACAGGCATGCTGGTTATGGCCGGCGGATTCCTGCTGTTAACGACATTGGATCTCGACACGAGCAAGCTTGTCGCTACATCTTTTATGGCGATTATTGGTCTGGGAATGGGTCTTGTTATGCCGATTCTGACATTGGCTTTACAGGAAAGCTTTTCGAAGGAGGAGCTTGGAGTTGTCACTTCATCCAGCCAATTCTTCCGTTCTATCGGCGGAACATTCGGCATTACCATGCTGGGAGCCGTCATGAATGCGAGATCAGGAAATCTATTAACAGATAAATTGGTTCCATATTTAGACTCTCTTCCGGCACAGGCAAGCTCGTTTGCCGCCCAGCTAAAGGGTATGATTGATACAAATCCGCAAGGGCTGCTGCAATCACTGTTCAGTCCGGACGCGGTCAAACAAATCCCTGCGGCTTTCTCATCCCATATTGTGCCGATTTTAAAAACATCGTTGATGGATTCGCTCCACAGCGTGTTTTATACGGGCCTGATCTTTATCGCAGTCGGAGCCGTATTCACCTTGTTCTTAAAACCTATCAAGCTATCAAATAAGAAAGCGGAAGACCAACAAGAAAAAGAGAAGGCGGCAAAAGCCGTTGAATCACCTTCCCATTAATAGAGCACCCCGCGGGTATCAATCCGCGGGGTTTTTTATTCAATCATCTGGGCTCTTCCATTTCCGAAAGACCAATCCTCAGCCTGATTTCCGGCCAGCATGATAAACACATCTTCTTTTCTTACACCAAGCTCGGAATGAATCCGGCTCGCGATTGAGCGGTAAAGTGCTTTTTTCTGTTCAGTTGTTCTTGACTGTTTCAGTGTAAAATGAATGTATATCAGTTCATCAGTACGCTCGACTTGGAGATAAAATGGATCATAAAAAAATTCGCTTTTTTCATATTGTCTGATGACTTGGAAATAGTCATCTTCCGGCACATTGATTTCTTCAATCATCGATTGGTGGACAGTCCTGCTCAGTTTTTGAAGCCACACTTCGCTTCTTCCCGACCGTAAATGAATCTGTACAAATGGCATCTCCCCGCATCCCTTTCTTTACAGCGTCTGTCCGCTGTCAATTGTGATAATTTGGCCTGTGAGTGATTCCTGTTCAATTAGTGAACAAATCAATTAGTAATAGGAGTTTAATTCTTCTATAGGCATTATTCCGATCCCTCCTCTTCCTCTTCATCATTTACACCGATTAAAACATGAGGGAATTTTTCATGAGGATAATTCTTTAATGCAAACTCCATACATTCCCATTCTGTCCCTGTGAAGAATGTGACGTTATTTCTTTTATCAAAAACACGACTACTTTTCTTTTTCATCACTCCGCGCCCTCCTTACTCATATTTTTCTAAATAATCATCCCAACCACACCGACACTTAGTCGCAAACCATGTGGGCAATCCGTCTTTACTGCGTTTTAACATCTTCCCTGTTTTCGCTGACCTTTCAAACTCCACTGCCATTTCTCCGTAATTGATAAGCTGATCATTCCCGCACTTTGGACATTCTGTATATTCCTTCACTCCGCATCCTCCTTCATCATCTCTTCCAGTATACTTAAATCGTCAGAATCCATCGCAAGAGTTTGATCTCCACAAAAAGGGCAATAGATTTCGGACGTACAGGCAGGACTTTCTAAAAACATCCATTCCTCGCATTCGTCGCAATAGTATCCGATTAATGTTCCATTCACTTTTGGCATTCCACAGCCTCCTTAGAGCAAAACAATTCTTCATCGGTACCACAGGCCTTCAAAGCCACTATGCAAATTGCCATTTGAGGCGTTTCGGCAATAGCTGTGAAAACACGCTCCTCTGTCGGTATTACTGCGAGGTATGGTGTATAATTTCTGTTTGAATCTCTATCAATTTTCACAAGTTGGAATTTCTCCATCGAACACTATTCTAAACAACATCTTCAGACCTATGATCAACTGTTTCAAACGAAATTTATCCAATAAGGAGTGCAGGTAAATGGAACTTTCGAAGCAAGCATTGGTAGAGGAAATTAATACATTAAGCAAAGAGCTCAAATTGCCTAAAATCCGTCAGGATTTTGAAGAAGTGATTAAAGAATCAGTTGAAACAGATGCCAGTTATGAAGAATTCTTACGACAGTTACTTCAAAAAGAACTGGATTCCAGACAGGAATCCGCCAAATACAACCGAATCCGTCGTGCAGACTTTCCATATAAAAAATATCTAGAAGATCTATCAACTGAGGATTTGTCAAAAGATGCCCAGCAAAAATTTAAGCTTTTAAAGAGCTTAGACTTTATCAGAGAAGGTCGAAACATCATTTTAGCTGGCAATGCGGGTACAGGAAAGACTCATATGGCAATTGGTTTAGGGATAAAAGCTTGTATGGAAGGTTATAAGGTATGGTTTACAACGGTCCCTTTATTAGTCAATCAAATAAAAGAATGCAGATCGGAGAGAACTCTACGAGTTTTTCAGAACCGATTTGAAAAATATGATTTAGTCATCGCAGATGAAATGGGCTATATTTCATTTGATAAAGAAGGTGCAGAGTTATTGTTTACCCATTTATCATTACGAGCGAATCAGAAATCAACCATTATTACAACGAACTTATCTTTTGAAAGATGGGGGGAGATCTTTCAAGATCCTGTCATGACAGCAGCTATGATTGATCGTTTAACCCATCAAGCCTATATTGTGAATATGATTGGTGACTCCTACCGCATGAAAGAGACAGAGAAATGGTTGAAGAAACAAGAATTAATCGAACAGAGCTAGAACGAAAAGAAGAATAAAAAAAGCATTAAAAAACCGGCCAATTATATAAATGATGGCAGAAAATTGGCTGGGTTTTTAATGACGAAATGGCTGGATTTTAAGTTGACAAATACAACGGCATTATATATACTTTGTATCTCCAATGTCTCATTATTAATGAGTGTTGTTGTATGAATAGGTTTCCATTTACCGTCCTTTTACAGCCTCTGGGAACGACATCCCGTAATACATTTGAGTTAAACTGATTACTCCAGAATAAGATAATGTTTCCACTTAAATATATTCTGCTTTTCCATACTGATCACGTCCTTCTTTTAAATTACTAGCATCAGTATGTCCAAGTTTTAGAGATTAGTTTCAAGTTAGATTAATTTTTTGCACTAGAACCCTTATCCTATCCTTTTTTAAAATACCAGTCTCAATAAAATATGAAAATTTTAGGGAATAGAGTGCAAGTACCTTGAAGTTTTTATACCAGAACACTTAAAACTAAAAAGATTCTTCAAATGTAATAATGAAAACATTCATATAGTAGAAATTATTTTGATATTGTATTAGAGCAGGTAAGAAACTATTCAATCCTTTTCTGTTTATTAAGTCCTTATCCCTTCGGTATTGTAATAAATATTTGCCATAAGTAATGGATTTGAATTAAATTTTTAAAAATTTAAAGTTGTAGATATAATGATCTATTTTCACATTTTTTATAACATAGTTTCTTTAAAATATTATCCGCTTTCATTCTTGTGAAATCATGGAAGTGAGGTCTTAATACCCATCGATTGATTCTTTAAATGAATAGTTGACAGAACATTTTGTAATTAATTATATTAATCTGGTGTTAATTAAATCTTTTATCCAAGAGGTGGAACATGAATCTATCAAAAAAGTCGTTACGTGTTTTAGCGAGCCTTTCCATTGCGGCTACTGTTAGTTTAACGGCAACAGTTCCGAACGTTCTGGCGGTTACTCAACCTGAAGCCGATACTCCTTTAACAAAGGACAAACTTCAAAAACTTTCTGTTCAGAATATCGAAAAACTTTCTAATGGTGTAAAGCTGGACTTAGGAACAAATGAAGCCTATATCCGTATATTTGACAAAGATCTAGTCAAAGTTTCCGTAGTGAAAAAAGGTGAGAAAGAATTCGAATCAAGAGGAATTGCTAAAAAAGCGTCTGAATGGAAAACTCCTCGCTTCCGTGCAAACGTTAGCGCAGATGTATACACTCTAAAAACAGACGAAATTACAGTAGAAATTAAACTGAGCGAATTTGGAGTAAAGTTCCTTGATAAGAATGGAAATGTAATCAATGAGGACTACGTAAATCAGGGAAAGACCTCCGGCTATGAAAATGGAAAGCCTTATGTATTTAAGAAAACTGACAAGGACGAAGATTTCTATGGCTTTGGTGAACAAGCTGGATTGGAGGTCAATAAACGTGGCGAAAGCATGGGTATGTGGAACACAGACGCTTACTCGTATACAAAAGACACAAAATATTTATATACGACTATTCCATTCTTTGTTGGTTTAAAAGATAAAAAAGCATATGGTATTTTCTTTGACAATACTCATCGTTCTTACTATGAAATGGCCAGTGAATCCGATGATTATTACTATTTCTATGCGAATGGCGGTAAATTAACGTATTACTTTACATATGGTCCGCAAATTAGTGATGTTATCGACCAATACACAGAATTAACAGGAAAAATGGATATTCCACCAAAGTGGTCATTAGGTTTACATCAAAGTAAATGGGGATACACTCCTGAAGAAATTGTAAATGTCGCAAAAACATATCGTGAAAAGCAAATTCCATTAGACACCATGCACTTTGATATAGATTACATGGATGGTTATCGTGTGTTTACTTGGAATGAACAATATAAACAAGCATTAAAACAATTAAAGTCCATGTCTGGATTCCATGCTATTGCGATTAATGATCCAGCTGTTAAACAAGATGAAAATTATCGTATGTATCAAGAAGGAACAAAAAATGACTACTGGGCGAAAAACGCTCACGGCACTCCCTACATTGGTCCAGTATGGCCTGGAGATGCTGCCTTCCCAGACTTCTCTAAACAAGAGGTCCGCAATTGGTGGGCAAACAACCTTGGTGAGATACTCAATGAAGGGGTGGATGGTATCTGGAATGACATGAATGAACCAGCAGTCTTCCGTGACGATGATAAACAACATCATACACTCCCTCTTGACGCATATTTTGGAACAGAGGACAACAAAATTCTCCACTCTGAATACCATAACTTATATGGGAATGATGAAACAGAGGCAACATATCAAGCATTTAAAAACCACAAGCCTGGCACTCGTCCATTCGTCTTAACACGTGACATGTATGCAGGTACACAGCGTTATGCTGCCTTATGGACTGGTGATAACGCAAGTAACTGGGAACATTTACAAATGTCCCTTCCTATCAATATGAACGTAGGTATGTCAGGAGTATCATTCGTCGGTAACGATATTGGTGGTTTTGCAAATCGTCCAAGTCCAGAATTATTTGCAAGATGGATTGAAGTTGGTGCTTTCTTGCCATTTTCTCGTATCCACTATGATAGTGACGCAAAAGCCGACGTAAAACAAGGTCAAGAACCATGGGCATTCGGTCCGGAAGTTGAACAAATCAGTAAAAAGTATATTGACATGCGTTATCAATTACTCCCTTACCTCTACAACGAATTTAAAGAAGCAGCTGACAGTGGTAAACCAGTTCAACAACCACTTGTCTATCAATTTCAAAATGACAAGAATACACATGATATTAGTGACCAATACATGTTCGGTGACTCTATGATGCTTGCTCCAGTTGTAAAACAAGGTCAAACTTCTCGTGAAGTTTACTTACCGGAAGGTGTAAATTGGACGGATTACTGGACTGGAAAAGAATATAATGGTGGACAAACCATTACTATGAAAGCTCCGCTTGGTCAATTACCTATTTTCGTGAAGAAAGATTCGATCATTCCGACTCGTGCTGTGCAACAATACACAGATGAAAAACCATTAACAAATCTTGTTCTTGATACGTATGTAGACAAAAATGCTACTTATACGTTCTATGAAGATGATGGTAAGACCGAGGATTATAAAAAAGGTGCATATAACTTAACAAAATTAGATGTAATAAAGAAACAAAATAAAATTACATTCAAACAAAGACAAGAAGTTAAAAGGTACGAAGCCTCTAAACTGCAACAATATACATTAAAATTACACAATGTTGAACACCCATCTAAAGTTCAAGCTGGTTTCAAAAAATATCAAGAAGTTCATTCACTAGATGAAACGCAAGGGAAACCGAATACATTCTTCTACGACACGAATACAAAAGTGCTTTATGTAGCTATTCCAGCTGAAGAGAAGAAAGAAGTTCAAATTCGTTAAAGTTACGGTACGTACGGTATTGAAACAGAGGCGAAAGTTTAGATCTGGAATAATATAAAAAGAAGGGGCTAACAGTATCGTTAGTCCCTTCTCTTCAAATCAATAAGGTGTAGAGGTAAGGAGTTAAAATGCATGTTACTGAAGAAGAAATATATAGTCATTATTTTGTCCTCTATTTTATTGCTATTAATGATCAAAGTCGTGGTAAATCACTCTATAGATTTACCTAAGAAACAACCAAAACGAGAAAAAACAGAGGTTGTGCTGAAAACTAAGAGCATCCTTCACCATATCATGACAGATAAGACTTCGTATCAGCCAAATGAGACCGTTCATTTTACAACTCAATTACCGGATAAATATAAAAATGGAATTCTGAAAGTCACCTACTATCATTTAGATGATATTGTTTCTCGTCAAGAAATAAACCTCAACAAAAATAAGGTCAAGTGGACATGGCAACCTCCTAAAAAAGATTTTCAAGGGTATTTAGTGAAAGTCCAGTTTGAATCCCATACTGAAAAGGATGAACAAACGATTGCTGTAGATGTGTCAAGTGACTGGGCTAAATTTCCACGTTATGGATTTTTGTCAATGTTTCAAGATATGTCCATCAAAGACATGCAGTCTGTTATTTCTCAATTAAATCGTTATCACATTAATGGATTACAATTTTATGATTGGCATTACAAACATCATCAACCTATTAAACTAGAAAACAATGTTCCTGACACTCATTGGGAAGATATCGCAAACCGACCCACTTCGTTTCAAACGATTAAAACCTATATCGATTTAGCTCATCAACGAAACATGAAAACGATGGCCTATAATTTATTATACGGTGCTTTTGCAGAAGCTGAAAAAGACGGGGTTAAAAAGGAATGGCGAATTTTTAAAGATCAACAACAAACGGCTTATGATTACCATCCTTTACCTGATGAATGGAACAGTGATGTTTTCCTAGTTAATCCAGCCAACCGTGAATGGCAAACTTATTTAACTAATCAACAAAAAAATGTGTATAAGTCCCTTCCTTTTGATGGCTGGCACATTGATCAACTAGGTGCACGGGGAACTGTATATGATTATGATGGGAATCCCTTGGCTTTAGATGAATCCTTGCCATCCTTTATCAAACATATAAAAACAGAGATACCAGATAAGCATTTAGTGATGAACGCCGTAAACCAATATGGACAAAAGCAACTGGGGCAATCTCCAATGGACTTCTTATACACAGAGGTATGGGAGCAATACAAATATTATAGCGATTTAAAACGTATTATTGATGAAAATAATGCGTATTCAGAAGGAAACTATAATACAGTTTTAGCAGCCTATATGAACTATGAATTTTCTAATCAGCCTGGCAAATTTAATACACCTGGTATTTTACTAGCAAACAGCGTAATTTTCGCATCTGGAGGAGCCCACTTAGAACTAGGGGAACATATGTTGTCAAAGGAATACTTTCCTCATAAGAACTTGAAAATGAGTCCAGACTTACAAAACAGGCTTTTGCATTATTATGACTTTCTAGTTGCCTATGAAAATTTGCTGCGTGATCATGCCCACGAGGTACCAGTTACTGTTCGTTCCTCTGATTGGGTGCATTTTGCATCCAAACCAGAACAAGGAAAAGTATGGGTGTTTGCTAAACAAAAAGTTGATAAAAAAATCATTCACTTTATCAACTTTTACGATGCAACCACACTTGAGTGGCGTGATACAAATGCAAATCAAGCAGAACCTCAAAATCGTGAAAAATTAACGATTCAGCTTAAAGAAAATCGACCTATTAAAAAAGTGTGGGTAGCCTCCCCAGATAAGCAAAATGGTGTTACTATACCGCTTCACTTTAAACAAGAACACAAAAAAGTCACCTTTACCCTTCCAAGTCTTAAGTATTGGGATATGGTTGTGGTCGAGTATGGAAAATAAGTTAGCGAGCTTTCCTGAACACTCTACAAGACTATATCACTTTACGACAAGGCATTCGCATTAGTAGAAGTTGTTCAGCTTTTGAAAAGGTGAATTTTAAACTGAAATTATGGTAATAAACATGATCAAAAATAATTAAATACAAGGGAGTGTTTTTAATAAAAAAATGGTTTGCATATTTTGGAATGGCAACCTGTATTCTTTCTCTTTCTGCTTGTAACTCTACTTCGAGTGCTAATTCAGATATAATCGTTCAGTCTAAAGCAGGTGAAATCACTAAAGAAGAGTTTTACAAAGAATTAAAAACTCAAGGGGATGACCAAGTCCTAAAACAAATGGTCGATACCATGCTCCTTGAACAAAAATATAAAGTAACAGATCAAGAGATTGATAAGAAAATCAAGGAGTATGAGAAGCAATTCGGTGGAAAGGTTGCCTTAAAACAGGCTCTTGAACAAAAAGGAATTAAAGGTGAGGAAGCGTTTAAAAAACTTATTAAACAAGAATTGTTGGCTGAAAAAGCTGCAACAGACGGAGTGAAAATATCTCAAGAAGATATAAAAAGCGAATTTGTGGATAAATATAGAGTAGAAATTAAAGCGAGTCATATTCTTGTGGCTGACGAAAAAACCGCGAAAGAAGTAAAAGCAAAACTTGATAAAGGTGATGACTTTGCTAAACTCGCGAAAGAATATTCAAAAGATCCTGGTTCAAAAGATAAAGGTGGTAACCTTGGATATTTTACAAAAGGAAAAATGGTTCCTGAATTTGATAAAGTTGTATTTACGATGGACGTTGGAAAAATTAGCGAACCTGTGAAAACACAATTCGGTTATCATATTATTAAAGTAACGGATAAGAAAACAAACAAGTTCGATGATAAGAAAGAAGAAATTGAAAAAGAACTAAAATTTAAAAAAGCGAAGTCAGTTGATCAAGTGATTCCAAAGCTTCAAAAAGAAGCTGATATTAACATTAAAGATAAAGATTTTAGCGAGCGGAGGCATACTTTTGGCTATATGGGTGTACAAAAGGGCTTGTCAAGAAAAGTGTGTAAGTTATTCTAGATATTTCTTCACACGTTCCTTTAGGTGGTCATGAACTAATAGTTGATTCATGACCATAGCCCATTGCTGGATGCGTCCACCATCCCATTTCTTTTCTAATTCTTTTGTTCGTAAAAACAATATTTTTAATAGGGCATTCTCATGGGGGAATGCTCCTTTTTTCGTGACTTTTCGAAAGCTAGAGTGGATACTTTCAACGGCATTTGTAGTGTACATGATTTTACGAATATTACCACCATAATCGAAAAGTTGTTCCACATGAGAAAAGTTTCGTTTCCATACGTCTACAGCTCCAGGGTACGTAGACCACTGCTTTTCAAAAGATTCAAATGCACTGTGACAAGCCTTAAGGCTTGGAGCTCCATACACTTTCTTTAAGGCAGCAGTAAAAGGCTTGTAGTCTTTACTTGGTATATACTTAATCGAATTTCGAATTAAATGAACAATACATCTCTGTACGGTCACATCAGGAAAAATCGCACGTGCTCCTTCTTCCAGACCACTAACGCCATCCATTGAGAGAAAGAAGATATCTTCTACACCACGAGATTTGATTTCATCAAAAATTTGCATCCATTTATGTTTACTTTCCGTTTCATTCAACCACAAACCTAGAATGTCCTTTTTACCTTCTATGGTATATCCTAGTATTGTGTAAACGGCATACTTCTTCGTTTCATAGTCATTACGAATGGTTGTGTAAAGACAATCGACAAACACAAAAGGGTAACAGTTACTTAAGGGACGATTTTGCCACTCTTCTAAATTAGGAAGTACAGTATCCGTAATGTCGGATACCATTTCATGAGATACAGAAAAGCCATAGATGTCTTCTATCGTGGAAGAAATGTCTCGTTGTGACATTCCTCTGGCATACATCGAAATGACCTTATCCTCTATAGAGGATACATCTCTTTTACGCTTTGGAATCAACTGCGGTTCAAATGAACCATCACGATCACGGGGGACTGCAATTTCAACTTCTCCTGCTGTTGTTTTCACGATCTTTTTGCCATATCCATTTCTTCTATTTCTTGTTTCTTTTTCTCCCTTGTCATTGGATTCATAGCCCAAATGGTGATTCATTTCACCTTTTAGCATTGACTCAAACATGGGACCAAATATGTCTTTTAATGCTTCTTGCATATCTTCTACTGATTTAGGCTGATACTGTTCGATAATCTTGTTAGCTAATTCTACGGAGTTCGGATCTCTTTTCAATTTCCCCACTGAAACCACTCCTTTAGCTTTATACTTATTATTCTATCAAATAAAAAACTGTGTGAGTAAGGAACCGTACGCATTCCTTACTTACACAGTTAATATTACACTCCCGTACAAAATCCATTGCTTCACTTCTTCTTTTAGCTCATCGTTTGTTTCACCAAGCAGAAGCTCAGTATACTTCTCCAGCAATCCATCCAGCTGCTCCTGAAGTTTTTGTTCCATTTTCCATCTTCCTTTCGAAAAAACAGCAAGGAGCTTTCTCAATTGAAAGCTCCTTCGCTGCGTTATTTATCCATGTGATGTGAAAGCCGCTTCCTGGACAATGCATCTGCCCCTGCCATGAGGAATGCAAAGAGGCGTTCCGAAGAGCGGGTCCTGTGTAACTTGACAGTTCATAGAAAACACATTTTGCACAAGATCACAAGTGATGACCTCTTCCGGACGGCCTTCTGCATAAATCCGTTTGTCTTTTATGGCCACGAGATGATGTGCATAGCGGCACGCCAAGTTTAAGTCATGGAGAACCATAACAATCGTCCGGTCTTCCTTTTCATTCAGCTCAAACAGCAAATCAAGAATTTCAATTTGATGCGTCATGTCTAAATACGTCGTCGGCTCGTCAAGAAGGATGATATCCGTTTCCTGGGCAAGCGTCATCGCGATCCAAGCCCGCTGGCGCTGTCCGCCTGACAAAGAATCAACGGCACGGTCAGCCATGTCCTCAAGCTTTGTTGCTTTAAGCGCTCTCTCAACTGCTTCCTCATCCTCTTTTGACCACTGCTTCAGCCAGTTTTGGTAAGGATATCTTCCTTGCTTCACCAGCTGATGCACCGTCAGCCCCTCTGGAGCCGAAGGACCTTGGGGCAGGATTGCGAGCTCTTTTGCGACTTCCTTCGTCGGAAGCTTGGCAATGGCTCTTCCTTCCAGCAGCACTGAACCGCCTCTCGGCTTCATCAGGCGCGCTAATGAACGTAAAAGTGTCGATTTTCCGCAGCCATTGCTGCCAATAAATACGGTAATTTCACCTTTGGGAATTGTTAAATTCAACTCATCAATAATAACGGCATCCCCGTATCCTAAGCTCAGCGTTTCTGTAGAAATTGCACTCATACCCATAACCGCTCCTTTTTGCTGGCTTTTTAGCAGCACTATGTATTGCACGTTTTCTATATACATGCTTTTAAGTCAATTGTCATCAATGCAAGTGATTCTGATATTCAGCCATTTGATATGGTCATATATCCCTCATTGTAGCAGAAAACACTGACTTTGAAAATCATTTTCAATTAGTTTTATGGACATAATTGACGTTTATGGGTTTTTTATCACAAGATTACTTCTTGATTTCTCTGATGGAGCCGTCCTTCAGCTTCAATTTTAAATCGATATGATCATAATGACTGTCCAGATTAAATGCTGCCAGCACACTGTGTATCACTTCTGTTTCAGCCATTTGGTCTGTCACGGAAAGCTCACTCAAAATCATTTTCATCTCATCCAATGCTTCTTCTCCCTCCTGATTGACACCGGAGAGCTTATCCTGTATTTCCGCTTTTTCCTGAGTCCCGTTCTTTGTATAGATTCCTTCATAACGGTTATGCTCACCATCCCCGTAGCTCACACGAAGCGAAAAATTGCTGTAGGGAACGGACTTCAGCTGGGTGACGGCTGTATTTTCTCCTTCTGCCTGCTGCTGATCTTCATTGAGACGGCAGCCCGCAATCAGAACCACTGCGAGACATACAGCCCCGGCTGCTCTGACCAAATGCATATGTTTCCCCCCTGTAGGATTCCATTTATTTTAGGTATATCCAGAGAATGAAATCCTCATTCAGAGAAGAATTGAAAAAGCCGAGGCATAACGCCACGGCTTTTCTTTAAGATTCGGTCATTTGCAAAAAGGTTTCGGCGTCACGCACAGCCAGCTTGATGGCACTCTCCCAGAAATCGCGCTTCGTGATGTCAGCGCCCAAATGCTTCATCGCCAAATCCTCCACTGTCATAGAAGCCGTATCTCGCAATAGCGCCATATACTTCTCTTCGAATGCGTTTTTTTCTTCAAGCGCCAGCGCGTAAATGCCAAGAGAAAACAGGTAGCCGAATGTATAAGGGAAATTGTAAAACGGCACCTTCGTGATGTGAAAGTGAAGCTTTGATGCCCAAAAAAGCGGATGATATTCTTCTAACGCATTGCAGTATGCCTCTCTTTGCGCCTCTTCCATCAGCTCATTCAAACGGCTGGCCGGTACCACTCCCCGCTTTCGTTCCTCGTAGAATCTCGTTTCGAATAGAAATCTTGCGTGAATGTTCATGAAGAACGCAACACTTCTTTGCACTTTATCCTCCAGAAGAACAAGCTTTTCTTCCTTGGTCTCGGCCTGCTGGACAGTCGCGTCCGCGACTATCATCTCTGCAAACGTTGAAGCTGTTTCTGCAACGTTCATGGCGTAGGAGCGGTTTAACGGCCTGACGTCGAGCATTGCTTCCTGATGGAACGCGTGCCCGAGTTCATGCGCAAGGGTAGAGACATTTGAGGCGCTGCCCGAAAATGTCATGAAAATCCGGGATTCCCCGCTGTCTGGAAAGCTCGTGCAAAAGCCGCCGACTCTTTTTCCGCTCCTGTCTTCCGCCTCAATCCAGCCGTCACGAAACGCTTTTTCAGTGAATGAGGACAGCTTTTTGCCAAACGTTGAAAACTGGCTGGTAATGATATTCGCGGCTTCATCATACGAATAGACCTTTCCGTCAGAACCGATCGGTGCCTCGACATCGTACCAGCTGAGTTTTTCAAGGCCGAGCATGGATGCTTTCCGGTTCAAAAACTGAACGAACGGCTTCTTGTTTTCAGTGATGACCTGCCACATCGTATCAAGTGTTTCTTTTTTCATCCTGTTAATTTGCAGCGGTTCCTTCAGGACATTCTCCCAACCGCGCGCTTTATAGGTTTCAAGCCGGAATCCCGCCAAATGATTCAGCGTGCTGCTGAAAAGATCTTGCTTGCTCTCCCAAGCTTGGCGGAAACGTTCATATACTGTTTTTCTGACAGCACGGTCTTGATGATCCATCATATTCTCCGCCTGACCGACAGACAATTGCTTGTTTTCACCGTTTTCCTCATACGGGATCGTCATTTTCCCGACAACCATATTGTATAAGTCACTCCAAGCGTGATATCCGTCCACCGCAAGGTTCCCGATCAGTTTTTCTTTACCGGGGCTAAGCTTTTCGGCAACCCTCTGTCTTCTTTCATTTAATATGTAAGAAACATCGCGCAATCCCGGTTTTGTTAACAATTCATTCCACACGTCTTGATCAATGTCCACAAGTTTATGATCTAATGTAACGAGCGACGATTGAAAATCTGCGGAAAGCCGGTTCATGAGTGCCTGATGCTCTATAGCCTTTTGATCATTGATATTCTGGGCCTGGAGGCAAGCAACAAAAGCGCCGGCCTGCTGAAGCTTGACGGATGTCTGTTCGAATAAATCAAGCAACGCGGTCAGCCCTTCAGCCTCTTCAGGCGATTCAGGCACCTGAAACGCATCAGTCCTGTCTTGAAATGCACGCAAACTTTGTGACAGCTTCTCAATATATCCTTTGAATTCTTCTGATTGGCTCCCGCCCTTAAAAAATGAATCAAGATCCCATCTTTGGCCTACCCCTTGAAGCGCCATATCACAAAACCCCTTTCCTTCTTTCGTTCTATTATAGAATAATTCTGAATTGTTGTATAAAAATTTCTTTTACAGACGTCATTTCCTGTTCAGGATTGTACAATAGCTGTAGCAGTTTAATAGGAGGTATAGGATGAATAAAAAAATAGCCATCGTAACAGGAGCGTCCAGCGGCTTCGGTCTGCTGGCAGCTGTAAAGCTCGCCCGATCATTTTTCGTGATAGCCACATCAAGACAGCCTGAAAAAGCCGAACAGCTTCGGGAATTGGCTGCAGCACACAATGTGTCTGATTCTATTCACATTACAGCTCTCGATGTCACCGATGAACAATCTATAGTCTCATTCGGAAAAGCCGTTAGTGCTTACGCCCCGATCGATTTACTCGTTAACAACGCCGGAACGGCTTATGGAGGATTTATTGAGGATGTGCCGATGGAACATTTCAGACAACAATTTGAAACGAATGTCTTCGGAGTGATCCATGTGACAAAAACCGTTCTCCCTTACATAAGAAAGCATGGCGGCGCAAAGATTATAAACGTGAGCAGCATCAGCGGACTGACCGGATTCCCAGCGATGTCGCCATATGTTTCTTCCAAGCATGCATTGGAAGGTTTTTCTGAAAGCCTGCGTATCGAGCTGCTTCCGTTCGGTATCGAAACCGCTTTGATCGAGCCGGGCTCATACAAGACATCGATCTGGTCAACGTCATTATCAAATTTTATGTCGGTGCCTGCTGACGATTCAGCCTATCATCAATACTATAAAAAGATCCTTTCCTATGTTCAAAAAAACGGAGAAGAAAGCGGAGATCCCCAAGAGGTTGCCGACCTCATTTATCAATTGGCAACAAAACAGCACATAAAGAAATTGCGATACCCGGTCGGAAAGGGCATCAAGCTCACCCTGCTATTCCGATCGCTTTTTCCTTGGTCTGCGTGGGAGTCTATCCTGAAGAAAAAGCTATTCAAATAACATAAATTATAATTATTATAATTTAGTATTGATTTTTATTTAGTATATGGTATAATTAAATCAACAGATCACAAGGAGGACGTTATCTTATGAAAACTGAAAATGCAAAAACAAATCAAACATTAGTTGAGAATTCAATGAACACACAATTATCAAACTGGTTTCTTTTATACTCTAAGCTCCACCGTTTCCATTGGTATGTGAAAGGGCCTCATTTCTTTACATTGCACGAGAAATTTGAAGAACTTTATGACCATGCGGCTGAAACAGTCGATACAATCGCTGAGCGCCTGCTGGCGATTGGCGGACAGCCTGTTGCCACAGTGAAAGAATACACTGAGCATGCATCTATCACAGACGGCGGAAACGAAACATCAGCTTCAGAAATGGTACAAGCATTGGTAAACGACTACAAACAAATCAGCAGCGAATCTAAATTCGTGATCGGCCTGGCTGAAGAAAATCAAGACAACGCGACAGCGGACTTGTTTGTCGGATTAATTGAAGAAGTTGAAAAACAAGTGTGGATGCTTTCCTCTTATTTAGGATAAAAAAAGCTGAACCCTATTTGGGTTCAGCTCAGTTTGTCGACAAAAGGGGTTCGGAATGGTCTCATTCCGAACCCCTTTTTAGCTTTTTATGGGATTTTAAGCTATTTAATAAAAAGACAGACCTCTTCGAGTTCATCATTTAGGCCATTTTTGGACCTTGCCACGTCCAGTTGGCCATCTTCTTCAGGTTCATGGCAGCGAAAGTAAGCATCGCCTGCATCGACAATTTTTTAAGTCCCCTTAACGTTGTCCAACGCATGCCATGCTTTTCTTTTCCATCTGCGAATACACGCTCAATGGTTTCTTTACGTTTGGCATAAATCTCTTTCACCTCTGCGTGATAGCGAAGATGGTCTGCCTCTTCTACGTATTCCTGCCAAATATGACGCGTCACCACTTTCTGGTGGTCTTTACTCTCCGTACATCTGGCTAAAAATGGGCATGTCGCACAAATCTGTTTTGGCGATTTGTACTCCCGATATCCTTCTTTATTCGTTGTCGAGTAGGCCAAGATCTCACCTGCCGGGCAAAGATAACAGTCAAAGTATTCGTCATACACATAGTCATGTTTTCGGAAAAAACCTTTTTTCGTACGTGGTCGTGTGTATGGCAAGGCAGGGGTCATCCCCTGTTCCAATAAGTAACGGGTAATCGCAGGAGTTTTGTACGCGGCATCTGCGGCGACCGCTTCAGGCTTTCCGACTCTCTCTATGACCTTTCCGACCAATGGCTCTAAAATCTGACTATCATGTGTGTTGCCAGGTGTGACCATGGTGCCAAGCACAAAACCGTTACGATCCGCGGCTGCGTGAAAAGAATAGGCGAACTGCTTCGTCCGTTCATCCTTCACATAGTAACCACTCTCTGGATCGGTGGTGCTTTCTTTGATTTCTTTCTTCTCTTCCTTCTCAAACTTGTCCGGAGGAAATGTTTTTTTTCCGTGATCTTCCCGGTCCTGGTTAATCTCTTCTTGAAGGCGTTCCTGATACGCGCGTGTCTCTTTGCGAACGACTTTCTTTTCAAATTTGCGTTTGTTCGCACTCGCTTTAACATGGGTCGAATCCACGAAAACGTGCTCGGCACTGATTAGCTTTTTCTCGGCAGCTTCCTTTAAGATGCGATAGAAAATCTGTTCAAACAGATCGGTATCTTTAAAACGGCGTTCATAGTTTTTTCCGAACGTAGAGAAATGAGGCACTTTATCGTGAAAACCATACCCAAGGAACCAGCGATAGGCCATATTGGTTTCCACTTGTTCAATCGTTTGGCGCATGGACCGGATTCCAAACGTGTATTGAAGGAAGGTCAATTTAATTAAGATGACAGGATCAATACTGGGACGACCGATTTCTGAATACATGTCCTTCACCAAGTCATAGATGAACGAAAAATCAAGTGCTGCCTCTATTTTACGAACCAAGTGGCTGGCCGGTACCAATTGATTTAACGTAATCATTTCTAATTGATCTCGTTGAATGGGATTATGTTTCGAAAGCATGTCAATCACCTCAAGTTATGTAGTACTTCCATTGTAAAATAAAAAAGACTGTAGGCAAACTGGATTTCTTCCAGTTTGTCTACAGTCTGAGCTGAACCCTATTTGGGTTCAGCTTTTTGTTTTTTTCTTAGCTTGAACTGCTTTCTGTCTGCTTGGTCAGTGTCGCGTTCAACGTTTTCGTTTTTCCCTTTCGCAGCACTTGGATTGTTGTTTTATCTCCGACTTTTAAGTCTTTGTAAAGGATCTGACGGATATCCGCACTGCTTTCCACGTCTTTACCGTTTAGTTTGACAATGACATCCTCAGATTTAATACCTGCTTTTTCTGCCGGCGAATTTGCTTGAACTTCTTTTACATAAACACCTTTGCCCAATTGATCTCCAAACAGACCGAGCGTATTTTCCTGATAGGTTTCAGGAACTTGTGACATGTCAATCATCTGCACGCCTAAAAACGGACGGTCCACCTTCCCGTTTTGCAGCAGCTGGTCAACAATCGGCTCGACATCATTGCTTGGGATCGCAAATCCAAGTGATTCCACGCCGCTTTCGCTCACCTTCAAACTGTTGATGCCGATGACCTGGCCGCTTGCATTGATTAATGGGCCTCCGCTGTTCCCCGGATTGATCGCTGCATCGGTTTGCAGCACGTTCATTTCCACCGTCCCCTGTGTTGTATCCACATCAATTGTCCGGTTCAGTCCGCTAATGATGCCTTGTGTCACTGTACCGGAAAACTGCTGTCCGAGCGGGTTACCGATAGCGATTACCTTTTCGCCCGTGCGCAGCTGTGAAGAGTCACCAAAGCTCGCCACTTTTTTGACGTTCTTGCTGCTGATTTCCAAAACTGCCAAATCAGTAATGGTATCACTGCCGACAAGCTTGGCAGTTTCCGTTTCTCCGTTGTATAGCGTAACAGTCAGCTTGTTCGCGCCTTCAACGACATGGTTGTTTGTAATGATATACGCTTTATTGCTGTCTTTTTTGAAAATGACACCTGACCCGGTTCCGCTTTCACTTTCTGAGCTGGAGCCTCCTCCCGTGCCGAATGTGTTATTTTGAGAGGTTTGGATATTTGAGATTCCGACAATCGTAGGCTCTAAATCCTCTACCATATCAGCGATGTTTGATGCGTTCGTTATCGGCGCCGTTGTAAAATTATCAGACTGCACCTGTTTATTTGCGGAAGCGGTTTCGGTCGCCTGATTTTGGTCTGACGAAAGATAAGGCGCGATGCCAAGCATGAGGCCCCCGCCGATAATACCGCCTAAAATCGGGCTCAGCCATGCGGCTCTCCGTTTCTTTTCTTTTTTCACAGCCGTTTCTTGCTTTTCCATTTCTAAAGCAGAAGCCGTTTCCTGCCGTCCCGCTTCATACGACACAGGCGCGTCAAGCAATTCTTGTTCAGAATGTCCAATCAGCTTCTGGTTTTCTGTATTCTGCTGTTCTGTATGTGAAGGTTCAGTTTGATGTTGATCGTTTTGGCCATCACGTCGATAATCCATGTTCTTACACTCCTTTAACGGTTATTCATTTATCGTTACATATTCATCGCATGTACAAGTTCAATTGTCCCAATAATGAGGAGAAAAGCAAAGCACCAAAATAGAATATGTTTGATCATCCTACATCTTCCTCGCTCTTATTCTCTTCCTTTCTTCCCTTATACATATCATAAACAAACATTATGGGATAAAAATGAAAAGAATATGTGAAATTATGAAAATTGCCTGCCGTATGTTAAAACTAGTTTATAATGACGTTGAAAGGATGTGAAGAGCCTTGTCATACACCATTTATCTAGTTGAAGATGAGGATAACCTGAATGAACTGCTGACGAAGTATTTAGAGAATGAGGGCTGGAACATTACATCTTTTACGAAAGGTGAAGACGCCAGAAAGAAAATGACACCGTCTCCCCACCTATGGATTCTCGATATCATGCTGCCGGATACCGACGGCTATACATTAATAAAAGAAATCAAGGCGAAAGATCCTGACGTGCCGGTCATTTTTATTTCCGCCCGAGATGCGGATATTGACAGAGTGCTTGGCTTAGAGCTTGGCAGCAATGACTACATTTCAAAGCCGTTTCTGCCGCGGGAGCTGATTATCCGTGTGCAAAAGCTGCTGCAGCTCGTATATAAGGAAGCTCCTCCTGTACAAAAAAATGAAATTGCCGTCTCCTCATATCGGGTCGCTGAAGACGCCCGCGAGGTCTATGACGAAAACGGGAATATTATCAATTTGACGTCAAAGGAATTTGATCTGCTGCTATTATTTATCCATCATAAAGGGCATCCGTACTCTCGTGAGGATATCCTCCTAAAAGTGTGGGGGCATGACTACTTCGGAACAGACCGGGTCGTTGATGATCTCGTCCGGAGACTGCGCAGAAAGATGCCTGAATTGAAGGTGGAGACGATTTACGGTTTCGGCTACAGGTTGATGTCATCATGAAAAACAAGCCGCTCGCGTTTCAGATATGGGTTGTCATATCCGGCATCCTGTTAGCGATATCGATTTTACTGCTTGTGTTATTTTCAAACACGCTGCGAGATTTTTTCACTAATGAAACGTATACGACGATTGAAAATGAGCAGCATGTTCTGACAGAGTACCGCCTGCCAGGTTCGATTGAAAGGCGCTATTACAGCGAGGAAGCGACGGCGCCGACAACTGTCCGCTCCGTACAGCACGTGCTCCTTCCTGAAAATGAAGAGGCTTCTTCAGACAAGGATTTAAGCATTCTGTCATCTTCATTTATCCACAAGGTGTACAAGCTGGCTGATCAGCAGGAAGCTAAAAAGAAACGTTACAGCGCCGACGTCAATGGAGAGAAAGTGTTTTTTGTCATTAAAAAGGGACTTTCCGTCAATGGACAATCAGCGATGATGCTCTCTTACGCGCTTGATTCTTATCGGGACGATTTGGCCTATACCTTATTCAAACAGCTTCTGTTTATTATAGCTGTCGTCATTTTATTAAGCTGGATTCCGGCTATTTGGCTTGCAAAGTATTTATCAAGGCCTCTTGTATCATTTGAAAAACACGTCAAACGGATTTCTGAACAGGATTGGGATGACCCAGTAAAAGTGGACCGGAAAGATGAAATCGGAAAATTGGGCCATACCATCGAAGAGATGCGCCAAAAGCTTGTGCAAAAGGATGAAACAGAAAGAACTCTATTGCAAAATATCTCTCATGATTTAAAAACGCCGGTCATGGTCATCAGAGGCTATACACAATCAATTAAAGACGGGATTTTTCCTAAAGGAGACCTTGAAAACACTGTAGATGTTATTGAATGCGAAGCTCTTAAGCTGGAGAAAAAAATAAAGGATTTATTATATTTAACGAAGCTGGATTATTTAGCGAAGCAAAAAGTGCAGCACGACATGTTCAGTATTGTGGAAGTGACAGAAGAAGTCATCGAACGATTGAAGTGGGCGCGGAAAGAACTATCGTGGGAAATTGATGTAGAAGAGGATATTTTGATGCCGGGCGATCCGGAGCAATGGAACAAACTCCTCGAAAACATTCTGGAAAATCAAATCCGCTATGCTGAGACAAAAATAGAAATCAGCATGAAACAAGATGATCGAAATATCGTGATCACCATTAAAAATGACGGTCCGCATATTGAAGATGAGATGCTCTCCAGCCTCTATGAGCCTTTTAATAAAGGGAAGAAAGGCGAATTCGGCATTGGTCTAAGCATCGTAAAACGAATTTTAACTCTTCATAAGGCATCTATCTCAATTGAAAATGACAAAACGGGTGTAACATACCGCATAGCAGTGCCAAAATAGACTGTAGATGTTTTGCAGTCTATTTTTTTATGTGAAAGAATAGCCGTTAAAATCTCTGTAATTTGTTTTGAGCGGCTGTTTGCATTGATGAACCCATTTTTTCTCTGACAAGGTCTGCTTCGGATATTTGACTTTCTCCACTTTGATTCCTCTGTTTCGCAAGCGGCTAATCATTTCGTCCAATTCTCTCATTCTAGATTCACCCTTTCGCTTGAACTTTGACCATTCGGTCATCTCAATTTATAATATAAATAATACATGATAAAAAAACAAGTTACAATAAGGTTAATTTTATAACAGACGGTGTGACTATATGGTCATATCCTAGCAGGCCTCCGGGCTCCGAAAGGGTGGAACCATTGAAGGAAAAAGAAAAACTGATTATTGAAACAGCCTTAAAACTATTTGCCCAAAAAGGATACAACTCAACATCAGTTCAGGAAATCGCAAAAGAATGCAAAATATCTAAAGGCGCTTTTTATATTTATTTTCCTTCGAAAGAAGCGCTTCTTCTCTCTATGCTGAACTACTATTATGATAAAACGTTTACCCGAATTTTAAATATTAAAACGAAGGGCGACAGCCCCAGAACGGCTTACCGTAAACAGCTGACCGTCCTCTATGAAAACATTCTTGAACACAAAGATTTTATCAGCATGCAGTTGAAGGAGGGTTCTCTGCCTTACACAGAAGAAGTGGAGCAATGCGCAAAAAAGATCCGCCAGTCCTCACTTCAATTTCATATCGACAGCCTGCTGAACATCTATGGAAAAAAAGCGGAACCGTACACTGCTGAGCTTTGTTTTTTAATAGAGGGCATCAGCCAGATTTACCTGGAGTGCATGATTTTGCTCGGGTACACTGTGAAGCCGTCTCAATTAGCTGATATCATTATGAATCGAATTGATGATATGGTAAAAGGCATGTCTGAACGAAACGATAAGCCTTTCATCACATTGGAAGAGGCGAGCTCTTTATTCGGGCCTCTTACGCACGGACGGCCTGACCCGCTGACTGAATCGATTGTGAAAAGCCTACGTGACAAAATTAACAGCTTAAACACAAACTCCTCTCTTGAATTATCGGAGAGCTTGGACATACTTGAAGCAGAAATGAAGAAAAAAACACCGAAGCTGGCGATCATAAAAGGAATGATTCATAATCTGACGGAGTCTGAAGCTCTCGCCAAAGATGCGGAGCAGCTTAAATATTTATTAAAACAGCAACATATTTAGAAGAACGGCTGCTTAAAAAGCAGCCGTTCTTTCTTACTATTACGCCTTTGGTTTTACCATGTCTTCCGGCTTAACCATTTCGTTAAATTGCTCCTCTGTCAGCAATTCAAGCTTCAAAGCTGCTTCTTTGAGCGTCAATCCCTCTTTATGGGCAAGCTTGGCGATTTTCGCCGCGTTTTCATAACCGATATGCGGGTTCAGCGCCGTAACAAGCATTAATGAATTTGACAGGTTTTCCTGAATGGTTTCTTTATTAGGCTCAATACCGACAGCACATTTATCATGGAATGAATTCATGCCGTCACTGAGCAGCTGCACAGATTGCAGGAAGTTGTAAATGATAACAGGCTTAAACACGTTCAGTTCAAAGTTTCCCTGACTCGCAGCAAAGCCGATTGTAGCATCGTTCCCCATGATTTGCGCTGCGATCATTGTTAACGCTTCGCTTTGTGTCGGGTTGACTTTACCAGGCATAATAGAGCTTCCCGGCTCATTTTCAGGAATGACGATCTCCCCGATGCCGCAGCGAGGTCCGCTTGCGAGCCATCTGACATCGTTCGCGATTTTCATTAAGTCAGCCGCAAGCGCTTTTAATGCGCCATGCGCATAAGTGATTTCGTCATGGCTTGTCAGCGCGTGGAATTTATTCGGGGAGCTGCTGAACGTTTGGCCGGTCAGCTTAGTGATCTCTTCTGAGACAAGCTCTCCAAACTCTGGGTGGGCGTTGATACCTGTTCCGACAGCCGTTCCACCAATTGCAAGCGCACGCATTTTATCTGTCGCTTCCAAAATCATTTCCTTCGAACGGTCCAGCATGTGAACCCATCCGCTGATTTCCTGTCCGAGGGTCAGTGGCGTAGCATCCTGAAGATGTGTGCGTCCGATTTTGACAATATCATTGTATGCTTTTGCTTTTTCATCCAGTGTATTGCGAAGCTGATCAAGCGCTGGCACAAGCTGCTCGTAAACAGCCAAAACAGCGGCAACATGCATCGCAGTCGGGAATGTGTCGTTTGAGCTTTGGCTTCGGTTCACGTCATCATTTGGATGAATCGTTTGATCAGAGTTCTTCTCTTTTAATAAAGCAGTCGCACGGTTGGCTACCACTTCGTTCATGTTCATATTGCTTTGTGTGCCGCTTCCGGTCTGCCATACGACAAGCGGGAAGTTGTCATCGTACTTGCCTTTGAGCACATCATCACAAACCGCTGCAATCGCTTCTGCTTTTTCAGCATCCAGATTGCCGAGGCGTTTATTAGCTAGAGCAGTGCTTCGTTTTAAGATTGCAAACGCCTTCACAACACGCATCGGCATTTTTTCAGAACCGATCTTAAAGTTCTCCTTGCTTCGCTGTGTTTGGGCGCCCCAAAATTTATCAGCAGGAACTTTTACTTCTCCCATGGTGTCTCGTTCAATTCTGTATTCCATTTATGTATCCCTCCATAACGGTTGCTTCAATAGATCATAATTCGCCAATGACACAAAAAATCCTTTTTATTTTTCGATCTTGGCAGATTTTAATTTTAATTCAAGATATACGCGGGAATCCTTTGAATATTTGTATTTTGGATTCGTCCTTCCGTACTCCTTTGATGTATAAGAGACATCATAATGCTTTTCAAATGATCTAATGAGCTGTTCAATTTCTTCTTGTTTTCCAGCTAGCCTTACCTGTGCCACTTCGTATCCTCCGCTTTCATAAAAAAAACTTACTCCATGAAATACTCTAACACAGTATATCATTTTTTTAACAGGAAAAGATAACCTCTACTAAGGTTTTGGATAAGAGGTGACCTCATTGGAACAAACAGAGTTTAAGGAATATATACACGATAATTTAGCATTGGTGCTGCCAAAATTAAAAGAAAACGATGATCTGGTGAAAAACAAAAAAATGCTTGCGAACGGACTGGTTTTTTACTATCTCTATTTCAGTGAACTGACTGATGAGAATAAGGTGTCAGAAGCCATTAAAACTTTAATTAAAGATGAGGAGACCTTAACGCTTGACCAGGTCAAAAAACGCCTTGACCAGCTTGACGCAAGACCTATTGAAACCGCAAAAAAAACGATTGAATCGATTCTCAACGGCAATTGTGCTGTGTTTATCAACGGATTGGATAAAGCCTATATTCTGACCACAGGAAAGAAAAAAACAAGAAGCCTGACAGAGCCGACAACTGAAAATGTGGTACGCGGCCCAAAACTTGCGTTTGTAGAGGATATTGATACAAATCTCGCTCTGATCAGACAAAGAACCTCTCATCCGAAATTGATCACCAAAAAAATCATGATCGGCGAAAACAAGCTGAAGCCCGCAGCCATTATGTACATTGAGGGCAAAGCGAAAAAGTCCGTCATAAAAGAAGTGAAGGCGCGGCTTAAAAATATCCAGCTGGAAGATATCCAGGACAGCGGAACGCTCGAGGAGCTCATTGAAGATAATAAATATTCACCATTTCCGAAGATACAAAATACGGAAAGACCTGACAAAGTATCTTCAGCCCTGTTTAACGGCCGTGTGGCAATTTTGGTCGATGGTTCACCATTTGTGCTGCTGGTGCCGGTTTCTCTCAGCATCCTGATGCAATCCCCGGAAGACTACTATGAACGCTGGATTTCAGCATCTCTTATCCGGTTGCTGCGCTATGCTTCTATCTTTATCACCTTGTTTTTGTCATCGATTTATATTGCACTCGTTTCCTTCCATCAGGGGATGCTGCCGACCGCACTCGCCGTCACGATTTCGGCGAACAGGGAAAACGTGCCGTTCCCTCCGATATTTGAAGCCCTGCTGATGGAAGTAACCATCGAGCTGCTAAGGGAAGCCGGACTGCGACTCCCCAATCCGCTCGGACAGACGATCGGCCTCGTTGGGGCCGTAGTCATCGGACAGGCTGCTGTAGAAGCGAATATCGTCAGTTCGATTATGGTCATTGTCGTCAGTGTCATTGCCCTGGCATCCTTTACCGTTCCTCAATACGGAATGGGTCTGTCTTTCCGGGTGCTGCGTTTTATTTCGATGTTTTCCGCCGCTATTTTAGGGCTGTACGGCATTATTTTATTTATGCTTGTCGTTTATACGCACTTAACGAGACAAACGAGCTTTGGGTCTCCGTATTTTTCGCCAAACGGTTTCTTTAGCCTGAAAAATACGGATGACTCCATTATCCGTCTCCCAATTAAAAACAAACCAAAAGAGGCGAATAATCCAAATGAGCCAAAAACAGACTCCACTGAAACTTAATACCTTTCAAGGTATTTCTATTGTTGCAAATACAATGCTTGGGGCCGGACTTTTAACATTGCCGCGAGCGCTGACCACTAAGGCTAATACGCCTGACGGCTGGCTCACGCTGATATTAGAAGGTTTCATTTTTATTTTCTTCATTTATTTAAACACGCTCATTCAGAAAAAACATCAATACCCTTCACTCTTTGAATATTTGAAGGAAGGGCTTGGGAAATGGATCGGCAGCATCATCGGCCTTTTGATCTGCGGCTATTTCCTCGGCGTAGCCAGCTTCGAGACCCGGACAATGGCTGAAATGGTGAAGTTTTTCCTGTTGGAGAGAACCCCAATTCAAGTCATTATTTTAACGTTTATTTGCTGCGGTATTTATTTAATCGTTGGGGGCTTAAGTGATGTGTCGCGGCTGTTTCCCTTTTATTTAACGGTAACCATTATTATTTTGCTGATTGTGTTCGGGATCAGTTTTAAAATTTTTGATATCAATAATTTGCGTCCTGTTTTAGGCGAAGGCCTTGGACCCATTGCAAACTCCCTTACCGTCGTTCCCATCTCTTTTTTAGGAATGGAAGTGATGCTGTTTCTTCCTGAACATATGAAGAAAAAGAAATACACGTTCAGATATGCGTCTCTAGGATTTTTAATTCCGATTATTTTATATATCCTTACGTATATTATCGTTGTCGGAGCTTTGACCGCTCCCGAGGTAAAAACGCTGATTTGGCCGACTATTTCTCTCTTTCAGTCCTTTGAGCTTAAAGGCATATTTATTGAACGGTTTGAATCGTTTTTACTGGTGGTCTGGATCATCCAGTTTTTCACCACATTTGTCATTTACGGATACTTTGCCGCTAACGGGCTAAAGAAGACATTTGGATTATCGACTAAAACAAGCATGGTGATTATCGGTATAGCGGTCTTTTATTTTTCTCTCTGGCCGGATGACGCCAATCAAGTCATGATGTATAGCGATTATCTTGGCTATATTTTTGTCTCCCTGTTTCTGCTTCCGTTCATTCTCTTTTTCATTGTAGCTCTCAAGAGGAGGATTACAGCAAAATGAAAATCCGGATTTTATGTATGTTTATATGCACCCTATTGCTGTCCGGATGCTGGGACAGTGAGAATATCGAGGAATTAAGCTTAGTGATCGGAGTAGGGCTAGACAAGCCTGACGATGAAAATTTAGAGCTGACACAGCAAATTCTCGTGCCGAAAAAAATCAGCGAGGGCTCTTCATCTGATCCGACACAGCTTTCTATCACAAAGGGTGAAACTGTCCATCAAATGATGAGAACCTCTGCATTAAAGCATAATCCTACGTTTTTACAGCATTTGCGTCTCATTCTGCTTTCCAAAAACGTGATTGCGGATCAAATCGGAACGGATGCCATTATTAACCAGTTTGTCAGAGACAACGGAACAAGGAGGAGTTCCTACGTCTTTATCACCAACGGCCGAACTAAGGATATATTTAACATGAATGATGAAGACGAACCCGCATCCAACGTGATATATGATCTGACAGAGAATAATAAGGTGACGATCAGAATGATGGAGCCAGTTACATTGGGGGAGATCTCAGAACACTTAACCTCTGACGATTCATTCCTCATCCCTCATGTCGGTAAGGAAAACGGAAAGCTCGCGATAAACGGAGCCTCTATCATCAAAAATAAATTATGGCACGGAGATCTCACCCCGATTGAGGTTCAAAATATCAACTTATTTTCAGGCAATGTCGAGGGAGGCGTCATTGACTTGAAGCGCGATGGCCATCTCTTTTCTTATGAAGTATATTCAAGCAATCGGAAGATCAAGACGGCCTATAAGGACGGAAAGTTCAAATTCACCGTCACCCGCACTATTGAAGGTCGTCTATCTGAGGACTGGAATCCTAGTGAAGATTCGTTTAAGGATTCATATATTAAAAGCATTGAAAAGACAGTCGAAAAACAAGTACACAAAACAGTAACGACATTTATTACAGAGAAACTGCAGAAAGAGATCAAAGCGGATGTGACCGGATTGGGAAACCAAGTCAGAATTCATTATCCTCAAAAGTGGAAAAAGATCTCAAGAAAATGGGATGATGATTATTTCAGCAATGCGGAAATAGACTACCGGGTCAATGTGATTGTCAGAGACTTCGGAACGAAAGGCGCAAACAAATAACAGCCGCCTAATTCACGAGATGATTTCGGTGTGCGTACACCGCCGCCTGCGTCCGGTCACTGACATCCAGCTTTGATAAAATATTGGTAATATGTGTTTTGACTGTTTTAATCGTAATAAACAGTTCCTCGCCTATTTCTTTGTTTGTCTTTCCTTCTGCGATCAGGAAGAGTATTTCGAGCTCCCGTTTCGTAAGCGATTCATGAGGGAGCTCGTTTTCACCTGAGTGGCGCAGCCTGGATAATACTTTTCCCGCCACTTTTGACTCCAGCTTCGGCTCTCCCTTGCTTGCGGCGCGGATGGCATCGGCGATTTCTGCCGCTTTTGAGGTTTTCAACAGATAGCTGAGCGCGCCAGCTTCAATAACCGGGTACACTTTGTCATCATCAATGAAGCTAGTGAGCACAATAATTTTCGGGTCAGAAAGCTCCCGGCAAATTTGCTTTGTAGCTTGAATGCCATCCATGCCCTCCATGACAAGGTCCATTAAAATGACATCAGGCGACAGTTCCGCAGCAAGCCGAACACCTTCGCTGCCGTCCGATGCTTCGCCGATGACTTCAATATCGGGCTGCGCCTCCAAAAAAGCCGCGAGCCCCATTCTGACCATTTCATGATCATCAATCAATAATACTCGAATCACGTTCGTTCTCTCCTTTTTCTTCCGGGAAAATCGGGACCTTCACTTCGATTTGGGTGCCTTTTCCTTCTACTGAAATCACTTCGGCGACCCCGCCGATTTCACTTGCACGTTCTTTCATAGAATTCAATCCGTATGAGGATGCTTTCACCTGGTCCATTTTAAAGCCTTTTCCATTATCAATCACCTTCAGACGGAGCTGGCTGTTCTTTATGCCCAGAATCACGGTTACTTTTGACGCTTTTGAATGTCTAAATACGTTTGAAAGGGCCTCCTGCACGATTCTGAACAAGTGGTCTTCAACACCCTTGGATATCGCTGTGTCCTGTATATCCCACTCAATATCAATCGGCTGCTTTTTTCGGAACTCGTCCAAAAGCTCCGTAAGGCCCTCCTTCAGCCCTTTTCCTTCAAGGGTAACAGGCCGTAAATGGAGCAGCAGCGCCCTCATCTCATTTTGGGCTTCGCCTGCCATATGCTCGACCATCCTGATCCGCTTGACTGTTTTGTCATCAGCATCCTTGACATGTTCCAGCACGGCTGATGTCATCATCGATATGGCAAAGAGCTGCTGGCTGACCGCATCATGAAGATCTCTGGCCAATCGCTGGCGTTCTTCTGAGATAACCGACTTCTTCATTTGAGCCTGCCATTCCGCACGTTCATTGGAAAGTTTCTGGAGGGATGCGACTTGAAGTTCCACGCGCTTCGCCATTTCGTTCAGCTGATCAGCGGCCAGGCCGATTTCATCATCACCGAGCGGCGGTATCCGATAAGCGAAATTGCCGTTTTCAAAGGTTAAAATGGATTCAATTAATGTATCAATCCTTGTCTTCAACCGGTTGCCGTACATATACCCTGAGGCGAAACCGACGGTCACGCTGATCAGAAGCAAAATCAGGATAAACGGAATTCCGAACCAGCTAGATGACAGCAAAACAAGCGGATCGAGCCGATAGTAAAACATCATAAAGGAAATCAGGCAGGCAAAAAGGAGCAGGCTGATTCCCGTTGTCATGCGGATGGCGCGCCATTGGAGGCTGGCAAGCATTTTTTTTCTCATACGTACTTCACATCCACATCACCGATAAATAAGGAAACGGACACTTTGACCCGGCGCTTTGACTCGCTAAAATCGGTTGACGCGGCATATACCTTCGTGCTTAATCCGCTTTTCTTCGAGCCGATCAGATTGATGTCTCCTATAAAAACAGCCGAGCTGACAGCTACTTCAAGGTCCGATGGTACATAAATATCAACGTTTCCAATGACTCCGCTAATGACGATTGTGCTTTCTCCCTCGGGAATCATCGCTTTAGACAAATCGATTTTGATATCACCGATAAAACCAGAAACATTTAAATCATTCAGATCAAACGGCTGCTTCATCATTTGCAGCTCACCGATAAAAAAGCTGCGCATGTCGGGATGTTTTACATCTTTTGGCGGATCATGATGTTCTTTTTTATTGAGATTGACCTGTTTCTCATTCGGTTCAAATATCGGCTTCCCTTTGATAAGCCTGTAGCCGGCGTAAATTAGAAATGCCGCAAACGCATAACCGAATAAATTAAAGGTGATGCTGAAGAGGTTTTTCAAAAATAGAAACGCGGCAAAGATATACATGACGGAGCCAAGCCAATCACGGGAATATTTTTTAAGGAAATAGCCGGCAATCAGAAAAAAGAGCGGCCAAAACAGCAGATCGCCTATTCCGATAATTTGCAAAAACATACTGATGCCGAATAAAGCAATGATCAATCCGAGAAGCTGTTTTTTTGTCATTCCTGGTGTCCGCCTCCTTTCTTCTGCCTAGTGCTACCGTATCGCTAGATCCCCGCTGTCCGTTTTGATGTCGATTGGATGCCGGCCGCTTCCTTGCGTGCCTGTGATGTGATGCTGTTCTTTATGTGCTTTATCAGCAAATGAATACGGCGAACTGACGTCACCGCTTGCTGATAAAGCATTGACTGCAAAGCTGCCGTTTTGGGGAAGGCTTACATTAGCATCGCCGCTTGTCAGCGTGACAGATACGGGACCGGTTACCTTTTTCAATACAGCATTAAAATCTCCTGAAGTCATTTTCACATCAAGAGAGCCTGATACATGAACCAGATTTGCGTCCCCTGAAGCTAAATCAATGCCGGCTGTTTTGGAGACGGTATTTGAAATGGAAACATCCCCCGATGATGCCTTCACTTTCAGATCTTGAAGGCGGACGTCCGTCACGCTCGTATTTCCGCTCGCAGATACTGCGTTCAGCCCGGAAAGCGCAAGATGGTCATTCCCGGCCACAGACAAGTCGCCGCTTGAGGTTCGTACTGCCAGATCACCTTTATAATCATACGGAAGCCTGACGATAAGAGTTGAACGGTTAAACCCATTCAAAAATTGAAATTCTTTTTCCTTTACGGTCAGCTCCAGTTTTCTTTTGTTTTCAGTAACAAATAACTTTCCTGAGTCTCCTGAAATGCCTGCCGATATGTCACTTCGTTCTTCCGCTATAATCCGGACATCCTTGCTATCCGACTCAATGACCATGCTGTCAATCTCCCGCGGCGATGCGCTGGCTGAATCGGCTTCTGTGCCATTTATGAAACCCAGGCCTGCAGCAAACACATCTTTTACGACAACAGCGAAACAAACCAGAATACCGGCAGTGATCAACAGTTTGCCAAGCATTTTTTTCATTCGGTTTCATCCTTCTCATTCATTCTATTATAAAGGAAAAGCTTGCGAATTGATACGTGCGGAAGGGAAGGACTTGACCGCAAATCCTTCCCCGTTCCGCTTATTCATTTGCCGCTTGTGTCTGGTCTGATTTTTGCAGTGAAAGTGTCCGCATTTTTTCAATCTCCGCTTCCACATCGTCTGCGAATTCTTTACGTGTAAGTTCTGCGCCGGCTTCCGCTGACTTTGAATAATTCGCGCGGATTTCCATTTCTTCAATACGATTTTCAATACGTAAAAATTCACGATACGCGCTTTCACTGTCAATTTTGTCAAATGTCGTATTCATATGCTCTTTAGCTTTCGCCGCATTTGCCCGCGCAATCAGCGCCTGTTTTTTATCCTTTACGTCCTGAAGCTTTGTTTCAAGTGCAGCCAGCTGCTCTTTCAGATCAGCCAGCTGACTGTTTGCCTGTTCATAGGAAGCTTTATGCTCAGCCGCCTTCCCTTCTAAATACTTCATTTCAGTCAGCGCCTTTTTCGCCAGTTCTTCTTCACCCGCGTCAAATGCGAGCTGTGCCTGATTTTTCCGTTTGCCAGCCACTTCAGCGGCTTCTTCATATTTTTTCTTAAATTGATAGGCAATCGTGTGCTGTTTCACAATTGTTTGCTTTGCTTTTGCGATGTCGCTTTCCATATCGCGTACATATTGATTCAGCATCACCTTTGGATTCTCCATTTTATCAAGTCCTTCATGAACTGACGCAACAAACATATCTCTGATTCTTTTTAATACCATACCTAATTCCTCCTAATATATTGATATTATTTTTTCTTCAAAAATTCTTCCCATTCGTCATCAAAGTGAGATTGGTAGGCAGCAGAAGCCGGTTCAGGATCAAAAGATGATACACCGTTATCAGCTGATCCGTTTTTCATCAGCTTCCAGCCGTAATACACCATAGCGGCCGCCAATGCGATTCCGACGACAAACGGAAGTGAGCAGATGAGCATAATGGCTCCGATACCGCCCACGATGATTCCCGTAATGGTTTTTCCCGCGGCAAACCTTTTGACTCCTGCGTATGTCATCAAGCTCCCGATGGCGAGCGGGATGATAAAGCCGAAGCTTCCTCCTCCAAAAAAGACGGAGATCCCAAATACAATTAATAAGAATCCGCCTATTGTTTTCTTGTTGATCTTCATGCAGATCCTCCTTTCGTTTTCCTTGTCTTCATCTTATACAAGTTGGAAGATATGCAAAACGAATCAGAGATTGATTTTTATATAAGACCGGAGTCGTATCTCGCACAGGACCCATCGGCACAAAAAAACGCCATGCACGAGGCATGGCGTTTCAAAACCCTTTACAGATGAACACTTGCTTCCCTTTCTTTAATCAGGTCGGACCTTTCTGCTTTGGCCAGTTTTGTAAACAGCAAGATTCCGATACCCGCAATAATTTCGACAATCCCGCCGGCAGCAATCACTGTTCCTGAGCCGAAAGCATTAGCGGCATACCCGCAAATGACAGCTCCGGCAGGAATCGAAATATTTGAGATCATATGTATAACGGCGTAAACCTGCGGCTGATCCTCACTATCCACAGACGTCTGGATAATCGTGTACTCAGGAACATTAACAGCACTGACTGCGGCGCCAAAGGTAAAAGCAGCGAAAAAGACGAGCGGCAAAAAGGTGTTCATCCCGGTAATAAAGAAAGCAAATCCTTCAATAATGCCAGCAGTGACGAATAACAAGCCGTACCTGTTTACTTTGACTTTCGCCAGCACAAACCCTAATAAAAACGCACCCCCGGCAGTGGTGGCTTTTAACAGCGAGTAAACGATCGGCTCTCCGTTTAAATCTTCCGCAACGTATACGGCAGAGAGCGCTTCCCATGGGGCAGCCGCGAAATTCATAAAGATACAGTAAATGGCGAGCGGATATAAAATCTGGTGTTTTCTGACGAGCCTAAAGCCGCGTTTCAGTCTTCCGATATATGTGCCTCTCTGTGTAACAACCGCAGACTCTGATTGAGATTCAACCGCAGTGTACTTAATAAAAAGAACGAGAAAACCCGACACCAAATAGAGCACAAGTGCGATAAGCATGGTATAAGAAGGACTGATAAACGTAAGAAAAGCGCCGCATAATGTGACAGCCCCAAGCCGGACAATTTGAGCGGAGGATTGCAGCACAGCGTTTGCTTTTTGAATGCCCTGTTCATTGACGATTTGAGGAATCAAAGCGATAGAGGCGGGATTGTAGGCAGCTCCAGTAGCTGAATGCACAATCATAAGTGTCATGACAAACCACAGCGGAGAGAAGCCCGCAAAATGACATAGAGGGATAATCAAAACAATCGCCGCCCTTGTCAGATCTGAAAAGTACATCCAAAATTTCAGCGTGGTCTGTTTCATAAAAGGCCCCGTCACAGGCGCCAGAACGGCTTCCGGCAAAAACGTGACAGCAATCAATAAAGCAGTGCCGATCGCACCTTTGCCGTCATAAATTAAAAACCATAATATTGAATTAAATGCGAACATATCGCCGGATATCTTGACTATTCTTGAGAAAAACAGATAATTGAAATTTCTCTTCCAGATGCTATCACTTTCAATTAAATTCACCATCCATCAGAGCCCCCCACTGCCTATTTTTTACATCTATTTATTACAATATCTCATTTTTCCATTTTTCAGTCAATAATTCATAAGGTTCATTTTTTGTCGTAAAATGGGAAATTGACAGAGTGAAAAACAAAAAAAGCCGGCATGTATTTGAACACGCCGGCTTTCGTTTTCACTTTTTATGATTCACTGCTGTTTCGGTCCCGAAACACAATGGCACTTCTTTCATATTCTACATCGCCAATACCGCTTCTTGCATTTACAACCCGGGCGGCGGCAAAGAAATAATCGGACAGACGATTGAGATAACGCAGCACTGTTTCATGAATCTCCTCCGATTTCATCAGCGCCACCACTCTTCGCTCTGCCCGCCTTGTAATGGTGCGTGCGATATGGAGAAGCGAAGCACCCTTTGATCCGCCTGGAAGAATAAATTTCTTCAGTTCCGGCGCTTCTGCTGTATAGGCATCAATGCGTGTTTCTAAAAAAGAAACAGATTCTTCCGTTAGTTTATAGTCTTTTCTTTCTGTGACGATTGCCAGATCGCCTCCGCAGTCAAACAGCTCATGCTGGATAGTCAGCAGCTCGGCTGTCAGATCTTCAAAGCCGAGCTGCCCGGAAAGCTCTGCCAAAGCAAGCCCGATAAAGCTGTTAAGCTCGTCAATCGTGCCGTAGCTTTCGACGCGCAGGCTGTCCTTGTCCGTCCTGCCCCCGACTAAGCCCGTTTGTCCCTTATCGCCTGTTTTTGTATATAGTTTCATACCCTGAATCTCCTTTACAGACTTATTCAAACAACTCAGCAGCCTCTTTTATACATTCAGCTGTCCCTTTCTTTATCAATTGGTTCAGCCGCTGTTCTATGTTTTCGGATTGCTGAGTTTGAGTCGCGGCGATGAGAATATCACCTGTGCCTCTTCCGTCTCCCAGCACTTTCGTCCGTTCTGCTTCGGCAGCCATAAGAGCCTTGATGAAGAATTGATCTGCCGCATAGCCGTTAATCAAAATCCAAATCGAAAAGCCGGTCTGAACGCATATGAAAACGGATAACTCTCCGTCTTCATATGTTCGATACACGAAATGGTCAAGTCTTTCTGAAGAAGCCATCGCACACGTCTCCTGCAGTTGAAAACCGCTTTCTGAAAGACAGGCCGTAAGTCCTTCTATCGGATCTGGCTGATCTGGCAGCCGTTTATGGATCAGCGTCCTGCTCCACGAAAACCCTGCACCGATAGGCGTGGAGGACAATGTTCGAAGCGGGATTTCCGTTTGCAGAAGAATGTCATCACGCCCCGCTTGGAGCAATGCTTCAAATGGGATAGACTGCTGCTTCACGCTATCTTTTTCAGGCTGAATCACAATCATCGGTTTAGGTGAGCTTTGATGTACCAAGGCGGTGACATCTGTATCGTACACCGCCTTTATGCTTTGTTCTGTGACAGCATATTCCGGTTTTTGCTTAGGCCCGGCGGTACCGTTTTTCATAAACATGAGCTCATCACAGTACAGGCTTGCGGTGTTCAGATCATGAAAAACGCTGACAGCCGCCAATCCGCTTTCTCTCGTCAGGCGTTTGATCAGATCAAGCAGGTCTTTTTGATAAGCCAGATCGAGAAAATTAGTCGGCTCGTCCAAAAATAAAATGCGCGGCTGCTGTGCCAAAGCTTGTGCCAAATACACCCGCTGCTGTTCCCCTCCGCTTAGTTCGCGAATCGGCTTTTGCGCAAAATCGGCCACTCCTGTTTGCTCCATTGCTTCCTGTACAATGGCTTCATCCTTTTCAGTCTGCTGTCTGAACAGTCCCGTTTGGAATGGATATCTGCCAAAGGCTACAGTTTCTTCGACGGTAAAGGTGAAGGCTTGATCCGTTTTTTGCGGCAGGACAGCCATGATTTGCGCCAGTTCCTTCGGTTTATAGTCCGCCAGCAGTTTTCCAGCCAGATAAACCCTGCCTTCCTTGGCCGGCAGCGTACCTGTCAGCAAGTGCAAAAGCGTGGTTTTTCCGCTTCCATTAGGGCCGAGAATTCCGAGAAATTCTCCCTTCTCCACGGTTAAGCTGACATTGTTAATTAGGCGGCTGTCGCCGTATCCTCCCGACAGCCCTTCTGCCTTCATCATAAGCTTCTCCCCCCGCGGTGCTGCCGAATTAAAATAAGAGCGAACACAGGCGCTCCCGCCAAGGACGTAATGATCCCGATCGGCAGTTCAATCGGCTCAATGATGGTTCTGGAAAGCAGATCGGCTAAAACGAGAAACCCTGCCCCGAGCAAGGCGGACAGCGGCAGTAAATGCCGATGGTCCGTTCCCCACAAAAGCCTTGTGATATGCGGAATCACAAGGCCGACAAAGCCAATCGTACCCGATACTGCCACAGCGCTTCCCGTCAAAAGAGATCCGGCTATTAAAATCAGCATCTTCCTCTGCTGAACACTGACTCCAAGAAGCTTTGCTTTATCTTCTCCATATGTCATCACGTTCAGTTCCCTTCCGTTTATAATCAATAAAATGGTTCCCAAAAGAAAAAACGGGAGAAACAAAATAACATAGCTCCAGCCCCTCATTGAGACGCTGCCAAGCAGCCAATGCACAATCGGAAGCAGGTTGTCTCCTGTCAAGGCGATGATAAGAGAAATAAATGCGCCCAAAAAAGAGTTGGTGATGACACCGGTCAAAATGAGGGTGGAAACAGACATCGAAGCATGAACGAGGCGGCTGAAGAAAAGGACCGCCGCCATCGTGGCAAGTGCCGCGGCTACACTCACAACCGGGAGTGTAAACCCTCCGATGACAGGAAGGTGCAGACCTAAGAACAGAGTCACAACAGCTCCGACTGAAGCACCGGATGACACACCTAGCGTATAGGGATCAGCAAGCGGATTTTTCAACAATCCTTGAAAAGCGGCCCCTGCAATAGAAAGAGCCGCCCCCACAAGGGCGGCCAGCACAACTCTCGGCAGTCTGATATTCATCATAATATTAGTGTACATCGGATCATCAGAACCGATAGAGCCGCCGAAACCTTGATGCCAAAAGACACGAAAAACAGCGGGAATAGGAATATGCAGGCTGCCGCAAGAAATTCCTAAGATGACGCTCACGGCTAAAAATGAGAAACCAATGATATATGCGGCATAACGATTATTCTTTAAACGTATCCGGGTAAATGCTTTCCGCAAGTTCTTCGACCCCTTCGATCAGACGGGGACCGGAACGTGTCACAAGATCAGGGTCCACATCATATACACGATGATGTTTCACAGCATTGATTTCGCTCCAGCCATCGCGTTTTTCCACAGCTTTCGCTTTCACACCGTCCGTTGTAACAATTGCATCAGGATTGAGTTTTACGATCGCCTCGTCTGTCATTTGCACCCATCCTGTCTGATCCGCAGCTGCGTTTTTAGCATGGATGACATTCAGCATTTCATTCATAAACGTATCTTTTCCGGTTGTATAAATGTCAGGATCAGGAGAAACCTCGATAAATACGCTTTTCTCCTCGTCTTTTGAAATGGTTTTCGCTTTTTCTTGAATATCCTTTAGATCTGATTTCATACTTTTCACGAGCTGATCGGCTTTTTTCTCCGCCCCGCCAGCTTCTCCGATCATTTCGATTGATTTGTACACCTCGGAGAATGATTGTGCATCATTGACAGTCAGCACTGTAATGCCCGCGTCTTTCAGCTGTTTGATGGCATCCGCTGATGCTGACATGGAAGACTCATGGGCCAGAACGAGATCTGGTTTTAGAGAAATGACTTTTTCAACGTTTACATTCATATCTCCGACTTTCTCAACCTTTTTGACTTCCTTTGGATAGGTATCGTTTGTGGTGACACCGACCACTTTGTCACCAAGGCCGAGTGCGTATGTAATTTCTGTGTTGCTCGGCATTAATGAAACAATCTTTTTTGGCTCTTTTTTGATGGTTACATCTTGGTTTGACGCATCATCAATGGTGACAGGAAACGCTTCTGTTTTTTGTTTTGCCTTTGAATCCTTCTGATCCGCAGGATTGCCGCAGCCTGCCAGCATAACAACAGCCAACAGGAGCGCAGTCCATATCCCGGCTCGTTTTTTCATAATCTCTTCCTCCTAAACGAACTAAAAAAGCATCTCTACGACGGTAAAGATGCTGTAAACAACACAAAAAAGCCTATTGTTTACACATCATCTGTCCTCGCAGAATTCGTGCTGATCAAACAGGCAGGTATCCTGGCTCTTGGCGCTTGGCCAATTACAGTGGCGGGACCGCACCGGCTTTTACCGGTTTCCCTTTTAAGCCGGCTGTTGTTCACGGACCGGCACCTATTTGACATTCGTATCCTTTTTTCGGAGTAATTATACTATATGACTGACAGGCTTGTATATGTGTCCCGAATGACTTTTCCCCGTATTGTGTATGGGAGCAAAATCCTCGTAAACACTAAATTTGATCTTGTATACTTAATACCATCATCAATCAAAAGGAATGATTCTTATGGATTTACAGCTAAAAGACAAACTCGTCTTAATCACCGGCTCGACGTCCGGTATCGGGAAAGCCGCCGCAAAAAGCTTTCTGCAAGAGGGTGCGGCAGTCATTGTCAACGGACGCAAACAGGAGACTGTTAATCGCACGATTGAAGAGCTTTCTGGATATGGAACGGTGCACGGTGCTGCTGCCGATTTGTCAAAAACAGATGAAGCAGCGGCTTTTATTGAAAAAGTAAATGAAATCGGTGATATTGATATCCTTGTCAACAACCTTGGTTTCTTCGAGGTAAAAGACTTTGCCGATGTGACAGATGAAGAGTGGAATCAATATTTCGAAGTGAACGTGATGAGCGCCGTTCGGACAAGCCGTCACTTCCTTCCAAAAATGCTTGCCAAAAACAGCGGCCGCATTTTAAATATTGCAAGTGAAGCAGGCGTCAAACCGCTGCCAACGATGATTCCATACTCAATGACAAAAACGGCGCTGATCAGCCTTTCAAGAGGAATGGCTGAAATGACAAAAGGCACAAATGTGACGGTTAACTCAGTGCTCCCGGGACCTACTTGGACAGAGGGCGTGGCATCCTATATGGAAGGCGCCGCAAAAGCAGCCGGCCAGGATATAGATACATTTATCAAAGACTATTTCAAGGTCAATGAGCCAACCTCACTTATTCAGCGATACGCGACAGCAGAAGAAGTCGCCAACACAATCGTATTCCTCGCGTCTGACACCGCATCCGCCATTAACGGCACGGCACAGCGTGTGGAAGGCGGCATTATCCGTTCTCTGTAGTATAAAAAAACGCATCCGTGTTTCGGATGCGTTTTTTTATACGTCTCCAGCAAATGGTACCGGCTGATATCCGCCTGTTTCCAGTTGTGCTGAAAACAACCCTCCAGCGTGAGGCTGCTCGTATCTCTCTTTTTCTGTCATTTGTTCTGTTGCCGTTGTAATGTAAAGGGTTTTTAAGTCTCTGCCGCCGAACGCGCAGCACGTGACATATTTAGCCGGCACGCTGATTGAATTGATTTCTTTTTTCTGAAACGGGTCAATGTGAACAACGCGGCTGCCGCCAAACAGCGCCACCCACAGCATGCCATTTTGGTCAATTGTCATGCCGTCCGGCAATCCGTCTGACTGATCAAAACGATAGACAGGTTCTGGATTCGAAACATCCCCGCTTTGAGGATCATAGCTGTAACGTACAATCTCCTGGGTCGGCGTGTCGATGTAATACATCAAATTCCGCTCGCGGTCCCAATCCAAACCGTTTGAGGTGGAGACTTGATCCTTGATTTTGACAAGACTGCCGTCTAGATTCAAACGGTACAGCGACGCCTGTTTTTGCTCGCCTTCCATGCTCGTCGTCCCCGCCCAAAGCCTTCCGTACGGGTCACATTTAGCATCATTAAATCTCAGGCTCTCATGCATGTCCTTCGGCTGTTTAATTTTTTCCAAGCTGTCATCCCGAAGATGATACAGGTAAAACCCGTCCTTCATCGTCATAATCAGTTCATCCTTTGAATATTTCGCAAGCGCCGTCACAAAGGATTTGAATTTGATTGATCGGTTGATTTTTTCTTCAGGGTCAAAGATGTGGAGCTCGCTCCCCAGGATATCAACCCAATATAAGCGGCCGTTTTCTTCATCCCATAACGGGCCTTCTCCAATCACTGCCCGAGTGTCTGCTTCCAATACTGCATCCATGTGTTACACCTCTTTAGCTTCAGTCTATATATTGTTATTCCCGGCAAAGAGGTGTCCAAACCACATGATGTTTATTGTTTTTTAAAAAGGATGGTAATGACCGTTCCAATGTCCATTCTGCTGTTCACATGGATCGTTCCGTTATGCAGATGGACAAGCTCCTTGGCAATCGCGAGCCCGAGACCCGTTCCGGCAGTTGAATCTTTTGTGTTCGTCCCTCTGTAGTAACGGTTAAACAAATGGGTGATCGTTTCTTCATCCATTCCTTTCCCATTGTCCTTCACCTTTAAAGAAATATGATTTTTTGTTTGCTCCAGAATGACTTGAATCTCTGTTCCTTTGCCGTTGTGCTTCACGGCATTCCCAAGGAGGTTTTCTAATATGCGCCTGAACCACGCTTCATCCAGGGCAAATTCAATATGCTCTTCTTTGGATACAAACGAGATATCATACCCTTCAGAAAACGGATTTTTCTTAAAATCCTCAATGACATTTTTAAAAAACGGGATTAGGCTAGTGAGCTTTCTCTCAATAGGAAGAGCATCATTTTTCAGGCGATACGTTAAATTTAAGTCTTCAATCAGCTTGGACATGTATTCAGATTTTTCTCTGACAACCTGCCCCATTTCTTTCACTTCTTCCGGCGACCAGTCATACTGCTTCGACTCGAGCATCATGCTGTAGCCGTAAATGCTGCTGAGCGGTGTTTTTAAGTCATGTGACAAACCGGCAATCCATTCTTCCCTTGTCGCCTGGATTTTTTCTCTGTTTCTTTTATCCCTTCTCAGCGTTTCAGTCAGCTGATCCATTGATTCAAATATCTCACCGAAGAAGCGGTACGGCTGTTTGATTTTTCCCTTTTTATTTTTGCTGACAGGACGGCCTTCCCGGTTTCTGGGCTCCTCAAGCTTCCCTTTTGACAGATTGACCAGCCATCTAATCGTGTGAAAAATCGGCAGCCCGAATCGGAACATATACCAAACGGTCATCCAAATGATATACATGAACAAAACGGCCATCACGAGAAACATCGCTTTTAATACAACTTTCAGGAATGATTTGTTAAACTCCTGATCGGTTACATAGACAGGGTTCGGCACCGTAGCGACCATCCATCTGTCTTTATTGAGGATCTTAACGGAAATTTCCCGCTTATAGTTCCAAGGCTTAGAGCTGTATTTAAGCAGCTCCAGCTGGTTCATCGTTTTTCTTTCGCTTTTTGTGCTGTTGATGCTGTCGAGAATCTTTCCATTGCTGTCTAACAGGTAAATGGCGCCTTTTTTCCGTTTAATATAGTCGATGGTACTGGACTTATAGTGCGCTAGTGAGTCTATCTTTTGTTCGCGCTTTTCAACGGAAGTCAGGAGCTGTTCACTTTTTGATTTCCAGCCGGACAATAGAAGATACGACTTATCTTCAATATTGATGGCCCAATAATTCAGTTTATAGTTATGAAGCTTTTTGGTTTTATAAATAGACAAAAGCTCTTTCTTGGTATAGGTGCCAGGCACGTCTTTTGGCACGCTGTAGGAATAATCAGTGTTTCCTTCCGAATCAATGATTTGCATCCAGCCGTGCTGTTTGTCAACAGATTTCTTCAGGAAATTATCCACTTCCCATGTCCCGTCTTCGTTTACATCGAGATATGCCTCAAGTGTGTCGGTCGTTGCCTTCGTCAGCCCTGAATTGGATTCCGCATCGCTAAAACGAGCGTCTAAATAGAAAAAAAGACGCAACAAGCATAACCGTAAGCAGCAGGATCACAATCAGCATCTGGCCGAAAAAGTGAAACAAAAACTTCCATCTTAACCTCATGACCGCTTGCCTTCAGGATTTGGGATAAAACGATAGCCGAGACCTCGAACGGTTACAATATACTCCGGATTGCTCGGATCGCGCTCAATCTTCTCCCTAAGCTTGCGAATATGAACCATGACGGTGTTGTTGTCACCGTAGGAAGGATAGCCCCATACTTTTTCATATATTTGATCTTTGGAAAGCACCATGTTAGGGTGTTCACAAAAATACTGCAAAAGCTGCAGAAGCTGGGCTGAACAGGCAACGGCTTCCCCGCCTACGATCAACTCGGCATTTTGCGGAGAAAAAGTAAAGTAATCATATGTGTAGGTTTGATTTGAACTCGTTTCTTTCGATTGATATGTACGCTTGAGATGCGCTCTGATCCGCGCCGCTAATTCCAGCGGATTAAATGGTTTTGTGATATAGTCATCAGCTCCAACCGCAAAGCCCGATAATTTGTCCGCGTCGGATGATCTTGCCGTCAGGAAAAAAATCGGAGCGTCTGAATACTCTCTGATAAGTGTGCAGGCTTCAAAACCGGACATTCCGCCCATCATGACATCCAGCACAATCAAGTCAACCTTATTGGCCTTCACAACGGGAATCGCTTCTTCTGCGCTTGCTGCATCCAGTATATTTCGATAACCTTCTTTTTCGAGAACGCGTTTGATCATGTCCACAATCGCTTTCTCATCGTCTACGATTAAAATTGACGCATTTTCCACTTTTATGTTCCTTTCTGTCACTGTTTTTTTCATCTTATCATTATATCGTTTATTTATGGTACATTTTTGAATACATTGGAGCTTGGCAAATCAAAACAGCAAAAAAGGAGCAAACAAGCGCTCCCTTTTGATGTTTTTTCATATGAAAATATTATGAGTTCTCATCTACCATGTACAAAATAAACTCCCAAAATCCCGGGACATCCTGACACAAAAGCATATCAGCCTTTTCAAACATTTTGATCTTCAGCTCTTGCTCTAAATCTTCTCTTTCTTGATAGGACGTATTGCTGAGTTTTTTTCTGATCATCGGTGAAAAGCATGCAATCAGATGCTCAATGTCATAAGTCTCGTCTTTTTGTTTCTTTTTTTGTTCAAACTGGCCGTCCACAGCTTACTTTTCCCCCTTTTTTTGCGCCGCTAGCTGCTTTCTGATATTCTCCAGCCCCTTTTTATGAATGTTGGAAATGTTTTGTCGGGACTCCCCTAATGAATCTGCAATCTCCTGCATCGTGGCACCGTGAAGATACACTTTCGTCAGCACACTTTTTTGTTTGTCAGTCAGCTTCTGAATCGCTTGGTAGAGCTGGTAATCCTGAACATGCTGGCTCAAATCATCCTGCCTGTCTAAAAATTCTTCAAATGCATCGCTTCCTGTTTCGGAAGGAAGCCGATCTCCTGCGTCCGGATGATCAACCGTCAGCGGATACCGTTTTTGATTTTTGCGAACCCGCTTATCAAAATCAATAGAAAAGATGCGGATCATTGAATTCATATACTTGACGATGCGGATTTCTTTATAAAACTGCTTAAATAGCTTGTCCAATGATTTTGCATCTTTTTCGTTAGGGCTTTCCATTACGTTTTTGAACAAATGGTAATGCTGAGGATTGCTCAAAAAATGCTTCACGATGGGATGCTTCATTATCTCCTTACATTTTGACCGTAAAAGACTTTGATAGTCCATCAAACCGCCTCCCTACTAAATTAAATGAAGGAAAGCAAAAAAAAGTAAACTACTACTTTCCGACTAGTGTCTTCCAAAATACTTTGCAGCAGTTTACGTTTTATCGGATTTCCTTCACTTACATACATGACTGCAGAAAAAGAAGGGAGGTATTTTCCTATGGATCAGGTTTTTATAGAGGAAGTCGTAAAACAGATCGGCAATTTCGGATTTCCCGCGCTGATTGCAATGTATCTGCTGACCCGATTCGAAAAGAAGTTTGATCAACTAATAGAACTAATGACAGAACTGAAAGATCATGCAAAAAAATAATTTTTCAATCAAAGTTGACTTTTCGCTGATTTTTTTCACTTAACAAAACAGAAGGGAAAACGAAAGGCCTTTCACCTTCTCTTTCTGCTATCACAATTAAATGTAAGGAGGAAACATTTCATGAAAAAACAAAATGACATTCCGCAGCCAATTAGAGGAGACAAAGGAGCAACGGTAAAAATCCCGCGCAATATTGAAAGAGACCGGCAAAATCCTGATATGCTCGTTCCGCCTGAAACCGATCATGGCACCGTCAGCAATATGAAGTTTTCGTTCTCTGATACTCATAACCGATTAGAAAAAGGCGGATATGCCCGTGAAGTGACAGTACGTGAATTGCCGATTTCAGAAAACCTTGCATCCGTAAATATGCGGCTGAAGCCAGGTGCGATTCGCGAGCTTCACTGGCATAAAGAAGCTGAATGGGCTTATATGATTTACGGAAGTGCAAGAGTCACAATTGTAGATGAAAAAGGGCGCAGCTTTATTGACGATGTAGGTGAAGGAGACCTTTGGTACTTCCCGTCAGGCCTGCCGCACTCCATCCAAGCGCTGGATGAGGGAGCTGAGTTCCTGCTCGTGTTTGACGATGGATCATTCTCTGAAAACAGCACGTTCCAGCTGACAGATTGGCTTGCCCACACTCCAAAAGAAGTCATTGCTGCGAACTTCGGCGTGACAAAAGAAGAGATTGCCAATTTACCTGGCAAAGAAAAATATATATTTGAAAACCAACTTCCTGGCAGCTTAAAAGATGATATTGTGGAAGGGCCGAATGGCGAAGTGCCTTATCCATTTACTTACCGCCTTCTTGAACAAGAGCCGATCGCATCTGAGGGAGGAAAAGTATACATTGCAGATTCGACAAACTTCAAAGTGTCTAAAACCATCGCATCAGCACTCGTAACAGTAGAACCCGGCGCCATGAGAGAACTGCACTGGCATCCGAATACCCATGAATGGCAATACTACATCTCCGGTAAAGCTAGAATGACCGTTTTTGCATCTGACGGCCATGCCAGAACGTTTAATTACCAAGCCGGTGATGTCGGGTATGTGCCATTTGCAATGGGTCATTACGTTGAAAACATCGGTGATGAACCGCTTGTCTTTTTAGAAATCTTCAAAGACGACCATTATGCTGATGTATCTTTAAACCAGTGGCTTGCCATGCTTCCTGAAACATTTGTTCAAGCGCACCTTGACTTGGGCAAAGACTTTACTGATGTGCTTTCAAAAGAAAAGCACCCAGTAGTGAAAAAGAAATGCAGTAAATAAAAGACTTGCGGCTTGCAGAGAGCACTCGTTCTCTGCAAGCCTTCATAAGGAGCTGAACCAGTGAAACATCAAAACCCTTCAAAACGCTTATTGCAGCTCTCCATAAAGTACTTGCTGGCCGCAGCAGCAGTGGTGTTGACCTATTTTGCTGTCATCTATATATTGTTTTCTTTAGCGGGAACGAGCTACCGCTCAGCAGCTCATGTCCTGCTTTTTGCCGTGGTATTCCTTGTTCTCGGATTATGCTTTGAACCATTTGAAAGGCTGATGATACATAGCTTTACATTTTTCAAGACAGGAAAAAGTTTATTCATTCTCCTTGCCGGCATCGTACAGCTGCTGTTTTTGTGGATGACTGCTCATACAACAGACCAATTGATCAGCGACATCTGGCTGTCCACCACAGAAGAAATGATTGTCGCAGCCGTTTTTTTGATTTTAGACAAATGCAACTCGGCTCTTCCCAGCTAAAAAAAGAACGCATTCCAATTGGATGCGTTCTTTTTATTCATAGCGAAGCGCGTCTACAGGCTGAAGCTTCGAAGCCTTAATGGACGGAAGCAAGCCGAAGATAATGCCGACTGCCATTGAAAAGATGAGTGCTCCGACAACAGCTGGAATGGAGACGATAAAAGGCATCGGAAAAATGACCGTCAGCAGCTTGGCGATGCCGAAGCCCGCCAGCACACCGAGTATTCCGCCAATGCTTGTCAGCACGACAGCCTCGGTTAAAAATTGAAATAAAATCACACGCCGCTTAGCACCGAGCGCTTTCTTAATTCCGATTTCCCTCGTGCGCTCCGTTACGGAAACGAGCATAATGTTCATGACGCCGATACCGCCCACCAAAAGTGAAATACTGGCGATTCCGCCAAGCAGCAATGCAAATGACTGATTAAAGGACTCCACTTCCTGCGCGATCTCCTGAAGATCCATTACACTGTACTCTGCTTTTTCCAGCTCAGCTTCTGACAGTCCCTGATTTAAAAGATCTGCAGCCATTACACCCGCTTCTTGGATATGCTCAGAAGAATCAGCCTGCACGGCAATCTGCGTTGGCGCGTCAAACCCTTCAATAAGCGGCCACACTTTTTTCGGCACGTACAAAACCGGGTTCGCATAGTCGCCTTCAAACATGCTTTCCTGTTGATTTTTTTCTTTAAAAACACCGACGACCTTAAACGGCACACCATTCATCTCAATGTTTTTATGCAGAGCTTCTCCGTCTGGAAACAGTTCATCTCTGACAGCTTCATTGATCATCACTACTTGGTGTGTGCTGTTTAAATCGTTTTCCGTCAGCTTTCTCCCTTCGGTTATTCGGATTGGAAACATGTCGAAGTAATCATCGTCCACTCCATACACTTGGGGATACGAAACGTTTGTTAAATGAAAAACGCTCGCGCCTTCTGACAAGTAATATAAGGATAATCCTTTGACCATTGGATCTGATTTGATCGCCTTTATAGTTTCTTCCGCTACAGGCGGCGCGGACGCATACGACATCTGAGGGCCGCCGCTCTCCTCTTCTCCGCCAGACGGCTGGTAGACAACGTTGATGGCGTTGTTTCCCATGCCGATCATACTTTGCTTTAATTGCTCACTTTGGCCCTTCAGCATTGAAACAATCGCGATGATTGCCGCTATGCCGATAATCACGCCGAGCATTGTCAGAATGGATCTTAATTTATGAGAGAAAATGGACTGAAAGGAGATTCGAATATGTTCAAGCATGGCTGATATCTCCTCTCTCATCTAATACCAGCTCTCCGTCTCTGATAAAAACGGTTCTGTCAGCTTTTTTGGCGACGTCCGGGTCGTGGGTTATCATAATAATGGTCTTGCCTTCCCGATGCAGTTCAGAAAACAGTGACAAAATTTGTTCACTTGATTTGGTATCAAGCGCCCCGGTCGGTTCATCAGCTAAAATAAACCTCGGCTGATTGACAAGGGCCCTCGCTATCGCCACCCGCTGCTTTTGGCCGCCGGACAGCTTAGGCGGTTTGTAGGAGACCCTGTCTTTTAATCCGACCTTTTCCAGCGCTTCATATGCCCGTTGCCTTCTCTCTTTTTTCTTCACTTTATTGTAGATCATCGGCAGTTCGACATTTTGCAGCGCGGTGAGACGCGGCAGCAAATGGAAAGTTTGAAACACAAACCCGATTGATTCATTGCGAATTTCGGCTAAAGCTCCGTCTTTCCCTTTCAATATATCGATCTGGTCAAGCGTATAGGTTCCTGAGGTTGGCCTGTCCAAACAGCCGATAATATTCATTAACGTTGACTTTCCAGAACCGGAAGGCCCCATAATAGCTAAAAACTCCCCCGCCTGAACAGTCAGATTGATATGTTTCAAGATTGGAACTTCTTCTTTTCCCAGCTTGTACGACTTCGAAATATTATTCAGTGTCAGCATTGACTGTAACCTGCTTTCCTTCCTTGACCGCGGGATCAGGATAGATCACATAATCTTCCGGCGTCAGGCCGCTCTTAATTTCCACCATGTCATTTTCATCAGTCTCTCCGATTTCAACAGGCTGCTTAACCGCTTTCTGATTCTCATCAGCTTTCCACACATACGGTTCGCCGTCATCCTGAATGACCATGTCGGACGGCAGCTTGATCGTATCCGCATCAGCATTATCACTCATCACTTCGATGTTGACATGATAGCCGACTTCAAGACCTTTATGGCTGTCTAATAAAATGGTGAAAGGATAGTTAGAGGACTGGGGGTTTATTTCTTCATCAGTAAAGCTTTCTGATTCTTCACCCTCGCCTGCTCCCGCCGGAAGCTTGCCGATCGAGGTGACCTTTCCTTTCCACTCGCCCTCACCGCCTGTTTTCAGCGTGACCCTGACTTTGCTGCCTTTTTTGATCGTGTCCATTAACAGCTCATTGATTTGGCTTTTGACCAGATATTTGCCCGTCGAAACAATCTGGATATACGGGCCCGTTGCCTGGTCGCCTGTTGCACCGTCAGCGATATCCTGATTGACGCTTTGAACGATTCCGTCATGCTTGCTTGTAATGACATTGGAACCTTTGTTTTTCGTCAGGCCAGCCAGTTCTTTTTGATGCTGCTTCAGTTCAAGCTGGCTTGTTTTCAAATCGAAATTGGCCTGATCAAGTTCATCTTGAAGCTGGGTTTTCTCTTCTTTTCCTGCCGCTTTCAGCTTCTTTTCCGTTTCCGTTATTGATTTTTGCAAACGGTTGATTTGCAGATTTGTCATTTCAATTTGCAAATTTGCTTGCTCCACTTCATCAGAATGATCCTCGCCCTCATACTCAAAAAGCTTATCGCCCTTTTTAACCTGATCGCCTTCTTTGACGTATGTTTTTTTAATGCTGCCTTTTTCTGAATCTATGTATACTTTCTGCTGTTTCTCAGGTTCAACCTTTCCAGAAAACGTTTGGCCTGATTCTGAATCTCCTCCCATGTATACCGCGACCGATTCAGCATAGGGCTCCGATGATACGGCAACTTGGTTCATGTGGGTAAAAAAGTAAAAACCGCCAGCGCCGATCCCAGCCAATACAAGCACACCGGCACATATCGCACCGCCAATAAGCCATTTTTTCTTCTTGGACACAACGATCTCCTCTTTCTGTAAACTATGTAATATTTTCAAAACATTCTAACCAATATTATCTATTAATTCAAAAAGACTTGCAATCCTTTTATTGAAATGACGGAATCAAATAGAAAAATTGTATTTTCAAAGCCGAATAAAAAAAATCCCGGCTTCAAACCGGGATTTTTTCATACAGTAACTAGCTCTTTTTCATTTTTAATCAAGTCATATGTCAAGCATACAGGTTTATTTGTACGGGGATCAGTCACGATTTCGGCATCAATCTGAAATACCTGCTTCAAAATGTCCGGTGTCATGACCTCCAGAGCAGTTCCTTCCTTGATGACCGTGCCTTTTTTGAGCGCGATCATATAATGAGAAAAACGAGCTGCATGGTTAAGGTCATGAATGACCATTAAAATCGTCCGCCCTTGCTCTTTGTTGAGTCTGTCAAGCAGCTGCAGAATTTCAAGCTGATGTGCAAGATCAAGATACGTTGTAGGTTCATCCAGCAGAAGCAGTTCCGTCCCTTGCGCAAGCGCCATGGCAATCCACACGCGTTGACGCTGTCCGCCTGACAATGCCTCAATCGGCCGTTCAGCATATTCAGCCATGCCTGTTTCTTCAAGCGCCCATTTGATAATCCGGCGGTCTTCGTCATTTAATCTGCCGAATCCTGATTGATGCGGAAACCTGCCGTACGACACCAATTCGTGCACTGTTAGGCCGCTCGGCGCTTCAGGTGTCTGTGGAAGAATCGCCATATCTTTCGCAATGTCCTTTGTAGACATTTTATGAATCGCTTTGCCGTTTAAATAGACGGCACCTGCATGTGAACGCATAATTCTGGACATTGTTTTTAAAATCGTTGATTTCCCGCAGCCGTTCGGGCCAATTAAGGTGGTAATTTTCCCTTTAGGAATCGATATATTTAAATCCTCTACAATCACCCTGTCGCCATAACCGATTCCAAGCTGTTCCGTTGATAATGAATTCATATTCGGCCCCCTCCTCTAATTCGCTTTCATCAATAAATAAATAAAGTAAGGCGCACCTAGCACGGAAATGACAAGTCCGACCGGAATTTCTGATGGTGCCAATACATTTCTCGCCAGCGTATCAGCAAGCAAAAACAGGAATGAGCCGATGAAGGCGGAGACCGGTATCAGCGTCTGGTGACGTGGACCGGTCAGCCTTCTAGCCACATGCGGCGCGATCAATCCGAGAAACGCAATGCCCCCCGCAGCTGCCACGCATGAAGCGGCAAGAGTGACCGCTGCCAGAAGAAGAATCCGTCTTTCCCTTTCAACAGCGGTGCCCAGCCCGGTCGCCAATTGGTCTCCGAGCTGCATAATGTTCAAATAGCGTGCCTTATATAAAGTAAACAGAAGCAAGATCACAATCCAAGGGAGAATCGCCCAGATCATATTCCAGTTCGCCCCCCATATTGAGCCGGATATCCAAACCGCGGCTTGCATAAAATCATGAGGGTCCATCTTAAGCTGAAAAATCAGCAACAGGGCATTGAATCCGGCATTCACCCCTATGCCGACTAAAATCAGCCGAATCGGTGTCACGCCTTTTTTCCATGCCAGAATATAAATGAGAAACGCAGCGAGGATTGCTCCTGCCAAAGCACTGAACGGCAGCATAAATGTTCCGAAAAAGCTAAGATCTGAAGCTGACCCTTGAAAAAAGTATATAAAAAGCACTACAGCAAGTGAACCGCCGGCGTTAATTCCGAGAATACCAGGCTCGGCAAGTTCATTTTGAGACACGCTTTGCAAAATGGCTCCAGCTACGGAGATCCCTGCTCCAACAAGCAAAGAAAGGATGATCCGGGGCATCCTGAACTCAAATAAGACAAGTTCATCACGCGCCGTTCCTTGGCCGAAAAAGACCTGAAGCGTTTTAAGCGGTGCAATTTTGATAACGCCCAAATTGAGACTGATAAAAAAGACTAGCACGATGAGCAAAAGGGTCACAGCCATTACAACGAGCGGTTTGTTTGTTTTTGTTTTCATTACAGCCCTCTCCTTTCACGACGTGCCAAATAAAAGAAAAAGGGAACGCCGATAAGAGAAGTCAGCGCGCCGACAGGCGTTTCAAAGGGCGCATTTACGAGTCTGGCCGCTATGTCAGCAAAAACAAGCAAAACAGCACCGAGCACCGCCGAGCAAGGAATGATCCACCGATAATCCACACCGACCAAAAAACGGGTAATATGCGGAATGATCAGCCCGATAAATGCAATGGTGCCGGCAATGGAAACCGCAGCTCCGGTCAGAATTACTACAATAAGCATGCCAACCAGTTTCACCGCTGATGTATATTGTCCAAGCCCTTTTGCCAGATCGTCACCGAGACTTAACACTGTCACAGACCGGGCGATGAAAAACGCGAGCGTTAAACCGACAGCCCCTGCAATAAGCAAAAGCTGGACCCCCGACCATTTCACACCCGCTACCCCGCCTGCGTACCAAAAGCTGATATCCTGAGCGACATCAAAGCGGATTGCAATAGCAGTTGAAATGCCGGTAAAGAAATAAGTAACTGCCGTACCCGCCAGAGCAAGCTTTACAGGCGTAAGTCCGCCCCTTGAAAACAAGCCTATGCCCATTACCGTCGATGCCCCCAGCCCCGCTCCCGCAAAGGACCATAGCACAAGCCCCATTGCAGAAAGTCCGGGAAAAAAGGCAAACGCAATCGAAACCGCAAACGCAGAGCCTGATGTCACACCCATAATCGAAGGCTCTGCCAATGGGTTTCTCGTCATCCCCTGCATGATTGCTCCCGACACTGCCAACAATGCGCCTACAAGCGCGGCAGCCGCCGTTCTCGGCAGCCGAAGATCATGTATAATTTGGTGAGATGTCTTTGTCGGCTTGAAATAAAAAATGGCGTCCCATACAGTGCGCAAATGAATATCCGCTGCACCGAGGGATATGGATAAAAATGCGCCAAGGCAAAGCAGGCATAGACCTGCAATAAGGACGATGACCGCGCCATATGTCCTTGGCGTCCATTGGATTTCTTCTGATGCAGTCTGTATATTTTTATGTTGACTCAACTGCCGTACTTCCTTTCTGTTACTGATAATGATTATCAATTGTTGTTTCAGTATATCACTTTTTTCAGCTGATTTAATAGAGTGTTTTAAACAAAAATGAAAATGCATTTGCAAAAATATCGTGTCAACCGGCACTTGCAGTGGTATAATCACAGATGATAATGATTCTCTTTTTCATCTATTTTTTAGAAAGAAGGTATGAGATATGACCCATATATACAAGAAACTCGGAGCCGCGTTTTTTGCCCTGTTATTGATTGCAGCGCTGGCAGCCTGCGGGAATAACTCAGAAAGCAAAGGTTCTGCCTCTGATTCAAAAGGCGCAGAAACCTTTACATACAAGGCTGAAAACGGAAATGTAAAAATCCCGAAGCATCCTAAACGGGTGGTTGTCATGGCAGACGGCTATTACGGCTACTTCAAAACACTCGGCATCAACGTTGTCGGTGCGCCTGAGAATGTATTTAAAAACCCTTACTACAAAGGAAAAACCGACGGCGTTGAAAACATCGGAGACGGCACTTCGGTTGAAAAGGTCATTGATTTGAACCCTGACCTGATTATCGTCTGGACAACACAGGGCGCTGATATTAAAAAGCTTGAAAAAATTGCGCCGACTGTCGCAGTAAAATACGATAAGCTCGACAACATCGAACAGCTGAAAGAATTTGCAAAAATGACGGGAACTGAAGATAAAGCTGAAAAATGGCTGGCCGAGTGGGATAAAAAAGTTGCGGCCGCTAAAACAAAAATCAAAAAAGCGGTCGGTGACAAAACCATTTCCATTATGCAAACGAACGGAAAAGACATTTACGTATTTGGTAAAGACTTTGGAAGAGGCGGAAGCATCATTTACAAAGACCTCGGCCTGCAGGCTACAAAGCTGACAAAAGAAAAAGCCATTGACCAGGGGCCAGGTTATACAAGTATTTCATTAGAGAAGCTCCCTGATTTCGCCGGGGATTACATTTTCGCGGGCCCATGGCAATCAGGCGGTGATGATGGCGGCGTATTTGACAGCTCCATTTGGAAGAACCTGAATGCCGTTAAAAATGGCCATGTATACAAGATTGATCCGATTGGCTTCTATTTCACAGACCCGATTTCATTAGAAGGACAACTGGAGTATATTACGGAAAGCTTGACTAAATAAACAAAAGAGCCGCCTACCCGCGGCTCTTTTGCTGATTTATAAGGAACGGCTCAATTTGAATCATATCGGATATTTTCTTTGAGCCATTCATATTAAGCTGCATCCTCAACACGATCAGTTTTTTTATGCTGGAGAGACTGAAAAACGTTTTTTGCATATTTAACGAACGGATTCCTAACAGGAGAAATTGTGATTTTATAAAAAAGACACCTGAGCAAATCAGGTGACTTTTCATTATGCTTGTTTTTCTTTCTGGAACTTTTTACTCACAAATGGATAAACGATTAAGCCGACAAAGAATAAACCGATGCCGAGGATAAATGTCGTTAAATCTGCTGTGCCTGTTACGATAACAAACACGGAGTATGCACACGCCAGTATCGCGATCAATCCGTCTCTTACACGGGAGCCTTTCAGCTGGTCATACGTTTCACCTTTGATGACTACCTTCAAGCTGTAGATTGCAGATACCAGATACGGAATTAAATATGCAAGTGTAGCCGCTGTCGTTAAAAATGTAAATGCGTCACTTATTGTCCGGGAAATAACCGAGAAAATGAAGACCTGTGACATGACGTTTGTAATAATGAGTGCAATGACCGGACTTCCCTTTTTATTCGTTTTTGCAAAAAATGCCGGGAAATCTCCTGCTTTAGCGGCTTGGTATGGCACCTCAGAGCCAAGCAAAATCCAGCCGAGCATCGTTCCGAATAAACAAAGGATAGCCAAAAGCGCCATAATCACGCTTCCCGCGTTTCCAACAATCGCATAGAGTACATCAACAAATGGTTTTTCAGAGCCGACAAGCTTATCATGCGGCAGAACACCCATCGTAATTAAAGTCACAATAATATATATGCTCAAGGCAATCAGCAAGCCGGTAATTGTCGCACGTTTCACATCACGCTGAGAGCGCGCACGGCCGGACAGGATCACCGCGGATTCAATTCCGACAAACGCCCACAGTGTAGAAATCGCGGCGTTATGAACCTGGCCGCCAATTCCAATGCTTGTGCCGTTTTCTCCTTGAACCGGGAAATAAAAATGACCGAATAATGCCGTTTGAAACACAAATAAACCGGCAACGATAAAGAAGACAAAACCTAATACTTTAGAAAGCGTTGTGACAAAGTTTAATTTACTTGCGCCGTTAATGCTGGCAACAAGAATCGCGTGCGTTCCCCATAACAAGATCGTACATACGGCAAACGTCAGTAATTGGCCGAGTGTCACCTCTTGCCCGCCGATCGAAAACATCTCACGTTTATCAACCAAGATCGGGAAGAACGAAGTCAAGTAACCGGCGAGACTTGTGATGATCGCCACGTTACTGATCCAGCTCGCCACCCAGTAGCCCCACACCATTGTGAAACCGGCAGCGTTGCCTTTTTTCGGGTCAGAAAACAGCGCTCTTGCATAACTTTGCGGTCCCGCTGTCAGTTCAGGCTTACGAATGGACAAATGTCCGAACACAAGTGCAATCATCAGCACGCCGGCACCTGTCAAAAGCCAGGCGGACGTAGCTCCAAACGGACTCGCAATTGAAGCAAGCGAGCTCGGCAAGGAGAAAATTCCTGATCCAACCATATTTCCAACGACAAACGCCGTTAATAACCAAAAACCCCATTTTTTTGTCTGTTCCATTCCAGTACCTCCATGATTCTTTGTACGGACCAGACCCCGAGATCATATAAACGCAAAAAAAGCCTGAACAAAAGTCCATGCTTAAAGAAACACACACCCTTGATCTCCGGATAGCCCTCCGCGAAAAAGCACGCGGCAGTCCTGCACTTATTCAGATACAGTCCCAGCATAGAGAAGGATCGGCTTTCTCCACACTTCGGCGCTGATGCCTTTTACACATGTTTAACAGCCCCTGTCAGCCTGGCATGTGTGACTTATCATCCGCGCAACCTCTACCTCACTGAGAAAGAGTGAGGATTTAATTATTCAGTTACTCCCAGAAGGTTATCAAAGAAAGGATGATCTGTCAAAGGGAACAGATGGAAAATACGGATAGGGCCAAGCCCTATCCGCATGTGGTTATCGATTATTTTTCTTTTTTTGCACAGCTTCTTGAAGCGGATCATCTTTTAGAGCTGAACCAGCATCTTCAAGAGCTCCTTGGATTACGTTTTTTTCTTTTTCGGAACGTTTTCCTTTATCTTTATTAAAGAAACCCATTCGTATCACCTCTTTTAAAAAATAGGTACATGTTTAAGATGCCTCTTTCCTGAAAAATTATGCGGGATATTTTTTATCGTCCAAAGTCCTGTTGATCAAACATACATTCTCTTGATATATTTGTAATTCAGAGATTTTTTGCAAAAGATAAAAGGAGAAGCGGCAAATGACAGGAAAAACACACATCATGGGAGGCATCGCTTCTTGTACGGCAGCGGCTTATTATTATGGATTTGATCCAGTGCTTATGGCTGCGTCAGGCGCGGTTGGAGCATTAATACCCGATATCTGCCACACACAAAGCAAAATCGGGAGAAGATTTCCTATTTTATCGAAAGTGGTCAGCTCCGTTTTTGGCCATCGCACCTTTACACACAGCCTGCTGTTTATGCTCATCATGTTTTTTATCACTTCTACATACATTCCAGATAAAAACATATCAGCCGGCCTGATGATCGGAATGGCGAGCCACTTGATTCTTGACGCTTGGACTGTGAACGGAATCAAATTATTATTCCCTTCCACGATCCGCGTTCGGCTTCCATTATATATGAAGACAGGCAGTTTTTCTGAGCAGCTCGTGCTAGCCGGCCTGACCCTTGCTTCATGTTACTACTTTTATATGCTGTTTCATGGGCGCATGTTTTAAACATGAGTGCTGAGACTTGTCTGAACCGGCTGTTTTTAGTAGGTTTTACTTAAGAAGCATTTCATGCAGATGATCAAGAAAACGTGAGGAGTCATATTGATGAAAGGAACCTTTTTTCACAATCAGCGGTTTTTATGTTTTTCGATCTTATTTATGTGGATCAAAACGTATGTGATATATAAACTCGGCTTTGATTTGCAAATCGATACTCTGTTGGAGGAGCTAATGCTGCTGGTCAACCCGCTCAGCTTTATTCTTCCTTTATTCGGGATCGGCCTGTTTCTAAAAGAAAACAAGCAGCGGGCCTTTTTGCTGATTGCCAATTTGGTTCTGACTGTTATCTTGATCTCTAATACGATTTTTTACGGCTTTTATATCGATTTTATTACCATCCCGGTTTTATTTCAGGCCAGCAACATGAGCGATATGGGCAGCAGTGTAAAAGAATTGTTCCATCCTCTGTTTATCGCCCTGTTTGTGGATTTGGTTTTTCTGCTGCTGTTCGCCAGAAAAACCAAACACCCACAGACAAAAGCCGCTCCCCGCACGATCAAACGGTACTATGCAGCTTCCTGCGGCATGCTTTTATGCACACTGGCACTTGCAGAAGTACAGCAGCCGAAGCTTTTGGCACATTCTTTTGACCGGGAAATGCTAGTCAAAAGCATCGGTCTGTTTCAGTTCCATATTTACGATACAATTTCTCAGACTGTTAATATCAGCGCGAAAGCTTTTGCCGATGAAGACAGTATAACTGCCATTAAAAACTACACAGAGGCTGATTACAGCAAGCCTGATCAAAGCAAATTCGGTCTTGCAAAGGGGCGCAATGTCATCTTTGTAACACTTGAATCGACCCAAAGCTTTGTTCTGAATGAAAAAGTAAATGGAAAAGAAATTACCCCATTTATGAATGATCTTATTAAAAAAAGCTATTCCTTTGATCATTTCTATCAGCAAACAGAACAAGGCAAAACATCAGATTCAGAATTTATCGTCGCTAACTCACTGTATCCTTCCCTTAGCGGCGCCGTCTTTTTCACGAAAAGCGACCATCAATTTCATACGATGTATAAATCGCTGAAGCAGCACGATTATTATTCAGCCGTCTTTCACGCTAACCATAAAACATTTTGGAACAGAGATGTCATGTATGATACGTTTGGCATTGACCGCTTTTTTGATGTTGATGATTTTCATGTCACTCCCGGGACATCTACAAGCTGGGGCTTAAAAGACAAAGAATTTTTAGAGCAGTCCGCCGAAAAGCTGAAAAGCCTGCCGCAGCCGTTCTACAGCAGTTTTATCACGTTAACGAATCATTTTCCGTTTGAGATTGATGAAAAGGATCAGCTGATAGATGAATTCGATTCAAGCAGTGATCTGTTAAACCGCTATGTGACCACGGTTCGCTATGAGGATGAAGCATTGAAGCATTTTATCAAAAAACTGAAGGACGAAGGCTTATACGAAAATTCGATGATCGTATTTATGGGAGATCATTACGGCATTTCTGAAGCCCATAACGAGGCAATGGCTGAGTTTTTAGGGAAAGACGAAATCACACCGTATGACAACGTTCAGCTCCAGCGGGTGCCGTTTATCATACATATCCCGGGAATCACCGATCAAAAGCCGGAAACCATCCCTGATGCCGGGGGACAGGTCGACGTCAGGCCGACACTGATGCATTTGCTCGGCGTTGAGACAAAAGGCGATATCCAATTCGGCAATGATTTACTGTCCAGCGACCGCACCCCATTCGCCGTTCTGCGAAACGGCAGCTTTATTACGAACGATTATATATACACAAAGAACACGTGCTATAGCCAAAAAACAGGTGAAGTGCTGGAAGATCAGGATGCGTGCCTCCCTTACAAGGAGAAAGCAAACGAAGAACTTTCTCTCTCTGATAAAATTTTAAATGGTGACCTGCTCAGGTTTTCCGAATGAAAAAATCCCTCTATCAAGAGGGATTTTTTACGTTTCCAACATCACCTTGCCAGTCAGCTTTGTTTCATAGCCGTTTAAATGAGACAAATTCGCCTTGTATTCCTCAGAATTCAAAATCTCCTTCACGGCTTTCAGCAGCTGCTCATGTTTTTTCAAAACGACGATATCATATTGTTCGTCGATGAGCGAGATAAAATCAACACTGCCCATATGTGCCGCGTGCTGCGCCCCGATTCCCGCGTCAGCCTGTCCGCTTGAAACTTGTGAAGCGGCAGCGTAATGATCGGTCACGATATCGCCGTATCCCTTTACATCAGCCGGATTCACACCAAGCAAGCCAAGCTGTTCATCAAGGAGCACCCTTGCGCCAGAACCCTTTTCCCTGTTGATGATCCGGATATCGGCTCTTTTCAAGTCTTTCCAGCCTTGAATGTTTTTCGGATTCCCTTTTTTCACATACAGTCCTGCTTTGCGGAGAACGACATTGATGAGACAAAACGGTTCACCTGTCAAAATCCGCTTCACATAAGGAGCGTTATACTGGCCCGTTTCTGCATCGTACAAATGGAGGCTGACAATGTCACACTTGCCTTGATACATATCAATCAGGCTGTTTAAGCTTCCTTTGTATTTACGGAGCGGCGTCTCCTGAATGGCATTCTCCAAATGCTTGCTGAGGATATCCATCGAAATGTCCTGTCCGCTGATCATGACATTCGGTCTGCCGTCCGGCTCAGCCTCCTGCACCTGTTTCGGCGCTTCAGTTGCAGCGATGGGCTGAGACATTCTCATATTTGTTTTATATTGCTTTAAATCTTCTTCATCCACACGCATCTGCCTTCCGACACGGTAAGCAGGCAGCACGCCTTTTTTAATCAAATCATAAACGGTCAGCTTTGATACCTTCAGCAGACCTGCAACTTCTTCTATCGTATAGGAAGAGGTTTCATTCATCATCATCACTCTCCTATTTTATTATACCTTTTCGCCGAATGTAAAAAAACCCACATAAACCAAACATAATCAGTTATAATTAGTTATATCTAATAATAAGGGGTGCAATCATGTTTAAGAAGTATTCTATTTTCATCGCAGCCTTAACTGCTTTTCTGCTTGCAGCAGGCTGTTCTTCAAACCAGTCTTCAACGGACAGCGAGAAAAAAGTAACGTTAACCATCTCAGCTGCCGCCAGCGCGCAGGATGCACTTGAGGAAATCCAAAAAAATTATGAAAAAGATCATCAACATATAACCATCCAAGATAACTATGGCTCATCCGGCGCCTTGCAAAAACAGATTTCTCAAGGAGCAGGAGCAGATCTGTTCTTCTCAGCTGCTGAGGATAAATTTAAAAAGCTGGTGGATGATGGAGATATCGCAAAAAAAGACAGCACTGATTTAGTCGGTAATGAAATTGTGCTGGTCGTACCGAAAAACGGAGATTCACCTGTGACAAGATTCAGCAATCTGGCTGAATCAGAAAAAATCGCCCTTGGCACTCCGGAATCCGTACCGGCAGGAGCTTATGGGAAAGAATCACTGACAAAGCTGTCTTTATGGGACAAAGTGAAGGATAAAATTGTGTATGGAAAAGACGTTCGCCAAGTTCTTTCTTATGTTGAAACCGGCAATGTAGACGCAGGTATTGTTTATAAAACAGATGCCCTGGTCTCGAAAAAGGTCAACATTATTGACGAGGCAAAAGCAGATACACACAGCCCAATTGTCTATCCGTTAGGAATCCTAAAAGATACAAAACACCGTAAGGAAGCGAAGGAATTTTACGAATACCTGCAATCTGATGAAGCAATGAAAGTATTTGAGAAATATGGCTTTACTGCCGAGTAGCATAAGCGCTTCAGAATTTTTCACACCCGTTGTGCTTTCCTTTCAGGTGGCGGCAGTTGCCGGAATTGCTGTCATTATTCTCGGAACACTTGCTGGAGCATGGATGTCACGGGCATCATTTTTCGGAAAAACGGCACTCGAAACATGTTTTATGCTTCCGCTCGTTCTTCCGCCTACTGTTGTCGGTTTTATTTTGATCGTCATTTTCGGAAAGCACAGCTTCATCGGACAAGCCATCGAGTGGATCTTCCGGCAGCCTGTCATTTTCACCTGGTGGGCCGCTGTGATCGCCTCGGCTGTTGTAGCCTTTCCGCTTATGTATCAATCAGCCAAAACCGGCTTTGCTGACATTGACCCCGATATACAAGGCGCGGCAATGGTAGACGGCGCTAGCAGATGGAAAGTGTTTATCCATATCTCCGTCCCGCTTGCCTATCCTTCATTGCTGACCGGAAGCATCCTCAGCCTGGCGCGGGCGCTCGGAGAATTTGGCGCAACACTCATGTTTGCAGGGAACATCCCCGGTGTGACGCAAACACTGCCGACGGCGATATATGTCGCATTGGATTCCGGCAACAATACTCTTGCTTGGGCGTGGGTCGTCTGTATTGTTGTCATTTCCTTTTTGATGCTGTTTTTCATTCAACAGAAAAAAACGCACTAAAAAAACTCCCCATTACGGGGAGTTTTTTGATTAAAACAGAAGCTCATCAGGATTTGGGCCGACACGTTCATCTTTATTTAATGCGTCAATTTTGTCCATGTCTTCTTGAGACAATTCGAAATCAAAAATATCAGCGTTTTCGATGATACGGTGTTCTTTAATGGATTTTGGAATGGTTACAACTTCATGCTGCAGATCCCAGCGCAAAATCACTTGAGCCACAGATTTATTGTGTTTTTCAGCAATCTGTGTCAGCACTTCGTTATCCAAAAGCTGTCCCTGCATGAGCGGAGACCACGCTTCCAGCTGAATGCCTTGCGCTTTGCAGTAATCTCTTAATTCTTTTTGCGTCAAACGAGGGTGAAATTCAACTTGGTTCACCATCGGTTTGATTTCAGCATCTTTCAACAGCTCTTCTAAATGATGAACTTGGAAGTTGCTGACGCCGATCGCGCGAATTTTGCCGTCTTTGTACAGCTTTTCAAGCGCGCGCCATGTATCTTTATATTTATCTTTGCCAGGCCAATGGATCAAATATAAATCTAAGTAATCAAGCTGCAATCTTTCCAGGCTTTTTTCAAAGGCAGCAAGCGTTGTTTCGTAGCCTTGATCTTCATTCCACACTTTTGATGTGATGAAGAGCTCTTCTCTTGCCACACCGGATTCTTTAATCCCGATGCCAACGCCTTCTTCATTTTTGTAGATCGCTGCTGTATCAATGCTGCGATAGCCATTTTCAATTGCCGCTTTCACTGATTCAGTCGCTTCATTACCATTTTCTACTTTAAAAACGCCCAGACCGAACCAAGGCATTTCAACTCCGTTATGTAACTTTACAGTATCTTTTAAACTTGTCGGCACTTGAACATCCACCCTTTCACTGAAATGTAAGCGTCTATATTATCTCACATTCCTCTCAGCCGATACCAATAATACGCTTAAGACCCTCTTTTTGCTTCTTTTTTCACAGCACAGGCAAATCAAAACACTATTTTTTTCCTATTTTAACAATATTGAGATTACAAATACATTGAGCAGGGTATGCGTGTAGTGTAACCAAATGAAAACAAAGGAGGAAACAACTTGAAACGTATTCGTATCCCAATGACACTTGCTCTTGGTGCCGCTTTGACAATTGCCCCTTTGTCCTTTGCTTCCGCTGAAGAAAATCCTGCTCCGAAGATGTCGCAGACAACTACTGCTGGAACAACTGCCGCTGATGTAGGTTTAAACGTCAACCTGGATGTACTTGGAATTGCCAACCAGATCGCTGATGCCATCAAATCCGCACAGAACAGAGATGGGTTTGTGAAAAACCTCATGGAGTCTTCCTTCTACGCATCCGGCCAAAAATATAATGTCATGGTCTTTAATTTAAGCCAGGAATATGAAGATCATTTGAACGGTGTGCAATTTTACGGCTCAGCCGTTTACGACGGCATTACGTATGGCATTTGGGTATTTGAAGACGGAACCTTTACAAACAAAGGCGATGGCGGCTGGATCAACTGGGCCTTCAGAGGCTGGTTCGACCGGGATGGCAGCACTGTCGCATTTCATCGCCCTTAATATAGAAAAAAGCTGGCGCTCTAACGCCAGCTTTTTTGCTCCATTTATTCGCCGCCTTCAAGCATGGCGGCTTCGACATCATTAATGTATTGGCGAAGCTCATGGGAGATGTCCCGGGAAATTTCCCTCTCTTCGAAGAGCGTTTGAATTTCATTTCTGATCGCCTGCACAGCCTTCAGCTTCACTTCCAGCTTCTGATTTTCAAAATGGGCACTTGATTTTAACTCATGATGGCTGTGCTCCAGCCTGAAAATTAACTGCTTATAGAATGTAATGACAGATAAAAACACTTCTTTATGCTCATCCGTCTTATGTTTTTCCAGATATTCTATCGCTGCTTTTGCCGTTTTCACTCTTGTTGCCCGTATCAATCCCGCTTCATTTAAGATCGACATCTCCGGCTTTTTATGTTCACCGAAGAAAATCCAATACATCAGCCTCTTGAGCCTTGTTTTTGATAATCCGACTTTAAACGGGTTCGCATACAAAATTTCCAACTCGTTAAATCGTTCTTGCAGCACATTTGCTGTTTCTTCCGGGATGTCTCCCCGCTCCAGCATTTTCATCAGCGCCTCTTGCTCTGCCTTAACCCCTTGCGCACGGACTTTTCGCTCGTGCTTTTTGATGCGATTAGACGATGTATATTGCTGAAAACGAAGATTTTTCATTTTCTCATTGTATTCAGCTATCACCGCAAGAGAGGCCGTTTTGTTTGTCTCATTCATGTCCTCTTTAATCGTTTGAAGGGCTGTTTTGATCAATTTACGTCTCGCCGTCAGCAGCTTCTTGTTTCGTTCCTCGTCCTCTTCTTCTTTTTCAGTCAGAATCGGCAGCACAACGGTAGCAATGACAAGCGTGCATAAAATGACGCCGGCTGCTAAAAAGAGAATCAGATTTCTTTCCGGAAACGGCGTGCCGTCCTCCAGGAAATACGGAATGGAAAAAGAACCTGCAAGCGTTACTGCTCCACGCACACCGGAAATCGAAATTAACAGCGTCGAACGAAGACCCGGTTTATAGATGTTCTGATCTTTATTAAAGAACCATTTGCCGTTCCAGAAGAACAGCACCCACAGGAATCTCAGGAGCATTAACGTAAATGTGATGACTAGGATATAGCCGATCACCTTCATGTTGCTGATGGCAGTGTCGTTAAAGATAACAGAAATAACATCAGGGATTTGCGTGCCGAGAATAACGAAGACCAGGCCGTTCAAAATAAATAAAATAATGTTCCACGTACTTGAGGAGACAATTTGCAGCTTGATCATCGTTGATTCCAGACGATCCTGTTCAACCGCATGGGTAATACCGCCAGCCACAACAGCTAAAATGCCGGAAACGCCGATTTCTTCAGCTGCCAAATAAATCACAAACGGCGTCAGAATTTGAATCAGCATATGCATCGTGACATCCTGCATGCCAAGGCGGCGCAGAAATAGGCGAAAACGAATAATCAAAAATGAAATGACAACCCCGCACAGCAAGCCTCCGAGAGAAATAAAGACAAAGCTGACAGCCGCTTGTGCTAATGAAAATGCACCAGTCACTGCCGCTGCAATCGCAAACTTAAAGGCCACCAGACCTGATGCGTCATTCATCAGCCCCTCACCTTCCAGCAGGCGAAGAATCCCTTTTGGCATTTTCACTCTTCCTGATAATGCGCTGACAGCGACGACATCAGTCGGTGAAAGAATGGCCGCAAGTCCAAAGGCCGCTGCCAGCGGAATAGCAGGAATCATCCAGTGAATCGTGTAGCCGCCTACAATCACAGTCGCAAATACAAGGCCGAGTGCAAGCAATAAAATCGGAGCCCTTAAATTCCAAAGCTCTGCCCGCGGTGTCCTCTTTCCATCATTAAATAGCAGAGGCGCGATAAACAGAACAAAAAACAATTCGGTATTTAATTCAAAATGAAGACCCTGTGGAAATGATGCGGCAAGAATCCCAAGAGCCACTTGAATCAGCGGTACCGGAATAAACGGAATAAACCGGTTCACGATATTAGAAATCGCAATAATCGTTAATAATACGAGCACAACTAAAAATATGTCCAAATGCATGACCTCCTTCGTCTGTTGTGTTTCGGCATGTTGAGCCAAAAATCTGTTTGTCTAAAAGCCGCTGAGCTAGTCTGGCCTTGCATCCGCTATGTGGTTTCGCAGGAGTTCCCTCCACACTTGTCTTCTTTTATAGTACCCTTTTTAGGGTATTTTTTCTCATGATATGCTCACAGTGAACTTTTTTGCAGAAGAGCAAATTACAGAAAAAAGAGACAGGAAACTACTCCCTGTCTCTCTTCTTAGTTTTCTCAATCATGAAAATTCGTACCGTCAGTTGTTGCTTTAATAATGCCCGCGCGGATGACAAAGTCACCGAAATGCTCGCCTTCCTCGCGTTCTTTCGCATAGCGGGAAAGAAGGATGCGCAGCTCGCTTAAAATGTCTGCTTCACCGATGTTTTCACGGTACATTTTGCTTAAACGGCTTCCGTCAAACGCAGCGCCAAGATACATATTATATTTGCCCGGCGCCTTTCCGATAAATCCGATCTCACCGAGTGCATGACGTGCACAGCCGTTCGGGCATCCTGTCATGCGAATGGTGATTTCCTGATCACGAAGGCCGTTTTCGTCAATAATCTCTTCAATCTTATCTAACAGGGTCGGCAAATAACGTTCTGCTTCAGCCATTGCCAATCCGCAGGTCGGAAGAGCGACGCACGCCATCGAGCTGCGGCGAAGCGCTGAATAGTGCTTGCCGTCAGTTAGTCCGTATTGTTCAATTAAAGCACTGATTTCTTCTTTTTTATCGCTTGAAACGTTCGCAATCATTAAGTTCTGATTGGCTGTCAGCCGGAACTCGCCTGTATGAACTTTGGCAATTTCCCGCAAGCCTGTCATCAGCTTATAATCATCGTAATCCGTTATACGGCCGCCTTCGACAAACAGCGTGAAATGCCATTTATCCTCGATGCCTTCCACCCAGCCGTAGCGGTCGCCGTTATGATCGAAATGATAAGGCTTCGCTTCTTCCAGGCTCCAGCCGAGACGGTTTTCCAATTCTTCTTTTACGTTTTCTAAACCGAGGCGGTCAACTGTGTATTTGAACCGCGCATTTTTACGGACAGAACGGTTGCCGTAATCACGCTGAATCGTAATCGTTTTTTCAGCAACGTCATACATTTGATCGGGCCGGCAGAATCCGATGACCTTGGCTAATTGCGGATATGTCGCAGTATCGCCATGCGTCATTCCCATACCGCCGCCGATCGCCACGTTAAAACCGATCAGCTTGCCATCCTCGACAATCGCAATGAATCCGAGATCTTGTGAAAAGACGTCAATATCATTAGACGGCGGAACGGCAATACCGATTTTAAACTTCCGCGGCAGATAGAGCGGTCCGTACATTGGCTCGACTTCTTCCTCCGGCGTGCCGGCAACTCTTTCTTCATCAAGCCAAATTTCATGATATGCTCTCGTCCGCGGCAGCAGATCATCACTTAATTTTTTAGACCACTCGTATACCTCTGAGTGGATTTCAGATTGATAAGGATTTGATGCACACATGACGTTACGGTTTACGTCTCCGCAGGCTGCGATCGTATCCAAAAGTGCTGAGTGGATCGTCTGAATGGTTTTCTTCATGTTCCATTTCAGAATCCCGTGCATTTGGAACGTTTCACGTGTCGTCAATTTTAATGTGCCGTTCCCGTATTTCTGGGACAGATCATCCATGACAAGCCATTGTTCAGGCGTTGAGACGCCCCCTGGCATACGCACGCGCAGCATGAACTGATATGCGGGCTCAAGCTTCTGCTTTTGGCGTTCATTTCGAAGATCTCGGTCATCCTGCAAATAACTGCCGTGGTGTTTCATCAGGCGGTTGTCATCATCCGGAATTCCGGCACTGATTCGATCGAGCATCACTTCTTTCAGCGTTCCGCGCAAATAATCACTTTCTTTTTTAATGCGTTCAACATCACTTGGAGAGCCGTCCGGTGCTTTTAGAATTTTGGTCACCATGTTGAAAAACTCCTTTCAAGTCAAATCAATATACATCACGCTGATAGCGTTTTTGCTGCTGCATATCGGCAAGATAAGCCTCCGCTTCTTCGCGGCTCATATTGCCTTCTTTTTCGATAATTTCAAGCAATGTGTTATGGACGTCATGCGCCATGTGCTTTTCATCTCCGCAAATGTAAACAGCCGCTCCTTCTTGAAGCCATTCAAACAATTCTGCGCTATGTTCGAGCATGCGGTGCTGCACATAAACTTTTTCTTCCGTATCACGTGAGAACGCCACATCCATTTTTGTCAGCACACCGTCTTTGAGCCAATTCTGCCACTCTGTCTGGTAAAGGAAATCCGTGACAAAGCGCTGATCGCCAAAGAACATCCATGCCTTTCCTTCCGCTCCCGTCTCCTCACGCTCCTGCATAAAGGAACGGAAAGGTGCGACGCCTGTCCCAGGGCCCACCATGATAATCGGTGTTTCAGGGTCTTTCGGAAGCTTAAAGTTTTGATTGTGCTGTACATAAACCGGCAGTGTGTCTCCCGGCTGCAGACGTTCCGCGCACAAAATCGAGCAGACGCCTTTTCGTTCACGGCCGTGCGCATCGTAGCGGACTGCGCCGATTGTTAAATGCACTTCATCCGGATTTGCGGATAAACTGCTTGCAATCGAATAAAGGCGGGCAGGCATTTTTCGCAAAATCGAGACAAACTCCTGCGCAGATACACTAAATGGGCCATAGTCACGGACGAGATCAAGCAAATCGCGCCCTTCAATATAGGCTTTTACATTCTCCTCATTTCCCGGGGCTAAAAGCTCTCTAAGCTCATCGTTCCCTGTCAGTTGGGCTGCCTGTTCAAGAAGCGGTTTTGTGAGAACGGTAATCTCATAGTGAGAAATCAGCGCTTCTTTCAGCGGACGGACATCACCTTGCTTATTAAGCGTCACAATTTCTTCCGGGTCCCAATTCATTTCCTTAAGGAGCAGCTCGACAAGTTCCGGATCGTTTTCCGGATAGACGCCGAGGCTGTCACCAGGCTCGTAAGTCAGGCCAGATCCTTCAAGAGACAGCTCCACATGGCGTGTTTCTTTATTTGATCCTCTGCCGTTTAAATTTAAATTTTCTAATACTTCAGCCCGAAACGGGTTTGTTCTGGAATACGAAGACTCACCGGTTTGAGACGCAGCCGCCGGCGCAGGCGCGGCGCTTCCGCCCCCAGCTTCATTTAATCCCTTCAATACACCCTCAAGCCATTCGGCTGCCGGTTCATCATAGTCAAGATCGCAATCAACGCGCGGAGAAATCCGTTTTCCGCCGAGTTCTTCTAAGCGCTGATCAAATTCTTTCCCTGTCTGGCAGAAAAATTCGTACGAACTGTCACCAAGCGCCAAAACGGAAAAGCGCAGATCTTCAAGCTTAGGCGCCCGTCTTCCATGCAGAAATTCGTGAAACGACAGCGCGTTATCAGGCGGCTCGCCTTCTCCATGCGTACTGACGACGATTAAAAGATTGTTTACTTTCTTCAGCTGATTCGGCTTAAAATCGCTCATGGATGAGACGGTCACTTGAAAACCGCTCTGTTCAAGCTGCTTGCCGGCATTTTCTGCAAGCCCCTGTGCGTTTCCCGTCTGTGAACCATAAAGAACGGTCACTTCTTTTGAAACGGCTGGTGCCACCGCTTCCGCAGACACAGCTGCCGCCGGCGCACCCGCCGTTTCTTGGGCGGAAACAGATTGCGCGGATAAGTATCCGCTCAGCCAGATTTTCTGGGATTCGGTCAAGGTCGGCAGAAGGCGGTTAAGGAGCTCTGCCTGCTCCTGATTAAACGGACTGTTCATTACCTGAAGTTGCAACGTATCCACCTCACAAAGTTATAAACTGATCGAAAATTGCATCTAATTGAACTTTACCGGAATACTAGGCTTAAGTAAAATATATTTACATGATGATAACTATTAAGAATCCTAATGATAAAACGGCTATGCTTCATGTAAATAGAAAAAAGAGAAGGACTCCCTTCTCTTCATTCAGCAATCTGATATAAGTGAGGCGGCACAGCGGTTACAAACGGACTGGCTGCACCTGTATAAAATACCGCCAGCATGTGCATCGCACGGGTGCACGCAGTATATAAAAGCCTGCGGTCGTGCTCTGTATGATAGTGTTCTTCAGATGCATCATAGACAAGCACTGCGTCAAATTCAATTCCCTTCGCTAAATACACCGGAATCACGCAAACACCCTTTTGGAATGGTTGATTTTCTTTATGAATCAGGCGAACATCTGTATATTCACTCATGTGGGCGTGCGCCTGTATGCATTGTTGCGCAGTCTTGCAGATGACGGCTATTGTTTCGTGCCCTTTTTTCTTGAGCCGTCCAATTTCTTGCGCGAGCTTTTGGCAAAGGCTCTCATGTCCTTCAGTTTTGACAACGAGCGGCATTTCCCCGCTTCTATTAAACGGCTCAATATCCTCTCCATCTTGAAGCATCGCTTTGGTAAATTCGACAATCTGCCTTGTTGATCTGTATGTTCTCTTTAAACGAACATACTCAGCAGGCTCATCCTCAAAGCTCGCATCCATACGCTGATCCCCTTGTACGGTATGCGCGTAGATGGACTGATTGATATCACCGAGCACTGTCATGCTGGCAGCCGGAAAAATGCTTCTCATGTAAGCCATCTGAAACGGTGAATAGTCTTGGGCTTCGTCAATAAATAGATGTTTGATCTTCGTATTTTTCTTTCTGCCCTCAATCAGATCCTGCATATAAAGAAACGGTGCCGCGTCCTCATAGAGCAATTTATTATCCGTAAATGCCAAACGGGTCAGCTCACCTATCGCGGCCACCTTCTCATGCTGAAATTTTCCTCCCCAGCCAGAAAACAATTGCAAATACATCTGTGGAACATCAAGAAATGCAAGGAGCCTGACCGCTTGTTTGAGCGGTTTGAAAGCTTTTTTCACAATGATGGCGGCAAGCAGCTGCTGCTCTCTTTGATAATCGTTAAACGTACTCTCGCTGAACCGTTTCCTTTCCTGCAGTTTCTTATACACGTCCAAGTAGTCCTCTTTGTCGAGCAGCTCAGCTTCATGAACGACCCAATCCTTTCGCCGTTCCTTTTTCTCAAGCTTGTTAAGCTCACTCAGCAGCCACTTCGCGGTTTGCTCCATCCGGTTCGGAATGGAGTGATTTTGATCCAATGAGTAAAAATAGGATTGAATGTGTTCCTTTGTGATCAGCTTTTGTCCGCGGAATATAATATTTTTAAAAATCATCCCTTCAGAGGAAAGCCGTGTGACGTATTCATTAATGAATTGCTGAAAGGATAAACCCGCCTTCCATGTGATTCCCGCAAGCCTTGTTGGAAAATCGCCTTCCTTTGTTTCAGTCAGGCAATATTCGAGCTGATCAAAGGCGCTTTCACATTTGAACTTGCGGCCAAGACGATGCTCGATATATTCCTGAAACGTCGCCTGCTCCATATTCTCTTCTCCTAACTCAGGCAAAACAGAGGATACATAGCTGTTAAATAAGAAGTTGGGAGAAAACAAAACGATTTGTCCGGCATCAATGACGCCGCGGTGCCTGTATAACAAATAAGCGACACGCTGAAGCGCAGCCGATGTTTTCCCGCTGCCAGCCGCTCCCTGCACGATCAGGATCTTGCTTTTTTCATTACGGATAATCTGATTTTGTTCTTTCTGAATCGTAGACACGATGTTTTTCATTTGGGTATCGGAGTGCTGGCTTAATACCTCTTGCAGCATTTCATCGCCAATCGTCATATCGGAATTAAACATCGCCTTGAGAGTGCCGTTTTTGATCATAAACTGGCGTTTCAGCACCATTTCCCCTTCTATCGTTTCACCGGGCACCTCGTACTCCGCTTTTCCTGGGGAATAATTGTAGTACAAACTTGATATCGGCGCCCTCCAGTCATAAATCAGAAAGTGTTCCTCCTTCTCATCCAAACAGGAAGCTAAACCGATATAAATTCGCTCTGCCTGCTCCTCGCCGTTTTCAATAAAATCAATCCGGCCGAAATAAGGCGATTTTTTTAATTGATGAATTCGTTTGAGCTGCTGATCCATGCGCCGATGATTCTGTTCCCGATCAGACAGCAGCTCTGCCTGCTGCTTAATGCTTGCCATCGTTTCAATCGCTTCATGGGCATCATCAAAATTAACCTTAACATCCTCCCAAAAGCTTTTTCTTAATCCGATGATATCATGCTTCAACCCGCCCGCAGACGTTTCCAGAAACCGCTCTTTTTTTTCGAGCACCTGCAGCACCTCATCTATTCTCGACTGCTCTTCCTTCCATTCCTTATCCTGCTGATTCATGAACGGCACCTCCAGAAAATAGTTGACATACATAGATGAAATACTGTAAAATATAATTGGATACATATATTAAATATATGATGAAAACTGGCAAATACAATTTATCTTAGCACATTCACCCAACATCGTTCAAGGTTTGGGTTATTTATATGCAGAAAAAACCGATTTCACATCGAAATCGGTTTTTTTGGTATTAATTATCTAAACGAAAAGAACGGTTTGGCAGCTTCCAATTAAACATATAAGAACAAACCCGGCAAACAACGAGCACGAAAAACAGAACGTACAAGCCAAACGAGTTCCCCAGCCAGCCCAAGCCGACGATTAAACCGCCGAGAGCCGCCCAGACTGCATAAATTTCTGCCTTCAGCACAAGCGGTTTGCGCCCGGCAAGAAGGTCACGGATGATTCCGCCCCCGCTTCCCGTCAGCACAGCAGCCACGATCACGGCACTAAGCGGATGGCCCATTTTGACGGCATACAGTGCGCCTTGGATAGCAAAGGCAGCGAGGCCGATCGCATCTGATAAATTGCCCCACTTATTCCAATGCTTCAGCAGCAGCTTCGGAAACAGAAACACAATTGTAATAGATAAAAGCGCGATTTGAAAGTACGCTCCCTGCTCCCATAGCGCTGACACCGGAACGCCGATCAGCAAATTGCGGATCGCTCCTCCTCCAAAAGCTGTGACAATCCCTAATATATAAACTCCTAAAATATCATATTCCTCTTCCATCGCAACAATTGCGCCGCTGACTGCAAACGCAATGATGCCAATCACACTGAGCAGCTCCCAAGCCATTCTGATGACTCCCTTTTATGTTTGTTAAATTTTCTGACGACCTCTAGATTTTATAATCGCTCAAGGGTAAAATCAATAACATTTTCACGATAAAAAAAGATAAATTTTGAGGGAGTACACCAAACGCTATTGAGCGTGAGTTTTCGAGATGAAAAAAGCGCCCGGCATACGCGGGCGCTTTTTTTGTTATTCAGATTTTTCGCCTTTCAGCAGGCACATAAAAATGATAATCAGGATAAAAGCAATCAGGGCCAGGAATGGAATCGTAATAAAACCAAACCAGTTAATATATTGGCCCGAGCACGGCACGCCGCTGACACATGGCTTAATGCCGCTAAAACCGGGCACTTTTTGCTCTAAGTAATGCATGGTCGAAATGAATGCCCCTATAATCGCCATCGGGAGCACATATTTTTTCACTCGTGTGTCCCCTTGAAAGGTGGCGATGCCTAAAATCAGGACGAGCGGATACATGAGGATACGCTGGTACCAGCACAGTTCACATGGAATAAACTTTCTGATTTCACTGAAATACAGGCTGCCCAGCATAGCGATAAGAGCCACAACCCAGGAAGCATATAAAAATACGATTCTATTTTTCATATCGTTACTTCCCTTTCAGCTCTTTTTCTATTGTCTCTTTGATTTCATCATAATCCGCAAAATTTTTGATCACTTTATCATTGACGTAAATCGTCGGTGTTGCCTGTATGTTCATTTTTTGATTAAGGTCAGAATCCTTTTCCACTTGAGAAGCGAATGTTTCCTTATCAAGATTTTCCTTGAGCGTATCAGGTTTTATCTTTGTGGTGCTTTTTGCAAGATCACCAAGGAGGCCTGGGGTTACCCATTCCTGTTCCGTATCCGGCTGTTTTTCGAACAGCTTTTCATGGAAATCCCAGAAAGAGTCAGGGTCTTCCTTCCATACTTCTTCAGATGTAAGAGCCGCTAATCTTGAACCTTTTCCATGGAACATGACGTTCACGAAAGAAAATTTCACATCGCCCTTATCAATAAAGTCTTTTTGTATTTTTGGAAAGATGTCACTGTTAAACACCTTGCAAGACGGACATTTGTAATCTCCGAATTCTACTACAGTTACCGGTGCATCGTCCTTGCCAAGCACAGGCTGCCCTTTGATAGACGGCTGTCCGGAAACCGCATCATTGCCTTGTTCCGTTTTGTTATTAATGATGACAATGGCTGCTAGCAATACAACAACCACAACCGTAAGGATGACCGCGAATTTCGCAGAAGACTGCTGTTTCTTTTTCACTCCGACACCTCATCGTTTTAAAATTAAAAAAGAAGCGGATCGCAATTGACCCACTTCTTTATTTTAACAAGACAAGCGCCGATAAGAAAACCCCGAAAAAATGAATTCTCTCCGACAATTTATTTGTTTTTGAGACGCATGACGCGCATAGCGTTTGCCACAGCGAGCAGTGTAACACCGACATCTGAGAAAACCGCTTCCCACATGGTTGCAATTCCAAATGCTCCAAGAATGAGAAAGATCGCTTTCACACCTAAAGCAAAGCCGATGTTTTGCCACACGATTCGCCGTGTCCGTTTCGCAATCCGAATCGCTTCTGCTATTTTTGACGGCTGATCTGTCATCAGCACGATGTCTGCGGCTTCTACCGCGGCGTCTGAGCCAAGGCCTCCCATCGCAACCCCTATATCTGCGCGTGCAAGCACCGGCGTATCATTGATGCCGTCACCGACAAAAATGAGTTTTTCACTAGGCAAAAGCTTAGCTTCTAATGCTTCGACCTGCGCGACTTTATCTTGCGGCAGCAGCTCTGCATATACCTCACCAATCCCAAGCTGTTTTCCGACGGCTTCTCCCGTTTGTTTCGAATCACCCGTCAGCATAGCTGTCTGTTTGATCCCAAGCGACTTCAGATCAGCAACCGCCTGTGCTGCGTCTTCCTTTACTTCATCCGTTATGATGATTGCTCCGGCATAGCGTTGATCAACAGCAACGTGTACGATTGTTCCAGCATTTTCATCCGGGACATCCTCAATTTGTTCTCTTTCCATGAGCTTTTTATTCCCGGCAAGGATCTCAGTTCCATTTACCTTTGCAAAAATGCCGTGGCCGGGGATTTCTTCGTATGACTCTATCTCATCGGAGGAAAGCATTTTCCCGTAAGCTTTACGCACAGATTCAGCAATCGGATGCTGTGAATGAAGCTCAGCGTATGCCGCCGCTTCAAGTAATCTATCCTTTGTAAAACCTTCCGCCGGTTTGATTTCTGTCACTTCAAAGCTGCCTTTTGTTAGTGTTCCCGTTTTATCAAACACCGCGTATTTGACTTGATTCAAAGCTTCTAAATAATTGCTTCCCTTTACAAGCACTCCGGCCTTTGAGGCCGATCCGATTCCGCCGAAGAAACCGAGCGGAATGGAGACAACAAGCGCACAAGGACAAGAAATCACTAAAAAGATAAGCGCGCGGTACACCCAATCGGAAAGCGCGGCGCCAGAAAGAACAAGCGGCGGAACAAAGGCCAGCAATACCGCGATGATCACAACAGCAGGTGTATAATACTTGGCAAACTTCGTGATAAAGTTTTCTGTCCGGGCTTTACGGCTGCTCGCATTCTGAACCAGGTCTAATATTTTTGATACTGCTGATTCCTGATAGCCCTTTGTGACTTCAATATGCAGAACGCCGTTTTGATTGATAAAGCCTGACATTACATCTTGTCCTTCCGCAGCTTTTCTCGGAACGGACTCACCTGTTAAAGCAGATGTATCAACCATCGCTGACCCGTGCACGACCTTACCGTCCAGGGGTATGCTTTCTCCCGGATTAACCACAATGATGTCTCCTGTCTGAACGTCCTCCGGGGAAACCTGTTCGATGCCGTTCTTTGTATTGAGATTGGCGTAATCAGGCCGTATGTCCATTAACGCACTAATTGATTTTCTGGAACGGCTGACCGCGGCACCTTGAAAAAGCTCACCGATTTTATAAAACAGCATAACGGCGACCCCCTCAGGGTATTGCTGAATCAGAAAAGCGCCGATTGTGGCAAGAGCCATTAAGAAATGCTCATCAAACACCTGACCGCGGATGATGTTTTTGACTGCGCGGATGACAATGTCACCGCCGATGATCAAATAAGCAGCGAGGAAAAGTTCAATGGTTCCCGAATGAACCAAATATGCCGCTGCGCCGAGAATGACAGCCGCCGCCATTCTGATCAGCATATTGACCATTCTATTACGATAGCCATCATCAGCTGATTTCTTTTTATGCTTTTGCCGAACCGTTACATGCGGATCAATTGATTTCACTTTTTTCTCTACTTTATTCGTGACCCATTGCTCTTCTTTCCCATCGGCTGAGACAGTTAAGGTGCTTGCCGCAAAATTTACCGCGCATCCGTCAATGCCTTTTATGCCTTTGACTCCATTTTCGATTTTTCGGGCACAATTGCTGCAATCCAAACCGTCCAGAACGTATTCCTGTTTCACTAGTCTCACCTTACCTTCCGATTTAGGGTTCCCTCTTCAAAGCGTATCAATGAGTATTGCATTCTTTATAATATATATGAGCATATACTCATATAATAGTTACACCTATTATATGTTGTTTTCCAAGAAAGTTTCAATGAAAAACAAAAACCGGCATATAGCCGGTTTTTCATTTTACTTTTTGCAGACGAAGAGCATTCAGAACAACGGAAACGGAGCTGAATGCCATTGCTGCTCCTGCTATCCACGGTGCTAAAAATCCAAGTGCTGCGATTGGGATGCCGAGGCTGTTATAGCCAAGCGCCCAGAATAAGTTTTGTTTAATGTTTTTCATTGTCAATCTGCTCATGCGGATTGCGTCGGCAATGCTGTTCAGATCGCCGCGAATAAGTGTAATGTCTGCTGTTTCCATGGCAATGTCCGTGCCAGTTCCAATCGCCATGCCGATGTCAGCTGTGGCAAGCGCCGGCGCATCGTTAATTCCGTCGCCCACCATTGCCGTCTGGCGGCCTTCTTTTTGCAAGCGGGCGATTTCCGCCGCCTTTTGTTCAGGAAGAACTTCCGCAATGATATTCGTAATTCCCGCTTCCTTCGCGATGGCTTCTGCGGTTCTGCGATTGTCTCCTGTCATCATGATGACATCAAGGCCCAACTCTTTCAGACGGGCAACAGCCTTCCGCGACGTGTCCTTAATCGTATCTGCAACCGCTACTAGCCCAGCTGCTTCTCCATCAATGGATACAAGCATAACTGTTTTTCCTTCTGCCTCTAGCTCTTCCATTTTGGCGAGAAGAGCCCCATGCTCAACCTGTTCGCTCTCCATTAATTTTCTAGTGCCGACGAGAATGCTTTTTCCTCCGGCTTCAGCCAAAATGCCTGCGCCGACTTTTGCTTCAAAGCGGGTAAGTTTCGGTATCTCAAGCCCTTTATCTTTCACGCCAGCAATAATCGCTTCGCCAAGCGGATGCTCTGATCCCGTTTCGGCTGCCGCTGCAAATTGAAGCAAATCTTTTTCTTCAAAACGGCCGAATGGAATGGCATCCGTCAGACGCGGCTTCCCGTTTGTCACGGTTCCGGTTTTATCAAGAACAATTGTATCGAGACGATGTGTTTTTTCTAAATGCTCGCCGCCTTTAAATAAAATCCCGAATTCAGCAGCGCGTCCGGATCCAGCCATTATGCTCGTCGGAGTGGCAAGACCGAGGGCGCAAGGACAGGCAATGACAAGAACCGCAATGAACTTGCTGATCGCTTCGGCAAAATCGCCAGGAGCCGCCCAAAGATACCAAATGAGAAAAGTGAGAACGGCAATCCCCAATACAATGGGAACAAAAATACCTGAAATCTGGTCAGCGAGACGCTGGATCGGCGCTTTTGACCCTTGTGCTTCCTCAACAATTTTGATGATATGAGAAAGCGCAGTATCCTTTCCGACGTTGACAGCTTTAATTTTCAGAAAGCCGTTTGCGTTAACGGTTGAACCTGTCACGCTGTCACCAGGATTTTTGTCAACAGGAAGACTTTCTCCTGTAATCATCGATTCGTCAACCGCTGAACGGCCTTCAACCACTTCTCCGTCGACAGGAATTCGTTCGCCAGGTTTGACGTAAACAATGTCATTAACAAGCACTTCGTCGATCGGGATGATTTGCTCCTGTCCGTCTCTTACAACAGTCGCTGTTTTCGCTTGAAGCTTCATCAGCTTTTTAATCGCATCCGAGGAACGGCCTTTTGCTTTTGTTTCAAACAACTTGCCTAATAAAATCAGCGTCAGCAAAATCGCGCTTGTTTCATAGTAAAGGCCGTCTGTATGCCCGTGAGAGCCAAGGCTTTGAAAAGTAAGATAAAGACTATAAGCGTAAGCAGCCGTCGTACCGAGGGCGACCAATACATCCATATTGGCGCTTTTATTTCTGAGCGCCTTATAAGCACCCACATAAAACGGCCAGCCGATCAGAAACTGGACTGGTGTCGCCAGCGCAAACTGCATCCACGGATTGAGAAATATATCCGGTACCCAAATGAATGATGTAAATGTAAAATGGCTCACCATCGCCCAAAGCAATGGAAATGACAGGACAGCTGAAAAAATCAGTCTCGCCGTTTGCTTCCGTTCTTCTTTCTTTTTAGCAGCAGCAGCCTCACTGTCCTGTTCACCCTTCAACTTTAGCTTATATCCAAGCTTATCTACCGCTTCTTTCAAATCGCTGACAGACGCTTCTTTTGGATTGTATTCGACCGTAACTGTTTCTAAAGCGAAGTTTACTGGAGCATTTGCGACGCCTTCTATTTTGTTAAGCCGTTTTTCAATCCGATTGGCGCAAGCCGCACAGGTCATGCCTTCAATATCGAATTCAGCTTTTTCTGTAACGACGTGATAGCCCAGCTTTTCTATTTTTTCTTGAATCGCTGCAGTCCCTGTTTCAGCAGGATCGTAGATTACATTTGATGTTTCCGTTGCCAGATTAACATTTGCATCCGTGACACCGGGCATCCGCTTCAGGCCTTTTTCAATTCTGGCAGCACATGCCGCACAGGTCATACCAGAGACCTGCATCGCGATTTCCTTTTGTTCACTCAACATACTCACTCCTTTATATACACCTGGGGGGTATATAAAAATGAAAGAAATATCGCGCCTCCCTAAAGGCGCGATACCTTGAATCACTCAGCTACGTCATAGCCCTGATCTTCTATCGCATCCGCAATATCTTTGACTGATACTTTGTCAGCATCAAACGAAACATCGACTTTACCCGCTTCCAGATTGACATGAACGGCACTGACGCCGTCCAGTTCTCCTACGCTTGTTTCTACTGCTTTGACGCAGTGCTGACAAGACATTCCTTCAACTTGCAATGTTTTTTGTTCCATAATCAATTCCTCCTGTTTATTCTTTGTATTTTTATCCTACCATACCCCCGTAGGGTATTACAATAAAAAACGCTTTATGATTTTGTGAACTTTTTAAATACGTCCAAAAGCTCAGAAATGGCCTGTTCCCCGTCTCCGCTTTTGATGGCATCTGCTACACAATGATGGGCATGATCCTCAAGCAAATGAAGCGCCACATTTTTCATTGCCGCCTGAACAGCTGAAATTTGCACAAGAATATCTACACAATATCTGTCGTTTTCCACCATGTTTTGAATGCCTCTGACTTGACCCTCAATCCGCTTAAGCCGGTTTGTAATCTGATCTTTTTCTTTCGAGCTTTTATGGTTTAATGTTTTATGTTCGTTATGCTTTTCCATGCGTACACCTCTGTTTAATGATATTAATTCCCATTATACTGATTGTCCAAACGGTTGTCTAAGCATGCCGATCCAAAAAATGAATCAGTTAGGTTTTACCATTTGATCAGGAGGGTATATACTTCTGTTGATAACGCTTTTAAAGGGGAGAAGAAAAGTGGATGCGATCAAGGTTGGAATATTAGGATACGGATTGTCCGGTTCTGTTTTTCACGGGCCGCTGCTGGATGTTCTGGATGAATATCAAATCAGCAAAATCATGACATCACGGACAGAAGAAGTGAAACGGGATTTTCCAGATGCTGAGGTTGTACATGAGCTTGAGGAAATCACAAATGCCCCTGCCATTGAGCTTGTCATTGTCACCACCCCGAGCGGCCTTCATTACGAGCATGCTATGGCATGCATACAGGCCGGAAAACATGTTGTGATGGAAAAACCAATGACAGCAACGGCCGAAGAGGGGGAAACATTAAAAAGGGCTGCCGATGAAAAAGGCGTATTATTAAGCGTATATCATAACCGACGCTGGGATAACGATTTTTTAACAATTAAAAAGCTGATCTCTGAGGGATACCTTGAAGATATCAATACATATCAAGTTTCCTATAACCGCTACAGACCTGAAGTTCAAGCGCGGTGGCGGGAAAAAGAAGGCACTGCCACTGGTACGCTGTATGATCTCGGCTCCCACATCATAGACCAAACCCTGCATTTGTTTGGGATGCCTAAAGCCGTGACTGCAAACGTGATGGCCCAGCGGGAAAATGCCGAAACGGTTGACTATTTTCATTTAACCCTGGATTATGGCAAGCTTCAAGCCATTCTATACGGAGGATCAATCGTTCCGGCAAACGGACCTCGTTATCAAATCCATGGAAAAGATTCCAGCTTTATCAAATACGGAATTGACGGACAGGAAGACGCACTCAGAGCGGGAAGAAAACCAGAGGATGACAGCTGGGGTGCGGATGATCCGGAGTTTTACGGACAGCTTACAACCATTCGTGGCTCCGACAAAAAAACAGAAACGATTCCATCAGTAAATGGCTCCTACCTTACTTATTACCGTAAAATAGCGGAAAGCATACGGGAAGGTGCTGTGCTGCCAGTCACTGCTGAGGAAGGTATTAATGTCATCCGCATCATTGAAGCCGCGATGAAAAGCAGTAAAGAGAAACGAACCATTATGCTGGAGCAATAAAACAAAAGCCTCCCCAAATAAGGGGAGGCTTTTTCATTAGAATGTTTTTCCTGCTTCTTTCGCACGCGCAATCGCGTCTTCTTTGATTTGCTGTGCTTTATCAGGCTCCGCATTATGTCCCTCTACGAAAATGCCATCGAATGATGGTACCCCGAAGAAGTTCATCATGATGCCGATGTAGCGGTGCCCCATTTCCATCTCAGCCGCAGGGCCTTCTGAATAGTAGCCGCCGCGCGCTTGGATATGAATTGCTTTTTTATCAGTCAACAAGCCAATAGGGCCTTGTTCTGTGTATTTGAATGATTTTCCTGCAACAGCAACAGAATCGAGATACGCTTTCATCACTGGCGGGAATGAGAAGTTCCATAAAGGAGTAACAAATACGTACTTATCAGCTGATGCAAATTGATCGCTAAGCTCTCCCAAACAGCCTACTTTCGCTTTTTCGCTTTCAGAAAGCTCTTCAAAGCCTGTACCTGACTGAAGCTTTCCCCATCCGCTAAATACATCTGCGTCAATGTGCGGGATGTTTTCTTTGTACAAATCGATATGTACAACTTCATCATTTGGATTCGCTTCTTTGTAAGATTCGATAAATGCTTTACCTGTTGCCATACTGTACGAAGTTGCTTCGTCATGCGGATGAGCAGTGATATATAATACTTTTGCCATTTTTACCAGCCCTTTCGTTTTTAAAAATCACACATCAATTATTATCATACAGATGCATAATGATTATTCTGTCTCTCTTAGACTTCAAGTAAAACATCTCGAATTAAAGATTATTTAACTTTCCAAACAGCTTACTTTTCAAAAGCTGTTCTCAAGCCGGAATACAGCGCGGACAGTTCTTTACTGATTCGAGGATAATGAGGAACATGCGGCACTTGAATATCCGCAGGCATCCTTTTCATGATAAAGGATTGCTCAGCCTGTTCAAAAAACGCCCGCAGCTGGTTGATCTCTTCATCAGAAAATGGAGCAGGCGGACGGCGGTGAGCTTGGGCCGAGAGCAAATAGTACCCTAAGTGCTGAGCACCGGAAATGGCAGGCCAGAGCGCCTCCGCATTCGCATGAGGAAACTCTCCAAGGGCCTTGTCATACGCATCCCGAAGCCTGACAAGACTCACCCTTAACTTGTGTTCGTCGGCATTCTGCCCGGTTAACAGTTTCTCCATAAACTGCCCTTCCAGCCGGATGACGTTCCTCATCAGTTCAGGCAGTCGCTTCGTTGAAAACCGCCGCCACAAAAGTATTGTTCCCAACAGCCCGATCACGCTGCCGACAGCTACATCAGTCAGCCTCGCTATCATAAAATAACCGGCACTCGCGCCGCCATGCATACTTTCTGTGATAACAAGCGCATTTGCGGTTAAAAAGGGAACAGCCAGCGCATAATTGCGGACGATCAGCATCTCAAGAAGACATTGAAGCGCTGCAATACAAAACGCAATATAAACACCGCCCGGCTTAAAAACAGGATTGCGCCTGCCAGTATAACACCGATCACCGTTCCGGCCGAACGCTGAATAGCCCTGTGAAGCGTAAAAACAACAGTAGTGCCAAGCATGACCGCTGCTGCCGAAAGCGGAATCCAATAGGAACGTGCAAAGCCGAATGCGAGGGCAAACATATCGGCGGCAAACAGAACAATTCCGTACTTTAACGCTCTAATCAAAACTGGAGACTTCCAGTCAAAGGCATTTCTCAAAAAGTAAAAAGAGGATGGCAGGCGGCTTGGTTCCCCGTCAAGCTGCTTATCAAAACGTCCTGAAGCGATATACAAAACCTCATTGATTTCTTCAAACAGCTTCCGCCTAGGCTCAGATTCATTTTCATTAATCTGAAACGTATTGAAAACCCGTGCATTCGCAAGCATATCTCCGGTTTGGCGAAGTGCCTTTTCAATCTGCTCGGTCTCTCTGTCCGGCGTTTCAGCTGAAAAATGAATAATGGCAATAAATATGTCGTCAGCTTTCTCAAGGAGGCGAAAAAATCGTTCATCATGCCGCGATTTTTTCCGTCTGTTCCCTTTCCCAAGAACCGTTTGTCGGGCTGTTCTAAGCATGAGCACCGTCTGATGCTGTGCGTTATGAAAACCTGGCGTTCCGACGGCTGAAAGACATGCAGCCAGCTGATGATATGTTTTTTGCAGCACCGCTCCCTCCGGTCCATGTTTGTTCCATAACCAGCCGATTAAAGCGATACCCATGGCGAAAATGCCGCCGAGAAACGTCAGTCCCGCTCTGAACAGCGCTTGTGAAGGATCGGCCGGCAGCCCGGAACTGACTAAAAAGGCAAGGACAAAAAACATCGGCGCAGGGCCTTGAATGCCGAGCGCGCTAAAAATAAACATCGCCGCTGCACCGATCAGCCCCAAAACAGCCGCCATCATCCAAAGCATCCCGGACAAAAGCGTCCCTAAACCAAATGAGAGGGCGATCCCAATAGAAACCAAGAGCAGCTTCAAGGCGCGCTTTTTGTACGATTCACCGCCCGCATATAAATAAACAAAGCCTCCGATACTTGCAATTAATCCGTAATCCGTGTGACCTGCCAATGCACCGACCAGCACAGGAAACCCTGAAGCGAAACCTGATCCGATAGCCCTTTTCCAAGGAAATGGATTTGCATGAATGCGAAAGGCATCCTTCACGATAGGCATGATTCTTTGATTGTTCTCAGCAGTTTTGTTCATTTGACAAAATCCTTTTCAATGAATGTGTAGAACTTTTCCCGTTTCTTCGCTTTAGTATGCCCAAAAACGCGGTTAGCTTCTCAATTGGTGCGCCCGATAAAAAAACAGAGACTTATACCGGCTCTGCTTCATTACATCAGTTTATTATCATAAAAGCGGCACCTGTCAGGACTGTTTTGTCCTTCTGCCTTCCTTCAAGAGCAGGTGAATAAAAAATAAAGGATAAATCAATAGATACCCATTAAACAGCCACCACACAAGATCAAAGTCACTGCTGAATGTCCAGAATGATAGCGCCTGCAGACCTGAACAACAGGTCAGCACAAGAGAAATCAGCGCCATCAGCTTCCAGTCAGCTCGATTCACCCGCTGTAGGTACAAGCTGTACAACCCTGTGACAGAAATCAGGATATCCAGTGGAAAAAAAGACCAGTTCCATGCGATCATAAACGGATGGTCATGATGTTTAAAAGCCCAGCTTTCCGGTATGAGCGAAAATCCGGCTGACAGCCAGTACAAGATAAAACCGATATCAGTCACGAGAAAAAACAGCTTCATATATCTCATTTGTACTGCCCGCTTTTATGTACCGGCTCAGACACCCTAGCATGCTCGATCAGGTTTAAAGACACAACACCGGCAATAATCAATCCAATTGAAATGACTTTCATGACACTCACATGTTCTTGAAAAAACAAAAAACCAACGACTGTAATCAGGACAATTCCCATCCCTGACCATACAGCATAAGCAACAGATACATCAATGGATTTAAGCGTAAGCGTCAGAAAGAAAAGACTCCCTCCATAAAAGAAAATCAACAGCAAACTGGGAATAAGCTTTGTAAAACCGGACGATAGCTTCATGCTGACCGTTCCCGCAACCTCAAACAAAATCGCCGAGCATAGAAACACCCAATTCATGTCGCATCAGCCTCCTCATCAGCTGTTATACCGTTAAACAAAACATCTACAATTGATTCAAGCAACTCTCCTGTCGTGAACTGATGTTTCAGCGGATATTCAGGGTCATACACTTGATTGATGCTCCCTATATACATGTGAACAAACAGGTCCGGATTGATGTTTCTGATTCTCTTTTGCTGTTTGCACTCGTCTAATAATTCTAGGACAATGGCCCATTCTGCCTTAATAAACGTGTCTAATGTAAGCCACGCATCGTAATGGTATTTCTTTAGTTCATTTAATAATCCCATGTTCAGCAGTTCCATCCCCTGCGGAAGGCTGATCAGCATTTTTTTCACCTTTTCAAGCACATTTAAACTTTCATTTTCATAGATGTCTCTTTCTATTTGCTTCATTTCAGCTATAAATTGTTCGACAACCGCCTCAACAAGCTGATCTTTAGATGAATAATATGCATAGAGCGTCCGCTTGCTCGTTCCCAGCGCTGCCGCCAAATCATTCATCGTAAATGAAAATCCTTTTTGCTTAATCAGCCGGATGGTTTCCGCCATAATTCTTTTTTCCACATTAATCCCCCGCTTTCGGTACCGATAAAACTATTTTGGTACCAATATTACACGAGAGAAATTTATGGAAATCAACAATATATAAAAAAACCTCTCCTATTGGGAGAGGTTTAAAAGACACTGCGGACCAAACCGCCGTCCGCCCGAAGTGCCGCGCCATTGATCGCAGAGGAAAGCGGGCTGCTTAAAAATGTAACGAAGTGGGCGATTTCTTCCGGACGGATCAGTCTTTGAATAATAGATGTCGGCCGGTTTTCTTTCATAAAACGTGCCTCAGCTTCTTGAACAGTCAGGTTTTCACCAGGATATAGCGAGTTCAGCATGGTTTCCACACCCTCTGTTAAGGTAGAGCCCGGCATGACGGTGTTGACTGTGACATTCGTGCCGGTTGCCAGCTCCGCCAAACTGCGGGAAATGGACAGCTGCATCGTTTTTGTCGCACTGTAATGCGCCATTTCCTGTGACGGCATAATCGCCGCTTCACTGGCAATGAAAATCACACGCCCTTCTTTTTTCTCTATCATGTTATGCAAATACCTGCGTGTCAGCCTTACACCGCTCATAATATTCACTTCAAAAAAACGAAACCATTCATCGTCGGGAATATCAAAGTACTCCGCCGGTTCAAAAATCCCTAAATTGTTGACCAAAATATCAACCTCTGGATATGCCTGAAACAGCTCATTGCAGCCTTCTTCTGTTCCCAAATCAAATGCAGCCGGATAAAGAACCGCTTCAGCATGTTGTGTTTTCAGTTCATCTATCGTTTGAATTCACTTTCTCTTCCCGGCGTCCGTTAATGATCACTGCCGCACCTTCTTCAGCTAACGAAGAGGCAATAGCTTTTCCGATCCCTGATGTCGAACCGGTCACCAGTGCGGTTTTTCCTTGTAAATTCAGCTTCATTATTCATCCCTCCGTTTTTGATTCCTCTTATTTATTGACAGAAATCTGATTGGTGAAACATCTGCTCTGCAATCAGTATGAAACAGCTGGGATTGAAATGGAAGTACGCACTTTTTGGTGCCTGTGGTTTGGAGAAAAAATAAAGCAGAACCTCTTAAGAGGTTCTGCTTTATTGTCAGTATGTATGGAGACGGTGGGAGTCGAACCCACGTCCAGAAACATCGATTACTTAAGCGTCTACGAGCGTAGCCTGCATATTTATGGTTTCACTCATCTTCTTGCCTGCGGGCGGGCCTTCCGAGAGCTAGTCTGTTCATCTCTTCTTACGTTCTCAGACAGGAACGCAAGCGTAGCCTACTTGGATGTGCTCTTCACAGACACATAGGCAATGTCAGGAAGAGCTCGCTGCGCTTATTAGGCAGCTAATGCTACGTTTTGGTTAAAACTGTTAGTTTTGCCAGTTATATTTAAGTGCGTGTTTACGAGATCGCCTCTCGGCTCGCAGCTCAAGCTCGATCCATCCCTGTCGAATCCGTAACGTCCCCTTGGTATAAGGGAAATACGGGAGAAAATATCAAGCTCTCACTCAAACTGGCTATAGTCTTATTATAACATGATCACGGCTCTTTTCAATTGTCAAATCCTTCAAATGAATGGCGTCGTGATCTGATCGTGAACACAGTATAGCACAGGCCTGATTTTCGAATCAAGCACTATGCCTTTAGAAGCCTTTTTGACTGTCTCTGAACGCTCTTTCGATTTCCCGCTTCGCGTCCTTGCGCTTCAGATCTTCCCGTTTGTCATAGTTCTTCTTCCCTTTTCCAAGGCCGAGAAGCACTTTGGCAAAGCCGTTTTTTAAATACAGCTTCAGCGGAACGAGAGAATAGCCTTTTTCCTTTGTTAACCCGATCAGCTTATTAATCTCCTTGCGGTGCATTAACAGCTTTCTTGTCCGAAGCGGATCGTGGTTATAGCGGTTTCCCTGCTCATATGGGCTGACGTGCATATTGTGGAGAAACACTTCTCCCCGTTCGATTTTGGCGAAGGAATCTTTAAGGTTTACGCGGCCGGCGCGAATCGATTTGATTTCGGTTCCTTGCAGAACGATGCCTGTTTCATAGGTTTCTTCTATAAAATAATCGTGATTGGCTTTCTTATTTTGAGATAATACTTTTCCTGACCCTTTTGGCATGCCAGAACCTCCTCTCTCTAAGGAAAAACTGTCCACCTTTTGCGATACGCTCTATTTTACCAAATGTCACGTACCGCTACAATGAAAAGCTGTTTCCGAAAGAAAGCAAATAGAGCGCTGCGGCCCTATTTCTTGGTTGAGCTGCTATTTCTTCTTTTTCCGTTTCTGTTTCGGAGCATTCTGGAAGCCGCGTTTTTTCTTTTTCTTCTTCGGCTTAGTGAACCACTCCCCTTTTTCCTCAGACGGAGCTGGAGAAACAGGCGTATTGGTGCTTTGAACACGTTTTCTGGCAGGCTTTCCGCGTTTTCTGCTCCGGCTGCTGTCCAATTCTCTCGGGCGCCGCGGAGTACCCTTCATGCCGACGATTTCAAAGTCGATATTGCGCTCATCTTTATTGACATCAACAACCTTGACTGTGATTTCATCCCCGATGCGGAAGACGTTGCCTGTCCGCTCGCCGATCATTGCAAAATGCTGTTCGTCAAAGCGGTAGTAGTCATCTGTCATAAAGCTGACGTGGACGAGTCCTTCGATTGTATTCGGCAGCTCGACGAACATTCCGAAGTTTGTCACAGAGCTGATCATGCCGTCAAACTCTTCACCGATTTTATCAAGCATGTATTCCGCTTTTTTCAGGTCATCTGTCTCACGCTCGGCGTCAACTGCACGGCGCTCCATAGATGATGTATGTTCGGCGATATCCGGCAGGCGTTCAGCCCACTTTTCCTGTGTCGCTTCATCGACTTTGCCGTTGATCAAATACGTTCGGATCAGGCGGTGAACGGTTAAGTCCGGATAACGGCGGATCGGCGATGTGAAATGCGTATAGAATTCCGTTGACAGACCGAAGTGCCCCAAGCTTTGCGGGTCGTATTTCGCCTGTTTCATCGAACGGAGCATAACAGTAGATATAACCGTTTCCTCTGGTCTGTCACGCACAGCGTCCAGAATGCTTTGCAGCTCGCGCGGATGAATATTCCCCGCCGTTCCTTTCACCACATAGCCAAATGTCGTCACAAATTCTAAAAACTTTTGCAGCTTTTCAGCATTCGGCTCTTCGTGAATCCGGTATATAAACGGGACGTTCATCCAATGGAAATGCTCTGCCACTGTTTCGTTTGCTACAAGCATAAATTCTTCAATCAGCTTCTCGGCGACAGAGCGTTCTCTGATCACAACGTCTTTAACCGCTCCTTCGTCATCAACAAGCACCTTTGCCTCTTTGAAATCAAAGTCAACGGCGCCGCGGTCCATCCGCTTATCGCGAAGAATTTGAGCCAGGCGCTCCATGTCTTTGAACATCGGAACAAGAGGCTCGTATTTTTGCTTCAGCTCTTCATCATCGTCAACAAGAATTTTATTCACATCTGAATATGTCATTCTTTCCGTTGTTTTGATGACACTTTGGAAGATCTCGTGCTCTGTCACCTGTCCCTGACTGTTAATGGTCATTTCACAAGAAAGCGTCAGGCGGTCAACCTTTGGATTTAAGGAGCAGATGCCGTTTGACAATCTGTGCGGAATCATCGGGATGACACGGTCAACCAGATACACACTTGTTCCTCTTTCAAGCGCTTCTTTGTCAATCGGCGAGTTTTCGGTTACGTAATGACTGACATCAGCTATGTGAACGCCAAGCTTGTAGCTTCCATCATCAAGCTTCGTCACGGTAACTGCATCATCCAAATCCTTCGCATCCGCACCATCAATGGTGACAATCACCTGGTCACGGAGATCACGGCGGTCTTTCAGATCTTTTTCATCAATCGTGTCAGGCGTACTTGATGCCTGTTCCATCGCGTCAGCTGGAAATTCTCCCGGCAGGCCGTGCTTATGAATGACCGATAAAATATCAATGCCCGGGTCGTTTTTGTGGCCGAGAATGGTTTCAACCTCACCCTCTGCGTTCATGCGGCCTTCAGGATAGCTCGTCAGCTTGACAACAACCTTATGCCCTTCCGCAGCTCCATTTTTCCCATTTTTCGGAATGAAGATGTCACTCGTGATTTTTTTGTCGTCCGGAATGACAAAGCCGAAGTTTCTCGTTTCTGTATACGTGCCGACAACCCGCTGAATCGCTCTTTCTAAAATCCGTATGACGGTTCCTTCCTGCCTGGAGCCGCTTGACTGTGAGTTCAGACGAACCATGACGATATCACCGTTCATTGCCGTATTCAGCTCATTAGGCGGAATAAACACATCACTTAACGACGTATCCTCAGGCAGCAAAAAGGCGAATCCTTTCGCATGCGCTGAAATCTTTCCTTTTATTAAATTCATCTTCTCCGGAATGCCGTAGCGGTCGCTTCTCGTCCGTACGATAAGCCCTTTTTCTTCCAAGGCGACTAACGCTTTGACGAGCTCTTTAAACTCCTCGGCTTCCGTAATATTTAACATCTCCTCAAGTTCCTGAACGGTCAGAGGTTTGTACGCCTCTTCCTTCATAAACGAGAGAAGCTTTTCCATAAATGCTTCTTTTTCCATTATCCGACCTCCTGTTGATTACCAATCGAGCTTCTCTAAAAATTCATGCACATCCTGATGGACGAGGTCACGTTCTTTGTCGAGTGTAATGACATGCCCTGATTCCTCGTACCATTTCAGCTGTTTATCATCAGTTTCCACTTCGTTGTAAATAATATTGGCGCTTTCGGTATTAATCATGTGGTCATGACGGGCCTGCACCACAAATGTCGGTGAATAAATCATATCGACATTATTCCGCACATCAGCAATTAAGTCTTGCAGCGCCTTAAGGGTATTCATCGGCGTTTTTTCGAATTCTTTCATTTCCTCTTCAATTTGCTCCGGGCTTTTCCCCTCAAACTTTTTGTAATTGCGAGCGTATGAAAGAACGCCTTGATACATGACATCTTCACTCTTAATATGCATCGGTGCGCACATTGGGACAATTCCCTTTATGGGTACAGTGTAACCCAATTTCAGCGAAAAAACCCCGCCAAGCGACAGTCCGCAGGCAGCAATGCTCTCATAGCCTTCAGATTTTAAGTATTCATAGCCATCCATTACGTTTTTCCACCAGTCTTCGGGCCCCGTATGTACAAGTTCTTCAGGCGGGACGCCATGTCCTTCATATTGAGGCGCGTGGCACGTATAGCCGCGTTCATTCAAATATCGTCCCAGCATCCTTACATCCGCTGTATTTCCTGTAAAGCCATGCAGCAAAAGCACCGCTTTGTCTCCGCCTTTAAATGTAAATGGTTTTGGTGTCACAACTTTCATGCTCATGTCTCCCTTTCTATCTGCACGATCATTTTAGTTTTCCACAGTTTAATCAGAAAAAAACGTTTTGAATATCATCCAGAAACGTGAAAAAGGCCTGACTTCACATCAGACCTTATACAAACATTGCCCTATAGGATATAAGCAAGCGCAATCGTTAACACGAAAAACAAGACTGCCAGCACTACCGTAATGCGGTGCAAAATTAAATCAAGACCTCTTGCTTTTTGTTTCCCGAAGAGCTGCTCCGCTCCGCCTGAAATCGCACCAGATAATCCGGCGCTTTTACTGGATTGAAGCAAAACGACAATAATAAGTGCAATGCTGACGATAACCAATAAGGTAATCAAAACTGCGTGCATCCCATACACCTCCAGACTCACTGGCTACATTACTTCTATTTTACATGAAAAGGGTTGGCATGTCACGCTGTATCAGACGCCAAAAGGCCGGATAAGACGTTTTATCTTGGTTACCCTATTCATATGAAAAGGTCAAAGGAGAAAAGCGATGCCGCGTATCAGCATAGACAGCAGGAAACATCTTTTTTATGAAGAATATGGACAGGGAATCCCTATCATTTTTATCCACCCGCCGGGCATGGGACGCAAGGTTTTTTATTATCAGCGCCTTCTATCCAAGCATTTCAGGGTGATTTTTCCCGATTTAAGCGGCCACGGTGATAGTGATCACATCGATCAGCCAGCGTCTATTTCCCATTACGCAAACGAGATCGCGCAATTCATGGACGCTTTGCACATTGATAAAGCTGTGTTATTCGGGTATTCTGCCGGAGGCTTAATCGCGCAGCATATCGGCTTCACCCGCCCGGACAAAGTGTCACACCTTATTCTGTCCGGCGCCTACCCCGCTGTTCATAACGTAATCGGCCAGAAGCTGCACAAACTGGGAATGTATCTGCTTGAAAAAAACCCCGGTTTGCTCATGAAAATCCTCGCTGGCAGCCACACAAAAGACAGACAGCTTCGCAGCATATTAACAGACCATATGAAAAAAGCAGACCAGGCCCATTGGCATCAGTATTATCTGGATTCGCTTGGCTACAACTGCATTGAACAGCTGCCCCGCCTAGAAATGCCAATGCTGTTTATGTATGGCGGCCTGCGGGACTGGACCTTTACAAACGCAGGCTATTACCGAAGAGCGTGCAGACATGCCGAATTTTTCAGATTGGAATATCAGGGACATCAATTGCCGACAAAACAATGGAAAACATGCAATGAGCTGGTGACAGGGTTTGTGCTGACACATCATTCATAGGAATAGAAAACGCTTGGCTTCCTAGCGTTTTTTGTTACTTTATTGACTTTTGTCAATAAAATCATAGTAAAAAAGATCCTCAAATTTCAAATTAAAATAGTGAAGCATTTTACCGATCACAAGCTGCCCCGGCCGTCTTTCTCCATTCAGCACGCGGCTCAGTGTGGCGGGTGAGACTCCGATTTCCAGCGCAAGCTGATTAAGGGAATAATCGTTATTAACCATATACTGCAAGACATAATCACGTCTAATCTGTATCTTTTCTACTGGCACTTTCCTCACCTTCCATTCCTGAAAAACTTTTTTCTATACTTTTACATTACGGCTTATGTTAACTTTTGTCAATACATTTCCAGTCTACCTATTCCCTTTAGTCAATAAACATACTAAAATATGAGTAACAGTGAGGGACGGGGTGAGATATATGGAAAGCTTTGGCGAACAATTACGGGCATTGCGTGAAGAGAGAAAGTTAACAGTCAACCAGCTGGCGACTTATTCAGGCGTAAGCGCGGCCGGCATCTCCAGAATCGAAAACGGAAAACGGGGCGTTCCCAAACCTGCCACCATCAAAAAACTGGCAGAGGCCTTAAAAATTCCTTATGAGGGACTTATGTACAAGGCTGGTTACATCGAAGAAGTGCATGAAGCCAGGGCCCCTTATGAAACGAAGTGCAAGCTGCTTGAAAAAGCGGAGGCCTATGATCTGAAAAACCTTGCGCTTCTTGAGAACGAAAAGTGGCAATATCTCAATAAAGAAGATTTGCTCATGCTGGATCATTATTTTTCGTTTATTTCAGACGAAGCCAAAAAACGGTCTGCTGATACTGACTCTTGATAGAAATGTGAGGCGATAGACCATGTCACCGTTCGGACAGCAATTACGGGAGCTGCGCCGCGCCCGCAAACTGACAGTGAATCAGCTTGCGGTGTACTCAGGCATCAGCTCGGCCACCATTTCAAAAATTGAAAACGGCAAACGCGGGACGCCAAAACCCGCCACGATTAAAAAACTGGCAGCCGTCCTGAAAGTGCCGTACGAAAACCTAATGGCCGCCGCAGGCCATATTCAGGCCTTTCCTGAAGAAATCCGCGAAGCATCTGAAAGCTATCAATCCGTTTATGAAATTTACCAGACGGCTGTCACTCGCGGAGCGGAGCACCTCCCGATTTTCAATAGTCAAAAATGGGAACATCTCTCAAAGCAGGATATTGAAAATCTCAGCAAATACTTCGATTTTTTGTCTTCAGAAGCAAAAAAACGCGCCTCTTCCTCATAATCCCCTGTTTCTCTTTCTATATTTTATCAATCACGCTTGCATACCCTCCCTCGTTATTTGCGTTATAATAGTGACAGACGAGGTGAAAAGTATGAACCAATCAGAAATGTGTCCTAGATTTGAAAAAGCAGTCGACATCTTAAGTAAACGCTGGGTCGCTTTAATCGTATTTCAGCTCTTGAACGGGTCGCAGCGATTTAGCGAAATTGAAGCAGCACTTCCAAATCTAAGCGGCAGAGTTCTGTCAGAACGGCTGAAAGAACTTGAGCTTGAAGGAGTAGTGAAGCGGGATGTCATCCCTGAAACTCCGGTTCGCATCGAATATTCATTGACTGATAAAGGAAAGGCACTAGCACCCATATTAGGTGAGATTTCTAAATGGGCGACTGAATGGATTGACCCTTCCTTTCTTTCTTAATTAATTACTAAAACGGTTCTGATCTCAAAGACGAGAAAAGAACCGTTTTTTATTTTCCAGGTGAAAAAAAGATATCTCAGCCGATATATAGTACATCCACACATTACGTTTTTAAAGGAGACCACTATATGCGACTGACGATTTCCCGCAAATTCAGCCTGGTATTTTTGACACTGATCCTGATCAATTTACTTGTAGGCGGAATAGGCGTTCTTAATATGCAGCATATCATTCAAAAAACAGATGAAATCAACACAAAATGGATTGACGGCATCAAAGGAATCACTTCAATTAATTATGTAACCGAGCACCTGTCTTCTAAAGAAAAGGACTTTCTGATTTATACAGACAAAAGTAAAATGGATACACTTGATCAAGAAATGAATCAAATCATGGAAGACATTAACCAAAAGCTCGATAACTACGAAAAAACGATCTCCACTGATAAAGAGCAGAAACTGTTCGAGCAGCTTCAAACTGAAGTGAATACCTATATGGATATTCATGCGCAAATTATCGAAAGCGGCCGCACGAATGACATGGACAAAGCAAGAGGTTTATTGGTTCAGACTGAGGCCAGCTTTGAGGATATGAAAAAAACAATCACTCAGCTTGTTGACTTAAATCAAGAAGGCAGCAACACAGCGGTAAAAGAAACGAAGGCCGTCTATCATAAAGGGCTCATTTACACTGCTTTGCTTGTGGCAGCATCAATCCTCATCAGCATTTTCATCTGGCTTTATATCACGCGAAACATTGTAAAGCCTATCATTCGCATGAAGGAATCTGCCAATCATATTGCCGAAGGCGATCTGTCGAACGATATGGAGCCGCTCAACTCAAAAGACGAGCTGGGTGATCTGAATGAAGCGCTGCAAAAAATGGTAGGGAATCTGAGAGATATTGTCGGATATTCTAAAGACATATCAAGCCGGGTTCTTTCTTCTTCACAGGTGCTTGCAACCGCAACGAATGAAACAAGATCCGGCAGCAAACATATTACTGAAACGATGAACGAAATGGCTGAGGGCTCTGAACAGCAGGCCCAAGACGCGGTGACGATTGCCGAATCGATGAATGAGTTCACTGAAAGCATTGATAAAGCCTATAATCACGGCATCACCATCAGCGATACGTCTCAAAACGTTCTCGAACTCGCGGTAAGCGGAAACGAAAATATGGCTACGTCATTACAGCAAATGAAAACCATCCATCATATTGTTGAAGAAGCCGTGCATAAAGTGAGATCACTGGAACAGCATTCTCAGGATATTAACAAGCTCGTTCAGGTCATCAACGGAATTGCCGAGCAAACGAATTTGCTGTCCCTTAACGCCGCGATTGAAGCTGCCCGCGCAGGAGAAAGCGGCAAAGGCTTCGCCGTTGTGGCAGAGGAGGTCAGAAAGCTTGCTGACGGCGTTTCTGATTCCGTGCAGGATATTACCCGGATTGTAGGCGGGACACAGCAGGAGATCCACACTGTCATTACGTACTTGGAAAGCAGCTTTACAGAAGTCGAAAAAGGAACGGAAAACCTGACAGACACCGGGCAGGCTATGCGGCATATCAAGCAATCCGTCACTCATGTTGCAGACAGCATTAAGGAAGTAACGGATGGCCTGAAACAGTTAACAAACCAATCGATTACTATCAATCAATCGATTGAAAATATCGCTTCTGTATCCGAAGAGTCGGCCGCCGGCATTGAAGAAACATTTTCAATAACCGAGCAATCCGCCCATTCGATGGATCAAGTGCTTCAAAATGCTGAAGAGCTTGAGCAGCTGGCGAAGGAGCTTAATGAGAAGATGGGTCAGTTTACGATTTAAATAGAAAAAAGAGGCTGGACTCCAGCCTCTTTTTCTATTCTATGCAGCTGATTGAACGTGTTTCGCCCCGGTTCTTTTTTTCTTCACCGGACTTAATGCCCGCTCCAGCCAGGCCATGAGCAAATCCGCCCCTACCGCCATCACCGCAGTTGGTATCGCTCCGGCTAGAATAATGGCTGTTCCGTTTGTCGCGTTTGAGCCGCGGACGATCATGTCCCCAAGGCCTCCGGCACCGACAAATGTGCCGATCGCTGTAATTCCAATGGCAATGACGAGAGCCGTGCGAAGGCCCGCCATAATGACAGAAAGTGCGAGCGGGAGCTCAACCATTCTGAGCACTTGGAATTTCGTCATGCCCATTGCTTTCCCCGATTCTAAGTAGGCATGCTCAATACTGATAATGCCTGTGTACGTGTTTCGAATAATCGGCAGCAGGGAATACAGAAATAATGATAGAATCACGGTATTTGCGCCGAGCCCCATAACAAGCATTAAGACGGCCAGCATAGCGAGCGCCGGGATTGTTTGAATAACGTTTGTTACGGCAAACACCCAGGCTGACAAACGGCGAAAATGCGCGATGAGGATTCCGGCCGGAACCCCGACGACAGCTGCAAACAATACGCCGTAAGCCGACATGAGAAAGTGGCGGCTGAATTCATCCATGACGTAACTGCCATTCTGCGCGTAATACGTCATTAACTGTTCAAACACGTTCATTGACCTCGTCCCCCTTTCACGATTCGAAGTAGCGATGTTTTTCTAAATATTCCTTGGCAACGACAGACGGTTCTTTGAGATTGCCGTCGACTTCATAGTTAAGCTCCTGCATCGTGGCTGTGTCGATTTTTCCGAGCATTTTCTTGATGATGCCTTCAAGCTCAGGATGTTCTTTGAGCACCTTTTCCGGAACAACCGGAGAGCAGTCGTACGGCGGGAAAAATTGTTTATCATCCTTTAGCATTTTGAGACCATAGGACTTGATTCTTCCATCGGTTGAATACGCAAGCACAATGTCCATTTTTCCGCTTTTCACCGCGTCGTACACAAGGCCGATCTGCATCGGATACGTGCCGCCGAATGTCATGCCGTAGGTTTTCGTAAAATCCTGATAGCCGTTTCCTTTGAGCTTCATCCAATAGTTATCAACGCCCAGCTTTAATTGCGGCGCCCATTTTTTAACGTCTGATACGGTCTCTAAATGGTATTGGTCGGCCAGCTCCCTGCTGACTGTAAAGGCATATGTATTATCAAACCCGTAGGAGTCATACCACTTTAAATCATATCTTTTTTTAAACTCCCGCTGAGTAAGCGCCAGCGCTTTGTCCGGGTCTTTTTCCGGTTGCATTCTCAGCGTGCCTGTCAGCGCGTCTCCCGTATATCTTGTGGCCGCAATGTCAATTTCCCCGTTCATTAAAGCCTGCTGCTGCACCGCGTTGGAGCCAAGATTTTTAATCGTTGTTGTTTTGAGATCAGTATGGTGTTCGATCAACTGGCCAAGCATGCTGGCGATGATTTCTGATTCGCTCATGCTTTGCGCGCCGATTTTAATGGTCTGGTCTGCAGCAGCGCTGAGACCAGGAAGCGAACAGCCGCTCAGCGTCAGCGTTGCCGCAAGTGCTAAACCTATCATTAATTTGAGATATTTTCTTTTCATGAGCCGCCTCCTTATGACAATTCATTCAATCTCTGCATGCCGGCAGGTGTCAGTTTTCGTTCAGCAACTGCCAGCACATAATCAATCACAATTGCCAATATCGTGACAGGTACCGCGCCCCCGATGATATATTCCGGCTGATATAAATTCAGGCCGATAAAAATGTAATCACCCAATCCACCGCCTCCGATAAAGGAAGCAAGCGTGGCCCAGCCGATTAAGTAAATCGTCGATGTTCTGATTCCCGCCATGATCACTGGCGCGGCAAGCGGCAGCTCCACCAAGCGGACTTGTTCAGTCGGCGTCATTCCTATGCCTTTACCAGATTCGAGCAGATTTTTGTTGACGCCGCGAATGCCAGTATACGTGTTGCGAAGAATCGGCAATACGGAATAGAAAAACAAAGCCACAATGGCCGGAACCTTCCCTACACCAAGGAGCGGGATAAAAAAAGCGAGGATGGCCAGACTCGGCAGCGTCTGAATAATATTGACAATGCCGATAATGGTGCCGGCTCCTTTTTTCATTCTGGTAAGTACAACTCCGAGGGGGACGGCAACCAGCACGCCCAGGATCACAGCAATGAGCGATATCGTAATATGCTCGTATGTTTTATAAAGAAGCTCGCCCCCATTGGTTTGCAAAAATTGAACAATATGATGCATGACTTATCGCCCCTCCCTATGACAATGCTGCGAGCTGCTTTTCTTCTCCCCAGAGGGAGTCATACACGATGTCGACCAGACTTGCCCTCGTCACAATTCCGATCAGGCGTCGGTCTTCATCCACAACGGGAACATATTTGACACCCCGTTTTAAAATTTTGCGGACCGTGTCGCGCAGCAGTGTGCCGCTTAGTACTGTGTATATATTTTCATGTAAAACCTCACCTACGAGATTGGCCTTTTTCCGGCATTGATCAATGATTTCAACATCGACATAGCCTTGCAGAACGTGCTCGTCATCGACGACCAGCAATGAATCGACCCGTTCCTGCCTCATCAGCTGAATGGCCTCAGAAAGCGTTTTATCCGCGGTGATCGTTACAGGCTGTGTGTTCATAATCTGGTCAACCCGTTCAACATCCGGGCTGGATGACTGAATCAGCCGCTCCTTGCCGATAAATTCCTCAACAAATTCGTCTGCCGGATTTCTTAAAATGTCATCGGGCGTTCCAACTTGAACGATTTCTCCCGCTTTTAAAATCACAATCCGGTCTGCCAGCTTAATCGCTTCATCCATATCATGGGTAACAAATACGATGGTTTTATGTAAGGTTTTTTGCAGTTTTTTAAATTCTTCCTGGAGGGAATCCCTCGTAATCGGGTCGAGTGCCCCAAACGGTTCATCCATTAAGATAAGCGGCGGCTCCGCGGCAAGTGCCCGTAATACACCAATTCGCTGCTGCTGCCCCCCGCTTAATTCATGAGGGTAACGGTCTAAATATTCAGGCCCCATATCGACCAATTTTAAAAGCTCACGCGCCCGCTCTTTCCGCTGCTGCTCCGGCCATTTCAGCAGTTTTGGGACGAGTGAGATATTCTGCTGAATGGTCATATGGGGAAACAGGCCGATCTGCTGAATCACATAGCCAATTTTGCGCCTGAGCTCTACAGGATCCTGGTCCATGATGTTTTCGCCGTCAATGAAAATCTTCCCGGCGGAAGGCTCAATTAATCGGTTAATCATTTTCATTGTTGTTGTTTTTCCGCAGCCGCTCGGCCCGATAAAGCAGATAAATTCGCCTTTTGCAATCTTAAGATTTACGTTGTTCACGGCTTTTTTGCCGCCCCTGTATGTTTTCGAGACATTTTCTAATGTCAGCAAACATCGCACCTCCAAAATTAAGTTTATTCAATTTGTTCAGTTTAAATTTAATTTTTCAGACAATTGAATGCTTCCCATTATAGAATAAAGTTTATAAAATAAAAAGTTTACAATTTGTTCATATTATTTATAAAGTATGTGTAAACGCTGATTTACCCGCATTGACGTGTGTTGATCTCCTTATTGCTCCAATTTCCTGCCAAATTCTCTTTTGACAGCATTTTCGCCGTATCAAAAATGTGGTATATTGACATCGGAATTGTTAGCTGAAAGGATGAAACCGTTGGAGAAAGATCCGTTAACGATCATTGAACAAGCCGAGGACCATTTTATAGAAAAAATCGCGGAAAACATGCATGCATTTGGAATGCCCTCTACCGTCGGACGTGTGCTGGGCATTATTTATATGAATCGAAAACCGATGACGCTTACGGAATTATCTGAGGCCACCGGCATGAGCAAAACACGCATGAGCCAGGTAGTGCGGGAAATGCTTGATGCCAACATTGCCGAGAAGGTGTTCGAAAAAGGCGTCCGAAAAGATTTATATGAGGTGGAGCAGGACTACTATCAAACATTTATCACGCTGTTTTCAGCCACCTGGAGCAAAGTCGTCAGCAAAAACAAAATGATGCATAAAAAACTCAATCGGGAGCTGCTTAGCGTGTTGGATGAAGAGCTTACTCCTGAAGCGGAAGAAAAAGTGAATGAACTGCTGAAAGAATTAAAGGAATGGCTTGATTATTATAATTGGCTCAGCCGTTTGATTGAGTTTTTTGAGAGCGAAGAAATTTTTAAATATGTGCCGAAGCCGTAAAAAGTTCCCAAATTCAATTCTGGGAACTTTTTTAGTTCCAATCCAAATGGTTGAATATCAAACTTCAAGAAAATAAACAAAATAATGCATAGTTTACATTAATTTATTCATTATCCATTTTTTGTTGATTATTCTAACTAGCTATTATATAATCTTTTTGAAATGATTATATTAGCTTAGAGGAGGTAATCTATATCAAAAAAAAAGGAATTATAACTGTAATGACTATATGTTTCCTATTATTTTCTTCTTATTACTTTAGTAATATTTCACCTCAGAATCCACTGTTCAAAAAAAATTTTTTGCAACAATTGTCTCCCCAAGGCTTTGGCTTTTATAGTAAAAGCCCTACAGAAGAAAACATTTCATTTCACACAAAAGAAAATTTAAAGTTACCTAATGCACTTCCCAATAATTTTTTTGGGATAAAAAGAGAAGGAAGAGTTCAGGCAATAGAATTAGGCAAAATTGTAGAGAATATCGATCCAAAGAATTGGAAAACTTGTGAAAACAACAACTCCTGCACAAATTTAGAGAAACAAATAAAGCCTATTAAGGTTATAAAAAATGAAGATTATATACATCTTAGCAAAGGAGAATACCTAATATATCGCCAAAAACCACTCTCATGGTATTGGATAGACTTTAAGCAAACTACCTCTTTTGAAAGAAAGGTGCTAAAAATAAAAATAGTATGAAGATATTAAATAGTTTAGAAGGTTATATTGACACCTATAATCCATGGAAAAATACATATGCACTTTTTAGAAGTTTACTTGGTTTCTCAACATTACTAGTACTATTATTCAATAGTACTGATATTTTATTTAGTTATAGTGCAAATAATGTCACATGTGAAAATGTCTATATCCCTACCGCTTTTTGTTTTGCTAAAGAATATAGTATCAATTTTGAGATTATAAGATACTTAATGATTTTTATATTAACCTTAGTGGTTATAGGGTGGAGACCTAGATTTACCGGTTTATTTCACTGGTATATTTGCTATAGTATTCAAACTTCAGCTTTAACTATCGATGGTGGAGAGCAAATTGCAACTGTTCTTTCTTTTCTTATATTACCTGTTACATTATTAGATTCAAGGCGAAATCATTGGAATATAAAGAAAAACAATAATGAATCTTTCACAAAGAAGACAGTATTGTTTTATATAATGACAATAATTAAAATTCAAGTTTTTATCATTTATTTAAACGCAGCTTTAGAGCGATTGAAAAATAAAGAGTGGGCAGAAGGAACAGCAATTTACTATTTCTTTTCTGATCCGGTGTTTGGATTACCTGAATATCAACTTAACTTATTGAATCCACTACTTGAAAGCAATTTTATTGTTGTCATCACTTGGTTAGTAACTATTTTTGAGTTGTTCTTAGCAGCAAGCATAATTTCAAATATCAGAATAAAGAGAATTGCCCTTGTTTTGGGAATATTATTTCATATTGGGATAATATTCAGCATTGGTATTGTAAGTTTTGGCTTGATCATGATATCAGCATTAATTATATATCTGCATCCTGTACAACAAAATATCACTATGAATTGGTGTTCTCCTTTATTTAAATATATATATGTAAAAGGAAAGAGAAATTTCAAAAGAATAGGAGGTGAATCAGTCAAGTATCTTACAAAATTGTTTCATAGCTAACATTTAGATAATGGAGAAATAACTTAATGGAGGTATAATAATTTGAAAAGTAAATTACTTAGGCTATTGATTGTTTCCATGGTGACGATATTGGTTTTTTCATTAGTAGGACTCTCTAAGGAGTCAAGTACATCTGCTAAAGAAAACCATACATTTTCTGGAGAAGATTACTTTAGAGGACTTTTATTTGGACAAGGGGAAGTTGGTAAATTAATTTCAAACGATTTGGACCCTAAACTCGTAAAAGAGGCAAATAGTACAGAAGGTAAAAAGTTAGTAAATGATGTAGTCAAATTTATAAAAAAAGATCAACCACAATATATGGATGAATTGAAACAATCGATTGACAGCAAAGACCCTAAAAAACTCATTGAAAATATGACCAAAGCAGACCAACTTATCCAAAAATATGCTAAGAAAAATGAAAACGTAAAATACTCTTCTAATAAAGTTACTCCATCTTGTGGGCTTTATGCCGTCTGTGTAGCAGCTGGATATTTATATGTTGTGGGCGTTAACGCAGTTGCATTACAAACGGCTGCCGCAGTAACAACTGCAGTGTGGAAATACGTTGCCAAATATTCCTCTTCAGCTTCTAATAATTCTGATTTAGAAGCGGCTGCTGCAAAAACCCTAAAATTGATTCATCAATAATCCATTATAATTGAGTGTCTTGCGGATTGCTCCGCAAGACACTTTTTCAACGTGAACCGTTTAATTTTTTGTAATAATGATATGAAGCTAGTGTTGAAATAACTAATGCTAGAAGAACTAGCACAATCATAATAAGAATTATATATTCTCCTGTGAAAAATGAAAGAACAGCTATTATAAAACCACACACTACAAGTACTTTAGAGGCAAAGCGATTTCCCAGTTTCCAAACAGTCTCATCTTTTAATGTCCAAGGTGTCCTCAATCCAATAAGATGGTTTTGTTCTGCTAGCTGCATAGAATTTCCACCAATAATTAAAAAGATACCAACACCAAGCCCTATTATTAAATCAATATTCACTTCGTATCCTAAACTTATCAATAGAGTTGAGAGTTGTAAAATATATAAAAGGATTAACATATTATTAGAAGCTAGGAAAAGCAATGCTTTATTTTTTTGTGTAGACTTAATAGTTAACATATAAAAAGTAAGATAATAAATAAGCATAACAACAGGTATAATAAATATTGTTAAAGGTTTAGATACAATTGCAGCCGGTTTATTTCCTGACCATTGTATCGGTATTTCTTCTGGAAGGTATTGATATAATATAATTGAAGTCAAGAAACTCAAACATACAATAATTATGGAAATTATATTTTTCTTCATAAATCGTTATCCCCTTTATTTATAAAGTTAAGCATCCAATTTATTGAGTCTTGAAGTACTGTTGTATTTAGAGAGTAATAAATAAATTGTCCTTTGCGATGGTCACTTATGACTTCCGCTTGCTTTAAAATATTCAAGTGGTGCGAAATACTCGGTTTGCTGATATTAAAATGCTCAGCAATATCTCCCGCAGTCATATCCCCTCCTTTTAACAAATCCAAAATTTTTCTCCTTGTTGGATCTGATATAGCTTTGAAAACATTATTCATAGCGTTTTCTCCTTTACAAAAAAACATTTAGACATTTAGATATTTGTATAAATGTATTATTTCCATTATAACTTGAAATTTTTTTAAAAACAACCCTCAAATTGGTTATAATATATGTTTTTGTATTTTATTCAAATAATTGGATAATCCCAACACTGGAAAATATGTTTAACAGGTACTAACACATGTTGTTTATTAAAAAAAACCACCTCCGTTGTATTTAAATAGAGGTGGTTTTTCTATCAGCTATAATAAAATTTCCTTTTTTCTTTTTAATCGGGCTTAACACTCGTTCCAGCCAGCCCATGACCAAATCGGCAATCACCGCCATCAGAGCTGTGGGGATCGCGCCCGCTAATATAATCGCGGTTCCGTTTGTGGCGTTTGATCCTCTGACGATGATGTCCCCGAGACCGCCAGCACCGACAAATGTCCCGATGGCCGTAATGCCGATGGCAATGACAAGCGCGGTGCGCAGGCCGGCCATTATGACAGAAAGCGCAAGCGGAAGCTCGACCATCCGCAGCACTTGAAATTTTGTCATCCCCATTGCTTTTCCGGATTCAAGATAGGCGTGCTCAATACTGATAATCCCTGTATACGTATTTCTGATAATCGGCAGAAGAGAATACAGAAATAATGACAATATCACTGTATTAGCGCCCAGCCCCATGACAAGCATCAGCACGGCGAGCATGGCGAGAGCCGGGATGGTCTGAATGACGTTCGTGACCGCAAAAACCCATCCGCTTAATCTTCTGTATCTGGCTATCAGGATGCCGAGCGGAATTCCAACAAGGGCGGCAAATAAAACACCGTACACCGACATCAGAAAATGGCGGTAAAATTCCTGCAGCACGTAACCGCCGTTTTGCGAATAGTAAGTGCCAAGCTGCTGTAGTACTTCCATATGATCCACCTCTTTTCTTAGTCAAAATAATGATGTTTCTCTAAAAATTCCTTTGCTACGACAGACGGCTCCTTCAGCTTGCCATCCACCTCATAGTTAAGTTCCTGCATCGTTTCCGTGTCGATTTGCCCAATCAGCTTATTGATCACACCTTCAAGCTCCGGATGCGCCTTAAGCACCTTTTCCGGAATCACCGGTGAACAGTCATACGGAGGAAAGAAACGCTTATCGTCTTTTAAGATTTTCAGATCGTATGCTTTAATCCGTCCATCCGTTGAATAAGCCAAAACGGCGTCCATTTTCCCGTTTTTGACTGCGTCATAGACAAGCCCGATCTGCATCGGATAAGTTGTGCCGAATTCAAAGCCATATGTGCTGACAAAGCCTTTATATCCGTCGCCTTTCCGTTTCAGCCAGGCATTGTCGACGCCTAATTTATATTGGGAGGCATTTTTTTTCAGGTCGGACACGGTGTTAATATGCTCATTTTCCGCAAACTTTTTTGTTACGGTGAAGGCATACGTGTTATCAAAGCCGTAGGAATCAAACCATTTATAAGAAAAGCGCTTTTGAAACTCGTTCTGCACAATGTTCAGCGCTTTTTTCGGATCTTTCTCCGCTTCCTTGCCGAGGGTGCTTGTTAAATCTGTTCCGGAATAGCGCGTGGCTGAAATATCAATGTCACCGCCCAGCATCGCTTGGTGCTGAACATAGTTTGAGCCGAGGTTTTTCACTAAAGCGGTATTCAAATCTGTATCATGTTCAATAAGCTGCGCGATCATATTCGCTAAAATTTCTGATTCTGTCATGCTTTGCGCCCCGATTTTGATCGTGTCGTCAGAAGCGCCGCCGAGACCCGGCAGAGAGCAGCCGCCTAGCAGCATGACAAAGACGAGAGCAAACGCGCCAAGCCATTTGATTTTTGTCGTTTTCAACAGAGCCAACTCCTTACGAAACTTCCTTCATCCCTTGCAAGCCTTTCGGCGTCACCTTTCGTTCTGTCACGGCTAGGACATAATCAATGATAATTGCCAGAATTGTGACAGGCACGGCACCGCCAATGATATATTCAGGCTGGTATAGGTTCAGGCCGATAAAAATATAGTCCCCGAGGCCGCCTCCCCCGATAAACGACGCAAGTGTCGCCCAGCCAATTAGATAGATCGTTGATGTGCGGATCCCCGCCATGATGATGGGAATCGCCAGCGGAATTTCAACGAGCCGAATCTGCTCCCAGCCGGTCATGCCAATTCCTTTCCCCGATTCCAGGAGGTTTTTATTTACACCTTTAATGCCGGTATACGTATTGCGCAGGATCGGCAGCACCGAATAGAAAAATAAAGCGACAATCGCAGGCACTTTTCCTACGCCGAGAAGCGGAATAAAAAAGGCTAAAATCGCCAGACTCGGCAGGGTTTGCACAATGTTTACGAAACCGATAACCGCATCTGCGCCTTTTTTCATTCTGGTAAGAGCAACGCCGAGCGGCACTGCAACGATAATGCCCAATACAACGGCTATGAGTGAAATATATAAATGCTCTCCTGTTTTATACAGCAGCTCTCCGCCGTTCGTTTGCAAAAAAGTCATCATTTGATTCATCTTAAAAGAGCTCCTCCCCTGGTCAGATCGTCATGAGCTGGTTTTCCTCGTCGCCCCAAATGGAATCGTATACGATATCAACGAGGCTCGCTCTTGTCACAATCCCTGCTAAATGGTTCTGTTCATCGACCACCGGAACATACTTGATCCCCTGCTTCAAAATTTTTCGGACTGTATCGCGAAGAAGCGCCCCTTTTTGAACGGTATATATATCTGAACGGTATACGTCGCCAACGATGCTCGCTTTTTTGCGGTTTTGATCAATCATTTCCACATCAACATAGCCCTTCAGCACGTTTTGCCGGTCCACAACGAGCAGCGAGTCAACACGTTTTTCTCTCATCAGCTGAATCGCCTGAGAAAGCGTTTTGTCCGCAGATACCGTCACCGGCGTTCTGTTCATCATTTGCTCTACCCGCTCGATATCCGGTCTTGACTGAATCAGGCGCTCTTTCCCGATAAATTCTTCAACAAACTCATTTGCCGGGTTTCGAAGAATCTCATCAGGTGTGCCGACTTGAACGATTTCTCCCGCTTTTAATATCACAATCCTGTCAGCAAGCTTAATTGCTTCATCCATATCGTGGGTTACAAACACAATCGTTTTGTTTAAGGTTCTCTGCAGTTTTTTGAATTCTTCCTGAAGGGAATCACGCGTAATCGGATCAAGCGCTCCGAACGGTTCATCCATTAAAATGAGAGGGGGTTCCGCTGCCAGGGCGCGCAGCACGCCGATTCTCTGCTGCTGTCCGCCGCTGAGCTCATGCGGATAACGGTCTAAATACTCCGGGCCCATATCCACAAGCTTTAACAGCTCGCGCGCCCGTTCTTTCCGCTTTTCCTCAGGCCATTTCAGCAGCTTTGGTACGAGTGAGATGTTCTGCTGGATGGTCATATGGGGGAACAAACCAATCTGCTGAATCACATAGCCGATTTTTCTCCTCAGCTCAACCGGGTCCTGTTCCATAATATTTTCTCCGTCGATAAAGATCCTTCCAGACGATGGTTCTATCAGTCTGTTGATCATCTTCATCGTCGTCGTTTTTCCGCAGCCGCTCGGGCCGATAAAACAGATAAATTCACCTTTGGCAATATCTAAATCAATGCTGTTCACAGCTTTTTTGCCGCCTTTATATACTTTTGACACTTGTTCCAATTTCAGCAATCCGTGCACCTCCGCAGGTTTCCTTTAAATTTTCTGAAAAGTATAATCCTTATTATAGTTTGAACTTTGTAAAATAAAAAGTTTATAATGTGTTGAAATTATATGTTATTTATAGATTATTTATTGTTATGACCGAGACGGAAAGGGTGTTCTTACAATTACGCCGGATACCTCCCACTTCCTCTGCATTCAGCTATTTTCAACACCAGGAAGAAATATGATATATTGACACCATCAATTGCCATTTGAAGGGATGATCAGCTGTGAAAAAAACCGCTCTCGACATCATTGAACATGCTGAAGAGCATCTCATTGAGAAGATTGCCGAAAATATGCATACGTTTGGAATGCCTTCAACTGTCGGACGTGTGCTCGGAATTATTTATATGAATCGAAAACCGATGACCTTAAGCGAGCTCTCTGAGGCAACCGGCATGAGCAAAACACGGATGAGCCAGGTTGTCCGGGAAATGATCGATGCCAATATCGCCGAAAAGGTGTTTGAAAAAGGCGTACGAAAAGACCTTTATGACGTCGAGCAGGATTATTATCAAACCTTCATTTCTTTATTTGCTGCGAATTGGACAAAGGTCGTGAGCAAAAACAAAGTGCTGTATAAAAAATTAAACCGGGAACTGAGTGATCTTTTACAAAGGGACGGGCTTACCCCGGAAGCGGAAGAGAAAGTCAATCAGCTGCTGAATGAATTAAAAGAATGGCTTCATTACTATGATTGGCTGAGCAGGTTGATTGAATTTTTTGAGAGTGAGGAAGTCTTTCGGTACGTGCCAAAAACAAAAGAAAGCAGCTCTCTAAAATAAGGAGCTGCTTTTTGCATCATGAGGTTAAGATCGGAAACATGCCTTTCAGCCCCGCACCAATCATCCCGACCGCAACCACGGCTAAGATTAATCCCATCAGTCTGGTAATCACATTCATCTCAGTTTTTCCGAGTTTGCTGCTGATAAAAGCAGAATAGTGGAAAAAGAGAAAGGTCAGGGCAATAACGGCGGCTATGCCGATCATGACAGCCGCATAATGACCAATGCCGCTATGTCCGGCGGAAAGGCTCATCACTGTTGCAATCGTTCCGGGCCCAGCAATGATCGGAATGGATAAAGGTGTGACTGATATATCCGCTTTTTCCTTGCTTTCCTTATGTTCATCATGGTGAAGAGATTGCACATGGGATTCTTTCGCATTCAATAGATTATAGGCAATGCCGAAAATGAATATGCCGCCCGCCACTCGTAGCGCGTGAATGTTGATATCAAACAGTTTAAAGATAAGATGACCGAAAAACAAAAAAGCTGCGAGAATAAAAAAGGATAAAATAGCTGCCTTCCGGGCAATCGCTTTTCTTTCCGCTGCAGTATAGCCTTCTGTCAGCGTCAGAAATATCGGTACGTTTCCGATCGGATTCGATACTGCGAATAAAGAAATGAGAACGTGAACGATGAATGAGAACATCATATACCTCCTTGTTGGTAGTGTCTGCACAGGAAATAGAATTATTCTCCACCCTTTTACCCGGAGGCGATTTCCCGGTAAACCTTTATAGCCTGTCAGAAACGCGCCATGCTACAATGAAGTGACAAATTGAATAGGAAGGACGTATACAGATGTTCAAAAAAATTGCGGCAGATGCCTTGGGCTTATCTGATATCGGAAAAATTATCGAACCTCAGGACTATGACAAAACAGACGCAGACGACTATGTCATGCATGAAGATAATGAGAAAATTTATTTCTTGATTAAAACAAAAGCAGACGAGTATTGCTTTACGAACCTGGCCCTGATCCATGTAGACGGCGAACGCGCCACTTCCTCGAAACGAACGTTGAAACGCTATCCTTATTCGCAATATAAAATCTCTGACGTTTTTCTTGAAACTGCCGGAAAAGTGGATTTGGATGTTGAAATTAAGTTCAAGCTGGGCGGTGAACAATTCGACATTGATGTCCACAAAGACCAGATTGAAAAGTTAAAAGACCTTTATAAAGCACTGCTTCGCATCGCTGAAACAACCTATGAAAATGACATTTTAATCAATCAAGCGGAGCAAAGCTTAGATAAAGCAGTGACGATTCTTCACCATACCCGCCCTGAGCACGTCAATATTGAAACGCAATACAAAGAGCTGACCGAATTCGGATTCACTTGGCTGACATCCGTTCGCTCGCAGTATCATATTAAGGATTTTGGGGATGTATTTGAGAAATATATGAATAACTAGATAAAAAAAGACACAGCTGCTATCGGCCTCGTGTCTTTTTTTGTATGAATATTGATTACTTTACAACTTTTTTCTTTTATAATAAAACTATTAGTCTATTTTCCCTATATTACAGATAAAGGAGTTATTTTATGTATTGTCCTCAATGCGGCCATCAAACAGATGGCGGAAATTTTTGTGAGAAATGCGGATCACCGCTCCCCGGTCAATCAGGCTACCAGCATGCAGCTCAAACTGGAGCCGCTGCAAAGCAAGCAGCAAAACAGTTCGGTTCATTTGTCTTATCCGTCCTGAAACGCCCTTTTCAGGAATGTAAAACAACAGGCGGAGAACAGCTGATCAGCGCGGTGATTACGCTGGTTCTTTTCAGTTTGCTGACCCCTTTGATGTTTTATATTCTTTTTTCAGACGGTCCCGGAAACGTAAGCTTTACAGCAATCTTCTTAGAGCCAACCATTTATTTTATTTTATTTCTATTTGGCCTGCATGCATGCATCTTTTTCGCCCTGAAAATCGCGGGAAACCAAGTGTCTTTCAAGGATTCATTCTCAAGATTCGGAGCATTTCTTATTCCTTTTACGGCTATTTTGATTCTTGCCCTTTTCTTCTTTTTATTACATACAGACATTTGCTTTACCATATTAGCCATTGGTTTAATCGGTGCATTCTTCGCCATTCCTCCTGCGATGCTGGGCAGTTACCAGCATTCATATAAAGGGAAAATTGATGTCATTTACTCAACGATTGTGATTTATCTGATCATCTGCGTTACATTTCAGCTTATTATCGAACACTATGTCAAAGAAATTTTCCGTTATATGCTCTTTTAAAAACAACCCCATCACCTGCTGGTGATGGGGTTGTTTTATTGAATAGACGTTAAGTAAATTCTTCCGTTCTTCACTACGCCGGTATAGGTCCAGTTATATGTTCTGAGCTTTGGACTGCCGCCTGATTTTGTGATTTCGAATTCTTCGTATGTTTTAATTGTGATATTCGAGCCGCTTTGACTAAAGCTTTTGACCTCTACATCAATAAATACTTCAGTCGTCCCCTCGCTATACAATTTCTTAACTAGTTTCTGCTGATCAGCATATAATGTGCTTCCTTTTTCCAAATTACCTTCCATCACTGCAAATTCATTTAAACTCACAGCACTTGATTGATTTGTCAGATAATCAACCATAAATGATGTCACTTGCTCTTTTGTAAGTGTGTCGGAATTAACTTTGGCCTCATTTGATGACGCCCAAGCGGAGGTGTATATTTTAGGATTTTCATTTTTAAGAGTTTTTATATGGTCTCCTATGGAATCAGAAGTGGTCTCCGCACTCTCAAGCTTCCATTCTTTTTGTTTTTTATCATACGACAAATATAACGATAAGCTGTATGTTCTTGTTTCATCTCAGGTTCTGTATAATCATCAAAATAAGCTGATTCGTGAAGTTCATTTCCGTTCACTGAAACAATCCATTGTCCCTTGTCACTTTGTGAAATAGCAAATGAATCAAGATCGTAATCTGTTTCTATATATTTATCCTTATAATACATATGATTGCTCTTCATCTCTGAAATTTGTTTTTTCGTTTGAGCTTTAACATCGGATACAGCTTTTGTCATCTGTTCGGTTTTCCCATTGGAAAAGGCAGCCGTGTATTGCTCAGTCGCCTTATTAATGGTTTCTATGATGTTTTCTTTTGTTTCTTTATCAGGAACTAATCTCATCTTCATGTCGCTACCTGTAATTGGCATTGCATCAGTCATTTGCTTTCCCCATGGAAAGTCAGTTTTCACAGTCGCCGTCATACTGCCATCAGTCAAAAGAGGGCCATATGTAAAAGTTTTGAATGGATCTTTATGAATTGATTTACCGTTAATCAGCAAATCTCCCTTCCCGCTCTTGATGTCATCCGCTAAGCTGAATGTCACATCGTCTGCTTCCAATGAGAGATCAACACGAAAGCTGCTATCGCCAACCGCCTGAATGTCTTCCTTTTTCACAAGATCGACGACATCGTTTTTCAGTTTGGCTGAGACTGTATATTCGCCGGGAATGTACGGACCAAGGGTTTGTGCTTGATCTTCTTTCTTTACAGATCCGGCTTCCTCTTTATTGACATATAGATCGGTATTTTTATAATTGCTGCTCACTTCAAAATAAACAGGTGCTACCTTTAAGTCATAATGGTCAAATACCAGCAGGCTTTTCCCGTCTTTTTCCGCATATACGATATCCTTCTGGGCTGTTTCATCCCGCAGCGATGCAAAAAGTTCATCTTTTTTGTCTGGATGATCCTTCAAATATGTAAGAAACGGTTTTACATTATTTTTAGTGAGTTTAAGATTGTCATTTACCGGTGTAAGTAGAGTCGCGATTTGGTCCTGATCCTCATCATTTACGGCCTGTTCAAACTTGTTAACTAACCTATCCTTTGAAGTAAAATACGCTCCGGTTTTATATGCGGCGAATAATATAACGCACGCCGCGGCAATGCTGCTCCATAAAATGATGGTTTTCTTAGGGATCGGTTTTCGCGAAACCTGCCTTGTTTCTGCAGTGCTAGCTGTTTCTTGATTCGCCTGTTTGTTGCCCCCTCCGATCGGGGTGCCGCATTGTTTACAAAACTTGGCTCCTTCATTATTTTTTTGACCGCATTCCTTACAAAACATGTGGCTTTCCTCCTGTTTGTTACCCGCTATATTTTGTGCTTATTTCCTATGTTACATATTTTATAATAGAATGGTAAGAAATTGGAGAAAATCATGAAAATATCTCTATAAACTATGAAAAGGTGGAATGATAATGCAACACCTCACCATTCAAAAAGCAACAAACTTTGATCAAGCGCTGTATGAGCTTCTGCTGCTCGCCGATCCGTCAAAAGAAATTGTTGATGACTACTTGGTCAGAGGAGAATGCTACACAGGTTATATATCAGGCGAATTAGCTGGTGTATACGTGATCATCACAACTAGGCCACAAACGGTAGAAATCGTTAACATCGCAGTAAAACAAACAATGCAAAAACAGGGCATTGGCAAGCTTCTTATCCTCGACGCCATTGAAAAAGCGAAACACATGGGAGCAAAGGTGATTGAAATAGGTACTGGAAATTCAAGCATCCATCAGCTGTCGCTTTATCAAAAATGCGGATTTCGTCTTCAGGCGATCGACCATGATTTTTTTATTAGACACTATGATGAGGAGATCTTTGAAAACGGCATTCAATGCCGTGATATGGTGAGGCTTTATTTGGATCTCTGAAAGCATAAAAAAAGCCGCCGAGAAAATCCCGGCGGTCATTTTATTACTTGTTTAAGTTGTAGAAAGAGTTGATACCGTGGTATTGAGCAGTTTCAGCCAACTGATCTTCGATGCGAAGAAGCTGGTTGTATTTCGCAACACGGTCCGTACGAGACGGAGCACCTGTTTTGATTTGTCCTGCGTTTGTTGCCACAGCGATGTCAGCGATTGTGCTGTCTTCAGTTTCACCAGAACGGTGAGAGATAACGGCTGTGTAGCCTGCGCGTTTCGCCATTTCGATCGCATCGAATGTTTCAGTCAATGTACCGATTTGGTTTACTTTGATCAGGATAGAGTTGCCTACGCCGTTTTTAATACCTTCAGAAAGTTTTTTCGTGTTTGTAACGAAGAGGTCGTCACCAACAAGCTGAACTTTTTTGCCAAGACGCTCAGTAAGAAGCTTGTGGCCTTCCCAGTCGTTTTCGTCAAGTCCGTCTTCGATAGAGATGATTGGGTATTTAGAAACAAGCTCTTCATACCAGTCAACCATTTCAGCAGATGTTTTCACAACGCCTTCGCCAGACAGATGGTATTTGCCGTCTTCTTTGTTGTAGAACTCAGAAGATGCAGCATCCATAGCAAGTTTAACTTCTTCGCCAGGTTTGAAGCCGGCTTTTTCGATTGCTTCAACGATTGTTTGAAGCGCTTCTTCGTTAGAACCAAGGTTTGGAGCGAATCCGCCTTCGTCACCTACAGCAGTGTTTAAGCCTTTTGCGCTTAATACTGATTTCAGGCTGTGGAAGATTTGAGCGCCCATGCGAAGTGCTTCACGGAAGTTAGGAGCACCTACAGGCATGATCATGAATTCTTGAATATCCACGTTGTTATCAGCATGCTCTCCGCCGTTTACGATGTTCATCATCGGTACAGGAAGCGTTTTTGAGTTGAATCCTCCAAGGTATTGGTAAAGAGGAATCTGTAAGAAATCAGCAGCAGCACGCGCACAAGCCATAGATACGCCAAGGATTGCGTTCGCACCAAGTTTGCCTTTGTTTTCAGTACCGTCAAGCTCGATTAAAAGCTGATCGATTGCGTTTTGTTCAGTTACATCAAAGCCAAGAAGCTCTGGAGCAATGATTTCGTTTACGTTGTTAACAGCTGTTAACACGCCTTTTCCAAGGTAACGGTCTTTGTCGCCGTCACGAAGCTCAACCGCTTCGTATTCACCTGTAGAAGCTCCGCTTGGCACTAATGCGCGGCCGAAAGCTCCTGTTTCTGTATATACTTCAACTTCAACTGTTGGGTTGCCGCGGGAGTCTAATACTTCGCGTGCATAAACATCAACAATGTATGGCATGAGTTTTGTCTCTCCTTTTGATTTTCAAATTATTTTTGAATTAAAGATGTTCCTGTCATTTCTTTCGGTTTCTCAACACCAAGAAGGTCTAATAACGTTGGTGCAAGGTCGCCTAGGATTCCGCCTTCACGCAGCGTAATGCCTTCTTTCGTTACAATCACAGGGACTGGGTTTGTTGTATGCGCAGTGTGCGGTTCGCCTGATTCTGTAATCAGAATGTCAGCATTACCGTGATCAGCGGTAATGATGGCGTGTCCGCCTTTAGCAAGAATCGCGTCAACGACTTCGCCCAAGCATTCGTCCACTGCTTCAATTGCTTTAATTGTTGGTTCAACCATTCCGGAGTGGCCGACCATATCAGGGTTTGCGAAGTTAAGAATGATCGCGTCATGCTTGTCAGCTTCAATTTCTTTGACAAGCGCGTCTTTCACTTCATAAGCACTCATCTCAGGCTTCAAGTCATACGTTGCAACTTTAGGCGAGTTGATGAGAATACGCTCTTCACCCGGGAATTCAGCTTCACGGCCGCCGCTCATAAAGAACGTGACGTGCGGATACTTTTCAGTTTCTGCAATTCGAAGCTGTTTTAACCCGTGCTGAGATAATACTTCTCCGACTGTGTTATCAAGATTTATCGGTTTAAACGCTACATAGCCGTCAACAGTTTCACTGAAGTGAGTCAGGCAGACGAAATACAGGTTCTTTGGATAATTCTCGCCGCGGTCGAAGTCACGGAAGTCTTTGTTTGTGAACGTGTTGGAAATCTGGATGGCGCGGTCCGGTCTGAAATTATAGAAAATCACAGAATCGCCATCTTGGATTTTCGCAACAGGCTCACCGTTTTCTTTTGTGATGACAGATGGAATCACGAATTCATCGTAGATACCATTTGCATATGAATCATCAACAACATCCAGGGCGCTGCGGTAAGATGGGCCTTCGCCGTACGCCATTGCGCGGTACGCTTTTTCTACACGGTCCCAGCGTTTGTCGCGGTCCATAGAGTAGTAACGTCCGGAAATGCTGGCGATTTCACCTACACCGATTTCCTTGATTTGATCGTTCAACTGGTTGATGTACGTTTTCGCTGTCTGCGGACCTACATCACGGCCGTCAAGGAAGCCATGGATATAAACCTTTGTCAGCCCTTCTTTTTTCGCAAGCTTTAACAGTGCGAATAAATGATTGATATGGCTGTGCACGCCTCCGTCAGATAAAAGACCGAACAAGTGCAAGGCTTTGTTGTTTTCTTTCGCGTTGCTGATCGCGTCAAGGAATGTTTGATTGCGTTCGAACTCTCCTTCACGAATGGCAACATTTACGCGTGTTAAGCTTTGGTACACAATACGTCCCGCACCGATATTTAAGTGACCTACTTCGGAGTTCCCCATTTGCCCTTCAGGAAGACCTACAGCCTCGCCTGAAGCAGTCAATGTTTGATGAGGATACTGGTTCCAATAGCGGTCAAAATTCGGTTTTTTCGCTAAAGCGACTGCGTTCCCTACTGTTTCGTTACGTAATCCGAACCCATCAAGAATGATGAGTGCAGCTGGTTTTTTACTCATATTGACCTTCCTCCAATAATTGAACGAATGACTGTGGCTCAAGGCTCGCGCCGCCGACCAAAGCACCGTCAATATCGGACTCTGCCATATATTCTTTAATGTTTGCAGGCTTTACGCTTCCGCCATATTGGATGCGAAGCTTGTCTGCAGCTTCTTGGCTGAAGCTTTCAGCGACGGTTTTACGGATATGCGCACACACGTCATTCGCATCTTTCGCTGTAGAAGATTTGCCTGTTCCGATTGCCCAGATTGGCTCATACGCAATAACAGAAGCAGCAACTTGTTCTTCAGAAAGACCAGCAAGGCCTTTTTTCACTTGGTCAGCAACAAGATCATTTGTTTTGCCGGCTTCACGCTCTTCAAGCGTTTCACCTACACAGATGATCGGTACAATGCCGTGTTTGAAAGCTGCGTGTGCTTTTTTGTTAACTGTTTCATCAGTTTCAGCGAACATTTCACGGCGCTCAGAGTGGCCGATGACGCAGTAGTCAACGCCAAGATCTTTCAGAGCAACCGGGCTGATTTCACCTGTGAACGCGCCGCTTTCTTCGAAGTGCATGTTTTGAGCGCCGACTTTTAGGTCAGTGCCTTTCACAGCAGAAGCAAGCTTTTCTAAGAAAAGCGCTGGCGCGCAAACAACAGCTTCAGCTTTGTCTGCTGCTGGAATGGAAGATTTCACTTCTTCAACGAAGCTGACAGCTTCGCCAAGTGTTTTGTTCATTTTCCAGTTACCGGCGATAATTGGTTTTCTCATCTGTTCCACTTCCTTATAGCAGTTTTGAGATTATTTATCGTTCAGTGCAGCTACCCCTGGAAGCTCTTTGCCTTCCATAAACTCAAGGGATGCGCCGCCGCCTGTTGAGATGTGGCTCATTTTGTCAGCAAGGCCGAATTTTTCAACCGCTGCCGCAGAGTCTCCTCCGCCGATGACAGAGTATGTATCTTTCGCCTCTGCCAATGCTTCCGCAACCGCTTTTGTTCCTTGAGCGAACAAGTCGATTTCGAATACGCCCATTGGTCCGTTCCACACGACAAGTTTGCTGTTTTTGATGACGTCAGCATACTTTTCGCGTGTTTTCGTACCAATGTCGATTGCTTCTAAATCACTAGGGATTTCAGAGATCGGCACAATTTTCACGTTTGCATCGTTAGAGAAATCATCTGCAACGAGTACATCTTCAGGCATGTAGAAGTTAACGCCTTTTTCTTTAGCGCGGTCCATAAATGATTTCGCAAGCTCGATTTTATCCTCTTCAAGAAGAGATTTACCGACTTCATAGCCAAGCGCTTTTACGAAAGTATAAGCAAGACCTCCGCCGATGATCAGGTTGTCTACTTTATCAAGAAGACTTTCGATTACACCGATTTTGTCTTTTACTTTCGCTCCGCCGATGATCGCTGTGAACGGGCGGTCAGGATTGGAAACCGCTTTTCCAAGTACATCAAGCTCTTTTTCCATTAAGAAACCTGCAACTGCTGGCAGATGCTCGGCAATTCCAGCTGTAGATGCGTGAGCACGGTGGGCAGCACCGAATGCGTCATTTACATATACATCTGCAAGCTCAGCAAATGCTTTTGCAAGCTCAGGATCATTTTTCTCTTCACCAGGATAGAAACGTACGTTTTCCAATACAAGAACGTCTCCGTCCTTCATCTCGGAAATTTGTGCTTTTACAGCATCGCCGTATGCTTCATCCGCTTTTTTCACTTCTTTTCCAAGCAGTTCGCCGAGACGTGCAGCGACAGGAGTTAAACGAAGCTCCTCAACCACTTCGCCTTTCGGGCGGCCTAAGTGGCTCGCAAGAAGGACTTTTGCGCCTTGGTCTGCAAGGTGTTTGATTGTTGGAAGCGCAGCACGGATACGTGTATCGTCTGTTACTTCCCCGTCTTTCATTGGAACGTTAAAGTCGACGCGGCAGAATACAACTTTGCCTTTTACGTCGATGTCTTTGAGAGTTTTTTTATTCATGCCTAGGAGATCCTCCTTCAAAATGGTTTGCATACAGCACGAAAAACGTGAAACCGTCTGTTCAAGCGATAACTCCGCTAGGGCAGATCGCAGTCTTTTTCGGCACAGGGCAGTTCGTCTAAAAGCCAGGGCAGCGGCCTTAGGCGAAAGCGCCGGCAAAGCTGCTTAAAACGCGGTCGTTTCTCTATCACAGAGCGTTTTCTGAAAGCCGGTCTTCATGGAAAAAGGGAAAGGGAGTCCGTCCCCTTCCCTTGTCCGCTTTCATTATAGCGCTTCTATTCAAAAGAACCAAGTCAGGTCCTTTTTCAGCTATAAATTAAAGACCTTTTTTTGCGATGTAAGCTGCAAGGTCAACAACGCGGTTAGAGTAGCCGCTTTCGTTATCGTACCAAGAGATTACTTTTACCATGCTGCCTTCCATAACCATTGTAGAAAGAGCATCGATTGTAGAAGAGTTTTTGTTTCCGTTGTAGTCGCCAGAAACTAATGGCTCTTCGCTGTAGCCAAGGATTCCTTTAAGGTCGCCTTCAGCCGCTTCTTTAAGAGCTGCGTTTACTTCTTCAACTGTTACTTCTTGGTTCAGTTCAGCAACCAAGTCAACTAGAGAAACGTTTGGAGTTGGAACACGCATTGCTCCACCGTTCAGTTTGCCTTTTAGTTCAGGAAGAACTAGAGAAACTGCTTTAGCAGCACCAGTTGATGTAGGGATGATGTTTTCAGCTGCTGCACGCGCACGACGGTAGTCTTTGTGCGGAAGATCAAGGATTTGCTGATCGTTTGTGTAAGAGTGAACAGTTGTCATCATACCGCGTTTGATGCCGAATTTATCGTTAAGTACTTTTGCAAACGGCGCAAGGCAGTTTGTTGTGCAAGATGCGTTAGAGATAACATCGTGGTTAGCCGCATCGTATTTATCTTCGTTAACACCCATAACGATTGTGATATCTTCTTCGTTAGCAGGAGCAGAGATGATTACTTTTTTCGCGCCAGCTTCTAAGTGTTTCGCAGCGTCTGCGCGTTTTGTGAAGAAACCAGTAGATTCAACTACGATTTCAACGCCTTGTTTGCCCCAGCTAAGTTTAGCAGGATCGCGTTCTGCAGAAACTTCAATTGTTTTGCCGTTAACAACAAGGTTGTTACCGTCAACTGAAACTTCAGCGTCTAATTTTCCGTGTACAGAATCATATTGTAAAAGGTGAGCCAGCATGTTAGCATCTGTTAAATCGTTAACCGCTACTACCTCAACTTCAGGATTGTTTAATGCTGCGCGGAATACGTTACGTCCAATACGACCAAAACCGTTAATACCGACTTTTACTGCCATGATTGTTTCCTCCTTTAAATAAGTGAGAGATATTTATATTGAGGGATTATTCATCCCTTAATAACTTCTTTGCGGCTCCTTCGTCTGTGACGAGAACCGTGTTGCGTGGCTTTTTAAAGTAAGCCTCGATCGCCTCGGCTTTTGATGATCCGCCCGCTACCGCAATAATATCGGGGATGGCGTCTATGTCATCCAGCTGCATTCCGACAGAATGCACTTTGTGAACCACTTCGCCGTCCGCATTAAAATAGTAGCCGAACGCTTCTGTCACCGCGTCGTTATCATCTATTTTCTTTAAGTCTTCTAAAGGCGTGTTTCTGCGCTGAGCCATAGTTTTAGCTTCGCCGATTCCATGAACCAGCATACTCGCTGATTTAATGGTGTTCAGCACCTCTTTGACAGAAGGCTCTTCAATAATAGATGAATAGGCGCCTTGTGACAGCTGTCCCGGAACAAACAAAAGCCGGTAAGTGCCTGAAGCCTTCTCCGCCATATGCGCGCATATGGTGTTCGCCTGGTTTTTCACGTCTTCGCCTAAACCGCCTCTTGCAGGCACAAACAAAAGCTCGCGGTTTTTAGAATCCGGCGTCATCATTTCGGCGACAGCTTCAATTGTCGTACCGCCAGTTACAGCGACGATATTTTTGCCTGAAAATCTTTTTTTCATACATGCGACAGCCGCTCTTCCCATTTCTTTTTTGACCCATGGGGATTGATCGCTGTCTCCGGATACGATAATGGCATCCTTCAGATTTAAACGTTCTTTTAATGTCTTTTCCAAAAGAGTCAAACCTAAAACATCTTTCATCGTATCTTCCAAAACAGAAAGCAGTTCATAGCCCTCTTCTGTCAATGTCATGCCGTTTGTCTTAATATCGACCAGGTTCTGTTCCTTTAAAAACTGAACCTCGCCCCTCAGCACACGCTCGCTGATTCCGAGACTGGCAGACAGGCTTCTTCGCCCGATGGGTTCTGTCAGCCTGATATACTGCAAGATTTCAAACCTCTTTTGCATAACGAGCAGAAGATCAGGCAATAATTTTTTTTGAGCTTGTATTAACTGGTTCATGACTCAAACGTTCCTTCCTTTTTTGCTGGACGTTATATGTCCCGCTATGACAAAAAACGTCCCGTCATAGCCAAAAAAAATCATTTCTGCTTTCTTTAATTATTTTAACAGGGTGGAATTGTTTATTCAACTGTTAAGAGCCAATTCATCGACAATATTCGCAGAGTTTTCATGCCGCGTCGTTTTATCCAGCAATATTTTATCCTATTTATCTTTATCTTATACAGAAAGCGCCAAATGGTGCATCCCAATATAAACAGCCCTTCCCGCAGAAAGGGCTGTTTCATTAAAGCGTTTTCATTTTATCCAAAGCTTTTCAATTTCCTCGAGCGATTTGTTCTTCGTTTCCGGACAGATCGTAACGACAAACAGGAAACAAAGGATGTTAATCACCGCAAAGATCCAAAATGTATAGGCGAGCCCGAAAGAATCGATCATCATTGGCACAAACTGTCCGATCGCCCAGTTTGCTCCCCATAAAAAGATGGTCGCAATGCCCGCAGCCCGCGCACGCAGATGGTTCGGGAAGATTTCAGAAATCATAATCCATGTGATCGGTCCGACCGAGACACAGAAAGCAGCGACAAAACCTAATATAAGGACGATCATCATGATCCCGCTTGTTAACTCAAAATAAAACGACGTCCCGATTAAAATCATAAAAATAGCCATAAAAGCAGAACCGATGGACATCAGTTTTTTTCGTCCGACTTTATCAATCAGCAACACCGCAATAACGGTAAAAATAACTTCTACAACCCCGACGATACAAGTCGTCACAAATCCGGCGTTTTGCCCGAATCCCATCATTTTAAAGATTTCCGGCCCGTAGTAAGTAATCGCGTTCATGCCGATGACTTGGTTAAACAGCGCCAGCAGGATTCCAATGACAAGCGCCTTTCTGAGACCCGGCTTAAACAGCTGGGAGAGCGACCCCATTTGTTCTATTTTTAAAGAGTTCTCAATGTTCTTTAATTCTTCTTTTGCAACAGTTTCTCCATTAATACGTGTCAGGATCTTTAAAGCTTCATTTGTTTTGCCCGCTTTCGCCAGCCATCTCGGACTTTCCGGGACGACGAGCAGGACAAGGAAAAAGATGACGGACGGCACCATTCCATAAGCAAGCATCCATCTCCAGCCGGTGTGCACGCCCCATTCGTATGTTCCGGACCGCTGCACAGCTAGATTAATAAAGTATGTTGCGGAAATCCCCAGTATCGTAAAGAGCTGATATAAGGAAGATAAACTTCCGCGTATGGCGGGCGGTGCCGCTTCTGTAATATACGTAACAGAGAGCGATGAGCCCATCCCGATTCCCAGCCCCCCGATAATCCTTGCAATGATTAAGGTGGACACGTCTTGAGAAAGCGCTGAAACGATTGCTGATATCGCAAATAACAAAGCGGCTGTCATTAAAATTTTTCTCCGGCCGAATCTGTCACTTAAAAATCCGGATATCCCGACGCCCACAACTCCTCCAATCATAATGCTTGAAATGACAAGTCCCTCCATAAACGGACTCAGGCTGTATAAATCTTTCAGAAAACCGATGGCTCCAGAAATCACTGCCGTGTCATAGCCATACAATAAGCCGCCAAGCCCCGCCGCACATGAGATCAAAATGACAAATCCCATTGAATGGCTTCTTGTTACAGGAACATTTGGTTCTAATTGAGTTGGAGTATTCTTCATTTCCCTGCCCTCCCGAATGTTGAGTGAAGCGTTTTCATTTAAACCTTCAATTGTACGTACTTATATTAAAATTTAACGGAAATTACATTTAATTAGTACGTACAAATATAGAATAATCTTGTTTGCATTTTCTGTCAATGTTTTCTTACAAAGAACGCTGTGATATACTGAAATTTGTCCGTATACATTTTGGAGGAATGGATATGTTACCAAAATACGCGCAAGTAAAAGAAGAAATCAGTTCATGGATTAATCAAGGCAAAATACTGCCCGATCAAAAAATCCCAACCGAAAACGAATTAATGCAGCAATTCGGCGTCAGCCGGCATACCATCCGCAAAGCGATCGGAGACCTCGTATCACAAGGTCTGCTGTACAGCGTGCAAGGCGGAGGCACCTTTGTCGCTTCACGCTCTGCTAAGTCAGCGCTGCATTCCAATAAAACGATCGGTGTTTTGACAACCTACATATCAGACTATATTTTCCCGAGCATCATCAGAGGAATCGAGTCCTATTTAAGCGAGCAGGGGTATTCTATGCTTTTGACAAGCACAAACAACAACCCGGACAACGAAAGAAGAGGCTTAGAAAACCTGCTGTCCCAGCATATTGACGGACTCATCGTAGAACCGACAAAAAGCGCCCTTCAAACCCCAAACATCGGCTATTATCTGAACTTGGAAAAAAACGGCATTCCTTTTGCGATGATTAACGCGTCATATGCCGAGCTTGCCGCGCCGAGTTTTACCTTGGATGATGTGAAAGGCGGGATGATGGCGGCGGAGCATTTGCTTTCTCTCGGCCACACGCATATGATGGGTATTTTTAAAGCTGATGACACACAAGGCGTGAAACGGATGAACGGATTTATACAGGCGCACCGGGAGCGTGAGTTGTTTCCTTCTCCGGATATGATCGTGACATTTACAACGGAAGAAAAAGAATCAAAACTTCTGGAGAAAGTAAAAGCCACACTGGAGAAAAACAGCAAGCACATGCCGACAGCCATTCTTTGTTATAACGATGAAATTGCGCTGAAGGTGATTGATATGCTGAGGGAGATGGATCTTAAAGTGCCGGAGGATATGTCTATTGTCGGGTACGATGATTCACATTTCGCCCAAATCTCAGAAGTGAAACTAACCTCTGTCAAACATCCGAAATCAGTGCTTGGAAAAGCAGCCGCCAAATATGTCATTGACTGCTTAGAGCATAAAAAGCCGAAGCAAGAGGATGTCATATTTGAGCCTGAGTTGATCATTCGCCAGTCCGCACGAAAACTGAATGAATAAAAAAAGCAATGTATGGGTCCCCCCGCTACATTGCTTTTTTTATAGCTGTTATCTGTTGTTCCAAACGTCAGCGATGATTTCAAACGAACGCATTCTGTCTGCGTGTTCAAAGGTTTCTGAGTTAACCATAATTTCGTCAGCCTGTGTCGTTTTGACGAAATCTTCAAGCTTCGCCTTCACTTCTTCCGGACCTCCGACAATCGTGGAGCTCAGCTGCTCATTGACCATCGCTTTTTCATACGGGCTCCAGATTTGGTCCATATCCTCAACAGGCGGTTTAAGCTGGTTCGGCGTACCGCGGACAAGATCAAGAAACCTTTGATAATGCGAAGTCGCAAGGTGCTGCGCTTTCTCGTTTGTATCTGCCGCGATAATGGTGACACCGACCATCGCATACGGTTCGTCGAGCACGTCTGACGGCGTGAAGGAATTGCGGTACAGCTCCAAAGCGGGAACCGTATTCGCCGGTGAGAAATGGGCCGCGAACGCAAACGGAAGACCAAGTTCGCCAGCCAGACGGGCGCTGAAGCCGCTTGAGCCCAGCAGCCAAATCGGCACATCTATGCCCTCTCCGGGAATGGCGCGAACTTGATTACGCACATTTCCTGACGGTTTAAAATAATTGCGCAGTTCCTCTAATTGTTCTGGAAAATCCTCCCCGCTGTTGATGTTTCTTCGGAGCGCTCTGGCTGTCAATTGGTCTGTTCCCGGCGCACGTCCAAGCCCCAGATCAATCCGCCCGGGATACAGTGTTTCCAGTGTGCCGAATTGTTCAGCAATGACTAATGAAGAGTGGTTCGGGAGCATAATGCCGCCGGAACCGACGCGGATTTTCTTCGTGCCTCCGGCAATATGGCCAATCAAAACTGCGGTGGCAGAGCTTGCAACACCTTCTATATTATGATGTTCAGCAAGCCAGTAACGGTGATAGCCCCATTCCTCTGCCCGGCGCGCCAAGTCCATGCTGTTTCGGAATGATTCTGCAATCGTTCCTCCCTGAACAACCGGAGATAAATTCAAGACAGAAAGCAAGGTATCTTTGCGTTGGTTGTTAGACATATTGTTCTCCTTTGCAAATGTGTTATCAGTAAACAGCCCAAAGCTGTCAGGTCATGATTGAAAGAACTTCTATCACACCATAACACAACTGCATTCAGGAATAAAAGAATTTGATTCGATGAAATTCGAACAATATAAAACGAAGGGTTTGGCCCGCTATTCTGCTCCAAACAGCTCCTTAGCCATCTCAATAAAGAGCTTAGCCGCCAGAGAAGCCTCCTTTAGCGACGGAACAGCAAGCTGCACATCACGGTATACCTGCGGGTCCAATTCCCGGGTCACCACATGCTCCGGCAGCGGCATCCCCGACATGGACATTTCTGATAAAATGGCCAGGCCCAGTCCTTCTCTGATCATACTGATCGAGGTGTTGATGTTATAGACCGTGAAAGCTGGGTGCAGCGTAGCGCCCGCCTGCCTGAACATATCGACAAATGGTGATTCATAACCTCCGTCACAGACGATCATCGGTTCATGGTCAAGATCTTTCAGCGTAATGGCCGAATGACCGGCAAGCGGGTGATCGTCCCTGAGCACGACAGCCATTTTGTCTTTTTTCAAATGAATGTACTCCATCTCCTCTGTTGGATACAGAAGAATCCCAACATCTATCATCCGCGTATGAAGCCACTCCTTGACTTCATTTACAGTTCCCTCGTGCAGCACGAGCTCAAGTTTCGGATATTTTTGTTTAAATTCACTGATCAGCTTCGGCATAAAATAAGCCGAGGCAGTTGAGAATGTGCCGATATGGATCGTTCCCAGTTCAAGCCCTTTTTCCGTTGCTGCTACCTGCTCAACTTTTTCAATGCCTTTTAAGACTTCTCTGATGTGTACTAAGATCTGTTTTCCCGTATCTGTCAGCATCAGGCCATTGCGGCGGTCACGAATGATCAGCTTTACATCAAGCTCAGCTTCGATCGCAGAAATCGCATGGCTGACAGCCGGCTGTGTCATGTTCAGCGCCTGACCCGCTTTTGTAAAGCTTCCCGTTTCAGCTATTTTCACAAAAACCTTTAATTGTGTAATGGTCATAACAATTTACTTATGCTCCTTATAAAAAAGATTCATTTTATTTATCTTATGTTCTACCGTATCATATGATGGAAAAGTTCTACAAGGAGTGAATGAACAATGAAGCAGCTCTCAAAAACGCGGACAGCTCTCCTGCTCGCATTTCTCGTCATCATGTGGGGCGTCAATTGGCCGCTGTCCAAAGCCGCGCTCGCCTATTCTCCGCCATTATTGTTCGCGGGCATCCGAACGCTGATCGGCGGGCTTTTATTAGTCATTGTCGCACTGCCGCGTATTCATAAATTACGCTTAAAAGAAACGTGGCCGATTTATCTTGTTTCTGCTCTTTTAAATATTACATTATTCTACGGCCTGCAAACGATCGGGCTGAATTATCTTCCGGCCGGCCTGTTTTCTGCAATCGTCTTCTTCCAGCCTGTTCTGATGGGTGTATTTTCTTGGCTGTGGCTCGGCGAATCCATGTTTGTAATGAAAGTGATCGGACTCATCCTCGGTTTTGCGGGAGTAGCCGTCATTAGTGCTGCGGGCTTTGGCGGGCATATTTCTGTCATTGGGGTTCTGCTGGCTCTCGGCTCCGCAATCAGCTGGGCGCTCGGGACGGTATATATGAAAAAAACAGGCAGCCGCGTCGATTCCATCTGGATGGTCGCTCTGCAGCTGACGATCGGAAGCGTGTTTCTGCTTATATCCGGCTTTTGGACAGAAAGCTTTTCGGCGATCCAATGGACAGCTCCGTTCATTACGAGCCTGCTGTTTATCTCCGTATTCGTTATCGCACTCGGCTGGCTTGTCTTTTTTACGCTTGTCGGTTCAGGAGAAGCAAGCAAGGTCGCATCTTATACTTTTTTGATTCCGCTCATATCAATCGTGGCCAGCTCCATTTTCCTGCATGAACCGCTCACCCTTAGCCTCTTGGCAGGGCTGCTGCTGATTGTCACGAGCATCTGTCTCGTGAATACAAAATCAAAAGCGCAGAAAGCTGCGGCGATTGGTATAAACGAGAAAGCTGCACAATAATAAAAACCCTCTTGCCGGATGCGGCAAGAGGGTTTCTTATTTACTGATGCTTGCGTCCTTTGACCAAATATGCAACTGTAATCAAAAGGTAGATCGCCGCAGTAATGCCAGTAATGACAATTGATGTTGTCGTGATGACCCCGATCAGAATGGCGAGTAATGCCACAATCGCAAACCATGTCGTGTACGGGAACCATTTTACATAATAAGCCGGTGTTTCCGTTTGCTGTTTTCTCGATTTTAAATGAGCGAATCCGATGATCAGCCAAATGAATAAAACGGTATATCCCAATGATCCCATTAAATAATTAAATGTTTGGCTTCCTGCGAACAGAGAAATCAATACGCCAATATAGAGAGAAGAAGTGCACATCAGAATCGCAAACATCGGTACGTTTTTCGATGAAAGCTTCGAGAAGACCTTTGGAAGCCTTCCGTCACTTGCCTGTGTATATAAAATGCGTGATGACCCGTATAAACCTGAATTCATAGAAGAAATGATCGCCAGCAGGATGACTGCATTCATGATATGATCCGCGCCCGGAATGCCTACCATTTTAAAGACCATCACGAAAGGACTTTCCGGAACGGAATTGACTTGGTTCCATGGAATCAGGCTGACGATGATGAAAAACGGCAGCAGGTAAAACGCGACAATCCGTGTCAGTGTGCTGCGGACAGCTTTCGGGACAACCTTTTCCGGATTTTTTGTCTCTGCAAGCGTTACACCGATAATTTCTGTACCGCCGTAAGAGTAGATGACGACAAGCATCGCCGTAATCAGCCCTGTGCCGCCGTGCGGGAAAAATCCGCCGTGGTCTGTCAGGTTGGAAAATCCGGATGCTGTATGATCACCGAATGATACAAATAAGAGCAGCAATCCCAGAATAATAAAGATAATAATAACGGTAATCTTGATCATTGCCAGCCAATATTCGGTTTCGGCGAAGATTTTAACAGAAAGCAAGTTTACAATCGTGACGATAAGAGAAATTCCTAATGCCAACACCCAGATCGGGCAGCCCGGCAGCCAATATTGAATGAAAATCGCAGCTACAACAGCTTCAGCCGCAATGTTGAGCACCCACATTTTCCAGTAGATCCAGTCCAAAAAGTAAGCGGCGTAATTTCCCAATACCTGTTGGACAAGATCACGGAAGGTTCTGGCGTTACGGTTTCGAACAGCCATTTCCGCCAGCCCCTGCATAATAAACAGCAAAATAATCCCGCCGAGCAGATATGCGAGAATGACAGATGGCCCTGCCACATCGATCGCTGAGCTGCTCCCCTTAAATAAACCTGCGCCGATTGCGCCGCCCAGCGCCATCATCATAATATGGCGGGACGTCATCGTGCGTTTTAACGTTTGATTGTCGTTTTTCATCCTCTTCTACCTCTCCTTCTCGTTTTCAAAAACAAAAAAGCCCGCCGTCTCCTACCTAATCTAATAGATAAAGAGACGACGAGCCTTCGGCTGACCGCGGTACCACTCTTGTTGATTCTTCATGAAGAATCCTGCTTTTGACCTGTAACGAAGGTTAGCCGTTAAAACATAGGGAATATTCAATCTATTCCGTTTCGTCTTACCACTCCCGGGCGAGTTCAAAGAAGAATCAGGCTGCGTCGCACCACCCCGCAGCTCTCTGTTCTGATCACTTTCTTTTACTGCTCCCAATCTATGTGTTTTAGTTTTCTGAAAAACTCAAATTTTATGATCTGAATATATTAACATAATATACGTGCTTCTCTTTTAACTGTCAATAACTTCAGAGAAAAAAGAAACTGTTATTTTGTCCCTTTTCGAATGGCTTTCCAAAAGGATTCTGACTCGTTTCCTAATGCGTAAACTGAAACACCTGCTATTTTATATTGCTTTGCCAGATGGCTTTTCGTTTGAACGGTTTTTTCGTTTTCATACCACACGACATGTTTATGCTTCTTTTTGTCAACATAAGAAAACGTCATCGAGCCTGATTTTTTGTTGAATGCCGGCTTTGCTTTTTGTTTTTTGATGAGGGATTTGAGCTCATTCCATTCCCTTATTGTGCTGGTACTTCCGTCTTTTACATCCCAGTCATAGCCGTACGCAGGGATTCCCATGATGACTTTATTGGCTTTGATCTTTTTGACTGAAAACTGCAGAGAACTTTTGATCCAGTTTGTGCTTGCCACTGACCCCGGCTCACCCCAAATGCCATGTTCGTCGTAGGTCATGACTTGTACGAAGTCGGCATATTTGCCGATTTTCGCATAATCATACGGCCAGCTCCAGTCATCACTTTTATCATCGGCGCTTTTGGCCGGAACGGATACCATTGTTTTAATATGTTTCTTATTCAAAGCCTGTGAGACATATTGAATGAAGGTCGAGTACGCAGCGCGGTCTTCTGGATTTACTGCTTCAAAATCGATATTAATTCCGTAATATGAGTGCTTTTTGGCCAGTGTTATTAACTGATCTATGAATCGTTTTTTCGCTGTTTTATTACTCATGACCCGACTCGCTAAATCTCCGTCAAAATCATAAATGGCATCATTATAGTTTGAAATGACAGCCCATGTCTTGATTTTTTTCTTTTTCGCATATGTCAGCTGCTTAGTTGGGGCATCGCCAATCACATGTCCGTTTTTTTCAAACGCAAACGTATCGGTTGCGATGGCATTCATGTATGTATGATATTTTGTAAGAGAATTGTATGAAGCCGTATCCCCAGTCGTGTAGCCTAGTGTCATACCGGCTGCCTTCGCTTCTCCTTTTGTATACATAAACAGAACAATCGCAATCGCCAGTGAAACCGCTATGATCAGCCATTTTTTCATCGCATTTCCTCCTGTATCAAGTCATACTCTTCTCATCGGCCAAAAAATTGGAAGTTGAAGTTTTTTCAAGCAAAAAGCCCGGCAATGCCTGCCGGGCTTCCTGAGTTCAGCGGTCAGAGACGAGAATATATGCTGCCTTTACAGGTCCGTGCACTCCCACAACTAAATCCATTTCAATGTCTGCTGAGTTGCTCGGTCCGGTAATGTAGTTGATACATGAAGGAACAGTGACACCGTCCGCAATGTTTTGGCGGATGATATCACTGGCTTGTGTCATTCTCGGTACAATGCTTGATTTCGGCACGATCGCAATATAAGTCGTCGGCAGAAGGCTGACAGATCGGCCGATGTCTTTTGAGGAGAAGAGGACAACCGTCCCCGACTCAGCCAATGTAATTTCGCTGAATGTAATCCCTACATTGGCTTGCTCCGCTTTTTTAATATTTTCCTCGCCTTTGTCAGCATCCCACTCCCAGACCGGCGTTCCTTCACTCGGCCAGTCCTTGGTGAGCAGGCTTTTCAGTCCGTATTCTTCAAAGCGGGGGTCCTTCGGAATGATGACAGGGCCTCCGGAAAAACGGCTGACTTGCTCGCGCAGGGCATCATAAAGGCCGGTTGAATCCGTTTCAATCAGCTCTGTATGGATTTTGACACAATGGTTTTTGAGCACTGTGACTAAGTCATCCGCTGAATAACCTTCAAGTGTTTTATATTGCGGCTGATGCGCCCATTCAGGGACTGCCACGCCTCCTGTTCTTCGTTCACGGCCCAGGCTGGATGCGATTCGGTTTAAAAAGCTCTCTTGATTCTGAATAGTTCCCTTCGTCATCACTGCTCCTCCTTCGTGCGTTCACTTGTTTCTCTGTCAGCAAACCAGTCTCTGAATCTCGATTTATGCGGTGCCGGGAAGTCACGGATCTGTGTCCAATTTTTAAGCGGGCCGGGCCCTTTCGAAATTTTTTCGTCCTCTGTAAAAGGCGTCATGGCGGCCGGCGCCCATTTTGAGCCCATTTTGTAAAGCGATAAAGAGGATGCGCCAAGTCCGAATGCTTTCATTGCAAGCTTTTCACTGATCGGCGCCCTGCCTTCTTTTTCGACGATATTCTGACGATGCTTGAGTAGCAGCTCATGAAGCGGGATTTTGACCGGGCAGGCTTCTGAACAAGCAGCGCACAGTGAAGATGCGTACGGCAGCTCCTTATAATCGTCATAACCGCCGAGCAACGGCGATAAAACCGCTCCGATCGGCCCCGAGTAGATTGAGCCGTATGAATGTCCGCCGACATGGCGGTACACAGGACAGACATTGATACAGGCGGCACAGCGGATACATTGCAGCACAGACTGGAATTCCGTTCCAAGGATATTGGATCGTCCATTGTCAACGATGACAAGATGGAATTCTTCCGGACCGTCCACTTCACCTTCCAGCTTCGGACCCGTCAAAGCTGTAATATAGCTTGTCAGCCGCTGTCCGACAGCACTTCTTGTCAGCATGCTGACTAGCACTTCAAATTCAGAAAATGACGGGACAATCCGCTCCATTCCCATGACGGTAATTTGTGTTTTCGGCAAGGTGCTCACAAGCCGTCCATTTCCTTCATTGGTCACAAGGCTGACGGAACCCGTGTCAGCGATGGCGAAGTTACAGCCGGTAACGCCGATATCCGCTTCCAGAAACTTTTTCCGGAGAATGGCGCGCGCATGCATCACCAGCTCTTCCGGTTTTTCTGTATGTTGATAGTCCAGCCTTTCTTTAAACACATCGCGTATCTGCTCTTTATTTTTATGAAGGGCGGGCGCTACGATATGTGACGGCGGATCGTGATCATCAATCTGCAAAATATACTCCCCGAGATCGGTTTCTACGACTTCACAGCCTTCCTTCTCCAGCACCTCATTCAGATTGATTTCCTCTGTGACCATTGATTTAGATTTCACAATTTTCTTCCCGTTCTTCTTTTGAATGACATCACGAATATAAGAAGACGCCTCTTCCGCTGTTTCCGCGAAATAGACATGTCCGCCTCTTTTCGCCACATTTTCGGCAAGCTGTCCAAGATAGAAATCAAGGTTTTCAAGGACATGCTGCCTGATTTCCTCTGATAATGAGCGCCACTCCTCCCAGTTTCCCAGTTCTTCTGCTGCCTCTAGGCGCCGCGTCCGCAGACGCTCCTGTGCACCCGAAACAGCGCCTCTCATAAATTCATTATCAATCCCCTGTGATACCCGCTCTTTAAAAGCGTCAGTACCGATTTTCATCGCCATGATCCTTTCCCCCTCTGTATCCAGTTTTATCTGCTGTTGAGCACTTCGGCGATGTGCATCACTTTGACATTCTTATCTTTTCGGCCAAGCCGTCCCCCGATATTCATCAAACAGCCGCAGTCAGCACCGATCAGCACCTCTGCTCCCGTTTCCTCCACACATTCGACTTTTTCATCGACCATCTGCTCAGAAATCTGCGCCATCTTGACTGAGAACGTTCCTCCGAATCCGCAGCAGTTATGTTTGCCCGGAAGCTCTGTAAACTGCAGGCCCTTCACATGGCTCAACAGCTTCATCGGCTCCTCCCGAACACCCAGCAGCCTAGTCATATGGCACGACGTATGTAAGGTCGCTTTTGTATGAAGGGTCGCGCCGACATCCTCTATCCCAAGGATGTTCACAATAAAATCTGTCAGTTCATACGTTTTATCCGCCAGCTTTTGCGCTTTATCGGCCCATTTCGGGTCATCCGCAAACAAGTGCGGGTATTCCCGGAACATCGTTGTGCAGGAACCGGAAGGACTGACAACATATTCGGAATCCTGAAACGTTTCGATCATCCGTTTCATTGCTTTTTTGGCGTCATGTACATAGCCGCTGTTGTAAGCCGGCTGCCCGCAGCAAATCTGCCCTTCCGGAAAATCAACCTCGCACCCAAGCCGCTCCAGCAGCTCAACCGTTGCTTTTCCGACATTTGTTTGAAACATATCAACAAGACAAGTGACAAAAAGTGAGACTTTCATGATGAACCCCTCTCTCATCCCCAATATATGATCAGGTCATCTGATGACCTGAGTTAAAATAACTATATAAATATCGTACACTATTCTGACAATGGAAGGAAAGGGTTTTCTAGGGATATTTTCATTTGTGGCATATCAAAAACACTCCCGATCTCCCAGGAGTGCAGTATATGGTTAGATCCAGCCCTTTTCCTCAGCGATGCTGGCGGCTTCTGTCCGATTTTTCGCATTAAGCTTTTGGATGATTTCTGAGATATAGTTTCGAACTGTGCCTTGAGATAAATAGAGCTCCAGCGTAATGTCTTTTGTTGTCTTGCCTAAAGCCGCAAGCCTCAGAATTTCTTGCTCTCTAACGGTTAGCGGATTTTCGTCTCGCATCATATTAAACGTCAGCTCGGGGCTGAAGCCCTTTTATACATTTTCGGTAGACGGAGCAGCTGTGGTTAGTATGAGGTGTCTTGATGATGGAGTGACAAATGTCATTTTTTTCTCACCCCGGTGTCTAGGCAATCCTCCTCCTGCATCTTCCAATTCATCCATCTTTTCTATCTCCCATGTCCTCTTTCTTTTAAACTGCTGTGACATTCATAGAAAGATACACTCTTCAAACCATCCGAGTGTTATGATAGAAATATTGAACTTTATATTACTTTCCGGCTGAAAGGAGCCAATCATGAACGAAGCGATTTTGTCTAGAAATCATGTGAAGGTGAAAGGCAGCGGCAAAGCATCTATCATGTTCGCACCTGGTTTTGGATGCGATCAAAGCGTGTGGAATGCCGTGGCACCTGCCTTTGAAGAAGATCATCGGGTGATTTTATTTGATTACGTCGGTTCGGGACATTCAGATTTGCGCGCATATGACCTGAATCGTTACCAGACACTTGACGGCTATGCCCAGGATGTTCTTGATGTTTGTGAAGCTTTAGATCTGAAGGAAACCGTGTTTGTGGGTCACTCCGTCGGGGCCTTGATTGGGATGCTTGCATCCATCCGCCGCCCGGAGCTTTTTTCCCATCTGGTGATGGTGGGGCCTTCTCCTTGCTATTTGAATGATCCGCCTGAGTATTACGGAGGATTTGAAGAGGAGCAGCTCCTTGGCTTGCTGGAGATGATGGAGAAAAATTATATCGGCTGGGCGACTGTATTTGCGGCAACCGTTCTGAATCAGCCAGATCGGCCTGAAATTAAGGAAGAGCTTGAAAGCCGTTTTTGTTCTACTGATCCTGTCATTGCCCGCCAATTCGCGAAAGCGGCGTTTTTTTCTGATCACCGAGAGGATCTTTCGAAGGTAACGGTTCCCTCTCTTATTCTCCAATGTGCAGATGATATCATCGCACCTGCAACAGTAGGTAAGTATATGCATCAGCATCTGCCTTATAGCAGTCTGAAACAAATGGAGGCTCGCGGACATTGCCCTCATATGAGCCATCCAGATGAGACGATACAGCTGATCGGCGATTATTTAAAAGCACACGTGTGATATAGGAACGAAAGGGATAGAGGTGACCCTCTTAGATGGACAAACAATTGAATGATGCACCATGCGGTTTCCTCGCTTTGTCAGAAGAGGGGTCGATCATAGCTGCCAACCGCACCCTTATCAAGATTCTGGATTATGAACCGGAGCAGGTTATCGGCCAGCACATGAATATGATGTTGACCATTCCCGCACAGCTTTTCTGCCAGCTTTATTTTTTTCCTCTTTTGAAATTGGAGCATCACATCGAAGAAATATACATTTCCCTGAAAGCTAGAGATGGAGAAGAAATTCCCGTCCTTATCAATGCTACTGCGAGACACGATAGCGGGGCTTCTGTCTTTGATTGTGTTCTTATTCCAATGCGAAAGCGAAATGAATATGAAAATGAGCTGCTGATAGCCAGAAATGAAGCTCAGGAAGCTTTGTTTGCCAAACAGAAAGCCAATGCGGAGTTAGAAATTGCCTTGGAAACGCTGAAAGCAAAACAAGAAGAACTTCTTGAGATCAATAAACAAAATCAACAATTTAAATTAAACACCAAAAGAGAGCTTGAACTCGCCAGAAAGATCCAGAAAAACTCGTTGACTGAACCGATTGTAAACGATCAGGTTCAGATTGACTCTTATTACAACGCATCGAGTGAATTGTCAGGTGATCTTTACGGATATTATCAAATCGATGAACACCGTTACGGCATTATTATCCTTGATGTGATGGGGCACGGAATTTCATCTGCATTGATTACGATGTCTCTTCATCCTTTGTTCCAGCGCCAGATCACGCAAGGTCTCAGCCCCGTTAAAGTTATGAAGGAATTGGACCGGCACCTTCACAGCTTGTTTCAAAATGATGAGGAAGCAAGACATTATTGCACTGCTATTTATCTCGAGATTGACATAGCACGGCAAAGAATTGATTATGTTAACGCAGGGCATCCGCCGGCACTTTGGCAGGATGATAGCGGAACTCAACATCTGCTTCATGCTACCTCGCCTCCGATCGGGATGTTTGAAGACTTAGTGTTTCAGTCAAGCAGCCTTTCATACACGGAGGGCGGAAGATTGCTTCTGTATACGGATGGCGTGATGGATCCTGCGGCTTCATGTTATTTATATGATTTACTAAAGGATCATCCTGATTCGCCGATCGCTGACCAGAAGGAGAAAATCCTTACATCACTGCAGCATCAAAAGGAAGCTCATCATAAGAGTGATGACGAATGTTTTATATTAGTTGATGTAAAATAAAATGATCCATGAGACATAACAATGATTTGTTACATCTCATGGATTTTTTGTTTCAGCGTTTCTTTGGAATATGTCCTGACTCCGCATATTGAAACACCTGCAAGGAAGGCAGCGGGTGTCCATGAAAATCAAATAAAGCTTGATTATCTACAGCACTTCCCCCATACCACTTCCCGGCGTCTTCAGGGTCGTATTCAGCAGCGTAGCTGGAAGCCCACCCTGACCCGTATGTTTCCCATAACACTTTGTTTTTCTCTATCTGTGTTTTCGGCCCGACTGGAATCCACGCCGGCTCCCAGTAGAAAACACCAAGTCCTGCTTTGCCCGTATTCGCCACTGCCTCCATTACATCTCTTACTGCAGTTGCCTGGCCTTGAACAGAAATTGGATATGGCAGCGTCTGCCCGCTTTTTGGCGCTGTATTTCCATGCCCATCGCCATCCTCAGCGGTATAGGTGTACGATGTCTCCGCCACCATGACTTTTTTGCCGTACGTATTGGCAACAGCCTTCAGCACGGAGGTCAAATTTTGTAATGTCCCATGCCAGAAAGGATAATAGGAGCTCGCAAACACATCATAATCCACTTTGTTTTTACTGAGTGTTTGCGCAATAAATGAATACCTTCCAGCCGTTTCAGGATTGGTAAAATGCAGGGCGACCAAAATATTTGAATTTGTCTCCCTGACCGCTCGGCTTCCTTCATTAAATAATTGGCACATCTTCGTCCAATCAGTCTCACCGGCAAATCCTCCTGTTGTTTCATTTCCGACCTGAACCATGCCGATGTCAAAGCCTTCCTTGATCATCTTTTGCAGGCTTTGTTTCGTATACTCATAGAGGTTTGCTTTTTTTGCTTCAAAGCTGAGATTCGCCCAGGCTTTGGGCACCTTTTGTTTCGCTGGATCGGCCCAGAAATCAGAGTAGTGAAAGTCGGCCAGCACCTTCATTCCGTTCGCTGTCGCTCTTTTTCCGATTTCGATGGCTTTTTGAACATCATTGTTTCCCCCGCCATACCCGTTGCCATTTGAATCATACGGGTGATTCCAGATGCGGACGCGAACATAGTTGACCCCAGCCTGTTTTAAGGTTGTAAAGATGTCCTGACGTTTTCCGCTTGTATTGTAAAAGGTGACACCGCTGTTTTCCAAAGCAATAACGCTGGACACATCTGCCCCTTTGATAAAATCCTTGTTCATCCCCTCTACTTTTTTAACAAAAAGATCCTCTGCCCGAAGCTTTGACACGTGCTTCTCCTTCTCAATGGCAGCGGCATATCCTGTTGAACTACATGCACTCCACACGATGGCAGCCGCAAAGAACAATTTCACTTTGCTTTTCATGATTTCATCCCCCCAAGACTTAGTGAGCGCTTTCATTCTATAGAAAAAAGAATCCGCCCATATCGAGCGGAGCATCAGCCTAATGTGTGTTTACGACAATTCTCACTTCATACTTTTCCATCGTCAGGTCGCCTGACAATATGTCTCCTGTCATTATGTCCTTCACACTCTGATCAAACGTGACCAGCTGTTTTTCTTCCGTGAAATTCATGATAAAAATATAATCATTGTCCTGATCCTGCCTCGCTTGTACGGAGACGCCTTTTCCGTGCCGAACCGGAAAAACTGGAGAAAGAGACAGGTCTGTGATCAGACCCTCATAGAAATCACGCTGAAATTGATCCTCCAAACGCGCGCCGATAAAATACGCCTTGCCCTGCTGATACTCATGGCTTGTGACCGCTGGCGTGCGCGCATAAAAATCTTCTTGATACACCGCTTCCACTGAAGCTGTCTTTACATCAATCACGGTTGCATAATCCTTCATTTCATATATTTGGCTGCGGTAGCTGACAGCGTTTCGATCCTTCGGATACAGGGTGTCCGTTTCAAGAGGCTCAACTCCAAATATAGCTTGAAGATCCGGATGCCATCCGCCTGTGTATGTTAAGTCATGCTCATTCACAACCCCGCTGATATACGTCATGACTAAGGTGCCGCCATCAGCCGTAAACGCTTTTAAACGGGAAATGGTGTCCTCGCTGATTAAATACAGCATCGGGACGATCAGCAGTTTATATGGTGAAAAGTCTTGTTCTTTCGTGATGACGTCGACAGGGATATCGTGTTCCCAGAATGTGCGGTAATGCTGCTGAAGCGTTTGCGGATAACGTTTTGTCGCCTTCGCAAACCCCTGAGCATCCTCGAGCGCCCAATGATTTTCCCAGTCATATAAAATCGCGGTTTGAGCCGTCCTCTTCGTTCCGACAACTTCGGACAGCCGTTCCAATGTCTCGCCTACCTTGGCCACTTCTTGAAAGACGCGGTTCTTCGGGCTATTGTCATGATCCACAACCGCTCCGTGTAATTTTTCTGATGACCCTCGTGATTTGCGGTATTGGAAATAGAGAACGCTGTCCGAGCCGTGGGCAATCATTTGCATTGATGACAGCAGATTCATGCCCGGGCGCTTTGCCTTGTTGACGTTATGCCAATTGACCGCGCTTGGCGTACACTCCATTAATAAGAAAGGCTGCTGCTTCAAGCTTCGGTACAGATCATTGATAAAGCCGACCTTCATCGCCAAATCAGCTGTGCTTTCCCAGTCATTGTGCCAGACAGGATAAGCGTCCCAGCTGATGACATCGACATGCTTTGCAAATTTGCTGTAGTCGAGGCCCTGATACGGGATCAAATCCGGTGTATCAGCCATAAAATTCGTTGTGATAGGGATATCAGGCGTCAATTCTTTCAGCGGAATGATTTCATTTTTATAAAACGAAATCGTTTGATCGGTGACGAACCGGCGCCAATCTAAATTCAGGCCATGCAAGCCATTTTCACCGATCGGCGAAGGGCTTTCAATTTGTGACCAGTCATTGAACGTATGGCTCCAAAAAGGGGTCCACCACGCATGGTTCAATGTCTTGAGGCTGTTGTCATATTTCGATTTCAGCCACTCCCGGAAAGCATGCTGGCATAGATCACAGTGGCAATCTCCCCCGTATTCGTTTGAAATGTGCCACATTAACAGCGCCGGGTGATGTCCGTATCGTTCTGCTAATAAGCGGTTGATGTGCCGTGTTTTTTCTCGGTAGACTTTAGATGTGAGGCAGTGGTTGTGCCTTCCGCCGTGCAGCTGTTTGACGCGGGAGGCATTGACGCGCAAAACTTCCGGATAGGTTTGCGACAGCCAGGCCGGACGGGCTCCGCTCGGCGTTGCTAATATGACCCGGCCGCCTATACTGTGAATCCGCTCAAAAATATCATCCAGCCATTCAAATTGATATACGCCCTCCTCCGGCTCAAGTGCGCTCCATGCAAAAATGCCGACAGAAAACGTATTCGTATGAGAAAGCTTCATCAGTTTGATATCGTCAGCTAAAATATCGGGCCGATCCAGCCACTGATCGGGGTTGTAGTCTCCCCCATGGAGCATAAATTTCGCTTCTGTTACGTGCGTTTTTTCAAGCTTTGACATCACATTCTCCTCCTTGTTCTCTTAGCCCTTCGTTCCGCCTGCGGTTAATCCGGATACAAAATTCTTTTGCAGCATGATAAAGATAACGGCAACCGGTATGCTGATAAGCAGGGCTCCGGCCGCAAATGTCGTATAGCTGGCCCCCATGACATCATTCACTAAATTGAATAGACCGACGGGCAATGTATATGATTCAGGCGTTCTCAATATGGTTGAGGACAGCACAAAATCTCCGAGCGGACCGGTAAAGCCGTTCATGGCCACGACTGCCGCCATCGGTTTTGATAATGGCAGAATGATCTGGAAGAAGATTCTGGTGCTGCTGGCTCCGTCAATCTTGGCGCTTTCGTCTAAATCCATCGGAATGGAATCCATGTACCCTTTCATCAAATACGTATTCATCGGGATCAGGCCGCCGATATAAAGCAAGATTAGCAGCCAGTGGCTATTGATCATTCCCAAGATTTGCGCCAGCACAAACAAGGCAATTAAAGCTGAAAACTGAGGAATCATCTGGAGCAATAAAAAGAGCGTTAAAGCGTATTTCCTCCCTTTAAACCGAAAGCGCGAAAACGCATAGGCCGTAAACGTCACACAGAGCAAAGACCCTGCCATTGTAAACAGGCTGATCTTCATAGAGTTGACATACCACTGCACATATTGAAGGCTTTCCTTGCCCGCAAATAATTCCTTGTAATGATCGAATGTCGGATGCTTCGGAATGATGGATGTACTGATTAAGCTGTTGCCGGGATTAAAGCTTGCGCCTGCCGTCCAAAGGAGAGGATAAACAATGATGACCGCCATAAAGGCTAGCAACAAGTAAGAGAAAAGGAGACGGATATATTTTCTGACCTTCATATCTGCCAGCATGCCTTATGCCCCCTCTTTAAAAGACTTTGTCTGTCTGAATTGCCACAATGCGATGGAGATAACAAATACAGATAATAAAATGGTTAAAGCCGCAGCAAGAGAATATTGACTGGACTGCATTGTCAATTTATAAATCCATGAAACGAGGATATCTGTCCCGCCGGCTGTTGATCCGGTTACAGCCGGACCTCCACCATTGAATAGATAGATAATATTAAAGTTATTAAAATTAAACGTAAACTGGGTAATGATAATCGGAGCCATTGCAATGAACACCATTGGAAGCGTGATGTATCTCAACTTTGAAAAGACAGAAGCGCCATCAATCGTAGCTGCTTCATACAGATCGTCCGGGATGGATTGCAATACGCCTGTTGAGACGAGAAAGATGTACGGAAATCCAAGCCAGCCCTGCATGAGAATCAACGCAAGCCTCGACCAATTGGCATCTGTCATCCACGGAAGCGGATCTATCCCGAAGAAAGCCAAGATGTCGTGATTCATCGCACCGAAGCTATCATTAAACAGTCCCGCAAAAATTAAAATCGTCACAAAACCGGGAACGGCCCATGGCAAAATCAGAATCGTCCGAAAAAAACGTTTAAACCGAAGGTCTTTCTGGTTAACAATGATCGCGAGAAAAATCCCCAATGTGACTTGCAGTGTGGATGCAGCAAGTGTCCAAACCACCGTCCAAGCCAGTACATCAAAAAAAGTCGACCTCCAAATATCAACTGTGAAAATATTTGCGAACGTTTGAAAACCGACCCAATCAATTAATTTTGCAGGAGGAGAATGATACAAATCATAGTTTGTAAACGCTAATGCAAAGCTGAATAAGATAGGAAAGATCACGGCGAAAATTAAAATAAACAAAGATGGGCCGCTGACGACATAAGGATAGCCCTCAGAAATGATATGCTGGTATTGTTCCTTTAAGGAACTTAATGGCTTATTTTCATCACGTTGTTTTCCGCTTTGGAACGCATCGCGAAGATTCACATAATACACCGCAAGGCCAAAGCAGGTCACGATGACAGCAATAATCCCTTCCGCCAGCAGAAAAACGGAATTATCCCGCGGCACTTCTGTTCCCAGTGTAAAGATTCCCCAAAACCCCATATTGAGCAGATCTCCAAAGACCGCAAAAAACGATGCGCCTAAGAAAAGAAAGACAATACCTTTTATCCATTGCTTGTTATAAAATTGCCCGAGTCCCGGAATGATAGAAAGCAACAAAGCGACTTGACGATGCTGCACCGTTTTCACCTCTCTTACAATACAAATCTAGCTTTCTCTTTATTTTCCGCTGTGCTTTGCCTTAATTTGTCCTTTGGCCGTTTCAGCTGCTTGATCCAATGCTTGTTTCGGATCCGCCTTCCCTGTTGCAACCGTCTGTAATGCTGAATCAGCCGGCGTCCATATTTCATTCATTTCCGGAATATTTGGGGTTGGCTCTGAGAAACGGGATTGTTCAGTAACAGCCCGTGCCGCCTCGCTTTTCATAATAGCCGGGTCATTGGCTAGGGATTTCACAGCAGGAACTTCTTTCGTTTCTTCATATCGTGTTTTAGAATTTTTTTCATTTGCCAGAAAAACGGCTAATTCTTGCGCCAGCTCTTCATTCTTTGAAAATGCACTAACGTTGTAGCTTTTGACGCCGATAAAGGAGCTCATGTTTTTCCCATTTTCCAGCTTCGGCAGTTTCGTAATGCCATAATTGATTCCTGCTTTTGAAAAAGCTTCTACATTCCATGGCCCAGAGATAATCGCGGCGGCTTTTCCTTCTGTGAACAGCGATTCCAATACGTTAATCCCTTGTTCTCCAATAATGCCAGCCGGGAACAGGCCATCTTTGTAAAACTTCTGAATCAGCGCCGCACCTTTGACAGCTCCTTCATTATTAATTCCAATGTCTGACGGGTTATAGCTCCCATCTTTGGCCTTTCCAAAAATGTATCCGCCATATCCGCTCATCACACTTTCTGCATAATAAATTTGATCAAATAGGGCTAAAAAGCCAAATTGGCTGCCATTAGCAGTCTTTTTGGAATAGTCGTACCACTCTTCCAGCGTTTTGGGCAATTCCTTTTCGGAGATGAGATCTTTGTTGTAAAAAAGGACAGTCGTTTCGACCGCTTTTGGCAGTCCATAAAGCTTTTGATCTACCATTTGAGACTGAATGGAAGCGTCAGTATAAAGTGATTGAACGTCTTTTTTGACATGTAATTCCTTGAGTAATCCTTCCGTGACAGCGGTTCCGATTTGGTCCCCTGGCATTGTTAACACGTCAGGGCCTGTGCCGGCCGGTCCGTCCATTCGCAAATCTTCAATCTGCTTGGCATACGGTTTTTCAACGACTTTGACCTTCACATCATGCTCTTTTTCAAACGCAGCAACGGCGTCTTTAATGCCGATGCTCTTTTCTTTATCCTCCCATACAACAAGCTCTGATCCTTTTGAACTCGATTTGGCGCTGCTGCTTTCCTTTGGGCCGCAAGCCGCCAAGGATAAGCTGACAGCTGCGCAGAGCATGAATACGGAACACTTTTTTGCCATTTTCATTGATTGTCACCCTTTCGGTAGGAATGAAAGCGCTTTAAAGATAATATAGCACGCCTGAGAAAATGTGTAAACAAACTATTTACTTCATAGAGTAAATTTTTTTACCTAAATAAAAAATGACTTAGTGTCCTAAGTCATCCTTAATTCATACTCTTCCTGACGATTAATTCTGCGCCCACATATAATGTTTTTACCGTTCTTCTCTTGTCCTGCACTTGTTCAAGCAGTAATTGAACAGCATTTTTACATAATTCATGTATATCAATATGAAACGTCGTCAGAGGAGGCGAGACATACTTCGCGAAGCTGATGTTATTGATACTCACAATGCTTACCCTGTTTGGTATGGCAATTCCTTTTTCGTTCAGGGCTTGCAGACAGCCCACTGCTATCGGGTCCGCTGCAATCATAAAAGCAGTCGGAAGCTGATCGCCTAATGTGTCGATCGCTGCTGACATCAGGCGGTAGCCGTTTTCTACAGAGAATCCGCGATGACAGAAAATATAGCGCTCGTCCAGCATGGCTTTTTCCCTCATATAGGATCTGAAGGTTTGTTCACGGATGTCCATTTCATCCTGATTGGTATTCGGATTTTTGTATGTGCCGCCGATAAAACCGATGCTCTTATGCCCCTTCTCAGTCAGGATGTTTACCGTCTTCCTTGTCATTTGTGCCAAATCGGGCCTTACCGAGTCAAAATGATCGGGATCAGGAGTTGAATCGATGAACACGCCGTTTTCAGTGAGATTTCTGAGGAAAGCCAGCTCTTCATCTGAAAATGTGCCGACGGCAATAAACCCTTCCGTATGTTCAGGAATGCTCTCGATTCCATCCGCTATTTTATAAGTGGTCATATCGACATTGAATGCTTTCGCCAGTTTCTCTACTTCTAATCTCATCGTTTTAAAATAGACATCTTCTAATTCTTCTTTATCTGTCAGCCAATATAAAAACGCAATATGTTTCACCAGCGGCCTTACTGTTTTTTTGCGGTAATTGAGCTTTTCCGCCGCTTCATAGATTTTCTCCCGTGTTTCATCAGGAACAGAAAGGCTTTCATCGTTATTTAAAACGCGGGAAACGGTTGAGATTGAAAATCCCGCTTCCTGCGCGATATCTTTAATTGTCGCCATTGCATCTGCCTCCATTATTCAGCTCGCATTGTTTTAGTAAAATATTTTACTTTCTTTTTCGCAAATGTCAAGTGCACAAAGCCCTCTGGCTGCCTCATGTAAAAAGACTGAACCATTTGCGGCTCAGTCTCAGTTGTTCGTACCATTCGGAACCGGCGGAATTGCCCGGGAAATGAGTTGGTTATTGCACATTTTCCTCGAAATATCCCGAAAGCACATCTTCCACATTCGACAAATGCGCGAGCATGGCGGCTTCCGCCTTTGCACCGTTCCCGGCAGCCACAGCATTGTAAATCCGTTCGTGCTCCTCATACAGCCGCTGAACGGAGGTCTTCTTGGAAAACAGCCAGATTTTCCTCGTTTCCCTCATTGTTTCCAGCAGCAATGATGACACGTGATTCATCAAGTGTTTAAGAAGTTCATTTTGAGAAGCGTCCGCAAGCGCAAGATGAAATGCAAAGTCTGCTTTCTCTCCCAGCTCCCCGTCCGCTTCAATGCTGCCCATTTCCTTCAGTGCATCCTGAATTCTTTCGAGATCTGCTTCTGTCCTTTTTTCAGCCGCTAGTGAAGCCACGCCGATTTCAAGCAGTTTTCTGACCTCGAGCAGCTGCTTGACGTCCTCTTTTTTCATCAGAAGGGCGGCTGAGAGCGGCTGAGAAATTTGATTGAGCTCAAATTCCTTCAGATACGTGCCTTCTCCCTGTTTCATTTCGACAAGCCCCATCGCTTTTAGCGCAGAAAGTGCCTCGCGAACCGCTGAACGGCTGACTTGAAAGCTCTCAGCAAGCGCCTGAACAGAGTCCAGTTTATCCCCCGGCTTCAATTCGCCGTTTTTGATCATATCTAATAGTGCATCCGCTACTTCTTCATATATTTTTTTTGTTTTAATCTGTTTGTATTTCAATGCAATTCACCCCGTAACTTGTAGGTCTGGCTGTTTACGATCTATTATACTCTGTTTTGGGGGCCGCCAAAAGATTTTGACTATTTTGTCAAAAAGTCTTGTACTTTGATTTTTTTCAAAATATAATGCTAGGTAACTGGTCTTATTACCCAGTCATCAGATGATCATATCATCTATAGAAACCGCTTACATATGGCGCCAGTTTATGTTTCAAGGAGGGGTTTGGGATGCAATGGACACAGGCATATACGCCTATAGGGGGAAATTTGCTATTATCAGCGCTTGCCGCACTTGTACCGATTATTTTCTTTTTTTGGGCACTCGCGATTAAACGGATGAAGGGGTATACAGCTGGCTTGGCCACATTGGGGATCGCCCTTATCATTGCTGTATTGGTTTATCGTATGCCGGCGGAAAAAGCGCTGATGTCCGCGACACAAGGAGCCGTATACGGATTGTTGCCGATCGGCTGGATCATTGTGACGTCTGTTTTTTTGTATAAAATCACTGTGAAAACGGGACAGTTTGATATCATTCGCAGCTCTGTTCTCTCGATTACTGATGACCGACGGCTTCAAGCTCTCTTGATCGCTTTTTCATTCGGGGCTTTTTTAGAAGGGGCAGCAGGCTTCGGAGCGCCGGTCGCCATTTCTGCCGCGCTGCTGGTCGGTCTCGGCTTTAATCCTCTTTATGCTGCGGGGATCTGTTTGATCGCCAATACGGCGCCGGTTGCCTTTGGGGCGATTGGGATTCCAATTACAGCCGTAGAAGGGCCAACAGGGATTCCGGCGATGGAGATTTCGCAAATGGTTGGGCGGCAGCTGCCGTTTTTATCCGTATTTATTCCTCTTTATTTAATCATCATCATGAGCGGGTTCAGGAAAGCCTTGGAGATCTGGCCGGCGATTCTCGTATCCGGTGTTTCCTTTGCTGTTGTTCAATATCTCAGTTCCAATTTTTTAGGGCCTGAGCTGCCCGATGTTTTGTCAGCTCTTGTTTCAATGGCTGCGCTTGCTGTGTTTTTGAAATGGTGGAAGCCGAAAACAACATTCCGGTTTGCCGGTGAACAAGAGTCGGCCGCCTCAATTGAAACGGCGCGCACAAATCCGGCGGCGCCTGCGTACAGCGGCGGACAGATTTTTAAGGCTTGGTCGCCATTTCTGCTGCTGACGGCGATGATTTCCGTATGGGGCATTCCATCTGTCAAATCCGCGCTGACCGGGCATTATGAAGGCTCTGCGGTGTTCTTGAAGTGGCTGAATGCTGTTGGAGAAAAACTGACTTTTGCCCCCGGTGTGCCTTTTTTGAACAATCAGATTGTCAATGCTGACGGTACGCCGATTGAAGCGGTTTACAAGTTGGAGGTGCTTGGTTCGGCCGGCACCGCGATATTGATTGCCGCAGTGCTGTCAAAGTTCATCACGGCGATTTCGTGGAAAGACTGGGGAACCGTTTTTAAAGAAACAGTCCAAGAATTGAAGCTTCCGATTTTGACCATTGCTTCTGTCGTTGGTTTTGCCTATGTCACCAACTCCTCGGGAATGAGCACGACACTCGGGATGACACTCGCGCTGACAGGTTCGATGTTTACCTTCTTTTCGCCCGTTCTCGGCTGGCTCGGCGTCTTCATTACCGGCTCGGATACTTCCGCCAACCTGCTGTTCGGCAACCTGCAGAAAGTCACCGCATTATCAGTCGGCATGGACCCCGTTCTGTCTGTGGCCGCCAACTCTTCAGGCGGTGTCACAGGAAAAATGATTTCGCCGCAGTCGATAGCGGTGGCGTGCGCTGCCGTAGGACTCGCCGGAAAGGAGTCAGATCTTTTCCGCTTTACCATTAAACACAGTCTGTTTTTGCTGCTGCTCGTTTGTATCATCACCTTTTTGCAGCATCACATATTCAGCTGGATGATTCCTTAAAAAAATCCTCCCGTCTAGGGAGGATTTTATTTATATCGCTTTCTCGCTGCCGATGACGGAATATTCATTTGATCGCGATATTTTGCCACGGTGCGTCTCGAGATTTGGATGCCGTGTTGTTCATACAGCAAATCGACAAGCTTTTGATCTGAAAGCGGTTTTGTTTTGTCCTCTTGATTGATCAGGTCTTCAAGATGCATTTTGACTGCATAATTCGACGCATCTCCCTCTCCTGAAGCCTCGGCTTTTGCTGAGAAAAAGAGTTTCATCTCAAACAGCCCGTAAGGCGTTTGTATTGTTTTCCCTTTAATGGCCCGGCTCACAGTTGATTCATGAAGGCTTAGACAGTCCGCCACCTCTCTGAGAGTCAGCGGCTTCATTGCGCTTCGCCCTTTCAGAAAGAAATCCTTTTGGCGTGTGATCAGTTCATTGATAATTCTCGTGATTGTCTGTTTTCGCTGCCGCAGCGCGCGGCTCAGCCAGCGCCACTCCTGATATTTCGCAGATAAATAGGAGACAGTATCCTGACAGGAGCCGGATGATAAAAGCGTTCTGTACTGCGGATGCAGATCGATCTCGGGAAACGAGCGGGTATTCAGTTCCGCTGCAATGTGCCCGTTTTTTACGGTGATAAAAATGTCAGGCTCAATATACACATCTTGCTCTGGCCGGGCAAACAGAAGGCCAGGTCTAGGATGAAGAGCCGCGATATCATCTGAGATATCTTGAATAGTATGAAGCGGAATTCCTGTCTCCACTGAAAGCGCTTTCCATTTTTTTTGCGCAAAAGCATCAAAATGAGCTGAAACCAGCATTTCCGCTTGTTCATTTCTGTTCGGCAGCCGCTGTAATTGAAGAAGGATGCATTCCTGCAAAGATCTCGCGCCGATTCCAGCCGGTTCTAACGACTGGAGTTTTGCCAAAACAGCCTCCGCTTCCTTGGCCGATACAGATAATCGCCGTGCTGCCTCCTCTATATCTTCTTCCAAGTACCCGTTTGAATCAAGCGAATGAATCAGATAATTAAAAATCTTTTTTTCAGTGTTGGTCAGATTCATATCGAGTGACTGCTGTTTTAACGCATCCTGCAATGTTTTTTGCGGATTACTTAATTGAAGGCCCGCTTCCTGTGCATTCATCCTGTTTTTGTTTGTTTTATGGTAAGATAGTGGCGGTGTGTCTGTTTCCTTTCGTTCAATAAGAGGGTTTTCCAGTGAGAGCTCATCAATGTACTCCGCGAGTTCTGCCGAATGATAGCCAAGCAGCGTGATGGCCTGCCTGAGCTCCTGTGTCAGTTGAGGCTTTAATACTTGTACTTGCTGAAGTTTCATATCCATCATGCTCACTCCCCTTTCTTCATTGTACATGATTGAGATCACACCGTATACATTTATGAAAAAGGAGCTGCCAAAGAAATGTCTGAACTTTTTTCCGTCCCTTATTTTATTGAGAATTTAAAACAGCATATTGAAATGAATCAGTCTGAGGATAAAATCCACGCGATGAACAGCTACTACCGTTCCGTTGTCTCAACACTCGTGCAGGACCAGCTGACGAAAAACGCAGTTGTCCTGAAACGGATTCAGCATTTAGATGAAGCATACAACAAAGTCAAACGTGGAGAATCAAAATAAACCTTCCGCTCACATGTGAGCAGGAAGGTTTTCCTTCTTTGAGGCGTGTTGGATGAGACGGGTGCTTGGCACGCCTTCCATCCAGGTATGAAAGTAATTGGCGTTTTTCCCGTAGGAATTATCAATGACCGTGTTTTCTTTTTGAAGAAGAGAAGACAAGATGTGTCCGTGCAGCCTTGACGTTTCCACCGATTCGTAACGGCTGAAAAACCGAATCGCTTTTTGGACGATATAATCCGAGTATTTTTCCCATATATACGCAATGGGCAAAGGGTTGCCTGCTTTTTTATTCAAGACGTTCAGCGTTTGGAGAAAAGCAATCGTCCGGCGGTCTGAAGCTGACAGCACCGTGCGCCAGTCGTAGCTTTCCGCTTCTGCGTGTTCCTGAAGCGCCTGGTTTGCTTCATGATCTGTTCGGATAAATCTCAGCTTTTGATTGGACGGCTGCTGCGTGGGAATGACGGGAAACAGCTGATGAGCCATATCAGGCAGAAGCTGAATGTGATTTGTTGTAAAATAGGCCTGTGCCGTAGCATAGGAGGCTTTTTCCCTTGTCATGATGTGAAGGTTCGCATGCTTAGAAAATATCTCTGCCATCCGTTTGAGGTTGTCTTTGTTTTGAAAATAAATCGATTGCGGCAGGATCACAATTTTGTGGTTCGGATAGGTTTGGACGATTTTCTCTCTAAAGCCTTGATAATACGGATACAGATCCCCGAAGTTTCCGCCTCCCTGGCAGACGATGATGAGATTCAGATCAAGCTTTCGCCCGACTGGAAAATTGTCAGGATTCCAGCGTTTTCTGACCCGAATCCCGTGTTCTTTAAAGAAAGCTTCTGTTCCTTTCATAATAAATAAATCCCCTACATTTCCGTATAGAGGATAGTCAGCATATATAATCTCTGATTGTTTCGGTATGACGTCGAGCAGCCCGGACAGTTTCTGTTTTAGGCTGATCATCGAATGCTTGCTGTCCATTTCTTCACCTCGGCAGTTTGGAATAAGCGCAGTAGCACTTCAATGACCCGGTCTTGCTCATCTTCTGTCATATTGGACCCCGATGGGAGACAGATTCCTCGCTTGAACAAATCTTCGCATACGCTTCCTGTATCTTCATGAGAATAAAATAAAGCCGGATCGAATAGCGGCTGGGTATGGAGCGGCTTCCACAGCGGACGGGCTTCAATGTTTTCTTCAGCAAGACGTTGAACTACGTCATATGGGCTGAGCCCGTTATCAAGTGTGAGCGTGGTGAGCCAGCGATTGGATACGCCTGCTGCGTACTCCGGCATAAAGCGGACGCCGTCTATGTGACCGAGCGCATTTTTGTATCTCGTGAAAATGGTCCTTCTTGTCTCCACTCGCTCATCCAGCACCTCAAGCTGGGCAATGCCGACGCCGGCTAAGATATTGCTCAGCCTGTAATTATGTCCAATTTGACTGTGCTGATAATGAACAGCCGGTTCTCGTGCCTGCGAAGCGAGAAATCTTGCTTTTTCAATTGCGGCTTCATCATTTGAAACGAGCATCCCTCCCCCTGATGTGGTAATGATTTTGTTCCCGTTAAATGAAAAAATGCCGAAGCGCCCGAAAGTTCCGCTTTGCTTCCCTTTATAGACTGTTCCGAGAGATTCGGCTGCGTCCTCAATGACAGGAACTCCGTATGCATCGCACAGGCTTACGATTTCATCCATTTTCGCGCTCTGCCCATATAGATTGACGGCAATAACCGCTTTTGGCAGTGTTCCGTTTCTTTTCGCTTCCTCCAATGCTCTTTCAAGGGCTGTCGGCGACATATTCCACGTATCAGGCTCAGAATCAATAAAAACGGGCACCGCTTTTTCATATAAAATCGGATTGGCGGTTGCTACAAATGTGAAGGACTGGCAAAACACGCTGTCACCTTCTTTTACCTCAAGCAAACGCAGGGCCAGATGAATCGCCGCCGTTCCTGAGCCGACCGCAGCTGCTGCTTTTACACCGACTCGTTCTGCCAGCTGTTCTTCAAATGAATTCACGAGCGGCCCAAGCGGCGCGATCCAGTTTGAGCGAAAGGCTTCTGAAATATAGTGCTGCTCCCTGCCGCTCATATGAGGGGGAGATAAGTAGATTTTTTTATGCATAGAATCATCCTTTGTTTGATGTTTGAATGGAAGAAATGATGCGTGCCGGAGCACCGGCCGCCGTTACCCTGTCCGGTATGGGACGGATCACCGCGGAGCCGGCTCCGACAATGCTCCAAGCCCCGATTATGATCTGCGGTATGACGGATGCACCGGTTCCGACGTGAGCGCCTTCCTGAACGGAAACCGCTCCTGACAGCGTGGCACGCGGGGACAGATGAACGTAATCGCTGATTTGATTGTCGTGCTCTGCCACTGCACCCGTATTGATGATGCAATGAGCGCCGATGCGCGCATCCGCCTGAATGATCGCGCCAGCCATAATCACTGTCCCTTCCCCAATGACAGCCGACCTGCTGACGATGGCTGACGGGTGAACCAATGTAATAAAATCATCTTTCTTCAGTCCCAGTCGCTCCGCCAGCTGTTTTCTGACACTGTTATTCCCAACAGCAATCAGAAACAGCACATCAGGAATGAGCCTGCGCAGTTCAGTAACGGCTTCCGGCGGTCCTGTGTACCATTCCTTTCCGCCTTCGAACGTTTTGAATTTATCATCCAGCACCGCGGCTAAGCGCGTATCTGAGCGGGCGTTTATCAGCTCCCTGATCACCTTTCCGTGTCCGCCGTCACCCACAATGGCCACGTTTTTCATGAGGACACATCTCCGCTTCCGGTAAACCGTTCCGCGGTCACATGATTGGTTTGCTGAATCCCTTCTGAAACAAGGACCTTTCGCACCGTCAAACATAAAATTTTCAAATCGAGAAAAAATGACCGGTTGTCAACGTACCAAACATCTAATTCAAATTTCTTTTCCCAGGAAATCGCGTTTCTGCCATTGATTTGCGCCCAGCCTGTGATACCCGGCTTCACCTCATGGCGCCGTGCCTGTTTTTCTGTATAAAGAGGCAGATAGTCCATCAAAAGCGGCCGCGGCCCGACAAGGCTCAGATCGCCCTTCAGGACATTCAGGAGCTGCGGAAGCTCATCAATGCTCAGCTTTCTGATCAGCCTGCCCGTTTTCGTCAGCCGGACTTCATCGGGCAGCAGATTTCCCTCACCGTCCCGTTCATCCGTCATTGTCCGGAACTTATATAGGGTGAACGGTTTGCCGTGCAGGCCCGGCCTTACTTGCTTAAAGAAGACAGGTGATCCTATTTTCAGCCTGACAACGGCGATGGTGAACAGAATGATCACACTTGTACAGCACAACAAAAAAATGGCGGCCGTCAGATCAAAAAGTCGTTTCAGGATCAAAGATTCACAGCTCCTTTCATTTTTCGAAACCGTTTTAATACCAGCTGTCTTTCCTCTTTTGTACAAACGAGCATAAAAGCGAAAACAGCGTAGCAAAAGCTGACTGTCACTCCCGTCGCTATCAGTGACGGCCAGCCGTCAATCTTCACAAAGAATTGAATTGCCTTACAGACCGTCCAGGCAAATACAGCGGCTGAAAGAGGCCCGATTATGCCTTTAAAGAACACGTGCTTTTTGTAGCCTGTAATGCGGGATACGTAAAGCGGCGTAAAGATGGCATTTTTTAAAATAAGAGAAATGGCCCCTGCCAATGTTATGCCGTACAGACCGAGATGAGCCGGCCCGCTCAGCGTGACCGCCAGCACCACATTCACCGCACCTAACAGCAGGGTAACAATCGCCGGTGTTTTTTGTTGATTAAAAGCGGTCCATATATAAAACAGCGGCATAAAGGCGAGGCTGACAACCAAGTATCCGGCATGAATAAATAAAAGCGGTGCTATCGTTGAAAAGGACGGTCCGAGCCAGATTGTCAGAAAAGGTCCCGCCAATCCGCCCAATAAGGCAGCAGGAAGTGCAAGCAAAAGACCATTGAGCCTTACTGCCTTATTGGCGTAATTCATCAATCCTTCCATATCGCCTTTTGAATAATATGAAGTCATGATGGGCGCAAACAGGGATGCGACCGTTCCGGCCAAGCTGCGCAAAAGCAGCGGAAACTGGATAATCGCCGCGTATTTCCCGGATGCGGACGCCCCCAGCATCAAATTGGCGGTTAACAGATCAATCTGCAAAAAAAGCAGGACGCCGATTTGATTGACGGAGCTCCATGCGCCCGCTTGAAACAGCTCCTTGCTTGTGCGGAATGAAAGATCCTTCATACGAAACGAAAACCACGGAATCAGCTTTTTGAAGAAATAGAAAGACAGCACAGACGCAATAACAGCACCAGCTAAAGCTGCAAGCTGGATCTGCCAGATTTTCGGCGCAAAGCATGCAAACAGGAGCAGCACAGACAGCACCCGTATAAGCATTTGCACCGCCTGAATGGAACTGGTGATATAAAGGCGGTTGGCATAAAATGGTGCAGCGCCGAAACCCGCCATCAGAAACGTTAAAATAAACAGCAAACTGCCGATTAAAATCGACAAACGCACATCAGCCAAAAGCGCTTGCGGCACATTCATGACGCGGTCAATAAAAAAAGCCGAACCCGCAAGCGGCAGCAAGAGCAGCAATGAAATCAAAACAGAGGCCGCTAAATAATTGCTGATATACGCATTTGCTTTCTCCCGCTCTTCCCTGTGGGCAGCAACAGAAAAGAACCGAACGACAACCGAGCTGAGCGCCACGGTAATAATCGAAAAGTAATTAATCACATTTTGTGTCAAGTGAACAAAGCCAAACGCTTCCACACCGAGCGTTTTGACAATAAAAGGCGTCATCCAAACCGATAGGAAAACAGACAACAGAAAAGCCGTGAGATTAGCGCTGAAATTTATCGTGAATTTCATGCCTGCTTCGCACTGCCTTTCATTTTCCCCCGCTGCTCGAAAAACAGCTTGATGAGAAAAGTGAGCCGCCATTTACACAGTGCTAATACCAAACGCTCTCCTCTTAATAATTTCTCATGCTGAAACGGTGTATGTCTGACAGCCTGCCGCACCATGTCATAGGATAAAATCTGTCTGATCTTCTTTTTGATGTCTTTCGGCGAATTCGGAGAAGCACAGGCATTTGCCAAAAGCATCGGAAGCTGGTGCCTGCAAATGTACACATTCAAATCTTCTTGGCATGCGCCTGCTAAGCCATAGTGATTGTAGAATGCGATTTTAGCTTGATATTGTTTTTGAAGATGTTCATCCATCGCCGGCTTATAAGGGATTTCTGTCAGGCTGTTCGGGTTTTCACGATAAATGTACAATCCCTCATCAAGCATTTTCACCCGCTCCGCTTCGCAAAAAGCGGACAAATTGAAGGGAGAGTCTTCAGCAAAACGGATGTCTTCATCAAACATCAGATTCGCCCTATCAAAAAGCTCACGGCGGTAAAGATAACGCCATACATACCAGATAAATCTCGTTTCGTGAGCATGTTTAAGCCGTTCAGTCATTTCTCGTTTTGTCAGCACGCGGTTTGCCTCAAGCTGCGGCGGCACATATGTCCGCCTGTCCGATGACTGCTTGTAAAAACCGCATCCGACGATGTCGAGCCGATTTTGCTCCGCTTCTTCAGCCAGCCTCTGGAACATGGCGGATGATACATAATCGTCTCCGTCTACAAAGCCGATGTAAGTTCCCCGCGCAGCCTTTATTCCCGTATTTCGCGCTGAACTAAGCCCGCCGTTTGCCTGATGAATGACCCGGATTCTCGCATCCCGTTTTGCATAATCCTCTGCAATTTCGCCTGAACGATCCGGTGTTCCGTCATTCACGAGGATGATTTCAATATCAGAAAGCGTTTGACGAAGCAAAGAATCAATGCACTCCCCTATAAATGGTTCAACATGATACATCGGGACAATAATGCTGACGAGCGGGGTCATTGCGCTTCACCGCTGATTTTGTCACGCAGACCTTTAAAATACACATCTCTCGGAAAGCCGGCACGGGGTGTTTCTTTTGTTAAAAGCTCATTGACTGCGGCTGTTACGCGCTCTGGCTCCGGATGTTCTATCAGCTTCATGAACGGGATGTCTTTAAGCCATTGATAGCCCTCCATTACCTTATGGTCAAAGGAGCGAATGACAACACACGGCGTTCCTGTCAGCGCGCAAAAAATCATGCCATGAAGCCTGTCAGTGACGACGGCTTCTGCGCTTTGCAGCTTAGACCACAGTGCTTCAAGTTCTTGTTCGCGTGTATCGCGGCTGACCCGGCGGCCGATCGTTGTCGTAAAGGATTGGATCTCGCCGAATTCCTCACATAGCGCAGCCTTGACCCGGTTCCTCTGGTCCTCCTGAAGCACGCTTTCCTGATCCTCGCGCAAACACATATAAACCCCTTCGCGTTCTGCGGGGGTCTTGCTTCTATCTAAATACAGCACCATGTCCGGCTGCTTCAAAATTGTTTTTTCTTGAAAATGCTGTTTCATAAATTGATACGTTGTTTCATCCCGTGCCATGAGCAATAGGCCGGGGTGCGCATTATAAATTTTCTGTGCCCGTTTCAGCTCTTTGCGCCCCTTTTTCGTGTCAGAAAAATGAGCCGTTGCCGGAAGCTGGACAACCCGATAGTCATGGAATGTTTTAATGATGAAGCGGCGCGTCCACTCCTCATAACGGTATAAATCCCCCATGTTTCCGCCGCCGATGATAAAGACCATATCCTCCGGATGGCGCGAGCGGATCAGGCTTTTTGCTGATTTGTAAATGTCCTTCATATCGACCTCGACGATGTCAAAGTCCGGGTACTCTTGCTCAAGAAATGCCTTGCTGGCGTAAGCAATTGCATGATCTCCCAAATTGTCATGGGACGGCAACAGGGTCAGTATGATTTTTTTCTGATGTGCTGCGGCCTTTATCGGCTGATCTGCCGCTCCCAGCCAATATTGGGACGGGTATTTGACCTTAAGCAGCAGCCATTCTGCAAAATTGATTTTCAACGATTGTAACGACATGTCCTCACCCTCTGTTTCTCATTTTGTACTCGATCACCCGCTGATACACAGCCGATGCCATCGCGACGAACGGAATCATTCTGTATTTCGCCATCAGAAGCAGGCATGACCGTTTTGCGTCAAAAGGCGCTGTCCCCGTTTTTGAAAGACTTTCTTGAAACACCGGGTTCGCGCATATCACGCCAACATTTCTAAGCTTTTCAAACAGCCGGCGGCTGCCGCTCGTTTTCCATTCATTCAGCATACAGATGCTGCTGTGAAGAACGATAAAGGTATCAAGCTCCTTGCGATACTCCTCCAGTTTGTTGTTCTCCTGTAAAAACGCCGCATTCGCCTCATACAGCGCAAGTCCTGATTCAAACAATTTTTTCTGATAGCGCTGAACAATGGAGGAAAGGTGAATTCGGTAATGATAGAGCGGCGTTTTTACGTAGGATACTGAGCGGGCGAAAAAATGAGCCCTGAAGCTGAAAAACTGATCCTCGACATGCTCCAGCTCGCCTCGGAGCGGAAACGACAGCCGATGGGCTTCAATCATGCTTCTTCTGTACAGTTTGTTCCATGAAAACCCTCTGACCTTCCCTTCGAATAACGCCTTGATATAGTGCTCCTTCGGCTGATCCTGATAGGTTTGGGCAATGTCTGAGTCCATGGTTTTGCCAGTGTCCTCAAACTCTGCGGCGTAATTGCAAATGACCAGATCAGTTTTATCGCCTGCTGCCCGGAGCATCTGCTCGCAATAATCAGGCTCAATCCAATCGTCTGAATCGATAAACGCGATAAATTCGCCGCGTGCCGCCTCAATGCCTTTATTCCGAACCGCACCGAGACCCTGGTTCTCTTGATGAATCACCTTGAACCTGTTGTCCATTTTGGCGTATTCTTCGGCGATATCCGGGCTGGCGTCTGCTGAACCGTCATTAACAATGATGATTTCTATATTGTCCACTGTCTGGTTCCGCAGTGATTCGAGACACGTTCTGATATATGTTTCTGTGTTATAAACAGCGACTAACAGACTAACCGCAGGTATTTCCATAATGACCGGCTCCTCTTGCATAAATTACCGGGAAAAAATCGTTCTGTAAGGCAGAACGGATGAATCAACCGGCATAAGCAAATAACTGTAAAGAAAATAACAAACAACAATAGCGATATAGATAAGGGCGTTCGATTTTTCATCAAATATTCTTACAAAATAAGGGATTAAGATCATTTGATACAGACCGAAATAAATATTGAATCTGGCAAAAATCACGTCCTTTGTTGCCAAAAGGCCGAACAAAAAACCAAGCAGGCACAAATTAACGACAATATCGATTTGCGGCCACAGACTCCGCAATCGTTCTTTATAGCAAAATGCAAGGAACAGCGGCAGAACCAACACAGCGATTTTGATCACATTCATTCCATTTGTGTTCGTCATGAGCCATTTTTCATAATGGCTGTATGAGCTGTTTTCAAGTACAACGACAAACACAGAAATAAATTTTTGATATAAAAATGTCATGCCGAGAAATAAAGCGGATAGGCCGAATATCGCCGGTGACCAGGCTTTTCTTCTGACAATAAAGTACACCGGAATCATAATCAGCGCCGACGAATGAAAGAGAGAGCTGACCAGCACAATCAGGAAATATCGCTTCCAGTTCCCGCTGATGATATAACGGATCGCCCAAAACAAAGCAGCTGCGACCATGTATTGCCTGATGCCGTTAAAAGACGCGTAGTAATGAAAGGTTCCCAAAAACAAAAAGACACTCAGCTCAAACGGCCTGCCATAGTCGGCGAGTGTCTTCATAATAAAGCTGTAGGTCACGACCGCCACCGTAAAATACATGATTTGAGGATCTTCCGTGATGAAATTCATCAGCCAAAGGAATGCGGTAAACCCCGGATCTGTCGCTGTTTTCGCAGTGCCGAAACCGAATATCTGCCACACATTTTGATAATCGCCCGCCAATTCGTACAGCAGCGTGTACGTCTGAAAATCCGTGCCGACTCGATAGCGGAGACCTGACACGAGCACAAGTGAAGCGAGCGGAATCCAGATCAAAAGCTTATTCGGCCGATACCCCGTGGCAAGCGAATCGTCACGGCCGCCGCACATTTTAGCGAACCAAGACCAAATAAATACAATCCCCATATTGACGGCATATACAATCATCGGTTATGGTCCTTTTCCGTGCTGATGTTGTATACATTCAGCAGCGCTCCTACATTTTGCTGTGCATCGTAGCCAAGTTGAGCGAGTGTTTCTTTGATGAACTCACGCTTCGGCCTGCCTGCGGCGGCCGCCCTTGCAATGGTTTCAGCCCAGACGCTGATCGGCTCAGAAAGACTTAATCTTGTGACAAGCCCGAGACCGGCGTCGACTTTTTCTGTAATGCTGTCTGAAATGATGCATGGAAGCCCCGACGCCTGCGCTTCCACAAGCACAACCGGCAAGCCTTCGTACAGAGACGGCATGACAAATACATCAAATGTGCGCATCAATTCATGGATCCGTTCTTCCGTGCCTAAAAAGAGGACGTCTGAAAGCAAATTCTGCTGCCGCGCCTCCTCCTCTATCTCCCCGCGCAACGGCCCGTCTCCCGCCAGAACGAGCTGAAAGCGAACGCCTCTTTCTTTGAGATGTGCGGCAAGTTTCAGCAGGAACGCGTGGTTTTTCACTTCATGAAACCGGGCCACATGGCCAATGATGAGCCGGTCGGCTGCAATGCCGCGTGCTGCTTTTTCTTCATCAGCCGCCTGCCCATTTGGGGCGAACAACTCAAGGTCAATCCCGTTTGGAAGAAGGTGAACACGCTCCCGCTCCATATTGGACTGTCCAAATAAAAACCTGCCCGCATCCTCTCCGCAGGCACACAGCGCTGTCGCATTCGCCAAGATGAGCCGCCTGAACACCAGCAGCTGCAAGCGATCCTTCCAATTGAAGCCGGTCTTCCAAGACGTATTGTGGGAGTGGCATACCCTGACCGGCACTCCGGCAAGCCTTGCCGCAAGGGCGATAAAACCCGTTTGGAAATCCGTGTGCGCATGAACGGCGCTGAACGGCCCGTTTTCTTTTATCGCGTTTCTCACATTCCTCACAAATGTAAGGGGATTGCTTTGCCCAATGCTCGGGACATAAAAAAGCCGCCCGCCTAAAGATAAAATCTCTTCATCGTAAGCGCACGGATCATTTCGATACGTTAAAAAGTCAAATTGCACTTTGCTTTTGTCCATTTTCCGATATAAATTCATCACCATGGTTTCCGCGCCGCCCCTATTCATGCCGCTGAGAACATGGAGCACGCGTTTTTGGCTGCTATTCATGCTTGACAAGCCCTTCCTTTTGGTTCATCACTCTTTTTTTATGGTAGCGATTCATCACGGCTGCAGGCATAAACGCGCGGATTAACGGTTTTGCGATATATATGTAATCAGATAAAGGAAGCTTCAAGCGTCTGCACGCCTGATAGACAAGGATGGCATTGTCGATTGAATACGTAAATGACCGCCGTTTGAATGCATCGCTGTCTTCCCTCACTTTATACAAGGCTTCCTGAAGATTATAGCCCCTGAAGCCCTCTTCAAAAAAGCGAAGCCACAAATCAATATCTTCCATTCGTCTCGTCCGCCGCACCGACCGGTAGCCTTTCAGCGTGCGGTAGGCACTCGCTCTCATCATAATCGTGCCGTGGCAAAATGGGGTCCCTTTTGCCATGATGCCCGGCTCCGGAACAGAAGGCAGAATGCGGGCGCCTCTTACGCCAAATTCATCAAACACAAGCATGCCGGTGCCAACCACCTGATAGTGTCGGTGCTTTTCTAAAAACGCGACCTGCTTTTCCAGACGGCGCGGAAACGAAAGGTCATCTCCGTCCTGACGTGCGATATAATCGCCTGTCGCATGCGAAAGACAATGATTTAATGATGCGGCAAGCCGCTTATTTGTTTTGTTTTGAATCAGTTTGATGCGGTCGCTGTAATGAGCGGCATACTGCTTCGCGATGCGGAGCGTGCCGTCTGTTGACGCATCATCGCACAAAATCAGCTCCCAATTTTTATAGGATTGGCTGAGTATGGATTCTATGCTTTCTGCCAAAGTGCGTTCGCAATTATAAATGCCCATAATGACAGAAACTTTCGGTCCTGAGTTCATACGCTTTTCTCCTTTGTATCCATATCCATGTACGCGGAATAAATATCTGCCATTTCTTCCACCGTTCGCGCCTCCGAGAAGCGCAAGGCTGTTTTTCGGCCTTCCTGTCCCAGCTTTCGGCAGAGCTCCGGCTTATGGTAAAGCTGTTCAATCCGGCGGGCAAAAGCAGCACTGTCACCGATTTTGATCAGAAAACCGTTTTCTCCGTCGCGAATGATTTCCCGATGCCCGCGATTATCTGTGGCGATCGCCGGTTTTTCTGCCGCCATTCCCTCAAGCACATTCATGCCGAGGCCCTCTCTAATGCTGGATGCGACAGATACATCCGCAAGCTGAATCAGCTCATGTATGTCGCTGCAAAAGCCGTAAAAACAGACATTGGCGGAGGCACCAAGCTTTTCAGCTAACGTTTGATACGTTTGTTCCATTGCCCCTTCCCCGGCAAACACAAGGCGGAGCGAAGGAATTTTTTCTTTTAGCAAGGCTGCGGCTTCAATTAACTGCTTCTGGTTTTTGTTCAGATTGAGCTCAGCCGGATAAACCAATATAAAATCATCTTCACAGAACCCGTGCTTTTCTCTGAGTCTTTGCTGCTCTATCGGACTGACAGGCCGGAAACGCTCGGTGTTGACGCCAATGCCGTGAATTTTCTGCGTCCTTCCGCCCGGCCTTTGAAGTCCTTTCGCCCGTATGTAATCCTCTTCATTAATCGTAATCAGGCAGTCTGTATATGCTGAAAGCCATTTCTCAACCGGATAGTAAAGAAGCCAATTTTTCATCGGTGCCCCTTTGCAGAAGTGAAATCCGTGCGCTGTGTACAGCACCTTTGTTCCGTGCCGCCGTGCCTGCCTCGCCGCCAGTCTGGCGAGAACGCCGCCGACCGGTGTATGGCAATGGACAATGTCGTATTCATAGGTGTCAATCACTTTCTTCAGCTGCCTATAAACGGCCAGGTTCTGAGGGTCAAAAGGTGACCTGCGAATCGGGATGGAGAATTTCTCATCCACATACGGCAGCTTGGTTTGTCCGTTCGCGGCGACATGAACCTCCCAGCCCATTTGCTTGAACCATTTAAAATAAGGGAGGTGAAAGGCCTTAAAATGATAATCAACAGTCGCGCAAAACAATATCTTTTTCGTCATTTTCACTCCCCCTAATGAACGCTGGCAGCCGTCATTTCTTCTGATGTATTGATTGCAGCAAACAGCCTCGCTCTCAGGTCGGCTTCCGGCAGCTCATGAAAATCCTCGATAAAGCGCATCAGCACCGGCCAATCGCCGTCCACCGCTTTACCGATGTGAATTTTTGGAAAGATTTGTTCAGCATGGACTTCATTTTTGTTCAGCAATTCTTCATACATTTTTTCGCCCGGACGAATGCCAGTGAATTCGATTGGAACCTGCTCAGTCGTGTAGCCGGACAAATGAATGAGGTTTTTGGCAAGATCCACAATCTTTACGGGCTCTCCCATATCGAGAACGAAAATTTGACGCCCTTTCGCCAGTGCCCCAGCCTGAATCACAAGCCTTGATGCCTCGGGAATCGTCATGAAATAGCGGGTCATTGCCGGATGTGTTACTGTCACCGGGCCGCCTTTTTCAATCTGTTTTTTGAAAATTGGAATGACGCTGCCGCGGCTCCCGAGTACATTGCCGAAGCGAACAGCAACAAATTTGGTTCTGCTGACTTTCCCAAGATTCATAATAATCATCTCTGCGAATCGTTTTGTCGCCCCCATTACGTTGGCTGGGTTCACCGCTTTGTCCGATGAAATCAGCACGAATGTCTCAGTTCCCGACATATCGGCTGCTTCCGCGACATTTTTTGTTCCGATAATATTGTTTTTGACCGCCTCTTCTGGATTGTGTTCCATTAAAGGCACATGCTTATGGGCAGCTGCATGATAGACAACATGCGGCTCGTATTTTTTCATCAAGGTAAACATTTTATCGCGGTCCTGCACATCAGCGATTTCCGTATGGAACACAATGTGTTTGCCGAATCGTCCATTCAGCTCTGTATAAATCGAATGAATGCTGTTTTCCCCATGGCCGAGCAGAATAATTTCCTTAGGCTGAAACGCGCTGATCTGACGGCAGATTTCCGAGCCGATTGATCCGCCCGCTCCCGTGACAAGAACTGTTTTTCCTTTGATGCGGTTCGAAATTTCGCTAGTGTCGAGGGTTACCGGCTTTCTGCCGAGCAAGTCCTCAGCCTTTACATCTCTGATTTGTCCGGCAGTTCGTGTGCCAAGCAGCATTTCATCAAAATGAGGCATAATTTTAATGCTTACTCCGGTTCGCACACATTCTTTATATAACACCTGAAGCTCATGGGTGCGGAGTGAAGGAATGGCAATAATAATATAATTAATTTTGAGCTTTTGCACCGCAGGCATGATACTTTCTTTACCGCCGATTACGGGCAGCCCCATAATTTCTAATTTATGCTTCGTTTGGTCGTCATCAATAAAAGCGACAGGTATGATATCAGGTTCATCTTTCGAAAGCAGCTGCCTGACCATCAGAGTCCCACCTGAGCCCGCCCCGATAATCAGCGCGCGGGACGAGGCGCAGCGTTTTTTCCTGATGCTTTCGTTTAATACTCTAGATAAAATACGGGTCCCTCCAATAGACAAAAGCTGAAGCACCCAGCACGCGGTTAACAGACGGAAGAACATCGTATGATACACAGCATACTGAATGATACCGGTCACAGCGGCGGAAAGCGTAATCCCCTTAAGTAGGACAATCAGCTCGCCAAGCCCGGTGTATGTCCACACCTGTTTATACTGATTGAACAGGAAAGCACACACATGATAGCTGAGGAGCAAGCTGACAGCGGTAAGCAGTAATGCTCCGGAGTCATAAAATTGATAGGAATCCTTTAAAAATTGATATCCTGCAATAACTGAATTTAAAACGAGGTAAGTATCCAGCGCAATAATCATTGACAGTCTTCTCCGGTAACTCAACCTTTCCCCCCCTAATTCTTTTATCGGTTTAGCTGCGGCGGTTTTCGTCTCTCCAAAAAATCGGCAGCAGCTAAACCGACAATACGTCCTATGTATATATCAGATAAGTGGGCATTTAACCCATCCTCACGCCCCGCCAGCGACGACCAGCATCTAAGGCAGCAACTTCAGCTGCCCACAGCAGAGCCGAGTGCCTCCATTGATACAGGTCAGGAGACATCACCTTTACAAAAACTAGTAGGAATAGTGTTCCGATTTTTTCATTTTCTTTTTGTTTAAAAGAGCGCCTAACAGCTTCGCATTGGATTGTTCCAGTGCATCTTTTGCTTTCAGAACGGTATCGGTTTTTGTTTTTCCGCTTAAAACGACGAGCACGCTGCCGTCTGTTTGATTTGCTAGAATCTGAGTATCTGCAACAGCCAAAAGCGGAGGGGAATCAAAGATGACGAGGCTGAATTGTTCATAGATCTCAGATATTAAGTCTCCCATTGCTTTTGAAGACAGCAGTTCTGCCGGGTTTGGCGGGGTCGGCCCGCTTGTCAGTACATATAAGTTATCAATCGGCGTCTTTTGCACCGTCTCACTGAGTGAAGCATTGCCGACCAGCACATTTGTCAGCCCGGTTACATTATCAACCTGAAACGTCTGATTGATGGTCGGCTTTCTTAAATCGGCATCCACCAGCAGTACTTTCTTTTCCTGCTGCTGCGCAAAGACAGCCGCAAGATTCGCTGCACTGAACGATTTACCTTCACCAGGCACAGAGGAGGTGACGAGGATAGATCGCAAGTTGGTCTGGACAGATGAGAACTCAATGTTTGTCCGAATGGTGCGATATTGTTCCGCAACAACTGATTTATTGTGTAAAACAGATATTTGAGCCAAACCCCGCCTTGCTTTCTTTTTTCTAAAGATCACTCGCTTCACTCCCCGAAATGTTTTATCCCGCGATTCCGCACTTTGTGGACATCAGGAACGGAGCCTAAGCATGGCAATCCGGTTCTCTCGCTGAGCTGCCGTGCGCTTTTGCATGTATCATCGAGAAAATGCAGAAAAAATGCCAGTGTAATGCCGCCCATGACAGCAGCGCCAAAAGCCATGACCATATTTCGCAGCCTGGCCGGCTTGATCATCGGGCTTTCAGAAGCCTTCGCCTCTGATAATATATGTACGCCTTGTACATTCATTCTTTCATCTACTTCTTTTTCAAACTTGTTCACTAACGTGTTCGCAATCTCAGCTGCTTTCGCCGGATCGTGATCCTGAACGGCAACGTTGATTATTTCTGATTCATTTTCACTGCTGGTAACCACTTTTCCTTTCAGCAAGGAAGCCGATTCAGATAGGTGCAATTCCGCCTTAACTTCTTCCATCAAGGCAGTGCTTTTCATAATCGATTGGAACGTGCTGCTATACTGAAGATTTCGCTGGATGTCACTGAGATTCGAGTTTTCTTCACCGTCTGATTCATGAACCAGCACCTGTGTCGACGCCTGGTAGGTCGGTGAAATGACCTTAAATTGCACAAAACCCATCATAAGGGTGACGCCGATTGTGATGAGCAGAATCAGCACGAATCTGTGTCTGACAATCGCATATAATTCTTTGAAACTCATATTCTCATTCATGTATTCATAGCCTTCAGCCTTCCCGCGGCTGGCTTCCCGCGCCCCTTTCTGTTAATGATTGGATTATAAAAGAAAACGTTATTATTTAAAAATTGCAAAATAAGCCAATAAGTTCTCTTTAGAGAACAAAATCATGATTTTCCTCTAATTTACTGCACTTCCCTTATTATTTTAAATTTTATAAAGAACGAAACATTCCTTATAATGAACGAAATAACGACAGGAATAGAGGAGAATTTCATATTATGATTGGAAGAATTATCCGTTTGTACCGTAAAAGAAAAGGCTATTCTATTAATCAGCTGGCTGTTGAGTCAGGCGTATCCAAATCCTATTTAAGCAAAATTGAAAGAGGCGTTCACACGAATCCGTCCGTTCAATTTTTAAAAAAAGTTTCTGCCACACTGGAAGTTGAATTAACAGAATTATTTGACGCAGAAACAATGATGTATGAAAAAATCAGCGGCGGTGAAGAAGAATGGCGCGTACATTTAGTGCAAGCCGTACAAGCCGGGATGGAAAAGGAAGAATTGTTCACTTTTACGAACAGGCTAAAGAAAGAACAGCCTGAAACTGCCTCTTACCGCAACCGTAAATTGACGGAATCCAATATAGAAGAATGGAAAGCGCTGATGGCGGAAGCAAGAGAAATCGGCTTGACTGTCTATGAAGTCAAATCCTTTTTAAAAACAATGGGAAGATGATGATCGGTTAAGGGCTAACGTTCGCATCTGCAGGGTAAATCTGTTTATAATGGGGGAAAAAGGGAGAGAACACGATGACTCATCAAATAGTAACGACTCAATACGGCAAAGTAAAGGGCACAACGGAAAACAGCGTACATAAGTGGAAAGGCATCCCCTATGCCAAGCCGCCTGTCGGACAATGGCGTTTTAAAGCACCTGAGCCGCCTGAAGTGTGGGAAGATGTCCTTGATGCCACAGCATACGGCCCTATTTGCCCGCAGCCGTCTGATTTGCTGTCACTTTCGTATACTGAGCTGCCCCGCCAGTCCGAGGATTGCTTGTTTGTCAATGTATTTGCGCCTGACACTCCAAGCCAAAACCTGCCTGTCATGGTTTGGATTCACGGAGGCGCTTTTTATCTCGGCGCAGGCAGTGAGCCATTGTATGACGGATCAAAACTTGCGGCGCAGGGAGAGGTCATTGTCGTTACACTGAACTATCGGCTGGGGCCGTTTGGCTTTTTGCACTTGTCTTCATTTGATGAGGCGTATTCCGATAACCTTGGGCTTTTAGACCAAGCCGCCGCACTGAAATGGGTGCGAGAGAATATCTCAGCGTTTGGCGGTGATCCCGATAACGTAACAGTATTTGGAGAATCCGCCGGCGGCATGAGCATTGCCGCGCTGCTTGCTATGCCTGCGGCAAAAGGCCTGTTCCAGAAAGCGATCATGGAAAGCGGCGCTTCCCGAACAATGACAAAAGAACAAGCGGCAAGCACTGCGGCTGCCTTTTTACAAGTCCTTGGAATTAATGAGAGCCAGCTGGATCAATTGCATACGGTTTCTGCGGAAGATTTGCTAAAAGCGGCTGATCAGCTTCGGATTGCAGAAAAAGAAAATATCTTTCAGCTGTTCTTCCAGCCCGCCCTTGATCCAAAAACGCTGCCTGAAGAACCAGAAAAAGCGATCGCAGAAGGGGCTGCTTCCGGCATTCCGCTATTGATTGGAACAACCCGTGATGAAGGATATTTATTTTTCACCCCGGATTCAGACGTTCATTCTCAGGAAACGCTTGATGCAGCACTCGAGTATTTACTAGGGAAGCCGCTGGCAGAGAAAGCTGCCGATTTGTATCCGCGTTCTCTGGAAAGCCAAATTCATATGATGACTGATTTATTATTTTGGCGCCCTGCCGTCGCCTATGCATCCGCACAGTCTCATTACACCCCTGTCTGGATGTACAGGTTCGATTGGCACCCGGAGAAGCCGCCGTACAATAAAGCGTTTCACGCATTAGAGCTTCCTTTTGTCTTTGGAAATCTGGACGGATTGGAACGAATGGCAAAAGCGGAGATTACGGATGAGGTGAAACAGCTTTCTCACACGATACAATCAGCGTGGATCACGTTCGCTAAAACAGGAAACCCAAGCACCGAAGCTGTGAATTGGCCGGCGTATCATGAAGAAACGAGAGAGACGCTGATTTTAGACTCAGAGATTACGATCGAAAACGATCCCGAATCTGAAAAAAGGCAGAAGCTATTCCCTTCAAAAGGAGAATAAATATGGGGAAAACAGGATACATTGGTGCTGCCATTGTTGTGGCAGCTTGTATCATTATTTTGTCGGCCGTGGTATGTTTACGGGACACAGTCTATTACCAGCCTATGTGCTGGACTGGCATCATACTGTTTTTCGCGGGAATTGTGATGGTTCCCGCATACTCAGCAAAAAGAAAACCCGGAAAAGAGAAGTAATTCTCTTTTCCGGGTTTTTTATGTTTATTATAATTTTCCCGCGCGAATATCGTCTGTCATTCCCTCATAAGGAGCCTTCGAAATCACTTCTTCGTTGTCGACTCCTTCATTTTTCAGAAATGTAATTTCCGCAAATTCAGGTACAACGTATTTTGGATACGTTTCATATTTTTCGCGGGATTCTTCCATCAAATCAATGTGGTCATTTTGGTAGCAAACCGTAATTTCAGGATGTTCATGCACCCATTTCGGGAAGAAAATAATGCCGTGCATGCGTTTTTCATTTGGCATAAAGTTTAATGAAACATCCGTGCCAGTCGGCTCTGTCCAAGACACTTTATATACGCCTTCTGTCAGTTTGACAATATTCACTTCCTGATCCCGAACCCAGCGTCCGGCAACCATTCCGCTATGAATTCTATAATCAATTGTATGGTCATTTTTAATATAAATCTCGTATTCCCAGCCGTTTTCATACGTATAAATCATGTGGCTTCCGATAAAGTTTTCCATTTTTCACACTCTCCTTAGTCTTTTACTGCACTTCATAAATGTCTAGTCGAACGTAATCAGGGGTTCTTTCTGCGGAACCGATAAACAAGCGGTCATGGAGCCATTGATAGGCTTCACTGCCTGTTTCAAACGTCGGTACCGTACGGAAATAAACATGCTCCGGATCAATAATTTCCCCGGCTGCCGCTTGTTTTCGAAACGGCTCGCTGACTTGCCGTATTCCATTGTTTTCAATGTAAATCAGTTCATGATCTGCTGTTTCGATCACATACCTGGCAGACAAATCGGTTCTGCCGTCAGCGCGAATCATTTGCGAATCGGCACCGCCCGGCAAAATACGTCCCTTTACTTCCCCGGTTATTGTTCCCGAACGAATCGGAATGAATCGTCTCAGTCCCAGGCTTGTCTCACCAATCGTGATAGGCGGATCAACCTTGATTTCTAAAGAGGCGAATGGTTTTAAAACCGGCTTCTTCACGAGAACCACCTCACCTTCAGAAAAAATCATGTAACTATTTACATGTTTACTTTAACATCATTGCAGTTAACTGTCAAACAATAGGAACATAAAAAAACAAGGACTGTTTGAAGACAGTCCTTGTCTGAAGCTAGCTTTGATAAGCAAGATATGTGCTGACAGTGCTTTTGGCAAGACAGGCAGAGGAATCTATAATCGGAATCTCACTTTGAGTATGATCTAACACCGCATTTAAATCCGTGCAGGCTGAAATGATGATGTCTGCATGCTGACTGATTTCTTCATATAGCGTCTGCCACAATGCTTTTGAATGCTGCATATGATTTGGCTGTTTGATTGCGGCGATAAGCTGGTTCACAGCCTGCTGCCAATGGTCCTTGTGAACAACTTCTTGTCCATTTTCCTCCAGAACTTTTTGGTAGATGGCGGATTGGATGGTTGGCTCTGTTCCTAAAACCACCGCTTTTTTTGCAGGATGCGGAATCTCTTTTATCGTTTCCTCAACAATATGCAACATAGGAACCGACAGTGCCTGCTGAATCTCTTCATAGTAGACATGCGCCGTATTACAAGGCAGCGCAATGAAATCCACGTCTGTTTTCTCGAGCTTTACCGCTCCGTCGATAATCGCTTTTTTCATCTCGTCATGGTCAATTGGACGATCTGCATAGAAGGGCGTCGGGCATGAATAGATCATCATGTGCGGGTAGTCAATATCGTTTGAAGCCCCATACAGCTTCTGACAGTAATCAATCACCTTATCAATAAACGGTGAGGTCGATTTCGGCCCCATTCCGGCTAATATTCCGATCATCAAATTCATTCCTTTCTACTTCGTACGGACCGCTTCTTCCTCTGAGCCATCCTCATAGAGGATAAAGCTTTTCGCAGCATCCACACCTAACATGAATTCAATTTCAACAGACAGTGATCGCAGAAAGAAACGGGTTTCCGAGGAAGGAAATAACTCCAGTCTCAGCTGCCCGGTGATCTCCAAATAAAGCCGTTCATTCTCGGCTGTCACCTGTGCAGCCGTCCCATCCTGCAACAGGTAGCTGCCAACATAGCGGCTGTATATCGCCGCATCAATTGCTTTTTTCTTTTTATCAGCAGGACGTTCCGGGACCTCATATGGCTGGCCAAATAGAATATGTTCCGCCGCCTTCAGAATCGCTTGTTCATATTCAGTATCCTCTTCCTTATTACTCAAATAGATCAGCGTTTTACGATGATCGATATATCGGATCATCAACGTCGAATAGCCGGGCCATCCTCCGCTGTGGCTGACAATCCGCCCTTTTTCAGGACTATTTTGCAGTACCCAGCCAAAGCCATAATCAATTGTTTCTCCATTGTTGAGGCGCACTGGAGAAAACGCAGATTCCTTAGAAGCCTTGCTGATGAAATCGTCCTGATATAAAGCCTGATCAAATCGAAACAAATCGCTTGTGACAGAGTTCACCGTCCCATCTCCCTGTATGCCATCGAGATACACAACATAGTTCGTTTCCTCCAGCTCATCAGGGAGGACGTATGTTTCGGAATGTACATCATACACATATCCATATGCATAATGATCAATTCGCTCAGGCGAAAGCCTCCTGTTATACACTCTTGTTTCATTCATGCCGATCGGTGAAAAAATACTTGTTTTCATAAAATCCGCATAGCTCATGCCAGATGCTTTTTCAATGATAACCGCCAGCAGCACATACCCCGTATTGCTGTACATCCAGCCTTCATTCGGTTCAAAATAACCAGATAGCCCCTCATTCATCAGCATATCGACAATATCCTGATTCACCGCAATCTTGTGTGAATCCCAATTGGCAAAAAACCATCCCATATAATCAGGAAGCCCTGACGTATGGTTCAATAAATGCCGAATCGTTACGCCCTGATACGGAAAACCGGGCAGCCAGCGATCCACTTTATCCTCATAGCCAAGAATCCCCTTCTCCTCCAGCAAGATGATTCCCAATGCTGTAAAAGGCTTTGACAAAGACGCTAACTCAAACAAAGAGTTGGTTTTCAACGGGCGTTTTTCCGTCATTTCCGCATAGCCAAAAGAGTGGTGATATAAAATATCGCCACCCTCCGCAGCCAGAACCGTCCCGTTAAACTGATGTTTTTCGCCTAATGTCTCAAATAATGTCTGAAGATGCTTTCTTTTATTCTGCTTCATTCCTCCACCTCCCATATCTCTGTACGTTACTAACCTACTAACGTTTCAAATATTTTGAAAAACCCTTCAGTTAGAGATCTTTTTTAACCCATCACATATACCTGCCGTTCACTACTATTTAGTGAAATGAGATATTATGATATTTTCTGAATTATGATTCAAAAGGCAACTTTATGCCCATGCAGCAGAAGCTATAAAAAATACAGAGAATGAAAAGAAACAGATAGATTTTTTAGTTCTTTAGTCTCGTATCCCGCAAATCCTTTTATGATTTTCTATCAAACAAAAGAGGAAAATAGACCAGTTGCAATCCAAACGAGAGTCTAATAGAATGAGGTCGAAAAGTAAATCGCGCGGGTTTGTTACTGATAAAGCAGGCAAGACCTAAAATGTGTAAAGGGCAAAGTGTATACTTTGGCGTCACCCCTTACATATTTTAGGTCTTTTTTTATTGTGCGTAACTAACTTGCCATCTTCAAACAGGAGGGCTGGAAGAAGCAGACCGCTAACACAGTACATAAAAAAGGAGACATGAACGATGAACATCAAAAAGTTTGCAAAACAAGCAACAGTATTAACCTTTACTACCGCACTGCTGGCAGGAGGCGCAACTCAAGCGTTTGCGAAAGAAACGAACCAAAAGCCATATAAGGAAACATACGGCATTTCCCATATTACACGCCATGATATGCTGCAAATCCCTGAACAGCAAAAAAATGAAAAATATCAAGTTCCTGAATTCGATTCGTCCACAATTAAAAATATCTCTTCTGCAAAAGGCCTGGACGTTTGGGACAGCTGGCCATTACAAAACGCTGACGGCACTGTCGCAAACTATCACGGCTACCACATCGTCTTTGCATTAGCCGGAGATCCTAAAAATGCGGATGACACATCGATTTACATGTTCTATCAAAAAGTCGGCGAAACTTCTATTGACAGCTGGAAAAACGCTGGCCGCGTCTTTAAAGACAGCGACAAATTCGATGCAAATGATTCTATCCTAAAAGACCAAACGCAAGAATGGTCAGGTTCAGCCACATTTACATCTGACGGAAAAATCCGTTTATTCTACACTGATTTCTCCGGTAAACATTACGGCAAACAAACACTGACAACTGCACAGGTTAACGTATCAGCATCAGACAGCTCTCTGAACATCAACGGTGTAGAGGATTATAAATCAATCTTTGACGGTGACGGCAAAACGTATCAAAATGTACAGCAGTTCATCGATGAAGGCAACTACAGCTCAGGCGACAACCATACGCTGAGAGATCCTCACTACGTAGAAGATAAAGGCCACAAATACTTAGTATTTGAAGCAAACACTGGAACTGAAGATGGCTACCAAGGCGAAGAATCTTTATTTAACAAAGCATACTATGGCAAAAGCACATCATTCTTCCGTCAAGAAAGTCAAAAGCTTCTGCAAAGTGATAAAAAACGCACTGCTGAATTAGCTAACGGCGCTCTCGGTATGATTGAGCTAAACGATGATTACACACTGAAAAAAGTGATGAAACCGCTGATTGCATCTAACACAGTAACAGATGAAATTGAACGCGCGAACGTCTTTAAAATGAACGGCAAATGGTACCTGTTCACTGACTCCCGCGGGTCAAAAATGACGATTGACGGCATCACGTCTAACGATATTTACATGCTTGGTTATGTTTCTAATTCTTTAACTGGCCCATACAAGCCGCTGAACAAAACTGGCCTTGTGTTAAAAATGGATCTTGATCCTAACGATGTAACCTTTACTTACTCACACTTCGCTGTACCTCAAGCGAAAGGAAACAATGTCGTGATTACAAGCTATATGACAAACAGAGGATTCTACGCAGACAAACAATCAACGTTTGCGCCAAGCTTCCTGCTGAACATCAAAGGCAAGAAAACATCTGTTGTCAAAGACAGCATCCTTGAACAAGGACAATTAACAGTTAACAAATAAAAACGCAAAAGAAAATGCCGATATCCTATTGGCATTTTCTTTTATTTCTTATCAACATAAAGGTGAATCCCATATGAACTATATAAAAGCAGGCAAATGGCTAAGCGTATTCCTAACCTTTTTAGGAATATTGCTGTTTATCGACTTATTTCCAAAAGAAGAACATGACCAAAAAACAAAATCAAAACAGAAGCCGGACTACCGGGCGGCATATCATTTTACGACGCCGGATAAATGGAAAAATGACCCTCAAAAACCGATCTATTTTGATGGCAAGTATCATTATTTCTATCTATATAACCGGGATTATCCAAAAGGCAACGGCACAGAATGGCGCCATGCCGTCTCAGACGATTTGGTGCACTGGACCGATGAAGGCGTGGCGATTCCGAAATATACAAACCCGGACGGTGATATTTGGACCGGTTCCGTCGTGGTGGATAAAGAGAACACAGCCGGCTTCGGGAAAAATGCGCTTGTCGCGATTGTGACACAGCCCTCAGCCAAAGACAAAAAACAGGAGCAATATTTGTGGTACAGCACAGACAAAGGAAAATCATTCAAATTCTACAGTGGCAACCCCGTTATGCCTAATCCGGGTACAGACGATTTCAGAGATCCGAAAGTCATATGGGATGACCAAGATAACAAATGGGTCATGGTCATGGCTGAAGGATCAAAAATCGGCTTTTATGAATCCGATAATCTTAAGGACTGGCATTACACAAGCGGATTCTTCCCAGAACAGACGGGAATGGTGGAATGTCCCGACCTCTACATGATGCGGGCAAGCGACGGAACGAATAAGTGGGTTCTCGGTGCCAGCGCGAATGGCAAACCGTGGGGCAAACCAAATACGTACGCCTACTGGACCGGAAGCTTCGACGGAAAAGAATTCAAAGCGGATCAGACTGAAGCCCAATGGCTTGACTATGGCTTCGACTGGTATGGCGGTGTGACGTTCGAAGACAGCAAAAGCACAGATCCATTAGAAAAGCGGTATGCGCTTGCCTGGATGAACAATTGGGATTATGCCAACAACACCCCGACAATGAAGAACGGCTTTAACGGCACAGATTCTGTCATACGCGAAATCCGGCTGAAGGAGCAGGATGGAACATACAGCCTCGTCTCACAGCCGATTGAAGCTTTGGAGCAGCTGACTGTTTCAACTGACGAAATAGAGGATCAGGATGTGAACGGATCAAAAACATTGTCGATAACAGGTGATACGTACCAGCTTGATACGGATCTTTCTTGGTCAGAGCTAAAGAATGCAGGCGTCAGGCTCAGAGAATCAGAAGACCAAAAACGCCATATTGATGTCGGTATTTTCGCTGAAGGCGGCTATGCTTATGTCAATAGAGCAGCCACAAATCAGCCTGACAAAAGCAATACCTATGTCGAAAGCAAAGCTCCTTATGATGTAAGCAAACGTAAAGTGCATTTGAAAATACTTGTCGATAAAACAACGATAGAAGTATTTGTTGGCGACGGGAAAACCGTTTTTTCAAATGAAGTCTTCCCAAAGCCTGAAGATAAAGGAATTACCCTTTATTCTGACAGCGGCACAGCCTCCTTCAAAAATATAACAGTGAAACACTTTGATTCGATTCATGAATAAAAACAGGGGCGGCGCAGGCTGCCCCTGTTTTTTTATTAGGAGCGGTATTCTCTGTTACATATTGGGCATTGTAAGAAATATAAGGCTGGTTTCAAAGGAGGAAGCGAATGTCTAAACAAGGAAATTTTCAAAAATCAATGTCGCTGTTTGATCTGATTTTGATTGGGATGGGAGCCATCTTTGGATCAGCGTGGCTGTTCGCTGTCAGTAATGTCGCTTCAAAAGCAGGGCCCTCCGGCGCTTTTTCCTGGATCCTCGGAGGAGCCATTATTTTGTTAATCGGGCTCGTATATGCAGAGCTCGGAGCCGCTCTGCCCCGTACCGGAGGCATCATTCGATACCCCGTTTATTCACATGGCCACCTTGTCGGCTACTTAATTTCGTTTGTCACGATTGTCGCTTATACAAGCTTGATTTCAATTGAAGTGACAGCTGTGCGCCAGTATGTGGCCTATTGGTTTCCCGGCCTGACCATTAAAGGGTCTGATTCGCCGACCATTTCCGGCTGGATCTTGCAGTTTGCCCTATTATGCTTGTTTTTCCTGCTGAATTATTGGAGCGTCAAAACCTTCGCTAAGGCGAATTTCATCATATCGATTTTTAAATATATTGTGCCGATTACCATCATTATTGTGCTGATCTTTCATTTTCAGCCGGAGAATTTATCCGTTCAAGGATTTGCACCGTTTGGATTTACAGGTATTCAGGCTGCCATCTCGACAGGCGGCGTCATGTTTGCGTATCTCGGCCTGCACCCGATTGTATCTGTAGCAGGTGAAGTCCCAAAATCCAAAACGCAATATCCCGATCGCTTTAATCATTTGCATCATCGTTTCAACCATCATTTATACTGTTTTGCAGGTCACCTTTATTGGTGCAATCCCGACAGAAACACTGAAACATGGCTGGCCGGCAATTGACCGGGAGTTCTCATTGCCGTTTAAGGATATTGCGGTCATGCTCGGGTTAGGCTGGCTTGCAACGCTTGTCATTTTAGACGCCATTCTGTCTCCCGGAGGAAACGGGAATATCTTTATGAATACGACATCCCGCCTTGTTTACGCCTGGGCGCGTAACGGCACATTATTTGGCATATTCTCAAAGGTCAATAAAGATACGGGGACACCCCGCGCTTCGCTTTGGCTTTCGTTTGCCCTGTCCATTTTCTGGACACTTCCCTTTCCTTCGTGGAATGCGCTCGTCAATGTCTGTTCAGTCGCGCTCATTCTTTCATATGCGATTGCACCCATTTCTTCAGCTGCGCTGAGGGTCAACGCGAAGGACTTAAACAGGCCGTTTTATTTAAAAGGAATGAGTATTATCGGGCCGCTTTCCTTTATATTTACAGCGTTTATCGTGTACTGGTCAGGATGGAAAACAGTCTCCTGGCTGCTCGGTTCACAGCTCGTGATGTTTTTGATCTATCTCTGTTTCAGCAAATATACGCCTAAAGAAGATGTCAGCCTCGCTCAGCAGCTGAAATCAGCCTGGTGGCTTATCGGGTTTTATATTATGATGCTGATCTTTTCCTACATCGGTTCTTTCGGACATGGTTTAGGGATTATCAGCAATCCCGTCGACCTCATTTTAGTCGCGATCGGCTCACTTGCGATTTATTACTGGGCAAAGTATACCGGGCTCCCAAAAGCCGCCATTGATTACGATAAATAAAGAAGCAACAGGTTTTCTTGCTTCTTTATTCTTTACAAACATACATTCACGCGATAAAATGAATGAGAGTCAGTCATTATTGGAGGTGTTCCTCATGCCAAAACAAACATCGGGCAAATATGAAAAAATTCTGCAGGCTGCCATAGAAGTGATTTCTGAAAAAGGCCTCGACAAAGCATCTATTTCTGATATTGTCAAAAAGGCCGGCACTGCCCAAGGAACATTCTATTTGTATTTTTCATCTAAAAATGCCCTCATACCGGCCATTGCAGAAAATCTTCTCACCCATACACTTGATCAAATCAAAGGTAGGCTGCATGGGGACGAGGATTTTTGGACCGTTTTAGATATATTAATTGATGAGACATTTCTCATTACAGAACGCCATAAGGATATTATTGTCCTCTGTTATTCCGGGCTTGCGATCGACCACTCCATGGAAAAATGGGAGACGATCTATCAGCCTTATTATTCCTGGCTTGAACAAATCATCAACAAGGCCATTGCAAACCATGAGGTAACGGAAGGCATCAATTCAAAATGGACGGCCAGAACGATTATCAACTTGGTCGAGAATACTGCAGAACGATTCTATATCGGATTTGAACAAGATGAAAATGTTGAAGTGTATAAAAAAGAAATCTTTACTTTCTTAAAACGGAGCTTAGGTACTGCTTAAAAAATGACTGGGTAACACCGCTCATTTTTTAATGTTCTAAAAATGACTGACGTTCATTCATAAAAATAGAGAGGTGTTTCATTTGAATTGGGTTCTTGTTTTTATTGCAGGGCTTTTAGAAGTTGTTTGGGCCTCTTCCCTCAAACATGCCGATTCGCTTTTGGATTGGATCATCATTTTTATCTTAATCGCGGTCAGCTTTATCCTGTTGATCCGCTCTTATCAAAAAATCCCGATGGCCGCGGCGTACACTGTGTTTGTGGGAATCGGAACCGTCGGAACATATCTGACTGGAATTGTTCTGGGCGAATCCTTCTCAGCAGCCCAAATGTTCTTTTTAGCTTTATTGCTGGCTGGCATTTTAGGAATGAAATTATTTACGAAAGAAAGCAAATCTCAGCCGGGAGGTGAACAATAATGGCATGGTTTTTATTAGTGATTGCCGGCATAGAAGAAATTATAGCTGCCATTGCCATGAAATATATAGACGGAACAAGAAAAAAATGGCCAATCATTGTGATGACTGTTGGATTCGGCTTATCCTTTTACTGCCTGTCCCAAGCGATGATCGTCCTGCCTGCCGGAGTTGCATATGCCGTCTGGACTGGCATTGGAAGCATTGGTGTTTCGGCGGTCGGGCTCATCTGGTTTAAGGAGCGGTTTCAGCTTTCACAGGTGATTTCACTTTGCCTTATCCTAGCTGGCGTCATCGGCCTGCGTCTTACGTCATCTTCATAAAATCAAGGCATATACAGCTGTATATGCCTTTGCCATTAAGCTTCGTGATGTTTTTGAAGATGAAGCGGCGGCGGGATGAGCCAGCCTTTGTTTTTTAGCAGCCTTAAGTATTTTGCGCCTGTTGCCGCTTTCGACATATGAAATTGCCCAAACATCATGGCAATATCCTCACGAATCGATTGCCCCATCATTTTGCTGCATGTCACAAGACCTGCAGCATTTTGTGCTGCCGCGGAGGCCGCCACATCCGGATCGAGAAACCGTGCGCCAGGCGGAATATCGTTAAGATCTGCTGTCGGCGGTTCAGGAGAAGCCGGCGGCAGCGCCACCCCGTTTTCTTTCAGGATCGTGCTGACCTGTTTGATTTCATCTTGGCATTTCTCAATAGACTCACGAAGCAGCTTCTTCAGGTCGTCATCACCGACATGATTCAATAGCATCTGGTAATTGCCGACCATTTTAGTGCCCGCCATCACATCTACAAGCCGAATACCTCACCGTAATGCATCGGTTCATCCTGCGGATTCCCGCTTAAAATACCCATGTTCATCCTCCTCCCATATTCAATATTGCACATTTCATAACGTGCCCAAGCGGAGGAACATTTATGTTTCAGCGAAAAAGATTTATGAAATGAAACAAAACAAAAAAGACAAGAGTGGCAAGTTGCCAAACCCTTGTCTTTCCTGTTGTTCTATTGGACGCGCTCGGAGGGATTCGAACCCCCGACAGACGTGGTACCGGAAACCACCGCTCTATCCAACTGAGCTACGAGCGCATATAGACTGCGTTATGAGAACGTCAGCACAACTAATTATACGATAATTCAATTAAAATAACAACCCTCTATTTCGAGAGGCCGTTTTTTAAATAGACACAGCATCTTAATTGGAAATCTGACATACGATGGTTTGAACCCATGTATTTTTGGGGAAAATGGGGAAAAGAGACGACTTTGCATATCAGGCCAGCTTTTTGTTTGACCTTTATTGACCAAAAATGTATCATGTAACTACATACTTACCTAAAAGGTGAAGGAGGAGCATTATGAATTTAATACCTACAGTCATTGAACAAACGAACCGCGGGGAAAGAGCGTATGACATTTATTCTCGTCTATTAAAGGATCGTATCATCATGCTTGGATCTGCGATTGATGACAACGTTGCGAACTCCATCGTGTCACAGCTTTTATTCTTAGCAGCAGAAGACCCTGAAAAAGAAATTTCTCTTTACATCAACAGCCCGGGCGGCTCTATTACAGCCGGTATGGCGATCTATGATACCATGCAGTTTATTAAGCCGAAGGTATCTACAATTTGTATCGGCATGGCTGCGTCAATGGGCGCGTTCCTGCTTGCAGCCGGCGAAAAAGGCAAACGCTATGCGCTTCCAAACAGTGAAGTCATGATTCACCAGCCACTTGGCGGTGCGCAAGGTCAGGCGACAGAAATTGAAATTGCCGCGAAACGCATTCTCTTGCTTCGCGACAAACTAAACAAAGTCCTTGCTGAACGTACTGGCCAGCCGCTTGAAGTGATCGAACGCGACACAGACCGTGATAACTTCAAGTCTGCTGAAGAAGCGCTTGAATACGGCCTGATTGACAAAATTTTGACTCACACAGAAGACAAAAAGTAATAACACAACCTGCAAGAGCTGCGTCTCTTGCAGGTTTTTTTCATTTCAAGGATTTGACTCCCTTAAACACTTTTTATTCTATACTGCTCCCATTCCTCATGTAACAGCTCAAGCGTCAAATCATTCGTCTGCCTCACAACCAGATCAGCACCAAGCATCGGCTGTCCTTGACCTACACCAACCGCAAACATCCCCGCAGATTTGATTGCAGAAATGCCTGCTTCTGCGTCTTCTATTGCCGCGCAATCAGCAGGGGAAACATCGAGCAGCGCTGCAGCTGTTAAAAAGATGTCAGGATCAGGTTTCCCCTGCGCAAGAGTCGTCGGATCAACAATGGCATCAAAATCATCGATAATTGCCAAACGTCTTAAAATCTTAGGAGCATTGCGACTTGAAGATGCTAACCCGATTTTTATATTTTCGTTTTTCAATTGACATAGGAGCCTGCCAATCCCCGGTAAAAGATCTTCCGGCGTCAATTTGCTGATCAGCGTTTGATAATCATGATTTTTCCGATGCATAAGTTCTTGTTTCTCCGCATTTGTATACTTTGTTTCCGCACCGCCAGAGATCAATATGCTTTCAAGTGACTCTTCTCTGCTGATTCCTTTTAGCCTTTCATTCATGTCTCTGTCAAAGGGGATATTGATTTGTTCTGCGATGTGCTTCCAAGCGAGAAAATGATATTCAGCAGTATCTGTTATCACTCCGTCTAAATCAAAAATGACCGCTTTCATATACTAATGCCCATCACAGCTTCATAAGGTTTGAGGCTAATACTCTTTAAGTCAGCCCGCTCCTGCGGATAGTTTGAAATCAGCACTTTCCAACGCTCATGAATCAGTTCTGGAGGCGCTTCGAACAGAGCCTTTTCTTCCGATAAATTCACAACGACAAGAAGCTTTTCCCCTTGATATTCTCGAAGGTAAGAAAAGACCTGCGGATCATTCTCCTGCAACAGCTGATAATCGCCATATATCATAATCTTATAGTGCTTTCGTAATTGAATGAGCTTCTGATAGTAAAAGAAAATCGAATCTTGATCTTCCAAAGACTCTTTCACATTGATATCTTGATAGCGGGAATTTACCGGTATCCACGGGTCTCCGGCTGTGAATCCCGCATGTTTTCCGGCATCCCACTGCATCGGTGTTCTCGCATGATCCCTTCCTTTTATCATCACGGCTTTGACAAACTCTTTTTCTGACATCGTTTTGTTTTCGACGATTAGTTCACGATATGCATTCTTTATTTCAAGATCATCATACATCTCCAGCGGCATATCGCTGTTGACCATGCCGATTTCTTCTCCCTGGTAAATAAACGGCGTTCCTTTCATGCCGTGCAGAACCGTTGCAAATGCCTTCGCACATTCCTTACGCAGCTTCCCGTCATTGCCCCAGCGGGAAATAACCCTCGGCTGGTCATGGTTCTCAAAATACAGGGTATTCCAGCCGACATTCATTAACCCGGTCTGCCACCTTGTCATCGTCTTTTTTAAAGCAATCAAATCAAACGGCTTGATCTGCCATTTCCCATTTGGCGAGTTTTGTTCAGTATCAATATCCATATGTTCAAATGTAAAGATCATATTCAGCTCTTGCCTGCTTGCATCTGTGTACTTTTTCGCCTCTTCAATATCAGAGCCGTTTGCCTCTCCAACTGTCATGCAGTCATAATGAGAAAGCACTTCCCTGTTCATCTCTTGAATAAACTCATGAAGACGGGGGCCGTTAGAGTGATAACGGCCGACAATATAGCTGCGGCTGTGATCCGTTTCGTAGTCCGGAAAATCGGTGTATTTAGAAATAGAGCCGATCACATCCATCCGCCAGCCGTCAACGCCTCTATCCATCCAGAATCTCATTACATTATAAACTTCCCGGCGAACGGCTTCGTTTTCCCAATTTAAATCAGGCTGTTTTTTCGAAAAGTAGTGCAAATAATACTGCCCTGTTCCTTCATCGTATGTCCACGCTGAGCCTGAAAAGATCGATCCCCAATTATTCGGCTCTGAGCCGTCCGGTTTAGGATCTTTCCAAAAATAATAATCCCGGTAAGGATTGTCCTTCGACTTGCGGCTTTCAGCAAACCAAGCATGCTCATCTGATGTGTGGTTCACGACCAAATCCATGACGATTTTCATTCCGCGTTTATGGACTTCATCAATCAGCTGAAACATATCTTCATTTGTCCCAAACTTTTCATACATGTTTTTGTAATCGCTGATATCATATCCGTTGTCATCCTGCGGGGAATCAAATACCGGGGAGAGCCAGATGACATCCGCCCCGAGATTTTTGATGTAATCCAGCTTTTGAATCACACCTTGCAAATCCCCGAATCCATCTCCATTGGCATCATAAAAACTGCGCGGGTAAATTTGATAAACGACAGCTTCTTTCCACCATTCACTCATTAGGCGTTCTCCTTTCACATCGTCCCTGTAGGACAACTGGTTCCTCATAAACGTTCATGTGCAGCGGCTCGCCTTTTACAAGCTCAAAAATAACGCGCTTTTCGTCAACCGTCACATTGATTAATCGGTTTCGATAATTGATGTTGAATGAATATTCGTCCCATTCTTTCGGCAAAAACGGAGCAAATGACAGCGTCTCATTCGCGGTGCGCATGCCTGCAAAGCCATGAACGATTGTCAGCCAGCTACCCGTCATTGAAGTAATATGCAAGCCTTCTTCCGTATCATGATTGTAATTATCAAGATCAAGCCTTGCTGTGCGCTTATATAATTCGAGCGCTTTCTTTTCCAGCTTGAGTTCGGCTGCGAGAATCGCATGGACAGAGGGCGATAGGCTTGATTCATGGACAGTCATCGGCTCATAAAATTCAAAATTTCGCCGTTTTTCTTCCATTGTAAAACGGTCATTAAAAAGATAAATGCCTTGGAGAACATCTGCCTGCTTAATAAAATTGGAGCGGAGAATCTTGTCCCATGACCAATTCTGATAAAGAGGCCGTTCCGCTGGATCTAATTCGTTAACTGCTTGCAGGTCTTTGTCCAAGAACGTGTCATGCTGAACGAAAATTTGCAGTTCTTCACTAAATGGATAGTACATGTGCTGGATGATTTCTCTCCAGACTTTCAATTCTTCTTCCTGTACATCCAGAAGGCGGCGTTTCTCCGCTGAGATACTTTCGAGATTTTGTAACGTATACTCCAACGTCCAAGCCGCAATGACATTCGTATACCAATTGTTGTTAACGTTGTTTTCGTATTCATTGGGCCCTGTGACGCCATGGATCATATACTTATTTTTTCGTTTCGAGAAGTGAACACGGTCGGCCCAAAATCTGCTGACTGCCACAAGTACGTCTATCCCGTATTCTTCCATATAGTCACGGTCGCCTGTATAATTGATATAATTGTAGATCGCATAACAGATCGCGCCATTGCGGTGAATTTCTTCAAAGGTGATTTCCCATTCGTTGTGGCATTCATCACCGGTGAACGTCACCATCGGATAAAGTGCCCCCTTCATCCCCAATTTTGCGGCGTTTCGTTCGGCAGCCTCCAACTGATGATAGCGATACAAAAGCAGGTTTTTCGTCACCTCCGGCTCGGCTGTCGCCAAATACATCGGAACGGCGTACGCCTCAGTATCCCAATATGCGGCACCTCCATATTTCTCGCCAGTAAATCCTTTCGGCCCGATATTCAAACGGGCATCGCCCCCGTAATATGTCGAGAATAACTGAAAGATATTGTAGCGGATTCCTTGTTGTAGCTCCTCATCTCCTTTAATCTCAATGTCCGCTTTTGCCCATCTTTCCTTCCATCGATCAGTGTGCCTCCGTTTTGCTTTTTCATAGCCGTTCTCAACCACATCCGCCAAAAGCTCCTTGGCTTTCGTTAAAAGCTCTTCCTCCCGAAAATCACGGGAAGTCGTGACAATCACAAACTTTTTCAATGATGCCTTCGTTTGATAACTGTAGCGATTCTCGACATACATTTCAGTCGTTTTAAAGCTTTCATGGACAAAGCTCTCCGTCTCGTTTGCCATTGCGGCTAAAACCGTGAAGCGCGGTGTTCCAAATGGATTTTCGATCGTTTTTGCCGCTAAATGGCCGCTGTGAGAATCAGCACCTTTCGCTTCCTCCTGCCAAAACTGTTCTTGGTAGTTAGAATCTTCATTTGCCACGTTTCCATCCAGGTAAGGAACAAGCGTAATGACAGCATCTCCCGTCAGGCACTCCGCTTCATAATGAATCGCACAGAGTTCTTTTACAGCAAGGCTAAGAAACCGCTCTGACCTGATTCTGACGGATTTACCCTGAATGCGGACAACAGCGCTTCGCCGCAGAATCCCCTCTTTCATATTGAGTTCTACCTCAAATGATTCGATTGGGTTTTGATGGAGATCGATTTTTTCACCGTCAACATATAAGCCTATGCCCATAAAGTTCATCGCATTGATCACTTTTCCGAAATATTCTGGATACCCGTTTTTCCACCAGCCTACTCGCGTTTTGTCGGGGAACCACACACCTGCAATATATGTGCCTTGGTGACTGTCACCTGAATAGCCTTCTTCAAAATTCCCTCTGACCCCCATATAGCCATTGGCAAGAGACGTCAGGCTTTCCAGCAGACGTGTATGCTCCTTATTAAATGTATTTGTTTTGATTTTCCATTCATCAACCTCAAATAACCGCTGATTTATCATCATTTCCTCCCGAATGTAAGTTTCCATTATCACGGCGGGTTTTGGTTAAATATCTAAATGCAAAAGAGATCATCAAAGTAACGCCACACGAATGGATCATCAATACAGTAATCAAATCAAAATGAACCATGCCGATAGCAGCTGCCGCAAATGCCGGCAGTGCCGAGGCGCAAATCGCCGTAGATACTGCTTCCTTGAATGACGCAATAGAGATCATGTTTGATATTTTTGTGATCCAGAGGCCACCTGCAAGAACAAACGTTAACAAAAGCTGGATCATAAAGATTACCGCATATGCCAGCATCATGATCATCGGCTTATACTGTGCCAACCATAAAGTATCGATCAAAACCTCTACATCATGGGCTTTTGATTTCTCGAGCTTAACGTCCATTTTCGCATAGCCAACAGAAAACCCAGTTTCGTTTTGATCGGTGATCACCAGTTGATCAGGTTGAAATATGATGGCGTTTTCAAATCCAGTTACTTTCAATCGCCCATTTTCACCGCTTGTCTCATATTCATGCTTCATATCAACTGCCATCACATTCTGCCCATCTTCAATCCTCTCAGAGCTCTTCCCGCCTGTTAGTTTTCCGTTCCTGATTTGAAAACCCTGCAATTGATCAGCAAATTGATCATTAACCCCTTGAATCGCTGACGGCATAAAAGATGCAACGCTGAAGCGATCCATTTTCACAAACGAAACCGCTAACGGCGCCATTAAGCAGGCCGTTAAAAACATAAAGAGAAAAGAGAGCTGCAGCCAGCTGAAGGTATTCCCATAGCGGCAAACTCCTGATGGAGATGCAGCCGCCTTCAGGCAGCGGATGATAAAGCTTTTATTCTCCAGATTCTTCATTGGCATTACCCCTTTGTTCCGCCGGCTGTCAAACCGGACACAAAGTTCTTTTGGAGAAAAAAGAATAAGACGCATATCGGCAGTGCAGCTAGAATGGCACCAGCTGCAAATAGAGCTACTTTTTGCTGCTGCGGATTAGAAATAAAGGATTGTAATCCTACAGCGATGGTCAGCCTTTCCGGTGAGCGAAGCAAAAACTTTGCCAGCAAATAATCGCCAAACGGTGCCATAAATGCCCAAAGCGCTTGCACCGCGAGCATTGGCTTAACAAGCGGCAGAACAATTGAAGCGAAAATCCTCAGATGTCCCGCTCCGTCAATTCGCGCGGCTTCATCAATTTCTCTCGGCACAGTATCAAAATAACCTTTCATCAGCCACGTGTTCATCGGAATTCCGCCGCCGATATAGATCGCTGTTAAAAACCAGTATTGATCGAGTGCGCCTATCAGCATCGCCAAGACATAAAAAGCAGTCAGCGCCGCCATTGTCGGCACCATTTGAATGATTAAAAAGAATATCAGGCTCTTTTTTCTGCCTGCAAACCGATAGCGGCTGTACGAGTACCCGGCAAGTGTCACGATTGTAACCTGCAAAACCATGACCGATAGCGCGATGACAAGTGTATTGCTGTACCAATTGAGATAAAGCGTTTCGTCAAATAGCCGCTTAAAATGATCCAACGTCCAAGAACCCGAAAAATCGAGCTGAAAAGCCGCCGAATTTCCCACACGGAAGGCTGATGATGCCGTAATCAGCAACGGATATATAATGACGATACTTAAAAGCGTCAAAAATAAATACGTACAGATTTTATTAAGCATTCTGGCAGTGCTCGCGTTCACCTACATAACCTCCTCATTGCCAAAAGCATTCGATTTTTTGAAAGCAATCAGTGAAATTCCAATGACAATGAAAGAAATTAACAGTGTCACAGCCGCCGCAACGGAATATTGGGGTGATGTGCCTGTTGTCAGTTTATAAATCCACGAAATTAAGATATCGGTCGATCCGGCCCCGGCTCCCGCACTGCCTGGCCCTCCCTCATTAAATAAATAGATGATCGAGAAATTATTGAAATTAAACGTATACTGAGTAATCATCACGGGTGCTGTGGCAAATAAAATCATCGGGAATGTAATATGCCGAAAACGCTGAATAAAAGTGGCCCCGTCAATCTTTGCCGCTTCATACAGTTCACCTGGAATCGCCTGAAGCACTCCCGTTACCATGACATATATATATGGAAAGCCGAGCCACGTCTGAATCATAATGAGGGCTGTCTTTGTCCAGAAAGGATCAGTCTTCCACGCGATCGCAGGCAGCTCAACAAACGGCAGGTGATTGAATAGTGGAATCACCTGTGCATTCACCGCTCCTATGCTGTCGTTAAACATGTTGGAAAAACTCATGATTGTAATAAACGCCGGAACAGCCCATGGAAATAAGAAAATCATTCGAAATATCCGCTTGCCTTTTATAAAATCCTGATTGACGAAAAGGGCCGTCACAATACCTAAAATGATTTGCAGCGTTGTTGCACAGATTGTCCAGATAACCGTCCAGCCCAGTACATTCACAAATGTTTCACGATAGGAGCCAAGGAAAAAAATATTTAAGAAATTTTTAAACCCGACCCAGTCAATCAGACGATTAGGCGGAATATGATAAAAATCATAGTTTGTTAATGCAACAAACAGAGTCACCAAAACCGGAAAAATAATCACAAACACCATCATGATATATGCCGGAAGTGTAAATAGATATGGAAACCCTTTATCGCCCGCATGACAGATCATATCCTTGGCTGTTGTATTGACTTCCAAACCCGCCGCTTTCATAGCGGCGGTCTTACGCGAATCATGGATATTAAAGATATAGAACATGAGGAAAATCACCGTCACGATCAATTGCAGCGTGCCTTCAATCAGCATAAACAGCGAGTGATCTTCACCGGGAACACTTCCCAATGTCATCAATCCGGTTAGCGCCTGTATACCGAAAACGCATAATTCAAAAGCAAACAAGCCTGTGATGGCAAGAAATAAGAGCCCCTTTGACAATTGCTGATTCGCAATCTGCCCAAGTCCTGGAATGATCGATAAAAGCCCTGCCTTTCGTTTTTGCTTTGCAAGTGTGTGATGTTTATTCATTTTTTCCGCCCTCTATTCTTCCGGACGCTATCCCGCCGTTTTATTTCACATACTTTTCTTTAATATTTTCCTTTATGACGTTTACAGCATCATTCGCTGATGTTTGTGTCGATTTTTTTCCTGAAGCTGCATCAAAAATTAAACTTTCCGCTCCTGTCCATACTTCAGCCATTTCCGGAATATTTGGAGTCGGCGTTGCTGTTTCATATTGTTTAATTACAGCTGACGTCAGTTCATTCTTTTGCTCATCGGCTTTCTTCCTTGCAGCCGTGTTGGCCGGAACTTCGTTTGTATCCTCATAAAAAGCGTAAGCATTGGCATCATTTGCAGCATACTCAAGCCATTTTTCAGCCAGCTCGGGCTCTTTTGTATATTTCGAGGCAACCCAGCCCTTCCCGCCGGCAAAAGGGGCGTATTCTTCTCCATTTGGCAATGTCGGAATGGGAGCCGCTCCGTAGTTCAATTTAGCCTCTTTATAGTTGGCAGCTGACCAAGGACCGCCAATGATCGCAGCCGCTTTGCCTTCTAAAAACATCTGCTGAATAAAGTCGTCTGCGCTTGAATTGTCTTGCATTCCTTTCGGCCAATAGGTTTTAAACCATTTCTCCGCATATTTCACGGCTTCCACAGCACCTTTGTTATTCAGGCCGATGTCCCCGGAATCTGTGCCGTTTTTTCCAAACACATATCCGCCGTATCCAGCCAATAAGCCGTACGACATATAAAAGTCAGTCCATTTTGCTAAAAATCCGGTTGATTTTCCTTTTTCCGAAGCAAACGCGAATCGAGGATCTTCCGTTAACTTTTCAAGGTCTTTAAATGTTTTTGGCGCTGTTTTTAAAAGATCTTTGTTGTAATACAAAATAAGTGTCTCAATGACTAGCGGCATTCCGTACACTTTGCCGTCAACTGTCACCTGCTGCATTTCTTTATCACCAAAGCTTTTTGTATGAGATGGCTTAATGTCAAGCAAATGTCCTTGCTGTCCCAAACCGCCGATCCGGTCATATGCAGCCAGCATAACATCAGGCGCATTACCCGCCGGGCCATCAAGAGGAAGCGCCTCCAACTGTTCGAACATTTGCTTTTCAACAATTTTTACTGTGACGTCATTCTCTTTTTCAAACTTTGTTTTTATGCTTTCAATGTATTCTTTATACGTTTCTTCGACAGACACAGTCAGCACCTTTTTGCCATCAGCGCTTGCTGGATTTTTTGAACTTGAGCAGGCGGCAAGGCCGATTGCCAGAAATGATGCCGCCAATATGGCGAACCCCTTTTTTAAAAGAACCATCTCTTTTCCCCCTTCTATTTACGAAACTATAACAATTGTATTGTCCTATAGAAAGCGGTTACAACAACTTTCGATTTGTTACCGATAACAGAATGTTATACAGGGGCAGCAGCACTCAAAATCAAAAATTCTCCCGGCTGAACGGCAATGACATCGTGATGATGAAGCGGCTGCTCTGTCCATGCATCACAGATTTTCTTATTCCTATCAATATTCAACTCTCGTAAACTGACGTGTTGAACCGCATTCCCTTGATTAAAGAAATAAATCAGTATTTTTTCATCAAGAGTCCGCGAAAAGCTAATAAAATCATTTTTGTCGTCCAGCAGATTCCACTCAAGATGTCCTTCAGTCAATAAAGTGTTTTCCTGCTTGCGTAAAGCAATTAACCGTTTCATAAATTGCAGCATGTCTTGGTTTTGCTTCTCTTTTTCCCAAACCATACATTTCCGGCATAATGGATCATTTTCGCCGTCCAGCCCGATTTCCGTCCCGTAATAGATGCATGGTGAGCCTGTCTGGGCAAACATAAAGGCCAGCAATGCGCGTGCTTTCTTCTCATCATTGCGGCATCTGGTCAAAAGGCGCTTTGTATCATGGCTATCCAGTAAATTAAACATCACCTCATTGGCCTGCTTCATTCCATTCATCAAATGTGCATTGACACGGTAGGCCATACGTGAGGCTGAGATCGTCCGGTCAGCAAAATATTCAATCATAGGCTCTGTAAAAGGGTAGTTCATCGCCGCATGAAATTCATCCCCTCTAAGCCAGGGTTCGGCAGAATGCCAGATCTCACCTAAAATATAAACATCGGGCTTTTCCGCTGATACAGCCTGCCTGAATGTCTTCCAAAAAACGTGATCCACTTCATTTGCGACATCCAAACGCCAGCCGTCAATGCCAAATTCACGAATCCAGTACAAAGCAATATCAAGCAAATATTTTTGAACCTCGGGATTAGCCGTGTTTAGCTTCGGCATATCAGCTGTAAAAGCAAATCTGTCATAATTGTCGTCTGTGACGGGAAAAGAGTGAATATGGAACCAGTCCTTATAGCGGGATTGATCTCCGTTTTTGACGACATCCTGCCATTGCGGAGACGCGCTTCCTATATGGTTAAAAACCGCATCAAGCATAATTCTCATCCCCCGCTGATGCAGCTGGCTGACCAATGTACGAAAAAGCTCAGGATCCCCGAAATGCGGATCAATAGAAAAGTAATCCAGCGTGTCGTATTTATGATTAGAAGGCGCGGAAAAGATCGGCGTCAGATAAATGCCGTTCACCCCTAAATCCTCTAAATAATCAAGCTTGTCAACAATTCCTTGTAAATCCCCTCCAAAAAAATCATTGACGTCCGGGTCCTTGCTCCCCCACGGCAATGCATTCTTCGGTGACAAGTCTTCTCTTCCATTTGCAAAACGCTCCGGAAAAATTTGATACCAAACCGTTGACTTGACCCATTCAGGCGCTTGAAATGTATCAGCCTCGTGAACAAACGGAAATTTAAAGTAATAATGAATCGTTTCCAGTGTTTTTTCGTTATAAGGGCATACACCCGAACTTCCGAAAAAGATGTCTTCATGATCGTCTGTTACAACAAACGCATATTGTAAACGCCTAAATGGCGGCACCACTTCAGCAAACCAATAGTCATGCATTTCTGTAGCAGCAATTTTTCTCATCGGCTGCTCGTTTGCCGACCATTTGCCGTCGTTGTACTCATAGGGATCACCCCAAATGAATCGAATGTGATCTGCATCACCTTTTTTCGTCCGAATCTTGATATGCACAGTCCGCCCATCATAAGAATAAGCATCTGTGCTGAATGGCTGGTGGTGAATCGCTGCATATTCCATCATGTTTCCCCCTTTGATTTCCGTTTTATTGAAGCCGGCTCATAGTTTGAAAGTATCATGATGAAATTGCGGGAACAATCCTTTTCACCCTGTTACCGATAACAGAATAAGGCGCTTACAGCGTTGATTCTCGTACAATTAACTCTGGTTCAAAAAATAGACTTCCTTGTGCAGCACCGTCTTCATTCATTTTTTTCAGCAACATTTTCGCACAGGCTTCCCCCATTTCAACAACAGGCTGTCTGACCGTAGTCAAGCGCGGCGAGGAGATGCGATCAAGAAACACACCGTCATTCCCGGTAACCGCAACGTCTTCTGGAATTCTCTTTCCAAGGGATTGCGCCGCACGAATGACGCCGAGCGCGATTCGATCAGATGCGCAGACAAATGCGGCTTGATTGTCCATGGATTTCAGCAGTTCTCTTGCAAGGCCTTCACTTTTCTTAGAACTGTTGTCGATCCGAAACATATTTGATTTTTTAAAGCTTTTATTCATCGCCCGTATATACCCCTGTTCTCTTGCACGTTCGAAAGGCTCATCTAAATCAATGCCAAAAAAGACAACTTCCCGCTCCCCAAGCCCCATAACATGGCGGGTTGCCATAAAAGTGCCTTTCTCGTTATTCACATCGATAAAGTCATAGCCCATTTCATTTTGCCCAAATACGACGAGCGGCTTCTCAAACGCTTTTATTACACCTTCAAAATCGTTCTTTCTCAAGCCGGTGGCAATAATGCCGTCACATTGGCCAATATTAAGAGAATTTCTTGTTACAAGCTGGAGAGCATAGTGATTGCGATCCAGCTCCCTGCTGATTCCTGTCAGCAGGTTCATGTAATATGGTTCTGTCGTATCCATTTCCTCAAGTATCAATAGTTTCACAACCTGTGTTCTGTTTTGCACGAGCGCTCTCGCCGCATAATTAGGGATGTAATTCAGCTCTTTCATCGCAGAATGAACAAGCTTTTTCAATTCCTCCGTCACCGTCTCAGGGTGATTGATCACTCGTGATACCGTCATTTTCGAAACATTTGCTTTTTTCGCCACATCTGACAATGTTGCCATTTTCATCCCCTCCTTATCTGTGCTTATTATCCAAACTAGTGATAAAGTCCTCTATTACTGCTAAATATACGATGCAGGCAAAAGAGAAATAAAAAAGAGATTTCCTTAAGGAAACCTCACTTTGTTAAAAACACTCGATTTTTCATGAATTCATACGCTAGGTTGCTGACTCATTCTCTCCACTTCCATGAGAAAGTCTCTTTTTTAAATTTCTGTCCACTTTTTTTCTAAAATCGGATAAGAATAAGTTTGCATTTGCTCAATTAACTCATCCGGCCGTGACGAGCTGTGAATCAGTTTTAGGTGCGATTCGTTAGAAAACCCTTCTTGAATGCTGTATTTCACCATTTTCATCATTGGTTCAAAATATCCGTTTACATTATACAGTCCGATTGGCTTTTGGTGGATGCCGATCTGTGCCCAGCACAGCACTTCAAATAATTCTTCATATGTACCGAAGCCGCCCGGCATCGAGATAAAGCCGTCCGCCAGCTCGCTCATTTTAGCCTTTCGTTCATGCATCCCGTTTACTTCAATCAGCTCAGTCAGGTTTTGATGGACAACCTCCCCGCTGAACAAACCGCTCGGCATGACCCCGATTGCAGTTCCGCCGTTTTCCATAATCGCGTCGGCAATCGTGCCCATCAAGCCGACGCGGGAGCCTCCATAGACAAGGCCGATTCCCTGCTCAGCCATGTACACGCCAAGCTCTGCCGCTTTTCTTTTATACGCTTCATTTCCCCCAGGGTTTGATCCCGCAAATACACAAATGGTTTTCATCTTGTCATCTCCGCATCTATATATCGTGTTAAACATTCAAAAACACACTATATATTGTCCCATCTTCATGTGATAATATCAATATGAAATACATAAAGAATGCAGGAGTGATGAGGTTGGAGCTGGCTGATGCAGAAAAATGGATGAAAGAGTTTTACGAAAAAAGAGGCTGGACAGAATACGGACCTTTTATTCGCGTCGGCTTTTTAATGGAGGAAGCCGGAGAACTGGCCCGGGCTGTCAGGGCGTATGAAATCGGCAGAGACCGGCCGGATGAGAAAGAATCGTCACGCGCTGAGCAAAAACAAGAATTGATTGAAGAAATGGGAGATGTCATCGGAAATATCGCCATTCTTGCTGATATGTATGGTGTCTCTTTAGAAGACGTCATGAAGGCCCACCAAGAAAAACTGACAAAACGATTTGAGCATGCATAAAAAAGCGGCCGTGATGGCCGCCAGGCTGTCGAGAAAATCTCGTCAGCCTTTATTTTTCCTTAAAATATCCATTCTTCTGTAATAAAATAAAAGAAAGACTTAAAAGGACGGTGTCTTTCTCATGTTCCACACAAGAAACTCTTCTCAAAACACAGCCGAATTTGTTCTGCTTGACCAACTCGTTGAAGAGGATCACCTGCTTCGGAAAATTGATAAACACATAGACTTCTCTTTCATCATTGAAAAGGTGAAACCTTACTACAGTGAAAACAAAGGCCGCCCCTCACTTGATCCGCTTATTTTATTTAAAATGATGTTTATCGGATACCTCTATGGTATCCGTTCAGAAAGACAGCTTGAAAAAGAAATTTACTACAATATGGCGTACAGATGGTTTCTCGGATTGAACATAAACGACCCGGTTCCACACCACTCCACCATCAGCTGGAACAGACGCACACGCTTTAAAGATACAACCATCTTCCAAGACATTTTTGATGAGATCGTTCTTCAGGCCATCAATCATGACATGGTGGGCGGACGAGTCCTATTCACCGACTCCACACACCTTAAAGCCAATGCCAACAAGCATAAATACACAAGAAAAACAATTGCGCAGGATACCCAAAACTATATCAAGGATTTAAATGAAGCCATTCAAGAGGATCGGGAGGAACACGGAAAAAAACCATTAACAGCCAAAGAGGAGGTGAAAGCTGAAAAAGAGATCCGCCACAGTACAACCGATCCGGAAAGTGGCTATCTGTATCGTGAAAACAAACCAGAAGGTTTTTTCTATTTAGATCACCGCACAACAGATATGAAATACAACATTATCACCGATGCCTACGTCACACCTGGAAATGTCCATGATTCTGTGCCTTATCTTGACCGATTAGACCACCAAATCGCACGATTTGGTTTTCAAGTAGAAGCCGTCGCCCTTGATTCCGGATATTTAACGACTCCGATCTGTAAAGGATTATCTGACCGCCAAATCTTTGGTGTCATCGCACATAGACGTTATCACCCTATCCGAGGCTTGTTTCCAAAATGGAAATTTCATTATGACAGTGAACAAGACAGATACATTTGTCCAAATCACCAAACACTTACATACTCAACAACTGACCGAAAAGGCTACCGGTCATATAAATCAAATCCTGAAATATGTTCCTCATGCCCACTGCTTGAAAACTGTACAAAATCAAAGAATCGGCAGAAAGTGATTACTCGACATGTATGGGAAGATCATAAAGAAAAGGTCAGACAAAATCGCTTGTCTGTTTCAGGAAAAAACCTCTACAAAAAAAGAAAAGAAAAAATAGAGCGAAGCTTTGCAGATTCAAAACAGCTGCATGGGCTTCGCTATTGCAGGTTGAGGGGAAAACGAAATGTGAGTGAACAAGTTCTCCTCACAGCCGCATGCCAGAACATGAAGAAGATTGCCACATACCTAGCCAAGCAAGGCTAGGCATGTGGGAGCGCTTTTTCTGCATCTGAAACCTGGTGAATATCTAAAGAAACAGTATAAAACAAAAAAGCTTGTAGAAAAAACATCGTTTTCTCTACAAGCTGGCGGCCGTGATGGCCGCTTTTTTTAACCTGTGATTTCATCATGGTGATCAAAGAAATGCTGCTTTCCTATTTTGTGAAAAAGGCCTGTTTTATGCAGCAGCTCCTTCGGCTGCGATTGCAATCCTACAATCATCAGCTTTCCATTGTGGCGTTTAATTCGATTCATAATGTTCCCAAGCACCGCTTCAGCTGACGTATCCATATAGTGCACCTTATTCATGAGCAGAATAAGGGTTTTCGGTTTTTTCTGTACATGCTCCAGCAATGACGATTCAAGGGAATCAATTGATCCGAAAAACAGCGGCCCTTCTATGGCATACATGCTGACAGATGGATCTTCTCTCTTCGCCAGAACAGGATGCGATTCCTGATTGTGGATGCGGGTCGCTTCGCTCATTCTTCTGATAAAGAACACGAATGCAAGCAGCAATCCGGTTGCCACACCGATGATTAAGTCAAAAAGAACCGTAAGGGCGAAGGTCGCCGCCAAAATAAAGGAATCAGCATTTTTCAGTCTCAGCATGTTTGCGACTTCCTTGCGCTCACTCATATTCCATGCGACCACCATGAGAATCGGTGCCATACTGGCGAGCGGCACATGGGACGCATAAGGCGCAAATACAAGCAGGACAAGGAGAACGACTACGCCGTGAACGACGCCGGAAACTGGGGAAACCGCTCCGTTTTTTATATTGGTCGCCGTTCTCGCAATCGCTCCTGTAGCCGGGATTCCGCCAAACAGGGGCGCTGCCATATTCGCAATCCCCTGGCCGACAAGCTCCTTGTTGCTGTCATGCTTTGAGCCCTTCATGTTATCAGCGACCATTGCGGACAAAATCGACTCAAGTCCTCCAAGAAGCGCGATGACAAGCGCAGCCGGAAACAGCATAACCATTTTATCCAAAGTAAGCTCAGGAAACTGAAATTCCGGCAAATGGCGGGGGATTTCTCCATAAGTTGACCCGATCGTTGCCATGCGGTCAGGGAAAAAGACAACCGCGACCACTGTGGAAATAAGAAGCGCCAACAAAGCGCCCGGCACTTTAGGCATCACCTTGGCGGATACAAGCAAAATGACGAGCCCGATCACAGCTGTCAAAATGGCATATACGTTAAAGGTGCCGAGCTGCTGCACAATTTCAAACATGTTGTGATGAAAGTTCTCATGTTTTTCAACATTTCTCAATCCGAGAAAATTAGCGATTTGTTCCGTAAAGATCAGCACGGCAATTCCGGCTGTAAAACCGACGATAACGGGTTTGGGCACGAATTTCATTATTTTTCCGAGCTTAAACAGCCCAAACAGCACCAGCATCACTCCTGCCATAAACCCCGCAATCAGCAGATTTTCCAAGCCGTACTGCATGACAATGCCGAATAAAATCGGGACAAAGGCGCCCGTCGGACCGCCAATCTGATATTTTGATCCTCCAAACAAAGAAATACAAATCCCTGCTATAACAACAGTGTACAGCCCATATTCAGGCTCGACTCCCGAGGCAATGGCAAACGCCATTCCTAAAGGAATTGCCACGACACCTACTACGATACCTGCAATCAAGTCTTTCTGAAATTTCTGCAAATTGTATCCCTTGAATCTCCCTGAGAATCGCATATTTTATTATAACCTCCCTTATGAGTGATTGTTTATAAGCTCAGTTTCATAACCGTTAATGACCACATCAAGTTTTCCTGTTTCAGGATGAATGACAAGTCCGTGAACCGGCACTTTTTTCGGAAGCAGCGGATGATTCTTAATCATGTTCACACTGTGGGAAACGCTTTCTTCCACGCTGTCAAAACCAGTCAGCCACGTTTTCAAATCGAGTCCGGCGCTCGTCAGCAAATTCAGGCAGCTATCCTCCACCCCGCGTTCCTTTGCTTTCTCAAGAATCGAGGACGCATTCAGCCCTGACATTCCGCATTCATGATGGCCGACAATGCATACCTCTTCAGCCTGCAATTCATAAATCGCGACCAGTATGCTTCGCATCACGCTTCCAAATGGGTGAGAAACGATGGCTCCCGCGTTTTTTACAATTTTAGCATCACCGTTTCTAAGCCCCATTGCTTGCGGAAGAAGTTCTGTAAGCCTTGTATCCATACAGGTGACAATGACGAGCTTTTTCGAAGGAAACTTTGTCGTTTTGTACGGTTCATACTTCTTCTCACTGACAAACCGCTGATTGTGTTCCAAAATTGATGTTAAAGAAACCATTTGATTCATCTCCCATCCATATGATTTTGCAAGCCTTCTTACCCAGCTTACAGTAAGGAATTATAGCATAGGAATAAGCCAAGAAAAGGATTTCAAAAAAAGACACTATAATTGGACTGTATAATCAAAACATAAACATTTATATCTTTCAAAGATAATAAAATTTATATTTAATGAATCCTATAATCCGGCTGCAGTTCGTATATCGATGATTTGTCTGACAAAAAATATGGGTGAATTCTGATAATTAAAAAACTTTTTTAAGCAGATTTAGCTGTTCTATCTTCATTTTAAGTTCAAAAGAACCAGAAATTAAAAAAACGCAGCTATATTTTTAACATCTATTTATTTCCGATATAATGAAATAGACAACAGCCATAAAGGGGGAGCCTTGTTGAAACCATTTGTATTTATCACAAAACCGATTCCTGAAGAGATTGAAGCATTCATCGGAGAACATTGCCGTTATGAAGTATGGCAGGAGGATACGCATCCGAGTGACGTGCTATTTGAAAAATTAAAAGAAGCGGAGGGACTTTTAACATCAGGGACGTCCGGGCCGTCAATCAATCGTGAGTTGCTGGAACACGCGCCTAAGCTCAAAGTGGTCAGCAACCAATCAGTAGGCTACGATAACTTCGATATAGAAGCAATGAAAGAAAGAGGAGTCGTCGGGACTCATACACCTTATACACTGGATGACACAGTTGCAGATCTGGCTTTTTCACTGATTCTGTCTTCCGCCAGACGTGTTGCCGAACTGGACCGTTTTGTCAGAGCAGGAAAATGGGGAACCGTGGAAGAGGAAGCGCTTTTCGGAATTGATGTTCATCATCAAACGTTAGGCATTATCGGCATGGGCAGAATTGGAGAACAAGCAGCGAGACGCGCCAAATTTGGTTTTGATATGGAAGTGCTTTATCATAACCGACATCGCAAACAAGAAACAGAAGACAGCATCGGCGTTAAATATGCAGAGCTTGATACATTGCTGGAGCAATCTGATTTTATTCTTCTCATTACGCCGCTGACTGATGAAACCTATCACATGATAGGAGAACGCGAATTTAAGTTGATGAAGGATTCAGCAATTTTCGTCAATATTTCCCGGGGAAAGACAGTTGATGAAAAAGCACTGATTCGCGCTCTTCAGGAAGGCTGGATCAGGGGAGCCGGCTTAGATGTATACGAAAAAGAGCCTGTCACCCAAGATAATCCGCTCCTGCAGCTGGATAATGTCACGCTGCTTCCTCATATCGGTTCAGCAACAGCTAAAGTGCGCTTCAACATGTGCAAACAGGCCGCCGAAAATATGATCGCAGCCATTCAAGGACAAACACCGAAAAATCTCACAAGAGAATTTCAATAAATCAAAAATCCGGTCTGATAACAGACCGGATTTCATATTACATACGCTGAAGAACAGCACGCTTATAAATATGGCGGGTGACGATATAATAAACAGCCTGGAATACAAAATAAATGAAGATGACAATTACGGCCTCAAGAAATAAATTGGAATTCAGCATATTACTTAACGCTGCATACGCAAAGCCCGCGTGAATCGTACCTGCGATAAATGGGATGAAGAATAAAAATCCTATTTGCTTTCCAAGGATCGAGTGAATCTCTTTGTCCGTAACCCCTATCCTTTTTAAGGCTAACACCTGCACTCTCGTATCTTCTATTTCCGTAAACATCCGCAAATACAGCATGCTTCCTTGCACGATAAAAAACAGCACGCTGACAAACAGACCAATAAACAGCATTAATGCAACTCCCTGCTTCACAATTTGATAACTAGGAGCACGTGTTTGAAAATCAGATGTATGTTCTTTCGGCACCATGTTTTCAAGCTTTTCAGAGACATCCACCGTCTCCTGCCAATGCTCAAGCTCATAACCTACCATTCTCATCTGTTCCTTCAGCGGCACATCCTGTGACAGACTGTCAAAGCTCTTTTCGCTGACAACCAATAAACGGCTGACTCTATCGACAGACATCAATATCCCTTTGTTTTGCTGCTTTTTCATGACGTAGGAAAGGGTTTTTCCTGACTTCATATGAAATGCTGCTGTTTCCCCTTCTCCAAATGTGTCTTTCACCATCATTTGAAAAGAAACATTAATAAATGCTTCATTTTCTTGTAAATGAATAACTGGGAACCCTTTTTCCTTTGCGACTTGATTATAGACTTTTTCTGAAATCAGCAGAGCTTCCGCTTCCATCTTCTTATTTCCATACGGCAAGTCTGACTGAAAAGTGACAGGAATCCCTGTGGCATCCACCTTATACTTGATAACAGCATGAGCTTTTTTCAATGTATTCTCAGCTGTCTCAGGCTTCATGACCTGAAAGCGGGAAGCATCCTTTTCCACCCAGGAAACAGACTGAGGAATGCTTTGCTCCTCCTGCCTTTGTAAATCGGAATAAAACATATAGATGACACCTGTAGCTGTTAATATGACCGCTGTAATGACAGAGGTTAAAAACAGCATGCGTGCATGATCCTTCAGCCTGAATATCATGTTGGAACGCACAATGATATTCGTGCCTTTGTAGAAGCTGTGTTTCTTTCGGTACAGCATGCGGAAAAACGCCACACTGCTTTGTGTAAAAAAGAAATACGTGCCAATTAACACTAAAATCAAAATTGGAAATACCCGAAACATCATGTCAATTGCATTGGCTGTTGCAGATAGATAATAACCGCTGCCAAGACATAGCAAAGACAATACAGTGAGCCATTTCGAATAAACCGGCAAGCTTTTCGGCTTTTTGGCCGATTTAATCAGTTCAATGATTTCCAGCTTCCGAATCCGTCCCAGTGATAAAATGAGCAGCGTCTGAAACAGGATGAGAAAGCCGGCAATTGTCATCACAAACGCTTTCGGCACAATGGCAAACGAAATCGGCACCTTCACGCTGAGCATCCATGTCATAATCATAAAAAACAGTTTTGAAAATAACAGGCCTGCTCCAATGCCGGCCGCAATCGCCGCAAGAGAAATAAGTGACTGCTCATAATAAATCATCTTGCGAAGCTGCTGCTTTGATGTGCCAAACAGTGTCAGCAGCCCAAACTCTTTCTTTCTTGCCTGCAAAAACGCTGAATTGGAATATGTGATGAAAAATATACAAAACACAATGATGACGACAAGAGCTGCGCTCAAGCATGTTTTGACAAGGCTTCCGCCATATATATTGTCTTCATTGACATCAGGATGAAAAATAAATGATGTGAAGACAAAAAACACCGAAACGGCAAACACACAGCTTAAAAAGTAGGCCACATACCGTTGCAGATTCCCAAGAATGTTTTTACGGGCGATAGTTCTCAAATTGATGAAAATCGCCTCCCAACACACTCAAGGTATCCAATATACTTTGATAAAACACCTGCCTGTTTGTTCCTCTGTGAATCTCTGAAAAGAAACGTCCGTCTTTAATAAAAACAATTCGTTTACAGAAACTTGCTGCTGTGGCATCATGCGTAACCAACAGAATCGTCGCTTCCTTTTCCTCATTCAGCTGAGCCAGTGTGTCCATCACTTGCTTTGCCGATTTTGAGTCGAGGTTTCCTGTCGGTTCATCAGCAAGAATGAGCGCTGGATTGTGAATAATCGCTCTGGCACAGGCTGCCCGCTGCTGCTGTCCGCCCGACACCTCATATGTGCGGTGATCGAGAATGTGCTTGATTTGCAGCGTATCCGCCAGTTCATCCAATCGGGCTTCCATTTCTCTCAGCTTTACCTTATCCAATGCGAGCGGCAAGAGAATATTTTCACGAATCGTCAGCGTATCAAGCAGATTAAAATCCTGAAAGACGAAGCCGAGTTCTCTTCTGCGAAACAAAGCCAGCTCTTGGTCCTTTAACGTTTTCGGCTGAATGCCGTTGATCATCATCTCGCCCTGGGTCGGCTTATCAATGGTAGCCAGCAAATTCAAAAGCGTGGTTTTTCCGCTTCCCGACGGCCCCATAATCCCGACAAATTCTCCTTTTGACACACTGAGATCAAAGGCGCTGAGCGCTTGGTATGATATTGTTCCTTTATTTGAATAGTACGTTTTCGATAGGTTCGTTGTTTGCAACACGTTCATGTTCTGCTCCTCCTTTTTCTTTATTATAAAAAGGAAGTCAGCATCCTCCCATCGAACTTTCTTGCAATTCCGCTCCCCAACCTTACAATGCTGTCACATTCACGAGGGTGTCACTTGAAAACACGATGGTCATCACAGTGCCAGCCCCTTCTTTTGATTCCGCATACAGTTTATGGCCGAGACGGCTGCACACCTGTTTTGCTAAATAAAGGCCCATTCCAGTTGCCTCTTTCATGGTTCGTCCGTTTTCTCCGGTAAAAAACGCGTCAAAAATCCGCGGCAGATCCTGCGGCGGTATACCGATTCCTTCGTCGGCAACCGACAAGCGCGTCTCATGTCCCTGTGTTTCAATCCGGATTGTAATAGGGTCTCCCACACCTTGCTTTGAATATTTTAAGGCGTTGAAAAGGATTTGCTCAACAACAAAGGAAAGCCACTTTTGATCACTGGAAATCTGAACGGCATTTGGCGGCACATGTAATGTTGGAAAAAGGCGCCGCTTGATAAACTGACGTTTTTCCTGATTGATCAGTGAACGAACCATTTCTGCCAAATCAAAGGTTTGCGGCTTTACATCAAATGCAAATTCCTCCAGCCGGGCCGTTTGCAGCATCATCTCAAGACCGTGGCGAAATCTCTCATTCTCATCCTCCAGCTCCTCTAAAAACGTCGAAAAAGAGGATGAGGTTCCGTTTTTTCCTTCCTGAATCATTAAGGATATGACGGATACCGGTGTTTTCATATGGTGGACCCATTGGTTGGTGAAGGTATAATGCTGTTTTTGCTGATTGATATATTGTGAGAGCCTGCTTTCGTATTGCTGCCCGAGTGCGTTGATCATTTTCGTCCAAAGCGCTTGCTCTCCTGTTCTTGGCTTTCGGGCTTTCAAAGACTGTCCGATGTCATTCGAAGAAGAGGCTTGTTCTGCAAGCTTTTTAACATATGTGAGAAAGGAAAATTGCCGAACATAATCAGCAGCAAAACCTGCGGCTAAAAGAGTACCGGGCAAAATCCATATGTACATCATATTTTCTTTGGAAGGTTCTGCGCCGCTCTCTACAATGCTTAAATACGCAATCAGCATGGCGGACCCTATCCCTAATAATGAAAATAGAATAATGGCTAAGCGGTCGATGAGATAAGTCTTTAACACTCCGCTTCATCCTTCCGATTGACTTGAAATTGATAACCTTGTCCTCTGATTGTGGAAATGCAATCTGTCAGTCCTGCATTCTCCAGTTTTCTCCGCAGCCGGTTGACATTGACCGTTAACGTATTGTCATCGACAAAATCAACGTCATCCCATAACGCCTCCAATAGTTCATCACGAGAAACAATTTTTTTATGCTCCCTCACAAAAATAGAGAGAAGCTGAAATTCTTTTTGGGAAAACAGAATACGGGAGCTGTTCCATTCGGCCTCATTTTGATCAGGATAAATCGTCAGCCCGCCAAGCTCCACTATTCTAGATTCCTGCGGCAAAGAGGGCGAGTATTCACCATATGTGCGGCGCAGGACGCTTTTGATTTTGGCCATCACTACCTCTAGATGGAACGGCTTTGTGATATAATCATCGCCGCCATTTTCAATCGCCATTACCTGATTCAGCTCATCGGTCCGTGCCGATATAAAGATAATCGGCGCATTGGAAATGGTACGGAATTGCCTGCACCAATAAAACCCGTCAAAAAAAGGCAGGTTGATATCAAGCAGCACAAGATCAGGCTTCATTTCTGCAAATTCCAATTTTATATCATTCAGCTGTTCAGCAATTTTCACTTCATATCCGTATTTTTGAAGATGACCGCCCAGCAAAGAAGCAATCCGCTCATCATCTTCCACAAGCAAAATCCGATACACGTTGATCCCCCTTATATGTACATCACGATGGTTTTTCTAGAAGATTCCAAAATTATTATAGCATGTGCGGAAAAGCAAATCGGACTTTTTCTTTTTGTTATAATAGAATGATAAAGGTAAAATTTTCATAATAGGCAGGTGTCGTGATGAAGAAAATCATGCTGTTTCTGGCAATGACGTCAATTCTTTCAGCATGTCAGCCCAACTATACCGGGAAATACATAGAAATTGGGGATACACTAACTGACTATACCAAAGAGTGTTTTATAGAGAATGAAATTCCTTATAAATACGAAAAGGGAAAACTGTATATCCCAGAAGATGCATTTGATACAGCAATCTACACTTGTTCATAAGAAAAAGCTTGCAGATAACCTGCAAGCTTTTCACGTTACAAAAAATGAGTATTTAATTTCTCTTCAAATTCTGAAGGGCCAATGTCACTTTTTTGAATGTCACTGCCGTTTTCATGAATCGTAAAATGGCGCTCTGACATGACCATCCTTCCGCTCGGCGTCAGCTTTGAGGCAAGCGGGGATTTGTTAAAAGGAGATTTTTCATGAGAGTGAATGATGTCCTTCATGTTATCTAAATCACCGAGATCACTCTCTTCAAGAGTAAAGGCGTACCCGATTTGCCAGCCTTCTCCCTTGTCCATCAGCAGAACATGGCTGCCCTTTTCTGTCTCTTCTCTTTTGATTCGGAATGACCCGACTGGTGACTGTACCGTTTCTCCGGAAAGCGGTATCGGCTGGAGCGCCAGGTTGATGCCGAAGCCGATATCAACGAGGTAATCGCCGTTTTCCGCAGACAGCCATACAGCAGCATGCGTCCCTTCTAGTGCCCATCCCTCTTGATCGCCTGCATAAACCGTTCCTCGAATGAGCTTCACATGAAACCCAGCCTCACGCAAGACAAAATAAAGAAAACCATTTAAATCGTAGCATAGGCCGCCGTGCTGATCTTTGAGCAGACGTCGCCATAGCTCTTCTTTTGTGATCTTATAATTCTCTTTTGCAAGTACGGCACGGTTTTCGAATGGAAAACGGTATGCCATTGCTTTGAGAAAAAGGGGAAGATCGCCGAAGCTGACATGGTCTTTCTCCCAGCCGATTTTCTGAAAGCAGTCTTTTAGAAAGTCACTCATTTTTATCACCTAAACTTCTTCTTGAACGTAAGCAGCCAGCTTCTCCAGCGCCTCTTGTTCATCTTCTCCCTGGGCAATCAAGGTAACCTCAGTGCCTGTGCTTACCGCCAGGCTCATCAGTCCCATGATGCTTTTGGCGTTTACTTTTTTCCCATCCTTCTCAAGAAACACATCTGACGTAAACCGGTTTGCTTCTTGTACAAACAAAGCAGCAGGACGTGCTTGCAGTCCTGTCTTTAATCGAACTTCCACTTTCTGTTGAACCATAAGATCTCCCCTTTTCTTTACGGTTATTTTAAAGTGACGGTTTGCCCAGTCCGCAGCTGTTCTGCGATTTCGTCAAGTTTTCTCAGCCTGTGATTGATTCCTGATTTGCTGATTTTCCCGCTTGCTACCATTTCCCCCAGCTCTTTCAGCGTCACTTCCTGATAATCAATCCGCAGCTGCGCAATTTCCCGAAGTTTTTCAGGCAGCGCCTCCAGGCCGATTCTTTCATCGATGTATTTAATATTTTCCACCTGTCTCAGCGATGCGCCGATTGTTTTGTTTAAGTTGGCTGTTTCACAATTGACGAGGCGGTTGACCGAATTTCTCATGTCCCGGACGATTCTGACATCCTCAAATCGCAGAAGCGAATTGTGAGCGCCAATTACGTTCAGAAACTCTGTAATCTTTTCAGCCTCTTTTAAATAGGTAATATAGCCTTTTTTCCGTTCAAGCGTTTTGCTGTTTAACTGAAACTCATTTAACAGGTCACATAATGAATCGTTATGCTCCTTATAAAGAGAGAAGATTTCTAAATGATACGAGGAGGTTTCCGGGTTATTGACCGAACCTCCTGCCAAAAATGCTCCTCTCATATAAGAACGCTTGCAGCATCTCTTTTTGACCAGCTCTTTCGAAATACTTCGTTCAAACACAAAATTCTCCCCGAGTATTTTTAAATCCTCTAAGATCGTTTTTGCATTTTCTGAAAAACGCACAATATAGACGTTATTCTTTTTCAGCCGCATTTTCTTTCTGACCAGAAGCTCGACCGACACATCATATTGTTTTTTCAGCAATGTATAGATGCGGCGGGCAATCGCCGCGTTTTCGGTTTGAACATCGAGTACGAGATGGCGGTTTGTAAATGATAAAGCTCCATTCATCCGAATGAGTGCAGACAGCTCGGCATTAATGCAGCAGTCCTTCACTTCCAGATTCGTTAATTCTTTTTTTGTTTCTGATGCAAATGACATATAGCCACCTCATTTCAAGGCTTCATTCTTTCAGTAAATCAACAAGAAGAGAGGCCACTTTATGTGTATCGTGACGTATTACGTCATTTTTATACGTTACAATTTGATCTCTGATGACTTCAAGCCCCATCGCTTTCAGCTCTTCGATATCAAAATCAACAGGACGCGCCGATTCCATTTCGTACTTACGTTTTATTTCGTCGGGAATGTCTTCACTGTTCACTAATATCGTATCAATAAAACCGCAGCCCATATGCTGATTGAGCGCTTTCACATGATCAGCAGCGGTGTAATGGAGCGTTTCGCCGGGCTGAGTCATCACGTTGCAAATGTATACTTTTTTCGCCGGCGCCTTTATCACTTCTTCCCCGATTTTTGGGACGAGCAAATTGGGCAGAATGCTTGTATAGAGACTTCCCGGGCCGATAATAATCAAATCCGCTTCCCTGATTACGTCTATTGTTTCCGGCAGCGGATCAATCTGTTCAGGCGTGAGAAAAACACGCTTAATGCGCTGTCCGTATTCTGGGATCGTTGACTCGCCTGAGACCACGCGGCCATCTTCCATCTCAGCATGCAAAACGACACTGGCATTGGCAGCCGGCAAAACCTTTCCTCTGACATTCAGCACCTTGCTCATTTCTGTGACAGCGTGAAAAAAATCACCGGTTATATTTGTCATCGCTGCCAAAATCAAATTCCCGAGAGAATGGCCTGTTAAGTCATTCCCTTTATTGAAGCGGTGCTGAAAAAGATCTTCAACAAGCGGCTCCACATCGGATAAAGCGGCAAGCACATTTCTGATGTCTCCGGGAGGCGGAATTTTCAGTTCATTCCGCAGACGGCCAGAGCTTCCCCCATCATCGGCAACTGTTACAATGGCCGTGATGTCAACGGGTTTATGCTTTAGGCCCCGAAGCAATACAGAAAGACCTGTACCGCCGCCAAAGATTGCGATTTTCGGCTTTTGTCCCATCTTATTTCCGGCTTCTCTTTTCAATGTCCCGGTGAGTAACATGAGTATAGTAATCCTTTTTGAAATAATCAGCTAAATTCTCGGCTAATGTCACAGAGCGGTGCTGGCCCCCTGTGCAGCCGATCGCAATGACAACCTGGCTTTTTCCTTCTCTTTTATAAGATGGAAGCATAAAGCTCAGCAGATCAATTAATTTCTCATTGAACTTTTGTGTTTCATTCCACTTCATGACGTAAGAGGAAACCTCTTTATCCTTGCCAGTCAGCGGCCGCATGCTTTCGATATAGTACGGATTCGGCAAAAATCTGACATCAAAGACGAGATCTGCATCAATTGGAATACCGTATTTAAAACCAAATGACATCACATTTACGGTAAATGTCTCTCCTTGGTTTGTCGCAAAGTGCTTCACGATTTTTTCACGCAAATCACGCGGCTTCATGTCAGACGTATCGTAAATGATTTGAGAGCGGCCTTTTAATTCCTCAAGCAGCTCTCGTTCCAGCGCGATGCCTTCAAGCGGCAGGCCAGTCGCTGCCAGCGGATGCGAGCGTCTCGTTTCTTTATATCTTGTGACGAGAATGGAATCCTTCGCGTCCAGGAATAAAATTCGCGGTGTGATCCACGGATTTTCGGCCATTTCATCCAGCGCTTCAATCAGCCGGTCAAAAAATTCGCGGCCACGCAGATCCATCACGAGCGCAACTTTGCTCATTTTCGAATTTGATTCCTTCATCAGCTCTAAAAACTTCGGAAGCAATGAAGGCGGAAGATTATCGACGCAGAAATAGCCGAGATCTTCAAAGCTTTGAATCGCGACAGTTTTCCCCGCTCCCGACATTCCGGTTATAATGACAAGCTGAATATCATGTGATTCACTAACACTCATCTTTCTCCCCCCTGACTTATCTTTCTATTTGATGTGCTGCGGGTCTAAACGATAACTGAGCAGCTCAAAGTCCGGTGTATACGTAAATGTGCCGTGCAGCAGCCCTTGTCCCTTCATCATAAAATCAAGGATATGGCCGTCTCCAGGGGCCATAGGCAGGTTCTGAATGTCATTGACATCGTGCCACTGCAGTTTCCCTTCCTCCGATTCTGATACATTTTGTCCTGTATATGAATCAGCGACAAACGTAAACATCATCCACTCGGAGACAATGTGGTCACCGTCTTTAATAATAAAGGTAAAAACGCCTTTTAATTGAGGATTTATGATATAGATACCAGTCTCTTCTCTGTACTCTCTGATGACGGAGTCTCTGACTGATTCTCCGCTCTCCATCTTGCCGCCCGGCGCGACCCACCAGCCGCGTCTCGGCTTTTGAAGCAGAAGAACTTTGTCATCCGTCTGAAGCACACAATTTGTCACTCTTTGCAAGTACGTCACCTAACCTTCGTCCTGTCATCGTCTCTTTATTATACCGCTTCAAGATGCCTCCCACAATGAAGATACATTGACAATCTTTTCTTCTATTTTACAGCATATTCATTCCTTAATTCAGATGATTTTGCTGTAACTGGCATTCATCTTTTATTTATGGACAAAAAAAGGACACGGATAACTGGAGAATCCGTGCCAAAAAAGTGTATTCATTATAAAAAGGGGGTCAATTACTTTATTAATCATAACCGAAAAGCATTACACATGTGTTACAGCGGAATTAAAACCCAGTAACGTAATGTGAAACTCGTATGACAGCCCTTTTTATTTTAAGGTTTTCAGCGTTTCTTGAAGCTCTTCGACATAATGCTGTACGCTTTGTGCCGCAATACTTCCGTCTCCTGTAGCCGTTACGATTTGGCGCAGTGATTTTTCGCGAATGTCTCCGGCAGCGAAAATTCCTTCAACCTTTGTCTCCATGCGTTCGTTTGTTTCGATGTAGCCTTCTTCATTCGTAATGCCCAGATTTTCAAACGGTTTAGACAGAGGAAGCATGCCGATGTAAATGAATACGCCGTCTGTTTTGAATTCACTTTCTTCACCGGTTACCGTATCGACAAGCGTTACGTTACCGACTTTGCCGTTTTCCTCATGAATTTCCTTCACGGTTTTGTTCCATAGGAAGTCAACTTTTTCATTATCAAATGCTCTCGCTTGAAGAATACTTTGAGCACGGAGTTTATCACGTCTGTGAACAATCGTTACTTTTGAAGCGAAACGAGTCAGATACACGCCTTCTTCAACCGCGGAATCTCCGCCGCCAACAACGACTAGTTCTTTGCCTTTAAAGAAAGCGCCGTCACATACTGCACAATAAGATACACCGCGGCCGCCCAATTCTTTTTCGCCAGGCACGCCGATTTTTTTATATTCCGCACCTGCAGCAATGATGACAGCACGCGCTTTATATTCCTTTGAACCAGCTTTGACTACTTTGTACTCTTTGCCGTCAACGACTTCTTTAATATCGCCATAAGCGTATTCAGCGCCGAATTTTTTCGCGTGTTCAAACATTTTGTTAGAAAGCTCAGGCCCAAGGATACTTTCGAATCCAGGATAGTTTTCTACATCTTCCGTATTGGCCATTTGTCCGCCAGGAATTCCTCTTTCAATCATTAATGTTGATAAATTCGCTCTAGATGTGTATACAGCGGCCGTCATCCCAGCAGGGCCCGCGCCGATTATAATCACGTCATAAATTTTTTCTTCTGACACACCATTCACTCCTTAAACCATCTTTTCAAGTTGGGGCTCTTTCTTATAAGATAAGAATCCCCATCAAACGTATTCCTTACCCATATCCTATAAAATCTCATGGTGATACGCTATTTTTTTGCTCAACACGATTAAATGTATTCGAAAAGGGTATATGTTAATAAAGAAAGAGCCTTCTGTTTATAGAAGGCCCTTGTCATATTTATTATTGAACAACACGTCTTACAACGCCTTTAAATGCTTTTTTCCAGTAAGGATTGCTCATAGAGTCAACAGATACGCCATGAGATGTATTGTCGTTTAGGAAAGTACCGTTTCCTAAGTAGATTCCTACGTGTCCATTTGTTTTGTAAGTGTCAAAGAACACAAGGTCTCCGCGTTTCATTTCAGACGCGCTGACAGCTTGTCCTCTGCCAACTAACGTATCAGTAGTTGTTCCGCCTACAGGTCCAAGGTTAACACCTGCAGAAGCGTATGCCCAGCGTACGAATGATGAGCAGTCAAAAATACGGTTGTTGATATCAGATTGGCTGCGTCCGCCGCCAAACTTGTACGGAGATTGTCCTACAATGCTTGAACCAACGCTGATCGCGCCTTCAATTCCGCCGGAGTTGCTGATAACAGTGCCGCCTGAATTGCTGTTTGAGCCGCTGCTCTTCTTAGAAGATGAGCCATTAGACGAACTGTTTGATGAACCGTTAGAAGAATTATCTGAAGAATCATCAGATGAGCTTGCTTTTGCTGATTCAGTTGTAGCCGTTTGGCTGTCATCTGTTTGTGTTTCATCAGATGCTTTTTGTGCTTCTTCCTGCTTTTTGATCAAAGCAGCCGCTGCTTCTTGTTCTTTTTTGATGCGTGCTTGTTCCGCTTCAGTATTTGCTTTTTGATTTGCAAGTTCAGACGCCTCTGATTTTAATTCAGAAATCGCTTTAGCCGTTTTCTTCTGGCTTGCTTTTGCTTCGTCGAAAAGCTTGTCTTTTTCATTAAGCTGTTTATCAAGGTCTTTTTGCATTGTTTCTAGTTTAGCCAATGCAGCTTGAACTTCTTTCAGCTTGTCATTCAAATCCGCTTCAGAATCTTCGAGCTTCGCTTTATCCTGCTCTTGCTGTTTGATTAAATCTTTGTCTGCGTCCACAATAGATGAAACCGCAGTCGCACGAGAGATAAAGTCACCAAAGCTTGTTGATCCTAAAAGAACATCTATGTATCCTTGAGATCCGCCGCTTTCCTGTAAAGAACGAACGCGTTTTTTCAGGATTTCATTGCGTTTTTCAATACGTGCTTCTGTTTCTTTAATCTCTTTTTTCAGTTTTTTGATTTCTTCTTTTGTTTTATCATTTTCTTCTTTTTTATCTTCGATCTTGTTGCTTGTATCAAGCGCCTTAGCGTTAATGTCTTTCAGTTCTTTTTCAATCTTTGATTGATTTTCCTGAAGCTCAGTTAATTCTTTTTCCTTCGCTTCAATGCTGGAAGCAACCTCAGATTGCTTGCTTTCGATTTTTTGCTTCTTTTCATCTAATGTTTCCGCCGATGCAGTTTTACTTGTAAATGGGATCAAAAAACTGCTTGTCCCGATGACGGAAGCCAAACCAAGTGTAATTAAACTCTTTCTCACTTTTTATATCCTCCCTTTTACTGTGAACCTGTCCTCATTTGGAATCGTATTTTGAACATCAAGTTTCGTTCCTCATACTCTACGAGGAATGATGGTTGTTTATGGTTAATTATTCTGTGCATCTCTTATTCTGGTTGTATAGCGTTTATTTCACATCATATGTAAAAAACACTAATTCCTTATGTACGAGAATCATTATACCATCAAGTTTCGACAAATTAGCGATAAATTTTATTACATTTATGTTTCAAACAGATGTCAAGTCACACATCATTTGTCATTTTTCTTAAGCGTGTAAAAAAACTGTCGATATTATTTTCTTAATATAATCTATCAAACAAAAAAAGAGTCGATTAAATAAATCGACTCTTTAAAATTTACTATTCTAGAATATCATCAATATATTTCATATATTTCGTCAAAGTTGCCGGAGAGATGCCGAATCGGGACGCTGTGTCTTTTTTCGTGTCTTGCTTGCCATGGGCTTCTTTCCAAATATAACAGATGGCTGCTGCCCAGCCTTTCTCATTCTTCAACGGAGCAGCTGCACGAATTTGCTGGATGACATGGAAAACCCAGCAGCTCATGACTTCTGTTTTCATCTCTTCTTTTTCAGCTTGCTCTAATAGTTTGACCGTTTGATAAGCGAAAAGTGCATCCTCTGAAACGTCAGCAGCAGCAGAATCTCCATTCAGAAGCAGCTTTACAAAATGATTTTCAAAAGGAGCGGTAATTCTCTTTGAGCGTATCACCGCTTCAAGATGCTCTGTTTCTCCCTTTGTGCTGCTGATATAATAGGCTGCGAGACGCTGCTCCACAGATGAAGGAAGAGCTTCCCTCCGCTCAATCCAAGGCGCCGGGCGGTCTTCGCCGGGATATTGCGACTCGACTTTTCTCCAGATCGTCTCGGCAAAGTCGGTATGTCCCGTAAAATAAGCAGAGCAGGAAAGCCAGTAAAAGAAGGTGTCGTCACCTTCAAAGCCGGTTTTATATAATGATTTGAGCCATTTATATCCGATCTCGTAGCGGCCGACAAGCGCCAAAGTAGCACCCAATTTATAACGCTGCTCCAATAGCATCGGATAGACATTGGAGAGCTGATCACTCAATTCCGCCACTTTTACGTCTTCTCTTTCATAATAGTAGAAAACGAGAAGATTGCATAAGGCGTGAAGATTTCCTTCATTATGAGAAAGCACTTCATAAGCGGTTTGCTTCGCTTTTACAACGTTTCCTGAATAGAAATAGGCAAGCGCGAGATTGTTGTATGCTGACCAAAGCTCCGGATATTCAGCTGTGATTTCCTCAAGCGCCGCAACCGCTTCAGCAAGCTGGCCGCTTTCCAGCAATGACTTTGCCCGATCCTGTTTCACCAGCAGTTCATCCTGATCATACAACGAATCCTCAATGCCGTCGTCTCCTAAATCGAGCAAATCAAGCAGACTATCGTTTTCTTCGGCGAATTCACCATCCGGGTCCGCATCAGAATAAGCGGCCGCTTCTTTATAAGCTTCCTGGAAGAGCCCCAGATGGGCAAAGTTATTCGCTTTAAAGTAATGGCACTCCGGCATTTCGGCCTCCAGATTTGCCATGATATAGTCAAGAAGATCGTTCGACTCTTGATATTGGCCCATTTCCGAATAAATGACCGCAAGCTGTGAAAGCATCTCTGAATCCTCCGGCTCCAAATGAACCGCGCGCTGAATCAGTTTGCTTGCCCGTTTTAGATTGCGCTCTTTATACGCTTTCAAGCCTTTATGAAAAAAATATTGTCCATCTTGAAGCAGCTGGACAATTTGTGCGTGATTTTTATGTTCAGAAGTGTGTTTTCCCACAACTACCCTCCGTTTTATACAATATTACCGTCAGTAGTATACCATAAATCGTAAGCCCCTCAATAGTTCAAAAGGAAGGATTGGGAAAATCCCTCCTCTTTTTTATTGGCTGATTCGACCAAAATTTACCCGGCTTTGTTTTCTAAGTCCGCATTCATTTTCAGCTGCTGTTCAGCAAAATCCCGATAAAGATCATGGGAAGCCATTAACTCATGGTGTGTTCCACGACCGGTAATTTCGCCTTTTTCAACAAACAAAAGCTGGTCCGCATCTACAACGGTAGATAGGCGGTGAGCGATAACAATTGTTGTGCGGCCCTCCATCAGCACCTCCAGCGCCTGCTGAACTGACTTTTCAGATTGGCTGTCGAGACTTGAGGTCGCTTCATCGAGCATAAGAATGCTTGGGTTACGGAGAAGCGCTCTCGCAATCGCGATTCTTTGCCTTTGTCCGCCTGACAGCATAATGCCGCGTTCGCCCACTTCTGTATCAAACTGATTCGGCAGCTCCTTTATAAAATTGTGCGCATATGCCATCTCCGCGGCTTTTTCGATCTCAGCATCCGTCACATCTCGTTCTAACCCGTAGCAAATATTTTCTCTGATTGTCCCGGACATTAACGGGCTTTCCTGTGATACATACCCGATGTGCTCCCGCCACGATTCAAGCGAATAAGTATCAATCGGCTCGTCCCCCAGCCGAATGGACCCTGCAGTCGGAGAATAAAAACGTTCAAGCAGCTTAAACAGCGTCGTTTTCCCCCCGCCGCTCGGACCGACAATCGCTGTGACTTTACCTGCTTCAATGACAGCGCTGACCTCTTTTAAGATCAGCTGATCAGGCTTATATCCAAAAGACACGCGATCAAGCTGGATAGGCAGATGCGCATTTTCAATTTGTTTTCCTGTCACTGTATCTTCCTCTTCCTCTGCCAAAATCTCAATCATTCGTTCTGTTGCACCGATTGATTTTTGCAGCTGTGTGAAAAACGTTGTAATCTGGCCCATCGGCATAATAATTTGAAATAAATATAAAATAAAAGCCACGAGCGCTCCGGCTGTGAGCTCGCCTGATGAGACCTGCATGCCGCCATATCCGATCACTGCGACAAGCGCTGCCATTAACACGAGTGAAATAAGCGGGCCGACAAGCGATTGAACCTTAGCTTCACGAACGCCAAGCTTAAATAATGAGGAAATCCCCATCTTCCCGCGACCATATTCGACATCCTCCGCATTTGAAGCCTTGACGAGTCTGATTTCCGGGAGAATTTGATTCAGCAGGCCTGTAAAACGAGCCGTTTCATCTTGCGTTTCCCGTGAAATGGAGAACATTTTCCGTCCAATCGGCACCAAAATAAGAGCAGCCAGCGGAACGACCACTAACACAAGCAGCGTCAGCTTCCAGTTCATAATAAACAAGATTGTCAATGATCCAATGACAGAAATGATGCCTGTAATAAACCCGCTGATGTGGGTTGTAATCAGTTCTTTGACCACCATCGTATCATTCGTTACACGGCTGACTGTTTCTCCGGAAGCATTTGTATCGAAATAAGAGACAGGAAGCTTAATTAATTTCTTCCATAATAACTCCCGCAGTCCGGAAATGATTTTTTGTCCATTATAGTTAAGCGCATAGGTGGCATAAGCGCTTAAACCCGCCTGAACGAAAAACACCAGCGCGATCAAACCGATTTGCGTGCCTGACAGATTTGACATAGAAAAACCATCGACAAGCTGCTTCGTTAATAATGGAATGAGCAGGCTGACCAGTGTGGTTACAACACTGAGGGCAAGCGCAAAGGCGAGCTTTCCATAAGAAGGATTGGTACGTCTTACTAAGGCATAAAAGGGTTTCAATTTACTTTTAGATTTTTGTTTCTGGTTTGGCATATATTTTCCTCCTGTTTCAGCGTTCAGAAAGGTGAAATGTCATAGCAAAAGGATGATTTTTACTCTTTCTCAATCATATCAATGGAGAAAGACTTTTTCAGTATATTTTTGCCGTGATGAAAATAAAAGATCTCCCACTCATTGTTTGAATAGGAGATTTTTTATGTTAGAGCACTGGCTTCTTTTTTCTGTAAGTCAATGTTACATCCTGCTGCCGCAGGTCTTCTATTATCATTTTGTACCGATCAACTTTTGCGGTATGTTCTTCTTTTATCATCTCAAGGGCAGCTTTTCGTTTTTCGCTATTAGACTCAAGCTCTTTTTTTATTTTTTTTACAATCAACCCTTTTTGCCCTTTGATTTCCTCTTTTAATGAAGACTCAAATTTCTTTGTCAGGCTGAGAAAGTCGTTGATCGGTTGATTGAGGGTGCCCGCTTTCCCCTTCATTTCATCTTGGGTCAGAAACATATAGGTCGTTGATACAATTTCTGTTTCACTTTCTGAAAATAAGGAAGTCACTCTTCATATTCCTCCTAAGGCTGAAAATCAAATAACTGAGAAATCATTTCTTCTTTTTCAAACAGCTTTTCAATACTCTCGCGGATATTTTTGATAAAATCTCTTTTTTCTGTTGTCTGTTTTTTTAATTCAGCAACAATTCCATCATTAGCAGGAAGCGCACCTGTGTGGAATGATTCATGAACTGAGATTTTCTCCAATTTATCGAATGTGTGGCTGAAACCAGCTGCAAGCCGGAATTGAAGATCGAAGGCATAATGCGAAGGGTTTTCTTCCATATGATGAATCGCCGTGGTGATCGCCTGCTTTTTGTCTATGAAATCTTCATCGATTTCCTGACTGTAAACCTTCTGGTACTTAGAAATCGCATCTTCCATATCTTCAACGATTTTCATACCGTTTTGATAGATTCTGACAGCGGATGAGAGATTGACTTGAATCGTTTCTCCCGAGCCGCTCTTGCCTGTAAAGTAAATATCGGAGCCTTTATAGCTGAAGCCTTTTTCCTTCGACAAAGCGTTGAGCATTTGAACGATGCTGTGGCCGTCGACGATGAGTTTTAGTGCGTCTTTTGTTTCTGTGTCGAGTGTTTTCAATGAGGACAGAATTGATTTTACATAGTCCACTATTTCACCAACGTCTTTTAAAGCTTGCATAAATTGGCCATGCTTTAAATGGTCAATGAAATGTTCGTACCGTGATTCTATGCCTCGCATACTCGCATTAATATTCGTTAATTCTTTTTTGATGACTTTCTTTTGCGTTTCATCAATATAACCGTTTTCAGCTAACTGATTTACGACCGGTCCGCTGTTTCTCAACAAGGTATGAAGAAAACCTAAAAACGACGGCAGTTCCTCTTTTATTCGGCCATACATTTGCTTAACATCATCAAAATGCTCATATAGGACACTTACTTTCTTTAAAGCGCCGTCTGTGTTTTTCACTTTTTCAATCAGGTCTATGTCTATCCCGCTGGCTGCCTTTATAAAACCGTTCAAGCCGTCTTTTTCATAGTCATCCTTATATTTTTGAAGGAATTTTTGAATTGACCTCACATCTTCATCAGGAACCCCATCCATAATGTTTCGGATGCCTTTTACACTTGTATTTGTATCTGCCATCTTCACATCACCGAATGTAATGAAATCGGCCTTGCCGCTGACTCCATACAGCGGGTCATCTTTTGAGATGCGCTGAGTGATGTTTGCTGTTACGCCTTTGTCTTCATAATATTTTTGGATTTCTTTTTTTAACTTTTCTGGCGGGATGGAATCTATATCTTCATATTTATAACTAAATTTCCTAATAACATATCTATATAAACTTTCATCAGTTTCAAGTAATTGATCAATATTGACTTGAGCTCCATTTACCCCATAAACTTCATCATATTCTCCATCAATCAATTGCACCATAACTTGGTTATTATTTGCAAGTGAATGTCCTAAGGCGAATGTTTTTAAATCCTCAGAGTTACCTGCTGCTTTCTTTGCTTTGTTAGTAAACTCCTTTGTAGCCTCATACTGACTATGATCAATTCCTAAAAAAAGACCAAAAAAGTTATATGACCAATCCTTATTATCGGCACTACCTTCTGAAATAATCTGAAGCTGATCAATATGTTTTTTCTCATCTATTATATGGATTGCCGTTCCATCGTAACCTGATTCTCTGGTCGAACTTTGTATACTTGTATTCTGATTTACAAGTTCATTGGAGGTGTAAATTTCAATTTTCATATTCTCAGGAAGATCGTGGTGGGTTTCCTCTTTATAAATTCTGCGTATATCTGCTTCGAAATCCTTCTTAGCTTTCTTAACTTCACTATCAATAGTTGAGGCAAACTTTTGTTTATAGTCATATTCTAAATCAATTAGCCTTAACTTTACGTTCTCATTCTCAAATACATTTTTATTTCCCATCTTATTTCTCCTTTTTATCTATTAAAAAGGTGATAGAATTAATTAATTTCTCAACTTTATTTTTAGCCTTTTCTTCATCTAAGGAGCATGGTTGATTTTCATTTTTGCATCCAAGAGTAAAGGCGTATTCTACTCCTAAGTTATCTTCTTCTGTAGACTTAACATATCCAAAATAACTGTATGAATAATTATATTTTCTATCAATATCGTCAAAGATGTCTTTTTTCTTGGCAGTGTAAATATCCGTTTTATTTTTGCTGCTTTTTTTGTATTCGCCTTTATAATCATTTTTTCCACTAACAATATCTAGCATTGTCTTAGGTTCATTCACAAAACTTTCTTCTTTGTAATATGTTACATGGCCATCAAACATTACATTGGTGTCTTTATCATAACTATTAAATCCAATACTTTCTTTGTTTTTCCCGGTTAACGATGATCTTCTTGATAGATACTTCCCATCCTCCGGAAACAACATCCTAAACCCTTTCAGCTTAGATTCCAGCAAATAATATCCTGGTTCCTCTTCTTTTGTTGACACCATGTACTCTCTCGTTTTCTCGTCCTGAAACGCAGGTACTTGAGGCAGATCCTTGGGATCCATGTCTTTTGGTTTTACCGCTTCTGTTTTATTGTCATTTGTGGTGTTTTTATCATTGTCATTCATACTGCATCCTCCTGTCAGGGCAAGTAATAAGCTGAAGCAAATAAAGATGATCTTTTTCATTACGAACCTCCACGGGTTTTGTGAGAATAGTATTCTATTTTATATCAAAAATAATTCTATTGACCTGGTTAAGAGATGAATATTTCATCCTTTTTCATGTTACATCATGGCGGAATTTGGATAAATAGGAAATGAGACTCGGTTTTGATCTCCTTTTATTAACTAATCATATATAACACCTAATATAAATCTAAATACCTATTACCTTTTTCACAAAACAAAAAGAGCCGTATCATACGGCTCTTTACTCTTCTTTCTCAGAATGGCGTTTTTTCAATACGTCAAGCACATCATCCAGCGGCAGGGATTGTTCTCTGAGCAGGACAAGCAGGTGATACAGCAGGTCTGCCGCTTCCCATTTGAGTTCCTCATGATCCCGGTTTTTCGCAGCGATGATGACTTCGGATGCTTCTTCTCCGACTTTTTTCAAAATCTTATCGACGCCTTCACGGAAGAGGTACGTGGTGTAAGCTCCTTCAGGCATTTCCGCTTGGCGTTCCGCGATCACCCGCTCCAGTTCGTTCATGATGCCGAATCGGTCCGCGGCCTGTTCTTCTGTTTGTTCCTTTGTAAAACAGCTGTAGCTGCCAGTGTGGCATGCCGGGCCTGACGGTTCTACGAGTACGAGCAGCGCGTCTTGATCGCAGTCATACCGGATACCTTTGACGGCTTGCGTGTTCCCTGAGGTTTCTCCTTTATGCCATAACGCTTGGCGTGAGCGGCTGTAAAACCATGTTTCCTTCGTTTCCAGCGTTTTTTCGTACGATTCCTTGTTCATATACGCAAGGGTCAGCACTTCTTTGCTTGCCGCATCCTGCACGATGGCAGGAATTAATCCGTCCTCGTTAAAACGCAGTTCATCTGCCTGTTTCATCTCACATTCACCCCGTACTCTTTCAAGTATGATTTCACTTCTTTAATCGATGTTTCTTTATAATGAAAAATTGAGGCGGCCAGCGCGGCATCGGCTTCTCCTTTTGTAAAAGCCTCAAGCATATGCTGTGCGTTTCCCGCGCCTCCCGAAGCGATAACAGGGACGGGGACAGCTTCGGAAACAAGCTTTGTCAGCGTGTGGTCGAAGCCTTTTTTCTCACCGTCGGAGTCCATGCTTGTCAGCAATATTTCTCCTGCCCCGCGTTTGACGCCCTCTTTTGCCCACGCGGTGACCTCCCAATCTGTTTTCTTTCTGCCGCCGTGCGTGTAGACCTTATATGTGTCAGATTCTTTGTCATACTTGGCATCAATGGCAAGAACGATGCATTGAGAACCGAAAAACTCGGCTCCTTCTGCAATCAGCTCAGGGCGGAGAACAGCTGCCGTGTTCACCGACACTTTGTCCGCTCCGGCACGCAGTATCGTTTTCATATCACTGAGCTGATTGATGCCGCCGCCGACTGTAAACGGAATGGCAAGCTTCGCGGCAACCTGCTCCACAACGTCAACCATCGTCTTTCGTCCTTCGTGCGAGGCGGAGATATCAAGGAAAACAAGTTCATCCGCACCTTCCCGGTCGTACACTTCAGCGAGTTCAACTGGGTCACCTGCATCCTTCAATTCGAGAAATTGAATTCCTTTGACAACGCGTCCTTCTTTGACATCAAGGCATGGAATAATCCGTTTTGTGATCATTTGCGCTTCACCCTTTCAAGCGCCTCACACAGCGTAAACTGATTGGTATACAGCGCTTTTCCGATGATCGCTCCAGAGACGCCGTCCGCCTCATAGCGGGCGAGAGCTTCGAGATCCGCGACGGAGCTGACTCCGCCGGAAGCGATCACCGATTTCCCCGTTTCCTTAGCAAGCTCGACCGTGCTTTTAACATTGGGGCCTGACAGCATTCCGTCTGTCGCGATGTCAGTAAAAATAAAGACTTCCGCACCTTCATTGGCTAGCTCTTTGCCCAGTTCAGTTGCCTTAAGGGTTGATGTTTCCAGCCATCCCTCTGTTGAAACAAAACCGTTTCTCGCATCCAGTCCGATTGCAATTTTCTCGCCATATTGTTTCAGCATTTTTTTGACAAACGGAGGGTTAGAAACTGCTGAGCTTCCCAGGATCACCCGATCGACTCCTGCTGATAAATATTCATAGACGTCATTTTCGGAACGGATCCCGCCGCCGATTTCGACTTTCAGGTTCAGCTTTTGCGTAATCTCAATCACATGGCGGTCATTCACTCTTTTCCCTTCTTTGGCCCCGTCGAGATCAACGAGATGGATCCATTCGGCACCCTCTTTCGCAAATAACTCAGCCATGTCGTACGGTGAATCGCCATATATCGTTTCCTTATTGTAATCCCCTTGAACAAGGCGGACACATTTGCCGTTTCTCATATCAATTGCCGGATATAATGTAAAAGCACTCATTTTTTCACCTTCTGTTCTGCTGCCATTTTCGTAAATTGAGTTAAAATAGACATTCCGACCGTGCTGCTTTTTTCCGGATGAAATTGGGCGCCGAAGACGTTTCTTTTTCCGACTACAGCAGGCACTCGCACACCATAATCGGCGCTTGCCAGAAGCGCGTTCTCCTCCATCCCGTCAATGTAATAGGAATGAACGAAGTAAGCGTAGCCTTGTTCTGTTTTAGTCAGCAGCGGAGATTCATTATGAAAAGAAAGACGATTCCAGCCCATATGCGGAACCTTCAGCTTGTTTCCTTTTTCATCTTCTGCTTTCAGCCTGACTGCTTTTCCTTTTAACAGCCCGAGTCCTGAAGCGGTGCCGTTTTCTTCGCTTTCTTCAAATAAAAGCTGCATGCCTAGGCAGATCCCTAGAAGCAGTCTTCCCTCTGAGACCATATCGTGAATCAATTGATCAAGCTTCGTGTAGCGCAAATTGTCCATCGCGTCTCCAAATGAACCGACTCCCGGCAAAATGAAGGCATCAGCTTCTTTCAGCTCCTCCGGCTTTTCAGAAACAAAATACGGCACGCCGACACGTTCAAGCGCCTTTGAGACACTGTATAAATTCCCCATTCCGTAATCTATCACGCCGATCATTTACAGCATCCCTTTCGTTGACGGTATTCCTTTAACTCGCGGATCGATCGTTGTCGCTTCATCAAGCGCACGTCCCAGTGCTTTAAAAACGGCTTCAATCATGTGGTGGGTGTTTGTGCCATAATGAACGATGACGTGCAGGTTCATTCGAGCTTCGAGCGCCAGCTTCCACAAAAATTCATGTACAAGCTCCGTATCGAAAGTTCCGACTTTAGCAGCCGGGAAATCAGCGCGCATTTCTAAGTGCGGCCGGTTGCTTAAATCAATCACAACTTGAGCAAGTGCCTCATCCATCGGCACAAACGCCGATCCGTAGCGTTTGATTCCTTTTTTATTGCCCAACGCTTTGAGCAGCGCCTGCCCTAAGCAGATGCCGATATCTTCAGTCGTGTGGTGATCATCTATATCAACATCGCCTTTTGCGTTAATGGAAAGATCGAATTGGCCGTGTTTCGTGAATAAATCCAACATATGTGTCATAAACGGCACATCTGTTTTGATATCCGCTTGTCCCCCGCCGTCTATTGTAAATGCCAGTTCAATATCTGTTTCGTTTGTTTTCCTGACGCGTTCCGCTTTTCTCATTTAGAAATCCTCCGTTCTCTCGCTTCAATTGATCTGGCATGGGCTTCTAACCCTTCCAGTCTGGCAAAAGCCGCGATGCTTTCGGCATGTTCTTCAAAGGCTGATTGACTGTAAGAAATAATGCTCGATTTCTTTTGAAAATCAGTTACGTTTAATGGACTTGAAAATCTGGCTGTTCCGTTTGTCGGAAGCACATGGTTCGGTCCGGCAAAATAATCACCGACAGGCTCAGGGCTGTATCTGCCTAAGAAAATTGCACCCGCATGTTTGATACTGCCAAGCAAAGCTTCCGGAGACTGTGTTATGATTTCTAAATGCTCTGGCGCGAGTGTATTGACAGTATTAATCGCTTCCACCATTGTTTCCGCCACATATATACAACCGTAATCTCTCACTGAAGTTTCCGCTATTTCTCTTCGCGGCAAGGTTTTCAGCTGCTTACTCACCTCGGCTGAAACCGCCTCGGCCAGCGCCATGGAATCTGTGACAAACACACATGAGCTGAGCTTATCGTGTTCCGCCTGTGACAGCAGATCGGCTGCAATTTCGCTCGGAATCGCTGTTTCATCAGCCAGCACGACGATTTCACTAGGTCCGGCAATCATATCGATATCGACATCGCCGAACACTTCTCGTTTGGCAAGCGCGACATAAATGTTGCCCGGACCCGTGATTTTATCCACCGGCTCAATGGTTTCTGTTCCGTATGCTAACGCCGCAATCGCCTGAGCGCCGCCCATTTTGTAAATGTCTTTTATGCCCAGCTCGGAAGCAGCAACCAAAACTCCAGGAGACAGCAGACCGTCTTTTCCCGGAGGCGTGACGAGAACGATTCTTTCAACGCCCGCTACAAGCGCCGGAATCACATTCATCAAAACAGATGAAGGATATGCGGCCGTTCCCCCCGGCACATATACACCCGCGGAATCCAGCGCCGTCACTTTCTGCCCCAGCATTGTGCCATCCTTTCTGTGATAAAACCAGGAGGATTGCAGCTGTCTTTCGTGATATTCCCTAATATTTTCGATTGCCTGCCTAATCACCTGAAGAAGACGTGAATCCAGTGAGGTGTATGCCTCCTCAAATTCTTCTTTTGTGACCAGCGGGCTGTCTATTTCGATGCCGTCAAATTTCGCCGTGTAGCTGCGAACCGCCTGATCACCGTTTGCTTTAACATCTTCAATAATGGACCGGACCGTCTTTCTTTGTTCTTCCGTTCCGGCATCGCTGGAACGCTTGAGAGAAAGCCGTTCCGTTCCGCTGATGGTTTTGATCTTCATTTTGCCGTCTCTCCTTCCACAACGAGAGATAGGCGGGATGCCATTTCGTCAATCACATCGTCTTTCATGCGATAGCTTACCGGGTTGACAATAAAGCGAGAGGTAATGTCACAAATGTGCTCCGTTTCAACAAGCCCATTTTCTTTCAGCGTCTGTCCTGTGGAAACAATGTCCACTATCCGATCTGCAAGCCCAATGAGCGGAGCCAGTTCAATTGAACCGTTGAGCTTAATGATCTCGACTTGTTCTCCCTGCTCTCTGAAATAACTGGAAGCCACATTCGGATACTTTGTCGCGATTCTTGGCGCTACGCCGCTCCAGTCTGTATTCGGAAGTCCGGCGACAGCTAAGTGGCATTTGCTGATTTTTAAATCCAGTACCTCATACACGTCGCGTTCCTCCTCCAGCATGACATCCTTGCCCGCAATTCCGACGTCTGCCACGCCATGCTCCACATACGTGGTTACGTCCATCGGCTTCGCTAATATGAAACGAAGATTTTCCTCCGGCACATCGATGATCAGTTTTCTCGAATCTTCAAACTCCTCAGGGAGCCTGTAGCCTGCCTGCCTCAGCAGCCCTGCCGCTTCTTCAAATATCCGGCCCTTTGGCATCGCCATTGTGAGTAACTTACCCATTTTGCTCTTCCTTTCTGGCACCGATAAAATAAGTGACGTTTGCAAAAGATTTTGTCATCTGGTCGATATTTTCTATTCCCGATAAATCTTGAAGAACTACTTTGTTCCCTTTCATGCGTTCTTCATTCGCATAAGCGATAGCTTGCGCCCGCTGCTCTTTGCTGAAAATAACAGCGTCTATATCACATGGTTCTTCTTTCATATGAAGGGCTTCAATCAGCCGGTCGATCCGAAGCCCGAAGCCTGTTGCCGGTGCAGGTGAATCAAAATGGCCCAGCAGCTTGTTGTAACGGCCGCCGCTTCCAATGACAAAACCGACATTCTCGGCGTACACTTCAAATAAAATCCCTGTGTAATAGCTCATGTGGCTGACCATATTCAGATCCAGGCGGACATTTTCCGTACATCCGTAATCCTCAAGAATGTCCCACAGCGCCTTCAGCTCATCAACCACGCTTTTTCCTTGTGCAGAATCGACGATTTCCTCAGCACGTCCGCATACTTCTATGCCGCCCCGCAATTCGAGGAGCTCAAGCAGTCTGCTTTTATCAATGGAGGAAAGCGGGAGAGACTTGACATGCTCTCTGTAGCCGACGTAGTTCTTTTCATATAAGAACCTCCGCAGCACATCAGCTCGTTCAACGTTTCCGAGCACCTCAACAAACAAAGCATCCGCAATGCCGGCATGGCCGATGGCAATTTTAAAGGATGCCAGCCCAGCGTTTTTCAATGCCCCGACGACTAAAGCAATGACCTCCGCATCCGCGCTCGTCGTGCCGTCACCGATTAACTCCACTCCGACCTGCTCGAACTCAGCCGGACGTCCGCCTTCACGCTCCTGAGCCCTGAATACATTTGCCGCATAGCCGACTCTTAGCGGATGACCGTGTTTCAGAAGCTTCGATGCCGCCACCCTTGCAATCGGCCCCGTCATATCCGGGCGAAGCACCAATGTCTTGCCGTCCTGATCAAGTAGCTTAAACAGCTGCTGCTCTTCAATTGCTGACTGGACGCCAACCGTATCGTAAAACTCCAGTGTCGGCGTTTCCATAAATTGATATCCCCATTTATCAATCAAATCGGTTAACGATCGTCTCACCTTTTTTTTCGTTTCGTATAAACCGGGCAGTGTATCTCTCATGCCGTGCGGTTTTTCAAACATAAACATCAACCCGAGCACCTCCGCTGTTATCTTATGAAGGAAAATTCCGAATCCTTTAGTTCGCTAATATGATAATATGTTAGCAGATGAAAGAATGAAAATCAACGCTTAACTTCAGTAAGGATATTTTTAGTTCAAATATCCTTCTCCTCATTATGAAAAAATCATGAATAATGTATTAAAGGTACGTAATATCTCAAATTCTTTATGTTTGGCATGCTATAATACAAATCAAATAGAGAACAAGGAGATAAAGATGAAAACACTGCGAACTCTATGTGTCCTGATGATTCTTTCAGGCGTTATTTTTTTCGGACTTAAAATAGATGCAAAAGATATAGATATTCCTTTTTTGAACAGCCTTAAAAAAGTGGTTTCTGATAGCGATACAGATACAGGTGCGAATAGCAAAAAGGAGCTGAAGGGAAGCGCAAAACCGCTGGATGTCATCCTTTACAATCAAATGGACGCACCCCGGCTCTATAACGGCTGTGAAGTAACAAGCCTTGCGATGGTGCTGAATTACGCAGGATACGACGTGACAAAAAACACCCTGGCAAATCAGGTTGCCACAGTGCCTTTGACATACAGCAGCGGATTAAAGGGTGATCCGAATGACGGATTTGTCGGGGATATGGTGAATGGCCCTGGTCTCGGTGTCTACCATCGACCGATCTATCAGCTGGCGAAAACCTATGCGGGAGACAAAGTGTCTGATCTGACTGGAAAAAGCATTTCTGCTGTTTATGAACAGCTTGAAAAAGGCAATCCAGTTTGGGTTATTACGACAGCCAACTTTACGCCAGTTGACAACATGCAGACATGGAAAACACCAAACGGAACGATAGAGATTACGTACAGCGAACACAGCGTCGCCGTTACGGGATATGATGATAAATATGTGTATCTCAATGATCCGTATGGCTATAAAAACAGAAAAACCGATAGAACAAGCTTTGAAAAAGCGTGGAAACAAATGGGCAGCCAGGCCGTGGTTATTCAAAAGTAAACGCCTGAAAGCCGCACTATGCTCTATCCTGAGCAAATACGACAATATTCATGCTTTTTGTTTCAATCGGTAAGATCGATTCATTTTCCATTTATCATCCAGAATTATCTTTACTTTCAGGCTGTCTGTTTTTATGATTAAAGCAGATTCAGCCTTGCCCCGATCTATGTGAGAGAAGCCGGTGCAAGTCGCTGACGCTTCTCTTGCAAAAAATGAAAGATATCCGGGGAGGATCTATCATTGAAAAAATTCGTGTCTATCCTATTTATGTTCGGTTTGGTTATGGGGTTCAGCCAGTTTCAGTCATCAACCGCTTTTGCAGCAGACAAAGTGGTGCACGAAACAATTATCGTACCAAAAAATACAACATATGACGGGAAAGGACAGCGGTTTGTGGCAGGGAAAGAATTAGGCGACGGAAGCCAGTCAGAAAACCAAGACCCTGTTTTTCGTGTGGAGGATGGTGCAACCCTGAAAAATGTGGTGCTTGGCGCCCCTGCCGCTGATGGAGTACACACTTATGGAAACGTTAACATTCAGAATGTGAAATGGGAAGATGTTGGTGAGGATGCGTTAACGGTGAAGAAGGAAGGAAAAGTGACGATCGACGGCGGTTCTGCTCAAAAAGCGTCAGATAAGATATTCCAAATCAATAAAGCCAGTACATTCACAGTGAAAAACTTCACGGCGGACAATGGCGGAAAGTTCATAAGACAGCTTGGCGGTTCAACCTTCCACGTTGATGTGATCATCGATAAGTGCACCATCACAAACATGAAGGAAGCGATATTCCGGACGGACAGCAAAACAAGCACGGTCAGAATGACAAATACACGCTACTCTAATGTCGGTCAAAAATGGATTGGTGTTCAGCATATTTACGAAAACAACAACACTCAATTTTAACCAAAAAAGTCCGCTGATGTTATTCAGCGGACTTTTTCAATCTTTCTTGCATTTCTTCCTTCGTATAGATGATCCTCATCGGATTTCCGCCGACAAATGCGCCGGCAGGCACGTCTTTATGGACAAGTGTTCCGGCGGACACAACTGCGCCATCTCCTATTTTCACCCCGGGCAGAATGGTCGTGTTGGCACCAATCATCACTTCGTCTCCGATCAGAACTGTGCCGATCCGGTATTCGTGAATCAAATACTCATGGGCCAGAATGGTCGTATTGTACCCGATGATTGTATTTGTTCCGACTGAGATCTTTTCCGGAAACATGATATCTGGCATCACCATGAGGGCAAAGGATGTCTGATTTCCAACCTTCATCCGCAGAAATGTACGGTACAGCCAGTTTTTCATCCCTATAAACGGCGTATATCTCGCAATTTGAATGACAATGAAATTTTTGACGACCTTTAAAAAAGGTACCGTTTGATAGACATGCCACAGTGAGTTGGCCCCCGAGACCGGATGACGATCTGTTTTTCTCACAGATTACTTCACTCCAACGATTTGTAATAGATCACTCATTTTCTCAAGCATAAAATCAGGCTCATGCTTCGCCAGCATTTCCGGCCCTTTAATCGTCCATGCGACTCCTGCCGTTTTTGTACCGGCGTTTTTGCCTGCCAGCACATCGTGGTAATTATCTCCGACCATAATGGCTTCCTCGGGCTTGCTTCCTAACTGTTTCAGCGCTAACAGCACAGGCTCGGGATCAGGCTTTGCATTTGTCACATCATCAAGGGTGACAACTGTTTCAAAGAATTCGCCGATTCCCGTGAGCTTGAGGCCCATATTGACAGTATCTCTTAATTTTGTTGTCACAATTCCTAATGTAAAGCCGGCTTTTTTTAATGCATCCAGGGTCTCATATACCGTTTCATATTCAGTCACGAGTGAATCATGCATGTCATGATTGTACGCTCTGTACATAGCGATCATATCCTCGCATTTATCAGGGTCCATCGAAGAGAACGTTTCAAAAAGAGACGGCCCGATAAATGCAAGGACATCTTCTCGTTTATACTTGCTCGGATAATAATGCTCCAGTGTATGCAAAAAGGACGCGATAATTAATTCATTCGTATTAATAAGCGTTCCGTCTAAATCAAACAGAATCGTCGTTACTTGTTTGTCACTCATATTGCTTCCTTTCCAACCGCTGAGGGTTTCCATTTTTTCCACGTGTGCGCAATAGCCATTGTCAGCAGAACTGCTGTGGTGACACGAATCAAAAGAAGCGGCCAGACTGGTATGCCGAGCGGAATAAAGACAAGTGTATCTTCCACGACCGCGTGGCAGGCAACGAGAAATATAAATGCCAATGTCATATCCCGCTTGCTCACGCCGTCATCCTCGACAGCTTTGATCATGACACCCGCTCCGTAGGCCAGACCAATCGTCAGTCCCGCCACCATCGTCATAGACGTATTTTTATTCATGCCAAGCAGCTGCGTAAACGGCGACAGCCACCTGGAAAACCGATGCAGCCAGCCTAAATCTCTTAAAAACTGGATGATAATCATCAGCGGGATCACTATTGCCGCCAGCTGCAAAACACCAAGTCCGGCTTTCGTTAATGCTTCTGCCAACATTCCTAGCCAGCTGTCTGGCGCCGCGCTCTTCGCAGCGATAAAACCGTACTGCGCCGTTTCCTTTCCGCCATGCCAAATGAGGTTGATGACGATGGCTGACACAGCGGCCAAACCGATGCGCACGGCCAATATGACGCCAATTCTGATACCAACCTTTGCGGCAACTGTCGATTCGATAATCAAGTTATGACAGAAAGAAAGCATAACAGCTAAAATAAAGACTTCTTTCACAGATAAATCCAATGTTAAAATCCCGGCAATTCCCGCATACAGATTCAGCATATTTCCCAGTACAAGCGGAATGGCCGCTTCACCAGAAAGCCCGAAGAGACCCATTACCGGTGTGATCAGCCGTACAAGCCAATCCATGACAGGGGTATGCTGAAGCAAAGTGACCAATAGCGTTACCGGGAAAATCACTTTACCCAGCGTCCATGTTGTTTGAAAACCTGCTGCAAGACCGGCCAGAAAGATCTTCTTCATCCCTCATCCCCCTTTGTTGACGTCTACTCCGCGTACCGCTCCTTCGAATATCCCTTGACGCGTCTGAAGATGATGGCTGCCACAGCCAAAACAATCAATACGATTGAAATCACCTGAGCGATGCGAAGTGAATCAGTCAGCATTAAGCTGTCAGTCCGCATTCCTTCAATAAAGTATCTTCCGATTGAATACCAAATGATATAGATCAAGAACATCTCGCCTCTACGCAAATTCACTCTGCGCAGCAGCAGTAAAACAATGACGCCGACAAAGCTCCATAGTGATTCATATAAAAAAGTAGGATGATAATATTGCCCATTGATATACATTTGATTGATGATAAATTCAGGCAGGTGCAGGTTTTCTAAAAAGGCTCTGCTGACAGCCTCGCCGTGCGCTTCCTGATTCATGAAGTTCCCCCAGCGCCCGATCGCCTGGCCGAGCAAAATGCTGGGCGCGGCAATGTCCGCAAGCTTCCAGAACGAAAGTTTTTTCACTCTCGAAAACACATAACCCGTTAAAATGGCGCCGATTAATCCGCCATGAATGGCAATGCCGCCCTTCCAAATCTTAATGATTTCTCCCGGATGTGCCGCATAATAGTCCCATTCAAAGGCAACGTAATAAATTCGCGCGCAAATAATCGCAATTGGAATGGCAAACAGGACAAGATCAATAAACGTATCTTTCTGCAGCCCCCGTTTTTCACTTTCCCTCATCGCAATCCACAGCCCGAGCAAAGCACCGAGACCGATAATGATTCCGTACCAATGGACGGCTAACGGCCCCAGCTGAAATGCTATCGGATTGAGTGGTTCTATCGCTTCATTCATTTAACGCCAACTCCTATTCTTCTTGTTCACCGTCTTCAATGACGTCCGCCAGCTTGTTGGTAAATTGTTCAGCGGCATTCAGCCCCATCCGCTTCAATCTGAAGTTCATTGCTGCCACTTCGATGATGACTGCAAGATTTCGGCCTGGGCGGACGGGAATCGTCAGTTTTGTAATTTCTGTATCAATGATTTTCATGGTCTCTTCCTCAAGTCCGAGCCGGTCGTATTGCTTGCCCTGCTCCCAGAGTTCAAGATTCATGACAATCGTGATTCGTTTATTGCTTCTGACCGCGCCAGCGCCAAATAGCGTCATCACATTGATAATGCCAAGGCCCCTGATCTCAAGAAGGTGCTCAATTAATTCCGGAGCGTTTCCCACAAGAGTATCCTGATCCTCCTGCCGTATTTCAACGCAATCATCGGCAACAAGGCGATGCCCTCTTTTCACAAGCTCCAGCGCTGTTTCGCTTTTTCCGACGCCGCTCTTTCCTGTGATCAGCACGCCGACACCATATATATCGACTAGAACGCCATGAATTGCTGTGGTAGGCGCCAGCCTGCTCTCAAGGAAGTTGGTTAAACGGCTTGACAGTCTTGTCGTTTTCAGCGGCGATCTGAGGACAGGCACCCCATTTTTCTCGGAGGCGTCAATCAGCTCCTGCGGGATGGGCATATCTCTAGAAAGAATAATAGCTGGTGTTACATCAGTGCACAGAGAATCCATTCGCTGTTTTTTCTCCTCTTCAGGAAGCTGTTCAAAGAAAGAAAGCTCTGTTTTTCCGAGAAGCTGCACGCGCTCTCTCGGGTAATATGTAAAATATCCGGCAATTTCAATGCCTGGTCTTGATAGGTCACTCATTGTAATCGGGCGGTTAATTCCTTCTTCTCCGCTGATTAATTCCAAATTGAACTGTTCCATTACGTCTTTTGTGCGAACCTTTGCCACGATATGTTCCTCCTGTTCCGGGCTGCCCCGAGCTTGCTCACAATACTTTCATTTTATCACTTTCAGGCTTGAACCTAAAACAGATTTTATAAAAGGCGGGAAAACACCTCAGCTGGTCTAGATCACTAGTCTGAAAAAGAGTAAAATAAAGGTATTCAAATTCCAGAAAGGCGGATCATCTATGGCAGAGAGTCTTCTTATCAAAGACATTGCGATCGTGACAGAAAATGAAGTAATCAAAAACGGCTATGTCGGAATCAATGACGGAAAAATCAGCACAGTCTCAACAGAACGGCCCAAGGAGTCATATTCAAAAGAAATTCAAGCACCTGCGAATTCCGTTTTGCTTCCCGGCATGATTGACATTCATATCCACGGCGGCTATGGTGCAGATACGATGGATGCAAGCTTTTCTGCGCTCGACATCATGTCGTCAAGACTGCCCGAAGAAGGCACGACGAGCTTTTTAGCCACAACGATTACCCAAGAGCATGGGAACATTTCTCAAGCTTTGGTGAACGCAAGAGAGTGGAAAGCGGCTGAAGAGTCCTCTTTATTAGGTGCAGAACTGCTCGGCATTCATTTAGAGGGCCCCTTTGTTTCGCTTAAAAGAGCCGGAGCGCAGCCAAAGGAGTGGATTAGGCCTTCGGATGTTGCGCTTTTCAAAAAGTGGCAGCAGGAGGCAGGCGGACTGATCAAAATTGTTACACTTGCGCCGGAGGAGGATCAGCATTTTGAACTGATCCGCCATTTGAAAGACGAATCGATTATCGCATCCATGGGGCACACGGATGCCGATTCCGCATTGCTGTCGGATGCCGCAAAAGCAGGGGCGAGCCATATGACCCATCTGTACAACGCGATGAGCCCGTTTCATCACCGAGAGCCCGGAGTGATCGGAACGGCGCTGGCCCATGATGGGTTTGTGACAGAGCTTATCGCCGATAGCATTCACTCCCACCCTTTAGCTGCAAAGCTTGCTTTTTTGGCGAAAGGCAGCAGCAAGCTCATTTTAATTACCGATTCCATGAGGGCAAAAGGCCTGAAAGACGGCGTATATGAGTTCGGCGGCCAAAGTGTGACGGTAAGAGGACGAACAGCTCTTCTTTCAGACGGAACCCTTGCCGGTTCGATCCTCAAAATGAACGAAGGCGCACGGCATATGCGTGAGTTTACAAATTGCTCTTGGACGGATATAGCTAATATAACTTCTGCAAACGCGGCCAAACAGCTGGGCATCTTTGACCGAAAAGGCAGTGTGACTGTGGGAAAAGATGCAGATTTGGTGATTGTCAGCAGTGATTGCGAGGTGATTCTCACCATTTGCCGCGGAAACATTGCATTTATATCCAAGGAGGCTGACCAGATATGAAAGTAATGGAATGTCAAACGTATGAAGAGCTAAGCCAAAAAGCAGCCAGAATAACGGCAGATACAATCAAAGAAAAACCTGATGCCGTTCTCGGGTTAGCGACGGGCGGCACACCGGAAGGCACTTATCGCGAGCTGATCCGCCTGCACCAAACTGAGAATCTCTCATTTCAAAACGTCACTACAGTTAATTTGGATGAGTACGCCAGACTTTCAAGCAATGACCCGAACAGCTATCACTTCTATATGAATGACCGTTTATTTCAGCATATCGACAGCAAGCCTAGCCGGCATTTTATTCCGAATGGAAATGCAGACGATTTGGAAGCCGAATGCAGACGGTATGAACAGCTAGTCGAGTCCCTCGGCGGCACTGACATTCAGCTTCTCGGCATCGGCCGAAACGGACACATCGGCTTTAACGAACCGGGAACCTCTTTCAAGTCGCGAACTCATGTTGTGACATTAAATGAGCAAACCCGCCAAGCGAATGCCAGATATTTTCCTTCCATAGACAGCGTTCCGAAAAAAGCACTGACAATGGGAATTCGAACGATTCTCTCAAGCAAACGCATTCTGCTGCTCATTTCTGGAAAAAGCAAAGCGGAAGCTGTTCGTAAGCTGTTAGAAGGAAACATAAGCGAAGATTTTCCCGCATCTGCTTTGCACCTGCATTCCGATGTTACGGTTTTGATTGATCGTGAAGCCGAGTCATTAAGACCTTGAAAGGAACATGCTGACTTATGAATATCAATAAACAATCGCCTATTCCGATTTACTATCAGATTATGGAGCAATTAAAAACCCAAATTAAGAACGGAGAGCTGCAGCCGGATATGCCTCTTCCTTCCGAGCGCGAATATGCCGAACAATTCGGGATCAGCCGGATGACAGTTCGCCAGGCGCTTTCTAATTTAGTTAATGAAGGCTTGCTCTATCGCCTGAAAGGACGGGGCACCTTTGTCAGCAAGCCAAAAATGGAACAAGCACTTCAAGGGCTGACAAGCTTTACCGAGGATATGAAAAGCCGCGGGATGACACCGGGCAGCAGGCTCATTGATTATCAGCTTATTGATTCAACTGAGGAGCTCGCGGCTATATTAGGCTGCGGGCACCCCTCCTCTATCCATAAAATCACTCGGGTGCGGCTGGCAAATGATATTCCAATGGCGATTGAGTCCTCACATATTCCGTTTGAGCTTGCGGGTGAATTGAACGAATCGCATTTTCAGTCGTCGATCTATGATCATATTGAAAGGTACAACAGCATACCGATTTCCCGTGCAAAACAGGAGCTTGAGCCAAGCGCTGCCACCACGGAAGAAGCGAACATTCTTGGTATTCAAAAGGGAGCGCCGGTCCTATTAATCAAACGAACAACATATCTGCAGAACGGAACTTCTTTTGAGCATGCAAAATCTGTATACAGAGGCGACCGTTATACATTTGTCCACTATATGGATCGTCTTTCATAAAAAAAAAGCCTCCAACCCTTTTTAAGGATTGGAGACATGGCGAAAATCAAACTGGTCTGGTGCCGGACGATATGTCTCTTTTTTCGTCTTGAACTTCCAGATCGGTGATTTCGTTTTGCCATTAAAACTGTCTTCCACTATAATGTACCAATAATAAACAGACTGCGGTTCAAGATGATCCCAGCGGAATTCAGCTGTATCCCCGCTCTTCACTTGCTCCCGTTTTCCGAGCTCTTCATTGGTATATACGTTACATTCAAAATAATCGGTTTCCACCTTTTTGATTCTTGGCTTCAAATCAAGCGAAAGGGAAAATTCATCCTTGTTGCCATAGGTATCCGTATCATAGTAATTCTTATCCTTTACATACGGAGAATACGTCGATACGTGCACCATGTCATTGGCCTGGTCAAATTGAAGCAAACGCAAATACCCTTGACCGCCTTCTGGCCCGCCCTGATAATCGGCCAGCATTTGATGCACAAGACGATCCGGCTTCCCATCACCATCATCATCCAGCTCATCTGTTTTTCTCATCGCACTATGATAATGCCCGCTCAATACCATCACGACATTCGGGTTCGGCTTTACGATTTCTTTGAATATTTTCTCTCCGATTGGGCTTCTGTTTCCGCTGACCAGCAAATACTCATGAAAAGCTAAAATGGCCATCCGGTCAGGGTGTTTCTTCAGCACCTGATTCATCCACGCGATGTCTTCATCCGTAATGCCCCATCCCATGTACAGCATGATATAATCATTGCCGTTGCTAGAAATCAGGTCATAATGTCCGCGGTTATTTTTATAGGAACCGCCATAATGCAATTTTTTATCAAAACGATCGCTGCCAAAATATTTGCCAAACGCCCTGTAGGAGCCGTCCTTATGTCCGACATCGTGATTGCCGGCCAGCACGCCGTAAGGAATTCCGCTCTTATCCAGAACGGACATTGACCGATCAGCGTTTTTCCACTGTCTGATATCGGCGGAATCATCTACAATATCACCCGTGTGGAACACATATTTGATATTGAGCTGCTTTTGATTATCTTTTATCCATTCGGTCTGTTTATCAAAAATATGCGGATAGCTTTCGGCGTAATACTGTGTATCAGACATCCAGACAAATGTGTACATATCCTTCGCAGGAGGAATTTCATCCTGTACAATCACATTCATTTTCGACTCCCGTACAAAATCGGCGGCAATCACAGACGCTTTCAGCGTAAACGGTTTGTCATCCTTCGCGACGAAGCTGTCAACAGGCTGCCATTCGTTTGTCCGATAATTCCAAGCATACATCGTCACCTTTCTCCCCGGCAAAGAACTGCCCTTCCAGACTGCTTCTGCCAGATCATTCTCATCAATTGATGGATCAACCGTCACTTCAAAGCGATGATAAGGGAAAAGCTCTTTGTTTTCTGTCGATACTGTTTTTCCATCAGCAGCTGATACCCGCTCCAATTCTTTATTCGTAAATGGGGTCTCCCTTTCCGGCACAAAGCTTTTCGGCGGTTCAGTCAGTGACGCGTGCTTAAATATTTTCACATGATTGCGCGCTGTATATTGAAATCCCCTATAAAAACCAACATCCATGGCATCATTCGTCGGATCTTTCACCCGTACAGAAATCTTGGCCTTATGCGTGTCGGCTTCGCTGTCTATAACCTCCGGCTGGTCCGGATGCTCTCGTTCGGTTTTAAATATCCTCTCAATCACTGTTTTATTGCCCGCGAGATCCGTTGCTGTCACTTTTAGAGAATGTTTTCCCGGCAAAAGGTCAGAAGATGACGTATGATATGGGAGTGTAATGCTTTCTCCATCTAAAGACGCTTCCGCTTCCTCAATTTTGCTCCATTTATCACACATATCCGCCTGCAGGATAAGGTTTCCTTTATACGTTTGCCCCTCGGTGATATTCGGCTCAATGTGAGGTCCTGAATTATCTACCCGTACAACCAGGCTGACATTTTCCTTGCCGTCGCTTGCTTGAATATGGTGAGCGCCTTCAGAAAGCTTTGATGTGTCCCACTCCAGCAGCTGTGATGTAAATAGTCCGTCAGGCAGATTGAACTGAAATTGCCAGCTTTTATTCGAGCGCTTATTATCGCCAATAAAGAGTTCCTTCTCAGGGGACACCCTCTGATCCCTGATCACCGTTCCATCCGATAACACCAATCGGGCGTTTTTGACTAAGAAGTCATCACGGTTTTCAGCCGTATCAAACGGAGACACCTTCGAACCCGATCGTATTGTAATACGCTGCAGCTGCTTCCCTTTCCGAAGCAGTGTCTCTGGCAACGGAACAGAATAGGTGCGGTATTTATTTATTGTATCATCGAACACCTTCAGCACTTTGCCTTCCATCGTTACCGCGTTTTTAAAATAAAGGTTCGTTTTCCTCGTGTCGAATGCAAAATATACTTCTTTTTCCATTGCGGGCTCTGTCACTTGTTTTTTCCCGTCAATCCACAGCTTAATGCGGTCAGTTCGCCCTTCTGTCGTGGCTTTGAGAAATTGAGTTCCCGACAGCGTGTCTCTGTTTTCAATATTCATCCGCAGACCGTGCGACTTGCTTGTTTGTTTAATATCAATCATTTTGACCGGCGTTCTCGCTTCATTGATCCCGTCCCCGGCCGCCACATAATACTCTAGCTGATCCTTCCCGATCAATTCAGGCGAATACACAATATAATGGTAGAGATTATCGTTGCGGTCTTTTTCAGCAAGAATTCGCTTAAACGGTTTGTTCTCATCCGTCCGGTAGTAAAAGGCCGCTGTTTTCACTAGACTTCGGTCCCGTATGTCAGCCCGCAGCTCAATGCTTTCAGCAGGGCGGACAGGCTTGCGGTCAGTCAAATCCTCAATGACCGGCTTTTCTTTATCGAGCTTGATTTTCCGTTTCTGCTCGGGCACCTGTGCCTGTAATACGGTTCCGGGAGACGGATTCTTTTCCCCGATTGAAATGTTCAGAAGTTCTGCGGTTCCGTTCAACGGATACTTATAAAGCACTGATGACAGCCGGCGCAGCGCATGTTTCCGATAATGCGCAACCGAAATGTCCTTTCCTGTATTCGTTGATATCACAACGGCCCGCGGCCTCGTATTGGCCATACCCTCTGTCTCGTCTATCACCGCGAGATTTTTTCCTTCTTTTAGTTGTGTCTGATAATAACGATTGAAATCCTCTGACGTCAATTCTGGATGCCCGGCAGGCTTCAGCCAGACGACAAACGTTTCGCCGGATGGTATCAAGATCCTTTCATCAGGTCTCCAAATCAGATCGGAGTCAGGCCCTTCTTTTGGGTAGCGGTAACGGATATGGTAGTCTTTAAAATCAATCGTTCTGTCAGTCGTATTAAAAATCTCAATAAATTCATAACCGTCTGCGCGTCCTATATTCTTCGTATCAACCGCCAGCTCTGTGATCAGAAGCTCCGGAATATGGGCAAGGTCAGCCTGGTATCCTTCAAGCTTCAGTTTCTTCGTCTCCGACTCAACCCGCTGCTTCCCATTCGACATCACAATGTAATACTCAAGCTCGCTGTTCCAAATCAAACGTTTCGGAATTTGTGCCAAAAACTTGCGGACCGCTCCGGGGGTCGGGTCCATCGGCACCATTTTGTAGCCCAGCTCATTACTTTGTTTATAAAAAAGAAAGGCGGAAAATGCTTGATACGAATTATCGCGAACTTGAGCCTCAATCATTAGATTGCTTCTCATTTCAGCTTTCACATCAATTTGAGGAGGATTTTCAAGCAAGGGTATGTAATGAGGCGTTTGAAATAGTTCCTGCTGTACAACAGGAAAAGCTTTCGATTCATGATGGCCGCCAGACAAAACGGAAAGAAAAGACAGTAATATAGAAGCAATAACCGTGTATTTCCTCATCAAAGCACCTCCCTTTTCATGTATTTTGCGTCTGAACAGGGAAGCTTATGAGTTCATTTTTAAACAATATCCAATCTGACAAAGCAGATGGTATACGACATATACGCGGGACTGCTGACAAAAAGCGAACACTTCACAATTTTTTAAGGAGGCTGCAGAACATGTAAAAAAGCTGCCTTTGCGGGCAGCTTTTTTTTATTTTTTTCTAAGCGGCTCTAAAATGCCTTTTTGAATCAGCAAATGGAAGACCGACAGGATAACGGATGCCCATATCGCTGTGCCGAAGCCGTCGATTTGAAAGCTGTCACCCATAATGGACGCGGTCATCATAAGCGTGATGGCGTTAATCACAAACAAGAAGAGTCCAAGCGTCACCATGGTGACCGGCAGTGTAAAGATAATTAAAAGCGGTTTAATCAGCACGTTTAAGATCGATAAAATGAGGCTGGCGATAATCGCTGCCCCAATGCTGCTGATATGGATGGAGTCAATATATCCATCAATGACGATTAATAACAATGCATTGACTAAAATGCTGACTGCCCATTTTACCATGTCATTTCATATCCCTTTCTGACGGGACGATAAAAATCCAAATGATATAAATGAGCAAAACCGGCAAGACACTTGTCATAATGGCTAAGATGACAGTTATGACTCTGAGGAGTGATGCGTCCCAATTGAAATATTCCGCGAGACCTCCGATAACACCGGCGATTTTCTTATTTTTTTCTGAGCGATAAAGCTTATTCATTCGATCACCTCTGTGAGTACTTTAGTTTGATGGCGCCTGTTAGTGATTCTGAGAAGACGGTGATGTTTTGATCATGTGCCTGATTTGAAGTGAACATCATTTCTTTTTGAATGGTATCATTTTTTTCCTTCAGCATCTCAACATCCATTAATTCATGGGACAGCGAACCAAGATTGCTTTTCAGCTCTGCCTTCACTGCGAGATCGTCCGGAATCGCAAGCTCCACACTTCCAGTCGTTGTTTTTGCATAAATGGAGCGGCAGTCTGATTCTGTTACGTTAATCGCAATATTTCCGTTAAAGCTTTGAACGTCAATGGATTCGCTTTTCCCTCGGAGATCGATCAATCCGTTAATGGTTTCCGCTTCTATCGTTCCGCAGCTGTGGCTGGCGAGTTTAATTTGCCCGTTGGCCGTTTCAGCTATGGCTTTTTCGGCTGTTAAGTGCGAGAACGACAGCACGCCGTTTGTCGTTTTCGCTGAGAACTCTTTTACATGTAAATGTTCCCCTCTGACCGGACCGTTAAACAGCTTCACCCGAATCTTATCATACTCCTTCTGAGGAATATACAAAGTGACATTCGTTTTCATCGTCTTTTTCTCAGTACGGATAAAAAATTTATTTCCTTTGATTTCACATTCAATATGCTGAAGAAATGCGTGTCTCGCCGCATCCTGGCTGTCAGCGCGATATACCTTCGCCTGGCATTCCGCTCTGATATCGTCATCTTCCCAAGGGACGATATTCACGCTGCCATTCGCAAATTGCAGCTCAACACTGGAAAAGTCAGTATCTTTAAATTGAAAAATGTGCTGAACATCATACGCATGGCCAAAGTTTAAATCAAGGTCAACTTCCTTGACCTTTTTCACAGCAGAATCAATCCAGTCAAACAGCTTGGCTCCTAAAGACGGCTTGCCGCTTTCTTTTTTTGCCGTTGTAAATGGCTCTTCCTCGTCATGAACGTGAACTGAGAGCGCTGTGATTTTCTCTTCTTTTTCCTTGTAGTCGCTGTCAAGCTTTTCAATCAGTGTCAAAGCTTCTTGTGCTGTAAGCTTTCCTTCCTCAACAAGCTTAAGGATTCGTTCCTTTTCTTCCATCATTACGATCTCCTCCCCATTGTCTACTTATGCTGCACGCAGGACCTTAATGCCCTGAATCACATTCCAAATGATAATGCCAATGACAACCAAGAAATAAATAACCGCTCCCCCAATGATTACAAATACAGGAAGCAAGCTGTCTCCATCAATCGCAACGGCTCCGCCAAGTAAAGCAATAAAAAGGAACAGCCAGCCGACAAACGGAACTATGTGAGAAATAAGAGAGCGTATCGCATGGCGTTTTGTTTCTTTCTCATTTACAACAAAATAAGCGACAATCGGCACAATGATTGGCGCAATAAACACACTGAAATAACAAAGTGATGCAATAATAGCTTGATTACGGTTCAATTCATTCCACACTCCTATTGTGAATTGTCCATGACAAAAGATCAGGGACGTTTTACTTATTTATACGTTTAAAATCTCTTCAGGTTTCAAATTCATTCTTTAGACATGCTCCGATTTACGGAAATTGGATTTTAAAAAGTTTTAGAAGTAGAATCTTCCGGCTATACCGATTACAATATGTAAAAAGCTTACGGCAACCAAGGAGGCTGGACAAGCAATGGAGAAAGATCCCAGTGACTATACAGTAACACAAGAATCAGTGTTAAAGCTGATTCATGAACAAAAAAGAATGAATCGTGAAATGATCGCCGAGCTTGAGCAGATTCACGGACCCTTCCCGATCTCTCACGATATCCAATATATAAAAGTGCTGCTCGACAGCAGCAACACGCATATTGTTCAAGATTTAATGAGTGTAAGTAAGCAGCTGTATAAGAAGACTTTGTAATTGCGGAAAACATATCATTCATTATAACTGAAACAAAGCTAAAGGTTAGATGACAATATCTTGCCTTTTTTGTTTTGAAAAAACAAGTGATTCCCTGGCTGTCACAAAATGATTGTAACAAAAAAAGCCTGCCGGCACATCCAGTTAATGGACTCTGTCGGCAAGCTGTAACTATCAGAAAGAGATAGCCGTTCAAAATTAACGTAACAATTGAAGCACGTTTTGCGGCTGTTGGTTTGCTTGAGCAAGCATCGCTTGAGAAGCTTGAGAAAGAATGTTGTTCTTTGTGAAATCGCTCATTTCTTTCGCCATGTCAACGTCACGGATGCGAGACTCAGCAGCTGTCAAGTTTTCAGAAGAAGCACCAAGGTTGTTGATTGTGTGCTCTAGACGGTTTTGTACCGCACCAAGTTTAGCACGTTGGTTTGAAACACTTGTAATTGCACTATCGATTTTAACAATCTCAGTGTCAAAACTAAAATCATCTGCTGAAACATCGATACCTTTTACTCCTAAAGTTGTTGCATCCATGTTACCAATTGTGACATTAATATTTTGGCCAGCATTTGCACCAATTTGGAATGTAAATCCTGCTGTTTCACTACCGTCTAAAAGTTTTTTTCCGTTAAATTCAGTACGTTGAGAAATTCCATCGATCTCTTCAGTTAAAGCATCCATTTCATCTTTAATTGCAGTTAAATCTTCAGTTTGCTGTGTACCTGTGTTTCCTGCTTGAACAGTAAGTTCACGCATACGTTGAAGGATTGCATGGGTTTCAGTCAATGCACCCTCAGCTGTTTGGATAAGAGAAATTCCGTCTTGAGAGTTTTTAGAAGCCATTTCAAGACCTCTGATTTGTCCTCTCATTTTTTCAGAGATCGCTAGACCCGCAGCGTCATCTCCCGCACGGTTGATGCGAAGACCTGAAGAAAGTTTCTCCATGTTTTTTGAGCTCGCACTGTTGTTTGAAGACAAACGGTTTAATGTGTTAAGCGCTGCAATATTGTGGTTGATTATCATGTGAAAAATACCTCCATGTGTATATGTTTTTGAAATCAAAGACTTCCTTTTCTTTGATTTCTGGCGTATCAGATTCCAATAAAGCTTCTAACCTATGTAGATTCAGTTATTGCTTAAGGATGCCTTTAAGCTCCTTAATAGGGTTTGTCTGCTTAATTTGGAAATCATCATCCGCCTTTCAATTCATATATCGACAGCAATTTGTAAATGTTTAGGCGTTTTCCCAAAGAAATTATACCAAAGACGAATCTAAACCTATTATGCCGTAAAGAAAAAGCTTGCCTGCTAAGCCCTAGGATGGACTTGCTGACAAGCTGTCCCCTCTTAACAGAGGGTTTTAAGATGTAGCTGTTTCTTTCGCTTTCAAGAGCGATTTCATGCGTGCTTTGTCACGTTCGATAACAGGCTTCAAATAACGGCCTGTATACGATTCTTCAACTTCAGTGATTTCCTCAGGCGTTCCAGACGCGACAATGGTTCCGCCCCCGGCTCCGCCTTCCGGGCCCAAATCCACAATGTAATCGGCCGTCTTAATGATATCAAGGTTGTGCTCAATAACCAGTACAGTGTCTCCGTTGTCTACCAACCGTTGCAGCACGACAAGAAGCCTGGCGATATCGTCGACATGCAAACCTGTCGTCGGCTCATCTAAAATGTAGAGCGTGCGTCCGGTCGAGCGTTTGTGCAGCTCTGACGCGAGCTTCACGCGCTGCGCTTCTCCGCCTGACAAGGTCGTCGCCGGCTGGCCGAGCGTAATATAACCTAAACCAACATCATAAAGGGTTTGGAGCTTGCGTTTGATTTTCGGGATATTTTCAAAGAAAGGAAGAGCATCTTCAACCGTCATATCAAGCACATCAGAGATGCTTTTTCCTTTGTACGTCACTTCAAGCGTTTCACGGTTATAGCGTTTGCCGTGACACACCTCGCATGGAACGTATACGTCAGGAAGGAAGTGCATTTCAATTTTAATAATCCCGTCTCCGCGGCAGGCTTCACATCGTCCGCCCTTCACGTTGAAGCTGAAACGGCCTTTTTTATAGCCGCGGACCTTCGCTTCATTTGTCTGCGCGAATACATCACGAATGTCATCAAATACACCGGTGTATGTCGCAGGGTTGGATCTCGGCGTTCTTCCGATTGGCGCCTGGTCAATGTCAATGACTTTGTCTAAGTGATCCAAACCTTTAATCTCTTTATGGCTGCCGGGCTTCGCTTTCGCTTTATGAAGCTTTTGCGCCAGCGCCTTATGCAAAATTTCATTAACGAGTGTACTCTTTCCTGAACCGGAAACACCTGTAACTGCTGTAAACGTCCCAAGCGGGAACTTGGCATTCACTTTTTTCAGGTTGTTTTCTGAAGCACCTTTAATTTCAATGTAACGTCCGTCCGGCTTTCTTCTTTCAGGAGGCAATGGGATAAACTTTTCCCCTGATAAATAGCTGCCCGTTAATGAGTTTGGATCTTCCATCACTTCTTCCGGCGTACCCGCAGATATCACCTGTCCGCCGTGAATGCCGGCTCCCGGTCCAATGTCTATTAAATAATCTGCTGCCATCATCGTGTCCTCATCATGTTCGACAACAATCAGCGTGTTCCCGAGGTCTCTCATATTTTTCAGAGCGCTGATCAAGCGGTCGTTATCACGCTGATGCAGACCGATAGACGGCTCATCTAAAATATAAAGCACACCGGATAAACGCGAGCCAATTTGTGTCGCCAGCCTGATGCGCTGCGCCTCTCCCCCGGACAATGTACCCGCTGCCCTGCTCAATGTCAGGTAATCGAGGCCGACTTTGTCCAGAAAGCTTAAGCGCTCCACAATTTCGCGCAAAATCAAATTGGCGATCTGCATATCCTTCTCAGAAAGGGTGAGATCTTTAAAGAAGACAAGTGCGTCGGCGACAGACAGCTCGGTAATTTTTCCAATGTGGCGGCCGTCAATCAGTACGGCAAGCGCCTCTTTCTTTAACCGATAGCCTTTGCACGTCGGACAAGATTTCTGAGACATATACTGCTCCATTTGCTCACGGATGAAATCGGAGCCTGTCTCCTTATAGCGTCTTTCAATGTTGCGCAATACGCCTTCAAATTGAATTTCACCTTCGCGTATTTGTCCAAAATCATTTTCATATCGGAAATAAATCAGGTCATCCCCGCTGCCGTACAGCACTTTATCCAGTTGATGCTTCGGCAAATCTTTGACCGGCACATCCATATCAATCCCGTAGTGGGTGCAGACTGCCTCAAGCAGCTGAGGATAATATTGTGAGCTGATCGGTGTCCAAGGGGCGACCGCATTCTCCTTCAATGACAAATCTTGATTGGGGATGACAAGATCGGCATCCACTTCAAGCTTCATTCCGAGACCGTCACACGTCGGACACGCCCCGAACGGACTGTTAAACGAAAACACACGCGGCTCAAGCTCACCAATTGAAAATCCGCAGTGCGGACAGGCATGATGCTCGCTGAACATCAGCTCTTCCTCACCGATGACATCGATCATAACCCGTCCTTCACCTAAACGAAGCGCCGTTTCCAATGAATCTGACAGCCGGGCTGCCACGCCTTCTTTCACCACAATCCGGTCAATGACAACCTCAATGGAATGCTTCTTGTTCTTTTCTAATTCGATATCGTCGGAAAGCTCAGCCATCTCGCCGTCAATTCTGACTCTGACATAGCCTTGTTTTCTAATCTGTTCAAGCACTTTGACATGAGCGCCTTTTCGGCCCGAGACAATCGGCGCCAGCACCTGAAGCTTCGTCCGTTCCGGGTATTCCAGAATTCTGTCCACCATTTGCTCGATGGTCTGGGATGTAATCTCAATTCCGTGCTCCGGACAATGAGGCTTCCCTACTCTCGCATATAAAAGACGCAGATAATCATAAATCTCAGTTACCGTACCGACAGTAGACCTCGGATTGCGGCTCGTTGTTTTCTGATCAATGCTGATGGCGGGAGAGAGCCCCTCAATTGCATCCACATCCGGCTTATCCATTTGCCCTAAAAACTGGCGGGCATAGGCAGACAGCGACTCGACATACCGTCTCTGTCCTTCAGCATATATCGTGTCAAAGGCAAGGGAGGATTTACCTGATCCGGACAAACCCGTGACAACGACAAGCTGATCTCTCGGAATCGTTACATCTATATTTTTCAGGTTATGCGCCCTGGCTCCCTTCACCTCTATCCGATCCATAGCCATTTGTTCATCATCCTTCCGCTTTTAGCTCTAAAAGTAAATCGCGAAGCTCCGCGGCTCTCTCAAAGTCAAGCGCCTTGGCGGCTTCCTTCATTTCATGCTCCATCTGTTCAACGACTTTCTGGCGTTCTTTCTTCGTCATTTTCGACAGCTTCGGCGCGGCTTTTGTTTTGTATTCCGCTTTATCCTCAGCTGCTACTGTGGCACGAATGACATCGCGAATTTCTTTATTTATCGTTTTCGGCGTAATGCCGTGCTCTTCGTTAAACCGCTCCTGCTGCTCGCGGCGGCGTTTTGTTTCATTAATCGCAATTTCCATAGACTTCGTTATTTTATCGGCGTACATAATGACGCGGCCTTCCGCATTTCTCGCTGCCCGTCCGATGGTCTGGATCAGCGACCGCTCCGAACGAAGGAAACCTTCCTTATCCGCATCCAAAATCGCAACAAGGGATACTTCGGGAATGTCCAAACCTTCCCTCAGCAGGTTGATGCCGACAAGCACATCGTACTTGCCAAGGCGCAGGTCGCGGATAATTTCAATCCGTTCAAGCGTCTTGATCTCAGAATGCAGATAGTTTACTTTAATGCCGATTTCCTTTAAATAATCGGTCAGATCCTCCGACATCTTCTTCGTCAAAGTTGTCACAAGCACCCGTTCATTCCGCTCGATTCTTGCTTGAATTTCGCCGATCAAGTCGTCAATCTGACCTTCGATTGGACGGACGTCAATAAGCGGGTCAAGTAGCCCCGTCGGACGAATGATCTGTTCGACCATTTCATCTGTATGTTCAATCTCGTACGGCCCTGGTGTTGCTGATACATACACGATATTGTGCATATGCTTTTCAAATTCCTCAAAACGAAGCGGACGGTTATCAAGCGCTGATGGAAGCCGGAAGCCGTGATCCACGAGCACCTGTTTCCGCGCCTGGTCTCCGTTAAACATGCCGCGCACCTGGGGAATTGTCACATGCGACTCATCCACCACGATCATAAAATCGTCTGGGAAATAATCAAGAAGCGTATACGGCGTTGAACCTGGAGGCCGCAGAGTCAAATGTCTTGAATAGTTCTCGATGCCGGAGCAGAAACCCATTTCACGCATCATTTCAAGATCATATCTTGTCCGCTGCTCTAAACGCTGCGCTTCAAGGAGCTTTCCGTTTTCATGCATGACCTTCAGCTGCTCCTCAAGCTCCTTCTCGATATTTTGAATCGCCTTCTCCATTTTCTCGGCCCGCGTTACGAAGTGGGATGCCGGGAAAATCGCAACATGATCTCGGTCGCCGAGAATTTCTCCTGTCAGCGCATCCACTTCCCGAATCCGTTCGATTTCGTCACCGAAAAATTCAACTCTGATACAATGCTCATCACGGGATGCCGGAAAGATTTCCACTACATCCCCGCGCACACGAAATGTACCGCGCTGAAAGTCGATATCGTTGCGGGCATATTGGATGTCTACAAGTTTTCTGAGCAGCTCGTTGCGCTCAATTTCCATTTCAGTCCGCAGTGACACGACCATTTCCCGGTATTCCTCAGGCGAACCGAGGCCGTATATACAAGACACACTCGCAATAATAATGACATCTCTGCGCTCAAACAAAGCTGATGTGGCGGAGTGTCTCAGTTTATCAATTTCATCATTAATACTAGCGTCTTTCTCTATAAATGTATCCGTTTGAGGCACATACGCCTCCGGCTGATAATAATCATAGTAGCTGACAAAATACTCGACAGCATTGTTCGGAAAAAATTCCTTGAACTCACTGTAAAGCTGTCCAGCAAGGGTTTTGTTATGGGCAATCACGAGAGTCGGTTTATTGACTTCTTTAATCAAATTGGACACCGTAAATGTTTTCCCAGTTCCTGTCGCACCCAGCAGAGTCTGATGCTTCTTGCCCTCCTGAATTCCTTTTACAAGCTTTTCAATGGCTTTCGGCTGATCTCCCTGGGGCTGATATTTCGAGACTAACTCAAAGCGATCTTTCACAAAAATAAGCCTCCGTTTCTTTAACGAAATCTTCCTATAGATATAGTAACACAATGGAAAGCAAAATCACTAAAAATACGAACTAAAGTTCGGTGGTTTTTTATTTCCAGCTGTTTTTGTGTATAAAAAACCTGCTTTTAAAACGTAAAAGCAGGTATTCAGTCTTTATATTCATTATGTCCGATTTATTCTTCTTTTTTCTCTGCAGCTTTTTTGGCCATATACAGTCCGCCAGCCACAAGAGACACAACATCCAATCCTACAATAAAATACGTTTCTGTATAGCCTTTTAAATAAGAGGCAAACAGCAATGCAGCTGTTAAAGCGATCGCCACATAATGATTAAAGGTGACTCTAGTAAATAAAACAACAAGCATAAAAGGGAAAAACAATGCAAAAACGGCTTTTGTAATCAACAAAAACCCTCCTCAGGGATTCTTCATCTGATCTGATTATAGTAAAAAATGAAGAATCGGACAATCGTGCATTCGCTCCCTCTCCTACACCATACCCCTTTTCAGCCAAAATCAATCACCATATTTGCATTTTGGTGCCGGTCAAAACTTATTCCATGGTGCCGCTGTTCTAATCAGCGGCACTTTTTTTATTACATCATCAAGTCCGCCACCAGATTCCGAGAATAAAAGAAAATAGGCATAGAGTACCAGTACGGCCGAATTTTTCAGGATAATATAACCAACTTAACTATTCATTTTATTTAGGACTTTCTGCGTTTGACAGCATTTTCCTGAAAACCTACAATTGAATGATAGTGTTTACTATCATTTTTTAAAATATAGGCTCCGCAATAAAAAGACTAGAGAGAAAAACAAAATGAATGAAGAAAAGAGGGGTTTCAAATATGTATTCTGTTTTATTTCGCCAGGCAGAAGAGTCCAGCCAGTTGGCTGGAGCAAAAGGAATGAATTTGATTAAATTGACCAAACACGGTCTTCCTGTTCCGGACGGGTTTATTATTCAAACGAATGCGCTCGCACGTTTTATGGAGGACAACCAGCTTCAAGAGACTAGTGAAAACGTCGAAAGCGGGATCATTTCCGGAACATTTTCGGATGAGCTGAAAGATGAGCTGACTAGTTCCTTTTATAAGCTTAGAGAATCATATCGATCCGTAGCCGTGCGTTCTTCGTCTGCCTCGGAAGATTTAGAAGGCGCCTCATTCGCGGGTCAATATGAAACCTACTTAAATATCAAAACAGAGGAAGAGTTTCTGGCTAAAGTGAAAGAATGCTGGGCCTCATTTTTTTCTGGGCGGGTCAGCAGCTATAAGAAAAAAATGAACAATCAAATCGCAGAGCCGTTAATGGGAATAGTCGTTCAGGGGCTGATCGATTCAGAAATGTCAGGTGTTATCTTCAGCCGCAACCCTGTTACCCATGATGATAGAGAGCTTTTAATCAGCGCCAGCTACGGGTTGGGTGAAGCTGTTGTTTCAGGAAGTGTTACCCCAGACACGTTCATTGTTAATAAATCTTCGTTTGAGATTCAGAAAGAAATAGGTGCAAAGGAAATCTACATGGAGTCTGCGGCAGAAGGAATTGCTGAAAAAGAAACGAGTGAAGACATGCGCAGCCGTTTTTGCCTTACAGATGAACAAGTGATTGAATTGGCTGAAATCACAAAAAAAACCGAAGACCTGTACGGATATCCTGTCGATATAGAATTTGGAATTGCTGATCATCAAATATATCTTCTGCAAGCTCGTCCGATTACAACCATTGATCAGGACAAAAAGGCGGCAGAAGAAAAACGCAGCTTCATGATTACCGACACTGATATGAATGATTTCTGGCTTAACATGGAGTCTAATATTGAAGGTCCGGTGAGTCCGTTATTTTCATCCTTCATCGTGCCGGCATTGGAATATGGCTTGAAGAAGAGCATGCAAAAGTTTCCGATTGGTGTAGTTGTTGATGAAGTAAAACTTTATCGCGGACATATTTATTCCAAAAACCAAGGCGGACAGCAGCCTCCTTCTGAAGACTGCGGCAAAGAGCTTTTCCCGATTTTATCGGAGCATATGTATGACATCATCAATCACACATACCTCCCTTTTTACCGGACACTGGACCAGCTCGCACAAACTGAGCATACCGCAGAAAGCGCACTGGAAGCTTTTCAAAAACTAAAGGCCTTTTATCTCACGGCTTATGAAGAGCATTTTAATATCGTTTTCCCGCAAATCCTTTTAACAAACAAACTGCAAGCGATGTATCAGGACATTCAAGGAGAGTCCGAAAACGCTCATTTTTACGAGATGCTGACAGGAAAAATGAACAAATCACTGGAAACGGACCGTTGCTTATGGCTATTTTCTGTGGAAGTTCAGGAGAACCCGAACCTTCTGGCCATTTTTGAAAACAACAAGCCTGAACAGCTCCAGGAGAAATTGGAACAAGTAGATGAGGGAAGACACTTCCTGAAGAACGTCCATGAATTCTTGCAAGAATACGGATGGAGATCTGTTAAAAGTCATGATCTGATTGAACAAATCTGGGTGGAAAATCCGTATTTCGCTCTGGCCAATATTCAAAATTATGTCCGTAATGGCTATCATTTTGACAATGAATTTCAGAAAACGAAAGAAAAACGAGAGAAATTATACAATGAATTCTTGGAAAGCATAGAAGATCCCGGTTTGCGCACCGAATTTGATCGCTATTATCAATGGACACTGAATTCTGCAAATATAAAAGATGATCACCACTTTTATATTGACGCCATGCTGGATGCCAAGGCGAGAATCTTTCTGCTGAAGATAGGTGAATTGCTGGCGGAAAACGGTGTCATTCAAGATCGTGAGGACCTTTGGTTCTTATATGACGACGAAGTGGAACAAGCGCTTCTTCACCCTGTATCCCTGCAAGAAAAGGCTGAAAAACGCAGACAGATTTTTCATGAGTATGAGCTGGCCCAAGCCCCGGCCTACCTCGGCACCCCGACAAAAGAACAGCTCAAAGCTGCTGAAGAAATTGTCGGCGCTGTGATAGAGGATGAAAAAAACACAGAGAATCATATTTTTGGCATTGCGGCATCAAGCGGCATTGCGACAGGTCCGGTGAAAATCATTCGGGACGCCAATGAATTTTCTCAATTCGCGCCTGGAGACGTACTCGTTTGCAAAATGACCACACCGCTATGGACCAGCCTGTTTCAAGACGCCAAAGCGATTATTACAGACACAGGCGGCATTTTGTCTCACGCTGCGATTATTGCCCGTGAATACGGCATTCCAGCCGTTCTCGGCACACGCACGGCAACCGAAAGACTGCGAGACGGTGACATCATCACTGTTGACGGAAGCAGCGGCAAAATCACAGTTGTCAGCCGGTCCTGATGCGTCCCCCTCTTTCTTATACAAGCGGGGCGGGTGTATACTTGTCCTGCCAGTATATTCGTGAGGTGAAACGTATTGAGACCGACAAACAAGAGAATCCTTGATGCTGCCATGCAGCTGCTCGTCAAAAAAGGATATCGCGCAACGACTACAAAAGAAATTGCAGAAAAAGCAAATGTAAGTGAAGCGACGATTTTCAGGAACTTTAAAAACAAACAAGGACTAGTTGAGGCTTTGCTTTCTCAGCATTCTTCAAACAGAGGCAGCATTTTGGAACAAACAGAAGGGGATTTGTACAAAGACCTGCTTCATATCGGAACCTGTCTCTTGGAGGAGCTCGAACATAGAAAAGATATCATTAAAATCAGCTTTCGTGAACCGGCCATGTTTCAGGATGTCATTAACCACGTCACTGAATATCCCCAATCTATGAAACAGCTATTGGTTGATTATCTCAAATCGATGGGTGAGAAAGGGGTTATTCAGACAGGAAATGAAGCGGAGAATTCCGACGTATTCATGTCGATTATCTTCGGTTATTTCATTCACCGTCTCCACTTAGGAGACAGGGTCATATCAATGCCCCAGGAAAAAATGCTGGAGCACAGCACAGCTCTATTTGTCAAAGGAATTTCTGCTGATTAACTCCTTGGCATAATAAAAAGGAGGATCCCAATGAGCTCAAGAAAAGAATGGGCGCTGATCGTCTCGCTATTATTGGGGGCCATTCTGGTTCCCATTAACTCAACGATGATCGCGGTCGCGCTCTCATCTATTTCCCATACGTATAACGAGTCCATCGCAAGCATCACTTGGGTGGTTACCGTTTATTTAATCGTGATGGCAGTCACACAGCCGATTGCAGGGAAGCTCGGTGACATGTACGGCAATAAAACAATGTACTTATGGGGAGTCGGCCTTTTTCTAATCGCATCTCTAGGCTGCGCCCTTTCACCGAGTCTGCTCCTGTTAATTGTCTTTCGGGCATTGCAGGCTGTCGGCGGGGCATTGCTTACGCCAAACAGCATTGCCATTATCCGGCATGTTGTTTCTGAAAAACGCCTACCGAAAGTGTTTGGATTTTTCGGACTGGGCGCAGGACTTGGTGCAGCACTCGGGCCTTTTATCGGCTCTATACTGATTGACAGCTTCAGCTGGCATTCGATTTTTTGGGTCAACATCCCGTTCCTCGCCATTGCTTTATTTACGGCATTAACGATGTTTCCTCAATATAAAGAAAATAAATCTGACGCGCCGCTGGATATCATCGGCTCTCTCTTGCTTGCAGGCAGCATCGTTTCAATTATCCTGCTGACGAAAAATGAGGCTCCATGGGGATATGCGGTATACAGTGTATTGATACTTCTTTTTGTTCCGCTTTTTTTCAGAAGAGAAAAACGTACCAAGCACCCTATCATTGACTTTGCACTGTTTAAAAGCTCAACCTTTACAAATGCGAATCTATCAGTCTTGTTAAGCAATTTGATGATGTATGCCGTCTTATTGATTATGCCGTTATTTATGACGAATCAATTTGGGCTTAATACATCTAACAGCGGGATGGCGCTTTCTGTATTTTCGATCTTCATGTCAGCCAGCAACTGGGTGGGCGCGCAGCTCCATCACAAATGGGGAGCCAAAAAAATCATTTTTCTTTCATTTGCCATGATGGCTGGTGCGAATCTATTATTTTTGCTGTTAAGCAGCTCGCATTCTGTCTTGTTCCTCATGCTCTCTCTTATCCTTGGCGGGCTCGCTTCCGGAGTCGGTCTGACCAGCATGCAGGTTTCATCCCTTGCCACAGTAGACCCCGGAATGTCAGGAGTGGCATCCGGGATTTTCTCGACCTTCCGTTATTTCGGAAGCATCATTTCATCAGCCTTAATTGGCCTGATTTCGGGATATCACACCCTATTTATGATTCTCTTTGCTGTATCCATCATCGGCGTTTTTGTTTCATTGGGCATCAAATCTGATGAAACGGCACGGATAGAAAAAAACTCAGCGTAACACAAAACAGCCCGGCATCGCATCTTCCTGCGGTGCCGGGCTGCCTTTTATGATCCAGAAGCGGCTGCTTCGTCTTCACGGTCATCCTTTACGAAGAGGATGCCCAATTCATGATGTTCTCCTTCATAAGAAGCTCGCTGGTCAAAACGAATTTCTCCATTCAAACCGATAATTTCAAGCTTCACGTATGCACGGTTATGCTGGAGCGCTTCATAGAAATCAGAAACGTTCTTAACCGGTATACCATTGACTTTCGTTATGATTTCCCCGATTTTCAATTCCAGATCCTCAGCCGGCGTATTGGGGATAATCCCAAGCACCATTAAGCCCTGATCCCTTTTCGAGAAATAAAACGGAGCCGCGTTATCATTCACTCTTTGCTTTATGGACAGAAAAATACGCCCTAACAAAGCAGTACAGACCGCTGCACCTGCAAGCGGCGTCCACAGTAAGCTCGCTGCACCGAGAACTGCGACGGCAAGACCGAGAATACAAACGCGTTTCGCTGTGATCCTTATACTCGTTTCAGGCAGCGATCCCTGTACCCTTTGTCCAAATCCGACAAAGTAAGGAATCCATAGAAAATGGAATGAGCCGCCGGGAACCGTAAACACGGGCCACCAGCTAAGGTGCGATTCTAAACCATTACCGGGCACGAGAAGGAACAGCGGCAAAAGCCAAACCCGGTTTGCCAGCTGCTGTCCGATCGGCAAACCGCGGCTGCTTACGACAAGTGCCGGTGATGTTCTCACATGCGCAGAACGATAAGCAACCGCTCCTTCAGTGATAATCAGCAAACCTAGAAACACAGCCACAGCCGGCCAAACAACTGCAAATCCTTGCGGAAATCTCTCTAGGAAGGGCTCCGCCTGATATATTTGCAGTCCAAAACCTATCAGCATACTCACACTGACGATATATGCAGCAGACATCCAGTTTGCGCGAAGAGTGAACGCTGCCGCTGCAGTGATAACGGCAATAATCGCAAGTAAACCGAGAGGAATCGATATTCCGAGTCCACCTAAAATAACTGACAAAAGAAGACCTGGAATCAGTCCCTTTGTATATGTAAATTTCAGATCATCATAAATATCTGCTATTCTTGTATGAAAGGTTTTTCGTTCCCGTTTGATTCTTACATAGCCGAAAGCCAGGGTTATGATGATAAAAAACCAGAAAAGCGGGTGTAAGAAGAACAAGCCCGCGCTTTTTAACAGTTCAATTCCCCATTGAACAGACACTATCTCTCACCGCCTCAAGCCAAACATGTTACTCATATTCTATCAAATATTAAATGGCTTGGATATCCTCAGGAGAGTTTATCTCTCTTGCGTCATCCACAGCGTGACATTCGATAGTGAAAAATCCTTTAAATAGTGGTTTACATCCACATCCAATAACCCGCTGATTAGATGCATCGACCTTTTTATATCTGTCAGATTAATTCCTAATCGCTTATGGTTTTTCATTAAGTAGTTAAAATAATGTTTGGCGCATTCCTCATTAATGTCATTTACTGATTCGACATTGGTGTAATTGACCAAATATCTGCTGAACAGCATAAGAAGACTTAGTGCTTTTGTAGCTGAAAATGTTACGTCTTGTGTTCTGTCTTTTAATTGTTCCACTAATTCATAATATTTTTTTTCACGCACAATACTTGCCCTCTTCAATTGTGAACCCCCATTTTCTTTATACAGATAAGCACGGGCCAGTATAAGCAGCAGTACTGGAGTGCTAACAAGCATTCTCGCTAACGTTACTCTTTAAATACCTGTCGTTCAGCTGCCATTAACCTGATTACTGTTCTTTTTAGAACCTTCTTATATTGTATGAAGTAAACAAAGACTAGGCAACTTGCAAAAGTTTCATTTTAAATGCATATTAACTCGTTAGAAAGTCTCTCTCATATATTGATATCGGGTAATAACAGTCCTTTATAAATGTTTATTTGTGAAAATTTTTTTAATTTCTTGTCAAAAACTCATTTTTATGTGACTTATGATCCATAATCTCTTTAAGTACAAAGAAACAGGAGATGGAATACCATCTCCTTTAATTGACAAATAATGATTTCAATGCTGTTTGAAGCTGCAAATCATTTTTTTCATCTGATTTTTTCTTTTCTATCTGCTGATTTAATGTCTCTGCAGTGCGAGTGTCGATCACACCGGTTTTATTCAGCTTGTTTTGATCCTGAAAAGCCATAACCGCTTTTTTCATGTCTTTGCTGAAATAGCCATCCTCACGTCCCGGATCAAAGCTGAGACCTTTTAACAATACCTGCGCATGCTTGACGTCTTCATTGTTCATGTCCACTTTAAGCGGCTCTTTCAGCTGTAAAGGCCCGGCGGAAAAATAATCGGGCTGCTTAATCGCAATGGTCGGTTCAATTCCTTTCTTATGAATCCAGTTTCCATTTGGCGTCAGCCACTTGTAAAGCGTTAATTTGATGTTGCTGCCGTCCCCCATTGGCACAGCCTGTTGAACCGTTCCCTTTCCAAAAGACGTATCGCCTACAACATCATAATGGCCAGCTTCCTTTAATGCGCCGGCAAGAATTTCTGATGCAGAGGCACTTCCTTTATCCGTAATCACATTGACAGGGTACGCTTTTTTATGGGTCAATGTTGAAAAATAACGTTTTTTATCCCCATTGCGTTCAGCAATCTGAATATACGGCTGATCCTTTGTAACGAAATGCTTAAGAATTTCTTCCACACTTTGAAGATATCCGCCCGGGTTGCCGCGTACATCAATGACAAGTCCTTCTATTTCTTTTTTCTCAAGCTCCCTCAGCGCTTTTACAAAATCCTCTGCGGTGTGCTCAGAAAAAGTAGAGATGGCAATATATCCGACAGAATGCCCCTGTACTTTTTTCTCTGATGCAAAAACCGTTTCGAGCGGAATCTCAGCTCTCTTGATCCGGAATGACAGCTGCTTCTTCGTTCCAGGCCGCTGAATCTTCATTGAAACGCTGGACCCTTTTTTTCCTCTTATTTTTAACACAGCGTGGTTTAAATCCTTGCCGGCCATCGATTCTCCATTGATGCTGATAATTTCATCATTAGGCTTCAACCCGGCTTTTTCCGCTGGCGATTTCTTGAATGGAGAAACAATAATAATTTTGCCGTCTTCCATTCCAACCTCAGCCCCGATGCCTTCAAATGAGGAATCAAGAGAATCAGAAAATTGCTTAGCTGTCTGCTTGTCCATGTAAACAGAATAAGGATCATTTAGCGTAGACAGCATTCCCTGGATGGCTCCCTCGAGCAGCTTTTCTCTATCTACTTTTTCTACGTACTCATTCGAAATTAACTCATACGCTTTTTCGATTTTGTCCATAGCTTTATCCCGTTCAGAGTCAGCTTGTGCCGTCGCGGGAACTGCTGCAGTCTGGGGCTTATCCATCTCAAGCAGGTTGATTCCCGCATATACACCGGCGCCTCCGAACAGCATGCTCCCTGCTGCTATCACAGCCATTATTTTTTGATTCATCCTTTACTCCTCCTGTATGCCAGACTGTCTTTACCAAAACCTAGAGATAGTATATGTAAAGGATGGAGATTTCATGTAATCATAGAAGAAAAAGAAGGCAAATGAAAAGCCGTCCCGAAAACGGAACGGCTTTTTCACTTTATACTCGCAGAAACTTGCGGATGGAAGTCAGACTTCCCCATACTCCAATTACTGCGCCGATTGCAATCAGCACTAGCGAAACTTGGAATACAAATGGATTATAAGGAAGAAGAGAGACAAATGATCCTTGAACCTTTGGAACGACCCATCCGATGACGTATTGGTAAGTGCTCAGCACCAGTGCAATCGGAATCACAGAACCGAATACGCCTAGCAGCAATCCTTCAAGGAAAAACGGCCAGCGGATAAACCAGTTTGTCGCGCCGACAAGCTTCATGATTTCAATTTCTTTTCTTCTTGCGAAAATTGTAATTTTAATGGTGTTGGAAATTAAGAACATCGCCGTAAATACCAGGCCGATAATTAACGCGATTCCGATGTTGCGGGAAACGCCGACCACTTTAAACAAACGGCTGACCTCTTCTTTTCCATAAGTGACTTTATAAACATGATCCATTTTTTCGATCTTTTTCGCCACGTTCGGCGTATCATGCGGATCTGTCGTTTTGACGACAAACGCATCATTAAGCGGGTTTTCCTGATCCTTCATTGTCAGGGATTTTCCGCTGTCACCAAAACTGTCAACCAGCTGGTCAAGCTCTTTTTCTTTAGATGAAAAAGTGACACTCTGAATGCCCTTCAGTTCCTTAATATCGTTCTGAAGCTTGTCCTGTGCCTTCTGATCTGCAGTCAGATCAACCAGCACTTTGATTTCGACTTGTTTTTCTGCATTCGTGGCCATGTTATTCAAATTCAGCATAATCACTAAAAACACGCCGACTAAAATCAGCGTAACGGTTACAGCACTAATGGATGCAAATGTCATCCATGTGTTTCTCCCGAGAGATTTAAAACTCTCACGCAAGTGGCGCCCGAGAATTTTAATCATATGAACCATACTCCCCTCTTGACTCATCACGCACAATGATACCATCTTCGATTGCAATGACACGTTTCTTCATGGTGTTTACGATTTCTTTATTATGTGTCGCCATCACGACTGTTGTCCCGCGGTTGTTAATTTCCTCCAGCGTCTTCATGACTTCCCAAGACGTATCCGGATCAAGGTTTCCTGTCGGTTCATCAGCAATGACAACATCAGGGTTGTTCACAATTGATCTTGCAATAGATACACGCTGCTGCTCCCCGCCTGAAAGCTGGTCAGGAAATTGTCGCGCTTTATGCTTCAGCTGCACGAGATCAAGCACTTCAAGCACCCGTTTCTTAATGACAGACGGCTGTTCTCCAATCACTTCAAGGGCAAATGCCACATTTTCAAAAACAGTAAGTTTCGGAAGAAGCTTGAAATCCTGAAAGACAACGCCTATTTTGCGGCGCACAAAAGGGATCTCTTTTTCTTTAATTGTCGCAAGATCTTTATGATTGATTAAAATTTGTCCTTTTGTCGGTTTTTCTTCTCTGTAAATCATTTTAATAAAAGTAGATTTACCTGCTCCGCTCGGACCAACAACATACACAAACTCGCCGGGATGAATGGTAACAGAAATCCCATTGAGCGCTTTTACGCCGTTCGGATAGGCTTTATATACTTCCTTCATCTCTATCATGAAATCACCTAATCTTTTATATCATTTTATCTATCACACGGTCATACTCTTCGAATGCATTCGACAATTTATGACCCATTCATTTGTAAAAAGATGAAAAATCTGAAAGTTCCCTTTTTCAATACACTTCATTATACGTCAAATTTAGACATAATACTATTACAGTTTCTTTTCATTCATATTGTCAAGGCATAAAAACATCCTTGCCGGCACTCGACAAGGATGTTTTTATCTTACTTTTTTTCTGACAGCCATTTGGCAATAACAGCGGCTTCGTTATCATCTACAAGCCCCTTTGGCATATTGCCGCGGCCGTTTTTAATAATGCTTTCAATTTTGTGTTCATCGTATTTGCCTCCGACCTCTTGGAGATTAGGCCCTGACACACCTTCTAAATCCTTGCCGTGGCAGCCTACGCAGCTTTGCTGATATAATTCTTCCCCTTCAGATGCAGTGGCTTCCGTCTTGCTGCCAGTGTCTGTCTTCTCTTCTTTTGCATCGTTTGATCCGCAGGCAGCCAACAGAACAGAAAGCGCAAATCCAATCATTAGTATCGATAACTTTGATTTCATGTTGAGAAGCACAACTCCTTTACGATCTCTTCCATATTATAACCTCGTTTAAGCGCGTTTGAAACCCTCGCCCAGCACCTCGCTCGCGTCTGCTACAATTACAAAAGCTGACTCATCAATCTGTTTGACGATTTGTTTCAATTTGGTGAATTCAGTTTGCCCAACCACGCACATTAAAATCGGACGGTCATCGTCAGTATATCCGCCGACTGCAGAAATTTTTGTCACGCCTCTGTCAATCTTCTGTAAGACAGCCTCCTTGACAGCCTGCTCCTGCTTTGTAATGATGAGCGCCATTTTTGAACGATTAAAGCCGACTTGCACAACATCAATGGTTTTGCTGGACACATAGACGCCAAGCATGGCATATAAGCCTTGCTCAATATTAAATACAATCATAGCCGTAACAACGATCATTCCGTCAATGATGGCGAGACACTTCCCCAATGACAGACCGGAGTACTTATGAATGATCTGTGCAGCCAAGGCTGTTCCTCCCGTCGATCCTTTCCCTAAGTACACAATACCAATTCCGATACCTATCCCGACACCGCCAAAAATCGCCGCCAAGAGTTCATGATGAGTGGCGGGCTGAATATCCCTTGTCAGAAACACTACTAGCGGCAAAAACACAGAACCTGCAAGCGTCTTTAGTCCAAATTTCCCGCCGAGCAAAATGACGCCAGCAATAAATAAAGGGATATTAATAATCCACTGTACATACGCTGCTTCAAAACCATATGATTGTAAAATCGTACTGATCCCGCTGACACCGCCGGCGGCAATCTTGTTCGGAAGCAAAAATACATTAAAGGACACGGCCGTAATCGCTGCTCCTATCAATATGTATACATAATCCCGCAAAATCCACAATGTTTTATTCCGTACGTCCATCATATATCCTCCGTTTCTTCCAATGCTCTCCGATAGCATTTTAATCCTTCCCTGATTAGATGTAAATAACACCCAAATACAGTGGTAATATGCTAAAGCAGCAGTGAAATCAAGGATATAAGAAATAAAAAAACACACCCGTATGCATCAGGTGTGTTTTTCAGCTTATGAAAGCTTAGAACGCAGGTAGGCATCAATAAACGTATCAATGTCACCATCCATTACAGCTTGAACGTTCCCCATTTCTGTATTGGTCCGATGGTCTTTTACCATGGAATACGGATGGAATACATAAGAACGGATTTGGCTGCCCCAGCCGATTTCTTTTTGTTCACCGCGAATTTCATCCAGCTCTGCCTGCTGCTCTTCAATTCTGCGCTGATACAGCTTGGCCTTCAGCATTTTCATGGCTCTTTCACGGTTTTTAATTTGTGAGCGCTCCGTTTGGCATGTCACAACTACGTTCGTCGGCAAGTGAGTAATCCGAACGGCTGAATCCGTCGTATTGACGTGCTGTCCGCCCGCGCCGCTTGCACGGTACGTGTCAACTTTAATATCCTCCGTACGAATATCAATATCAATTTCATCGTTAAATTCAGGCATGACTTCACATGAAACGAAAGATGTGTGGCGGCGGCCTGATGAGTCAAATGGTGAGATCCGCACAAGACGATGGACACCTTTTTCTGCTTTGAGATACCCGTAAGCGTTGTGTCCTTTGATGAGCAATGTCACTGACTTGATTCCCGCCTCGTCACCTGGAAGGTAATCGAGTGTTTCTACTTTAAAGCCGCGGCGCTCTCCCCATCTTGTATACATTCTAAGAAGCATAGAGCCCCAGTCCTGTGACTCTGTACCGCCAGCACCAGGGTGCAGTTCTAAAATCGCGTTATTTTTATCATACGGCTCGCTGAGAAGAAGCTGAAGCTCAAACTCATTGAACTCTTTTGTTAATGATTTTAGTTCTTTTTCAAGCTCAAGCTGGAGATCAGTGTCCGGCTCTTCTTTCAAAAGATCATGAGTCATTTGTAATTCTTCGTGGGATTCATTCAATTTTTTATACGAATTGACATAATCCTTTAAACCGTTTGCTTCATTTATAACCGTTTGAGCTTTTTGCTGATCATTCCAGAATTCCGGATCAGCCATTTGTTCATCTAGCTCAGCAATGCGGGCCTCCTTTGATTCGAGGTCAAAGAGACCCCCTAAAGTCCGCTAAACGAGAAGCCATATTTTCGAGCTCTGCTCTAATTTCTGATAATTCCATTTCATTCACCTCATTAAAAGATCCGCAGGCGCCTGCAGGCGCCGCGGTCAGTAAACTTGCCGGGGCGAACTATTCAGTACGGCCGCAGCAATTTTTATATTTTTTCCCGCTTCCGCAGTGGCATGGGGCATTTCGTCCGATATCAACCACTTTGCGAACCGGTGCTTTCTTTGCTTTTTTGTTATCGTCGCCTTCTTGCGGCTGATGAGCTGTTGTTTGACCTTGTACAACCTCTTCACGCTCCAGATTGTTTTCAATCTCAGCTTTCATCACAAATTTTGCGACTTCGTCCTCAATTGATTCAATCATATGCTCAAACATCGCAAAACCTTCCATTTGATACTCACGAAGCGGGTTCGTCTGCGCGTAAGCACGAAGGTGAATCCCTTGGCGGAGCTGATCCATCGCATCAATATGATCCATCCATTTAGAATCAACGGCACGAAGAACGATAACTTTTTCGAATTCGCGCATTTGCTCTTTGCCGAATTGCTCTTCCTTCTCATTATATTTTGTGATGATGCGATCCATAATGAGCTCAAGCATTTCATCCGGTTCTTTGCCGAAGATATCGCTCTTCTCAAGTGCACCTTCATCAAGATAAGTTGTGTTGATAAGATCAACTAGACCGTCAAGCTTCCACTCCTCAGGAAGCTCTTCTCTTGGCGTATAGGCTGCAATTGCGCGTTCGAGAGAAGACTTGATCATATTTTCAACGATTTCACGCAGGTTTTCAGAGTCAATGACTTCAAAGCGCTGCTTATAAATGACCTCACGCTGCTGGCGGAGAACATCATCATATTGCAGAAGCTGTTTACGCGAATCGAAGTTATTGCCTTCGACGCGTTTTTGAGACGATTCAACCGCGCGAGATACCATTTTGCTTTGGATTGGAGTAGAGTCGTCCATGCCGAAGCGGTCAAGCATCGCCATTGTCCGCTCAGCTCCGAATCTGCGCATCAATTCATCTTCCATAGAAAGATAAAATTGAGTAATCCCCGGGTCTCCCTGACGTCCGGAACGACCTCGAAGCTGATTGTCAATCCGGCGTGATTCATGTCGTTCTGTTCCGACTACAGCGAGCCCGCCAAGCTCTTTTACACCTTCGCCAAGCTTAATGTCCGTTCCGCGCCCCGCCATGTTAGTCGCAATCGTAACTGCGCCTTTTTGGCCGGCCTCTTCAATGATCTGCGCTTCACGTTCATGGTTTTTGGCATTTAACACTTGATGCGGAATTCCTTTGTTTTTAAGCAGCTTAGAAATCAATTCAGATGTTTCAACGGCAACCGTACCGACTAGAACAGGCTGTCCCGTCATGTAACGCTGTGCGACATCCTCCGCAACTGCCTTAAACTTTCCTTCCATCGTGCGGTAAATTAAATCCGGGCGGTCATCACGGACAACAGGCCTGTTGGTAGGGATCGTGACAACCTGCATGTTGTAGATGTTGCGGAATTCTTCTTCCTCTGTCTTAGCTGTACCCGTCATACCGGCAAGTTTTTCGTACATTCGGAAGTAGTTTTGGAACGTAATCGTCGCCAAGGTCATGCTTTCGTTTTGAATCTCAAGCCCTTCCTTTGCTTCAATCGCTTGGTGAAGCCCCTCACTGTAGCGGCGGCCTTTCATCAGACGTCCCGTGAAGGAATCAACAATAACAACCTGTCCGTCTTCCACTACATAGTCAACGTCCTTTTGCATCGCAACGTGAGCTTTTAAGGCCTGGTTGATATGGTGGTTGAGCGCGACATGCTTCACATCAAAGAGGTTATCGATGCCGAACGCTTTTTCCGCCTTCGTCATTCCTTCTTCAGTAAGCTGTACAGCTTTTGTTTTGATATCGTACGTGTAATCCTTCTCCGCTTTTAACGTGCGGACAAAAGCATTTGCCTGTACGTACAGCTTAGTGGATTTTGCAGCTTGTCCAGAAATGATAAGCGGTGTTCTCGCTTCATCAATTAAAATAGAGTCAACTTCATCTATTACCGCAAAATGAAGCGGGCGCTGAACCATCTGCTCTTTATAAAGAACCATATTGTCACGCAAATAGTCGAAGCCAAGCTCGTTGTTTGTGGAGTAAGTAATATCAGCGGCATAAGCTTCCCTTTTTTCGTCTTTTGACATTGAGTTTAAATTCAAACCGACAGTCAAACCGAGAAACTCGAAAATTTTCCCCATTTGCTCAGCGTCACGGCTTGCCAAGTATTCGTTGACAGTCACGACGTGTACGCCTTTACCGGTTAACGCATTTAAATAAACAGGCAAGGTAGACGTTAATGTTTTCCCTTCCCCCGTTTTCATTTCCGCTATATTTCCGTCATGAAGCGCCACGCCCCCCATGAGCTGGACTTTAAACGGAAACATGCCTGTTACGCGGCGTGAAGCTTCTCGAACAACAGCGAAAGCTTCAACAAGAAGATCATCCGTTGTCGCCCCTTTTTCAAGACGCTCTTTAAATTCAATTGTTTTATGTTTCAATGCGTCGTCAGAGAGATTTTCATAGTCTCCGCGAATCGCATCAATATCGTTAGCAATTTTTTCGTATCTATTCAGCGTACGTTTTGTTGGATCAAACATTTTATTTAAAATTCCAAGCATTTATAACGCTCCTCTATCATCACATGCCTATTTTAGAGGCATGTATAAATAATTTACTAGTCCATGTATACCTCTCATTATCATATCATACCTTATGTTATTTCCAAAGAATTTGCAAATAAGAAAAACAAAAACCTTCCGCGGACATCACGGAAGGCTTCTCTTCATTATTCAGTCGGTTCAATTAAGCCATATTTCCCGTCATTTCTGCGGTACACGACATTTGTAAGGTTTGTTTCCGCATTTGTGAAAACAAAGAAATTATGGCCGAGCATATTCATTTGCAAGATCGCTTCTTCACTATCCATCGGCTTTAAATTAAAGCGTTTCTGACGGACGATGTCCAAGCTCTCCTCCTCTTCTATGTCATCCTGAACCGCAATATCTGTATCAGAGCCAAGGCCGTTTGCCAATAAATATTTTGGAGAGCCCTGCTCACGGAATTTACGGTTTACTTTCGTTTTATGCTTACGGATTTGACGTTCCAGTTTGTTTGTTGCGAGATCAATTGCGTTGTACATATCCTCGTTATGCACCTCGGACCGAAGCGCCAGATCTGTCATCGGAATCGTAACCTCAACCTTAGACTCCTTGTCATTGTAAAACTTCAAGTTGACGTTCACATCAGCATCCACGCTATGGTCAAAATAGCGCTCCAGCTTGCCGATCTTCCTCTCGACATGATCCTTTAACGCGGGTGTCACTTCAATATTTTCTCCTCTGATGTTATAGTTCATCAAAGAACGCCTCCCTTTTATTAAGGATATGTATCTATTTCTCTTTTACCCTTTACAATTCCTGCTGAAACATAAATCTTTTGTGAAAATTCAGTGAACTTTGTCGAATTTTGTTTGTATTTGCTCTGTTATTGGCGGTTCGGGGGTATATGTATATGCTGATTGAACGAAACAAATACCTCACACACGCCTAATTGATTAAAAAGGGTTCCATACATTGATGAATAGACAGCATCCATTTTCTATAATGAATCAGAAAATGTTCCTTTAAATACTCACAGAACTCATGAGAGGGAAAAGAGAAAGAGACCAATTGATCAAACTCCGCAAAAATTTGGTCAAATGCTTTCACACAAATTTCAGCACACCGCGAATCCATAATGAAGAGAAGTGTTGAATGTGTTGAATCCAAATAAAAAAAGGCTTGGATCAGATCTTGGTAGATCCGATCCCCTTCTGTTTTTGATAAATTCTCTTCAGCCTCTATCAAATAACACAACCCTTCTTCAATGGTAAAAAGAAGATGATAATAAGCTGATAAAAGCGTATAATCTTCAATGCTCTTCAAGGCACTCACCTATTTACGCTTGTCATAATATGTGCCGTCAATCGTAATGTTGTTATAAGGGTTTAAATACGTCGTATGCATCACACGTTTTCTTTTCATCTGCTGAAGTTCTGCTGCGATTGACTGCTTCAGTCGTTCCATTTCCTTCACAATAAGCTGATCCCATGTCAGCACTAGCTTCATCTGCTTTCGCTCTTCTTCTGAAAGCGGCAGAGATATCTCCTGAATCAGTTCAGACCGTTTAGCCACAAAGTCTTCAATTTGTTTTAAAAGCTCATCGCTTTCCGGCGTATTTTGTATGTGTGACAGCATACTCTTCGTCTCAGTGTATAGTTGATCTATGTTATTCATGCGATCCCGCCTGATCCGTGCCGGTCCTTCCGTTCACTTTGAATGGCTTGTTTCCAAGCATCGCGAAAATCTGTTACATAGCCTTCAACCTCAGCCAGCATGCCCATATCATTTTTAATATTTGCCTGTACCAATCTGCGATACATATAATCGTACATCGCACCCATAGAAGCGGAAAGCTCTATGTTACGGTTAAGTGTAAAATTTAATTCCTGAATAATATTTTGCGCTTTAATCAGATTTTCATTTTTACGTTCCATATCATCATTCTCAATGGCCTGAGCGGCAAGTCTTATAAATTTCAAACAGCCATTATACAGCATAAGCGTCAGCTCACCGGGTGTAGCCGTATTCACTGAATTTTGCTGATAGGCTGTATAAGGATTTTGGATCGCCATGTGTCATCCTCCAAATTACATTTATTGTGCTAGAAGCTGTGATAAATAGGACGATTGTTCGTTCATTTTTTGAATCGCAGAATCCATTGCACTGAATTTTGTATAATAGCGGTTTTCTATTGTGGTCAACCGGTCCTGCATTTTGGTGATATCAGTGCTGATCGTGTTTAAATTTTTACCGATTGAGTAGTCATTGGTTCCCATTGTCGAGTTACCGGCTTTTGCTTCAATGCTTTTCACCGTACTTTTCAGTGTGTCACCGATGCGTTTCATAATCCCTTTATCACTATAAGCACTGCTGTTCGACCCGCTTGTAAATAAGGCGGCAACACTTTGCGGATCTTCTTGTATTTTAGCTTTCAGTTTGTCTTCATTAATTTCTAGATGTCCTCGCATTTGGTAAGCACCAGACGTTGTGATGCCAAATTCAGTTAATTGATAGGTTTTTCCATCCGCACTAACTTGAGAATAAAAATCAGTCCGCATTTGATTCGTGCCGGTGCTGATGCTGGTATCATTTTTCAGCAAACCGCTTTTTGCCTTCTCTTCCCAGAGTTCTATCTCTTTATCGGACATGGCTTCTTTTTGTTCACTCGTCAGCGGCGCATAGTCTCTGTATTTTTCTTCTTTCAACTTTTCATTCAGGCTGTCAACCAGTTCATTGTATTTATTCACAAACTCTTTAATTTGGTTGTAAATCCCGTCAACATCAGTAGATACAGATGTGGTAACAGGGCCTGTGGCTGCAGTTGTATTTTTGATCGAATAAGTAACGCCATTCACTGTGAAGTTGTTTGACAGCTTCTCCATTTCAAAGCCGTTGATGGTGACTTTTGCATTCGTTCCTTCTTTGTAAGCAGTAATCTTATTATCAGCGTCCAAAGAAAAACCTAGCTGGCCAGACATAAAATCTGCTGTAGCAGAGTCTGCTGCTTGTATACTGCCTCCTGCACCTGTTGCTTTAGAAGAAAACGCAATGGTTTCCACATACTCTGTACCATTCCAAATTTTATCTTTAAAAGCTGATACTCCTAGATCTGAGCTGTTAAGTTTAGAAATCACATTATCAATCGTATCAGCACTCGTCACACTAATGTTCACTGTTTTTGCGGCTGTCTCACCAGGCGCAAAAACGTTAAATGCCAAATTATAATCGCCTTGTGTGTATCCCGTATAATTGTTTGCCTTATACGTTGCTGCAGTTGCCAAGCTCGCCACTTCAACAGTAGACGAAGAATTTGGCGCACTTACGCTTCCTGTAGCAGTTAACACAGACTCATTAGAGCTTGTCACAGTTTTGCTCTGATACGTGCTCGGATATGTCAACGTATTTTTAGACATATAATCTTGCAATTCTTTTATTTTTGAGTTTACTTCACGATAGCTGTCACGCTGCCATTCAAGAGTCTGCTTTTTTTGTGTCAGCTTATCAAGCGGCGCTCTTTCTGTCTGCATCAGCTTTGATACAATATCATCTATATCCATTCCTGACGCCAGACCTGTTATTCTCGTGACCATTTCAAACCACTCCTAATCTACTTTTTTTCATCTACAAATAACCCAAGAAATTCAGTCATAGCCGCATAAAAATCAAGCCACCGTTTTGGTGGAATTTCGCGGATCACTTCATTTGTAGAGTCCTCTATTACCTTTACATAGTATTCATTTAACTTGTCATGAAGCTCGAACTTCAGATGAACTTGCGAAGGTTCCAAAAACTTGTTCATTCCCTCTACCATTTCAGCAAGGTCGGTATATGAAACTTGATGAACAGGAACCTCACTCTCATGATCTTTCTGATTATGTATTTGAGTATCATAACGATCCCAAACAGGTTGTAACGTAGTGAGCCTTTCAATGTTCAATTGATCATCCCCTATGCCCCAATCTATCGTTTATATCGACTAAATGGAGATAAGATTACACATATTTTTGGAAAAAATCTCATCCGTTTTAGATTTCTTAGTTTGGAAATACGTTTATAAAAAGTAAGTGGAGAATCCGGTTATTATATCATGATTTAATAACAGCAAGTGGAATGATTCGGAGTTAGAAATATAAATAAAAGACCTTGGCAACGCCAAGGTCCTCTCTAAAATTAACGTAACAATTGAAGTACGTTTTGCGGCTGTTGGTTCGCTTGAGCAAGCATCGCTTGAGAAGCTTGAGAAAGAATGTTGTTCTTTGTGAAATCGCTCATTTCTTTCGCCATGTCAACGTCACGGATACGAGACTCAGCAGCTGTCAAGTTTTCAGAAGAAGCACCAAGGTTGTTGATTGTGTGCTCTAGACGGTTTTGTACCGCACCAAGTTTAGCACGTTGGTTTGAAACACTTGTAATTGCACTATCGATTTTAACAATCTCAGTGTCAAAACTAAAATCATCTGCTGAAACATCGATACCTTTTACTCCTAAAGTTGTTGCATCCATGTTGCCAATTGTAACATTAATATTTTGGGTAGCATTTGCACCAATTTGGAATGTAAATCCTGCTGTTTCACTACCGTCTAAAAGTTTTTTTCCGTTAAATTCAGTACGTTGAGAAATTCCATCGATCTCTTCAGTTAAAGCATCCATTTCATCTTTAATTGCAGTTAAATCTTCAGTTTGCTGTGTACCTGTGTTTCCTGCTTGAACAGTAAGTTCACGCATACGTTGAAGGATTGCATGGGTTTCAGTCAATGCACCCTCAGCTGTTTGGATAAGAGAAATTCCGTCTTGAGAGTTTTTAGAAGCCATTTCAAGACCTCTGATTTGTCCTCTCATTTTTTCAGAAATCGCAAGACCCGCTGCGTCATCTCCCGCACGGTTGATGCGAAGACCTGAAGAAAGTTTCTCCATGTTTTTTGAGCTCGCACTGTTGTTTGAAGACAAACGGTTTAGTGTGTTAAGCGCTGCGATATTGTGGTTAATTCTCATTTTTATTTCCTCCCTGAATATGTTGTTTAGGCACGTCCTTGTGCCTCAATTTTGTAATCGGCGGAGCCATTTGTGCCCTCTCCCGGCTACATCATTAATATCGGATTGTCTCTGATTTTGTTAATACAAAAATAAAAAAATCCTCACTTTTTTTGTGAGGATAATGCGGAGATCACATCGCTGGATAACGCTGCTGCACGGTTATTTTCTTCCTGAATGGTCAAGTAAATTTCTTTCCTGTGAATATCAATATGCTTTGGGGCGTCAATTCCAAGCTTCACTTGATCCCCTTCAACCGCAATCACTTTTACTTCAATATCAGCACCTATTTGAATCGCTTCGTTTATTTTCCGCGATAAAACTAGCATGATTCTCCTCCAATCGGATGCTTTGTCGTATATGAGGAGTCGTGTAAAACGACTTGCTTAGCCATCATGTTCTTGCGATTCACAATAATGGGAGCCAATAAATTCGCAGTAGACTTTTCAAATGGCTCTGCCATAGTCAATATTGTCATGACTTCTACGTCTTGAATATTATCGATATCCAAAAGTTCAGCAGTTGATTCATCAAGATCAAATTCATAATTCTTAAAAAAGATAAACGGACTTACGACGATAAACGCAAGATTTTCTGAAGTGACGGACTGCAGTGCCACGAATGGAGAGTCTTCTGAAAGCGGAAGTATGACGAACTGTTTTTCTTCTAAAAAGCCTGGAATCCCGCTTTCAAAAAGAATGATTTGTTCTTCTTTTATGTTCATTTGGCCATGGTACTTCGTATGAATGATCATTGTTCACGATCCTTTTCTTTTTACTTTTCGGGTGATTCTTTCGGGTATTCTACATCTATATTTAAATCAGGGTATTGAAGCATGTCAACCTTAACATTTCCTGGCGTATATTCAACAATTGGCTTATGCGGCTCAGCCTGAATAACAGGCTTTCGCGGCGTAATCTGCACATCAAGCTGTGACGGAGTATATTGTATTTTCACCCTCGAAAGAGAAGGAGCATAATTTTCGCCTAATTGAATTTGGTGCATTTCAGAGTTCCTCCTTGCTTGTGAAGCGATTGGGTTCCCCTTATTTTCAATCTTCATAAGCTCGTCGCCTTCTTCTGCAGTGCGTGCTATTCCCTCCATTACATCCTCATGCCCTTGTTGGGCGGCTTCTTCAATTCTCTTGAAAACATGCTTTCTGTCTAATTCTTCCCATGCTTGTGTCTGGTCAATCGTGAGTTTTCCAGGTGTCACCGATATTTCCATTTCCGCACTCGGCTGTTCGATCTCTAGATCAGCTTGAGGCTGCTCCATTTTTAAGCTGGCAGGCGTCGTTGTTAAACCAATTTTTCCTTGAACACTATGCATAATCAATCTGGGAATCTGCATCACTCTACCTCCTGAACTATAAAAAAAGCGAACTCCTAAGAGCCGCTTACTTTAAAAAGTCAATCAATGTAGGCTGAACAATTTGCGCATTAACGGCCAGAGTAGCCCTGTGCACACTTTGCTGCGCAATAAATTCAGTTATTACTTCTTCCAGTTCTACATCTTCATTGTCTGATAACACTTTGGTAGCTGTTTCTTCTTGCGCTGACAGTCTTGTATTAACCAGTTCAAGACGATTATATCTCGCTCCAAGATCAGATCGTTCAGCGCTCATGCCGTCAGAAAAATGATCAATATCATTTAAAACACTGTCCATGCCATCTAGCGAACCAGAATTTAGTGCTTTCTCAAAAGAATCAAGCATTTCAAATACATTCTGCCCGCTTTCAGAAGTGCCTCCAAAAGCTGACTTTGGATCTGAATTCACTTTCAATGACATATTATTTGATATATTGACTACGATATCAGCTGTATCAGAAATTGTATAAGTTCCGTCTCCGTTATCTGTAACCGGAGGCTTATCTGAATTTGTGCCATTAAAGATATATCTGCCGTTCACTTGTGTATTCGCAATATTTAAAAGCTGTTCCTTTAACTGCTTTACCTCTACGCCAATCGCTTGCCGCTCCGGCTCGCCGTTTGTATCATTTTGAGCTTCAACCGCTAATTCTCTGACCTTTGACAAGATGTCAATTCCTTCTGTAATGTTTGTTTCTGTGTTTTCGAGCCAGGTAAAGGCTTGAGAAGCATTGCTTTTGTACTGCTGCACTTGAGACAGTTGCGTATTATACTTTAAGCTTTTCATTGCTACTACAGGATCGTCGGAAGCTTTTGAGATTTTTTTTCCTGAAGAAATCTGCGACTGGAGTTTATCCAGCTTCGAGTAGCTCGAACCGATATATCTCAGTGAGTTTTGCTGTATCATGCCTTGTGTTACTCTCATGTGACTCTACCTACCTTCCTCCAACACCCATGCCGTTGATCACTTTATCAAGCAATTCGTCTTGTAAAGTCACCATTCTTGCAGCTGCATTGTATGCGTGTTGGAATTGAATCATATTCGTCATTTCTTCGTCTAAAGAAACTGCGCTCATTTGCTGACGGTTTATGTCAGCATCATTCAGCTGTGTTTCTGTATTAGACGCCAGTCGATTAGCCTCTTGAGCTTCGATCCCTAGCTCGCCAATCAGACCCGCATAATAATCTAAAACACTAGTTTCTTTACCGTTAATGGTTATTTTACCGGTTAAAACATTTGCTAATTTTGTAGCATTTGCGTTATCGTTGGCTGCGCCAGTCAGTGAGAAAGCAATGTTTGCGCCTTTTGAATCTATTATGCTGTCAGCCACTTTGATCTTGCCCGCCGCGCCCTTGGCAGGTTCAGTTTCACCGCCAGTAAAATCAAAAAAGTCTCCGCCTTGTTCACCGCTCTTGGTCACACCATTTCTGTGCACTTCATTGAAAGCTTTCGCGAATTCAAGCGCCATATTGTCAAGATCAGAAAGCATTTCCGGGTATACGCCCTTTTCTTGGCCATCTGCTGTTATATACCCATAAGACTCTATAAACCCTAAAAGGGATCCCTTGCTGCTAAAGGACTCCGCCTGTACAGCTGTATCCCCGATTGAAATACTTGATACTAACCCAGTTTCATTATCATAGTTGGCTGCAAGTTCTGAAACCTCGTAATTTTTACCGTCCAAAACAGTTCCTAGCGACTGTTTATTTTTATCAAGGATTTCAATTGATACAGTTCCTTCAGCAGATGCAAGTGCATTCCCGCCTGATTTGTTGTAGCTGACTTTGATATCAACCATTGAGGATAATTTATCGATCAGCAAATCTCGCTGGTCATATAAGCCATTCGGAAGAAGCCCGACCGGCTCTACTTGTGCAATTTGCTTATTTAAACTGTTTAACTGAGAAAGCAGAGAATTGACATCCAACACAGTTGTATTTAGCTCTGCTTTTAAATTCGATTGGACATTTGTAAGTGATTCAGAAATATAATTAAACGTTTCAGCTACAGCTTGTCCTTTTCGAGCAACAACAGAACGTGCACTTTCTTCATTTGTATTATTCGATAATTCCTGCAGGGAATTCCAAAACGAATTGAGCACACTGTTCAAGCCGCTGTCATCCGTTTCATTTAAAACGCCTTCCATTTGGGACAGCGCTTTTGCCTTCGTGTCATAGTATCCGGCACTGTTGTTTTGAAGACGGTATTGGTAGTCAAGAAAGATATCTCTTATTCTCTCAACTGATTTTCCTTGAACGCCCGTACCCATTTGTCCCGCTGTTTTTTCTGCATTTTTAGATACAGCAGGGAAATAGTCAGTTGCCTCCAATGAGACCCGCTGTCTTGTATAACCATCAGTATTGGCATTTGCCACGTTATTTGCAGTAGTGCTTAACGCTGCCTGCTGAGCGCTTAACGCCCGCCTTGCAGTTTCAAGCCCCATAAAGGTAGATGTCATTTTCTGAATTCCTTTCTGCTAAGCTTTTGAATCAAACAGTTTCATTTTGCTACTTTTCGGCAGCTCAGCTTTAATTGATTTGCTGTAATTGAAGTTATTTTCCTTAGGAACCAGCATATCGTACGAAATAGAGATGAATTGCAGCGCGTCTCTTGTCAGCTGCCTATTCATCTCATTTACTTTTTTCAGACGTCCGAGAACTTGAGAAAGAGATTCGTATAGTTGTTCCAGCTCTTCCTTTTCACTGCCTGAGGTTTTGGCGATACATGCGGAAATAGTATTATTTTCGCTATATCCGAGAAAGGCCGAAGTTGTTTTGATCCGGTCATCTTCTGTCTGCGTGATTGCTTGAATATATTTTTGCTCTTTTGTCAAAATGTTAGAAAGCTCTTTTGTTTTGCCGGCTTTGAGCGCTTCCGTCTTTTCTTCAGACAGCGTGAGCAGGTGCTCATGCAGAACGCAAAGTCGCTTCAATTGTTCAATAATTGCCTTCGCTGACATGGGCTTTCTCCTTTTTTATTGCTTTTTATAAAAATTAATCATATTTTTCGCAATATGATTTGCGTCTACTTTGTATGACCCGTTTTCAATTTGCGCTTTAAGCTGCGCAATTTTTTCCTGTCGTGAACCAGTGACTGCGTCGGATGCATGTTGCATTTCTTTAGCCTGTGATGAAATTTCAATTTTATCTTGAGGCTGTGCAACAGTTTTTTGCACCGCTTGCTTATCATAATTTTTTTGATATGGATTAACGGATTGTGTTCCAAATTGATTGATTTTCATAGGATTCCTCTCGCTTTCCGTTGCAGTCTTTAAACAATCTTAACCCTTTTATCGACTGCGTTTTCAGTTAGTTTAGGGAATCAGCTGTTTTTGGTATTATAGGCATAGTATGTGTCTTTTTTACTATTTTCTTTCTCGATTTTCAGAGCATCCTCGTGGTTCAAATGATCCATTTGATCCTTAATATCGGACTGGCAAGCCTTGCAGAACTTGCCTTCTCTAATCGATGTCCCGCACCTTTCACAAGGGTATGCCAAATTAGGAAGATGAGTGATCTGAATTCGCTTCTGCCTGATGAATTTCAATATCAGCTCTTCTTCCACACCTGTTTCCTCAGTTATCCGGCTCAAAGTTGATTGCCGGTTTTCCTGTTTTCTTAAAAATTTATAGACAGTCTCAAATGATTTTACTTCTTCCTTAATACACGCCTGACATACGGTTTGCAGCTTTGTTTTTAAAAATAAAGCATTGCATTTCGGACAATTAGCCAGTTCTCCCATCTTTTTTTCTCCTTATTAGATAATATGCCTGTGTCAATTTCTAGTGATTATATCGGCATAAAAACAGAATCATTTAGCTTCTGATCAAGGTAAAAGATGACACTGAAGCGGCTTTTCCTTTTTCTAATAAGCAGCGGGCTGCGAAGTGCAAGGTGGCGCCTGTTGTATAAAGATCGTCTATTAAAATGATATTCATACCTTCTGCTGAATTATTTTTTGTATCAAAAATGCACTCTGACAGCAGGCGTTCTGTTTTCTTTTTCTTTGACTGTTTCTCATTATTCAGGCGAATGAGGGGATGGTGGGAAGGCCGGTCTAAACATTCTGCCAAGAGATGTGCCTGGTTAAATCCGCGCTCTTCTTCCCGTTCCTTGCTCAGCGGAATAGGTACAAGAACAAAATGCTTATCGGGGTAAACCTTAGAAAAGGTTGAAGAAAAATCACTTTTAAATGCATTTATGATTTCTGCATCTCCTCTAAATTTAAAACGGGAGAGCGTTTCTTTCATCATATCATTATATGTGTAAACTGAACGGTTTTGACGCAATAGCAAACTGTCTCTGATCCTTGTTCTCCACACCTCGCAATCCCTGCATACGGCATGAACAGATTGAGGTCTGCCGCACAGGGGGCAGATATGTCCTGTGATTTTCTTTAATTTGCTTCTGCAAGAATAACAAACCTTTTCATCAGGCTTTAGTAAAAAAAGGGCTCTCCATGTAATATCTTGAGAAAATTGCGAATCACATAATAAACAGATCAGTTTATGAATGCCTCCTCCTGCTTCGTTTGACATAAATCGCTTGGACTCTCTGAAACTACTGCAGCAGATTCAGCCAAAATGACAAGCATTGCTGTGTTTTTTTGTTTATCTACCAGCTCAGCTTTCGTATATGCGATCTTTTTAAAATCAGTAACGTAGGATGGACTCACTTTGTTTAAAGAAAGTGCCAATACATCGTTTTGGCATACTTGGCAAGTACAGGCCATATGAAGCTGGTCCATATATCGGTCGAGCAGTTCTTTCATTACGATTTCTTTTGAATTGACAAGCATTTTTACAGCTCCTCATCATCGGTTATATGAGTATACTGTACCACGTTTTCAAATAATGGCTAGTCTGTACATTCAACTTTTGCTGCCAATTCATTCATTTCTTTTATATGCTTTCTTGCATCGAGCATACTCTTTGTTTTGCCGAAGTGAAAGTAAATGACATCGCCGTCCGCATATTCTTTATGCCGGCCGGTTCTTCCTGCAATTTGAACAAGTGCGCTTTCAGTAAAGATAGACGATTCCGCTCCTAGTACACCCGTTTGCACCTTGGGGACTGTGACGCCTCTTTCCAGTATTGTTGTTGTGATTAATAGATCGAGCTGACCATCTCTGAATTGCTGCACTTTCTCCTTTCTATGCTTGTCTTCCGCGTGCACAGATGCGGTTCGGCAATGAACACCTTTAAAGCACGCAGCAGCCTTTTCCAGAATAGAAACGGAAGGAACGAATAAAAAAACAGGCCTCCCTTCTTTTACATGAAACTCTATCCATCTTTTCACCGCTGGCGGAATTTTATTTCGGTTTAATTTCTTCTTCCAGTTTCCACACCATACAAAGCGCGGTTCGGGTAAAGGTTTCCGGTGGTGTCTTGCGGGGATGCGAACTGAATGTAACTGTCCGTTCAGTGCTTTTCTTTTTAATTCTTTAGGAGGTGTTGCACTTAAATAAACGAGGGTGCTGTTTTTCTTTCTTGCTTTTTGAACAGCGAATTGAAGGGTTTGATCAGCAGAATATGGAAAAGCGTCAACTTCATCAATGATCATAACATCGATTGCATCTTTATATCGCAAAAGCTGATGCGTAGTGGAAATCATAAGCGGAGATAGCCGCCCTTTGTCATCGCTTCCTCCGTAAAGCGCTGAAATGTCAGCACCCTGAAAGGCAGCCTTGAGTCTTGGAGCAAGCTCTAATACAACATCGGTGCGAGGTGTTGCAATACATACACGCAGTCCTTGATTTAACGCTGATTCTATACCAGGAAACAGCATTTCTGTTTTGCCAGCGCCGCAAACCGCCCAGATGAGGAGCTCTTCTTTTTTTGATATTGCTTCAATTAAAACATTGGCGGCTTTTTGCTGTCCGCTTGAAAGCTTGCCATCCCATGTCAGCTTAATAGACTTCCAGTTTGATTCATTTTCCTCTTTCCATGAATATAAAGGAACCTCCTCACTCACTCTGCCCATCATGACACAGGAACGGCAATACAGCTTATTCTTTCCAGATGAGTGATAAAAAGAAAAATACCGCTGATCAGTTTGTCCGCACCTATTACATCTATATCTCCGTTTATTTATGGATATAGAATTTTCAGCAGTGATATATCCATTCTTGATATGCCATTCAATCATCTCATCGGAAAATGAGAGCTCAGTCCTGAGCAAATGACGGCTTCGAAGCGTCTGCTGCAATTCTTTTGAAAAGGAACTGTTTTTTTCAACTGGCACATTCACATAGCACGCCTCCTTTCGAAACAGTATGCCTGAATGAATATTTTCTGTCCAACTATTAAAATAAGAATATAAAAAAATCTCCGCTCTAAAAACGGAGATTTGGCCTTATTTAAAACACCAGCAAATTCCTAACGCACCTTCACCCAAATGAGTGCCGATTACCGCGCCAAAATAGCTGTTATAAAATTCAACATGAGGATATTTTGCAGAAAGCTCTTCAATGATTTTCGCTGCTTCTTCCTCTCGATTAGCGTGGATAACAGCAGCTCGCATAGGCAACCCTTTACTCGCATCTTCGTCTAAAAGCTCATAAATTCGCGAAATTGCTTTTTTACGTGTGCGAATCTTCTCAAAAGGCACAATTACCTTATTGTCAAAATGAAGGATAGGCTTTACCTTTAGAAGACTACCAATGAAGGCTTGGGCGCTGCTTAATCGCCCGCCGCGCTGAAGATGGGCTAAGTCATCTACCATAAAATAAGCTCGAACTGTTTTTTTCATTTCTTCCAGTTCTTTTATAATATCTTCCGGCGATGATGCTCCGTTTTTGATTAATTCAGCAGCTTTAAGGGCATAAAAGCCTTGAGCCAAGCAGCTGATCTCTGAGTCAAATGGATACACATCAATATTGTCGACCATCGAATCAGCCGCTGCTGCACTGCTGAATGTTCCGCTGATCCCGCTGGAAAGATGGATACTGATAACCGCATCATAAGACTTGCCAAGCTCTTCATACAACGCAACCAGCTCGCCGATTGGCGGCTGAGAAGTCGTCGGGAGCTCATTATGTTTTTTCACTTCTTCATAAAAGCTTTTCCAGTCCAACTCAATTTCTTCACGGTAAGTCTCCTCCCTAAAAACAACCTGGAGAGGGATCATATGTATCTGATGTTGTTCACGCATTTCTTTCGGAATATATGCCGTGCTGTCTGTTACGACTGCAATATTCATAGCTTCGATACCTGCCTTATTGCTTTATAACTCTATTGTAAGGGAAACGGCAGCCTAAAAAAAGACCTGCCTAGTAAAAGGCAAGTCTCCTATTATACTATCTCATTTCTACCCAGCCATTTTTAATGGCGACCACAACGGCTTGCGTCCGGTCGTTTACATTCATTTTTTGTAAAATATTGCTGACATGGTTTTTAACGGTTTTCTCACTGATAAACAATGATTCACCAATACCGCGGTTGCTTTTTCCGTCTGCAAGCATCTGCAGCACTTCACATTCCCGCCTAGTTAAAATATGTAATGGTCTGCGGATTTCAGGGTAAACCTCATGTTGAGGGTGTGCAGAAACTCCGCTTGTTGCAAGGCGGCGGAATTCGTTAACGAGGTTGTGAGTAACCTTCGGATGGAGGTAAGATCCGCCCTCAGCCACTACTTTAACCGCTTCAATTAATGTATCAGCATCCATCTCTTTCAGCAGATAACCTCTTGCACCTGTTTTCAGGGCATGTGTTACATAATTTTCGTCATCGTGAATTGATAGAATAATTACTTTAGATTCAGGATACAGCTCTACAAGCTGTTTTGTAGCTTCCACACCATTTACGTTTGGCATATTGATATCCATGATCACAACATCAGGATGATAGTGCTCAACAATACGAGCCGCTTCGTCTCCGTCATCACCTTCGGCTACCACTTCAAAGGTAGGTTCAAAATCCAATATCCGTTTAACACCTTCACGAAATAACTGATGGTCGTCGATAATAACAATGTTTACTTTAGTCACAAGCCACGCCTCCTTGTATTATTGTTCTATATACTCTAGCATTCGGTCAATATGCCTTTTGGCTCTATTTTACAAATCATAGTCAAAGAGATAACGGAACCTTAATCATAATAAATGTCCCAAGACCTATTTTCGAATCTATTGTCATCGTTCCTTCCAATAAATCTACTCTTTCTTTCATGCCCAGCAAGCCGAATGATTTGTTTTTCTTCTCTTTCGCTTCCTTCAGGTCGAACCCTTTACCGTTATCTTTTATCATTAAAATCACAAAATCCTTTGTGATCTCAACTTTGACTGTAATTTCTTCAGATTCAGAATGCTTTAGCGCATTAGACACAGCTTCCTGTGCGAGCCTGAAGAGCGCAACCTCAAACTGAGGCGCTAGCCTCTGATCCTCTGTTTCTCCAATGCACTGAAAATGTATTTTGACCTTCCCGTTATATTCCTCGGTTGTATATAGATATTTTCTTAAAGTTGGAATCAGGCCTAGGTCATCAAGGGCCATCGGTCTTAAATCATATATAATCCTTCTCACTTCGTAAAGGGCATTCCGAACATTTTGGCGGAGATTTTTAATTTCTTGGAATCCGTCCTCTGCGCCCCGGTCACGGAAAATCCGCTCGATTAATTCCGATCTCATCATAACATTCGCCAGCATTTGAGCGGGTCCGTCATGGATTTCTCTTGAGACTCTTTTTCGCTCTTCTTCCTGCGCCTCAATAATTCTTAAGCCGAAATCCTGTTTTGCCTGAGCATCAGCAAGAAGCAGTCCAACTTCGCGCAAATCCTGATTCAAGTAGTTGAGCACAACTGTAATTTGGCTTACTAATGATTCTGACCGCTCAATGATTTCCTGAAGCCCTAGCAATCTGCGCTCCAAATCGTCCCGCCGTTCGCGCAATTGCTTCTCACGCTGCTGGATCATCGTCAATTCTACCTGCAGCTTATGGGCTTTTTCATAAGCATTGCGGATTTCCTCTTCACTGAATCTATGAAAATTACGGCTGACCTCGGATAAACGGTTTCTCGCATGGCGAGTTTGCACTTCAAGTTTATCGCCAAGCTCAATCACTTCATACACCTGCTGTTTAATTTGTTTCAGTTCTTCGACCAGCTGTTCATACTGCTGGCGTGACTGCTCCCCGATTTGAAAAACCTCGTCCTTGCTCCCGTCAACGGTTTTCAGCATCTTCATCAAAATAGAATCCAGCACTTTGGAATCCATCTTTGTTTTATTCATAATTTCCCTCCGTCACGGCGTTGTCATATATTTTTATTATAAATGTAATTGATCTGCAAATTATGTCGAATTATAATGAAAGAATGCGTATATTCTAGAAAAAAACATTTTTATATACTATCTACTCTTTATGATACCAAAATACGCACAAAAATTCTAAAGACTGTACGAATTTGTATAGGCAGTCTTTTATGCTTAGCAGGAGGGTCAGCTAGCATGCTGCACAGCTATTTTACTGTGAAAGAAGCAGGAGAACACGAGATTGTTATAGAAAAATCGCGTTTTATCTGTCATTTAAGCCGTGTTTCTACCGAACAAGAGGCACAGGAATTTATACAGAAAATAAAGAAACAGCACTGGAATGCGACTCATAATTGCTCGGCTTATGTTATTGGCGAGAATGATCATATCCAAAAAGCCAATGATGACGGAGAACCAAGCGGTACAGCGGGAGTGCCGATGCTCGAGGTTTTAAAAAAACGCAAACTGAAGGATACTTGCGCCGTCGTTACACGCTACTTCGGAGGCATTAAGCTTGGTGCTGGCGGATTAATTCGCGCTTATGGGAAATCAGTGTCTGAAGGATTAAATCATATAGGTGTTGTAGAACGGAAGCTTATGCGAATCATGCATACTTCTGCAGATTACACATGGCTTGGCAAGATTGAAAACGAATTAAGGGAGTCACAATTTCTGTTAAAGGAAATCCATTATTCAGAAAATGTTGAATTCGAAACATACGTGGAAGAAAAGGAAACAAATGCTTTTTCTGAATGGATGACAGAACTGACAAATGGAAAGAGTGATATTAAAGAGGGAGAGTTGACGTATCTTGAAAAAGCCGTCAATCACATAAAGGAGACTGAATAATGGCTGAACGCGTTAGAGTGCGTGTGCGAAAAAAGAAAAAGAGCAAACGCAGGAAAATTATAAAAAGAATAATGTTATTGTTCGTCCTCGCATTATTAGTAGTTGTGGGGCTTGGCGGATATAAACTTTATAAAACCATAAACGCTGCGGATGAATCGTACGATGCCCTATCCCGCGGGAATAAATCAAATCTTCGCAACGAAGTTGTAGACATGAAGAAAAAACCGTTTTCTATTTTATTTATGGGAATAGAGGATTACGCGACTAAAGGACAAAAAGGGAGATCAGACTCTCTTATTGTTGTTACCCTGGATCCCAAAAATAAAACCATGAAAATGCTGAGCATTCCGCGTGACACACGTGTGCAATTAGCTGGTGACACAACGGGAAGCAAGACAAAGATCAATGCCGCTTACAGCAAAGGCGGTAAAGATGAAACAGTTGAAACTGTTGAAAACTTCTTGCAAATCCCGATCGATAAATATGTCACAGTTGATTTTGACGGATTTAAAGATGTGATTAATGAAGTCGGCGGTATTGATGTAGACGTGCCTTTCGATTTCGATGAAAAAAGTGATGTAGACGAAAGCAAACGGATTTACTTCAAAAAAGGCGAGATGCATTTGAACGGCGAAGAAGCCTTAGCATATGCCCGGATGAGAAAACAGGATAAACGCGGAGACTTTGGCCGTAATGACAGACAAAAACAAATCTTAAACGCGCTGATTGACCGCATGTCAAGTGCAAGCAACATTGCTAAAATTGATAAAATCGCAGAAAAAGCCAGCGAAAACGTTGAAACCAATATTCGCATTACTGAAGGTTTAGCGCTTCAGCAGATTTACAGCGGCTTTACCAGCAAAAAAATCGACACATTGAGCATTACAGGTTCTGATTTGTATTTAGGGCCTAACAACACATATTACTTTGAACCTGATGCTACAAATCTCGAGAAAGTCAGAAAAACGCTTCAAGAGCATTTAGATTATACTCCTGATACAAGCACTGGCACTTCCGGTACCGGAAGTGCAACAGACGGGACTGACAGCTCAAGCAGTTCTGGCAGAACTGGCACAACAACTGACGGGACGACGAGCGGAAGCAGCTATTCGAATGACAGCAGCACAAGCTCAAACAACAGTACAACGAATTCAACAACTGATTCATCCTATTAAAAAATGCCCGGTCCTTTTAGAGGATCGGGCATTTTTGCGCAGAAAAAAACTCCGGCACATAAGCCGGAGTTTTTAATTCCTTTTCACCAGCCGTTTATAAAACTTTGTAAACGGCTTAAATTTTTCATTCACGAGTCCTGTCACTTCTGCTATGATTTCCATAAAAATAATTAAAATGAAGATAATAAACAAAGAAAGCCAAATTGTGGCACTTTTAAGCACAATCGCACTGATACTGAAAATAAATCCAATTAAATAAATAACTAAGACCGACATCCGATGTGAAAGGCCAAAGGCCATCAGTCTATGGTGAATATGCGACTTATCAGGCGCTGAAATCGGCTGTTTGTTTAATATTCTCCTGATGATAGCAAAAGTTGTATCAAAAATCGGTACGCCTAATATAATAATCGGGATAACGATACTGAACAATGTGACACTTTTATACAGGCCTAATAATGAAAGAATCGAAATACTATACCCTAAAAAAAGTGATCCCGTATCTCCCATAAAGATTTTAGCCGGGTGGAAGTTGTAAAACAAAAACCCCAGCGTGCTGGCAATAACGACTAATGAGAGTGACAGAATGAGCACTTTTCCGCCGGATAGCGCCATGACAGCGATCGTTGACAGGCCGATAACAGAAAGACCGGCAGCAAGGCCATCCAATCCATCAATCAGGTTAATTGCGTTCGTGATGCCGACAATCCATAATACCGTCAGCGGATAAGCCATCCATCCTAACTCAAATCGTTCTGTTAAAAAAGGTACTGAGAAAAAGTCCATTTTTAAGCCAGTGCTTACAATCATAATGGCTACACCTAATTGAATCAAAAACTTAACTTTTGCACTTAATTGATATTTATCGTCAAGAATACCTAACACAATAATGATGAATGCTCCGACTGTAATTGCCGTCATCCTTGTTTCTGTGTAAATACCGGATGCAAGCACGCCTGCAACCACCCCGATAAATATGGCCAGCCCGCCCATGCGGGGCATGATTTTGTCATGTACTTTTCGATTGCTGGGCTGGTCAACTGCACCTATTTTAATCGCAATCCTTTTTACGATTGGGGTTATGATTAAAACTGTCAGCAGCGAGACAATAAACGCAACAACAATGCGAATCATGCGTTCGTCAAGCATAAAGAAGTCTCCTTTGGAATTAAATGAAGTCTTTATTTATATAGAGAACCGTTCCTTCCATTATACCTTCTCCTTAGTTATTATAACAAGCTTCATCAAAAAGAAACACGTATAATCAAAAAACGCGCATCCCAATTTATAGGACTACGCATGTTTTTGAATCCCTGTATATTTCATAATTTGTCTAAATAAGCAATTCCAATCTTGTGTGCGAGCGATGTTTCGGCGCATTTCTTTATAGGTTTCGTCTCCGTTTTGTTCGAGAACTTTTTCACAAGCTGCTATAAAATCAATTGGATGATCACCTTCTACATATTCGTATACATACGGCTTTTGCATTTTTGAGGTTGACGGAAGATTAGAGCCGACGACAGGTTTTCCTGCCGCTAAAAATTCAAATAGTTTCAGTGGAAACACAGCTTGATTATACGGTGATTTTTTATAAGGCATGATGCCAATGTCGATAAGCTCCATAAAATGCGGAACTTCTTTCGGATCCGCCGGGCCGGTCCATATGACATTTGGAAGCCTCAGCAGCTCTTGAAACGAAACGTCACCATTGGTGGCATCCGGGCCAACCCATAAAAATGTCCAATCAGGCTTTTGCAGGGCGGCTTCTTCAATCATTTTAAAATCGAGCTTCGGTTTAATTCCGCCGATAAAACCTAACACTGTTCCTTCTCTCCCCTGCAGTATACTGCGATCGGGAGCTTGTTTATTTGCAGAAAACAGCTCATACTCCACACCGTTTTCCACAGTATGAACCTTTTCTCGTCCTGCAGTCAGTTTTTTGTCTACTTCCTTGTGAAGATAATCTGATGAACAGGTTATTGAATCTGCTCGTTGTATAATTCTCAGCTCTGCCGATTTAATGACTTTTCGCCGGAATTCAGACAGCAGATTTGATCGGCCGCTGATCGGCGCAGCCCATAGGTCACTGCAGTCATAAATGACCTGATCCCAAGAATACAGCGAAGACAGCAGCGGGAATCCGGGAAACGTGTACCATAAACAGCAGCGTTCACCGTTTGCAGAAGCAGGTGTAAGCTCATCGAGTAATGGGGAGAGCTTATGTCTGTAAAAGACATCTGTATATCGTCCGAAACGAAACATTTTTTTCTGCAGCAGGTCTTTGACAGCGAATTGCCTGATGCCAGAATGGACTTCCTGAAACTCTTTCCCTTGGGCACGCGGAGCCGGACATACCCAAATAACTTCCTTCGTTTCCTCCTGAGCAGCTAAAAATTCTGCCAGCCGGTGCCTTCTGTATCTCAATTGGTCTTTTCCCCATTCAGCAGTGGCAACGATGACATGAATGATTGCTTCTTTTGTTTCCACCTTCATCACCTTTTCTCTCTGTTTGCAGCTATAATCTTTTTTTCACCGCGTTTTTTGCATATTGAACAAAACACCATGTTGCTTTCATAAAATGAAGCCGTTCGATCTCCCTGTAGACAAACCACGTTTTTTTCGCAGCCTTCCATTTGTTGCTGGAAATTGAATTATTGACAAGCCGATATTCAGCCAGGCATTCATTCATTCCATAGGCAGTAAATCCTTTTTTTAAAAGAGACAGCCATGTGGCTAAGTCCTGTCTCGTTCTGATATTCGGCATTTGGATCTGTCCCGTTTGCTCCCTGTCAATCATCACCGTCAAGCAGCCGATAATTGTATTTTTCAGGGCGTCATCGTACGTCAGGCTTTCCGGCGCATGAATAAATTTATCGAGCGGGGTCCCGTCCTGCGCCATTAAGCTGTAGCCCGTGAAAGAGAACGCACAGGAGCGCTCCATCATAAACTCAAGCTGCTTTTCCAGTTTGTCTTTTTTCCATTTGTCATCACTGTCCAAAAATGCTACGTAGCGCCCTTGAGCGCGTTCCAACGCTTTGTTGCGAGCAACAGCAGCTCCGGAGTTCTCTTCCAGATACACCACATGAATTCTTTCGTCTATTTTTTCATACTGCTGTAAAATGTCGCGGGTCCCATCCGTTGAGCAATCATCCACGATAATCATTTCCCAATGAGGATGGCTCTGATCTAATACCGAATGAACCGTGTCTTCAATATAGTCACGCGCATTATAGGAAGGTGTAATGACAGATACGAGAGGTTTCCAATTGGTCATGATCACATCTCCATCGTATGATTTTAAAAGGATTCTCTGAAAAATTCAGGAATGACAACGAACATAAAGGCAATCGTAAGGCCAATCATAACGCCGAGAACTGCTTTCTTTTTCGGAGACATACCGCCGCCTGCTGTCTCACTTACGGTTTCGGAATCAGTAACACTTGCCGCTTTCAGGTTAAGCTGTGTGTTTTTGAGTTCATATAAAAATCTCTCTTTATCCACTTTGGAATCCTCGCTCACCGACTCGCCTTCAAGCGCGTCTATGCTGCTGCGGATGACGGCTTCTCTTTCTGCATACAGCTTTTGATCGTTTTTGAGGAAGGTGGAGGATATGGCGTTTAAGACAGATTCCGTTCTATCCTTATCCTCGTCACTATAGCTTAAAGTCAGTAACGATTTGGATTCCGTTTTGATTGTAAGCTTCTCTTTGATCTCTGCTACATCTTCATCCTTTTCATCAGGAAGCGCCTCCTTCAAAAAAGAGTCGCTCTTTAGCAGAAGCGGAATCTCTTCTGTGCTGTTATAAACCGGATGATCATAGCTCCCCACAGCCAAAGTATCTTCAGCTGTATAGCTCTTTTGATCAGCGATCTGTGACGGCAGGATATACCCCGCCGCACCTAATATAATTGGCACCGCTATGATCCAAATGATATTTTTTTTTATGCGACGGGCTATTCTTATCAATATATCGTTCATATAAGTCTCCCTGCTTTTTGTAGTCTGTTTATCTGTACATCGGCTCAGGCATTTGTCTGGATCGCCTTAACACATTCACGGCTGCGATGACGAGCGCCATAAACACCCAATGGAAAAATAAATTTGAAACAGAGCTTGGGCTGATACTTGATACCAGGAAACTGACCATAGCGGTAATAAGTCCTTCTGTGATCAGTTTTGACTGATTTTCTAATTTTCTTTCATAAAACTTGTAAAACACCCATATGAGGTAGGCATAAATGGACAGATATCCCAGCATGATGAACAAGCCAAAATTAGCCAGAATTTCAACAAGCCAGTTATGCACCTCTGCCACATTGTCAGTATCATATACAGCATAATGCTCAAGATAATAGGATACATTTCCTGCTCCGACTCCGAATCCGTATGAATCAAGGAAAAAATGCCAAGCGTTTTTCAGCAGATTTGCCCGAGCCACATTTGATGGAAGCCTGTCATGAAATGAATGCAGCGTCTGCGGGGCCAGAAACAGCTCCCAAAACTTTGAATAGATTTTGCTGGCGAAAAGAACTGCGAAAAGAGCAATTCCCGCCGCCGACAGCCATATAGCCATTTTCTTTAAAACAGGCGGCAATACAATGAAGATGTAGACAGCAATACCTGCAAAAATACCCAGAAGGCTGGCTCTTGAACCAGTGGCAAAAATTAAATACAACGCACAGAGCGAGAGCACAAGGCCAATTGCCTTGATGTATCCATTCTTAATGTTTTTCATCATCGTGATGTAAAAAAAGAAGCTGATGGATAAAAAGGTCGCAAAGTCATTTTGATTAAAAAAGACCGATGTCGGATAATGCTGCTTATACTCCGGTCCGCTGTACAATGTGGAACTCGCAAGATGATGGTGGGTGATATGATTGTAAAAACCAATGATCATCAGAAATACCGTCATCACCAGCCAAATGGCATAAATAATCATCAGCCGCTCCATTTTTTGCACGTACATGACAATAAGATAAATGAAGGAAATTCCCATTGCCAATAAGGCTAAATATTTGAGGCCGGCTGTTACCGACTTGGCCCACAGCAAAGAAACAAGGCCATATATAAACCAAAAGGCGAAAAAGAGCAATATCCCTTTTACTTGCAGCCCATGCCATCTTTCAATATGGGTTCGATTCCGAACCATGCCGAAAATATGAAGGCAACCCGCTGCAATGAGCAGAAGCCGATAAAGGAACAAACTGAAAAATCCAAGATGAATGGCGAAAAATGCATTATTTAAAAAAGTGCAGGCGATCAAAATATAGATTACAGTCATAAAGAGCCGTTCTTTTGTTGTAAATGCGGTTGCAAGAGTCAGTAAAAACAGGCCAATTGCCAACACCGCAAGCACAGCAGCCATCTGCATGAAACCTATATCTTTATGGATGGCTCCCAGCAATAGGACGACTCCAAATATAGCAGCGGCCAGTAACGCTAGCGTATGGACCGCTGATCGTTTGATACTCACATGTTTAACCCCTTTCCTGATGTTTCAGGAGCCGGCGGCCGAGCCTAGCAGCCGGCAGCTTCAACCAAGTAACACTTTTTCTTTTTATAAATTGACGCTTCCCAAGTCTTTAGCCAATTCTTCAAGCGGCAAGCCCGGAAAATACTTGTCAGAGGGTTCCGTTCCCCGAACAGCGGGACGGCCGATAGAGTGATAAATGTATCCGGCTGCCTGCATCTCTTCAAGTGAAAATAAATTTCTGCCGTCGATAATGACTGGCTGTTTTAAGAGGTTTTTTACTTTTACAAGCTCCATTTCTTTCACTTCCGGCCAATCCGTTAAAATCAGGCATGCCTCAGTGTCTTCAATCGCAGCATACACATCTGTGTAATACTCGACCTGTTCGCCAAGGATCGCTGAAGCTTCAGGAATAGCAATCGGATCGTATGCTTTTACATGGGCGCCCAGCTGCTGCAGCATTGGGATAATATCAAGCGCTGGAGCGGATCTCACATCGTTCGTATTCGGTTTGAAGGCTAATCCCAGGACTGAAATGGTTCTCCCTTTGACGCTTCCCATAACAGTCAAAAGTTTATCTACAATATGAACACGCTGCTTTTCGTTCGTTTCAATGACAGCTTCGATGAGCTTGAATGGATAGCCTGCCGATTTTGCGATTTGAAGCAACGCGGTTGTATCCTTTGGAAAACATGAACCGCCGAATCCAATACCCGCTTTAAGGAACTTTCTGCCGATACGGCTGTCAAGACCAACACCATCAGCAACTTTTGAAACGTCTGCGCCGACTCGCTCACAAATGTTTGCGATATCGTTGATAAAGGAAATCTTTGTCGCCAGAAATGCATTCGCGGCGTATTTAATCATTTCTGCACTTTCTAGGTTTGTTTTAATGACAGGAGCATGGAATGGCTGATGAAGTTCCTCAATGATGGCAGCGGCTTTATGACTTGTTGAACCAATCACGGCACGCTCCATATTCATCGTGTCATGAATCGCTGACCCTTCCCGAAGGAATTCAGGGTTAGATACAACATCAAATGAGTATCTCCCCTTTGAGGCTTTTTGAACGATAGATTGCACCAGTTTCCCTGTTCCAACCGGGACTGTGCTTTTATTTACGATCACTTTGTAGCCGTTAAGATGCTCACCGATTGTTTTCGCCGCCGCTTTGACGTACGTTAAATCAGCTTCACCTGTTTTGGACATAGGCGTTCCGACTGCAATATAAATAATATCTGAGGCCCGAATGGCGGACGGGATATCGTTCGTAAAGGTCAAGCGCTGATCCAGCACATTTTTTTCAACTAAGTCTGCAAGCCCTGGTTCATAGATTGGGATTACCCCATTTTTCAGACTTCTGATTTTTGATTCATCGATATCACAGCAAACAACTTTATTGCCAATCTCCGCAAAGCAAGTGCCTGATACGAGTCCTACATAACCTGTTCCAATGACAGCTATTTTTTTCACAGCGCTCAACCCTCTCCTGTAAAATGATCTTCCTATTTATAATGGTCGCAGTGTCTTATGATTAAACGGATGTTTTCGTGACCGTCTGATACTGATGATGCAAGGCCTTGGCGTTTTTTCCTGCGTCAAATTGAGCCTGCACGGTTTCATACAAGTCATCTGCTACTTCCGGCTTCCATATTTGCTCATGTTCGTACCGAGTGATCGCTTCTGCCAAGGCTTGAGCGGATTTCGGTTTAATCAGCAGATGTTGGTGCTTTCCGAATAAAGACGACACTCCGCCAACATCCGTACAAATAACAGGAACCCTTAGCGCCAGGGCCTCAATCACAACAGTCGGCATCCCCTCACTGTAAGAAGGAAGTACGAATAGATCTGCCGCAAGTAAATAGTCTCTTACCTGATGATTCGGGACTTGGCCTGTGACAATATGCCCCTTCTGCGTCAGCATCGATTTTGCGGGACCATCCCCGACAAAGACTGCCTTAGGAGAGTCCTGCAGCGATTCGATCGCTTCAGACAGTTCAAAAATGCCTTTCTCTCTGACCAGCCGGCCGACATAGACAGCCAGACGCTGATCGAGCGGGAGTCCGAGTCTTTTTCTGATTTCCTCTTTCGTCTCCTCATTCTCCTGAAAACGGCTGAGCTGTATGCCGATTGGCAAAACCGAGCTGTCAAAGCCCGAAAGCTTTTTGGCTTCTTCCTGAAGCTTGTGGCTGACTGCTAAAACAACTGATGCAGAACCTACGGCACGCTTGAAGGCTTTAAACGCACCTTTGCTGTAATGCGGATAGACATTCACATCACTGCCATGCAAGGTCAGAACATAAGGAATTTGCGTGGACTCTGACACGACTGCCGCAGCCCCGCCCGATGGCATGGCAAAATGCGCATGGATCAGATCCGGATATAGGTCGCATTGTTTCATGGTTTTTAAAACGGCTGAGGCGATTCTCCGATGAGGCTGCGCCCACTTCAGCTGGCCGGGAACTGCCCGATAGAAAGGCCGGTAAACCGGTATTCCCTTTCTAATCTCATACTCCGGTCTGGCATCCTTTTTTCGATATGTCTTTTTCAGCATGCGGACAGGCGCTGAATGAAAAGGCCGTGGGCATATCACAGTGATATCAAGCCCGAGTTTTTGCAGCTCTTGCACCTGTGTCTCATGAAACACACCCTCACCGGGTTTCATACTGCTCGGATATACGCTTGTGATCCACAAAATCTTCATGACAAACGTCCTTTTCTTAGTAGTTTGCTTTTCGTTTGAGGGTACGCTTTTACCAAAAGAAAGAGATAGCACAGCGCCCCGGCCGCAATTGAAATGGCCAGCCGCATTTCTGCCTGCATACTGAAGTGTTCGGTACTGAGGCTTACACCAAACGCGATGATGCCCATCGCCGCAGTAATCAGAAATGGCTTCATAATCGACTGGAAATAAGCTGAAAGGTTAAGCTTGATGACATATGCCAAAAGCCAGCGCCCGATCAGAAAATTAACAACGCTGATAATGGCATACACCCATGCGACTGTCAGCAGGCTTCCCGTCTGTACAGCTGCAAACAGTGATAATCCGTACAGCAGCAGCACGCCGGAATCCCAATAAAACGCTAAGTCAGCTCTTCCTTTAGCCAGCAACACAGATCCATTTGGATTCATGAGCACTCTTAGTATTCCGACAATCGCCAGAACATTTAGGATCGGAACAGCAGCAAGCCATTTTTCTCCGAAAACCGCTGTGATAAAGGCGTCTGACACAGACACGAGCCCGATTAATAGCGGAAACGAAACAAGCGCCAGCATTTTTGTCATATTCAGAAAGCCTTCTCTGATCACGCTGTTTTCATATTTGTTTTTTGCGAAAACAGGGAATGCCACCCGTGTGACAATCGGATTGATCTTCAAAACAGGAATGGTGACAATCTGATAAGCGAGGTTATAAATCCCCAATGCTTCAGCACCAATAAACCGGCCGATCAAAATCATGTCGATATTTGCTCCCAGCCTGTTCACAAGACGGGATGAAAGCTGAAAGGCTCCAAAAGAAAAGAAATCCTTCATACCTCTCAAATCAAAAACAAAAGCAGGATGCCACTTTTTTCGGTATACAGCCCAATATAAAATCCCTTTACTGGACTGCAGCAGGACTTGAGAAATCACGTACGCCAAAATCGCATCCATCATAAAAACCGCTATCGCTAAATATCCGAATGACAATACATTTGAAAAAATCTCTATTTTGCTTAACGTATTAAAATGCAGCTGCTTTTGCAGCATATACTGATATTGCTGTCCAATTGGCGCGATCAAAAACATAATCGCCAGAATCCGAACCAGAAACACCAGCTCTTCTCTTTGATAAAATCCCGCAATGACAGGACTGCTCACATATAAAAGAACAAACAGCAAAACGCCCGTCATAATGTTAAGCCAATACAATGTTGACAGCTGGCGCTCCGTCGCGTCGTCTCTCTGAATTAATGCTGCGCCAAAACCCATATCGAGCACAATCTGGGCGAAAACTGTAACTGTTGTAATCATGCCGACAAGCCCAAATTCTGTTAAGGTCATCATATTTCCAAGCAGGGCAAACTGAACAATTTGTATGATTGTAATACACATGGTTGAAATACTTGTCCACTTTGCACCGCTCATGATTTGTTTTGTAATACTTGGCATCATATTCCCTACTTCTTTTTAAGCTCAGATTGATGGTGAATAATGGAATTACGTTTTATCTTGCACCATCACCCGTCCAAACTACTTTACAAGTTTTTAACATAATTTTTAATTCTAAAGTGAAAGTCAGATTGCGAATGTAATATAAATCAAATATCAGCTTTTCCTTCGGCGTCATATCGTAACCGCCGTTCACTTGAGCCCAGCCGCTCAATCCCGGTTTAACAGCCAGACGCTGTGTAAAGCCTGGAATCTCATTCTGGAATTTTTCCGTAAATACGGGCCGTTCCGGACGAGGGCCAATCATACTCATATCGCCTTTCAGCACATTAAACAGCTGAGGAAGCTCGTCAATTCTCGTTCTTCTGATAAAAGCTCCGATCCTTGTCACCCGCGGATCTTGCTTCTGTGCCCAAACCGCTCCAGACTTCTCGGCATCTATTTTCATGGAACGAAGCTTATAAAGCTTAAATGGTTTCCCGCCTTTCCCTACGCGTTCCTGCGTATAAATGGCAGGCCCCGGCGTCTCCAAACAAATCAAAATTGAAAATACCGCAATCATTGGCAGCGCAATCGCCAACCCAATGAGCGCAAACCAAATATCCATTACGCGCTTTATTGCCAAATAACGAGCCGTCTTTTCAGATAATGTAAAAGAATGTATTTGCTGAACTGAGAATTCACGACTCACATTCATGCTTTTCTCTGCACTCACTGACACACACCTCACGATTTGTTTGGGATGTTATGATGACCTATGCCAGTCAGTTTAGCAGACGGATGTTAATTGGATGTAAATGGTATGTTAAGAAGTGTGAATTTGTTATTTTTTCTGACATTTATCCGTAAACTTTTTATTGTTTTAGACACTTTTTTTAAAAATTAAGCATAATGTTAAAAAAAGAGACAAATCATTTTACTGATTTGTCTCTTTTCGTTGTGAAGCACTTAATATTGAAAATAAAACTTTGATTTAGAGGTTAACAGCTTGTATTGAACCTCAACCATTTTACTAAAGAATAACATGGATTTTCGTTCCACATTCCTTGTGTCCAAGACAATTGCTTGGTTATCCACTTTTGCACTGATTTTATTTTGAGAAGTGTTTATCGCAAATTCAATTAATCGCTCTTTCTTTACATGAGCTAGCTGTTCAAGCAAACTCTGCACGTTTACCGTCAATTTTGTGCAATTAGGCTCTAACTCTATACGTTTTACCGGTAATGAGATTTCAGACTGTCCGGTATTCACAATCATTTTTGAATGATTTGGCAAACAGATTTGCTTATCTTTAAAAATAAATGATAAATCTTTTGATTCAGTTTCATATGAAAGTTCTGCTTCTGTATAGGCATGTTTCTTTATATCAATCGAAAGATTATCGTAGTTCATTGTGAAATATGGTCTTGCACTGAAGACAAACAACGCATTATGCCCTAAATACATCGTGTTTGTTGAATACTTATACGCAGCACGATTGTTTCCGATTCTCGCCCTTAATTTATAGCCATCTATTGACGATTCAATAAAGAAATCCCAAACGCCTAAATCTTCTTCTGCAGATGCCAGTTCATCAAACTTGCACTCAAATGTAAATGTTGAATTTTCATACTTAGCCGGCGCAATATATTTTTCCGCCTTTGTATCGCGATGAACAAATATTCCTGTCAGAGATTGATTTTGATTCGTTTCATCATCCAACAATTTGTGTTTAATGGTTCCTTGAATGCTGAGGCTGTGATCGCTAAATTCAATATTCTGCAGATAATGTTCAAGCTTATTTTTATAATTTACTTTTAATAACTCTTCAGAAATTGGATAGCGTTCTAAGCTCGGATAACGTGCAATTAAATCCCCATTATTTACAACACAGAACTTTTTAATGTCTTGTTCTTCACGCTCATACTGGGTTAACCCCTGCAAATCATTATTCCGAATAAACAGCAGCCGCAATTTGATATGCGGAAGCACAAATTGGTCAGCCTCTTCAGGTACTGCATGAATAAATGAGGACAAATATTTAAACCATTCAGCTCTTTCTTCATCTGTCTTCATTTTTATTGTGACATTTTTTGTCCGCGAAAAATCGAAATGCCTGTTTAAAAATACTGCCATCAGTTTCGTTTTTCTTGCTTCTTCCAGATCACTAGCCTTGATAGCAGAGATAATATCTTCCATTGCTCCATAAAAGTTCTCTGGGGGAACATAAGCAACACTCATATGTTCACCGTCTCTTTTGACCAGATAGTAATAATCATAGTCAGCTGAAACAGAAATCTTCTTTGCTTTTAAATAAGCGTTCATTGTGAAGACTTGATCTTCCGCTGCTTTTATGTGAGTAGGGAAGATGATTTGATTTTCTTTTAAAAGTGAGGCTTTAAACAGTTTTTGGGGTCCCAATGTGAAAACAATTTTGGAATCAACCAAATCAACATCTGGGTTTGTTTGCTTAAACATTGATTTGGGAACACCTCGGCCGTTTATCCCTTTTAACTTACCTAAAGTAATATCTGAATCATTCTCTTTTGAGAAATTGTACCATCTTAACAATGCTTCATTGCCTAGATAGTCATCGGAATCAACAAACAGGATGTATTCACCTTTGGCAATTTTTATTGCATCATTCCGCGGCGCACCTGGACCGCCTGAATTTACGGTTCTTTCAACAACAACAATATTGTCATATTTCTTTTTATAGCGATTCAAAATGTCTAAAGATGAATCCGTAGATTTATCATCGACACATATAATCTCATAATCCTCTTTTGGCATCGTTTGGTTAACTAAGCTATCAAGACATTCGGAAATAAGATCTTCTGAATTATATACAGGGATAACAATGCTTATTTTCATCGATTACCTCACTACCCTAATGGATCGGTTATATTTTTGCCTGATAATTATATCAAAAACATCTGTCAATAAGAATAGGCCTAACCTTAAATTTTGTTAAACTTTTACATAGCATATGTGGTTTAAAATTTTTCTCATTTTATCGTATAAAAAAGCTTGCCGGCAATTCCTGATGGGTTCTGCCGGCAAGCCGCTGTTGATGTCTACTAATTTAATCCCCTAATAATATCCAATGATTCCTTCATATATTGCTTGAGCTGCTTTTTCTTGATACAAAGCACTCTTTAACTTACTTGCGTCGTTCGCATTCGAAATGAACGCCAGCTCTGCTAAACTGCTCGGCATCGTTGATTCTCTGATGACATGGAAATTCCCGATTTTCACGCCGCGGTTTTGAGTATTGAGTGCTTTATAGAGTCTGTTTTGTATTTCTGTCGCAAGCCGTTTGCTGTTTTCTGACTCATATTTTGTATAATAGTAGGTTTCAGTACCGGTTGCTGCTGGGCTCGCTGAATTGGCGTGAATACTCACAAACAGGTTTGCATTATTGCTTTTTGCTTTTGCAACCCGCTCTGAAAGCTCTAAGAAAACATCTGTAGATCTGGCCATAATCGGAATGGCTCCACCATTGGAAAGTTTGCTGTTTACAAGCTTAGCAACGGCAAGGTTAACATCTTTCTCTTTTAAACCATTACCGACCGCGCCGCTGTCATAACCACCGTGTCCTGCATCCACAAATACCTTTTTGCCTACAATTACATTTTTAAGTTGGTTCACGACATTTGTTGTCACTGAAATAGTTCCCCCAAGAACTGTGAAGGTATTCTTGCTATTTGATCCGATGACTGTTCTTGTCGCAGTCGGCAATGAACCGGCGTCAGTAAATAGCATTGGGCGATTTTGCTTCGCCGCCAGCACAGAACCCGCTAAAGCATCTGCATATTGATAGCCATTGCTGACAAATGCAGCTTTTGATGAAGAATAATACTTTTTCGCTATGTTGGCAGCCACTTCAAAACGGCTGTTCCCGCCGATTCTTGTTGGTGATGGCAACTGGCTGTAAACGCTTTTTGAGACACTGATTTCTCCCCCGACCACAATAGTCGATGTTGTTCCTTTGCTGTTCATCGCATTTTTCGTTGGTTCGGGAATAGAGCTTGCAGTAGTCAGTAAAATTGGAATACCATTACGAGCAGCATAAGAACCGATCGCCAGACTGTCAGCATATGCCGTGCCATTTGCGATTACCGCTTTTGAATTTGAAGACAATTTTTTAGAAATATTTTGGGCAACTTCATAGCGGCTTCTTCCGCCGATTCGTTCCACATTGGAAATACCCAATTTTTTAATGTCACTTACAACGTTGTTAGAAACACTTATTGTTCCGCCAATGACGATAACCTTGCTCGGTTTAAGCTGGCTGATTCTGTCTTTCGTCGGCGTAGTCAGTTTAGATGATTCCGTCAATAAAATCGGGGCATTGTATTTATAAGCTAGAGGAGCAGCAGTTAATACATCTGCATAAGCTGTTCCGTTTGCCACAACAACCGTGCCCGCACTGCTCCAGCCTTGTTTTGAAACATTCACAGCAACCTCATATCTGCTTGCTCCATCCAGCCTTGTAACAGAGTTTGCCGCAAACGCATTTGGTACAAATAACACGACTCCTAGTATCAGCATAGGTATGCTTTTAAGAAAGATCCGCAAAGATAGTCCCTCCAAAGATTCATAATGATTCATAAATCAAATAACGAACAAAGGAGGCATATCGCCTCCTTTGACTCTAACAATCTTTTAATAGCTTGATAGAGTTGTTCCCGGATAGTAAAAACTTAAAATTGTTGTATAAGATTGTCCGGCAGCTGCTCTGGCATTGGCTCCGTACTGACTCATGCCTATGCCGTGTCCGTATCCTTTACCGCTAATGAGAAAGGCGTTTGTATTGCTTGAGACAGAAGCATATGTACTCTTCATATTGGAAGCGCCAAGCATCGTTCTCAGCTCTGTTGCAGGTACAGTAATTGTTGCTGTTTTTTCACTGAGGCTTCCATTTGACAGGATATAGCCATTTGATTTTTCTTTCACGAAATATGAGAATGTGACGCTTGCTGTTTCCGGCCGCTGACCGGCAGTTTTCTCCGTGCTGAATTTCACACTGGATATTTTCGTGATTTTGATAGACTCGGCATTGCTGTATTTATTTTTAATAAACCAGCTTTTCAAACCGCTCAAATATGATGAGTTTGTTTCATTTTTAGAGCTCCACCATGAATCCGGGCTTTTCAGATTCAGACTGCTCTTATCAAGCTGGGTTTTATTTAAAGACAGAGACCAGCTGATTTGCGGGTCGTACGTATCTTTTTTGGCGATTAAATAAGGAAGCTGGCTGCTCCACACCTCACCGCTCGCTTCTGTGTAGCCGCCGTTGCTTGAGGAATACGTAGCAGAAATCAAATTCCCATTGTATTTCAAAACTTTTCCTTTTGTAGCTTCGACCACTTCTGAAGTTTTTGAATTCCAGTCATATCCGCCATATACCTGAAAAGCGGTGGTGTCTTGTACTTCTTTTCCGGCCGAACTGATGGAATAAGTTCTCGCTGCGACAGCTTGGGCTTTAAGCGCTTCTTTCTGCCAGCTGGCCGGCATTTCATGAGGAACAACACCCTTTAAATAATCTTCAAAGGGGATATTCACATTGATTGGCCGAACATATTTGCCTGACTCTATTGTAAATTTCATGTTTCCGAGATATGGCGTTCCGTTCAAACTGATAGAATTTGTAGTTGCATATTTTTTAGGCTGTGCTGTAAAAGACGTTCCAAGCGACTTGATTGCAGTACTGTTTTTATAAAGCACTAGGTTTCCGCCGGTTAACTTGACTGTATATCCAGTTCCTGCAAAAGTATCTGCCAGTTTGTTCTTTAGCGTATCACTGATGGAAATGCTTCCTCCAAGCAGCGCAAATGACTGAGTTCCTTTTGACGCTACTACATCAGCGACTGGTGACGGCAGGCTGCCTGATTCAACCAGCAGTAAAGGGCTTCCCTGCTTTGCTGCAAGCACAGATCCCGTCAATGCATCCGCGAATGTTTGGCCGTTTGACATAAATACCTTTGTTGCTTTCATATTTAATTCTTTAACGATATTGGCAGATACCTCATATCGGGAAACGCCGCCAATCCGTTTCACAGTTGCCTTCTTTTTTAATGCAGCTTCCACACCAGTGCTGACACTCAACGGACCGCCGACAATTGTAACCTTGCTTGGAATTTTGTAATCACTGCGGATGTTATTGTCTCCCGCAAGTAAAATCGGATAACCGTTCATTGCAGCATATGGCGCGATTGACAGGGCATCCGTAAAGACCATGCCTGTGGCCACTACTGCCTGGCTGTAATTCCCCATCCGATCGGCTATGTTTTTAGAAACCTCGTAACGGGTTGCTCCGCCAATCCGATCGATAGAACCATATTTTTTTAATGTATTTTCTACATTTTTAGAAACACTGATTGTCCCGCCAATGATGAGAATATTGTCAGGATTTAATTTTGCAATTTCGCTTTCTGTTTTTGGTGTTAGCGAATCTGCGTCTGTTAATAAAATCGGTGCATCGTACTTTTTGGCAAGCGGGGTTGCTGAGAGCGCATCGGCAAAAGCGTCCCGATTCACAATGACCACAGTCGTTGGATTTGTCCATCCGGCAGAGGCGACATTATTGGCAACATCAAAACGGGTTGCTCCTCCATATCGCTCCGTATCCGCAATTCTTGAGCCGGGAATTTCATATCCGCCTGTGATATCGACATCCAAACTTGATTTGCTGCCTACATAATTACTCAGCTTAACCGAAATGGTTTTATCAGCGGCTTTCGCAGTCTGCATAAACGCCGGACATGCTACAGCCGCCGCAGTGACTGACGATAGAAGCAAGAGCTTCATTTTTTTCAAAACATGGAACCCCCTAAGAGTTTTTTATTACTTTGTCTCAAGATCCTTAAGCATTAAAGCGCCATTTGAATCTTTTGTATATTTGACAACAACTTTTTGCCCTTCTGAAATGCTGTTCATTTTGTCCTGAAGGTCTGAACCAACCTGAATCGACGTCTCTTTATCATCAATAGTGACTGCAATTGTATGGCTGTCTGCCAAACCGGCAAAAGTGCCTTCCTTCGTTACTGTCTCTTCTGCAGCTGCATCCTGGCTGTCTGAATTTGTTTCTGCTCCTGATGAGTTCTGAGCTGTGCCGCACGCAGACAAAAGAAGCAGCATTGAGAACATTAAAATAGCAATTTTTTTCATTCCTATATCACCTCTCCACTTTTTATCGACAATTTTAAGCTTATTTTAAGATTTCTTTCAAAACAACGAAAAATTTTTGCGGATTTTCTTAAAATACCGAAACATTTGTTACAAGGAGCCGTCTATTGTAAAGAATCAGACAAATTTTAGTTGTTTTCAAATATTAAGAAACTTATAATCGTACTAGATTACAAAAAAGCGAGGACTTTATTATGAGAGCTGAAAAAAGAAAGAAAAAAAGAAAGGCATTACTTGTCATTTTAGCCATTGTGGCCGTATTTGTACTCGGAACTGGCGGCTATGCATACTACTTATGGCATAAAGCAGCATCAACCGTGGCAAGTATTCATGAAAGCATTGATAAATCGAAAAAGAGGGATAAAGAGGTCAGTATCAATAAAAAAGATCCTTTTTCCGTCTTAATCATGGGTGTGGATGAACGCGACGGCGATAAGGGCCGTGCCGATACGCTCATTTATATGACCGTTAACCCAAAAACGAATACAACCGACATGGTCAGCATTCCGCGTGACACGTATACAAAAATTATCGGAAAAGGCACAATGGATAAAATCAACCATTCATACGCTTTCGGCGGCACGCAGATGACGGTAGACACTGTTGAGAACTTCCTCGATGTCCCGGTTGATTATTTTGTGAAAGTGAACATGGAAAGCTTTAGAGACGTTGTTGATACACTTGGCGGCATTACAGTTAACAGCACATTCGCGTTCAGTTATGACGGTTATTCGTTCGGCAAAGGAGAAATCACGCTGAACGGAAAAGAAGCGCTCGCTTATACCCGGATGAGAAAAGAAGATCCGAGAGGCGACTTCGGACGCCAGGACCGCCAGCGCCAAGTCATCCAAGGTATTATTAATAAAGGCGCTAATATTTCTTCCATCACGAAATTCGGAGATATGTTTAAAGTTGTTGAAGATAATGTGAAAACGAACTTGACCTTCGATAACATGTGGGATATCCAGTCCGATTACAAAGGTGCGCGAAAACATATTAAACAGCACGAACTAAAAGGTACAGGCACGAAAATCAATGGAATTTACTACTACCAAGCTGATGAAAGCGCCCTTTCCGATATTACAAAAGAGCTGAAGGACAGCCTCGAAAAGTAAAACAAAAAGAAGCTTCGCACAATGTGCAAAGCTTCTTTTTTATTTGCCTGTAAATGAATCCGGTTGTTCTTTCCGGTACCCATAATGAAACAGCAATTCTTCCACAATCCGGCGGGAAGCCTCTCCATCTCCATACGGATTAGAAGCCTGGGACATTTTCTTGTACTCATCAGGATCAGTTAACAGCTGTTTTGCCAGCTGATAAATGTTTTCCTCATCCGTCCCTGCAAGTTTCAGCGTTCCCGCTTCCACTCCTTCAGGCCGTTCCGTCGTATCACGCAGAACAAGAACCGGTTTCCCGAGAGATGGGGCTTCCTCCTGCACGCCGCCCGAATCTGTCAATATAAAATGCGATTTCGCTGCAAAGTTATGGAAATCAATCACCTCTAAAGGTTCAATCAGATGCACTCTGTCAGAATCACCAAAATGCTTCTGAGCCGCTTCCCGGACAACAGGATTCAGGTGCACAGGGTAAACGACTTGTACATCTTCAAATTCCTCTACAATTCTGCGGATGGCCTTGAACATGTTTTCCATTGGCTCACCCAAATTTTCCCGGCGGTGAGCGGTCAAGAGAATCATTTTATCCTCACCCACCTGATCGAGAACAGGATGTGAGTAACCATCCCTAACCGTTGTGTTGAGTGCGTCAATCGCTGTATTGCCCGTTACAAAAATAGAGTCGGCCTTTTTGTTTTCTTTTAATAAATTGTCTTTCGCCTGGCCTGTCGGAGCAAAATGCAAATCAGCAATCGCCCCTGTCATCTGTCGATTGAGCTCTTCCGGAAACGGGGAATACTTATTCCCTGTACGGAGCCCCGCCTCCACATGACCGACAGCAATTTGATGGTAAAAAGCGGCTAGGCTTCCGGCAAACGTCGTCGTCGTATCACCATGGACAAGCACAATATCGGGTTTGATATCTTTAAACAACTCATCCAATCTTACAAGTGCGTTAGACGTAATCTCTGCCAGTGTCTGCCGCTCCTTCATAATGTTCAAATCGAAGTCAGGCTTGATGTGAAACGCATCTAACACCTGATCGAGCATCTGTCTGTGCTGTGCAGTTACCGTTACATAGGAATCTATTTCAGGATATTTTTTCAATTCAAGCACAAGCGGTGCCATCTTGATCGCTTCAGGCCTGGTTCCGAAAACGGTCATCACTTTTAGTTTTTTCATATTTGTCACCTGGTTTCTTTGTTTAACGGGCTGTTAGATAGAATTTCGATTGGTCCGATTGTATAAATAGATCTACTTTCTTCTTTATTTTAAAGCACCATAGCTTTTTTTCAATATTTTTACTGCAAAAGTACACACTGACATCCTTTTTCGGAACCAATGTGGTTTTATAAGAATTAATGGATAAAACAATATTGGTGTTTTGTAAATAAGCCGGAGCAAACTTTTGCTGAACGAGATTCCGATCAACCTGTATCACTGTCCCATCAGCTGAACTGATTTGATTTTTTATTGGTATTAAAAACTCTTGGTTATTGCATTCGAGCAATAATAAAGATTGCTTCGGGAAAAACAATTGGCTTCCAGGAAATACGAACGTTAAATGCTGGTCCGAATCATTATCTCTGAATTCGACTTTCAGAACTTCCTGCTTTCTGATATCCACCGACAAATTATCATAGGTTTTAGTAAAGTACGGCCGTGCGCTGAAAGCATATTCCCCGTTATTCCCAATATATTTAGCATGTTTGGAATAAGGATACGGTTCTCTGCTGCTGCCAATTCGGACGCGTTTTTTATAGCCGTCTATCCCCGATTCAATAAAGAAATCCCAAACACCAATATCTTCTTCATGAATAGCCAAATCAGTAAACTTCGTGAGAAATTCAAATTCTCCGTCCTTGGAATACACTGGAGAAATGATTTTTTCAGTTTTTCTATCACGGTGCACCCAAATGCCGTATAAAGTTTGCATAGCTTGATGCTCTGGTTGTAAAGCCGTGTGGGTAACCGACCCTCTTAATGTGAAAGTGTTGTCCTTCATTTGAAATTCGCTCACGTAATGACTGATTTTGTTTCTGTCATCAACAATCCGTTCATTCTCTGCCAAATGATATGAGATAAGGCTGGGATAGTTTGCTATGATATGACCATTTTTAACTGACGTATATTGGGCCATATTTTCTTTATCAGCTTCAAACTGCTTTAAGCCCTTTAGGTCATTATGGCGTACAAAGTGTAATTTTAACCGCGTATGAGAATGAACAAGTTTATCAATTTCCCGTGGTATATTTTGTTCAACAAAATGATGCAGCTCTGTCATCCATGTTTGCTGCTCCCGTTCGTCCTCGATTGTTACGGTAAAGTCCGTTGTTCTGGAAAAATCAAAATGACGATTCAAAAATTTCGCCATAAACTTCATTTTGCGATTATGTGAAAGACGGCTATTACGAATCATATCTATGATTACCTTCATTGCGCCATAGTAGCTTTGGGGCGCAACCAACGTATGCAAACGTCATATGCTCGCCGTCATGCTGTACAGCATAGTAATAATCATAATCGGCCAAGACAGAAATTTTGTCCGCTTCTAAATAAGCCTGCATGACAAATACCTGATCCTCTGTAGCCTGTATATTAGAGGGGAAATATATGTCATGCATTCTAAGCAGTGAAACTTTAAAAAGTTTTGTCGGTCCTATTGAGTAAACAAGCGGAGATTTTACAAGATCCGCCTCAGGTTTCGTTTCCTTAAAAATAGCTTGCGGGACCGATCTGCCGTTTACACCGACCATTTTCCCAAGCACAATATCTGAATCATGCTGTTTTGCAAATTGATACATTCTCTCGAACGCTTCGATTCCTACATAATCATCGGAATCAATAAAAAAAATGTATTCACCGTTCGCAGCACGTATCGCTTGGTTTCGCGGCTCCCCCGGCCCTCCCGAATTTTTTTCTCGTTCTATAATCGTTATATTAGAATACTGTTCACTGTACTTTTTTAATATTGAAACCGTGCCATCCTGTGAACAATCATCTACACAAATAATTTCGTACTCATTATTCGGCATGGTTTGTTGAACCAGACTATCCAGGCAGCGGGAGATAAAATGTTCTGAGTTGTATGTGGGTACTGCTGCAGTGATTTTCACCATGACACCTCTATCCTTATCCGCTTCTATTTCATTCGCAAAAGCTCATATAATGAACAAAAATGGTGCAAAAACGTACTATTTCGTTATTTCAAATACTTCTTCCCATCTTTCAAATAATCGGGCTTCACTATATTCAGTATCCATTAAGTTCTTTGCGTTTTTTCCATATTGAATGGCTCTCTCAGGGTTGTCGTACAAATAAATGATACTTTCAGCAAGCATGTCAATATTATCAGGTTCTACAAGCATTCCCGTTTCGTGTTCTTTTATGAGCTCCCTCGGGCTGTATTTCACATCAAAACTGATAACAGGGGTTGCGCACGAAAACGATTCACAAATCGCGAGACTAAACCCCTCAAATTTTGATGTTAATAATGTAGCAAGCGCCTGCTGATAAAATGGAGCGGGATTTGCGACATACCCTTTTAAATGTACATTATCTAACTTAAGATCATCGATCAATTGCTGGTATTCCTCATAGCTGGGACCGCTGCCATATATATTCAGGACAATATCCGGCCGGGATTTTTTTACGATTCCCATTGCTTTTATGACCTTATCGATCCCTTTTTCCTCATGATATCTGGCCACCATGACAAACTCGTTTTTCTTTTTTTCATACGTTTGTAATTTTTCAAGCCTTCTTGGTGCATGAGGAATAACAAAAATATTATTGTTCGACTCAAAATCCTTCATGATATCTTCTTTTTGTTCATTCGTTAATACGATCAGCCCGTCATAATCCTTAATATGCTCCATCGCATATTGATGATTGTTTCGAACTTTGCTGCCTAACGTATAAGGATAATCTAAATGATTTGAGTGAACACAGTAAAATCGTTTTGCCAATCCTGCACGCATTTCATTTACTTTTGAAGCACTTCCGACTCCATCACAGATGATAATAGGGTCCTTTTCTTTCTCACATAACGTTTCAAGCCAATGTGTATGAAACTGGTGCTTGTTTTTGAAAAATACAGCTTCCTTTTCATCACGGCCAAACAGCATAACTCCTTGACTGGCTCCTGTTTTAAAATGGTACCATTCTGTTAAATAACAGAAACCGTCGGGTGCTGTGTAGTGAATTTGATTGATTTTTCCGCTTCTTGTATCGAAAATCACAGTTTTATTTACATAACCGCCATGAAAGAATTCTCGCTTTGTCATTTGCATATTTTCATTGAAATGATCTACATATAAAAGATTATCCGACTCATCCCATTTTTTCTTTTTTATATATAAGCCATTCTTGAAGTATTCCGTTTCTAATTTTTCCTCATTATGATACGCAGCATATGGTTCTTCAAAGCGATTACGATTTTGATCATAGTAACTTTGCTGCACTTCTCCAATTTTTATATGCTTATGCTGATTTTTATAGTCATCATAAATATTGAGGATATTTACATCAGCATGCAGCCTTCCAGCGCTCTTCAACACTTGCTCAATTTGATCATAATTTTCTTTATAATCAAGTGTAACCAAATCGATTTTATGGCCGCGCTCCGCAAATGTAAAAGATCTTGACATCATAGAGCTTGTAATGCCGCCTTTTTCAATGTCTATTTCATATATAAGTGAAAAGATCCTTCTCATCTTCAAGCTCCTTCTTCTGGTAAAACCTTGTCTGCTATTTTTTTACAAACAGCCGTTTCATTAATTTTCTCCGAAATCCCTCGGCAGTCTGAACACGCAAATAATTATTTTCTTTTTCTAAAGTAACTTGCCAGCCTGAAATACTTTGTTCTGATAATGGAATTTCCTTTGAATCGGTTATTCGCACACCTGATGCAAAGAAGCTATTATCCCACTCGGAACAGAGATACAATTCAATGGTGGACAACTGATCTAATACAGAGTGAACACGAAGTGTACCGCTTACGGTAAATATTAGTTCTTCCTCGCTGTTTACTTTTGCGTTAAACGTGCTTTCAGTGCCGCTCTTTTTATTTTTTAACTTCCAATACATTTTATGGCGGCCAACAGAATGGGGAGGAATGCAGCCTTTAAATTCAACCTTGGCTGACAAATATAAATTGGATTTTGATTGCCATTCTGCCATTAACAGCTCAACATTCATATCCTTCAATTGATTATTAAATGGCACCTGATCTATTAGTTTGTCCACAAAACGCTTGCGGGTAAACGGCTCTTCAGAAACGTAATAAATATTTGTGCGAGGCCCCGTATTTTTAATTATGTCATGATATCTCTTCAAGGAAGGAACCACGAAAGCATCAAGGTGGCCTATTTCCTTTTCAGGGTTCTCCAACATCTCATTCGTCTCTATAAAACCTAGATACATGGAAGAATATTCAACTGAAAGAGATTTTAATGTAGTATATAACTCAACTTCAGAAGTCATAAATAAATAATCCGCTTCCTTTATCAAGCGGCTCAGAAAATAACGGGCAAGTTCATTTTCTGAATACAATACACTGACTATATTCTCTTTTTCGTCAAAAATGACAATTTTTTCAGTTGTTCCATCATTCTTATACCATTTTGTCATATAACAAGTGCCATCTGCCCTTAAATAAAGATGCTGCTTCGGTTTGTTAGTGTCCAGATCCATGTACATTAAGCTGTGTACATATCCAGACAAATCATATTCTTCCCTTTTAAATCTTTGCCTGCTTTCATTAAAGTAATCAATGACAGCAAGTTCTCCTGATGCTGTAAACCTTTGATATTTAATATAACGTCCATTATTGTAATAACGATAAATTGGCTTATTTGGTTCTTGAATATATGTTAAACCGTCTTGTTCAATCGGATGCTTGATTTTATCTTTCTGAGGTTCAGAACCTTTAAAGTAGCTGTACATATTAATAACAGCAGTATCTTTAAAAGAAGAAGGCCCATTGGGCTCATGATGTAAAGTGACAATTTCCATTGGATAATTCCAATCGATCGTATTGATACTAAACTTTTTTGCAGCATTCAGCTCTTGACAAACAAATGCTAATTTTGGAGTAGAAACCTTAATCGTCATCATCTATTTATTACCTTTCGAATAAATTCGTACAGTCACATTTTCAGAACTACATTATATCACTTTTGCTGAGCAGGCTCTAGAGATGAAGAAGCTGTTATGTTTCTTGAAATACCGGATCAGGTGAAACTGTTTTATCTATCAATTAATGATATTTTTTTGTATTTCCTCGACCCCAAAGTCACTGAATTGACTCTTGTTTAATATTGGTTTTTCTTATATGATTAAATGTGTTTAACAGAATGAAAATAGGGTATTGATGAGAAAAGAAACTCAAACATTTTAAATACTCAGCATTCAAAAGAGTGACCCTAAATCTGTTCTTAAGGAAGGTGCTTTGAAATTGAAAAAAGTACGTAAAGCCATAATCCCTGCCGCAGGTCTCGGAACGAGATTCTTGCCGGCTACGAAAGCAATGCCGAAAGAAATGCTTCCTATCGTTGATAAACCTACCATTCAATACATAATTGAAGAAGCTGTTGAAGCCGGTATTGAAGATATTATTATCGTAACAGGAAAAAGCAAGCGTGCGATTGAGGATCATTTTGATTACTCTCCTGAGCTTGAAAGAAACCTAGAAGAAAAAGGAAAAACTGAGCTGCTTGAAAAAGTGAAAAAGGCTTCTAACCTTGCTGACATTCACTATATCCGCCAAAAAGAACCTAAAGGTCTCGGACATGCTGTCTGGTGCGCGCGCAACTTTATCGGCGATGAGCCGTTTGCGGTACTGCTTGGGGACGATATTGTTCAGGCTGAAACACCAGGGTTGCGCCAATTAATGGATGAATATGAAAAAACACTTTCTTCTATTATCGGTGTTCAGCAGGTGCCTGAAGAAGAAACACACCGCTACGGCATTATTGACCCGCTGACAAGTGAAGGCCGCCGTTATCAGGTGAAAAACTTCGTTGAAAAACCGCCTAAAGGCACAGCACCTTCTAATCTTGCCATCTTAGGCCGTTACGTATTCACGCCTGAGATCTTCATGTATTTAGAAGAGCAGCAGGTTGGCGCCGGCGGAGAAATTCAGCTCACAGATGCCATTCAAAAACTGAATGAAATTCAAAGAGTGTTTGCTTACGACTTTGAAGGCAAGCGTTATGATGTTGGTGAAAAGCTCGGCTTTATCACAACAACTCTAGAATTTGCGATGCAGGATAAAGAGCTTCGCGATCAGCTCGTTCCATTTATGGAAGGTTTACTAAACAAAGAAGAAATCTAAACAAAAAGGCTATTGGACATTCATCCAATAGCCTTTTTTTATTTCAACATCAAAGTCAGTGTATGCTCTTCATTATCAACTGCAAAAACCTGATCATCTGTATTCACAAGAAAACGCTTCTTACTGCTGTCATACAATACATAGCTATCACTTAAGGATAGTGACGCCGGGTTGATAGGAGAAATGTTATGAAAAATAAGCTCTGTTGCTTTATCATTCTCCAGCACATAGCTGATTTTTTCATAATCAAAATCTAACGTTTTTCTGCCGTCAGCCGTATCCCCTTCAGTATATCCATTCAATTTGGATTGAATGCTGGTTCTGCTGTCTCCCAGGAATTTCAGAAAGTATTCATAGGAAGATGCTGCGTTTTGCGAGACATAAGACGTAAATGCAGCAGCATGCAATTCAGCATGTTTCATGTTAGTTGCAACAGCGCTCTTTTTCACAAAATAAGACTGTCCGTTAAACTTTATTTTCGCTGCTTGTTTGCCTTTTGCAGCTACTGTCACCTCGGTACCGAATGGCAGTGTAACGTCAGCTTTCTGTTTCAAATCCTGGTCCTTATAAACAAACGCTTTTTCATCTGCTATAAACCCTTGCTTATTGACTGCAGTTAATTGTTCCTCTGTCTTGCCCTTTGCATCGCCATGATGGTTCTTCACTTCATTTTGCGGAATAGCGCCAAACGAAGCAATTGTACGAAGCGGGGCATTAAAGAACATCGTTCCTGCCATGAATACAGTCAGGATAGACAAAATAGCAATTTGAACCGCATTAGCCAATGATTTCGGCTTTTTCTTCTTATTGCGGAAACGGGCAAACACTTCAGGATCTTCTTTCTTCCTCTCTTCCGTCTGCTCTTTTTTATATGCCTCTTTTTCTTTTTTAGACAGCTTATTAAACCAGTCGATAAACGCTTTATACTCTTTCACAACCGTTTTTGTTTCATCAAACATACGAAGCTCGCCATAGTGCATCCAAGCAACACGGTCACACATCTTTTCAATCTGACCGATTGAGTGGCTGACAAAGAAAATCGTTTTTCCTTGCTTTTTAAACTCATTTATTCTGTCTACACACTTCTGATAAAACGTTTGGTCCCCCACAGAAAGCGCTTCGTCAATAATTAAAATGTCAGGGTCAATATGCACGGAAATCGCAAAACCGAGACGTGATTTCATCCCGCTGGAATAGTTTTTAACCGGCTGATTAATAAAATCGCCAATCTCTGCAAACTCAACGATACTGTCATACATATCATCAATTTCTTTATTGGTTAACCCCATCATCAAACACTTGAGCCGGACATTGTCCCGGCCCGTTAATTGGTTATTTAAACCGGCAGCAATCGCAATCAGCGACGGCTGGCCGTTCATTTCAATTTCACCGCTGGTCGGCGGAATAATTTTAGCCAGCAGGTTAGACATGGTTGATTTCCCTGATCCGTTTATCCCTACAAAGCCGATTGTCTCTCCCTCATACACGTCAAAGGAGACATTCCGCACAGCAAAAAAACCATTATCCTTAGCCGGAAAAAACAACCCTTTAATCTTGTCCGATTGTTTTTTATACAAATGATATTGCTTTGAAACATTTCGAAACGAAACTTTTAGTTTCATCGTACAATCTCCTTACGTATTAAAGAAAGTCAACAAACTTGTCTCTGAATTTCATATGCAGAATAGAACCCACTAATAATAAAAGGAATGTGAACAGCCAGAAATACAGCGTGTATTTCATATCTTGGAAAAACCATTTTCCGTCTAAGAAGCTGTTCCTAAATCCTTCTATCAGATAAAAAATCGGATTCAGCTTAAGCACAGGCAGAAGATTCGGGTGATTTTTCCCGAGCTGCTCTGAGATATTCCAAAAAATCGGAAGTAAAAAGAACAATAATCTGGTTACGGCCTGCAGCAGAAATTGATAATCTCTGACAAGCACACTGATTGTAGAGTTAAACAAACTAAATGAAAACATAAACACAATCATGCAGATTAAATAGTAAATATATTGTATCCAATGCAAGCTAGGGTAAACACCGCTTGCTAAAAGGACAATGACATAAACACCCATCATTACAAAATAACTAAATAAATTTGAAGCAATCACGACAGAAGGCAGTGAACTAATCGGAAAATTCATTTTCGCAACCATATTGATCCGTTTAAATACACTGTTTGATCCATCCAGAATCGTCGGGCTAATAAAAAACCACGGGATCAAACCAGCCAGCATCCAAACAATAAAAGGCACTTCTCCAATACCTGTTATGACTGGCTTGCTGTTACGAATCCCCATACCAAATACAAACCAATACGCCAGCATTTGAATGAGAGGATTGAGAAACTGCCATAATACGCCAAGATAATTCATCTGATACTGAGACTTTGTCTCATACGAAGCTAAGCGCAAAATTAAAGGAAACGATGTCACTTGCTCTTTTACGATTCTTACTAATGCATTCATTGTTTATCTTCCTTAGACTTAAATGATTTTTTGGATCTTTCGGTTAAAGAAATTTGAAAGCACCGGTGAATATTGTAACAGATATTCATTCATTTTTCATGTAATAGTCGACAGACCCACTTGTTAATTTAAAAATCCAATATACAACTAATATAAAAAGAATAGTTCTAAAAAAAGATAAGATAACAACAACCTTATTTTAGAACTATTCATGTAATTAATTTTTCATTTGGTCTTCTGATGTGATTTTTAATAATCTGTTAAAAAATTCTCTGTAGTAATCTGATTCATAATGAGAATAAGATAAACCATAAGGATATCTTTCATCTCCTATAAACTTTGTATCAGACAAATCTATTACCTTTGCTGAAGGGGCAATAGACAGGAAATAATTATCTAATTTATCCCAAAAGTAATTATTTCTCCTTATCATTGGAATATCATCAAATGTTTTTATTTTACCATCCATTCCATAATATGTTTCGGTAAATCTGCCCTTATTCAATATAATTTTATCTTCAGGAATAATGGTTTTTAACTTATCAAGAAATTTACCAATATTTTTCTTCCAAAGCTCAAAATACTTCTGATTTTCATGATGATTTATGATGTGTATGTTATCCCAATTTGATAAGAACTTACTTACTTCAATAAAATAGTTACAAGTCACATAATTATTTTCCTGAGTTCTAATGACCGGCTTACTCGCGTCGCAATAAAAATCAATAATAATGTAATCCGGTTTTGCTTCTTTCAACTTTACAAAGAAGTCTTTTTTAAAATCCGTTTCTACCCATGGCCGATCACTTTCTTTAACATCATTATATTGATTAAAATCTATATCTACAGGATCAGACATCAAACTGATGACTGATGAATGGAATTGTGTATAACAACATTTATAAAATTTTTTGTAATCAGGGTTAAAAAATGATGACGAATTGAATGCATTTCTGCTAAAACAAGTACCTAAAACAGCTATATTAAGTGTATCTGCATCTTTATTTGAGTCAAAAAGCATATACAAAGATAATCGATTTCCACCATTTTTAAAGAACTTCACTTTATATCCATCAGCTATATTAAAATAATCAGTCTCAATATTTTCATTACAGCTAATATAAACATAGTCTTTACTATCAATTAAAATGAACACGTCCCATACACTCGCATGATCTTTTCTTAGCAATTTTAACAAATTTTCTTTGTCTATCTCACAAAAAAATCGATCACCGTTATTTAGAAGACTGTATTCTTGAGAAAAATAATATTCGAAACCATTTCCTTTTTTCTCTCTTTTTCTAAAAACTACTTTACATTGTGAATTTATCTTAGTATTTATCTTAATATAAAGCCTTACAATCTTGTCATTTTCTTCAAATGAGGTTAATTGAGCAATATTTGTATCTTTTCGATATGTGTGCAGAGATAATGAGTTGCTTCCTGTTTTGTTTAATTTGACATAATGAAATGGGTGGCTTCTCAGTGCACTTAATTTATCAAGAGAACTTGGCAATTCTTTATCAACTAAACAAGAAAGCAAAATAGATTCAGAATTATTGTCTAATTTGATATAAAAATCCCAAATGTTTGAATCGTCAACAATAATATTATCCGGAAGATTATATAAATCAAGGTCAACCTCAAAGTGGTCATCAGCTTGAGACAGTTTTCCAAGTTCTATTTGTTCTTCATGAAACTGATAAAGGGTTCCATGTGGCCTACGTGAAAGAACGAATAATAAATCGTTGTTTTCAAATAATTTATGCTTCTCTCCCTTTATTTGAAGTTTCAAATGAAACTTGTCAGGTGAATTACCCTCTTCAATACTAAATATACTAAATTTTGCATTGTCAGGCTGTACTGTAATGACTAATTTATTATTCACTAATGAGCAGGCCCCAAAATACAAAGAATCTGGTTGCTTTATTTCTTGTTTGTGTTGACCATCGAGACAGCTAATTAGTAATTGGGCATCTTGGTTTAATACTGTCAATTCCCACTCATTAGAGAAGGCGAGTTTTTTCGACTTTATTATATGAGCAAATTTCACTTCACATAAGAAATAACCTTCCTTATGCATATAAGAATAAGGAAGCTTTATCTGAATAGGCTGCTCAAAGGCTATGTTATTAGTCTTTAATGTTAAAGCCAGGCCCTCAAATTCCTCGATTCTGTGTGTATGACCAAAGATTATCCACCCATCATTTTTAAGATTTACAGAAATGTTCATTATCTCAATTTTCACGATGAATCCTCCGTATACTATTTATTTAAAGACTGAGTTTTTTAACTGGTCCAAAAAATTGGTATAGTAATCCATTGTATAATGAACATAAAATTTGCCCCATGGATGGTTTTCATATGAATTATATTTTTTATTTTCGAATAAACTTATTGCCTCTACATCACTGAAGCTGTCTAACACGTACGCATCAAATTTGCTCCAAACACTATTATAATAATCAACATCAATTATCTTGATGTTTCCTCCATTAATAAGCAACTTTTTCTTATCTTCTTTATCAAAAAAATGATGAACATTTCTTGCACTATTTAAGATAATTTTGATATCGGGACAATTTAATTTCACATAGTTATAAAAAAGATTAAACTTTTGTTTCCATAGTGAAAAATACTTTTCAAAATGATCTTCAATATTAAAGCTTTGCTTTTTATTTTGAATTGAAAGTTTATAATAATTTGTTTTAGGAAGTGTCCACCTGTTATTTGTAATATACTGATTGCTAGAAATTTCTACGTAACCAAAATGCACATCTGCAAAAAAATCTAAAATTAATATATCTGGCTGAACAGATTTAATCTCGGTTAGAAAGCTATTCTCAAAATCCGTCTTTAAAGTGTTTTTTTCATGATTAGACATGTTCTCATTATCAATAACAATGTAGTTAGGTTTACTCATTGTTGAAATAATGGACGATTGGTTTTGGGTCAATACACAATCAAAAAAATTTTTATAATCAGCATTAAATTGAGAGTTAAAATTATCCCGTGTAACACAACTACCGTAAACCGCTACTTTTTTCATTTCTTTATTCCCTCTTTAATATTAGTTCCTAGACTAATAATTTGTTGATAAACACGTTTACAGTTTTCTTTATCCGTATACTTATAAAATTGATTTACTCTATCAATATATTTGGCATCCATTATACAATCGTTTTCCATACAATTTATCAGCTTATCAACTAAAGTATCTTTATCAGCAATTACTTCTCCAAACCCCATTGAATTGTAATCAAAATACCCTTTTTCCAAGTGATTTTTTTCGTATTGGAAGTAAAAAACAGGTTTTTTAAGATAAGCAAAGTCAAATGCAACGGATGAATAATCTGTAACTAAAATCGCACTATTATTGAAATGATCTCGATAACTTTCATTAATGTCCGCAATCCTCACTGAACTATTTTTGTTGAAATCTTTCAACTGCTGAACAATATTTGGATGCGGGAAGAATACGATCTCGTATCCTTTTTCATTAGCCTCATTAATAAGTTTAGCATCATTTAATAAATTATTAAGTTCATTAAAATAAACTGAGTTTTTAAAGAGTGGTGAGTAATCTCTTTTCCCTGTTTGCGGATTTATTTTTCCTACTAAATGATTTCTCCATGTTGGCATAATTAATATCTTTTTATGATTATGATTAACAAGCTTATCAAATCTAGGAAATCCAGTTAGAATTACTTCTCTTTTTGAATAATTATAATGACCATTAATTATAGACTCATACTCAGGTTGAGCGGCTGTTATAAATAGTCTAATATTTTTCTTATACTTATTAAGCCATCCCGAAATATCATCTTTCGTAATTCCATGTTGCAGAAAAACAAAGTTAAATTTAAATAAGTCCTTATAATATTTCCTCATATTCACAAACGGGTTGACTACATAATCATCTGCATGTGAAGAGATAATTTCATCGGCAAGTAAATGTAAAAATTTGTGCTTAGGTGACCCGTATGCAACAACTGGTCCTATTTTTTTCAGCCTGTTATAATCTGGACTATCTTTACTGATAATAAAATATTTTTTGATGCCGTCATTCTGCTGCATTGCATATTCAAATAATGCTTCAGCATTATCATCTGCCTTGTTGATTCTATCCATAAAAAGCCATACTCTTTTATTTTTCTTTATTTTATAGAGGTGTTCCATAATCTTTCTTACATTTGATGCTTTCTCAGCACCTATTTTATTAAAGGTCTTAAAACGTCTTTGAGCCCGCTTTTCTTTTGCTCTAATAATCTGATTTTTATCTTTTAGAACTACTAAATTATTAAGTTTATGATCGAAATAAATCCCTATACCATTTTTGGTATAGAAATCAACTATATGTTTATCCAGCGGGAATAATCGTCCAAAGTTAATTTTTACTTTTATTAGTTTTCCATTTGATGAAATCATCATTTCAATATTCGAGTTATTTGCAAGCTCACCAACTGGGATATCAACCTTAAAGCCCAGGTACTCTTTAACTGGCTTATTTAAGCAATATAAGTTGTGTACTGTTCTATCAATTTTTTCGGCATGATATATTTTGTCATTGACACATGCTTTCACTTCTAATTCTGCGGCATCAAATAATGAACCAAAATTACCTTCAAGGGTTAAAATCCCCTTTTCAATGCTTAATAGCTCCATTGTTATAGCTTCATATCTCATAGAATTAATTAATTTCTCTTTAAAATATAAATTCACATTACGATTCAAAAAGATCTTTTTAAATACATTTTTTTTATTTCGATATTTCAATTTGATTAAAAAATATTTTCTGTGCAAGTTTAGAGATTTTTGTTCAAAGATTATGTCGTCATCTATAAATGCAAGTATTCTTTCTAGCAAGTCAAAAAACTCTTCAACTTCCTTATCCGTCAAAACATCAGTTCTGTCTTCTATATTTATTCGCCACTGCAAGTCATAGGCAATCATATACTGAATGTATCTTGGAACGTATCCTAATGTTGTAATACTATGATTAATTAATTCTCGAGAGAAATTCTTCAAATAATCTACATACCATTTTTTATCATTTTTACCTGTTTGAGTTGCAGATGACGCATCTTCTCTTCGTCGATAATTATATTGTCCTTCTGACACAATACCGTATACTTGGCGCTTCAGTATAATTTTAGTCAGCCATTCACTATCTTCAGCGTAGGCCATATCTTCATTAAAAAAGTGATTTTTAACAGCTTCTTTTTTCACGAATGAACTTGGTGCTGATAATTGAATTCCTGTATGTTCTTTCAAGATATGAACTAGCCTAGTTTTATCAAATTTATAATTTAATAAGTGTGGACCACTTGTTTTACCAAACATCATCATTGGAATAGAAACTACATCGACTTTAGAATAATTCTTTTCAAAAAAATCATATACTTTTAAAAGGGTTGAAGGGGACAATGTATCATCAGGATCTAAGAAATTAATATATTTACCTTTGGCATATTTTAAACCCTCATTACGCGCACTACTTGCTCCGCCATTCTCCTTATCGATAAAGACTATATTTTCTGGATACGCTTCTTTATACTTTAAGCAAATTTCCCCTGATGCATCAACACTTCCATCGTTGACTAAAATCAACTGTATATGATGCTCAAAATCAAGTGCCTGATCAATTATGCTTGTTATTGCTTCATCTAAAAATTCTTCAACATTGTAGATTGCCATTATAATAGAAAAGAAAAAATTCTTTTGTTCCAAGTTTTCATTCTCCTTTTGAATTTTGTTTTATAGAAAAGTATTAGATTCGTATTAACCTCTTAAATAATTTATTTAAAACATTGACTTTTTGGAGATAAACATAATGATTATCTTTTTCAACTATAAACCTAAAAAAAATAACTCCTAAAGGAATTTTTAATTGGTAAGAAGAATATTTTCTATCTCTAACAGTAGTTTTCCAAATAACAATATTTTTTTGTGTTTGTTCGTTTAACTTGGCCCTTATGAATTTTTTTCCATAAGAGATGTAAACATTATTTTCATCTTTAATTGCAGATTCTTCATTACTCAAACTCACAGTTAGCTCAATAGAAAATTTATTGACTCTCCATGAAGTAATTACAACTTTTTCGTTTTCAATTTTTCCTATTTGAATAAGTTTATTAACAGGATAACCCCATCGTTTAAATGAAATCAGATACTCTTTTAAGTATGTTTTCATTTTTTGGTTGATAATTAACTTTTCATCCATATATTTTAAAATTTTATATAATTCTCTGAAGAATTCCAGCTGTTCTGTCTCATCTAGTACTTCATAAATCAAGTTATTGTTTTTTTGAATAATAAATAACTTTACATGATTTAGAATTAAGCATTGAATATAAGGTATTACCTCACCGTATTCCTCTAATGATCTTTTGATCATTTCCTCATAACCATTTTTAAGTAAAAAAGTATACCTATTTTTTTTATACCATGAAGTGTCTACGAGAGAATTTTCCTCTTTTCTTTTTCTATAGAAATACTTAGCATCAGGAATAAGACCATATTTTTGTTCTTTAATTAAAAAAGTATTAATAAATAAAACATCTTCCCAAAAATCCATCTGTTCATTAAAAGAAATTCCTAAACGATCTATTGCTTTTTTCCGAAAAAATGTTCCACCAATGTGATAGTGAACAGAAGAGTAATTCTCAGTTATGTTTACAATGTTTTTATTACTTTTAAATCTATAATTAAGTGAATGCTCTCCATTTTTATTGTCAAAGAAAAATAGCGGCAGCACCGCTAAATTAATATCGGTATGTTTTTTAAAAAACTTTAATACTTCTGCAATAGCATTTGGTGAAATTTTGTCGTCTGAATCAATAAAGGCTATAAATTCACTATTTTCACAAAATTTTAATCCATTATTTCTTGCTAAACTGACATTTGGTGTATCTTGATAAATAATTTTTATATTATTCGGAAATGCTGTTGCATATTTTTCACATATGTTTTTCGAATTGTCGATACTATTATTTTCAATTAATATAATTTCGATGTTTTCTTCAAAATTAAAAGTTTGATCAATGATACTGTCAATGGCTTCACTTAGATATAATCCCGAATTATAAACAGGCATTACAATTGAAAACAACATTTCAAGTACTCCTTTAAAAGAAAATGTTTTTATCCAAGTATTTCTTCAACAACTTTTTTAGATGAATCACCTTTTTCCAAATAACAAAATTGATCATAAAACGAAGTAAGGTTTTCATCCTGCTTATAGTGCTTTGTTTTGTGTATAGCTTCAATTACTTTTTCTGTTGTTTTAAGAAGAGGTCCCGGAGCACATTTTTCAAAATCATAGTAAAAGCCTCTAAGTTTATCTCTATAAAATTCAATATCAGGAACATAAAAAAGGATCGGCCTATTTAAACCGGCAAAATCAAAAAACACCGAAGAATAATCTGTTATTAATATATCTGATATTAAATATAGCTCTCTAATATCATTATGATTTGAAAAATCATAAGCAAAACCCTTGTACGCAGTTAAGTTAATATTCTCAGATACAAGATAGTGCATCCTTAAAATAAGAATATATTCATCACTTAATTGGTCTTTAAGACTTTCTAAATCTAAAACCATATTAAATTTATATTTACCTTTAGCATAAAATGAGTTATCTCTCCAAGTTGGGGCATACAAAATAATTTTCTTATCTCTATCAATACCTAATCTGTCTTTTATTTTTAGCATTTCTTCATATTTATTTTCTTTATGTAAAAAGTCATTCCTCGGATAGCCAGATTCAATAAAGGTTCTTTTAAACTGAAAAGCACTTCTAAAAATCTCCGTAGAGTATGCATTAGGGGAAATGAGATAATCCCATTTACTAGCTTCTTTCAGGAAGTTTTTTTTATATTGTTCAGTCGTCGTGCCGGGCATATGTACTTCGTCCATGTCATTTGCAAGTTTTTTTAGGGGAGTTCCGTGCCAAGTCTGCACATATGTGGTTTTTCTCGGTTTTGGGATCCATAACGGCAAGCGGCTGTTTGTTATCCAATATTTCGCTGTAGCCATATACCATAGCCATTTGAGAGAGAATCTTTTTAAATATTTCACATCTAAATTATCAAATAAATCTTTGTTTCTTTTATCTATACTCCAGATTAATCGGTAATCATATTTATCTTTATTTTCCTCAAGATACTCAAAAATTGCTCGTGGATTACAGCTGAATTGTTTGCCGGAATAGCTTTCGAAGATGATTAATTTTTCATTCCTGGGCAAAAGCCCAATTATTCTAAAAGCAATTGAGTATACTCTGACCAATAGACTTCTATATTTCATTAAAATCTTTGATTTCATCTTAGACTCCTTAAATGTTCGAACAATTAAATACTTATCTCAGCAAACAAGAAAAAAAGAAGCAACTGAATTACTTCAAGCCTCTTTAAGTTAGTGCTTCTATAAACTAGCCATGTCTTTTTTGATTTTGGTAGTTGAAATGCCTTCTGTTCTCGGAAGGTAAATGACCTCACAATATTCCTTTAAGAAGTCAAACTTCCCTTTCCAATCATCGCCGATCACAAATGTATCTATATCGTACTTTTGAATATCTGAGATTTTTTGTTCCCAGTTTTTTTCGGGAATCACTTCATCCACAAAATCAATTGTTTCTAAAATGAATTTTCGATGTTCATAGGAATGATGCGATTTTTTTTGTTTTTGAAGATTAAATTCATCTGTAGATAATCCTACGATTAAGTAATCACCCAGATTTTTTGCTCTTTGCAGCAGCTTCATGTGTCCATAATGAAATAAATCAAATGTTCCGTACGTTATCACTTTCTTCATCAGATAACATCACCTTCCAACCGTTTTCAACTGAGAGTACCAGAAAAAAACCACAAACCTTAACAGATTGTTTATAATTTCGACACATTTTTTACGTACCATTAATATTGAACAATAATAGCATAAGTTCCTATAAAAGTTAAGGCTCTTTAAAAATGTCAATCATCAGCATTTTTTGGTATCATCGTTGTATTGATGTATAATTTTTACAGATCTAATGTCTTATCCATACCCATTATAACAAGTTTTCTTTTTCGAAAAAATCGGATCTTTTGTCGCGTTTTTAAGTGAAACGATTTTCTTTCTGCTGCGTCATTTATTTTGTACGCCCTCCTCATATTAATTCATCGTCAAAACGTGAAGGAATTGTAATGTGAATGTTAAAAGTTCCTAAAGATTTTTGTGGTAAGATAGAGTAAAATGTTTTCAGACAAAGAGTCTTTAATCAAACTATACGAATGACACGTGTTTTTTATAGACATATAGATGAAAAGGAGGGTTGATACGATGCAAACGAAACCCATTAATCAATTAGATTTTGTAGACGGTGAACTGACTTCATTTGTATCACATTTAGAAACGTCATTTTTGGATCAGAATAAAGGTGCGTTCATCGTAACAGCGAATCCTGAAATCGGATTTGAAGCGATGCAAAATCCGCGTTATGAAGCGGTTCTTTCATCTGCTGATTTTATTTTGCCGGATGGCATTGGTGTTGTGTTGGTTTCCAAGCTAATTGGTAAGCCGCTTCAATCCAGAATCGCCGGTTATGATTTGTTTACGTCTTTGCTTGAGAAGGCTGATCAAAAGAAAAAACGGGTTTTCTTTTACGGTGCAGCTAAGCATGTGATTGCTCAGACAATCGAGCGAGTCGAACGTGATTATCCTGGGATTGAAATTGCCGGATATTCTGACGGTTATGTGAAAAATCAACGTGAGGTGGCAGACAAGATCGCAGCCTCAAATCCTGACATGGTATTTGTTGCTTTAGGTTATCCTAATCAGGAGTTCTTTATCCATAAATACCGACATCTATTCCCTCAGGCTGTTTCTGTAGGGCTGGGCGGAAGCTTTGATGTGTTCAGCGGCAATGTCAAAAGAGCGCCCTCATTTTTTATCCGTTTTCACCTTGAATGGATGTACAGGCTGATCACAAACCCTGCGCGCTGGAGAAGAATGCTTAGCATTCCTAAGTATGTTACAGCCGTGCTGAAACATGAACGAACTTCAGCAAAGCCGCAATATACGGGACAGGTCAAAGATCAATCACGCCATCTGTAATGGGCCTTAAAGGAGCTATGGTATGTAATGAAATGCATGAATCTTTCACTGTGCCTGCCGACAATCCGTGGCAGCCGTTTTGAGCTGATGACAGATTGAAATCCTGGTTTGCGTTTTTTTACTATGTGTTCATCAAAGTCATCGGCGCATTGCTGTTTTGGGTCAAACCGGGAAGTCAAGTGACCCTTCTTGTTTCCTTTCCTGATAATGCCCGGGCAATATTAAAGGAATATCAGATGGGACACTACTCATTTCCCATTCATGTACTTCTGACCCAGCATGCCAAATCGCTGGAAACAGAATTTCCTGAGCTTACTGTTTCAGTTATTAACGAAAAACACCCGCTTCATATATATAAAGCGGTCTTTTCTATGCTGAGCAGTAAAGCTGTGATTGTTGATAACTATTTTGTTTTGACAACCGTTTTGACCTGCAGACCTGATATCGAGTGTATCCAAGTTTGGCATGCGAATGGAGCGTTTAAACGATTTGGGTTAAAGGATATCAACACACAGAATCGTTCGCGGGCTGACGTGAGACGCTTTCGCAAAGTATATGCTTCATTTGACCGGATTGTCGTCGGTTCTGAACATATGGCTGACATATTCAAGGAATTCTTCGATATAAAAGGTGATAAATTTCTTCGGTTTGGCGTGCCTTTAACCGATGCTTACTATGAGGTGAAGGAAAACAGCAATGACCTTAAAAGCAAATATCACCTGCCGGCAGAGAAAAAAATCATCCTGTATGCGCCAACCTTTAGGGATCATCAGTTTGAAAGCTTTTCGCTGCCGTTTTCAGAAAAACAGCTGCAGCATGATTTAAAAGGAGAATATTTACTTGCAGTAAAACTTCATCCTGTTATGAAGCAATCTGCTCAATTGCATGGGGATAGTGCGTGGATAAAAGACGTATCAGATCTCCCGCTTGCAGACCTTTTAAAAATGAGTGATCTGTTAATATCAGATTATTCTTCTGTCCCTTTTGAATTTGCTTTGCTGGACAAACCCATTTTGTTTTATACGTATGATATGGAGGCTTACAACAGAACCCGCGGTTTAATCCGTCATTATACAGAGGTAATCCCCGGGGTTCCTTGCCGTGATTCAGGAATGCTCTTGGACCAGCTGAAAGATATGAACAGGCTTCAAGCTGAAGTGGAGCGCTTTTCACGTGAATGGAATCTGTACTCGAGAGGGAATGCCAGCAAGCTGCTTTTAAGCTATGTAAATGAGAAATCAAGCTGATCTTTATATATAATAGAGATCGGTATTGCAAATAATATGAAAACCTTTTATAAAACATTATGAGTTGTAGTAAGGAAGGAGTCATTTTATGATTTATGCTGAGATTCTAGCCGGTGGAAAAGGTTCCCGCATGGGGAACGTCAATATGCCAAAACAGTTTTTGCCGTTAAATAAACGCCCAATTATCATTCATACGGTTGAAAAGTTTTTATTAAATGACCGTTTCGATAAGATTTTAATCGTCTCCCCTAAAGAGTGGATTAACCATACAAAAGACATTTTAAAGAAATTTATCGGGCAGGATGATCGCCTGATTGTCGTTGAAGGCGGCAGCGACCGTAATGAATCTATTATGAGCGGCATCCGCTATATTGAAAAAGAATTCGGTATTCAGGATGATGACGTGATCATCACTCACGATTCTGTGCGTCCGTTTCTCACTCATCGCATTATCGATGAAAACATTGATGCTGTTCTTCAATACGGCGCGGTTGATACTGTTATCTCAGCCATTGATACAATTATTGCTTCAGAAGACCAGGAATTTATTTCTGATATCCCTGTCCGCGATAACATGTATCAGGGGCAAACACCGCAAAGCTTCCGGATCAGCAAATTGGTCGAGCTTTATAATAAACTGTCCGATGAGCAAAAAGCTGTCCTTACTGACGCTTGCAAGATCTGCTCGTTAGCAGGTGAAAAAGTGAAGCTGGTCCGCGGTGAAGTCTTTAACATTAAAGTAACGACACCATATGACTTAAAAGTGGCTAATGCCATTTTACAGGAGCGAATTTCACAATGATTAATCAAACATATCGTTTAGTTTCTGCCCGACAATTTGAAGTGACATATAAAGATAAAGTTGTCCATTCAGATAAGGTCGTCGTCCGTCCTACCCATTTATCCATCTGTGCTGCAGACCAGCGTTATTATACTGGCTCACGCGGCAAAGAAGCGATGGACAAAAAACTGCCGATGGCTCTGATCCATGAAGGGATCGGAAAAGTCATGTTTGATCCGACAGGCACATTTAAAGTCGGAACCCGGGTTGTTATGGTGCCAAATACACCGGTTGAAGAGCATGAAGTCATCGCGGAGAATTACCTGCGGTCCAGCAGATTCCGTTCAAGCGGTTATGATGGATTTATGCAGGATTATATGTTCATGGCGCCTGATCGGCTTGTTGAGCTTCCAGACAGCATTAATCCGCATGTCGCAGCCTTCACTGAGCTTATTACAATTGCAGTTCACGCGCTTTCCCGCTTTGAGCGCATGGCGCATAAGAAGCGTGACACATTCGGTGTCTGGGGGGACGGAAATCTCGGATTTATCATGACGCTTCTACTGAAGAAAAAATATCCAGACAGCAAGGTGTTTATTTTCGGAAAAACACCTTACAAGCTTGATCATTTTTCTTTTGTTGATGCAGCTTATCAAATTAACGACATTCCTGAAGATGTCAGAATCGATCATGCCTTTGAATGCGTGGGCGGACGCGGCAGTGAAAGCGCAATTGAACAGATCATTGCCCATGTCCATCCTGAAGCGTGTGTAGCGCTCCTAGGCGTGTCTGAATACCCTGTTGAAATTGAAACAAGAATGGTGCTTGAAAAAGGGATTACGCTGATCGGCAGCAGCCGGAGCGGACGCGAGGATTTTGCCCGTACTGTAGACTTTTTAGCTCAATACCCTGAAGTCGTTGATTATTTAGAAACATTAGTTGGCGGACGCTTCCCGGTACGCAGTATTGAGGAAATTACAAACGCGTTTGAAGCAGATTTGACTTCATCTTGGGGAAAAACTGTTATTGAATGGGAAATTTAAACAGTGAAAACATTCCTTACGCGAATTGTAAAAGGAGTATTCGGCACTGCTTATAAACTATTGAGCGCTTTATTACCAGTACAGCACAACAAAATTGTCATAGCTTCCTATCGTGAGGATCATTTAAGTGATAATTTTAAAGGTGTCTATGAAAAGCTGAAGCAAGACCCGTCTCTTCGCATCACCCTGCTGTTCCGCAAGATGGATAAGGGGCTGATCGGACGAGCTGCATATTTGCTTCATCTTTTCAGCTCGTTATATCACCTTGCAACATGCCGCGTGCTTTTGTTGGATGATTATTATTTTCCTTTGTATGTTGTGCCAAAACGAAAGGAAACTGTTGCCATCCAGCTTTGGCATGCTTGCGGCGCGTTTAAAAAATTTGGCTACAGCATTGTGAACAAGCCGTTCGGCCCTTCTTCTGATTATTTGAAGATTGTTCCCGTGCATTCAAACTATGATTATGCCATTGTCAGTGCACCCGCTGCCGTTCCGCATTTCGCCGAAGCCTTTCAAATAGAGCAAAAGCAGATTTTGCCGCTCGGCATTCCAAGAACGGATTATTTTTATCATAAGGAACATATTCGCACTGTACTGGATGAGTTTCATCGGGTTTATCCTGAACTGAAGCATAAAAAAAAGCTTTTGTATGCTCCTACTTTTCGAGGCAGCGGACATCATCAAGAGGGTGACGCTATACCGCTTGATCTGCTACAATTAAAATCGGCGCTAAACCATAAAGATTATGTCGTGATCCTCCATCTTCATCCGTATATGCGCAAACATGCGCAAACGGAAGAGGATGATTTTGTGCTGGATTTAACTGATTCGTACTCTTTGTACGATTTGATGGCAATCTCTGATGGGCTGATAACCGATTATTCTTCAGTTATTTTCGAGTACAGCCTGCTGAAACGTCCGATGTATTTTTACTGCCCGGATTTAGAAGACTACTTGGAAGAACGTGATTTCTACTACCCGTTTGAATCGTTTGTACCCGGGCCGATTTCGAAAGACGTTCCATCGCTTGTACACGATATCGAGAGTGATCACGAGGCTGATACGAAACGTATTGAAGATTTTTCACAGGCATTTATCACCCATCAGGACGGCAAATCTTCAGAGCGGGTGGCCGATTTTATTTCATCATTTTTAACATCTGGTGCCGATTAGGAGAAAGTGAGGTACAAAGTGAAGCTGGCAAGAAAGATTAAGAACAGACTTTTCAGATCAAAAAAGAAAACGCAAAAAGAAAATGCAGCTGTCATTGTCCATCCAGCTGATAACAGGGTTTTTTCTCTATTTGATAAAACGAAGCGAATTGAAGAAAACCAGCAAGTCCCTGTCAGAAAGATTTCTGAGTTTTCTTGGAATGGGTCAATTCTAAAAATTGCGGGTTATATGTATATCAAGGGCCTGCCGCTTCAAAAAGAGGATCAGGTTCGAAAACGTTTATTATTGGTGAACAACGGTGTTTTATTTACAGCTGTTTCACTGCGGGATGTTCCGGTAGATAAGCTGTCAATTGATACTTCAAATGTGCCTGGAGCCTATAAGTGGGCAGGATTTTCACAGCAGATTAACTTTTCTAAGCTGATGAATGACAAGCCTCTTCCGCAGGGCGAGTATAAGCTGTTTCTCGAGATTGAAGCTGTAGATGACCAAAATGTAAAACATCAGGAAGTGCATACAGTTGGAAATGTCAGTAATTTCCTCTCTAATGATGTGTATGCCACAAAAATGGAATTTCATTCTGCTAAAAAGCTGATGAAGTTCAATTTGATCGTTAATTATGATGAGGGCGAAAAGACGATTAATTTGTCTTGCAACAAACTGCAGGAAATTGATCCAAGCCTTTTGGAGCTGGATACTGGAAAAGAGGCAAACCGCTTTTTGCGCAAGCTGAATACAAGCTTATTCCATTTTGCTTATGATGTATTCCGCCTGCTTCCAATTAAGTCTAATAAAATTGTCTTTGCTTCTGACAGCCGGCTTGATATGACAGGAAACTTCGAATTTGTTTATGAAGAGCTGCTGAAACGTGAAGAAAATTTTGATTTCAAATTTTTCTTAAAGAGCAGCATTCGAGATAGAAAAAGCCTGTCTGAACTGATGTCGATGGCTTATCATTTTGCGACAAGCAAAATCATTTTTATAGATGATTTTTATCCGATTATTTATCCGTTAAAAATCCGTAAAAATGCGGACCTTGTCCAGCTGTGGCATGCTGTCGGCGCCTTTAAGACATTCGGCTACAGCCGAATCGGTCTGCCGGGAGGACCGTCACCGCATTCGAAAAACCATAGAAACTACACGAAGGTTATTGTCAGCTCTGAAAATATACGGAAGCACTACGCAGAGGGCTTTGGGGTAGACATTGAGAACGTCATTGCTACGGGCGTACCGCGAACAGACTTTTTCTTTGATGAAGCGAAGAAGGCATTTGTAAAAGAACGCCTTTACACGGAATATCCGTTTCTAAAGGACAAAAAGGTCATTCTTTTTGCTCCAACCTTCCGCGGAAACGGTCAGCAATCAGCTCATTATCCTTTTGAAGTGCTTGATTTTGACCGTCTGTATCGTGAGTTAAAGGATGAATATATCTTCTTATTCAAAATTCATCCATTCGTACGAAACGATGCCAATATACCTTATCAGTACAGCGATTTCTTTTATGATTTCTCTTCGTTCAGGGAAATTAACGAGCTATTGCTCGTAACAGATATTCTGATAACGGATTACTCTTCTGTTTGCTTTGAGTATGCTTTATTAAATAAACCAATGATCTTCTTCAGCTATGATGTAGATGATTATATTCGCAAACGTGATTTCTATTACGATTACTTTGACTTTATTCCTGGCCCTCTTGCGAAAACGTCTGAGCAAATGATTTCGATCATTAAAGAAGAGAAGTATAACTTTGAGCAAATTGATTCATTTGTTCATTATTTCTTCGATGATCTTGATGGAAAAGCAAGTGAGCGAGTCGTCGATCAAATTGTTTTCCCTCAGGAAGAAGAGCCATCAGAGGATAAAGTTCTTAAAAGATAAATCAAAAACACCTTTTGCAGCCGCAAAAGGTGTTTTTTTTATTGATATTCCGGAACATCAAAGTAAAGTGTATAGCCGTCCAGCAATGAATACAGGCTGTACATGCGGTTTACTTGTTTGTACGCCCAGCCGATGTCTGTTGCGTATTGGTGTGTCGCTGTAGCTGACCATCTCATTTTGTACAGTGTGTCTTGATTGTAAGCTGTGTTGTGGATATACGATGAGCCTATGAATTTAGCTCCGCCGATAATGGCCGCTTCAGGTGTGAACCAGCCCTGCTCGTACGCATATTTGGCTCCGTAGTAATTCGGGTTGCTGTCGTATGCTCCAATTCCATACATGTTGTATACGGTTTTTCCGTTATAGGTTAAGCCATTGGCTAAGGCAGATGTCCCATTTCCTGTTTCAAGAAGTGCGTGTGAGATTAAATACAGTTCGTTGATGCTATATTGATTGGCGGCATCGATAAATGCCTTTGCTCTCCCTGTCAGGATGCCTTTACCCGCAAGCACTTTCTGATTGACCTCAGTAACGCTGAGGCCCGCTGTCTGTGACAGCTTGAGAAATTGGAAGTAGTATTTGCTGTCTCTGGAAAAGTTATTTGGATCCACATATTGAACTACTTCATCACTGCTTGCGTTTCGCCAGCCCAAATTGATCTTAGCCCAGCCGTTTATCTGTCCGATGATTTTCACTTTATCGCCTTTTTTAAATTGGCCGATCACGTTTGTCGGGCTGACTTCCGGCGTTGACCGGATATTTAGTACATCAGCCGTAACGGTTGATGTTGCTGTATTAATGTACGTGAGCGATACGTAAGCCGCTCCGTCTGTTTGCGGACTTACTGTCATTTGTTTTTGGACCATATCACGAAGCGAGAGATTGTAGTTTGTTTTCATGATTTGCGGGCCGTTTTTGATCTTCACGATAGATGATGTCCATCCGTATAATTGTTTTAGCTTCGTTGATGCCGCAGCAGCTGTATCATTGCCTGTGAACTGCTCATTTACGCTGATTTTATAAAGCGTATTGCTTTTCGTTGTGTAGCTCGGGGTTACACTTTTCGATTTAAGATAGGTTAACCCATTGTTCAATGCTGTTTTGCTGCTGAGCTCTGTTGTCACGATTTTGTATTGTGTATATGCAGTCTGGCCTGTTTTTGATGTTGTGACTGCGATTTTATTCTGTTTGAAAAATGTTAAAACGCGGTCAATCTCTTCTTGGCTGATGATAGCTTCAGTTGTGATTTGATAGCTGCTCGCAGCTGTCTGACCGGTTTTCTGGCTTGCTGCTGATATATGATTCGATTTGAAAAACGTGAGCGCCTGATTGACTTTCGTTTGGTCAAGCAGAGATTCGGTTGTGATTTTAAACGTGTCAGCTATTTGTTTTTTGACGGATTTCGCAGAAGCACTCAGCTGATTTTTCTTTAATATGTTCAAACCCTTTGTGACTTTTGCTTGATCTGATGTTTCTTCTGAGATGAGCTGATATTGATTTTCTGCTGTTGATCCAGCTGCTGTTTTTGCAGCTTTTACTTTTTTCTGAGCAAAGAAGGCTGCTGCTTTATTTGCTTGCTGCTCGCCTAAAATCTTTGCCGACGTGATTTGATAAGCTGCAGACGTTGTCGTTTTTTTGACGCTGGATGACGTGTAATGCCATTTTTTCTTTTTAAAGAAGGTGTCTACTTTTTGAAGCTGCTGTTTTGTTATACCCTTCATATTCACGGTATATGATGTGCTTTTTCCAACCTGTTGATAACTGCCGGATACGCCGGTGTTTTTCTTGATTTGGCTGATGGCGTCCTTAACTGTATTCAGCCCTTTGAAATAAGCTGATTGGACATTGTATGACTCAACGGTTGTTTTTTGATTGATGGACTTGTAGCTGCCTGTGATGCCAGTGCTCTGTTTCAGCTGCTGCAATAGAGTCTTGGCATTCGCTTCACCTGAAATGGCGGCAGTTGTGAACGTATAATAGGCTTGTCCTTTCACCGTTTCCTTTAATGATGCCTGCAGCCCCGATTCCTTTTGAAAGGCGTTTTTGATCTGCGCTGCTCTGCTGTCTCCCACGATTGTGCCAGACTGTATTGTTGTGACAGACACCGTGTGTGTGATGGGCTGATACGAGCTTTTAATCCCCGTTTGCTTAGCAAGGCTCTGGATAAGCGCCTTGACTTTGGTCTCATCAGCAATATCTGATGTCATGACATTCATATAGGGCTGAGCTGCTCCGTAAGTTTTTACAGCGCCAGCCACTCCCGTCTCCTGTTTCAGCTTTGCTAGGATAGTGTTGGCCTGTTTTTCTCCGGAGATGGCACCTGACGAGATGGTGACATATGGCTGTTTGCTTCCAACAGGACTTGACGTTCCTGTAATCGATGTCTGTTTGGCGAGTCCGCTCAGTATTGCTTTCGCTTCTGATTCGCTATGAAAGCCTGAGGCGGAAATTTGGTAGGTCGTTGTTGTGCCTGAAGCCTGGTAGGATGCATCCCAGCCAGTATCTTTTTCCAGTTTGGCGACAGCTTGTGAGGCTTGGCTTTCTGTACTGAACGTATTCGACGGCTCTACTTTATATAGTGAGTAGTCGGTATACGCGGCTGCCTGGGCAGAACCAGATATGGCAAAAAAGGCAAGGGACGCGGCGGATAGAAGCATAGGTGCGATTAGTCTCTTTTTCATTCCTTCTCCTCTTTCTTATTCTATAAGTATATAAAACTAGTTTATTTATCGGCACGCACTTGCTTCATTTATAGGTGAATCACTTCCATTTTCTAATAAAAAAACTTAATCTCGAAGTGAGATTAAGTTTAAATATGAGACACGATAAGGGTACAAGTTCCTTTTATCGTAAAATCGGGCATTTGAGCCGGCAAAATAAAGTGATCGCCTTTTTTGAGCGGACATGTTTTGTCCTCATACATGAGCAAACCGCTTCCTTCTATCACGCTGCAAATCAGAAAGGATTCATCCTGAGCCATTTCAGCTTCGCCATTGATGTCCCATTTATACACCGAAAAATATTCCCCTTGGACAAACGTTTTAATGGTTATGCCTTTTCTTGATTCGGTCGATTCATCTATATACCCGTCCACATGGGGAACGGTGGCCGCATTGACCGCTTTGGCAAAATGAAGCTCTCTTGGCTTCCCGTTGTCATCAACCCGGTCATAATCGTACACCCGGTATGTGGCATCTGAATTTTGCTGAGTCTCTAAAACAAGGGCCCCCTTGCACAATGCATGCAGCGTTCCGCTCGGCACATAATAGAAATCACCCGGTTTAATTTTGATTCTTCGCAGCAGGCCCTCCCAGTCACCGCTGTTGATCATTGTGACAAGTTCGGTTTTTGAGCGGGCCGTATGCCCGTAAATGATTTCTGCGTTTTCCTTACAGTCGATAATGTACCAGCATTCCGTCTTGCCGAGTTCTCCCTCTTCGTTTTCTCCGGCATAGTAATCATCAGGGTGAACTTTAATTGACGTACCTTCCTTCACATCCAGCAGCTTTGTCAGAAGCGGGAACCGATCCCCCTCTACACCGCCGAATACTTCACGGTGCTCTTCCCAAAGCTCGATCAATGTCTTTCCTTTATACGGGCCATTTGCAACAGTGCTCGGTCCTTTTGGATGAGCGGAAATGGCCCAGCATTCCCCCGTTGATTCTGAAGGAATACTGTATCCAAATCTATCTCGTAAAGCGGTTCCGCCCCAGATTTTTTCTTTAAACACAGGCGTTAGAAAAATCGGTGATTGCGTCATGATCCGTACCCCTCCCCTGTAAATAACTGATCATCATTTTCCCGGTGCGCCCCTCTTACAAACGCCCGTATAAGCTGTCTTTTTCCGATGACAACATATGTACAAAGCATATCTTTTCATTACCCCTTCAAAGAAAACGCTTCCTATCTATTATATCACGTCGAAAAGAAGCTTTGTTTCAGCCTTTTCCTTGATAAGAATAATTCTCCTTTTTTGATACAAATTAATAAAAACCGTCAATCTGTTTACTAAGGAGAGAAACTATGCAAATCGACTCTGATCTCCAGAACAATTTAGACACACTGAAAAAAACATTGGGACAAAACGACGATATGATGTTTTATACATTTGCTTTCGGAGATAGCAGACAAAAGGCGTGTTTACTGTATATTGACGGTCTGACAGAGAATAAAATGCTGGCGCAATACGTCATTTCTCCTTTACAAAAAGAGGCGTTAGCCCATAAGGAAAGCTCGATTGAAGACTTATCCGCCTTTTTTTTCGGCTTTCACCACAGCGTTGTTTCTACAATGAAAGAAATAGAGCAGCTCGTTTTTTCAGGGCAAGCCATTTTGCTCGCTGATGGCTATCGCGGGGGATTAGCTTTCGACACAAAGTCAGTCGCAACACGCAGTCTTGATGAACCCTCCTCCGAAGTCGTGGAATGCGGCCCTAAAATAGGATTTATTGAAAAACTGCGGACAAACACGGCGCTTTTACGTCTCGTCATCAAAGAAATGACACTCGGAAAAAGGACCAAAAAGAAAATCGCTGTCGCTTATATTCAGGATATCGCCCCAGATTATGTCGTCAAAGAAGTGTTTAAAAGGCTGAAATCAGTCAATATAGATAATTTGCCGGAATCGGGGACGCTTGAACAGCTGATTGAAGACGAACCATTTTCAATTTTCCCCACGATTTTAAGCACAGAACGACCAGATCGTGTAGAGGCTGCTCTATTAGAAGGACGAGTGTCCATACTAGTGGATGATACGCCGTTTGCTTTGATTGTACCGGCTACGGTTGACGAATTTATTCATTCGCCCGATGATTACAGCCAGCGCTGGATCCCAATGTCACTTGTACGCCTTCTTCGTTATTCCAGCATCCTGATCACCATTTATTTGCCCGGTCTGTATATTTCTCTCGTTTCTTTTCACACCGGGCTATTGCCGACTAGAATGGCCATTTCCATTGCAGGCAGCAGGCTTAACGTACCGTTCCCGCCTTTTATAGAGGCCTTTATCATGATCTTTACGATCGATTTGATTCGAGAAGCCGGATTAAGGCTGCCTAAGCCGATTGGACAGACAATTGGCCTTATCGGCGGGGTCGTCATCGGACAGGCAGCTGTTCAGGCGCAAATTGTCAGTGCGCTTATGGTCATTGTCGTTTCTGTCACAGCACTGGCATCCTTTACCGTTCCTTCATACGCCTATAACTTTCCGCTGCGGATCATTCGGATCGGGGTTATGATAAGTGCAACAGCGCTTGGCATGTATGGTGTTATAATGGTTTATCTGTTTGTGATTGGCCATCTCATGCGCCTGAAAAGCTTTGGACAGGATTACATTATCCCGATCATGGCGCAGCCTGGACAGGATTTGAAAGACACAGTCATCCGTATTCCCACGATGTTTTTAAAAAGAAGACCGACACGAAACGATCCTGAAGATAACATCAGACAAAGGTGATGGCTATGAGGAAATCAGAGCATAAACTGACATTTATGCAGACGCTCATTATGATCAGCAGCACACTGATCGGTGCCGGGGTCCTAACCCTTCCCCGCTCAGCTGCCGAAACCGGCAGTCCGAGCGGATGGCTTATGATACTGCTGCAGGGCGTTATTTTTATTATCATCGTTCTGCTTTTTTTGCCTTTCCTTCAAAAAAACAGCGAAAAAACTCTTTTTAAGCTCAACAGCATTGTAGCTGGAACATTCATCGGCTTTCTATTGAATCTATATATCTGTCTATATTTCATTGGGATTGTTTGCTTTCAAGCTCGGATTTTGGGAGAGATTGTCGGATTCTTTTTGTTGAAAAATACGCCAATGGCAGTTGTGGTGTTTATATTTCTTGCAGTTGCCATCTATCATGTGGGCGGAGGCGTTTATTCAATTGCAAAGGTATACGCTTATATTTTTCCTATAACCCTTATTATTTTTATGATGCTTCTGATGTTCAGCTTTCGCTTGTTCCAGTTCGATTTTATCCGGCCTGTTTTTGAGGGAGGCTATCAAAGTTTTTTCTCTTTATTCCCAAAAACACTTTTATATTTCTCAGGATTTGAAATCATCTTTTATCTCGTCCCATTTATGAGAGATCCGAAGCAAGCGAAAAAGGCTGTTGCTTTTGGGATCGGGACTTCTACAGTGTTCTACAGCATTACTTTGTTCATTGTGATTGGCTGTATGACTGTGGCTGAGGCAAAAACGGTGACATGGCCGACCATTTCCCTCATCCACGCATTAGAGGTTCCGGGTATTTTTATTGAACGATTTGATCTGTTTTTACAGCTGACCTGGACAGCTCAGCAATTTGCCTGTATGCTCGGATCCTTCAAAGGCGCCCATATCGGGTTAACGGAAATCTTTCATCTAAAAAATAAAAACAATGCTTGGCTGCTGACTGCAATGCTGGTTGCGACGTTTTTCATAACGATGTATCCCAAGGACTTGAATGACGTGTTTTATTACGGGACGCTTCTTGGATATGCTTTCTTAATTGTGATTGCAATTCCATTCTTCGTCTGGCTTTTAAGCTGGGTACAGAAAAAATTGGGAGGAGTCAGCTGCAATGAAAACAGCAACAAAACTCGCAGTCATGTTTCTTATGCTGCTGGTCCTCTGCGGGTGCTGGGATGTCAAAGATATCGAGCAACTATCCTTCGCCAGAGGGCTGGCGATCGATGAGACAGATGATCACCAGTACAAACTGACGTATCAAAACCTTCTTCCCCAAAGCGAAGACAGCCAAGCATCCGGAAAACCCGAATTTGTCAATGTGACGTCCCACGGGAAAACGATTCTGGAAGCAGTCAGTGATGTATCCATCAAGGACCCTCCTGTTTATAGCGATCATTTAAAAGTCATTCTTCTGGGAGAAAAACTGATGAGGAATCAAAATGTAGACCAAGTCCTCAACCACTTTATCCGGGATGATGAGCTGCGGCGAAGCAGCTATTTGATGGCAGCCAGAGGGAATGTAGCTGATGTTTTCACAAAAGGAAACCCCAATCAGCAGCAGCCGATGCCCTCAGAAAAACTGATTGATTTGACAACTCACAGCGGATATAACGGTAAGATTATGATACCGCTGCGCATCGGCAGAGCATCTATATACTCTCAGAACGGGTACAGTTATCTTATTCAAGCCGTGAAAAACCAAAAGGGAAAAGCCAAGTATGACGGAGCAGGCATTATCAAAAGGGGCAGCAATAAACTCGTTGGGTTTCTTTCAGCTGATGAAACCCAAACACTGACATGGGTCATGGGGACGATCCAAGGCGGTGTCATGCCAACGACAGATAAAGGACATCCGATTACGTTTGAAATTAAAAAGTCGAAAACGAAAATTAAGCCGGTCATTGAAAACGGAAAGCCGGTCTTTCATATTTCTGTTAAAACGAAGGGCATCCTGACAGAAGACCAAAACCCGAATGAAAACTCGTTCAGCAAAAGTTATTTGCACAGGCTGGAAAACATTTTTGAAAAAAAGCTTGAACGAGATGTAAAGCAGGTGATGGATAAACTGCAGCACGAGTATAAAACCGATCCGGTCTTTTTATCAGACCACATAAGGATTCAACACCCTGACTACTGGAATAAAGTAAAAGGGCATTGGGATGAAATATTTTCTGAGGCTGATTTTAAGTACGATATTTCTTTTAAAATCATTAACTTTGGCACGGTGGGAAAGTAAGCAATCAAAAGGGTGCGCATGATCGCGCACCCTTTTTTATGTTCCGACAGTCTGCTGTTTTCCGGCTGATCCTCCCTGTCCGTTTTTGTCCCGTAAATCCTGCTCAATTTCTTCAAGGCTTTTTCCCTTTGTCTCTGTCACTTTAAATCGGACAAATAAGAACGCCATGATACCGATCGCGGCATAAATCAGGAATAAATAACTGATTCCGATCGCTTCCATTAATATTGGATAGGTTAGTGAAACAATCAGTGTCCCAACGTGCAACATTAAGGTCGAAACACCGGTCCCGATTCCTCTGACATGAAGCGGGAACAATTCAGGAAGCATCACCCATACAACCGGTCCCCAGCTGACCGCAAAGACAACGATAAACACGCCTAAACAAATGACGGTCGTCCATGAGGCAGCCGGAGTGTTATCGAAAAAGAGATTTACTAAAGCGAGAACGATCAAGCTGATCACCATTCCCGCATTCCCGAATAGCAGTAAAGGCTTTCTTCCAATCTTGTCGATGATTTTAATCGCTACTAATGTCATGACAACATTGACTGTGCCGATTCCGACCGTTCCTAAAATTGAAGCGGAGTTTCCGAATCCGACGTTTGTAAAGGTTTTTGGCGCATAGTAGATGATCGTATTCGTTCCGATAAATTGCTGCAAAAATGCCAATCCCAAACCGGCAATCAGGGCTGGGCGCACCCATGGATCGAACAGCTCCTTCAGGCCGCCTTCATCCTGCTTTTCCGCTTCTTTTATATCATGTATTTCCTGATCAATATCTGTTGTGCCACGCAACTTTTCAAGAATTTTCTTCGCTTTGTTTTCTTCGCCATTCGTGAACAGCCACCGCGGGCTCTCCGGCATAAACAAAATGCCAATGAGCAGGAGCAGTGACGGTACAGCAGCCAATCCAAGCATCCAGCGCCACGCTTCAGCATCGGCAAATATGTAATTGACAATATAAGAAAGAAGGATGCCGACCGTGATCATCAGCTGATTCAGTGATGACAGCGCCCCGCGCTTATGCTTTGGCGCCAGTTCAGATAAATAAAGCGGCACGATTGTTGTAGATGTTCCGACTGCAAGTCCCAAAATGATGCGAAACAGCACCATGACTCCCGTATTTGGGGCCAGTGCCACACCAAGACCGCCTATACAAAACAACAGCGCGGCCGTCATAATTGCTTTTTTTCTTCCGAAACGGTCAGTCAGCTTGCCGGCCGCTCCCGAGCCTAGTATCGCCCCAACCAGTAAGGAGCTGACAACAAGACCTTCTGTAAACGCATTCAATCCTAACTCCTTTTTCATAAATAAAATAGCTCCGGAAATCACTCCGGTATCATAGCCATATAACGCGCCTCCAAGAGCTCCGAAAAAATAAAGCCATATATTTGACTGCTTTTTCATAAAAATGACTCCCTTTCTCCATCAGCTGCAATGACATTGTCTGTGGGATTTTTTTAGAAATCTTTTAGCCTCTTTTTCTGGTCATTAAACCTTTTTATTTTGTTGATCATGAGTTTTCCAATCATTTACTTATATTTTTTCAATGTCGCCGAAACATTTTACCTGCTGCGGCGTCCAATATAAGGTGATTCAGCACATCATCGTTATCAATTTTCAAAAACAAGAACTTATAAATATAGGAATATTTATCGAAAAATGTCTTTCGAGTAGTTGCCCCATGGCAAATAGAATGGTACGCTTCAAATATTAAAGAAACGTGAGGTATTGATATATGGAAGAACGATCACAGCGCAGAAAGAAAAAGAGAAAACTAAAAAAATGGGTGAAAGTTGTTGCCGGATTAATGGCTTTTTTAGTCATTGCGGCAGGCTCTGTCGGCGCCTATGCTTTTGTAAAGCTGAACAATGCTTCTAAGGAAGCTCACGTCAGCCTTGCACGCGGAGAACAATCTGTAAAACGGATCAAAGAATTTGATCCTGGAAAAGATTCTTTTTCTGTATTGCTCTTAGGAATTGATGCCAGGGAGAAAAACGGCGAGACCGTCGATCAGGCAAGAAGTGACGCGAATGTGCTGGTTACATTTAATCGGAAAGAAAAAACAGCTAAAATGCTGAGCATTCCGCGTGACGCCTATGTAAACATTCCAGGCCACGGGTATGATAAATTCACACATGCTCACGCTTACGGCGGTGTTGACTTGACTGTGAAAACAGTTGAAGAAATGCTGGATATTCCCGTCGATTATGTCGTAGAAAGCAATTTCACGGCTTTTGAAGACGTCGTAAACGAATTAAATGGCGTCAAAGTAACAGTAAAAAGCGATAAAGTCATTCAGCAAATCAAAAAAGATACAAAAGGTAAAGTCGTTCTTCAAAAAGGAACACATACGCTTGATGGGGAAGAAGCGCTCGCTTACGTAAGAACACGTAAAGCGGACAGTGACCTTTTACGCGGGCAAAGACAAATGGAAGTGCTGAGCGCCATTATAGATAAATCAAAATCATTAAGCTCAATTCCGGCTTATGATGATATTGTGGATACGATGGGGCAAAATTTAAAAATGAACTTATCCCTTAAAGATGCCATCGGCCTGTTCCCGTTCATCACTTCATTGAAATCAGTTGAGTCTATTCAGCTGACGGGTTATGATTATGAACCTGCCGGAGTCTATTATTTCAAATTGAATCAGCAAAAGCTGCAGGAAGTTAAAAAAGAGCTGCAAAACGATTTAGGTGTATAATGAACGGGATGGCGATTACGCCATCCCGTTTTACATATTTCCTTGTTGAAAATTATCAAAGTAACGTTTAGCCTTAATTTATATGGATTATGTTTCACAGGCAAGCTGAACATACTACACGAAGCAGCTTCATTTTTAAGGAGGTTCCCCTACATATGAAATGTATTGCGATTGATCTAGACGGAACATTACTGAATAAAGAAAGCGTCATTTCTGCGGAAAACAGAGAGGCGATCAAGCGGGCCGTTGATGCCGGCATCCTCGTCACCATTTGCACGGGAAGAGCGACATTTGATGTAAAAGCGCTGCTGGATGACTTGGACATCCCTATCATTGCAGCTAATGGCGGTACGATCCACGACACGGGTTACCGTTTGATCAGCCGGACATTAATGGATCAGGAAGCCGGTAAAGCGATTGCTGATTACTTACTTTCAAAAAACATTTACTTTGAGGTATATACAGATGACCATCTGCTATCTCCTTTTGACGGCGAAGCTAAGCTGCACGCGGAGCTTGACATTCTAAAGAGCGCAAACCCAAACAAGCAGACGGATGACTTGTGGCAAGGAGCCATGACTCAATTCAAACAGTTTGGCATTAAACCAATTCCTCATATCGAATCGGTTTTTGACGGCGGTGAAAACATTTATAAGCTTCTTTGCTTCTCCTTTGATATGGACAAGCTGAAACAAGCGAAGGAAGAACTGAAGCATCATAAAAAACTGGCGCAAACCTCTTCAGGAAAACATATTATCGAAATCCTGCCGGCCTCGTCAGGAAAAGGACGCGCGTTAACAAAGCTGGCGGACATATACGGAATTGAAACACAGGATATCTATGCGATCGGCGATAGTCCAAACGATTTGTCCATGTTTGAAGTCGCCGGACACCGTATCGCCATGGAAAATGCGATTGATGAATTAAAAGAAAAAAGCACCTTTGTCACAAAAAGCAATGATGAAAATGGTGTGGCCTACTTTATAGACCAGCTTCTTTCAGGACAATATGCATAAAGAAAAGACTCCAGAGATGGTCTTACCCCTGTCAAGTAGACAGCCATAAAAAGCCTAAGCAACCAGTGTGTTACGGTATTCTACCGGAGCACACTGGTTTAATTTTTTCTGGAATCGTTCGTGATTATAGAACTGGATGTAATCTTTAATGCTTTTGTGGAGCTCTTTTTCAGTTTGGCATGAAGAAAAGTATGTATTCTCTGTTTTGAGGTGCGAGAAAAATGATTCGATACAGGCGTTATCCAGGCAGTTTCCCTTACGGGAATGGCTGCCCTTCAAACCAACGGTTTCAAGTCGCTTTTGATATGCTTTTGTTGTGTATTGGAATCCTTGATCAGAGTGGAGAATGGCCCCTTGGACATCCCGTTGAGCTGTTAAACTTTCCACTGTTTTCATCACCAGTTCAAGATCATTTCGCTTTGACAGTTTCCATGCGACAACCTCATTGTTGTAAAGATCTTGTACTGCAGAAAGATAATAGAATCGTTGTCCGCAAGCAATATAGGTAATATCGGTTACATATAACTGATTAGGCTGATTGGTTTGAAATTCTCGGTTAAGCCGGTTTGGCAGGACAACCGATGCCTTTCTTCCAAAATAACGACGCTTTTTTCGAATAATCGAGTGGATGTTCATCTCTCTCATCAATCTGTAAACACGCTTATGGTTGACGCAGAAACCTTCTTTCTTTAAAGCGACAGTAATCCGAGGATAGCCATAGAAAGGGCGTGAATGATGAATCGCCATGATGTGCTCTTTTATGATCTGATCTCTCTGTTGCCTTGCCATTCGAAACCTTTGAGCCTTGCGCCATTTATAGTACCCTGACCGTGACACTTTGGCGATACATACCAGCCATGTAATCGGATAACGGTCCTTCAATTCGTGAACAGCTTCAAATCGTGCTGCCTTCAAAATCCGTCCTCCCCATGCAGATTTGGATAGCGCTTTTTTAGGTATTCGACCTGTGCCTTTAAATAATCTCGTTCTTCCTCAACACTTTTAAACGTTGTTTTAGGGCGTCCAATAAAAGGATTGTCTGACTTTGTATCTTTTCCCCTTTGATCATCAAAAGACTTGCCTTCCCGATATGTTTTCACCCAATTTTTGAGCTGGGTTGAACTTCGAAGCCCTAATTCTTCAGCTAACGTGTTATAGCTTTTGTTTCCTTCCTCGTACATTTTGACAGCTTTCATCTTAAATTCTTTCGTATAGTGCTGAAAGTGTTGCCCTTTTCTCGCCATAAAAAATCCCCTCCACGTATAGTGTAACAGCCACTTTTGAAAAGCGGGCTTTTTACACTGTCTACTTAGAGGGGATAATATCAAGATTGGAGTCTTTTTCTTTTATTGCACCCGTATACTTCCTGCGTATTTATCCTTCCAATATGTGCTCGTGTTCATATTGGTGATGGTCACGCCGTTTGATAATGTGACATGAACAACTTGTCCGTTTCCGATATAGATGGAGGGATTTAAGCTTGTTGATTGAAAGAACACAATGTCTCCCGGCTTCAGGTCCGCCTTCTCAATCTTAGTTCCGGCATTGTACTGGCTTGTTGCGTATCGAGGCAGTGAAATACCAGCTGCTTTCTGGTAGACATATTGGACAAATCCAGCTGTATCAAATCCTGTCTCAGGTGTTACTCCGCCCTGTTTGTAAGGCACTTCTCCGACATAAAGCGTCGCTTCGGAAACAATCGGATTTTCTTTCGGGATTGTCAGGTTGTCAAATCGGCGAATACCCGTCATCTTCGATTTCCAGTAATCCTCTGACAAATAGGAAATGGTTACTTTTTCTGACCGGCTTGCCTGGATGAACCTGCCTGCGCCCGCATAAATGCCTGCATGTGAAATTCCCGTTTTATACGTATTGCTGAAATAGACGACATCACCAGGCTTTATGTTCTGAGGGGCTACCTTCTCGCCCACTGCCCACTGCTGTTCTGCTGATCGCGGCAGATAAATGCCAAGTGCCTGTTGAAACACATATTGCACAAGCCCCGAGCAATCAAAGCCCTCTGACGGCGTGCTTCCGCCAAACACATATGGGACACCGATATATTTTTCGGCCTCCTGAACGACAGGAACATCAGCCGTTGCCGGATCGGCAGCGATTCGTCTCGCCCCGATATAAGTTCCGCTCCAATAGCTGCTTTTTTTGTAATTGGTGATGATAACCCCTTTTGACTGTGTACTGTGAACCATTTGGCCGTCTCCGATATAAAGGGCGTCATGTGTCGGAACAGTGCCGGTGCTTCCCTCTTTCTTGAAAAACAAAATATCACCCGGCTTCAGGTTTTCCGGCTTTACAGCTGTTCCGATTTTATACTGGTCGTTTACAGATCTCGGCAGATGAATATCAGCCTTACTGAACACATATTGTATCAATCCTGATGGATCGAAACCCTCTTTCGGCGTTTCCCCGCCATATTTATACTGATATCCAAGCAGGTTTTTTGCTTCGCTGACAATCAATTCTGATGATGTATCAGCTTCCGCAATCTCCGCTTTTGTCATAATTGGAACCAAAAAACAAATGATAACCGCCACAAGCAAAAACTTCTTCCAGTTTGCCAGTGTGTTCACTTTTATTATCTCCTCCTCTTTTTGCAGTTTTAACATCGGTATTTTTTTGAATATGTTAAGAGACTTTTTAATATTTTTACAGAATGAATATGCTGGGCAAATAAAAAGAGAGTGTCTCCTCAGACACTCTCTTTTTTGAATTATTTATTGGCGTTTACCGGTTCTTCCTGCTGTTGGATTTTATTCATTTCCATATCAATCTTCTGTTTTTCCTGATCTGTCAGCTGATCATTGAATTTAAAAGCTGACATAAACATGAACACGATGGCTACGGCAACAAACGGCCAGATGGCTTTGACAAATTTCATCTTTATCACTCCGATTATTTAGATTTTAGTTTGTCACTATGATCAATATCAAACGTCAGTTTTCCGTCTTCTACTTTCCAAGCGAAATTAGAGTCTTTCGTCAGTTCGCGAATAATGGTTTTCTTTTTAAGGCTGTCTTTTTTCACAGGCACAGGTGTCGCTTCATGGATATCGATCGGTGTCACTTCAAAGCGTCCTGTTCCATTTTTCTTCAGGTGATACTGAACCAGTGCACTGTCTCTTGTTCTCGTCCAGCCCTGGTCAAAGACAAAGTTGCCGAGGCTGTAGAAAATGACGGTTCCGTTATATACTTCAATCGGTTCTAAGACGTGCGGGTGATGGCCGACGATGATGTCAGCTCCCGCATCAGACATGGCTCTTGCAAGCTGGCGCTGGCGGTCATTTGGATCATTGTCATACTCTTGTCCCCAGTGTGACTGCACAACAACAATGTCCGCATGTTTTTTCGCTTCTGAAATCATAGGGATGAAGATTTCAGGATCTGCGGGCAGCACGCCCGGCGTATTCTTTTTAGCCGCGAAACCTTTCCCGGACACATCGGTAAAGCCAAGCGTCGCAATCGTTACCCCGTTGACTTTCTGGTACGAAATTTTCTTTTTCGCATCACTTAAGCTGTATCCCGCTCCAACGATATCAAGATTTTGCTTCGCAAATTCTCCAAGCGTATCTTTCATGCCCTGAACGCCGTAATCCATTGCGTGGTTGTTGGCGCTGTTGAGAACCGTGAAATTCATATCCTTCAAGACTTTCACTGATTCCTTATTCGTCTGCAGATGAATCTCTTTATCTGCTTGTTTATAATTCTTTTGATAGGTTACCGGGTTTTCAAAGTTTCCTGCTACATAATCCGAGGCTCTAAAGATCGGTTCAACATATTGAAAAATACTGTCTGCCCCTTTTTGCTCCGTTACTTTTTCAACATAGCGTCCCATCATAATATCGCCTACAAATGAGGCTGAGAGTACGTCGTCAGAATACGTTTTGACCTTCGGCGTTTCCGCTTTTCCCGCCCACATGAAAGCGAACATAAGGACAAAAACGATCGGAATGGCAATAAATACGTGCTTATTGGTTTTCTTTTTTTGCTGTTTTGTCAGCTTTAGCAGCTTTTCATGAAAGCTCAGTTCTTTTTTCATCGTTTGACACACCTTACATTAAATTAAGTAGTAAACAAACATGATAGCAAAGGTCGCTCCGCTCAATAGCAGCGTGCTTCCGAACGTAATGGTTAAACCTTGTTTCTGAATGGTATTGGCAATTAAACCTGGCACGATGATGCCGATTCCTCGAAATTCTGCGATTTCAAATGGTACAATCGGGTATAGAAAATCAAACGCGATTTTTAGGACGATCCCTGTTATCAGCATGGCAGCGAATTTTCTGCGTCCGTACAAAATCATAAATTTGGATAAACCGTATTTCACAATAACATAAGTGAGCAAGCTCACTAGCAAAACAAGTAAAATAAAGACCGGCTGATTAAACACAAGTCCTAAATATCCCGGTACAACAAGTCCTGCCGGCACGATCCCTGTTTTTTCCGCAAAAATTAAACTGAGTAGTACACCTAAAATTAGTGCGATGTATAAATCTGATCCGAACATGTTTGCATTTCCCCCTAGCTTACGAGCTGCTTTACCTTGTATTCGTGGATTTTTTCAATTAAAGGCTCTGCGGCACCATGAATATTGCCGACCCCATATATGACACGGTTGTGCATTCTTTTCTTTAACAATTCCATAATTTCATCTGTTGACTTATACTCTAGATCATGCAGTTTGTCTGCAGGAATTTTGCCTTCTTCGTAGGCTTTTACGATCGGTTCTGTTGTTTCACCGATTAAGATCAGTTCACTTGCTTCAATATAAGGCAATACGTCATTTGCGAATTGCTGTGTCCGATCGACACGGTCTGCGCGGCAGTTCATGATGATGATCGGATCATCGGTCGGGTAACCGATTTCTTTTACACGTTTCCATATATTCAAAGTAGAAGAAGCGTCGTTTGCGGCAAACCCATTAACAAAGTGCCCAGGCTCGCTCGGACTGATCAGCGGAAGAATTCTCATTGCTCCCGGATCTGGCGGCGCATTCAGCATTCCCTTAAATGCTGTTTCTTCGTCAATGCCGAGTGCTTGAGCCACACCCAGCGCCAAAGAAGCGTTATCAGGGAATACCATGTATTCAAATTTACGTAAATACTCATCTGTAATTTTTGAGTTATCAGCAATGATGACTTTTGTGTTTCGTTCTTTTGCTTTTTGTTTAAAGAACTCGGTATATTCACTATCTGTAATGACAAGATGGCCATTATAAGGAATTGTAGCGGTAAACGCTTCTGCAATTTCATCAAGCGTCGGCCCCATGACATCCATATGGTCTTCTAAAACATTCACAATGACGCCGATATTGGCCTGCAGAAGTTCTTCCTGAAAGATGATTTGATAATCTGGGTTAACAGCCATGCATTCACTGACAATCGCGTTAGCCCCTCTTTCTACTGTTTCTCTCATGACTTCTTTTTGCTCTCCGATATTCGGCCCCTGAGGTTTCCGTTTAATCGGCTTTTCCTCCGGTGTGTCCCAGTAAATCATTCTTGCATCTGTTCCTGTTGTTTTTCCAACAGTCTTGTAACCGGCTTCTATTAATATTCCGGTTGTCAGCCTTGTCACAGTCGATTTTCCGCGGATGCCGTTAATATTCACCCGAACAGGGAGGGCATCAATGTTTTTCTGATGTCGTCGTTTTTCTAATATTCCGATGACCAGTATGACAGCACAGGCTATAATGAGTAACCACATTGCTTTTCGACATCTCCTTCTATATTGTTGTAAATTCATTCATCAGTATATAGAATCACTATGAATTCTCAATCGGCATTATGTAACATAATCTTCCCTAATCGACTAAGCCAAACTTCTCTTTTGAAAGAGATTTTATACCTACAAACTGTTTTCTATTTTTGGAAAACAGCAGGACTTATACCTTATCACTTTTAAAAAAAATCAAAGAGAATGCGCTTTCATTTTTCTCCTGATATCCTTCTGGACGTATAGTCACACCCTGCTGTTTGTATTTAATATGCATTTCAAATCAATCTTTTTTTCAGCCTGTGTTATCAAGCATTTCCTGCTATCATGCGTGTTTCCGGTTCTTATGAACACAAAATAATTTTATCCTGTCTTAAGGACAAGGTCATAATGTCATCCTTTCTGCATGGAATAAGCAATATTAGGCCCATTCCAAAATGACTAAGGAGGTTCGAGATGAAAACGCTAAACATACGAGTCCGAATTCTCTAACATAATTAAACATTTTCTGGGATGATAGTCTTTTCTGTTTCTCACCATTTACAGGTCTAAACGCATGACTTTGAAACAATTTTAATAAAACTTAATATTTGTTCAAGAAATCTTCATCCATATTTGTGAAGACTTTGTCAAAAAAAGAGTGAAAACCTTAATTTTTTCAATTATATATACAATTTACAATTAGATTTCTTTTGATATTTTTATTGCTAACTTCGGATTGTTCATGATATTAAAGATGTCGCCGGAGCGGCGGGCGTTTCAGTTGCGACGGTTTCCCGCGTCCTGAATGATAACGGCTATGTACACGAAGAAACGCGAACGCGTGTCATAGCGGCGATGGCGAAGCTGAACTATTACCCGAATGAAGTCGCCAGATCTCTATATAAAAGAGAATCCCGACTGATCGGACTTTTGCTCCCGGATATCACAAACCCTTTCTTCCCTCAGCTTGCCCGCGGTGCGGAGGATGAATTGAACCGGGAAGGCTATCGCCTTATTTTCGGCAACAGTGACGAGGAATTGAAAAAAGAACTTGAATACCTTCAAACCTTTAAGCAAAATCATGTCGCAGGCATTATTGCCGCAACGAATTACCCGGATCTCGAGGAATACAGCGGCATGAATTATCCAGTTGTTTTTCTGGACAGAACACTTGAAGGGGCTCCTTCTGTGTCCAGTGACGGCTATACAGGAGGAAAGTTAGCCGCCCAGGCTATCATTCACGGAAAAAGCCAGCGCATTACGCTCTTGAGAGGACCCGCTCACCTGCCGACTGCTCAAGACCGCTTTAATGGCGCTTTGGAAATCTTAAAGCAGGCTGAAGTTGAGTTTCAGGTCATTGAGACCGCTTCATTTTCTATTAAAGATGCACAATCGATGGCGAAGGAGCTGTTTGCCGCTTATCCAGCGACAGATGGTGTAATTGCGAGTAATGATATTCAAGCCGCTGCCGTTTTACATGAAGCATTGCGGCGCGGAAAAAACGTGCCGGAGGACATTCAAATTATCGGCTATGATGACATTCCGCAAAGCGGACTTCTGTTCCCGCCACTTTCTACAATTAAACAGCCCGCATATGATATGGGGAAAGAAGCTGCCAAACTGCTTTTGGGTATCATCAAAAAACAGCCGCTGGCAGAAACGGCAATTCAAATGCCTGTCACCTATATAGGAAGAAAGACGACAAGAAAGGAAGATTAAGATGCGTAATATTTGTGTGATTGGTAGCTGTTCTATGGATTTAGTGGTCACCTCGGACAAACGCCCAAAAGCCGGTGAAACGGTTCTTGGCAAGTCATTTCAGACTGTGCCGGGCGGCAAAGGAGCAAATCAGGCCGTTGCCGCAGCCAGACTTGGGGCGCAAGTGTTTATGGTCGGCAAGGTTGGAGACGATCATTATGGAACAGCTATTTTGAATAATCTCAAAGCTAACGGCGTTCGCACTGACTATATGGAACCGGTTACACATACGGAAAGCGGAACCGCTCATATTGTGCTTGCTGAAGGCGACAACAGCATTGTCGTTGTCAAAGGCGCGAACGATGACATCACCCCAGCGTATGCGTTAAAAGCGCTTGAACAGATTGAAAAGGTCGATATGGTGCTGATTCAGCAGGAAATCCCAGAAGAAACGGTTGATGAGGTGTGCAAATACTGCCATTCTCTCGATATCCCGATCATGCTAAACCCGGCACCGGCCCGCCCGCTCAAGCAGGAAACCATTGATCACGCCACCTATCTGACGCCGAATGAACATGAGGCTTCGATTTTATTCCCTGAGCTTACCATTTCTGAAGCTCTGGCGATTTATCCGGCAAAGCTCTTTATTACGGAAGGAAAACAAGGCGTCCGCTATTCAGCTGGCAGCAAAGAAGTGCTCATCCCGTCCTTCCCTGTTGAGCCCGTTGATACAACCGGAGCCGGTGATACGTTTAACGCAGCATTTGCCGTGGCCCTGGCTGAGGGAAAAGACATTGAAGCCGCATTGCGGTTTGCCAATCGTGCCGCTTCCCTTTCTGTCTGCTCCTTCAGTGCCCAAGGCGGAATGCCGACAAGAAATAAAGTAGAGGAGCTGCTGTCATGAAAAAACACGGTATACTGAACAGCCATCTTGCCAAGATTTTAGCCGACCTTGGCCACACTGATAAAATTGTCATCGCGGATGCCGGACTGCCGGTTCCTGACGGCGTTTTGAAAATTGATCTTTCACTGAAGCCGGGCCTTCCGGCTTTCCAAGATACAGCGGCAGTGCTCGCTGACGAGATGGTCATCGAAAAAGTCATTGCTGCAGCTGAAATAAAAGCATCCAATCAGGAGAATGCGAGATTTCTAGAAAATCTTTTCTCTGAACAAAAGATTGAATACCTTTCTCACGAGGAATTTAAGCTGCTGACAAAAGAAGCAAAGGCAGTCATAAGAACAGGAGAATTCACACCATATGCCAACTGCATCCTGCAGGCGGGTGTGCTTTTCTAGAAAGGAGGACGAAACATGCAGATTGAAATGAAAGACATTCATAAAGCATTCGGAAAAAACCAGGTGCTGTCAGGCGTTTCCTTTCAGCTCATGCCTGGCGAGGTTCACGCGTTAATGGGAGAAAACGGCGCCGGCAAGTCCACGCTTATGAACATTTTAACAGGCCTGCACAAAGCAGATAAAGGTCAAATCAGCATAAACGGAAACGAAACGTATTTTTCCAATCCAAAAGAATCGGAACAGCATGGAATAGCCTTTATCCATCAGGAATTGAATATCTGGCCGGAAATGACCGTTCTTGAGAATCTATTTATCGGTAAAGAGATATCCTCCAAGCTGGGCGTCTTACAAACAAGAAAAATGAAAGCGCTAGCAAAAGAGCAATTTGACAAACTCTCCGTCTCTCTTTCTCTTGATCAAGAAGCCGGCGAATGTTCCGTCGGACAGCAGCAAATGATCGAAATCGCAAAGGCGCTTATGACAAATGCCGAGGTCATCATTATGGATGAACCGACCGCAGCGTTGACTGAACGTGAAATCAGCAAGCTCTTTGAGATTATTACAGCGTTAAAAAAGAACGGCGTCTCCATTGTCTATATTTCGCATCGCATGGAAGAAATTTTTGCAATTTGCGACAGAATTACCATCATGCGTGACGGAAAAACGGTAGATACAACAAACATCTCAGAAACTGATTTTGATGACGTCGTCAAAAAAATGGTTGGACGCGAGCTGACTGAACGATATCCAAAACGCACTCCTTCTCTCGGTGACAAAGTATTCGAGGTGAAAAATGCCTCCGTAAAAGGGAGTTTTGAGGATGTCAGCTTCTATGTGCGTTCCGGTGAGATCGTCGGTGTTTCAGGATTAATGGGAGCCGGCCGGACAGAAATGATGAAAGCGCTGTTCGGCGTTGACAGGCTGGACACGGGTGAGATATGGATCGCTGGGAAAAAAACGGCTATTAAGAACCCGCAGGAAGCCGTGAAAAAAGGTCTCGGCTTTATTACAGAGAATCGCAAGGATGAAGGGCTCCTGCTCGACACCTCGATCCGCGAAAATATTGCCCTGCCCAATCTGTCCAGCTTCTCACCAAAGGGGCTCATTGATCACAAGCGGGAGGCTGAGTTTGTCGATCTGTTAATTAAACGCCTCACTATCAAAACAGCATCACCGGAAACGCACGCACGCCATTTGTCAGGTGGAAACCAGCAAAAAGTGGTGATAGCCAAGTGGATCGGCATCGGACCGAAAGTGCTTATCTTGGATGAGCCAACCAGAGGTGTGGATGTTGGCGCCAAACGAGAGATTTATACGCTGATGAATGAGCTGACCGAACGCGGCGTCGCTATCATCATGGTGTCATCAGAGCTGCCTGAAATTCTGGGAATGAGCGATCGGATTATCGTTGTCCATGAAGGCAGAATCAGCGGAGAAATCCATGCGCGAGAAGCAACACAAGAACGAATTATGACACTTGCCACGGGAGGGCGGTAATATGAAAACGGAACAACTGCAAACAGAACAAAAACGGATTCACTTCGACGGAGTCATGCAAAAACTCGGCCCGTTTCTTGGTTTATTTATTCTCGTTATCATTGTATCTATTTTAAATCCAAGCTTTCTTGAACCGCTGAATATTTTAAACCTGCTTCGACAGGTCGCCATTAACGGATTAATCGCGTTCGGGATGACCTTTGTCATTTTGACAGGCGGCATTGATCTTTCTGTCGGCGCTATTCTTGCCCTGTCAAGTGCTTTAGTTGCGGGAATGATTGTATCCGGTGTTGATCCGGTTCTCGCGATCATCCTTGGCTGTATCATTGGTGCCGTACTAGGCATGATCAACGGATTATTGATTACTAAAGGAAAAATGGCGCCCTTTATCGCCACGCTTGCGACCATGACTGTGTTTCGCGGACTGACGCTAGTGTATACAGATGGAAATCCGATTACCGGACTTGGCACAAACTACGCTTTTCAGATGTTCGGACGCGGTTACTTTTTAGGCATTCCTGTACCGGCGATTACGATGGTTCTTGCCTTTGTCATCCTTTGGGTGCTTCTTCATAAAACACCATTCGGCCGCCGAACGTACGCTATCGGCGGCAACGAAAAAGCCGCTCTCATTTCAGGCATCAAAGTGACGCGCGTGAAAGTGATGATCTATTCTTTAGCCGGGCTTTTATCCGCTCTTGCAGGTGCCATATTGACTTCCCGCCTGCATTCGGCCCAGCCGACTGCGGGGGAATCGTACGAACTTGATGCTATCGCGGCAGTCGTCTTAGGCGGAACAAGTCTTTCCGGCGGCCGAGGACGCATTGTTGGCACGTTAATCGGGGTGCTGATCATCGGCACACTTAATAACGGGCTTAATCTGCTTGGCGTCTCATCATTTTATCAGCTGGTTGTCAAAGGGATTGTCATCTTAATTGCGGTATTGTTAGACCGCAAGAAGTCAGCATAGGAGGGTTTTCACATGAAAAAGGCTGTATCCGTCATTTTAACGTTATCATTATTTTTGTTAACCGCCTGTTCGCTTGAGCCGCCCCAATGGGCAAAGCCGTCAAACTCGGGGAACAAAAAGGAATTCACCATTGGCTTGTCCGTCTCAACGCTTAATAATCCTTTTTTTGTCTCATTAAAAAAGGGTATCGAAAAAGAAGCTGAAAAACGTGGAATGAAAGTGATCATTGTTGATGCACAAAATGATTCATCGAAACAGACGAGTGACGTGGAAGATTTAATTCAGCAAGGTGTTGATGCATTATTAATCAACCCGACTGATTCTTCGGCGATCTCAACGGCAGTAGAATCTGCAAACGCAGTCGGTGTGCCCGTCGTAACAATCGATCGATCTGCCGAACAAGGAAAAGTTGAAACCTTGCTTCCGATAATGTAAAAGGCGGTGAAATGGCCGCGGCGTTTATTGCCGACAAACTTGGAAAAGGAGCAAAGGTGGCAGAGCTTGAAGGCGTCCCCGGCGCATCTGCCACACGGGAACGCGGCTCAGGATTCCATAACATCGCAGACCAAAAGCTCCATGTTGTCACAAAACAATCAGCTGACTTTGACCGCACGAAAGGCCTGACTGTCATGGAAAACCTGCTGCAGGGACATCCTGATATCCAAGCTGTTTTTGCTCACAACGATGAAATGGCGCTCGGTGCTCTCGAGGCAATTAACAGCTCGGGGAAAGACATATTGGTGATCGGTTTTGACGGCAATAAAGACGCGCTCGCTTCCATTAAAGACGGAAAGCTGTCAGCAACCGTCGCTCAACAGCCTGAGTTAATCGGTAAACTGGCTACAGAAGCAGCAGATGATATTTTGCACGAAAAAAAAGTGCAAAAAACAATATCCGCGCCTCTCAAACTAGAAACAAAAAAATAATTGTCTGATATTTAGGAACCTGCGATAACGTGAATAGAGATATAGAATGAATTATTTCTCTTACGTGAGGAGAGGAACGGCATGAACAAACCAACAAAACTATTTTCAACATTAGCACTTGCGGCTGGAATGACTGCGGCTACGGCAGGCGGCGCTGGAACGATCTATGCCCAACAGCCAGAAACAACGGTAAGCATTGATGGTTTATACAGTTATCCGAATGATTCTTATTTGGTATCAGCAGAGGCTCTAAATGTCAGAACGAAGCCTTCCGCATCAAGCCAGAAAGCCGATACGCTGCACTTAGGAGATAGCCTAAAGCTGATTTCCTTCTCAAATGCTGACTGGGCAAAGGTTCATTATAAAAACGGAAAAACAGGCTTTGTCTCCACTCATTATATTGTAAAAGCAGCAACAACAGTAAAAACCAAAACAAAAACGAAAGTATACACATCCGCTGACGGAAAGAGCATTAAGACTCTTCCAGCAGACACAAGCGTTTCTTTTTTAGGCTGGAGTAAAACGAATAAAGGCGGTTTTGATTTTGATTGGGTATTCGTTGATTACGGCGGTGCGACAGGTTATATGAAAACAAAGGATTTACACATGACAAAATAACTGAGAGGGATTCCGCATTTATGCGGAATCCCTTTTATTATGAATTGATTTGTCACATTCCCAAGATATTTCTCAGGAAATATTGTCGTATGCTGTGTCGAAACCTTACATGATCATCAACATTTTTGTTCACGCTAAAAAGCGGAGGTGTAAATATGGATCAATTTGAAGCAGCATATGAATCGTATAAAGCCCGGCAAACAACTGTCGATCAAGAAAATGTTCCATCTGGAAAAGAAGAAATTATTGCGGTTAGAAGAAATGAGGAAGACAATATTATCGCAGTGAAAACCAATACAGGAAGAGAGCTCGACTATCCTACTGCGCTGTCAGAAGCAAAATCAGGAAAACTCGCTCATGTTGATGTCTTCCATAAATACGGGCGTGACATTTTGCGAAGTGAACCGGACGGCATCAAGGAAAATAACCTGTCTGAGCTGCCGGATTTTTAAACAAATACAGCCCTGCCGTATGTTCGACAGGGCTGTATTTTAAACAAAAGGCTGCTGGATGTATTCGGCTAACCGTTTTGCACTGTGAGAAATATCCCCTGCAGCTGCATAATTCACGCCATAGAACACATATGGAGGCAGATACTTCATGCCGATCAGATTACTCGTGGCCTGAAATGGTTTCAATAGCTCACTGATCGAGTAATGATTTGCTCCGCCCGCTTGATATTTTTCCGCTTCGCTCCCTGTTGATACAGCCAGCATCAGCTCCTTGCCATGCAAGGCATTTCCTTCTGAACCAAAAGCCCAGCCGTAAGTCAGCACAAGATCCTGCCATTTTTTCAAGAGCGGCGGAGAGCTGTACCAATATAGCGGGAATTGAAAGACAATCCGATCGTATTCCTCGCACAGCTGCTGTTCCTTCGCAACATCTATTTCTTCATCCGGGTATTCCTTATAAAGATCACGTACTGTGATATTGTCGTGTTTACTCAATTCCTCAGCCCACGCCTTATTGACAACTGAGGTCTCCATATGAGGATGAACTGCCAAAACCAATATTTTCATCAGACCACACCTTTACTGTTTTGATGTTATTTTATCTAAAATCAGGAAAAGAGCCAAATAAAAAGAAAGCCCTGTAAAAGGGGCTTTCTTTTTTTCTTTTATTCAGGGCTTCCTTCAGTTGTTTCGATATCTTTCGCAAAATCAGGGTTATCCAGATTCGCATTAAAGAAATCCGCTGTGTTCGGAAGTCTGAGATTCATGTTCATTTTTTGAGAAATCGTAACCGTGCAATCCTCAAGCACATAGTCAAAAACGTGTCCGCCTGAATTGCGTCCTTCGTCAATGAAGTGCAGGTGATAGCCTGAAACGGCGATTCCGTTTGCATAAGCTGGTGTCAAGAAACCTACGATTGTTCCTCTCACGTTGTCGAAGTTGAAAATCGGCTGTGTTTTGACCGCTTCAACCATTGGCACGTAAGGTTTTTCTTGAAGTTCTACCGTTCTTGTCTGCACCTTTTTAAACAATCCGTCAATACGAATTGCATAAAATAAGTTTCTGCTTGGCAGCATGCTGTTGATCTCTTTTTCAAAGTCTTCGCGTGTCATTTTCACATCAATTTTGTGCGTCATGTCCGGTGTAAAGAACGTAAATGAACAGAACGGTGAACGGTCTCCTTTTTGGACCGGTGTCGCGGTTCCGTCTGAGCGAAGACGGTAAAATTCGCCGTCAAACCCAATCAGCTCTCCGTCAAGCTTGTTAAAGGTTCCGATACCGAAGTCTCCATATTTCGGAATCTCTGACAGTTCAAAATCTCCGTCATATACTCCGTCTAATAGAGAAGTCATTGTTGATACTTGATAAATCTGGCTCACAGGCTGATCTTTTTGACCACGGCTGAGCACTTGAATGTTGCTTTCTCGTTTCATATTTCCCTTCACTCCTTTTATTTAGTGCTGTTCATAAAACAGTGTCGTGATGCGCAGAGTGCTAGAGAGCTTTCGTTTTCATGAGTTCCCCGAATTCTTTCGGAAGCTTGTCACTTGCTAAATTAATGTTATCACTGTAGTCAACCGGGACATCGATGATGACAGGACCTTCAGCGTTCATGCCTTGACGCAGAACATCTGCCAGCTGGTCTGGTGATTCTACGCGCAAGCCAGTTGCTCCGAAGCTTTCCGCATATTTCACGATATCGATATTTCCGAAATCGACCGCAGATGTACGGTTATATTTTTTCAATTGCTGGAATGCAACCATGTCATATGTGCTGTCGTTCCATACAATGTGTACAATTGGTGCTTTTAGTCGTACCGCTGTCTCTAATTCCATTGCTGAGAATAAGAAACCGCCGTCACCTGAGACAGAAACCACTTTTTCTCCCGGTTTCACCAATGAAGCGCCGATTGCCCAAGGAAGCGCAACGCCGAGTGTTTGCATACCGTTACTGATCATTAATGTTAACGGCTCGTAGCTGCGGAAATAACGTGACATCCAAATGGCGTGCGAACCGATATCGCAAGTTACTGTAACATGATCATCGACTGCATTACGCAACTCTTTAACGATTTCAAGAGGGTGCGCTCTGTCTGATTTCCAATCTGCAGGCACCTGCTCATCTTTATGCATATATTGTTTTAAATCAGAAAGGATTTTCTGCTCACGCTCTGCAAATTCTACTTTCACAGCATCGTGTTCGATATGATTGATCGCGGACGGAATATCACCGATCAATTCAAGATCAGGCTGGTAAGCATGATCAATGTCAGCGATAATCTCGTCTAAATGGATAATTGTCCGGTCTCCATTGACGTTCCAGAATTTCGGATCATATTCAATCGGGTCATAGCCGATCGTCAGAACAACATCCGCCTGCTCTAGCAGTAAATCGCCAGGCTGGTTGCGGAACAAACCGATGCGGCCAAAATACTGATCCTCTAAATCTCTAGAAAGGGTACCGGCAGCCTGATATGTTTCAACAAATGGAAGCTGAACCTTTTTCAAAAGCTTGCGAACCGCTTTAATCGCTTCCGGTCTTCCGCCTTTCATGCCGACTAATATGACAGGAAGTTTTGCTGTTTGGATTTTTGCTATGGCCGCACTGATTGCATCATCTGCTGCAGGACCGAGTTTTGGCGCTGCAACAGCACGCACGTTTTTCGTATTTGTGACTTCATTCACAACATCTTGCGGAAAGCTCACAAAAGCGGCCCCAGCCTGCCCTGCTGACGCTATCCTAAATGCATTTGTAACAGCTTCCGGTATATTTTTTACATCTTGAACTTCTACACTGTATTTTGTAATCGGCTGGAATAGCGCCGCATTATCCAAAGATTGATGTGTCCGTTTTAAACGATCTGCACGGATCACGTTTCCAGCAAGCGCAACGACAGGGTCTCCTTCAGTGTTCGCTGTCAGCAGGCCTGTTGCCAAGTTAGAGGCACCCGGTCCTGATGTGACTAACACGACTCCCGGTTTTCCAGTTAAACGGCCGACTGCTTGGGCCATGAATGCTGCGTTTTGTTCGTGCCGGGCAACGATAATTTCAGGTCCTTTATCTTGTAAAGCGTCAAATACCGCATCAATTTTTGCACCTGGAATGCCAAATACATGTGTGACACCTTGCTCCACTAAGCAATCAACAACAAGCTCCGCCCCTCTGTTTTTCACAAGGGATTTTTGTTCTTTTGTTGCTTTTGTCAACACCCTCACTCCTTATTATGCATTTTAAACGTAAAATTTTAAATATCTTGTGATAAGTTTCACTATACACTCTTTGGAAATTGACCTCCAATATCGATTCGCCTTATGATTAATATGTAATACGAATTATTAACCTATGGAAAGGAATGCATATTGAATGGAGCTTCGCCATCTTCAATACTTTATCGCAGTAGCCGAAGAGCTTCATTTCGGAAAGGCTGCCCGGCGGCTGAACATGACGCAGCCTCCTCTCAGCCAGCAGATCAAACAGCTGGAGGAAGAAGTCGGAGTTACGCTTCTGAAAAGGACAAAACGATTTGTCGAGCTTACCGCAGCAGGAGAAATCTTTTTAAATCATTGCCGGATGGCATTGATGCAAATCGGACAAGGAATTGAACTGGCACAGCGGACGGCCCGCGGCGAGCAAGGCCTTCTCGTAATTGGTTTTGTCGGATCAGCTACATATGAATTTCTGCCGCCGATTGTCCGGGAATATCGTAAAAAATTCCCATCTGTGAAAATAGAACTGCGTGAAATATCCTCGTCTAGGCAGCAGGAGGAGCTACTAAAGGGCAACATTGATATTGGTATACTTCATCCTCCCTTACAGCATACAGCTTTACATATCGAAACCGCCCAAAGCAGCCCTTGTGTTTTAGCTTTGCCTAAGCAACACCCATTGACTTCTAAGGAATCAATTACGATTGAGGATTTAAGAGATGAACCAATTATTACTGTTGCTAAAGAAGCATGGCCTACTCTATACATGGATTTTATTCAGTTCTGTGAACAAGCAGGCTTCAGACCCAACATTGTCCAGGAAGCCACAGAATATCAAATGGTGATTGGTTTAGTCAGTGCCGGAATTGGTATGACATTTGTTCCTTCCTCAGCCAAAAAATTATTTAATTTGGATGTTACTTATCGAAAAATGGACCAAATACAGCTTAATGCCGAATGGGTTATCGCTTACCGCAAAGACAATCATAATCCGCTTATAAAGCATTTTATTCATATTTCAAATTGTCAGCAGACAAGAACTAAAGAGAGTGATGCAGGTACATGAACGATACTTGCAATCTCTTTTTTCTTTTGGGTTTCTTATGGAAATTTTATTAATTTAATATAATCGCTTAGTACAACTTTATATCAGTATACGTATACATACAGTACAAATAGTTGGCAAGGACATTAGTAAGCGCAGGACATTAGTTTGATTTTAAAAATGAAAGATAGAGAGGTGAAGTAAATTATTGAGTTCACCGGCATATTCACATTGCTCGCTTTTTTCGTAACAATGATTTTTATTTTCTGGAGACCAAAAGGACTAAATGAAGCTATCCCCGCCACATTTGGCGCTTTAATGGTTTTATTGTGCGGAAGTGTGTCATTGGCAGACTTAGGGGAAATCGGAACAAAAGTCACGGGTGCATCGGTTACAATCCTTGCCACTATGATTATGGCCATTGCACTAGAAAGCTTTGGTTTCTTTTATTGGGTGGCTGCAAAACTGCTCCAACAATCCAAGGGTTCAGGCATCAAGCTTTTTTGGCTAACCAATTTGCTCTGCTTTCTCATGACCATTTTCCTGAATAATGATGGGAGCATTTTGATCACAACTCCAATCCTTTTGCTTGTACTAAAATATTTAGGTTTAAAAAAACATCAAAAAGCCCCATATTTATTAAGCGGTGTTTTAATAGCCACAGCCTCTAGCGCACCGATTGGCGTAAGTAATATTGTTAATTTAATTTCTCTCAAAATCATTGGAATGGATCTATATCTTCACACCGCCATGATGTTTGTCCCTAGTATGATGGGACTCATTTTTATGACTTGTCTACTGTTTATGTTCTTTTATAAACGTCTTCCCAAAAGCCTGCCAGATATACCGGGCCATTTTCAGTCTCTGCGGCATAGAAGGTACCATCCTCTTCATTCGCCATCAGCTCCTTTACCAGAACGAAATCAAACAAAAATCATGTTGTTTGTGCTTGCATTTGTTTTTCTCGTCAGGATGAGTCTATTTGCAGCATCATATACCGGTATTTCTGTTCCTCTAGTCGCTGTCATCGGATCTTTTATCCTGTTAAGCTGGAGATGGATTTCAAAACCTCCCCAAGAGACTTGTTATATAAATCGCCTTGGCACATTTTTATATTCGCTTTTACTATGTATGTCTTAATTTATGGTCTGCATAATATTGGATTCACAGAGTTACTTGTGAATTATTTTGAACCTGTGGTTTCTGGAAGCCTCGCCCATGCAACTTTCGCATCAGGTATCTCTACTTCTGTTTTTTCTAATCTCTTTAACAACCATCCAGCATTAATGATCAGTACTTTTACCTTAACTGAAATGACCCTGAATCCTTCAACAACAAAAATCATCTACTTGGCAAATATTATCGGCAGTGATATCGGTTCATTATTATTACCTATGGGAACCTTAGCAACGCTTATTTGGATGCATATATTAAAACAGCATGATGAAAGTATTTCATGGGGCGAATATATAAAAACGACCATTATCATCATTCCGCTGACTGTTCTTTTTACGTTAACATGTTTATATTTTTGGATCAGTTGGTTATTTCTTTAGCACAGTATGAAACGAAAAACTGCCTTCTGCTATTCAAGAGGGCAGTTTGTATACACTAGGGAAGATGCATTGTCTTTAGATGATTTAACTTCCAAATGACTGGCTCTCCACTTGCGTTAATAAGCTCAATGATATTATTAGAGACATCCTTTAATAGACCAACTTTTTCTGGCACCTCTCCCATATCAAATATGACCAATTCACCAATATTTTTTTGATCTGCTCCTCAAAATTACGCACAAGAGGAACTTTGGAAGGCACGACAGGCAATTGTGAGTTGTCAAGAGTATACGGTGTTTGTTCAGTTGAATAAGGGGTAAACCATTTTAAATGATGCATAGATATAAAAAGTATTTTAAATACAGGTGAGAAAAATACAATATAATCGTTTAAAACATTTGTAACATACCCATGGATCGATCGATCCCCAGTTACATAAACTTCAATAAACTGGCCTTTGACCTTGTTTAATGTATTTCTATATGAAAAAGCTTGAGTTTCTGCCTCTATCATTGGATCTTCCGGATTGATCAAAAATGGCTTCTCAGTACTGGTCATTATTTTCGCCTTGTTTATTTGATGAAGATGCAACAAGGGAATATAAAGATAATTGCAGCCATCAAAAATAACAAAAATATCCTGTCCGATATCTATGAGGGTGCCGACAAACCTTGTATCTCCTGAAATGACAACCTCAACATCTGTGTTAAGGAATTGATTCAAACCTTTCACGATTCTCCTCCTTTAACTGAAAAAGGGCATCACTTAATCTGATGCTCCTCCATTATCTATTAAAATTTACGTTTCCAGTGATAGTCTATCGTTCTGACAAACGTTTCATAGCTATAATCTTCCTTTTGTTTTCCTGAACTTTTTAAGGAACTTGAATAACCTGATGATCTTGATGATTGATAATCTGATGATCTTAGTGATCGTTTAGATGATTTTGATGAACTCTTTGAATCTGATGAGCTGTATGATTTTGATGATTGATAATCTGATGATTTTAGTGATCGTTTAGATGATTTTGATGAGCTATATGATTTTGAAGAAATGAATGAATTGCTGTCCTTATCATTATTGTCTTCCTGGCTTTGTTCATTTTTTTGATCCTCTTTTTTGTACGACCCTTTTGGGCCTAAGCTGATGCTTTTTATGTGAAAAGGATAGATGCGAAGCACCTCTTGATTTTTCACTATAGTATAATGGCCGTCGGCATTATCTACAAGGATACCCTCAATGGCTTCCGGACCTCCACGATATACAGTAACAATTTTATCTTTCATTGAATGCAAAAAGTTATAATAAGATATTTCATCATTTGAATGATACTTCATTCTCCTCTTGCTCATTCAAGTTCCTCCTAGTCACTTATACATAGATGATAAACATATTGCATATATACGTGTCACGTTTATTTGTTGAACTAATTCAATAGCCTAATTGTCGCTTTTTCAGCAGAATACCTATTTTCACACATTCATAAAATACTTAAATTATTTTTGAGGTATTGTGAACGGTTTTTAATATATTCACAAATCACATCTGGCTCACGGTCAAAACGCTCAACATCATTCTTTTTATATGGGTCCATCAAGATAAAAGGCCTAATCCGCTCATACATCGCCATGATTTTCGGTTCCATATATTCTATCGTAAAAAGAGATTGGAGCGTTTTTTCTAACAAGCGCTTGTAGGACTTGCGAAACTCGGATTCATCCAATATCCGGGCGGTTAGTGTATTAAATCCTTGAATTCTTACATAATCGGCAGCCATCCGATCTCCATGGATATCCCTGCCCCAGGTCGCATCATAATCCCAAGGAATCACCTCAAATAATCCGGTTTCCCCGCTTCTGTATAATGCGTAGTTGTGGACAAACCCGTCATAGTTCGAGGTGAATACAATACCGGCAAGCCAGCGCAAATACTTATCGACATCCACGTGTTTTGTCACTTCTGACTTAAACTGAGCTTTAGGGACAGTATTAATTTTAAAAATCATATCCTGTAAATAAAAATCATCTTCCACAGTCCCTGTCTTCTTTTCATATCCAAGCTCCAGCGACGTCTTCGTTTCCTTTTCCAAATCGCTCATCAGAGAAAAGTTAGCATCATCATCCACCGCGTAAAAAATCGCGCCATCAGCCAGCTTCCTTTTCGCCAAATAATATTCATCTACGGATTCAAGTTCAAGATAAACCCCTTCATTCTTCCCGTTCACCTTTACAAACACAAACTCTGCCTTTGGAGACAGTGTCCCTAGCTCCGAGAAAAAATCCAGAGACAATTTGTTTCTCATCAAGGAAGGGTCTTTATACTCCGCATTTAAGTGAATCTCTCGCGCGCCGCGGAATGTTTTCGGCTGATAAAAGGAAATATGGTATGACTTCTTTTTGAAGTCTCTGATATGTGATCCCCGATAAGCGATATCAATATCCAGCCTTTTTTGATTTACCTTCATCACAGCTGGCACCGAATCATCGTCCCATATATCCTTTTTTAATTCACGCAAATCTTTTGGATGAACAAACAGCTGATAAAGCGGTAAATTGGATTGATTCTTCATCCATAATCCTCCTTACAAATATTAGGCTTTTATTTTTATAAGATCTCAGCGGAACACTTATACACTTTTTAAAACCGCGCGTACTATGAGGGTAGTAAGGATCTTCATCCTTAACATCATTTTTAAAAGGAGGATTTCAAATTGGGCCACTATTCCCATTCTGACATCAAAGAAGCGGTGAAATCCGCAAAAAAAGAAGGTTTAAAGGATTATTTATACCAAGAGCCTCATGGAAAAAAACGCAGTCATAAAAAGTCGCACCGCACTCACAAAAAATCTCGCAGCCATAAAAAATCATACTGCTCTCACAAAAAATCTCGCAGTCACAAAAAATCATTCTGTTCTCACAAAAAATCTCGCAGCCACAAAAAATCATACTGCTCTCACAAGAAATCTCGCAGCCACAAAAAATCGTACCGTTCTCACAAAAAATCTCGCAGCTATAAAAAATCTTACCGTTCTTACAAAAAATCTCGCAGCTACAAAAAGTCATACTGTTCTCACAAGAAAAAATCTCGCAGCTATAAAAAGTCATGCCGCACACACAAAAAATCTTATCGTTCCCATAAGAAATACTACAAAAAACCGTACCACCACTGCGACGACTACAAAAGACACGATGATTATGACAGCAAAAAAGAATACTGGAAAGATGGCAATTGCTGGGTAGTCAAAAAGAAATACAAATAATCTAAGTTTTCATTGTTTCAATAGGCTGCCGGCGGAGGTACGGAAGCCTATTTTTTATTTGCCCTGTATTAGATATATGTCATGACATAACATATGCAACCCGCATCATTTGGTTTCCTTTAAACCATTTCGTTATAATCAAGGTATCCTAACGATAAAGGCGGTTGTTGCTATGTACATATTTCAAGCTGATCAGCTTAGTGCCAAAGACACATACAAGCTATTGTCAGGTACCGTTATTCCCCGCCCCATTGCATTTGTGACAACACTTTCTTCAGAAGGAGCGGTCAATGCCGCGCCTTTCAGTTTTTATAACGTCGTCAGCTCAGATCCTCCGCTTCTCAGTATTTCTGTTAACAGGACGGAAGGACGCCAAAAAGATACAGCGCGAAACGCAGTGGAGAACGGAGAATTTGTCGTTCATGTCAGTGATGAAGCCACCATTGAAGATATCAATGAAACAGCTGCAAGCTTAAGGCCAGATGAAAGCGAGCTTACACGCACCTCGCTTCATCCTGTTGAAAGCAAAGCTGTTTCAGTTCCCGGCATTAAGGAAGCCCGCGTTCGCTTTGAGTGCAAATTAGAGCGCCATATTACCTTTGACAATGATCAAGGCGTCACTACAGCAGATCTGCTCATCGGAAGAGTTGTCTGCTTCCACCTAGATGAAAAGGTGTATGATGCAGAAAAGGGATATATTTTAACGGATGAATTAAAACCTGCCTCACGATTGGCGGGAAATCACTATGCCAAACTGGGGGAAGAATTCACACTGATTCGTCCCAGCTGAAGAGAAGGACTATTTAAATAGAAGAAACTAGTCAAAAAGACCTTATGATTACAAAATATCGCCTGTTAATACTGAAAAAATATCAAAAAAAAAGAACACCCAGAGTAAGCTCGGGGTGTTCTTTTTGAAACGTTTTTTCTTTTTCTTCGTATAAAGGTAGATTAGGAGGAATTGGAATGACAAACTTTTGGATTTTAATGCTGATCGCTATTACCATCAGTCTCGCCTCTCAATTTTTTATAAAGAAAATATACGGTATTGATAAATCCGGCTGGCGATATAAGCATGTCAGCAATACACACAAATGGATCGAAATCACTTTACTTATTTTGTTTGTGGTTTCACTCTCCTTTTTTCCAGTTGAATATTTGCTTCTTTTATTTTTTATTGTGATTGACTCAATACGAATTTTTATGGAGTGGCATTATAGACCTGAAGATAAACAGTATATGTACCACATTGTAGAGGTCTCCCTTATGTTTATGCTTTTGATTTATATTTGTACCCTATAGTTATTTAAATCCCCACAGCCGCTCCGTCTCCCCGAGGATCGGCTCCGCCTTGGAGAAAGCCTTCTTCATCAACTTTGATTGCAGCCGCGTGTCCCATCAGCGGATCATAGTCACCGACAACCTCCACGAGATGCCCGCTGTCTTTCAGTTTTTGGATTGTTTTGTCTGTGAATCTGCCCTCGACTCTGAGACCTTCGTATTCCTCTCCCCACGTTCTGCCCCATACCCAGCGCGGTTCGCTGATTGCCTGTTGTGGATGCATTTCGTAGTCCAGCATTCGGGTAATGATGGCCGTCTGGGTCTGCGGCTGGCCTTCGCCGCCTTGTGTGCCGTACAGAATTTTTGGCTTTCCGCCTTTACAGACCATAGCCGGCATCAGCGTATGGAAGGTGCGCTTTCTCGGTTCAAGCGTGTTGACATGATTTTCATCCAGTGAGAAAAATGATCCGCGGTTTTGCAGTAATATGCCTGTATCACCCGCAGTGACTGCCGAGCCAAATTCAAAGTACAGGCTTTGAATGAATGACACTGCGTTGCCATCCGCATCGATTACGGCCGCATATGCCGTATCACTTCCCACCGGCCTGCTTTCTGCCAGTTCTGCCAAATAGCCGATTTCTCCCGCCAATCGTTTTGCATAATTTTTATCCAAAAGCCTTTCAAGCGGAATGTCAGCAAACGCAGGGTCAGTCAAAAAGGCATTCCGATCTACAAAACTCTTTTTCAGCGCCTCCACAAGCACATGATAATACTCAAATGAACCGTGCTCGATTTGGGTGAAATCATAGTTTTCCAAAATGTTCAGTGTTAATAAACCGGTAAATCCCTGAGAATTCGGCGGCGCCTGATACACACTGTATCCTCGATAATCACTTGATACAGGCGCTACCCACTCACCCCGATGCGCTTTAAAATCATCGATTGTCATGTAACTGCCGTTATTCTGTAAATGTGAGACAATCCGCTGAGCGAGATCTCCTTCATAAAATGCGCTTCTTCCTTTTTCAGCAATCAAGTTCAGACTGTCTGCAAGCTCTTTTTGCACAAACCGCTCTCCCGGGACAGGTGCTTTGCCCCTTCTCGTGAAGATATCAGCCGTATAAGGCGTGGAAGCCAGCAATTCAATATTCTTTTCTGTGTGATGACACTGATCAGCTGATACAGGAAACCCATTTTGGGCATAATCGCGTGCGGGCTCCAATACATCTGCAAGAGACAGACACCCGTACTCCTTCAGGACCGCATCCCAGCTATCAACCATTCCCGGTACGGTAATGGCACTGTCAATTCCCCGAAGCGGAATCGCTCTTTTTCCCTTATATACATCTCTCGTTACGTTTTTTCCTGAACGGCCGCTGCCATTGTAGACTTTTACTGCCTTTGTTTCCTGGTGAAAGGTCAGCCAAAAGGAATCCCCGCCAAGTCCGGTCATATGCGGGTACACAACCGCAAGACAAGCACTCACCGCAACAGCGGCGTCAAACGCGTTGCCTCCCTTATCCAGTATGCGGTTTCCGGCTTGAGAAGCGAGGTAATGCGGACTGACGACCATTTGCTTTGTACCGATGACAGATTTGTTCATCACAAGTCCCCTTTTTTAAGAAATTTTCTTCAGTATAGGGAGCCTGATTTTTCACATCTACTGATCCGGCAGAAAAACTGACGAACTTTCTTCTTTTCGCAAATAATAAGATATTTTTGCATTCATTTCGAAAACAAATAAAAAATTATTATTTCGATACGTAACTTTTATGATAAAATGATTGCTAAAAGGCTACGAAAGCAGGTGGAGCAATTGAGTCATGAATATCAAATCCCCAACCTTGTACTTGATGAGACTGATAAACAAATTCTCACGATTTTGCATGAAGAAGGCAGAATTTCTTATACGGATCTTGGCAAAAGAGTCGATTTGTCACGGGTCGCCGTTCAGGCCCGTATCAACCAATTAATTGAAGCCGGTGTTATTGAAAAATTCACCGCTGTCATCAATCCCGCTAAAATCGGCATTCATGTTTCCGTGTTTTTCAATGTCGAGGTAGAACCGCAATTTTTAGAAGAGGTCGCTCTTAAGCTTGAGGAAGAGCCTGCGGTCACCAGCCTTTATCACATGACAGGCCCGAGCAAGCTGCATATGCATGGGATCTTTGCCAACGATCAAGAAATGGAAGAATTTTTAACAAAACGGCTGTATCCATTGCGAGGCGTCGTCAGTGTTGATTGCCAGATGCTGATCAAACGATACAAAAGCCGTATGGGAATGAAGCTGTAAAGGAGAGAAACGAATGAAAAACCATCCTTATCGGGATATGACGGCCGCAATGATTCGCACCGGCATATTAGGTTTCGGCGGCGGACCTTCCGTGATTCCGCTGATCCGCCATGAAGCGGTCAATAAATATAAATGGATTGACGATGATGAATTCGGAGAAATATTAGCAATAGCTAATGCGCTTCCCGGACCGATTGCCACCAAAATGGCTGCTTATCTGGGCTTTAAGCTAAAAGGCACATTAGGTGCAATTGTGGCGACCCTCGCCCACATTCTGCCTACATGTTTTGCGATGGTGGGCTTGTTTGCGGCTGTAAATGTATTAAGCCATTCAGCAATTGTTGCAGGTATGATTGGTGCCGTCACGCCGGTAATTGCGGTAATGCTCGGAATCATGGCGTACGAGTTTGGCCAAAAAGCGCTTAAAGGTTTCGGCTGGGTCACCGGCATCCTGTTTTTTATCATCGCTTTTATCGGCCTGCAAACTTTACAGATTAATCCCGGCCTTGTCATTATCATTTTCTTAGCGTACGGGGCGTTTCATTTTAAACTGAAAAACAAAATCACAAATAAACATTCAAAAGATAAAGGAATGTCAGCCTCATGATATCGATCTATTTATTTATGGCGTTTTTTATCGCAAACCTACTGGGATATGGCGGCGGACCTGCGTCTATCCCGCTAATGTTTGAAGAAGTCGTAAACAGATACAGCTGGCTCTCAAACGATCAATTCTCAAATATGCTCGCACTTGCGAACTCATTGCCGGGCCCGATCGCCACGAAAATCGCTGCGTATGTCGGCTACAGCGCAGGCGGGTGGCCCGGCTTCCTAATTGCCCTGATCGCAACCGTCGTACCGTCGGCGCTCGCATTGATCGTCCTGCTGCGCATCATCCAGCGCTTCCGCCAATCACCTGTCATCAAAGGCATGACGCTGTCCGTCCAGCCTGTCATCGCGGTCATGATGCTCATTCTTACCTGGCAAATCGGCGCAGACGGCATCAAAGCGATCGGCTGGGTCCAATCGATCGTGATTGCGGGAATTTCGCTCCTTGCCATGACAAAATTCAAAATGCATCCGGCATTTTTGATTATCGCGGCGTTTTTATATGGGGGCCTTGTGATCCCTCATTTATAGAAAAAAGCACCTTGACAGGTGCTTTTTTTATTTTGGCCCAGAAATGCCGTTTGATATGACAGCTGTTTCTTCTCCTGCGTCACTCTTGATGATGTGCTTGACTTGCAGCGTGGTTCCTGCCATTCTTACATATTGCTTCAACTGGGACGAATTGGTTTCAACTTGTATCCAAACAGGAGGCTGGACCTTCCAAAATAAAAAGAATGCAAGAATCAGCATGCCAGCAACGACCGACAGCAAAAACTTCATATCGCATCGCTTCTTTTCAGTAAGCGGCTCGCAGCGGATAGCGCCTGATGATCACGAAGAATATCGCCTGGACGATTGCCTTCTCCCAGCACATAGCCTTTAAAGGGCATTCCCATAAAATGAAAAATATGTTCGAATTGCTGAATCAGCGGCAGCCCTTTTATTTTTGGATTGTCTCCGCCCACTGCTATTACATATGCCTGTTTCACTGACATTTGCTGTTTAAAATCAGGAAATCTCGGATCTCTCAATGTCTGTGACCAGCGATCAATAAACAGCTTTAATGTCCCTGACATGCCAAACCAATAAATTGGGGTGGCGAATACAAGAATATGGCACTGCAATATCCGTTCAATGATAGAATCGTAGTCATCTTGAACAGGACGAAAGCCGCCTTGGGCGTGACGCAGATCTTCAATTGGCCGAATTCGATATTTCTGCAAATAAATGTGCTCCGCATCGAATCCTTGAACAGCCTTCTCCGCAAGAACATCCGTATTTCCGCCAGACCGAGTTCCGCCGTTAATAACCGCAATTTTCATGATGCATCTGCTCCTTTGTTTACGAATGATTTTCTTCATTTTATAATGGATTCATCAATCAATACAGATGATTATTTCGATTAATCCAATCGCTAAAACCGATTTAGAAAGGAAGAGAACAAGTGGAATTGAAGCAGCTGATCACCTTTATTACGGCGGCAGAACATGTAAACTTCACCTTAACCGCCAAAATGCTTAATTATGCACAATCAAGCGTTACCTCTCAGATCAAATCACTTGAAGAAGAAATTGGGACGCCTTTATTTGAACGGCTCGGCAAGCGGCTTATCTTGACAGAAGCAGGAAAAACGTTCAAATCTTATGCACAGAAGATCATTGCGTTAACAGAAGAAGCGAAAATGGCCGCAAATCAAGTAAGAGAAACAACCGGAACCTTAAAAATCGGGGCGACGGAAAGCCAGTGCACATACCGCCTGCCCCCTATCATAAAAGAATTTAAACAGGCTTTTCCCCAAGTAAAGCTCATATTCAAACCATATATCTCCAATGAACAAGCGAAAGAACAGCTCTTACAGGGCCAGCTTGATATCACCTTCATCTTGGATGTAAACCGGATGGAAGACGCACTGCACGTTGAATCTTTGATTCAGGATGAGATCAAAATGGTGGCTGCTAATGACCATCCTTTTCCTGCGGATTTACCAGTAACATTGAAGGATCTTCAAAACGAAACTCTTCTGCTGACAGAGGACGGCTGCTCGTACCGCACGCTCTTTGAGAACAATTTGCATGACTCCGGTGTCTATCCTAACAAATTGGAATTCGTCAGCATAGAAGCCATCAAACAATGCGTAATGGCCGGACTTGGGATTGGAATCTTGCCTGAAATGACAGTAAAAGATGATATTGCAGCAGGCCGGATGAAAGAACTCAATTGGCAGAGCGATTGCCCCGTTTTCACTCAATTAGCATGGCATAAGGACAAGTGGATGTCTGCGCCATTAAAGGCTTTTATTGATTTGACACGGAAAACATTCAAATAAAACCTCTCCACAAGGACGACAAGGTTTTTGAGACCAGGAAAGCACACACATACAAAAAAACACTTGATGACTTAGAGCACCAAGTGTTACATGTGATTTTTCTGATAAAACGTTCGCAAAACATGCGTCTCAAGGTCAGCCAGGCGGACAGGGATCGGCAGCCTGCTTTCTTGATTGATCAAGCTCATCGTGATCTGATAGCTGCTGTCTAAATCAATATAATTACCGCAAGACAAGAAAATAGGCTTCACGTCCCGCCGCGTTCGCAGCGCCCGTCCATATACCTCGCCGTCAATGATAATATCGGTGTATGCGCCTACTTCATTTTCAGGCGTCACGAAATCGCAGCCTTTGATTTTGAGATAGGTTTTCGCAATCCCAATCGTCGGCTTACCCAGAAAAAAAGCCGCATGGGTGGCAACGCCCATATGATTGTAATGCAGATATCCGTTGCCATCAAACAAGAAGACATCCGGCTCCGTCTCCAGCTTTTTCGCCGCCTCGATGATCAAAGGTAGCTCGCGAAACGCAAGAAAACCGGAAACATACGGCACGCTGATTCTCCCCATGCTGTGCACTTTTTCAATGACTTCTTTTGTATCAGCGTCAATCACGATAATACTGCACACTCCGTATGGTTCTCCGTTCTGCTCCCAATAGGCGAGATCGACGCCTGCGCAGGTGTTGATGGAGTCTAGGTTGATGGAGGTGGATAGGTTGATACGATTTTTAAGGGATTGTTGTGTTTGAACAAAATCCGATTCATCTTTTAGATGAAAATCGTGAATTTGATGTATTTCCATTTTACTTGTTTCCCTCTCTTCGCGCTCAATTGTCCTGCATGTCGAATCTAGCAATGACACCAAATTATATCATTGAAAAAAGCAGATAGTATAATCTGCTTTTTTATTAATATTCATTTTTCATTTCTTTCATAAAAATATAATCCAATTGTTTAATTAATTCTTTAAGTTCAGTACACATAATATCCTCTAAAGGAATTTCCCAATCTTCGTTTTTTATCAGTTCAATCCCATAGCTTCCGGCTGGATCACCTTCTGGGTACCACCCTACGTCAAGCAGCAAATTTTTTGTCTTATGAGAAATCTGCAGGAGATCTTGATTAAAGTCAAATAACCAAGCATCGTCATTTGCCTCTAGCGTCTTAGATCAGTATCCTTTAATGTAATATAATCAACAGTCCAATCAGCCGGTATCTTTAGCCTTAAAAAATTGGGAATCTGTTGGCTTAGTGGCTGCAAACCCTCTAAAACCCCGCTTCCCACACTCCAGATTTGATATTCTAACTCTTCTAATAATTGTTCTATCTCATTAAAAGACTCATCTTCATAAATCTTATCTGTTTTTAAGCCAGCTACTTTGATATGGTATTGATTATTTTCATATACTGCCTTCATAACAGCATTACGTTTTTCATTTTGTAGTATTAGTAATTCACATTTTTCTTGCATTCTTTTTTCTGAACATAAATTGTTCTGTACTACAGACCAGCCATTGCAGATTTTTAATGGCTGCAGTTGAGAAATATGGTCTCTTTCCATCCCGCTTCTCCTTGCACTCCATATTGTTATACTATCTATAAAAAAACATGCCGATGACAACACGGCAAGTTTTTAACTATAGCAATTCTAATACATCAGTAAACAAGGCATCTCCTAATATTAATCTCCTGTTGAAAGGCTGTATATGCGGCAATTCACTCCACTCATACACAGTATCGTAGTAATCATATAAATAACTGAGTTCAATAAACCCTTTCTCTTGCATTATTTTATTAATATAGTTCGTTCCCTGAATGAATTCTAAAGATTCAGCGGTGCCTACAATATCATAAACGCCATCGATTAAATCGTGTCTTAGGGAATAACTATAATCTAATACATAAACAGGAACCAATTTAGATACTTTCATATTGATTTGCTGTTCTAAATGAAAACCATTTTCCCCAGAAAGATCTTGCAAGTGGATATTGATTTCTCCTGAAGGATTGTTTAAATCTCTAACTTCAATTTTTTTCAAACCTTTTATTTGATTAAATTCATCAGGTACTTTTATTTTCCCTGCGCATTTGTTCTTGTACCATTCGTCTAATTCCCTATTCACAAATAGACGATGAAGCACTTCACCGATTTCAGGGTATTCATTAATAAATCTGATTCCATGTTCCATAAATAGTAACCATTCCATCCTTTAATCAAGAAAATCTAAACTTCATTCCACCAAGTAGTTGTTACTTGTTTTAAATGATATTCAATATATAAAATCACTTTTTTATAGTCATCTGATGAAAATTCTTTAATAGGATCTTCCCAATCATTATCTTTGACTAGTAAAACCAGATAATTACCTTCAGGAGAAATGTCAGGAACCCAGCCTAAATCAAGCGTTATTGAGGATTGTTCATGATAAAGCTGCAACAAACTGTCTGTGAACATAAACCAGGAATCATCATTCGGTTCTAAAGTTCTTGGATCTATTTCAACAAAATGATTATAATTTACTTTCCAACCTTGTGTTATTCTTAAGGGATGTATATTAGCTTTTGGAACATCTAATTTAATATGTTTTCTCATTTATATAACCTCTTTAGAGAGCCGTTATTCTTAAAGTCTGTTTTTAGATAACTTGTCAACCAACTATTTGAGTGGGAGACCTGAAAGGTGAAAATGTAGATTATGGATAATATTTACTTAGCTGTACAAACTTCATTTTACAAGGCTGCCTCTTGCATCTATATTCATCTTACTAATTATCTTATAGATCAGTTTCAATGCAAAAATTTTAAGTATAAAAAACCTCGAGAGGCAAGCGCCAATCGAGGGAAGGTTAGTTTTTTCTACTTACTTGTAAAAGGATTAAAACTGATATTCTTCCAGAAAAACGTTATGAGAACATTAGCTGCATCTCATATTATCTTTCCTCTCTGCACAAGTGATTATATTCACCAAATTTAGGGAAATCATCCCAGTTGCTCTTAAGGTTGTCGCTAGTCTCACGCTCTTCGACCGAACCGGTCTTGAAATCTGTCTTCTCCATTGCTATATGACCATCTTCGCGAAAGCCTAAAATCAAACTGCTAACTTCATTATCAGTTGCATCATCATATTCCCAATACATTGCTGTTCTTAAGAAGATTTTACCATCACTTATAACTTCAAAATCATAATTCAGATACTTACGAGTCAAGTCATCATAAAAACCCACTGAAACCCATTCATTTGTTACATTTACAACATATTTAGGTTTTTCGCCTTCGGTTAATACCGCAGTATATGGTTCATGTTTTTGGTGATGTAAGTATGCGGTACAATCATCAAGAATATTCCAAGGCTGTTTTTTTATGTCCGACCATTCATCACAATAATAAACTTTCATAGTCAATTATACACCTTCCCATTTATATCCCTAATAATAATCCTATTTTTTGTTGCTTCATCAAGAATTTTTTGTGGAATAGCTTTATTTTGAACAGGTACTTCTAATATCAATTCACCTTTCAGTCGTCCGCCTTTAAGAGCTTTTGGATTAAAAGGACCATTTGATATTTTAGACCCTGAAGAATATTTTTTAGTAATCTCGTTCAAGTAACTCAGTGCTGTCTTTTCTTGAACGTCACTAAGTTGAGTATACTTCCTGGAAACTATCTCCTTATTTGGAGAATATGAATCAACTACGTACTTTTTGCCGCCTGCTTCTTTTGCTTCTAGCTCTACTTCATTATAAGGGTAACGGGGGCGATTTTCCTTATTGAAATTATTTCCTGCTTCCCACCGTTCTTTAAGCCAAGACGGTAATGGATTCTTATTAGATGACTTACCCGTACCCTTAATACCTTTACCACTATTAACCATCTTCACAATCCCAAGATCCTTAACAGCCGTCTTTTCCACATCTACACGTACTGTCGGGATTCCGAATGTGAAGCCCTCCGGAGTTACTGGGCGTTCTGCGTACACGCGGACGTTTGTTGGGACTTTGAATTGTTTTACTTTCTCTAGTGTTTTGTTTGCTTTTTGGACTTTTGAATGGGTTGCAAGCGGGATGCCTTTATCAATATGTTTCGCCAATGCACCGGCTCCAACCAAGCTCAATGCCGCTTCGAGCGCCCCTTGCTTCCGCTTCTCCTCAGACACTTTGTTTCCGAACATATCCCGGCCTGTGACGGCTTCTGAGAATCCGTTTGACGCTACAAGGCCGTATGCACCCATTTCTGTCATTTTGAGAATGTCTAAGGATTTGCCTGTTTTGTAGGCATCTAAAGCGTGTTCAGCCGCGATAGCAGCTTTTCCGGTTTTGTAGATGGCTTTTCCGCCTTTGAAGGCGCGGCCTGCCCAGCCGACGACTGGTATAAATCCGGCTGCGGCCATAGCTCCTGCTGTCACACGTTCTGCGGTGGAGAGTTTTTCTCCGGTAACCGGATCAACGCCTTCAGTTGCTCTTTTATAATCATAATAGCCAGTGACTTCTCCAGTAAAGTTGCAAACTCCATCCCATGTTTTTTCGTACCATGGTTTGTTTGCTTCTTCCTCGGCTTTTTCCTGGAGACGTCTTGCTTCTGCTTGCTGGGATTTTGCATCAATATAGGTTGTTCCTTGATTTTCTACTTCAATCACGCTTTTGTAAACTTCATTGCTGTGGAAGGCTTTTTTGTCATAGTACATAGGGGATGCGCTCTTCCCATTGCTGGTGGCCTGCATGAGAATAGAATATTTGGTGAGCACTGCGTTGTCCAGAGATTCTAAATTTTGATATTCAGTGGTCAGGGATTCATCAAGCTTATCGACAGCTGTGATCGTGTCACGTCTGACTTTTTGGGCATCGCCCATCTTATCTGCATACTCGTCAAGCGTGTACATGTCGAGATCAATAATATCGCTGATGCCTGACAAAATAGAATCGATTTCTTCTTTATGAGCGGAGACTATCTCTGAGGCTTTCAGGTCTCCATTGGGCAGCTCATGATCCAAAAATGAAGTTTCCACATATGAATCATTCAGTTCTTGATCTTTAATATCGCCTGAAATGCCGTTTAAAAATGCAATTTGAGCAGAGACAAGCGTCAGCCAGCTTTCGACGATTTCCGCCTGTCCCTGAAAGAAATCTTTAATATTGTCCGCACCTTTTCCTTTAAAATTATCGCCTAAATCTGCAACTCCCTGAAACGCTTTTTTCAGCGTATTCAGCTGCTCCTCAAGCGTCTCATATTGCTTTTTTCTGCTCTTCGCTTCTTCGATTAAAGATTTTGATTCAAATACTTTACTCATCGCACTGCCCTTTCTGTTCTATTTTACCGCTATCGCCTCGTCCTGCTCTTTAAGTGAATCTACGTTATCCTTTGTATCCTCGATATTTTTCTGTACCGCTTTTTTGTAATCTCCGAGCATGGTTTTGATGTTCTCCTCACGCTCATGATATTTTTTCGTATAATCGAGTTTATTTTTTCCATTGGACCCCGCGGCGCCGATTGATACGTCAGCAAGCGCATCTTTGACAGACTCTAATGTTTTGATTACAGCATCGTATTTCAATTTAATTTCTGACATAAAAAAGATCACCACAATTTAATAGATTTAATTTGATTAACAGCATCCTCCAAGAATTCTTCACCCTTAGCAAGAGTATGACCAGCAAAATTCGCTAGCTTTAATTCTTTGTCATAGAGAAATTTCATAGATTCCAACTGAATAATCTCCATCTGAATCGAAGCCATATACTCGTTATATTTATCATTCACAATCTTAGATGCTTCCGATTTCGCCTCTTCTCTTCCCTTGTCGAAATCATCGGCTTTTGTTCCCGTCCAATGCTTGCCCAATTCCGGTTTTACAATTTCTTTGATTTCAGTGATTGCCTCTTCTTGCAGCGTGTCTATGTCCTTTTTTGCTTTTTTCAGCTTTTCGATCTTGTCTTCCACGTCGGAAATTTTTCCGTTGAGCGAACTTTTGATATCCGCCAGCATACTTTCATAACCCATCTGAATCACCTCTTAATACTCAAAAAGTCGTATGGAGGGGCTGATGAAGATAGACTTTTCCATACTTTATTTCCATATATCATATTTTAAAATAGCCAGAAGGCGGCTTAAATAGGGTAAATGGCTTAATTTAGGCATATAACGCTCTTGAAATGTAGGTATTTGATCTTGTTTTTGTTCGTTATACAGTTAATAAAAGCGTTTTATCAAATAGAAATACCTAATGTCATAGTTATAAAGGCACTTGAAAGAGGCAGATGTTGTTGATCTGTCTCTTCTTATTTTATGGTAATTACTGTAAAATGGTATAGGGTGATGATAGTGAGTTTTTTCAGTCCGATGATTTTTTTGTTGTCATTCCTTTTCTGTCCTTCTTTGTTTTCGGTATTGCAGCCACATTGCTATTTAATAAGTCAATACCTCTTACGGTGCTGGCTTATTGGCATCATGTGTGACCCTTTGGATCAAAAGCTTGTATTAGCTGCAGTCCCAGTTGTACAGAACGTTTGAAAAGTCTTTTTTCCTTAGATCGTCAGGTGTGATGAAAAAATTGGCGATGCCGACGTCTCCCCACATTGAATCGATATCATCGTCTGAATCAATTTGTAAAAGCATGATGGTGTGTTCTTTATATGCGTATTCCCGTGGATCATGCTGGGTAAAAGAAGCGTATCCGCCGATTTTATGGCCAAATCCGTTTTCAGCCAGTTCATTATAAATGTCTTCTTCATCCTCGCCGAACTGACCAAAGAACTCCATTGTTTCCATGCCCGTATACTGCTCAAATTGAAAATCTGTAGGCAGCACCCATTCCGAAGATTTCACAGGCTCGACTGCCGCTTCTGATAAAATCGGAAAATCACATTCGCCTGTGCCAATAAATGAAAAATCAGAAACAAGCTCGTCTTCGTTTTCTATGATATTTTCAAAATAGATCACTCTGAAATCCTTTTGTTCACATCGATCGTCAAAATTCAATCCATAGACGTCATCATGAACAGAAATGTAGAACTGCAGGATACCTGAAGAAGGGTAGCCGTCAAGCTGGGGAATGTGCGAGAAATAATCTGTGACAGAAGCTTCATCGGCTGTCCATTTTCATCAGTCGGGTATGTTTCATGCTTGGGGAAATAGGGATCACCGGCAATTTTGCTGTCATATCGTCCTGTTTTCTCTTTTCGGACATTCAATTTCACGTATTCTTTCGCTGATTTCTCCAGCAAGTCGCGGTACGGTCTCATTTTTTCGGGCAGATGATTCATCAGATTCTCTCCTTTTCCGGCATCTCCAATTATTTTTGAAAGGTTTTATTTTCTGGTTTTCTTCGTTTCTTCTAATGTTTTTCAAACGATTGTTTAAAGAAGCCCTACTTCTGTATAATTTTCCAAACAATAGTTAAATAGTAGCAAATGTATTCAGCACCCCGCAATAGATGAAAAAAAGACTGGTGCGCAACCAGCCTTTCTTTTTCATCTATTGAATTGCACCTGACGGAACAACCGCCTTCCGACCGACAGAATAATACTCCACTCCTGAAGCCGCAGCTTCATCCAATGTGTAGCAGTTTCTGCCGTCAAATATGAGCGGCGATTCCATCAAATCCTGATAAGCCGCTAACGGAAATTGTTTAATGTCAGCCCAGTCGGTTAAAATCATGACGGCGTCAGAACCTTTGACAGCTTCCTCGATCGTCTCTTTATATTCAACAGCTTGCGGGAGAACATGCTTTGCATGACCAACTGCAATGGGATCGTAGGCTCTGATACGGGCGTCGAGCGCAGCGAGACGGTCTGCAATAACAATTGACGGCGCTTCTCTCATATCGTCCGTATTCGGTTTAAATGACAGGCCTAAAAGGGCAATCGTTTTTCCCGTCACCCCGCCGAGCCTGTTCAGCGCTTTATCAACCAGCATCGCCTGCTGATTGTTATTGACTTTGATAACCGATTTCAGCAGTTCAAAATCATGCTCGACATTGCCGGCAATTTGCACGAGGGCGTTTGTGTCCTTTGGAAAACAAGAGCCGCCGTAGCCTATACCCGCTTTTAAAAACTGGCTCCCGATCCGCTTATCCTGTCCCATCCCGTATGCGACTGCTTCAATATCGGCGCCGACCTTTTCACATATATTCGAAATTTCGTTTATAAAACTGATCTTAGTGGCCAGAAAAGCATTTGAGGCATATTTGATCATCTCGGCGCTTCTGATATCCGTTTGGTAAATCGGGATTTGAAACGGACGGAAGAGCTCCTCCAGCGTATTTGCTGTTTTCTCATCGGCCGTCCCGATCACGATCCTGTCACCATGAAAGGTATCATAGATCGCCGACCCCTCACGCAAAAATTCCGGATTGGATGCAACCGAAATACTGACAGGCTCCGCTAGATGTTCAGTGATCAGTCCATTAATCAAATCGTTTGTCCCAACGGGCACTGTGCTTTTCGTTACCACGACTGTATCTCGTTTGACATGCTTTGCGATGCGTTTGGCCGCATCTGTAATTTGCTCCAGATTGGCGTGCCCATCGCTTTTCTGCGGTGTGCCGACCGCTATAAAAATGATGTCTGCCTGTGCCAAGCCTTTCTCATAGCTTTTTTCAAAGTTCAGCCGTCCATCAGCTGTATTTTTTCTCATCAGCTCTTCAAGACCTGGTTCAAATATGGGGGAAATGCCCTTTCTCATTTCATCAATCTTGTGAGCGTCAATATCAATGCAGGTTACATGATGTCCAATCTCAGAAAGAGAAACACCTGTCACAAGACCGACATAGCCTGTTCCGATGACTGTTATATTCATTGTTTCCCTCCAACAGTTAAATTGCTGCTTTGCAGCTTCCGTAATATCGTATGAGAACATCCTATCATGAATGCGAATGATCTCCCGCATAGCCTGTCGGGTACAGCCTGTACAGATTTCTGAAATGTGATTCAACCATACAATACACTATTATATCGCTCTCAAAAAGAAAGTGGTGAAATGAGAATCGGCTGTTAAAAAAGACCAAACAATTTTCTTCTTTTGACCGGCTGCGGAGGCTGTCTGAAGATGGTCTGATTCCGCAGGAGAAGCTCTGCATTTTCCGTCAGCATATAAGGAAGTTCCGAGCCGAATTCTTTCTCTAGAACATAAAGGGCCTCTTGAGTGTGAAAATTTCTCGTTTTCACATTATGGGCATCTGAGGCTACGAAATGGATCAAATTGGCTTCAACCAGCCGGAGAGAAAATGCTTTCAGCTGCTTGCCGAAGGTCCCCGCAAGACTTCCTGAAGTAATCTGAGATGCTGCTCCTTTTTCCACAAGATGATACAGCAAGGACGGGTTTTCGCGAATTTCCCTGTTGCGTTCAGGATGGGCGATAACCGGAATATATCCTTTCAGCTGCAAATCATAAAAAAGCTGCTCCGCATATCGGGGAACGTGATCAAACGGAAACTCAATCAAGATGTGTTTTGTATCATTCAGCGAAAGCAGCTGCTGTTTGGCAAGGTCTTGTTCCACCTCGCCGTAGATTCTGATTTCCTGTCCCGGAAGCACATGTAAAGGAATGTCTTCTTTGATTAAACGTTTGTTTAACTGATCTGCTGCTTCTCTGACTGCAGCTGGCTCGTTTTTATACACACCGTTGTTATGATGAGGTGTCGCAATGATCGTCCGGATTCCCTGACGAACAGCGGCTCTTGCCATTTCTATGCTGTCGGCCGAATCACCTGCCCCGTCATCCATTGCGGGAAGAATGTGACAGTGAATATCGATCATGTCCTAGCCCCCTTTTTTCGCAAAAATAAATAACGGGCACGATGCACGTTATTTATTTTGCATGAAATTGTCCTTGTTTCCGTAATATCCGTATTCAGAGTGCTTCGAAAGCTTTTTGCCGTTCATAATCGCCCCAAGAAGCTTGCTTTTGCACGTTTCAAGCGCCTCTTTCGCTTTTGCGGCTTGTTCTTTTTCTGTTTTCCCGCTTGAAATAACCAGAACAGAACCGTCTGCCACGTTGCCTAAAATCTGTGCATCTGCTACGGCAAGAATAGGCGGCGTATCAAAAATGACCATATCATATGCCGCACACGCTTCGTATGCAAGCTCCTTCATCCACTTCGAGGAGAGAAGCTCGGCCGGGTTTGGCGGGATCGGGCCGCTCGTCAGCACGTCAAGATGTTTTTCATTCGATGCCTGTACAGCCTGCTCCATAGAGCTTTTCTTTAATAAAACAGATGTTAAGCCAACCGTATTTTCAAGAAAAAAGGCCGTATGTACTGTTGGTTTTCGCAAATCAGCATCAATCAGGAGCACTTTTTTTCCCTGCTGGGCGAATACGACAGCCAGGTTGGCGGCCGTTGTTGATTTTCCTTCTCCGGGACAAGCCGATGTGATCATCACTGATTTCATCTGGCGGTCCACTGAAGCAAATTCTATATTCGTGCGAATCGTCCGATATTGTTCAGAGTTCAAGGATTTCGGCTCTGTCATTGCAATGACATTTCTCCGCATCCGCGAGTCTCTGCTTTTTCTAAGCGCCAAAATGTCCACTCCCCGTTTTTTCAGATTGGAAACCCTGTAAGGTCTTTGCTGTTTTCTGCTCATTCGCAATGGTGGAAACTGTCCCTAAAACAGGTATGTCCAGCAAGGATTCGAGCTGCTCTTCCGATTTGATCGTATTATCCAAATGCTCGAGCAGGAAGGCCAGTCCGATGCTTCCCGCCAATCCGGCTGCAAACGCGATGGCAATGTTTAGTAGCGGCTTTGGCGATACAGGGGACGGATGTTCTGAAACCTCGGCTTTTGACAGAATGCTGACATTGTCAACATTCATAATGGATGTGATTTTGTCTTGAAAAACAGATGCTATAGTATTGGCAATATGAGCCGCTGTTTCCGCGTTTTCATCCCTGACTGATATGTTGACCACTTGGGAGTCCTGTTCGCTGGATACGGTAATTTTGTCATTCAGTTCTTGGGATGTCATCGACAGGCCCATTTCTTTAATGACTTCATCTAAGATGGCAGGACTTTTAATGATGACATTGTACGTATTGATTAACTGAAGATTGGTTTGGACATCGTTAAATTGAACTTCTTTTCGTTCATTTTTCGATTGGTTGACCAGAATCTGAGTTGAATTTTCATAGATGGGTGTAAGTGCGAAGAAACTAATGAGTCCGCCGGCAGCAGTGGCAGCTGCGGTTACAATCATAATCAAAAGTATGCGTTTTGTTAACGTTGATAATATCTCTTTTAAGCTTGTAGATTCTCCCATGATACCTCCAAATCTCTTATAACATCCTTTTCCATCTACGATTATACAACGTTGAAACCGCATTTCTCCAGCTTTTCACGTGACATAATTCGACATTTTTTCACAAAACGAAATGTTACTCTTTTTTATGTAAGCGCTATATTTACTGTGTTGACAGCGCTGTCTCATTTTCTCTTATTTCGTGCAGTCACGTAACCTCGCATAAAAAAATCCCGCAAAAGGCGTGCGGGATTTTTATGTTGCATATCCATTTTTAATATGAGAAATCAAATTTTCAAGCATTTCCTTCGTCGTCATCTCAGATGACTGCTCACCAATTTCATGTGCATGCATCAAAATTTTCAGAAATTCTTCTTGATTCAATTTCTTTTCACTCATCTTTTTTTTCCTTTCAGCTTCCATTAAGTTGAAAACACGATTATTATATGATGCTGGTTATCAATTTGCAATCTCTAATACATCATTCGACACATCCCATTTTTTATGTCCTTTTTTAGGAAAAACTTTTTAAGGCCGATGTGTTGCGATATAATAGAGAAATTGGATCTTTTTATTACGTGACTCGGTTAGGAGCGATAATCATGCTTCAGAATATGATTTCCAAAGACGATGTGCTGGCATATGCTGAACAGTTAAAAGAACTTCTTCCTTACAATGAGGAAAATGTTCAGCTGATCAAAAAAGCCCTTATTTTATATCGGCAGGATTCAGTCTATCGTTTACAAGCAGTGAGTCCGACGGAAGTTACGGCTTACGTGCAGGATGTTGTGCCTGTGCGGGTCACATTGAACTTGTTTGTCATAGTCAAAAGCGGCTGTTCATGTCCGTCCGGAAGAATCTGCCGCCATATGCTGGCTGTGTTTTTATATGTATATGCAATGTTCGAGCGAGTGGGTACTTTTACAGAGTATTGGCTCGAGAGGGAAAAGCTTGAGGAAAGCAAAGAGCTCGTCCGCCGCCAGTTTCAGGAAAAGGTGCTGCCTAATGAAGAATCGCTTTCAAGCTGGCTTGCTTTTTTTGATTCAGAGTTTTCTCTCTGGCAGGCACGTACGCCGGAAGGCAGCCAAAACATGCAGGGCCTCTATTACGGCTACCTGTCCGCATTAAAAAAACATGCGCCGAACAAGCCGGAGCTGAAAAGCCTGTACCAGATTCATTCCGCGATTGCGGTTTGGCTTCGCATGTTCACATTGATTGAAGCGGGCAAGCTGAACCCCGAACAAGATTTTTATTCCCTCAATCCGTACGTTGAACAGCTGATGGATACAATCTACAGCTCTATTGATAAATTAAAAACGTACGCGCTGTCTTTTGCGCTTGATCCGTTTTTGGATAAAACACCGGATGTTATCCGACCTTTGCTGTTGAAAGAAGAAATTTTCCAATATGAACGCATCCGCGTCTTCGGTGAAATTTGGAGTGCGCTGCTGTCGCGGCCAAAATGGGTGGCACGTGAACAGGAGATATTGAAAAAAGAAGCAGGACGGCGTTTTTCTCCCGAATTGCAATTCGGGCGCCTGCATTTGGAATTCCTGCAAAAGAATGATGACGTTATTTTTGCGGAAGCGGATCAATTCCCGCCGGAAGCGCTCCCTTATACGTTCCAATGGCTGAGTGAAATGACTGCCAAGAAGGACTGGAAACGGCTTAAAACATGGTACCAGCAAATTGAGCCAATTGCGATGGGTTATACGAAGCTGGATAAGCCGTTTAAAGAGATTCGCGATGTGATCGGCGAGCTGTTCCTTCTGTTGAATGCCTATGTGCAGCAAACCAATGATCAAGCGCTGTTTGAGCGCTTTGCCGCGGGCTGTCTGCCGTATACGTTCACAGAATACAGCCATCATTTATATGAAAAAAAACGCTATGCCGAGTGGATTGAAATTCATAGCCTTGTCGGCTTTTCCATCAATGAAATGGATAAAATGATGCTCAAGGAAATTGCAGCGAGCGACCCTGAGGCGCTTATACCGGCTTACCATAGAGAAGTGGCTTTTTTCATTGATCAGAAGAACCGCAGCTCGTACAAGGAAGCCGCCCGGTATTTGAAAAAATTGCGCACCCTGTACAAAAAAGCGAAAAAGCAGAAGGTGTGGGAGCGGTATATTCAGCTGCTGAGCTCGCATTACAAGCGCCTGCGTGCGCTTCAAGAAGAACTGCAGAAAGGAAAGTTGATTGATGGCGAGTCTTAAAGAAATTCTCATCCACGTCGAACAAATGGAAGATGGGTCATTTACGCTCTCAGCCTTTGATGAGAATGAGCAGCCTCTTCCCTACAACCATATGAAAAAGCATTTGTTCCAATGGCATGAATCCTCATTTTACGGAACCTTTCTAGAGGATGTCAGCTTCATCGGGACGACTGCTGTCCTGCTATCTCCATGGATGACTGTAGAGCTTCTCGGCAAAAACTCGTTCAACTCATTCAGCTCCGTGCAGCTTACAGAAGAAACAGAGCCGCTGATCGAGGCGGCCTCGACCATCTATGAATTTATCGCGGACGGCGATTTTCTGCCTGACTATGACGCATGGACAAACGGTGTTTTTCGCTGGAAGGACCGCGATAATATACTGGAGGGCTTTACTGCGGAATGGTTTTCCGCTGCCGTACAGGATTACATCCAATACGACGATGAACTGCGGGAGAAATGGGAACATATCAAGGAGAAATCGCCTGCGGTTACGTCATTCCGCGGCCATTTTCTTGATGAAGAGGATTTTCTGGAAGGCATTGGCTGGATTGACGACCAATCTCCATTTACTGTCGGCTTGCGCTTAAATGAACCGGACTTTGACGGAGACGATTGGAAAATTGAGATGTTTTTACGTGATAAAAAGAGCGGTGCTGTAGAATTTTTTGACAGGCTGAAGAGCCTCAAAAAATCGTGGCAGGCATACAGCGATAAAATCGCGCGTGAGCAGGACCGCTTTCACAGAACGGTTCCGTGGCTGTCATTTGATTCCGGGACAACGCTGATCTCGGAGGAAGAAGCCTGGATCTTCCTGTCAGAAGCAAGTGAGACGCTTGTCGATATGGGGGTAGAAATCCTCCTGCCGTCCTGGTGGCAGATTGTCAGAGACAGCAACATGATGCTGAAAGCAAAGGTGTCTTCCTCCCCGCGTGGAGAGTCATTTGTCGGCATGAATGCACTGCTTGATTTCAACTGGCGGTTTGCGACAAATGGAATTGAACTGACTGAGGATGAATTTAATGAGCTTGTCGCCAGCAACAGGCGCCTTGTTAATATCCGCGGGCAATGGGTTAAAATCGATCCGCAGTTTATCAAACAGATGAAACGCCTGATGGAAAAAGCAGAATCAGAGGGACTCCACATGTCTGATATTCTGGCGCGCGAGCTAATGGATCAGCAGGATGGCGGACTTGAGGATTCGGATCTGATTGATACATCCGCTTTCGCCGGCATTCAGTTTGATCTGTCTAAACAGCTCAGGTCACTGATTCGAAAGCTCACTGCCGCGGAAAACCTGCCGGAGCACGAAGTCAGTCCTTCTTTCAAAGGAACGCTCCGCCCTTATCAGAAATACGGCATGAACTGGCTGCTGTTTCTGCGGGAAAGCGGTTTTGGCGCCTGTCTGGCTGACGATATGGGGCTTGGGAAAACGATTCAAATGATCGCCTATTTCCTTCACGTGAAGGAAAGCGGCCGGCAAAAAACGCCTCATTTGATTATTGCGCCGACATCCGTACTTGGCAACTGGCAGCGGGAGCTTCAAACCTTTGCCCCTGATCTGTCTGTCGCGCTCCATTATGGGCCGCGTCGGCCAAAGGGGGATGATTTCGCCGCGCATTATGAAAACGCAGACGTGGTGCTCACTTCATACGGTCTGTCACATGCAGATACTGAAGAGCTTTCTTCTGTGACATGGAACACGATCTGCCTTGATGAAGCGCAAAATATTAAAAACGCGCATACGAAGCAATCACGCGCAATCAGGAAGCTGAAGGGGCTTCACCATATCGCGCTGAGCGGCACGCCGATGGAAAACCGGCTGACTGAGCTGTGGTCCATTTTTGACTTCATGAATAAAGGCTATCTCGGCAGTTTGACCGGCTTCCATAAACGCTATGTGCTGCCGATCGAAAAAGACCGGGACGAAAAGAGAATCGGACAGCTTCAGCAATTAATCCGGCCATTCCTTCTCCGCCGGACGAAACGGGATGAAGAGGTCGCGCTTAATCTTCCTGAGAAGCTGGAAGAAAAAGAATTTATCCCGCTGTCAGCCGAGCAGGCATCCCTTTATGAGCAGCTCGTCAAAGACACTTTTGACCATATGACATCACTGACCGGCATGCAGCGAAAAGCGCTGATCCTCAGCATGCTTGGACGGCTCAAGCAAATATGCGATCATCCCGCGCTTTATTTAAAGGAAGAGCAAACCGAGCTGCTGGCCGGCAGATCAGTCAAGCTCGAAAAATTGCTGGAACTGATGACAGCGATCCGCGCCCAAAACGAAAGCTGCCTGATTTTCACGCAATACATTCAGATGGGGAACATGATGAAGCGGCTGCTTGAAAAAACGTTCGGGGAACCTGTGCAATTTTTAAATGGGAGTCTCTCCAAGCAAGAGCGGGATACACTCGTTGAGAAATTTCAAAGGAAAGAATATCCGACACTGATTCTTTCACTCAAAGCTGGAGGCACCGGACTTAATTTGACCGCCGCCAATCACGTCATCCATTATGACAGATGGTGGAACCCGGCGGTTGAAAATCAAGCGACTGACCGTGCATACCGCATAGGCCAGGAGCGCTTTGTCCACGTTCATAAAATGATTACGACGGGAACAATCGAGGAAAAAATTGATGTCATGCTTGAATCCAAGCAAACCCTGAACGATCAAATTATCCAAAGTGAAAACTGGATTACCGAGCTTTCCACACAGGAGCTTGAAGAACTGTTTACATTAAGCGCAACAGCGCAATAATCATGACTAAAAAAGCTGGCTCTGAAAGAGCCAGCTTTTTTCCGTTCATAGCCGTCACGCCGAATTTCCAAAAAATCCGTTACGCCGGTTATCAACAGGATGCGCTTTTGTGGCAGCACATATACCTACAGCAAATGTTTCATCATATGTGCGACACCATGTTCGTCATTGGTTAAGGTGACAGCATCGGCTATCGATTTGATGTCTTCCCGGGCATTGCCCATCGCTACACCTTTTCCCGCAGCCTCCAGCATCGATTTGTCATTTAAACTGTCACCTACAGCAGCGGTTTCCTCGAGCGGAATATTCAGCTGTTTTGCAAGCCTCTTCAGCGCCTGCCCCTTGGAAGCTTTTCGGGAAGAAAGCTCAAAGTTGTGCTCAGCCGAACTGACAAGCGTCAAATCTTCGGCATGCTCATATCTTTTCCAGCCTGCCTCAAGCTTTTCTTTGAAGAAAGAAAAGCCGAGAATATTATAAAAATCGATTGGCTGATCGGCTTCAAACAGCTCTTGAAAGGAGTTAATGTAAGCAAAGCCCGATTGGCTGTATTGCACCTCGGCCGCCTGCTTAAGGACAGAAAGATCCGCTTCCGGATTTGCGCTTCTGAATCTGTCGAGCTCAACATCAAGAAGTTCTCTGCCGTTTTGCGGTGTATAAATCGCTGAACCTGTGAATACCTCATAATAATAGTTTTCCGACTCAAGCCATGAGAGAATGTCATACGCCCGTTTCTTATCAATCGTTTCGTGATGATAAAGCCTGCCGTCGGGATCGTGAATGACGGCGCCGTTTGCACTGATGACCCATGTTTTGATCCCCAGCGGTTCAAAGATTGACATGACGTCAAAATGAGCGCGCCCAGTTGACACCACCACTTCAATGCCATCCCGCTGCGCCTGCCGCAGTGCGTTTTCATTTTCCAAGCTTACCTGATGCTTGCTGTTGAGTAAGGTTCCATCTAAGTCAATCGCAATTAATTTCACGTTTGTCAGTCCTTTCCTTCATCCTGTTCTGTCACGAGAAGCTCAACGCCGTTTCGGTCAAGCAAGTCACAAAATGCCTGATTCGGCAGCCTGTCTGTAATCAAGAGGTCGATTTCATTCAGCTCCGCATACTGATAAAAACTGGTGCTGCCCAGCTTAGAATGGTCTGCAAGCGCGATTACCTGCTTTGCCTGCTGTATCATTTTCCGCTTCACCATGCCATCCTCTTCATGCGCAATTGTAATGCCATGTTCGGAAATGCCGACCACACCAATCAGCGCTTTATCAACATGGTAGCTTGAGAGCTTTTCAATCACAGAGGACCCGTACAGAAAGCGGTGCTCCTTTTCCAGCTTGCCTCCCAGCAGATAAATTTCAATTCCCTCTTTATCGGACAGCACATCCGCAAGATTAATCGAATTGGTGATTACGGTACAATCAACCGCATTCAAATGCTTTGCACATGCCTGAACAGTTGTAGAGGCGTCTAAAATCACCCGGTCTCCATCATGAATAAGCGATGCTGCAAGCCTGCCGATCTTATTTTTTTCCTCAGACACTGTTTTCAGGCGGCCGGAATAGCTTTGAATTTTCTGATGCACAGTCGGCAAAATGGCGCCGCCTCTTGTGCGGATGATGGCATTCTGTTCCTCAAGTTTCACAAGATCTCGCCGCGCTGTATCCCTTGACACTTGCAGGAGCGTACAGATCTGCTCCGTTGTAATTCGGTTATGCTGTTTTAAAAAATCCAAAATCGCTACTAATCTTTCTTCTTGGTACACGCCCTCATTCCTTTTCTCAGCAATCATTTATAAGTAATTATAAGTTTTTGTTTAATTTTATTCAACATTAATAAGTGATTTTAAGTAAAAATGCGTCGAGAGAACCAATTTTTCCTATGTAGACAAAAAGAAAGAACCAGTCTGGTCGACTGGTCAATTTTGAGGGGATGATGCGAAGATTCGGATAATGGTGAATGGAAAGATAACGGGAGGAGCAAGGGGTGTCAATCAGCAGCTTTTTCCCGGGGTTTAGGGTCCATAAAACGAACAGTGTCAGCCAACACTTCTGTTACATACACGTTAACGCCTTCCTCGTTTTCATAGCTTCTTGTCTGAATCCGTCCGCTTACGCCGACGAGAGAACCTTTTTGGCAATACAACGCCGTGTTTTCAGCTGTTTTTCTCCAAAGTGTGCAATTGACGTAATCAGCTTCGATTTCACCTGAAGCATTCTTGAAGCTGCGGTTCACCGCGAGCGTAACATGTGCAACTGCCGCACCGGCGGAAGTGTAGCGAAGATCAGGATCTTTTGTAAGACGTCCGACAAGCATGACCTGATTGAACATGCGATTCCTCCTCTCCTTGCGGTTGTATGTATTGTAAATGATGCAACAAGAAAAGAAAAACGCTTAAAAATGGCTTTCAGCCTCTGTTTTTATCTTTCGTTTTCATTTTTCCTTCAGCTAAAAACATCTTTTGCTTTTTTCCTTTGAAGAAATATGTACTTTTTAAAAAACAGAAAAAGATTTGCTTTGTCAGCCAGTTTTGCGTATTCATGCGCACATAGGAAGAGCCATCCCACGCAAACCACTGAAAGCTCAATTTTTTTCCGGCATTGACAGCTTGATTTTATACTGCTCCATGCCATCTTGTGTTTCGTATAAAAAACTTATTCTTCCTTTTTTGTTCAGATGAACCTCAAACACTTCTTTACGGCTTAACATATATGTTACTTCCTTTTGAATCAAATGGCTTTCAGAAGGAGCGCCGTCAATATAAATTTCTTTTAAACGAAATTGATTCATACCACATCTCTCCGTAATCCATAGTCAGTTACAGTATAATGAAAAAATAGAAATTATTAAATGTTTCGCTCATACAAAATTCTTTAGCCCCAGCATTGCAGGATTTTTTCCTCGAAAACGTTTATGTTATAATGGAAGGCAAGAAAACTTTGGAAGTAATCGGGGTGAGAAGAAATGAAAACCTTTAAACTGGTTGACCTGAATGTGGAACGAGTGGACAAGGAAGAACAATCAATCGAACAGTTTCCCCTTATTGACGGACTGATTATAAATAAAGAAGACGGTGAAAATCACTGGCTGATTGAGGCGCTTGTACAGAAAGAACATCTGTCTTTTTTTGAACAGCTTCAAAACAGCCAATCTGAAGCCAAAGTATTTGTAACGATCACGAAAAAAAGCAATCGCCCCGCCCAGCTGACAGCAGCAGTGAAAAATATCGTCAAGCTGGAAGAAAGCATTCAGGTTTTACTCTACGGACAAATGGTCACAAGAAAACAGCAGGGCACTGAAACCATTCTCGAGTCCCTTGTAAAAGAGGGCTATACAGGAACAAAACTCATTGAGGCATTTAAGCAAAAATTATAAATATGAGGGGGCATGTTCCCCAAAACAGACTCAGAACCGAAGAGCATCACAATAGGGGAGTGTAATATTAACTGTGTAAGTAAGGAATGCGTACGGTTCCTTACTCACACAGTTTTTTATTTGATAGAATAATAAGTATAAAGCTAAAGGAGTGGTTTCAGTGGGGAAATTGAAAAGAGATCCGAACTCCGTAGAATTAGCTAACAAGATTATCGAACAGTATCAGCCTAAATCAGTAGAAGATATGCAAGAAGCATTAAAAGACATATTTGGTCCCATGTTTGAGTCAATGCTAAAAGGTGAAATGAATCACCATTTGGGCTATGAATCCAATGACAAGGGAGAAAAAGAAACAAGAAATAGAAGAAATGGATATGGCAAAAAGATCGTGAAAACAACGGCAGGAGAAGTTGAAATTGCAGTCCCCCGTGATCGTGATGGTTCATTTGAACCGCAGTTGATTCCAAAGCGTAAAAGAGATGTATCCTCTATAGAGGATAAGGTCATTTCGATGTATGCCAGAGGAATGTCACAACGAGACATTTCTTCCACGATAGAAGACATCTATGGCTTTTCTGTATCTCATGAAATGGTATCCGACATTACGGATACTGTACTTCCTAATTTAGAAGAGTGGCAAAATCGTCCCTTAAGTAACTGTTACCCTTTTGTGTTTGTCGATTGTCTTTACACAACCATTCGTAATGACTATGAAACGAAGAAGTATGCCGTTTACACAATACTAGGATATACCATAGAAGGTAAAAAGGACATTCTAGGTTTGTGGTTGAATGAAACGGAAAGTAAACATAAATGGATGCAAATTTTTGATGAAATCAAATCTCGTGGTGTAGAAGATATCTTCTTTCTCTCAATGGATGGCGTTAGTGGTCTGGAAGAAGGAGCACGTGCGATTTTTCCTGATGTGACCGTACAGAGATGTATTGTTCATTTAATTCGAAATTCGATTAAGTATATACCAAGTAAAGACTACAAGCCTTTTACTGCTGCCTTAAAGAAAGTGTATGGAGCTCCAAGCCTTAAGGCTTGTCACAGTGCATTTGAATCTTTTGAAAAGCAGTGGTCTACGTACCCTGGAGCTGTAGACGTATGGAAACGAAACTTTTCTCATGTGGAACAACTTTTCGATTATGGTGGTAATATTCGTAAAATCATGTACACTACAAATGCCGTTGAAAGTATCCACTCTAGCTTTCGAAAAGTCACGAAAAAAGGAGCATTCCCCCATGAGAATGCCCTATTAAAAATATTGTTTTTACGAACAAAAGAATTAGAAAAGAAATGGGATGGTGGACGCATCCAGCAATGGGCTATGGTCATGAATCAACTATTAGTTCATGACCACCTAAAGGAACGTGTGAAGAAATATCTAGAATAACTTACACACTTTTCTTGACAAGCCCAAAAAAGCTGCCGTTTTGAACGGCAGCTTTTCTCTGCGTGCTTTCACTCTTGCATATATGGCCAAAAGAATCAACCAATTCCCCTTTCACAACGAGGCGCCCTTCGGTTTTGACCGCCTTGTCACATGTGATTAACGTAATCTCCTTTTTGTTTGTCTCCTCAACTACATCTGCATCCATTTCCGATATGATGTCTTTCGATGTTACAGAATAGATATAATCCTTTTTAAAATCCGTGATGACAATTTGGGCACCTGTTTTTATGTTTTCCAGAGGTCCGAACAGAAGATTCTTTTGCTTCAAATGATGGCCCGCCAACGGATAATTTCCCTCACCCATTTTTTGATCCCGGCGCATTGTTGCCGCCCCTATCAAAAGATTTTCATTGGTTGTGCCTTTTACGATCGGAAGCTCCAGATCGACACTTTTAATTGTTATCCGCCGCCTTGATTGTGAAGTAAAAATAAGTATATTTCACGTGCTTTCGACGTTCTCCACTTGACTGGAATGCTTTAATGGCGATCCCGGCATCTGTAGCTTCAGGCTTTCCTTCAGAGGAATCAGAAATCTCAAACTCTATTTTCTCAGTGTTCAGCACATAACCGGCTGGCGCTTTCGTTTCAACAAAAGCGTATTGTCCCGGTGCAAGGCCTGAAGCTGTGACTTGATGATGCCGGATATGACTGGTTTCGAAGTCTGTATGAAAATTCGCGAACGATTCAGCATGGTTGATCTTCCGGTTCTGATCATTACAGCTGCCATTATCGGCCATGACAAATACAAGGCTTTTCATGCCGGAGCGAATGACATTTTGCAAAAACCCTATCATTACTCTGAATTTATGGCGCGTATTCAAAACCTGATAATGATGAAACATACAGCAAATCAAGCCACAAGAATGGAAATGGCGTTTCTCCAGTCGCAAATCAAGCCTCATTTTCTTTATAATGTATTAAACACGATTATTTCTCTCACTCATTTGGATATTGAAAAGGCCCGGGAGGTAACAGAGGAATTTACCAACTATTTAAGAATGAGTTTTGACTTTCAAAATACATCAGCCATCAGTTCCTTCAGACATGAGCTTTCGATTATCAATTCCTATCTTTCTATAGAAAAGACGCGATTCGGTAATCGGCTTGAGGTTCTTTTCGATATAGATGAAGACATTGACTTTATCCTTCCGCCTTTAATGATTCAGCCCTTGGTGGAAAATGCCGTTCTTCACGGTGTCAGCAAGAAAAGAGGCGGAGGATGGATCAAACTGACAGCTAAAAAACAAAGCAAAAATGAGTATCACATCAAAGTAGAGGATAACGGTCCCGGGATAACTCCGGAAAAACAAATAGATCTCTTATCAACGGATTTTGATCGCAGCGTCGGATTGAAAAATATCAATCAGCGGCTGAAACATTTTTGCGGAAGCGAGTTGATGATCAGCAGCACTCCGGATGCAGGCACCTCTGTCTCAATGCTCATTCATCTCGCTGAAACAACAGGAAGCCCTAAAGAACTGAAGGACACAGAACGAACCTAAACGAAAATTGAGATAAAAAAAGACACCGTTTCTAACGGCATCTTTTTTATTCCGGCGACTTTGCTTGCTGCTTCAGCAGGTCTCTGATTTCTTTCAGCAGCTCCTCCTGCGCATCCACCGCTTCCTCCGCAGCCTCTTCTTCTGCTGCTTCTTTTTTGCGCCTTAACCCATTCAAAGTCCGAATGACGATAAAAATGGAGAACGATATAATTAAGAAGTTCACAATCGTCTGTATAAAGCTGCCATACTTCACTACAGCATCGCCAAACGTAAACGACAGGCCTGAAAAGTCAAGCCCTCCCAGCAGCAAACCGACCAAAGGCATAATGATATCATTTACTAGAGATGTGACGATCTTTCCGAAAGCGCCGCCTATCACAACACCAATCGCAAGGTCTACGATATTCCCCCGCATGGCAAAGGCTTTAAATTCATTCCACATACAATCACCTGCTTTTCTATATTTGTAAAGAAAAAAAGACAAATGTGCCGCTGGCCATCTGCCTTTTTTCAATTATTCTCCGAGGGCAAAAGTCAGTTCTACTTCGCAAACGACTTCGCCATCAACTGTGGCAACGCCTTTTCCGCGCCCGATTGTGCCGCGGGCACGAATGATTTCAACCTCAAGGTGAAGCTGGTCACCAGGCTTGACTTGTTTTTTAAAGCGGCAGTTATCAATGCCTGCAAAAAAAGCCAGTCTGCCGCGGTTTTCTTCTTTAATCAGCATCGCAACAGCTCCGACTTGAGCGAGTGCTTCTACGATTAATACGCCGGGCATAACCGGGTACTGAGGAAAATGTCCGTTAAAGAACTCTTCATTAGCGGTTACATTTTTATAGCCTTTTGCCCGTTTGCCCTCTTCAACTTCCGTAATCCGATCCACAAGCAAAAACGGATAACGGTGAGGAATAATTTCTTTAATTTGCTGAGTATCAAGCATTGTCTTGACATCTCCTTCATCTGCATTAGTATGTATAGCAATCATCAAAGATCCAATCTGTACATTTGAAAAGTATATTATGAATTAATCTCTTTTTCAACCGCGCTAAAATGTAACCAACTGTCAATGAGAGCCGTCAAAAGTTATGATATGATAATTATAGATTTTACCAATAGCAAAGAGGTAGGAAAATGATTTCGAAGTTTATTGAAAAAAGAATGCTAAACATGTTAGACGAGTGGTATTCCGCAATGAGCAAACGCAAAATGAATCACGTTTGCACACTGAAAGAGAAAATTGACCAACGCCTTCCGAAGATCAAAAAGAACACAAAACTTTGGATGCGTTATCAATTGTTTCAGGCCCGCCATCAGCTGCTTTTTGAAAACCAGAACGGACTCGATTCATTGTTCGATGACCTATATGGCCTGGAAGACAAAATGGATGATGAATTGAAATATTATCTGTATTTTTTCTCTGGGTTATACGAGATGGTAAAAACAGCTCCGAAACATGCAGTACATCATTTTAAAAAAGCTGAACAGTACCTGGCCGCCATTCAAAATACGTTTGAAGCCGCTGATTTATATTATCAAACCGCCGGCGCCTATTACTTGATGAAATCACCGCCGCTTTCCATCCAATACGTCAAAAAGGCATTACACATCTATTTGCACCAATTCGGCTATATCAAAAAGGTAATCACCTGTAAACTTTTGCTCGCCGTGAATTATATTGATCAAGAACGCTATGAAAAAGCTGAACAGCTTTTCAAAGAAATCATTAAGAAAACCCAGCAACTACATGACGAAAACCTGCTATGCCATGCTTATTATAACCTTGGCTTTTTAAAAGCGACCGAGAAAAAAGACCAGGAAGCGCTTCTTTACTTTAGGAAAGTATTAAAGAATCAAGAATTTGAAATGAATTCACCAGTCTCATATCTTCATTGTGTGTACGAGTCTGTCAGAGCGCTTTTTAAAACAGGGAACATCACAGAAGCTAAAGCCGTCCTTCAAAAAGGAAAAGAATTATCTGAAAAGGTAGACATTCAAACCATTTATTTAAAATTAAAAACGCTTGAAGCCCTCTACACATCAGCCGAAGACCCTTATGAGCAGCTGCTCGAATATGTGCTTGAATTAGAAAAAATCGAGGCGTGGGTGGATTTAGAAGTGCTGTTAGAAGATATTACGGAATACTACAAAAAAAAGGACGATTTCGAAAAAGCCGCTTTTTTTATCATGCGCGGCTGATTGAAAAACGCCCATTTTCTTATTATCTGACTGAATTGATTAAACCGAGCATTTGATCTCCCATTGTGATCGTTCTGCTGTTCAGCTGATATGAACGCTGGGACGTGATCAAATCTGTCATTTGTTCTGAAATATCGACATTGGACATCTCAAGTGAGCCCTGCTGCATGCCGATGTTTTGTCTATTAGCGCCGTTTAGCTCTTCAAAAGCTGCCGCATTATCAATAGAGAAAAGGTTATTCCCTTCGGATTTCAGCTCTTGAGGGTTATTCACTTGGACAACGCCAAGATTAAACCGCTGAACCGCGTTTCCGTCAGATGCGGTTAAGGTGCCGTTCTTATTGATGGTGATATTCTTCATTGAGCTGTCGATGTTCACTGTATTGCCGTTCTCATCAAGTACGGGATACCCATTTCCAGTGACGAGCTGCAGCTGGTTGGCATTCGCAGCAGACGGCGTTACATACAGCGCCCCGTCCCTCGTATACTGGCGGTTTCCATTTACATTTACCTGAAGATACTGGTATGGAGACGTAAATGCGATATCCAGATCGCGATCGGTCTTCTGAATGCTTCCTTGATCAGAGACCAGGCGTGAATTCATCATCGCTCCGACGCCAAGGCGTAAGCCGGGCGGCGTTTTTCGGGCTTTTGCCACTTCCTCGTTTTTTTCATCAACCTGATCGAATTGCTGTCTGACAAGCTCAGAAAAATTCGTATCTTTTGCCTTATAGCCGGTTGTGTTGCTGTTTGAAAGGTTGCTGCTGATTGTGTCAATCTGCTGCTGCAGCTGGTTTAAGGTTGTTGATGCCGTTAGCATTGACCTGAGCATAGTTGATGTCCCCCGTTTTTTCTTCCGTTATCTTAAATTTTTCCAATTTCATTTGCTGCTTTATCCATACTTTTATCGTAAGCCTGAATAACCTTCTGATTCGCCTCAAACGATCTGTACGCTTCAGTCATTTCTGTATAGGCGCTTGTCACATCCACGTTTGAAAGCTCTGAGACGCCTTGTTTTAATGAATAGGCTACCTGATTATTTCCGGCTGCGCTTGGCAGATCATTACCGTCCGCCGTGCTGTACAAATCATTTCCGTCCCGTTTGAGATTGCGGACATCTTCCGCCATTCTGACATCAATCTGGCCGGCTGTGCGTCCGTTCGTTGTCACAGTACCGTTTTCAGACACAGTGAAATTCTCATTATCAACAGTGATTGGCTGGCGATCCGTCGATAAAATAGGGCGTCCGTTGATCGTCAGCTGATTGTTCTCGTTTAGTGAAAATGTGCTGCTTTTTGAATAACGGATTCCATCCGCTGTTTGAACAGGATAAAAAAGAGCAGCTTTTTCATTGGTTTCCGCATTCATCGGAACTTGATTTTCAACCAATGCAATGTCTGTAGGCTGGTCTGTGGACTTCAGGCTTCCCTGTGTAAAGAGAGGCTTAAGCTCTTGCATATATACTCCGGTATTCACGGAACCGATTTCCGTCCTCGATGTCCCGGCCGGAGATTTTGATTCTATTCTGCTGAGCAGCATCTCAGGGAACGCGCGCATCGAGCCTTGATCAGCTTTATATCCTGATGTATTTGCGTTAGCAATATTATTTGAAAGCATTTCCGTTCTTCGCTGCTGGGCAATCATAGCGGATGTTGCTGTATATAATCCTTTTAACAAATTTCCCACCTCTAAAAATGGCATTTTTTCCAGTTGTCATATAGGAACATTCGTTCTATAATAAAAACTCAGTATTTTATCCTATTATCGTCATTTAACATCTTTTCGTGAAGGCTTTTTCATAAAAAAACCTCATTCTTTTTCAGAATGAGGTTTGTGAAATCAGCTTAGTTTGCGTTTAGGAAGCTTGTCCATATTATCAAGCATGACACCTGTGCCGATGGCTACGCAATCCATAGGATTTTCAGCAACGAGGACCGGTACCTTCAGCTCTTCAGCAAGCAGCTGGTCAAGGCCGTTTAAGAGCGCGCCTCCGCCGGTAATAATAACGCCGCGGTCAATAATATCAGCAGAAAGTTCAGGCGGTGTTCTTTCGAGCACTTGTTTCGCAGCCTGAACAATAACAGCGACAGATTCACGAAGGGCTTCTTCAACTTCTTTACTGTTTACTGTAATTGTTCTTGGAAGACCGGAAACCATGTCCCGTCCGCGAATGGAAATTTCCTCGTGACGTGCGTCTGGGAAAACAGTTGCGACTTTAATCTTAATATCCTCCGCAGTACGTTCGCCGATCAGCAGCTTGTACTCGCGTTTGATATAATTTAAGATTTCCATGTCAAACTTGTCCCCAGCCATTTTAATAGAAGAGGAGGTGACAATATCGCCCATTGAAATAACCGCGATATCCGTCGTCCCGCCTCCGATGTCTACAACCATGTTACCGCTTGGCTGGAATATTTCCATACCCGCGCCGATAGCGGCAACTTTAGGTTCTTCTTCAAGGTACACATGTTTCCCGCCGCTTTTTTCTGCAGCTTCTTTGATTGCTTTTTGCTCAACGGATGTAATATTCGTCGGGCAGCAAATGAGCATGCGCGGCTTTGAGAACAGGCCTTTTACATTCAGCTTGTTAATAAAATGTTTCAGCATTGCTTCTGTTACTTCAAAGTCAGCAATAACTCCGTCTTTCAGCGGGCGAATCGCAACAATATTCCCAGGTGTACGTCCAACCATTCGTCTTGCCTCTTCGCCAACCGCCAGCACTTTGCCGCTGTTTTTATCAAGTGCAACAACGGAAGGTTCATTCAGAACAATTCCTTTACCTTTAACATGGATCAGTACATTTGCAGTACCGAGGTCAATACCAATATCCCTTGCAAACATCTATTTATATCCTCCTTGAAAATCTGTTTCACAGTAAATATCCACATTGTGCCCTAATTATATATATTATCATAAAATATAGAAAAAAAGTTGGAAGCACAATAAGTTCTTTACAAATTTTTGCGGATGTTTTATGAACGATTTCAAGAAGGCAATGCCAGGTGATTACGATTGCTGAACAGGCTCTCCTTCGAGAATTTCATCTTTTTTATATTTGAGCTTTGTCGCTTCTCCTCCTCTTAAATGCCTGATGGATTTATGATAATCGAGTATTTCTTTCACTTCGTTTGCCAAGTCGGGGTTAATTTCAGGCAGACGCTCTGTTAAATCCTTGTGTACTGTACTTTTGGAAACACCAAATTCCTTCGCAATGACACGAACGGTTTTCTTTGTCTCCACGATGTACTTCCCTATCTTGATTGTTCGCTCTTTGATGTAATCGTGCACACCACTCGACCTCCCTAAAATGGATGTGAGAAGTGTGAAATGAGATCCGTATTCTGTAAAGAGTCGTTCATTATGCCGCTTCTTCGTTGTATGGTTTTAAAAGTAAGTTTGTGAAATATGCCCACGATCCCTCACCTCAAACACTCTCTTTGTTAGGTTTGTAACAGTGTATTAGCATTCTTTTGGGAATATGCTAAAAACTCAATAAGGACAAGGGGTGAAACGAACTTTTTCAGATTCAGCAAACTATTTCGCGTCACTAAATTTTCATCTTTACAACTATCGATCGCTCCTGTAAAATGAAATAAGCAATTAGTTACTTAGGTAAGTTTTTTAGAAGGAGACCGACATGTCCTACGTCAACAGACACCTCATTCATCAAATCAACCAAAGCGCCCGCCTGATTGCCAAGAAAGCCAATGAACAGCTAGAGCCATTCGGCCTTTATTCATCTCAATGGTCAGTTTTATATTGTTTGCGTACGATCGGACCAATGACTCAAAAAGAGATTTGGTCCTATTTAAATGTGGAAGCGCCGACTGTGACTCGGACGATCAAACGCCTGGAGGAGAACGGCTGGGTTCAGAGACGGCAAGGTGAAGACAAACGGGAAAAACTTGTTGTCCTCACAAAAGAAGCCGAGAAAAAATACGAAGAAATCAATGTGAAAATGCTGAAATTCGAGGAAGAGCTGCTTGCAGATTTCCGGGATGAAGATAAAGAAGCTTTTTCTCATTTATTCCGCATGTTTTTACAACAATGAAAATAAGGAAGTGACATACATTTGAAAAAAGCGGATGCGATATGGACCAAGGATTTTATTATGGTCCTGCTTGTCAATTTATTTGTGTTTGTGTTCTTTTATACATTTTTAACTGTATTGCCGATCTATACACTGCAAGAGCTTGGCGGCACAGAATCACAAGGCGGGCTTTTAATCAGCCTGTTCCTTCTGTCTGCGATCATTACACGGCCTTTCTCCGGAGCCATCGTTGAGCGTTTCGGGAAGAAAAGAATGGCGATTGTATCAATGGCGCTCTTCGCCCTATCATCTTTTCTGTATATGCCGATTCATAACTTTTCCCTGCTGCTCGGATTGCGGTTCTTCCAAGGGATTTGGTTCAGCATTTTAACGACTGTTACAGGTGCAATTGCCGCTGATATTATTCCAGCCAAACGGCGCGGTGAAGGGCTTGGATACTTTGCCATGTCTATGAACCTCGCTATGGCGATCGGGCCTTTCCTTGGCCTGAATTTGATGAGAGTGGTAAGCTTTCCTGTATTCTTTACAGCCTTTGCGCTGTTTATGGTTGCGGGCTTACTTGTTTCGTTCTTGATAAAAGTGCCGCAAAGTAAGGACAGCGGCACGACTGTATTCCGTTTTGCGTTCTCGGATATGTTTGAAAAGGGCGCACTCAAAATTGCGACGGTCGGTTTGTTTATTTCTTTCTGTTATTCAACAGTCACATCATATCTGTCTGTATTCGCCAAATCAGTTGACCTTTCGGATATCAGCGGATATTTCTTTGTTTGTTTTGCGGTGACAATGATGATTGCACGCCCGTTCACAGGGAAATTGTTCGACAAAGTCGGACCGGGCATTGTCATTTATCCATCAATCCTGATTTTCTCTGTCGGACTCTGCATGCTGTCCTTCACACATAGCGGCTTAATGCTTCTGCTTTCAGGGGCGGTTATCGGTCTTGGCTACGGATCAATCGTTCCTTGCATGCAAACATTGGCGATTCAGAAATCTCCGGCTCACCGCTCCGGTTTTGCGACGGCAACGTTCTTTACCTTCTTTGACAGCGGAATTGCTGTAGGATCGTATGTATTCGGATTGTTTGTAGCATCTGCCGGCTTCTCTGCCATTTATTTAACAGCGGGGCTGTTCGTTTTAATTGCTCTGCTTCTCTACACGTGGAGCCAGAAAAAACCTGCAGAGGCTGAAGGAAAAGTGTCTATTGCAGAATAACTTGTCAGACTGCCGGGAAATCCCGGCAGTCTTTTTTCCATTAAAACACGGCGCCCTCTCGGTTGAACGAGAGAACGCCGCTTATAGCAATTATTCAATGACAGGCCGCGCAGGTGAATCAGGATCTAACGAAAAATCATAGGACGCTTCATCACGAAACATCGGATCGGCATATATGGATTGCTGATCGTTTTTTGTTGCTTTTCGATACGAAGAAAATGAATCATATTCTTTCTTTTTCCACATCCATATGCCGTCTTGATCCGCTTCCTTGTGGTACACGTTATGATTGACCGTATTACCTTCGTTTTCTGTAAAGTCGTTTCCGATAAATAATCTGGAATCACCGGCCGTCAATATATTCTTTTCAATTGTGTTGTTTTTCGTATCGTACTGCAGCAGCAGCTGTCCGCCGTACAGTCCCTTTGTGTCATTCCGGTACATAATATTGCGTGCAATCAGAGAATTGCTGGTGCCGCCCCGCTTTTTGTCATATCCTCCGATTGAAATACCGGTGTACGCATTGTTGTACACTTTGTTGTCTGTGATCTGAATGGCATTTGCATACTTTCCTTTGTGTTCAGACGTTGCTTCAATCCCAATATCGTTATCGTAAACTGTGTTGTTCTTAATTTCGATATCGTGTCCTCCATCGACATAAATCCCGCCCGCTGAGTATTCATCTCCATAAGCAGGATTGCCGTAAGTCGAGTTTTGATAAACTGTATTGTTTTCTACGACTCCGTTTCGCACGTAATCGTTTTTATCCGCGGTTCCCTCATAACCAATTAGATCAATCCCGATGTTATTATTGTTGCGGACCACATTGCCTGCAACTGTGAAGCCGTCGATATTACCGTTCAGCACAACTGCTTCACTCGCTCCAAGCGTCAGTTTCTCAACTGTATTGTCCTCGATTCGGATGTCTTTCATGCTGCCTGTCCCATAAACTGCGATTCCGTGAGCATTTCCTTCATCCGCTGTTGTCTTAATCCCCCGGATGTGATTATCCTTAATGGCGATATGACTGCTGGACCCTGATACATAAACCCCTATAGCAGTTGCTTCCTCAGATGAAACAGAAAGATCTTGAATTGTTAAACCGCTGATGGCAATGTCATGTTTATCGTGAATACGAATAAGCGGTGTTTCATATTCAGCGTTCGCAACGGATTCACCGCTAATCACGACGTTTTCATTTTCATAGTTTCGGAATGTGATAGGCTTTCCGTCCGTACCGCTGTGCTTTACATCAAGGGTCTCATGATACGTGCCCTCCCGAATCATGACAGTTGTGCCGGCAGCAGCCTTCTCAGATGCGTGTGCCAATGTACGAAACGGCTTTTCTTTTGTTCCTTCATTTTGATCACTGCCATTTGGCGAAACATACAGATAATCCCCAGATCCTTCCTCATTCGCTTTTGTCTTATCATAAACGAAAGCGAGGATGACAGACGTTAAAACACCCGCCAAAAGAATAAAATACCATTTTCTCATTTTCGATTCCCATTTCGTTTTAGAATAGATTTCTAAAACCATTATAAATGTTCTATTTATGGAAAACCATTTCAAAAATATGAAAATATACCGTCTAAATAGATCTTATTCAGCCTGGCGGACCTGCGCATGTTCAACTGTTTCAATTGCCAATGATGCAGGCGGGTGAACACGCATCAGAACAATGTAGAAAAGAAAGGAAATCAGCACACCTACAAACCAAGAAATATCGTATAAGCTCTTCAATACAGGAACATACATGCCAATCAGCGAAATCAGCGCTCCTAACATTGTGGCTGCAAACGCACGGTAATTGTAGCCCTTCCAATACACATACCGTCCTGTTTCGGAATACAGGTCATCTACCGAGAGCTCACGTTTGCGAATGATAAAATAGTCGGCCATCATCACGCCTGCCACCGGTCCAAGCATGCCGCCTATTAAGCCAAGAAACGCATACACGCTTGTCGCGCTCTCCATCAGCTTCCACGGAACCGTAAATAAAGCGAGCAACGCTGTGATAAAGCTGCCACGTTTGAAATTGATATATTTCGGCAGGGCATTCGCTATATCATAAGCGGGTGATACGATATTCGCCGCGACATTTACAGAGATCGTGGCGATGCAGAGTGTGATCACGGACAAGACGATGACATAAGGGTTATCAAACCGCGCCAAAATATCGACAACATCCCAAATCGGCTCTCCGAACGCGACCTGCGAGCCGGAGGTCACCGTAATACTTGCGAATGCGAACAGCGCAAACGTTCCCGGCAAACCGTAAAATTGTCCTTTGATTTGCTCTTTTTGTGTTTCAGCAAACCGTGTAAAATCAGGTATATTTAAGATCAATGTCGCCCAGATGCCGATGATGCCAGTAACTCCGGCAGCAAACGGCCAGAATGTTTCTGAAAACGTATGAAACTTTCCTGGTTGAGAGTATATCGGGCCCAATCCTCCGGCAATATCAACGGCCCACCATACCATGCCGCCAAATACCAGATACACTAAAGGCCCTGCCCACACCTCAAAACGTTTAATCGACTCCATGCCGTGATGCAATACGAGTAAATGAATGGCCCAAAAGAATACAAAGGAAAGCAAACCGGACAAGTGAATGCCGAGAATGTTCCACTCGCCGCCAATTTCTCCCCAACCTGGCCACATATTCAAAAGCAAAATGTTCAGTGCCGTGCTACCCGCAAAGGTCTGGATGCCAAGCCACATGATAGCTGTAAACGCCCTTAGAAGCGCGGGGATATTCGCGCCGTATATCCCGTAAGAAGCCCGAATGATCACTGGAAACGGCAGCCCGTATTTTGTCCCCGCATGGCCGTTTAAGGCAAGAGCGCCAAATAGGATAAGTGATGCCGTAATAATGATCGCCAGCATCTGCCAAGGCGAAAGGCCGATCGCAATTAATCCTCCCACGGTCGCGTAGGTCGGTATGTTATGTATACATCCCATCCAAATGGAGGCAAAGTTCATTGCTTTCCACGTCCGTTTTTCCTGTCCCAAAGGCACCAGATCTTCATTGCTCAGCCTGTTGGATTGCTGCTGACTCTCTTTTAATTTCATAGCCGGCTCCCCTTTCCATATTGTCTATATGTCGTCACACGTTATGTTTTTTGACATTAGATGTCACTTAATATAACTGAAGAGTCAGACAATAACACTGGCTATGATATACAATTTTCCCGTTTGTATTTGAACAGCTTAAACAAGAAAAAGAGACAGACCTCAGAGCCCGTCTCTTTCTTAAGATGCAGTTTTCATTAATGCAGCAAATCTCACAGCCATTAACAGGCTTGCTCCGCCCGCTATAATCATAATGATTCCCATCATATCAAAATGGGCTGCCGTGATTTCTTTACCAAAAAGAATGCCAAGGATCACCGAAGACAAAATCGATCCTAGGTAACGGCAGGTTTGAAACAGGCCTGAAGTCGTTCCTACCATGTTGGAAGGACTCGTTTCCAGCATCGCTGCCTGAAGCGCGACATTGCCCAGTCCGTAGCCTATACCCAAGAGCGACAGAATGAGGCCTTTACCGATGGTCTGGACATTGATAAAAAAGATGGTTAAGAGCACGGCTCCAGCCGTCATCAAAAGCGCTCCCGCAAAGATCGGCTTGACGACACCAGATCGGTCGATCCATTTGCCGGTTAGAGGTGACACAACGATGCTCATTCCAGACATAAACAGCATAAACAGGCCGCTCGTTTGAACAGAAAGATGCATTTCATCCTGAAAGTAACTTGGCAAACCAAAAAATAAACAATAGAAGAAAACATTCAATAAAATAAACTGAACATACACGGCTGACAGGTTTCGCTGTGTTTTAAACAGACGGACATCAATAAACGGCTTATCCGTTTTCAGCTCGCGCCAGACAAACGCACAGAGCAGAAGCAAGCCAAGCACACCTTCAACCGCATGCGGCGACGTGCTGAACGACAGCAAAAAGGATAGAAGGAAAATGATTCCCCCGGCAAATAAAACAATTCCAAGAATATCGAGCTGCCGAATAATGGTTTTGATTCCTGCCCCTTTTTTCTGATCTTTCGGGAACATATACAGGCCCAATAAGAAGCTGAGGATAATAAACGGCAAATTAACGATAAAGATCGCCGGCCAGCCTCCCCATACAATCAAAAACCCGCCGGCTGTCGGCCCCAGCGCCGTCATGGCGGACGCAAAAATAGAGAGTACAGCCAAGGCTGAAGCTTGGCGCTCATGAATATGATTCCGAATCAAGCCGACACCTGACGGATAAATCGCACTGCTCCCCACCGATTGAAACAGCCGCATGACCAATAATGTCATAAACGTCGGCGCAAACGGCGCCCCGATGGCAGAAACCGCAACAAGAATAAGCCCGAATAAAAACAAGCGTTTCCGCCCAATCAAATCACCGAGCTTTCCCGTTACGGGCTGCGCTACGGCACTCGCCAAGTAAAACGAGGAAATCAGCCAGGAAACCGTTGTAAACGAGAGGTGAAACTCATGCTGGATGCTATGGAGCGCAAGAGAGATCATAGACGAGTTCAGCGGATTCAGCATTGTTCCCGAAGCCACCGCTGTTAAAAAAACAGCCCGGCTTTTTTTCGACAACATCATTTCACTTGTTCCAGAAACTCTTCCGTCGTTCGCGATTTACCGATTCTCGGGAAAATAAAGCGCAGTGTGGCTTCATGCTCTTCATCGCTAAATGTGGACATGGCATCTGTAATAAAAATCTGCTGATAGCCAAGCTGAAATGCCTCCCGTGCTGTGCTTTCCACCCCGATATTCGTTGCGATGCCGCACAATACAATCGTATCAATGCCGCGCCGTCTCAGCTGCAAGTCTAAATCTGTGCCAAAAAAAGCACCCCATTGCCGTTTTGTCACAGTATAATCGCCATCCTGCACACCCATTTCCGGAACAAATTCAGCCCAGTCCGCCGGCATTTCCCCTGAACCTCCCTGCGCAGGCTCATCCGTTTGCGGCTTCAGTGCGTCCGCTCCATCATGAAAGGCTACATTTACAAAGCTGATGAACCCGTTATGTTTCCGAAATTTATCTACGAGCTTTTTCGCGTTCGGGACAACCTGGCCGCTTTGATCAATCGGCACAATTCCCTTTTGTAAATCAATGATAACCAATGCTGTTTTTTGAAAATCAATGTTGAGTGTATTCATCATACGTCTCCTCCTGATACTGTTAGTGTTTCTCACATTGCATATTTTACTCTTCACAATGCCTAAGTTCTTTTATGATGCTTGTGAAATTCTCAGAAGGAGCGTTTTCTCATGATTTTTCTTTTATGTAGTAGTAACAGGTTGTGCATACGAACAAACCGGCAAGCACTGTAATCATAAGGGGCGTCATCGCTTCATCACCTGCCTGCTGTCTATCGGTTCCTGCCTGAAAATGCCTATGAATTTGCGGCGGTCCATCCAAAGCAGGATAAGACACATAACCATTAATATCGTGCTAAGATCCTGCACGCCAATATCAAAACAATAGTTAATCAAGACGATGTTCACAATAATGGGCATAAAAATAACCGCCCCTAATGCAGCCGTTCGCGGAATCAGTAATAAAACAGCTGCCAGGATTTCACCAAAACCTATAAATAGTTCATAGACATGAGAATAACCGAAAAATGTCCACGCGATCGTAAACCCCTTCCCGGCAGCCGCCTCGATTTCAGGCGTCACCTCGCCAAACTGGCCAATCACCACTTTCGCCAGACCGTACACGAAAAAATTAAAGGCTAAAAACAATCGGAACGTCGCGGGAATCGACTTGCGTACCGCTTTCCTCAGCCTGCCGCCTTTATTCATCATACATCCCCCTCAGTGTATTATTTGATGTAGTACACTTAATACAGTATAGAGTATTCTAATTAATGTCAATTCCCTTTTCCGCCCATATGAATAGCTTCTTTTATAGATATAAAGTCTTATATTGTAAAAAATGCCGTTCTCCTTTCTTTCCGTCCCTCGATAACATTTCTTAAAAACCATGTCAGGAAATCTTACATGAAAATGTTTTATCATTCTTTTTTCTCTATAATGAAGAAATATAATAATTGCTTTTTATTCTGAAAGATACGGAGGAATGAGACATGCAAATGGGCGATACAGTTTTTATGTTCTTTTGCGCTTTACTCGTGTGGCTGATGACCCCGGGATTAGCGTTATTTTATGGAGGAATGGTAAAGAGCAAAAATGTGCTGAGTACTGCCATGCACAGTTTCTCTTCCATTGCCATCGTTTCCATCGTTTGGGTGCTGTTCGGATATACACTTGCCTTCGCACCAGGCAATTCAATCATCGGCGGGCTGGAGTGGGCCGGCCTCAAAGGGGTCGGATTTGATCCGGGAGATTACAGCGATACCATCCCCCACTCGTTATTTATGATGTTCCAAATGACGTTCGCCGTTCTGACTACAGCGATTATTTCCGGGGCTTTCGCAGAGCGGATGCGATTCGGCGCTTTTCTTTTATTCTCGGTTTTATGGGCCTCTTTGGTTTACACACCCGTAGCGCACTGGGTATGGGGCGGCGGCTGGATCGGCCAGCTTGGAGCGCTCGATTTCGCCGGCGGCAATGTTGTTCATATTTCCTCCGGTGTGGCAGGACTTGTTCTTGCCATTGTGCTAGGCAAACGGAAAGACGGCACAGCGTCTTCTCCGCATAACCTCATTTACACCTTCTTAGGAGGAGCTTTGATTTGGTTCGGCTGGTTCGGCTTTAACGTCGGCAGCGCTTTGACTTTAGATGGTGTAGCCATGTACGCGTTCATCAACACAAACACCGCGGCTGCAGCCGGGATCGCCGGCTGGATCGTAGTAGAATGGATCATTAACAAAAAACCGACAATGCTCGGAGCGGTATCTGGCGCAATCGCCGGGCTTGTCGCCATTACGCCGGCTGCCGGATTTGTCACACCGTTCGCTTCCATTATTATCGGCATCATCGGCGGAGCTGTTTGTTTCTGGGGAGTATTCTCGCTTAAAAAGAAATTCGGATACGACGACGCGCTTGACGCCTTTGGCCTGCACGGGATCGGCGGCACATGGGGCGGAATCGCAACAGGATTATTCGCAACAACCTCTGTTAACTCAGCGGGCGCAGATGGGTTATTTTACGGTGATGCAAGCTTAATCTGGAAACAAATCGTCGCCATCGCCGCCACTTATGTTTTTGTATTTATTGTCACTTTCGTTATTATTAAAATTGTAAGCCTCTTCCTTCCCCTTCGCGCAACCGAAGAAGAAGAGTCACTTGGGCTTGACTTAACGATGCACGGGGAAAAAGCATATCAAGATTCTATGTGAGGAGTGACGCTATGAGCGGTCAAATGTTCAAGGTAGAAATTGTAACGCGTCCGGCAAATTTTGAAAAGCTGAAGCAGGAACTCGGAAAAATCGGAGTGACCTCTCTGACTTTCTCCAATGTACACGGCTGCGGCCTTCAAAAAGCACATACGGAGCTCTATCGAGGGGTAAAAATAGAAAGCAATGTATACGAGCGTTTAAAAATAGAAATTGTGGTCAGCAAGGTTCCTGTTGATCAAGTGACTGAGACCGCTAAAAGGGTGCTGAAAACGGGATCACCGGGTGACGGTAAAATATTTGTCTATGAAATCAGCAATACGATCAACATCCGCACAGGCGAAGAAGGACCTGAAGCACTTTAATATCGGTACGAGATTCGGACACTCCGGATCTCTTTTTTTGTGCACAGAATCCCCCCCAGAAACCGCGATTCCTCTTCGAATTCTCTTCAAGCGCCGTTATTTCAGACAATCTCTATTTTTATTTGAAACTTTTCATGAGTAAGATTAGTCTACTAAATATAAAAATGTAAAAGGTGATTATTTGAACTACGAAATTTTTAAAGCAATCCATGGACTATCTCATCACAATTCAGTTCTCGATTCCATTATGGTCTTCATCACGGAATATGCCATTGTCGCCTATGCCCTTATCCTATTGGCAATCTGGCTGTTTGGGAACACACAAAGCAGAAAACATGTGCTATACGCAGGCATCACAGGAATTGCAGGCCTTGTGATCAACTATTTGATTACGCTTGTTTATTTCGAACCGCGCCCGTTCGTTGCGCATACAGTGCATACACTGATTCCGCATGCTGCGGATGCTTCATTTCCAAGTGACCACACGACAGGTGCATTAGCGATTTCTATTGCGATGCTTTTCAGAAACCGCAAAATCGGCTGGCCGCTTGTCATTTTTGGACTTTTGACAGGCTTTTCGAGAATTTGGGTGGGACATCACTATCCGGTAGATGTATTGGGCAGCCTCGTTGTCGCCATCATTATCGGGTTCCTTTTCTTTAGATTTTCAGATCTGCTTCGCCCGTTCGTCGATTTGGTCGTGAGGATCTATGAAGCTATTATCAATAAACTGACGAAAAAACCAACCGATCAAAATTTCTAAGAAAAACAAAAGCCGGCGTCTTTAACCAAGACAGCCGGCTTTAATATTTCTCATACATCTCTTGTTTTCTTCGCTTCGCCAACACATATAAACCATAAAACAATCCAATACCAACAGCATCGATGAGCACATCCCGAATACAACCGTTCCTGCTGAAGAAGAGCTGAAGAACTTCTGTAAAAAAAGCAAACGCAAATGAGCCGGCTGAAGCTGATCTTATGCTGCCCCGCTGTTTCCACAGCAAATATGTCAGCACAAAGAAGGAAAACGCATGTCCGATTTTTTGAATTAGCGCCCCAGGTAAAGTTTATTCAGCTCTTTGGTCAGAAGTGCTAAAATCCAAAATATCTTTGCTATGGTCCATTGAAAATGCTTATATAAATTGTTATTGATTTCTACTAATTCCCTTTGATGTTAGTACTCTCTATTTAGTTGTTTTTTCTTTACATATAAGTTAACTTACTTTCATTTATCAAATTCAACGACTTATGTTTATCTACATCATCTTAAATTTTATAAGGAATTAGCTAAAAAAGGACTTCTTAAAAAAGAAGTCCCCTCACTGTATATGTGTTTATATATTTTCTCAATCCTGCATCAGTATATAAATTCTTTAAAGCACTTATCAAAAGCATATTTTTCTAGGTTGTTTATTTTAGACTTAATGAAATTTGATCATAATTTTTGATATTATTTTCTTCGTTTATGCTCTTATCACTTGTAGATTTATTATCACTACCCCGTCTAAAATCATCATCGATCCATAACCCATTTTTCTTACGTAACTCCTTAATCCTATCAGGGAACAGTTTATTCTTTTCTTCATAAACCTTATCAAACAGTTTTTTATCTTTTTCTTTATTCACAAGGCGTTCTTTAATTATCTCACAATTTCCTAACTCAAAGCCTATCCATTTACGACCTAACAATTCACTGACAGCAAATGTTGTGCCACTTCCACCGAATGGATCTAAAACAACATCGCCTTCATTTGTACTCAGACTGATTATGCGGTCAAGTAATTTAATGGATAGTTCGTTAAACTTTCTGTTCTTTGAACTGTTATGTCTGACAGGATAAATATCTGACCAAACGTCAGATAGAGTTACACCCTTAGGGTTCATTTTATTTTTGTAACCACCATAATCTTTTATCTCCCTACCACAATGAGGACACGTCTGTAACGGTATTCTTTGTACATTAAAAGTCTTAGGTTTATCACCTTTTACATAATATAAAAGGCTGTAATTAGCTGGATAGAGCCTACCTTGAATAGGAAGCCCAAACTTCATATCAACTGTTATCCAGTTCCTAAAATTCATTCTTCCATTTAGGAACTCAGAGAGATAAGTGTTCCATTTTGGGATATTATAAATGAATAAAGAACCACCCGGTTTTAAAACTCTAATACATTCTTCAATCCACTTATAGTACCAATCTAAATACCCACTAAAGGAATTTTTATCAGTTACACCCTCATCATATTCTTTATCAAGGTTAAATGGGGGATCAGCAAAAATAGTGTCCACACTTTCATTAGGAACTTGCTTAAACAGTTCTATACAATCCCCATTGTATAACTTACCTAAATCTGATGAGTAGTATGGTTGAACTGGGGAGATAGAAATTTCTTTTTGTTGTTGATTTACAATATTTTTCTCCTCAAGCATTTTAGCTATTTCCTTTGTACTATTTGAGAATACTTCTTCAAAACCAGTGGGTATTCTTCCTAATTTCAATTCTAATTCCACTCTAGACATATCCAGATAATTCAGTATTCCACTTAGTACTTTTTCATCTGTAGGAATAATCCCACTGTCTTTATAAGCAAGTAAATCTTTTTTATTTATTTTTTCTTTCTTTAAATTAGCATACATTTCATTTTCTGAATGGCCTAACTGATCAGCTTTATTTTTAACGATGTCAAAAACAGTAAAAAATCGCAATCTCACACACCTCGTGTAACTTATAGTCTGTAGACCTATAGTCTACATGATTCTATCATTTCCATGAAACAATCGTCAAATGTATAGGAGGCAATATGGCTAATATTAGATCCTTATTTGGTCAAAGAGTTCGTCAAATACGATTGTCCAAAATCAATATGTCACAGGAAAAATTAGCTTTCGACTGTGACCTCCATAGAACCTATATCTCTGACATAGAACGAGGAACAAGAAACGTTTCTTTAGACAATATCGAGAAAATTGCTAAAGCACTTCAGGTTCAGCCAAAGGACTTATTTGATTTTACTACAATCAATGAGATGCGACAAAGTTAAATCACAAGGGAGGCTGGAATTAAATTGAAAATAAAACAGGGAATAATTCTTATTGACAAAGTAGATGCAAAAGAAAAAAAAGAATTTATTGATCCTCTAAGAGAACAAGTTATTGATTCCATTTTAAAACTTAGATGGCCCGATGACGCAGACGGATTTTATTTTCATCCTAAAAGCAGAACATACACTAAAGACGGTAAAAAAGTTGGTGGAAATGGAGTAAAACCAATTAAAGAACCCTTTATTGAAAATTTAAAAAACCTTTATGGATGGAAAAAAGAATTTCCGGCGTTTTCTTCTGAGGAACGCGTGTTTAAAATTAAGGTACTAAAAAACTTTGGAAAAAGCGGTAATCTTATTTATGGTAGAGTTGTCGCAATAGATAGAGATAATGAAAAAATAATATATACTGATCGCAAAGGCAATAAACAAGAAAAACTCCTTTATTACGATTTTGAATCGCCCTTAAAAGACGATGAACTAAAAAACAAAATTGTCTCAATGACTACTGCTAAACCTGGGGCACTAGATGCTTGTAAAAAAGCTGGTGATAAACTATTTGTTGTTGAATGGGAAACTGGCAATATTTCTTCAAGTCATCGTGCACTTAATAAAATGGCACTTCTACTTTTAAACGGACATATTTCTGCTGGAATACTTATAGTTCCAACTAGAAAAATGTATCCTTACCTTACAGATCGTATTGGTAACTATGATGAGTTACTTCCTTACTTTAACTTATGGAAAAATGTGGATGTCGATAAAGGTTATTTAGAAATAATTCCAATAGAACACGATGATCTTTGTGAACTAGCACCTATTATTCCAAAAGGGACGGATGGTAATGCTAAAAAACCCGAACCAGCAAAGACTCTTTAAGTGAAATGTAATTGCTATGAGTAAGTTTTTAAATAATTAATTACAGGCTTCCTTTCGGAAGTCTTTTTCAATAACGGGAATTGAAAAAAATCTTTAATAATTATTTAACTCTATTAGAAAAAAGGCCGTCTTTCAAAGTATTTATAATAAATTTCCTCATCTTTGAATTGAAAACTATATAATTTCCTATTATGGCTGGGTTTTCTTCTGATAAATCATTTAACTCACCTAAAATCAAAAAGACTGTTTAGAACTCTTGATTGTAATTTAGGGATAATATATTGACATCATATTGCTAACAGTGTGCCATAATGATACACGTTATAAATGTCTTGTTATAATAAAACTTTGCTTTTATTTCCTAGCTAAAATTACAATTCGACCATAATACAAACCTTTGTTTTTTTATCTTTTAGAGCTATAAATTCATTAATATCATCAAATAGCTTTAATTGATTGTCATCTCTAGAATATCAGGAACCATTTCCTTCTTCTTCGTAAAGAGTCCTTCCCTGCGAGCAATAGGCGGTTCATGACATAACCTCCTTTATAACGTACGTGCCTACATGTAACTACATAGACGGTAAAACAAAGCAAAAAGTAACAGAAAAAAACGCCCATCACAAGGATAGACGTTTTCTTCATTAAGACTGTTCAGTGTCTTCTGTTGTGCTGCTTTCTTTGGAACCAGATTTGTCAGTTGAATCATCTTTTTTCTCACCGGATTTTTCTTCTGTTCCTTTTTCAGTTGATCCGTCCTTTTTCTCGGAAGATTGCTGAATGGATTCTTCTGTTTCTTGGGTGGCAGCTTTTTCTTCAGCAGCTGCTGCTTTTTCAATAGAAGAAACTGGTTTGTCCATAAAGTTTAACGGATTCATTGCGACCCCATCTTTACGGATTTCAAAGTGTACGTGGTTTCCGCTGTCTTCACTGTAAAGGTTCTTGCCAGATTTTCCGATCACTTGATTTTGTTTTACTTTGTCACCTTGCTCAACGCTTACTTCGGAAAGAGATTGATACACAGTCGATAAACCGTCGGCATGTTCTACTTCCACAACATATCCCAGCACTGGATCTTTTTCAGCTTTAACAACCGTACCGCTCAGAGAAGCAGAAACATCGAAATCTTTTCCGTCTTTCTCAGCTAAGTCAATTCCTTTGCTTAGGCTGTACGTGTTATTATAGGTAACGAGTGCTGCTTCTTTCTCTTCTTTTGCGGCATCGGTTTCATAGAACTTTTTCACAACAGAAACGTTTTCAGAATCAACAACTGGCATTGCAACATTTTCCATTGACTTTCCTACTTCAACTGCATCGTCGTTGTTGTCATATGCGGAGTTTCCGCCGTTATCAGCCAACTGATCCTTTACCTCATCATTTGATACTGATTGATACCAAAGGACAGCTGTTAAAATGACGGCCGCACTGACTAAGTAAATTGCAGGGAACACCCAGCGTTTACGAAAAAACTGCTGAAGTTTTTTGACTTGAGAAGTTTTCTTTTCTTCCTCTCTCATTGTTTCATCACCTCAGCAACATTCTGAACACTTTTCTGAAAATATATACAACCTATCCAAAAAAACTTTTTTAGATGTAGTTTGCACAGACTGAACGAAAATATGTATTTTTTTGAGAGGAGTGCCAAAAACATATGAACATGACATTGCGTCTTGCTGAACATAAAGACTTGGAGGCTGTTGTGGCGATTTATAATTCAACGATTGCTTCTCGAATGGTAACAGCCGATACCGAACCGGTAACTCCTGAAGACCGGATGGAATGGTTTTTGGGACATACAGAGTCACGCCCGCTCTATGTTGCCGAGGACGAAAACGGAAACGTCGCTGCCTGGATCAGCTTTGAAACATTTTATGGAAGGCCAGCCTATAATAAAACAGCGGAGGTCAGCATATACATTGACGAAGCATGCCGCGGCAAAGGTATTGGATCATATTTGCTTCAAGAAGCGCTCCGCATTGCCCCGAATCTTGGCATTCGCTCACTTATGGCCTTCATTTTCGGGCATAATAAACCAAGCCTGAAGCTGTTTGAAAAGCACGGGTTTGCAGAATGGGGACTATTCCCCGGCATCGCCGAAATGGACGGAAAAAGATACGATTTAAAAATTTTAGGGAGAGAGCTTTCATGATTAGTCTGGATAAAGATGAAAACGAAATTGAAAATCATAATGAAGAAAATAGCCTCGTTGAAGAGGAGACTGCACCTGTTGAACAGGAGACCCGCCAGCTGAGCGCCTCTGCTGTCAAGTCGCTATCCGACATTGCCAAGTGGGGCAAAATTTCTGGCATCTTGTTAATCATTATGGGATCGCTTGTCACTCTGTCTGCTTTGATGACAGTGATTGGCGCCATCCCGGGCGTACTGCTCATTATATCAGGCGTATTTTTGATGCGCTCAGCAAAAGCAGCCGCGGAAGCCGAAGGAAATCTAGCCGGCAGCGCTGGCGAAAGCATGCTTGAAAATTACGGGACATTTATAAAAATGCAGCTGTTTTATGCAGCATCCAGTATCGTTACTGTCCTGATCGGGATCATTGTAGCCATTTTCGTGCTGGTGGTAATCGGCATTGCTGCTTTTGAGAACACGCCTTCGTATGATGATCCAGATTCTTATTATTATGAGGATGATCCGGTGTTTGAATAATGAAGAGACAGTACAGGGCATGAGTTCCATATAAACGGAACCATGCCTATTTTATTTGACTATTCAAAGCAGGCCGGCGTAAACACCAAATCCTGAAGCAAGCATACAATAGACATCTCTAGTAGAGGAAATCAACAAAGCAACGCTGTTACCCAGAAATGAATATCAAAAAAACGGATGAAGTCGGAATCAATCCGAAACCGCACTTTTTATTTCGGGTGTCTGCATGCAAAAAAACACACCCGGATCGTCTGGAAAATCTCAACAATCCGGGTGCAGCTCTTCTTTAATACATTTTTTTGCGTCTGTCTTCCTCAGTCAAAAATTCAACAAAACTCCGCATCGCAAAAGACTCTTCCTTTATTTGTCGTGCGTAGGAGCTTTTCCGCTCTTCTGAAAGGATTTCGCTCTTTTTGATCCTGTTCAGCATATAGATGTGAACCGTTTTTTGGATTTGTTTATGCTGATAGCCTGCCTCTTTAAAAAATGCGAGCCCGAGCGCCGCCAAAAGGGCGAATATGCCTGCGCTGATCAGGGACTCCCTGTCAGCTGAAGCATGAAATAAAAAAGCAGCTAAATTAAAGAGAGAGAATGCAGCAAGCGGAATAGCAAGAAAACGGTAAATGACGGTTTTTTTCATGAAAGGCTGTACGGCCTTTTGAATTTTTTGCATTTCTGTTTTGATGAACCCCGGCATTTGTTCGACTCTGTAAAAGTTCATGTAATCCTCCCCCTTTATTTGGTGTTTCAAGCTTCACGAACGTTATCATATGTGTTTATTTTAACGCAGGTGCAAGCTGGTTTTAAAGAAATCTGCCCGTATTTTTCACGAAGAATCTGGATCGCCGCTCTTTATTCTTTTAAAATGTGAGTGTTATAATTTGTAATGGGAATCAGATCACTGTTATTCATGGAATACTAATGGCAATCTTCTTGATAAATATGAATGAGCGGGGTTACAAAGTGAGTATTTCTTCCATCCTTTTATCACTTTTTTTCATTTTAAATATTCTTTTGGCCATCATTGTCATCTTCAAAGAACGGCGCGATGCCAGTGCATCTTGGGCGTGGCTGCTTGTTCTTTTCTTTATTCCCGTTTTAGGCTTTATTTTATACTTATTATTCGGCCATAATCTCAGACGCAAGCATTTGTTTCAATGGGAAGACCGGAAAAAGATTGGAATTGAAAGGCTGCTGAAGCATCAGCTTGAAGATTTAGAAACCAAGCAATTTCAGTTTAACAACCGGGCAACGTTTGATAACAAAGATTTAATTTATATGCTGATTATGAATAACCATGCTGTGTTTACAGAGGATAATTCAGTTGAAGTCATTACAGATGGACGGGATAAATTTCAGCGGCTGCTGAGTGACATTTCAAAGGCTAAGGATCATATCCATTTACAGTATTATATTTATAAAGGCGATGAATTAGGCAAAAAATTGCGGGACGCTCTCATCCAAAAGGCGAAGGAAGGTGTTCAGGTCAGAGTGCTTTATGATGAACTCGGGTCCAGAACGCTGAGAAAAAAGTTTTTTAAAGAGCTTCGCGAGGCTGGCGGGCATGTGGAGGTCTTTTTCCCGTCAAAGCTCAGGCCGATTAACCTGCGGCTGAATTACCGAAACCATCGAAAGCTTGTGATCATAGACGGAATGACCGGTTATGTCGGAGGCTTTAACGTCGGAGATGAGTATCTAGGGCTTAATCCGAAATTCGGTTATTGGCGGGATACGCATATCCGGCTGCAAGGAACGGCCGTGCACGCCATCCAAACACGGTTCATCCTTGACTGGAACCAAGCTTCTCATCACCATACGCTGACATATATTCCAAATCACTTTCCTGATTACGGCCCAAAAGGCAACGTCGGGATGCAGATTGTCACAAGCGGCCCTGATTCGGAATGGGAACAAATTAAAAATGGCTACATCAAAATGATTTCGAACGCCAAGCGTTCCATTTTGATACAAACACCTTATTTTATCCCAGATGCAAGCCTGCTGGATGCTTTAAGGATCGCTTGCCTTTCGGGCATTGACGTTAACATTATGATTCCGAACAAGCCCGATCACGCCTTTGTATACTGGGCGACACTTTCGTATATCGGCGATCTGCTGAAAGCCGGAGCCACTGTCTATATTTACGATAACGGCTTTATTCACGCGAAAACCATCGTGGTGGATGACGAAATCGCTTCAGTCGGCACAGCGAACATTGATGTCCGAAGCTTCAGGCTGAATTTTGAGGTTAATGCATTTATTTACGATATCACCATTGCTAAAAAACTGGTTTCAACTTTTAAAGAAGATTTGCTAGTATCCAGAAAATTCACCTATGAGGAGTATCTGCAGCGCCCGTTGTGGATTCGAATAAAAGAATCCGTCTCGCGGCTGTTGTCGCCGATCTTATAAGATGCGAAAACCCCCAGCCTTTACGGCCGGGGGTTTTCCTGATGGTCACAGTAAATGATGATCGCCTCCCGCAAAAAAGCGGCAAGACCTTCTCCATATTGATTGATTGAATCGGTAAATCGCTCGTCAGTGATATACACTTCCCCGAGTCCTCTGAAAATGTCGAGTGTGCAATCGTAATGATATTGGCAAATATGATCGCGAAATGCCCCCACTGCGGCCTGAACCTCTGCATCATCGGGCCCATGCTTCATTCGCGCCGCAATTCGTCTGTAAATCGAATCAAATTCAGCCATGATCGAGCGCCAATCATCTGCCGAGTATGCAGATGTCCTTTTCTCTGTTTCTTCTGCGATTTCCTTTCCATACAGCTTTCTGACTTCATCAGCGTATGTCTGCTGGTGCTCTTCAATGTCTTTCATGCTTAATCCGGCAAATAAATCTCTCTTATTCATCGTTTCCCCTCCATCAACGGACAAAAGCGTCCTGTCAATTGTTTGAATCATCTCATCCATTCTTTGTTTTTTCTTCATCAATATCTCCTTTTGCGACTGAAGTGCCGCTTTCCGGTCAAAATTCGGATGATCCAGCATCTCTTTAATTTCATCCAAACGAAACCCGATTTCCTTGAAAAATAAAATCTGCTGCAGTCTTTCCAGGTCTGCGTCACTGTACAAACGATACCCAGCATCAGTAAGCGCTGAAGGATTCAGAAGCCTAATATTGTCATAGTGATGAAGCGTCCGAATGCTAACGCCTGATATCTCCGCCACTTGTTTAACTTGATATTTCATACATAACACCTCCTCTTTTTTATCGTAAACAATCACGCAACGTTAGGGTCAATCCCCAAAATGTTATTTTCTATATACAAAACTTCTCACAAATAGTGTATAAAAGAAAAGTGAGTATTTTTTTGTAAAGGGGAGCCAGTATACATGAATCCTGAAACAATGAACAAAACCCTCATCAGCATTTCGAAATGGGGAAAAGCTACAGGCATTTTATTTATTATTATGGGCGCAATTACCGCGCTTTCAGGCGCGTTCATTTTTCTAATCGGTGCCGTGCCAGGCGTACTGCAAATTATTTCCGGTATCTTTTTGATGAGGTCAGCTAGGGAAGCAGGCCAAATGGCTGAACACAATAGCGGACAGTCTGAAGACTTAATGCTGGAGAATTACGCGAAATTCGTAAAGATGCAAGGGATTTATTTGATCGTAAGCATTGCTGTATCCATTCTTGCGATTATCGCCTTCTTCATCTTTTTAATGCTTGGGATTGCTGACGGCCTTTTCAGCGATACGTACAGCACTTATTAATGAGAAAAACCCGGAGCTGGCTCCGGGTTTTTTATTATTCCGCTTCGCTTACCACTGTGAAGCGTTCATTTTTGTGTTCGGGATGTTCAAGCTCGTCCAACACGGCAATGGCATAATCTGCATAGCTGATATAGCTGTCGCCTTTTGCATTTACGATGACATTGTCTTTTCCTTTTTGGTAAGAGCCAGTCCGTTTTCCTGCCGGATCAAAAAATGCCGCAGGACTGAGGAACGTCCAGGAAATGGAGTCTGTCTGCTGCAAATCTTTCAGGTTCTCGCCTTGATTTGATGCAGTTGGCAAATATTCTTTCGGAAATTCCGGTGTATCCATTAAACGGGTTGTTTTGGCTTCATCAACAAACAGGCTTCCCGCTCCTCCAACAACAAGCAATCTTGTGCGCTTCGCGTCCTTTAAGATGCTGATTAGTGCTCTTCCTGCTTCAACATGAAGATGTTCCTGGCCGGGTGCTGCTCCAAAAGCGTTTACGACCGCGTCGAAAGGCTTGATGTCTTCCGCAGTCAGTTCAAACACATCTTTTTCCAAAACCGCTACGTCCTGCCCCTGCACTTTTGAAGCGTTTCTGACGATGGCTGTCACTTCATGGCCTCTTGTTTTCGCTTCTTTCAAAATCTCGTTTCCCGCTTTCCCGCTTGCGCCTATAATACCAATTTTCATTTTTCATTTCCTCCTTATTTGTAACAATTTTAGTTACATGTTAGCAGTGAGAAGTCATCCCTTTTGATTAAAAGAGATGATTCATAACATCTTTTAATGACTTGCTCGCCAGTTCATTTTCCATCGCTCTTTGCACACTTTCAAACGTTTCATCCAGAGCGTTCTGAATTTTTTTCCCTACCGGACATTTCGGATTCGGGTTTTCATGAACCGCAAAGAGTTCTTCCTGCTTTTGGACAGCCCGGTACACTTCTAAAAGAGAAATATCAGCAGGATCTTTTTTAAGGCTTGCACCCGGCACCCCTGCGCGTGAGGTGAGAATATCAGCTTTTTTCAGCAGGCTGATCATTCTTCGCACGACTACTGGATTCGTGTTGACACTGTCTGCAATGATTTCTGAAGATGTTTTTTCATCCATCGAGATGAGGGATAAAATATGAATGGCAACAGCAAGACGGCTGTTAATCATGTTTTTTCACCACCGTTGTAACTATAATAGTTACATTTGATTCGTTTGTCAACATCTAATATACACTAAATACACGGGTTTTGTGCACCGTTTTTAGTCAATAGAACGGCCGGATGCACTCCGGCCGCGTCTTATCAGAATAAGAAATATCTTTGTCCAAGCGGGACATAATCGACAGGCTGGCAAGACAATTCCTCCCCGTCAGCAAAGACCTGATAGGTTTTTGGATCAATCTCAATCTTCGGCAAAGCCGAATTCAGCTTCATATCCAGCTTGCTCAGCTTTCTGATATTTTTGACTGGAGAAATCCTTTTTTCCAGCCCTAAGCTTTCTGCCACACCACGCTCTATGCTTGCCTGAGACATAAATGTAATCGAGGTTGAGCGGTTGGCTTTTCCGTAAGACGCATACATTTGACGCATGAAAACCGGTTCAGGAGTCGGGATGGACGCGTTCGGATCTCCCATTTGCGCACGTGCAATCATGCCGCCCTTTAAGACCAGTTCCGGTTTTACGCCGAAAAATACCGGGTCCCACAGAACGAGATCAGCAAGCTTCCCTTTTTCCACCGAGCCGACTTCATGGCTGAGCCCGTGCGTAATTGCCGGATTAATCGTGTATTTGGCAATGTACCGTTTTGCGCGCACATTGTCATTTCCGTTTTCGCCGGCAAGAGCGCCGCGCTGTTTTTTCATTTTATCGGCTACCTGCCATGTTCGGATGATCACTTCACCGACCCGCCCCATCGCTTGGGAATCCGATGATGTCATGCTGATCGCACCGATATCATGGAGAATATCCTCCGCGGCAATCGTCGCAGCCCTGATTCTGGAATGGCTGAACGCCACATCTTCAGGCACTTTCGCATCTAAATGGTGGCAGACCATCATCATGTCAAGATGCTCATCCATCGTATTAACGGTATAAGGAATGGTTGGCGTTGTAGATGACGGCAGAATGTTCGCGTAAGAAGCGAGCTTCATAATATCCGGGGCATGGCCGCCGCCTGCACCTTCAATGTGATAAGTATGAATGACCCGGTCCCCGATCGCGTCGAGCGTGTTTTCCAAAAAGCCCGCTTCGTTAAGCGTATCGGTATGGATGGCAACTTGAATATCAGTCTCGTCCACGACTTCCATACACGTTTTAATGGCGCTTGGCGTCGTGCCCCAGTCTTCATGAAGCTTAAGGCCGATGGCGCCTGCTTCCACCTGCTCGATCAGCGGCGCTTTATCGGATGCATTCCCTTTTCCTAAGAAGCCGACATTGATCGGAAACTCCTCGGCCGCTTCCAGCATCCTTGCCATATACCACGCGCCGGATGTACATGTTGTCGCTTTGCTGCCTGTTGCGGGTCCTGTTCCGCCTCCCAAAAGGGTTGTCACACCTGAAGAAAGCGCAACTTCCATCTGCTGAGGACAAATAAAATGAATGTGCGTGTCCACTCCCCCGGCTGTTAAAATTTTGCCTTCACCGGAAATCACCTCTGTCCCCGCTCCGATGACCATGTGCGGATCGACTCCATCCATGATATCAGGATTTCCGCTTTTTCCGACACCGACAATCCGGCCGTCTTTCACACCGACATCCGCTTTGACAATGCCTGTGTAATCCAATAGCACGACGTTGGTGATAACTAAATCCAAAGCGCCGTCCTTCCCTGTGATTCTGCCGTTTTGGCCCATGCCGTCGCGGATTGTTTTTCCGCCGCCAAAGATCATTTCTTCACCGTATACTGTGAAATCCTTTTCGACTTCGATCCATAAATCCGTGTCGCCCAATCTGATTTTATCGCCCGTTGTCGGGCCAAACAGTTCCGCATATTCCTCCCGTGACATTTTCATCGGATTACACCCTCCATCCAGCCGGCTTGTTTTAAGTTGGCCAACGTTTTTTCTTTGCCGCGTTCATCGATAAACGTGTCGGCCATTCCGTTCAGCCCTTTAATTGTCTTGCGTCCTCTGATTTCCACTAGTGAGACCGTTTTCTGCTCTCCCGGCTCAAAACGGACCGACGTGCCTGATGGAACATCAAGACGCATGCCGATCGCCAGCTCACGGTCAAATAATAAAGCCCCGTTGGCCTCCGCAAAATGAAAATGCGAACCGACTTGAATGGAGCGTGATCCGGTGTTTTTTACCGTTACCTCCCGTATCTCACGCCCTTCATTAATCGTAATGGCTCCCTCAGCAATTTGAAATGCTCCCGGCTTCATGACTTCACCTCCGCAGAAATTGGCTGATGTACCGTAACAAGCTTTACTCCATCCGGAAATGTGGCCTCCACCTGAATGCTGTCAAGCATCTCAGGGACACCCTCCATCACATCTTTTTCCGTTAATACATGGCGGCCGACTTCCATCAGCTCTGCTACTCCCTTCCCATCACGTGCGCCTTCCATAATAAAGCAGGTGATATAAGCAGCAGCCTCAGGATAGTTCAGCAGAACGCCCCGCGCCTTTCGCTGTTTGGCTAATTCCCCCGCTGCAAAAATGAGCAATTTTTCTTGTTCAACCGGTGTCAGTTTCATCTGTAGTCCTCCTTCTTTTGTCATATAAAGCAGATGCGGCTACTACGAATTTGCGGAACAGTCAGGCGGGACATCACCTCCCTTTCTTCGAGACTGGGGGTCATACGGTAAGATGCCTTTCAAAGCGGCATGCCGTTTCTTCATCAGCCTTGCCATGGTCAACAACCGTTCCCCTGTCGATTACAGAAAGATAGCCAGCACAGATTAACGCGTTTTCCAGACTGCGCTCGACTAAGATAACAAATGTCTTTTTTTCTGGAAATTTCTATAATAACTTGTCTGACTAGTTCGACAATTAAAATCTGAATTCCTTCCAATTGTTTATTAAGTAAAATATTTTTCAGATTTACCATCAGCGCTCTGGCGATTGCAAGCTGCTGTTGGCCGCCTTTTCGCTTTGAACAAACGTTTGATTAAAATAAATAGCCCCCCTGTTTAGCCGGAAGCAGGCCTATGGAGTGGATGGCCGACTCCATTTCGGCCTAATACAGCGACAATCTGCCCCGGGTGAACCTCCATGCTAAGGCTGTGCTAAACCATCGATTGATCATAACCAGACGTTACATTCCTGATGGCAGCCCGTTGTTTTGCTCCGCAATCGGAAGCATGGCATGGAGGCCAGTCTGAGGCGCCGTCCTCCACGATACCGAGAACCCGACTATTGCCATTAACTCCGCATCATGGACGGTCACTTCGCTGATCGCCACCGTTCCTCTTAATGAGTGAAGAATTCCGGCCTTCACTGAATCCCCGCTTGTGTCGATATCAACTGTTTTCTCGCACTCCCGTGGCTTCCGACACTTTCTTCGGTGCAGTACATTCCGTCATCAAAACCCCTTTGTTTGATTTCTTCAAATGATGTTATAAAAGTTTACAACTTATGTCATCATTATATAGAAGAGGCCTATTAATTCAAAGAATATTTAAAAAATTTAGTTACCTTGACCAAATCAGCTTCTTTTTTTGTTATATTTATTCACATCAGAAAAAGCGAAAAAAAAAGACAAGAAACATTTCGTTTCCTGCCTCTTCCGTACGATTAATCTTTATCTGAAAATTTATCCTTGGCTTTCCCGATATCCTTTTGGATTTCGCCTTTTGCCTTATCTTTTTTGCCTTCAGCCTGCATGTCCGTTCTGTCAGCCATATTTCCGACTTTATCCTTCACTTCTCCTTTGGCTTTATTGAAGCCGCCCTTCATTTTGTCTTTTACACTATCGTTACCCATGTTAATTCTCCCCTCTCAATTATGTGTGTACTTGTTAACTTCCCGATCTGAGAGGCAATAAACATTCTAATGTTATTTATCGATTTCGTAGCGCTCTCCGTAACGGAGCACCTTGTATATCGCCAGCCCGTCTGATGACTTTTTCTCCGAATATCGGACCGGCAGCAGGGCAAAAAACACATAATACGTAGAAAAATAGACAAACTGATAGAAAAACACATTCGGCTTTAATACACTGTGTATAATCAGCAGATTGATTGCAAAAATCGTGATGAGGTTAAACAAGCAGCCCCCTGCATACACGAGTGCATTTGAGAATCGATTGTCAATTTTCAACTCCCCGTACCGGCAAAAAGAATCGATAAAATAAATCGTTCTGAACCGTATGGGTCCAATTTTAAGCAGCGTTTTTCCCATGCCTATATCCAACGATCCCTTTCCGCCAAAAATAAAAGCCATAAAGCTGTGCCCTGAAACATGTATAATCTGTACAAGCGGCAGAACAATGAGGAAAGACCACAGAAACTTCACCATATCATTAAAACCAAACATTGAATTCCCCCTCACGTGCAGATCTGCATCCCAAAACGGCTTTTGTTCAAAAAACAGTGCTGTAGCGATTTTTCCTGTTCTCCCCGGAAATAAACGTTCCGATGCTCCCCTTTTTTTGCATAAAAAAAAACCATCTGCCAGCAGATGGTTTTGTCTCATACTTCATATAAACAATCGTTCCTTTGAATCATCTCTCTCATGCTGACCGCTTTTTCATAAAAATACACCGCTTCTTTATATTGTTCGCGATGACTGAAATAAGAGGCAGCATCTAAAGCAAATTCTTCAATATATACATACAGGCCCTTTTCTTCCATATAATCAAATACTTCTTGAATCATATTCAAATTGACAGATTCCACATATAATGCCTGCAGAAATTTATATTTTGCCAGACTGAAGAAGTCGTTTCGTTTTTGGGCAATGGCAATCCCTTTTTCATAGTACCGTATCGCGGCTTCGCTATCTTGTTTTTTGAAAAGAACGCGAGTCAGGCTGAAGAGCGCTTTTGGAAGCTGTTCCAGCTGATAATCCTCGAAGACAGGAAGCGCTTTTTCAAAGTATTCGGCGGCCTGATCCAGCTCCCCCTTGTCATCATAGCAATTACCAATATTATAAAGGGCTGATCCGATCAAACGGGGCTGTCCTTCCAATAAAGCAAGGCGATACGCGTCATCTAAATGTTCAAGCGCTTTTTCATAATTTCTGTAGTCAATGTAGTTTCCTGATATGACGAAATGGCATTGAATTCTTCTGACTCTGTAAAAATCGTGAGCCTTATACGTCTCCAGCGCCTGTACGGCATGGTTCATGGAAAAGTGCGTCTGCTTCATAATATAAAAGACTTCCGCCACTTTAAAATGAAATTCCGCTCTTTCAATTTCATCTTCTACAAACGCAAGCATCTTCTCAGCTTTCCGATAAAAGGATATAGCCGAGATGTAATTGTTCTGTTCAAATTCGTACATTCCTCTAAACAAGTGAAAATAATACTCAGATAATCCGGAGATGCTGTCCTGATTGCTTTCCAGCGTTTTGATCAATTCACGATATTGAAGCTGAGATTCCTCGTGCAGGTCAGGCTTTACATAATCCAGCATAATTTGGTGCCGGTAGCTGATCAGCTGATAATACAGGAGAAGCAGCTGATCCTCTTCCATCTGTTCGATATCTAGATCAATTTCTTCTTTCAGCTTTACGGCATCAGCCACTTGAAATGCTAAAATGTGCTTATACCACTTATTGATTTTCACTCCTACTTGAGATGACGGGATCTCGTACGCGGCCATGCCCCTCCAACCCTTTCTATTTTCTAATTGGTTATATTTTATCATAATGTATGGCTTTGGAATTAAATTTTCTTACAATGATTCCTTCTTTATGCCTATCCTTATATATTTCGGTTTTTCTACGTATTTTTTGCACTCGGATTCTAATAAAAAAGCTTACCGGACAGTGCCGATAAGCTTTTGACTTCAAATTAACCGCCAATATAAGACATTTCCACTTTCTTTTTGCCAGATGCTTTTGATAGCGTACGATCGACTGAATACTGATCGATCCGATTTTTCCATACTGTCCCGATCATTTCTGATAGTTCGTCATCACTTAATTCCTGGCGAACCGGAGCTCTGAGGTCAAATCCGCTTGAAGCGAATAAGCAGGTAAACAGCTCTCCTCTCGCAGAAAGACGGGCTCTGTTGCAAGATCCGCAGAATGCATCAGATACAGATGATATGACGCCAATTTCTCCGGAGCCGTCCAAGTAGCGGAATCTGGAAGCCACTTCGCCTATATAATTAGGCGCTATCGGCTCAACCGGCATGTGTTTATTGATCAAATCTATGATTTCCGCCTTTGTCATGACGTCTTTCTTTTCCCATTGGTTGGTGTTGCCTACGTCCATAAATTCAATGAATCTCAGGATATGCCCTTTTTCTTTAAAATAACGGGCCATAGGCAGTATATCTTTTTCATTGACGCCCTTTTGAACGACCATATTGATTTTAACACCGAGCCCCGCTTGCTTCGCCGCTTCAATGCCTTCCAGCACCTTGCTGACAGAAACACCGCGCCCGTTTATCTTCTTAAAACGCTCGTCTTCTAAAGAATCAAGGCTGATCGTAACCCTTTTCAGCCCAGCCTCCTTGAGCCTCTTAGCATAAACAGGCAGCAGTGATCCGTTTGTCGTCATCGCGATGTCACGAATACCCGGTATGCGGGCCAGTTTTTTGATTAATTCCGGCATATCCTTTCTCATGAGGGGCTCTCCGCCGGTCAGGCGGATTTTTTCAACGCCAAATCTTGTGACAAACAATGTCGCAAGCCGTTCCAGCTCCTCAAATGAAAGCAGCTCCTCTTTCTTTAAAAAAGGATAATCCGGGCCGAATAATTCGGCGGGCATACAGTACGTGCATCGGAAGTTGCAGCGGTCTGTAACAGAAATGCGAAGGTCTCTCAGCGGTCTGTTTCTTTTATCCAACATCTGACGCGACTCTGTAATCATAGCTACAGCCCCTTCCTATCCCCTGATTCTCTCAGGGTGTGTATATACATTAAATGATCCGTTTCTGACAAATCCAATCGCTGTGATATTCAATTCTTCAGCCATTTGAACCGCAAGCTCCGTCGGGGCCGATTTGGAAATGACAATCGACACGCCGATTTTGGCCGCTTTTAACAGGACCTCTGATGAGATTCTGCCGCTGAACACAATCAGTTTGTCACGTACGGACATCCCGTTTAGAAGGCAGTGTCCGTATAGTTTATCAAGTGCGTTGTGCCGACCGATATCGGTGCGCATCAACAGAAGCTTCTCTGTGTCGCAAAGCGCCGCATTATGGACGCCTCCCGTATCCTGAAACGTCCCGCTCCCTTGCTGCATGTCTTTCATAAGCGCCAAACATGCCTCAGGCGATATCTTGATTTGGCTGACAGCCGTCTTGGCTGTTTTGACATCCTGCTGAAAATAAAAATGACGGCCCTTTCCGCAGCATGAGCCGATCACCCGTTTCGTATAATCCTTTTGATCCAATGTCTCAGGGTGAACGAGGTCGACATATACAAAACCGAGACTTTCATCTATTGTAAACCTTTTAATTTCTTTTTGAAATCGTATAACACCCTCTGATGCGAGAAATCCGATGACAAGCTCTTCGATATGCTCAGGCGTACAAACGAGCGTCACAAATTCACTGCCATTCAGTATCACTGTCAAAGGGAATTCCGTCACCATCCGGTCTTCTACTTTGCTTATTTCCCCTTGTTCATAGCGCCATACATCCCTGACCGCAGTTACTTTATCGTTCAATGTCTCTTCCCCTCCGCAATGTTCCTGCCTTTATATTTTTTCACACTCCTCGGATTTTGTCGAATTCTGAGACACAAAAAGAGCCCTCTATATAAAGGGCTTTCACAGGATGTGATGACGGCGGTGTTTAGGCAGGGCGCCTAAGCATTTAGCCGCCGTTCCTTTTACCAATGTGCATTGACAACGAACGCGGGGTTTGTCGACACGCTGAGAGCCCTCTATATAAAGGACTCTATGTTTGATTATGCTGATTCTTTTTCAGAACCGTAAACAGCACAATAGCTGCGATCAAGGTGAGAATGCTGACAAAAAAGAAGGCTGCCAGTTTTAGAAGAACACCAAGCAATATGAATGCAACGGTGGCTATAAGAAAAATCATTCCGAATAATTTCATATGTTCAACCCCTTTTTAGGGTATCATTCCCGCCCAAATTGTTTTTAAACCAATAAAAAAAGGCGCCTGGGGGAGCGCCTGATCTTTAGGTTCCTTACTCAGTAAATTTTTGTGCTTCTTTTTCCCAAGCCTGTTCGAACTCATCCGCACTGTTCGCTGAAATATATTCTCCGCCGCCAGCGACAGCTGCTTGTTTCATCTCTTCATTACCCTTGACATCAAAGTTGAAGCCAATGATGTTTACAATCGTATCCACATTTGATGCACGGAGCTTTTCGATTTCTGCCGCAGGGTCTCCGCCGCACGTTTCTTCACCGTCAGTGATTAAATACACCACGTTTTTCCCGTCTGCGTCAAATGCTTCAAATTCTTTTCTTGTGTCTGCAAGTGCTTTGGCAATCGGTGTCCATCCAGTCGGCTTGAGCTCACTCAATGAATTGTCAAACAGAGACCCTTCATATGGATGAAGGCCGTAAATGGTTTCCGTCGTACTGCACGAAAGGGCTTTACCGGACAGTTTATTGTTCCCTGCATGCCCGAAAACGCGAAGCATAAGATTTGTATCCTTCGGAAGGAGTTCGGCAAAAGATTTTACTGATTTTTTGGCAATGTCTATTTTGCGCTCTCCTCCTGTTTTTTGAACCATGCTTCCGCTTCCGTCAAACAAAACAGCTACATTTGAATCAGCCTGTTTCTCAGCGGCAAAAGACGGGGAGGCAATGGAAACAGTCAACAATCCAATGATACCGGCAGCCAGCAATTTTTTCATATGATTACTTCCTTTATTTTTCGTATTTTCCAACTATATGTTGGATTCTTCTTTATGCTAGAATACGAAAATGCAAAAAGATATAGGACATGCTGCCTTTTATGCTGCTTTCACGATCTGTCCAAAATCGCTTGAAATGCCGTTCATTTTTAGCCATTTCCGCCCAGAAAGCATAAACAGATTGTGTGATCATTCATTCTTTTTTCGCCTTGATTATGACAGAAAAACGGAAATCTGCTACTATGCTACAGGCAGACAGCTAATTAGTTTTGAAGTTTTTGTTACATACAAAAAGAGGCTGACCATCACCAGCCTCTTTTTTCTTATTTAGATAACATTAGTGATTGCTGAGTGAAAATTTTCTCAACATCTTTTTGGGTATAAGCCGGGAAGTATTCACCGCCGCCTACTTTCGCAATTGCGTTCAGCTGGCCTTTGTATCCCTCTTTATAATCAAAGCCGATCACATTAACAGTGATATTCTCTTTTTGCAGTTCCTTTGCTGTTTTAATCGGGTTTCCTCCGCACGTTTCCTCACCGTCTGTCAACAGATACACCACTTTTTCCCCTTTTGCATCAAGCTGGTCAAAAGAAGATTTCGCCTCGTTCAGCGCTTTGGCAATTGGCGTCCAGCCAGTCGGCCCAATTGTATTGAGAGAATTGAGGAAACTTTGCTCGTTAAAGCTTTGGAAGCCGTATACGTTGCGAATGGCTTCACATGACTGAACTTTTCCGGAATTTTTATTGTTTCCTTCAGAGCCAAACACGCTCATTTTCACCTGAGTTCCTTCTGGCAGTGAGCTCGCAAACTTTGAAATTTCTTTTTTGGCTGAATTAAATTTAGATACACCATCTATTCTTTTCGCCATACTTCCGCTGGCATCAAGCAAGACCGCCACGTTCGCCGGCGCTTTAGCCTCCGTTTCTGTCTTTTCAGCTGCAAAAGCAGGTGAAGTTAATCCAAAAAGCAATCCTGTCATCATGATCAGTGAAAGTCTTTTCTTCATGTTCGTACCCCTTTACCAATTTGTTTCTGCGTGCAGATGTTCAACGCTGAACATAATCTATCGTAATCAACAAAAACCGAGAAATAAATAGGGCGGGCTTCCCCATTGCTGTTGTTTACTTTTGCATAGAAACCTATGTTTTTATTAGTGATTTCCACCTAACGCCCCTATGAAAAGAGAAGATTGTCCGCCTTTCGGCTTTCGTTATATGAGTCTGTCGAAGTCTGTCGACAAATGTGGATGACTTTACCACAATCTCAAAGCCTGAAATCAGGAAAAAAGGACTGATCCTTAAAGACGGTCAGAAGCTCCTCTAAACCGTTGCAGCTGCTCTTAGATAAATGACATTCAAGAACAGAAAAAGACGCCCAAAGAGCGCCTTTTTCTACTTTTTCGCCATATATTTATTCAAAAACGCATCTGCCTCAGAAATTTGTGTGCCTTGGTAATAGTACTTTACAATGTCATCAACCGTTTTGCCTTCTTTGGCCATAAAATTCGCTCCGTATTGGCTCATCCCCACACCGTGGCCAAATCCTCTCGTCGTGACTGTAATTGTGTCTCCATTTCGCTTCCATTCAAAATCGGCGGAGTTGAGACCCAGCTTTTCACGTATGTCTCTTCCTTTCAGCGTCTTGCCGTTAATGACGGCAGTTGCGACCTGGTGGCCCGGTGTCTCGCCGGTAATCTTCCCTACTGCGCTAGATCCATCCAGCTTGACGCCAAGCTTTTGCTGAAATTCTGCCGCTGTAAAGGTTTTCGTTGCCTTATATTTCGGAGACTTTTTATCCCATGGGCTTTTGACGCTTTTTAAATATGGGATAGCACTTGTCCAATAAGCTTCTGCATTCTCTGTGTAGCCGTTGCTTGTGGAGAAAAAGGATGCTTCAATCGGCTGGTTGTTGTACGTTAAGATTTTGCCTTGCGTACTGGTTACCGCATCTGTGATTTTCTTCAGTTTTGTCTCATAGCTTGTGCCCCACTGTTTTTTCAGCTCCGCTTTGCTTTTATACACCTGGAACATCTGTGTATCATCCACCAGTGAGCCTTTAGGAGCTTCTACCGCTGAATTTGACACCATCAGTCTGACAATAAATGTTCTGGCGGCAAGCGCCTGGGCTTTCAGTGCTTCAGGTTTAAAGGTTGCCGGCATTTCGGAGGCGACGACTCCAATCACATACTCTTCAAGCGGAATGTTTTCTACGGATTGATTTGCGGTTCGATAGACGGGAATAGAAACAGGTGATGCTTTCAATGTTTCTGCTCCTTTCGATGCTGGTTTCGTGCTGACTGCTGTCTTTTCTGATTCTACGCTGGCCCCCGCTTCCTTATTATGCTGGAATGGTATAACCAAGAGTGTGGGAACCAAGAGAATCAATGCACATAGTACGGATAGTGTGATTGCGAATTGTTTCATATTCAGCTGCCTCCTGCTCGGGATTCGACTCTAGTCTAGTCTATGGGCAGGGACAAGCTAATATGACTCTCGTTTTGGACAGAAACTTTATTTGTCATTTACGTATTCTTTTTTGCTATTTTGCGCATAATGATGATAATACACAAAAAATAAAAAACCAGTATGCCAGAGTGACATACTGATTTTCAAGTAAGTTTATGCATTTAAGTCAGAAACGACTTCTTTATTCTCTTGCTCAGAAGCAGACTCATCATTTACACGTTCGATGTCTGCGCCCAGAGCGGCAAGCTTCTGATGGAAATCAACGTAACCGCGGTCTAAGTGCTTCAATTCAGTAACACGTGTGTGACCTTCAGCCACTAACCCCGCAAGAATCAGCGCTGCACCTGCACGCAAATCAGTCGCTGCAACTTCAGCTCCCTGAAGCTGTACAGGACCGTTAATGATGACAGAACGTCCTTCAATCTTGATATCACCATTCATACGGCGGAATTCTTCCGCATGCATAAAACGGTTTTCAAAAACGGTTTCTGTAATCATGCTTGTGCCGCTTGCACGAAGCAGAAGCGCCATCATTTGTGACTGCATATCAGTCGGGAAGCCCGGGTGAGGCATTGTTTTGATGTCAATCGGTTTAAGTTCTTTCGGGCCGATGACACGCAGACCTTCACCTTCATCCTTAATTGTTACACCCATCTCTTCCATTTTTGCAATTAAAGAGGTGAGGTGTTCAGGAACGGCTCCTTTTACTAATACGTTTCCTTCAGTGATTGCAGCAGCAACCATAAATGTGCCCGCTTCAATGCGGTCAGGAATAATATGGTGTTTTACGCCGTGAAGCTTTTCGACTCCTTCAATTTTGATGGTGCCGGTGCCAGCTCCGCGGATTTTTCCGCCCATGCCGTTGATATAGTTTGCTAAATCAACGATTTCGGGTTCTTTTGCCACGTTTTCCAGCGTTGTTGTTCCTTCAGCTAGAGCGGCTGCCATAATCAGGTTCTCTGTAGCTCCTACACTTGGGAAGTCCAGATAAATTTTTGCGCCTTGCAGTCGGCCTTTTACTTCAGCTTCAATGAAGCCATTACCAACTTTGATTTCTGCGCCCATTGCTTCAAAACCTTTTAAATGCTGATCAATCGGTCTGGAACCAATTGCGCATCCGCCCGGAAGTGCAACTCTTGCATGACCTGTACGCGCAAGAAGCGGCCCCATGACAAGCACAGACGCACGCATTTTACGAACATATTCAAAAGGTGCTTCAGTTTGCAAAGCGTATGAAGCATTTACAGTCACTTCATTATTTTCAAAATGCACATCTGCTCCTAAATGACGCAACACTTCGTTAATTGTATATACATCGGAGAGCGTAGGTACATCACAAATTACGCTTTTTTCTTCACTTGCTAATAAAGATGCAGCGATAACAGGTAAAACGGCATTTTTAGCGCCTTCAACTTTGACTGTGCCGTTTAACTTCTGACCGCCGCGGACGATGATTTTTTCCAAGGTATTCCCCTCCGCGTCCCTAAATTCTCTATATTAATATTCAGTCGTAACGATTGGTGTGCCAACCGTAACGGTATGTTTTCCGCCCATTTCTGCACTTCTAAGTGCAATTTGCAAATTCATTTTATGTTTCGAGGTCATAATGTACTCTTCCCACTCATCTGTAAACGCAGAAATAGAAACGAAATTTGGCTCAACTACATGTTCTACTGATCTTGCTTGAAATTCATTTAATAACTGATTTGCTTTTTTTTGCAAAACAATATTCATATTATCATCTAAGTGACCATTTAGACAAGTAAAAATAACTACTTTTTCTTGGAATATCCCAAGTGTCTCCCGTTCAAACTGTTCATATGTATCATTCCAGCTATCCGGTGTCTCTAGACTCATTTGCTCATATAATAAATACGAAGTTGGATTGTGTTTTTTGAGGGTTGTGACAAGCTGCAGTCTAAAAGAAGTACGATTTTTTTTGTCAGTATATGTGCCAATTGCCTTTATCATTTTATCTTCCCGTGCAATCACCCAATCATATTGACGATACTCTGATTTTAAACGTTGCACTTTTTGATAAAATTCTTTTTCGGTCAGTGACATGTTTTGTTTTGCATGCAATGTCCACTTATCTATTGACACATCTTGGCGTTCCATCCCCTCTGCCATCTGTGCTAACGGCGTTAATTCACTCGCGTGAATGGTATGGAAAACAGCAATGACGAAGCTTAACATGACGGAAATGATAATAGCGTGGCTTACTTGTTTTTTCTTCATGTTCATCTCTCCCCCTTATCCCCAGTTTTACCGGAGGCAAGAGGCGCCATACGTAAAAATCTTCGTCAAAACTCGAGCTATTCGCTTCAACCCGCTTCTCCCAACCATTTAATGATAATGTTCAAAACCTATTAAAATAGATAGGGAAGCTGCTGTGAATAATTGAGATAATCTAAAAAGAAATTGGCAACGGCCGTTCCAATGGCGATTGTCAGCAAAATCATCAGGAGTCTAGCCTGCACGACTTTGCCTTTTTTGATTAACGGATCTATATTGACGGCTTGCAACGCCCACCAAGTCACTGCTATAAAAATCAGGTGAACGACAATGCCGATTGCAGCCTGCTGTCCCAATACACTCATCTATTACACTCCTTTCTCTGCGTTTATACCCTTTCTTATTATATAAGAAGCACAGATAAAGATGATACATTTTATACAGAACGGAATAATCAGCCAAATCTAGGGCTAATCCCCGCTTAAAGTGCGATTCTTTTACATGGTATACTTTATTGGAAAGGAGCTGGCAAATGTGAATCATTCTTTTTTTCAGCCTGAAAAGCAATATGGTGAGGACCTGCCAATTTTTGATCAGGAATGGGAAGCAATTGCATTCTATTATGATTATAGACAGTCACAGATTGAAGAACTGAATGAATTGTGTCAGTTTTTTAACATTTCTCTTACCTATACGAGAGAAAGCCTTGAAGAGCTTGAAAACCTTTATTTTCAAAGTATACAAGAGCTTTTGCTTGCTGATTGGAATCTTCCTATTGAAGAATTCGAGAAAATGATCAGTGTTTATCTTATAGATTGCGTGATTGCCCGCCATGAAGATGCTGAATGGGTTGTAAAACCTTATCCCTATAAAGACGGCGCTTATACACTTGGCTTTAGAAGACATCGCAAATCGTGGCATACAATGAATGCCTGTGATGGTTTATACCTTCGCCAAGAAGAGGATCGCCCGCTGCTGTCGCTGTTTGATTCTCTTGTTCGTTCATAAAAAAATCCTTCTCATAAAGAGAAGGATTTTTTCTTATTTCCCTGCTACATCCAATCTGTTCAAAGCCCGCTGTAACGCAAGCTCAGCCCGACGAATGTCAGTATCATCTGATTGAGAATTCAAACGCTCCTGCGCCCGCTGGCGTGCAGCTTCAGCGCGCTCTTTATCGATGCCTTCCGCTGTCTCGGCAGCCTGGGCAAGGATGGTGACCTGATCAGGACGGACTTCTACAAAACCGCCGCTGACGGCAACCATTTCAGTCTGCCCGTCTTTTTTCAGACGGACAGCGCCGATTTTAAGAGGAGCCACGGTTGGAATATGGCCTGGCAAAATACCGAGATCGCCGCTTTCGGCTCTCACACTCACCATTTCGATATCCGCATCGTATACTGGGCCGTCGGGAGTAACGATATTGACTTTAACGGTCTTCATGCTTTTACCCTCCTAGGACCAGATTAAACTTCTACACCCATTTCTTTTGCTTTCTCAACAACTTCTTCGATACGGCCTACAAGACGGAACGCATCTTCTGGAAGATGGTCATATTTACCGGCTAAGATTTCTTTGAAGCCTTGTACCGTCTCTTTTACAGGCACGTAAGAACCTTTTTGTCCAGTGAACTGTTCAGCCACGTGGAAGTTCTGAGAAAGGAAGAACTGGATACGGCGTGCGCGGTGAACGACAAGTTTGTCTTCCTCGCCTAATTCATCCATACCGAGAATCGCAATGATATCTTGAAGCTCTTTGTAACGCTGAAGCGTTGACTGTACTTCACGCGCAACCGCATAATGCTCTTCTCCGACAATTTCAGGAGCAAGGGCGCGTGATGTAGATGCCAACGGATCAACCGCAGGGTAAATACCCATTTCAGTTAATTTACGCTCAAGGTTTGTTGTCGCATCCAAGTGAGCGAACGTTGTCGCCGGCGCCGGGTCAGTGTAGTCATCGGCAGGCACGTAGATCGCCTGGATAGATGTAACTGATCCAACGTTCGTAGACGTGATACGCTCTTGGAGCTGACCCATCTCAGTTGCAAGCGTCGGCTGATAACCAACCGCTGAAGGCATACGGCCAAGAAGGGCTGAAACCTCTGAACCCGCTTGTGTGAAACGGAAAATGTTATCGATAAAGAACAGTACGTCCTGTCCTTGTACATCACGGAAGTGCTCAGCCATTGTAAGGCCTGTCAAAGCAACACGCATACGTGCGCCCGGCGGCTCGTTCATTTGTCCGAATACCATGGCTGTTTTGTTGATTACGCCAGAGTCACTCATTTCGTAGAAAAGGTCGTTTCCTTCACGAGTACGCTCTCCTACGCCGGCGAATACAGAGATACCGCCGTGCTCTTGCGCGATGTTGTTGATTAATTCCTGGATTAATACGGTTTTACCTACACCGGCACCACCGAACAATCCGATTTTACCACCCTTAATGTAAGGAGCAAGCAAATCAACAACTTTAATACCTGTTTCAAGAATTTCAACTTCTGTTGAAAGCTGATCGAATGAAGGCGCCTGTCTGTGAATCGGATCCTTTTTCGCATCCGCAGGAACCGGCTCATTCAAATCAATATTTTCTCCGAGAACGTTAAATACACGTCCAAGTGTTACATCACCAACCGGTACTGAGATTGGCGCTCCTGTATCTACAGCTTCCATACCGCGCTGAACACCATCCGTAGATGCCATTGCGATTGTACGGACTGTATCATCACCTAAATGAAGAGCGACCTCAAGCGTTAAATCAATACCTACTTCGTTTTCACTTGCAGCTGGCTGTGAAATTTTAATCGCATTATAAATTTCAGGCAAGTGACCGTCTTCAAAACGCACGTCGACGACCGGTCCTAATACCTGGCTAACGCGTCCTTTCTTCATCGCTATCCCTCCTGACAAAATCTTTCTATTCTAAAGCGGCTGCTCCGCCGACAATTTCCGTAATTTCTTGTGTGATGGCTGCTTGGCGAGCGCGGTTGTAAGAAAGCGAAAGTGAATCGATAAGTTCCTTCGCGTTGTCTGTCGCATTTTTCATCGCCGTCATTCTTGCAGCGTGCTCACTTGCTTTACTGTCAAGAAGCGCACCGAAGATTAAGCTTTCTGCATATTGAGGAAGCAAAACCTCCAGAACCTCCTCTTCAGATGGTTCAAATTCATAAGACGCCGTTCTTTTTCCGCCGCCGCTGCCCAAATCAGATAACGGCAGAAGTTTTTTCTCCGTTACTTCTTGAGTAATGGCGCTGACAAAATGGTTATAAACAAGGTGCAATTCATCAAACGCACCGTCTATAAACATTTGGATCGTTTGACGGGCAAGATCTTTAATTTCTGTAAACGTTACTTCATCCCCAAGTCCTGTTAACTCGGAAATGATCGGAATCTCCCGTTTCTTAAAGAAATCACGGCCCACTCTTCCGATGGCAATCACCGCATACTCATCCTTAGACTGATGACGTTCTTGCATGGCCTGATAAGCACTCCGTAAAACCGAACTGTTAAAAGCGCCGGCAAGACCGCGGTCAGACGTAATGACAAGGTATGCCGTTTTTTTCACTTCTCTGCTGAGAAGCATCGGGTGCTTCACGTTGCCGGAAACTCTTCCGACGTTTGACACAACCTCTTGGATTTTATCCATATATGGCACAAATGATTTTGCATTGTTTTCAGCACGATTCAGCTTAGCCGCAGATACCATCTGCATGGCTTTTGTAATCTGACTTGTTTTTTTCGTTGACGTGATCCTTGACTTAATATCGCGTAATGAGGCCAAAGATTTCACCACCTTTTCTCTTCATCTGCGTAAAAAGAGAGAAAAAGAGAACCTTTTTCTCTCATCAGCATTCGAGTTAGTTGCTTGGTGCAAATGTGCGTTTGAAGCCTTCGATTGCAGCTTTGAAGTCTTCATCAGCAGGAAGGTTTCCTGTTTTCGCAATTCCGTCAAGCAGGTCTTTATGGTTTTGGTCAAGGTACATGTAGTACTCTTCTTCAAAACGTCTGATATCCGCCACAGGAATATCATCGAGATATCCTTTTGTCAGCGCATAAAGAATGGCTACTTGCTTTTCAACCGGAAGCGGCTTGTTCAGATCCTGCTTCAGCACTTCAACTGTACGCGCACCGCGGTTCAGTTTTGCCTGAGTCGCTTGGTCGAGGTCAGAACCGAATTGAGCGAATGCTTCCAGCTCACGGTATGACGCAAGGTCAAGACGCAAAGTACCTGATACTTTTTTCATCGCTTTGATTTGCGCTGAGCCGCCGACACGGGATACAGACAATCCGGCGTTGATCGCTGGACGTACGCCTGAGAAGAACAAATCAGATTGCAGGAAGATCTGTCCGTCGGTGATGGAAATGACGTTCGTCGGAATATAAGCAGAGATATCTCCGGCTTGTGTTTCTACGAACGGCAGAGCTGTAATTGATCCTGCGCCTTTCGCGTCGCTAAGCTTTGCTGCACGCTCAAGCAGACGGGAATGAAGATAGAATACATCCCCAGGGAACGCTTCACGGCCTGGCGGACGGCGAAGAAGCAAGGACAGCTCACGGTAAGCGGCAGCTTGTTTAGAAAGATCATCGTATACAACAAGAACGTGCTTGCCGCTGTACATAAATTCTTCTGCCATTGTAACCCCAGCATACGGTGCCAGGTACAGAAGCGGTGCCGGCTGTGACGCAGACGCCGTTACAACAATTGTATAATCAAGCGCGCCGTGTTTACGCAATGTTTCTACTACGCCGCGGACTGTTGATTCTTTTTGGCCGATCGCAACATATACGCAGATCATGTCTTGGTCTTTTTGGTTCAGAATCGCATCGATCGCAACAGATGTTTTACCTGTTTGACGGTCACCGATGATCAGCTCACGCTGGCCGCGGCCGATTGGAATCAGTGCATCGATCGCTTTGATACCGGTTTGAAGCGGTTCATGAACTGATTTACGGTCCATAACGCCTGGTGCAGGGCTTTCGATCGGACGAGTTTTGCTTGTCAGAATCGGGCCTAGTCCGTCAACCGGCTGGCCTAGCGGGTTTACAATACGGCCGATTAACTCTTCACCAACAGGAACCTCCATGATGCGGCCTGTTCTTTTTACTTCGTCTCCCTCACGGATCTCACTGAAAGGTCCTAAGATGACGATACCTACGTTTGATTCCTCAAGGTTTTGAGCCATACCCAAAACACCGTTTGAAAATTCGACAAGTTCACCGGCCATACAGTTGTCAAGGCCGTGCACACGTGCAATACCGTCACCGACTTGGATGACTGTACCTACGTCTTGAACTTCAATATCAGATTGATAATTTTGTATTTGCTGTTTTATCAGCGTGCTAATCTCTTCAGCTTTGATGCTCACTTAGGTTTCACCCCTTCTATCGATTTTCCCCGGCTAATTGACGTTCAATGCGCTGAAGCTTCCCGCTTACGCTGCCGTCATAAATCCGGTTTCCAATGCGGACTTTAATGCCGCCTATTAAATCCGTCTGCACTTCATTTCTGATTCTCAGTGAAGCGACTCCGGCCTTTTTTGCAAACACTTGTGATAATGGTAACATTTCAGCATCCGTCAGCGGTTTCACTGAATATACGATTGCGTCTTCTGTTTGACGGGCCTCATTTGCGAGTTTGATAAACTCATCTGTGAGCTCAAGCACAATCGCGGCACGATGGCGGTCAATCAAAAGAAAAATCGTATTAAGCACGGACTGTGACAAAGAGCCAAATGCATTTTGGATCAGCTCTTTTTTCTTCGCAGCCGGCATCTTCGGATGGTTCAACACATCATTAAGCGCTTTTTCATTTTGAAATACTTGTTTTACAACAGTTAGCTCTTCTTCTACTTGATTCAGCTGAGCGGACTCATTGGCTATATCAAAAAGAGCTGATGCATATCGTTTAGAGACAGCTGATCCACTCATCGGCTTTCTCCTACCTCTTTAAGATAGTCCTGGATCAATTTCTCTTGCGCTTGTTCATCCAGTTCTTTTTCGATCACTTTCGACGCAATCATGACAGAAAGAGACGCTACTTGCTCACGGAGAGCAGAAACCGCCTGTTCTTTTTCCTTCACGATTTCAGTTCTTGCTGCTTCTTTCAGACGTTCAGATTCTGCACGTGCAGCCTGAATAATCTCTTCTTTTTGCTTCTCTCCCAGTTTCTTTGCGTTTTCGATAAGAGTTTGGGATTCCTGTCTTGCTTCTTTTAAAAGAACGCGCTGCTCTTCAATAAGCTGCTGCGCTTCTTTATTTTTTTCTTCAGCAGACGTAATTTCTCCAGCGATGTGGTCTTCACGCTGTTTCATTATGTTTAATAGCGGCCCTAAAGCGTATTTCTTCAGAAGCGCTAATAAGATTAACATAGCTAACAGTTGGAACAGGATATCTCCGCCGTTAAACGACAATCCTAGTTCAAGTGGTAATTGAGACATCTACTACGGCAACTCCCTTCTGCAGGTTTTTCTTTGCTGATCCAGCAGCCGCACTTGTCTCTTTTCAGCCGGCAAGGCGGGATGCTTATCAGACATAAAGCAATGGCGAAGGTTCTCTTGGAATGATCTTCGCCATTTTTAGTTCATATAAGGCTTTTATGCTTAGCCAAAGAACGCTAAGAATGCGATAACGACAGCGATAATAGGAAGGGCTTCAACTAATGCGATACCCATGAACATAAGAGTTCTCAGTTCTTTACCTGCTTCCGGCTGACGGGCAATCCCCTCTACCGTACGTGAAACAATCAAACCGTTACCAATACCTGCACCAAGTGCGCCTAAACCAATTGCAATCGCAGCTGCTATTAAATTCATGAAAAAGTTCCTCCTTTAAAATGTTATCCGTTTGGATATAATGTTTTAATGATCATGACTGATTTTATGAGACATGTACACCATCGTCAGCATTGTAAAAATAAATGCCTGGATGGCACCAATAAATAAACTGAATGCTTGCCATGCCAGCATCGGCAGAATGGCACCGATTGTACCGACAAGACCGAGAGCCACGCTTTGCGAATAGTGGCTTGTCGCTAATCCCGCAAGCAGGCCGAGAAGAATCTCACCGGCGAAGATGTTACCATACAGCCGTAAACCTAGAGTCAGCGTATTCGCAAACTCTTCGATGATTTTCATCGGGAGCATGAATGGAACAGGTCTTAAATAGTCTTTGGAATATTCCTTGAGCCCTTTCATCTTCACACCATAGTAGTGGGTTAAAGCAACAACCATCACGGCTAGCGTTAATGTAATGGCAGGATCGGCTGTCGGAGACTTCCACCAGAGCTCATGTCCGATTGTAATAGAGAACGGCAGCCCCAGCATATTCGACACAAATATGTACATCAGCAATGTGACACCAAGTGCCAAGAAGTTAGCCCCTGTTTTTAAATCCATTGTACTGCCAATAATATTGCGTACGAAATCAACAATCCATTCCATAAAGTTCTGGGCTTTTCCGGGACGGATCGAAAGCGTTCTTGTCGTCAATATAGCAATCAATAAAACAATCACACTCGCCACAGTAATCATCAGAATGTTTGTCAGATTAAAAGTAAGACCTAGAAATTCTATAGTTCTGTAACCATGATTCAAAGGGTTTTCACCTCTCTTCCATTGATGAACGTTTAAGCTGGATAAAGGAATCTATCATAATGACAGGGTATATTGTCATTAATCCAATAACTGTACTTGCCATATGAAAGTATTCGGGATTTTTATAGGCAACAGCCACAGCAAGAATCGCATTGCACCACCGCGCTGCGCTCCCGAGAGATCGTATGGACTTTCCTTTCTCAACAGCTCTGTCAAAAGCATTCATTCTTCTGACGAGCAGTAAAAAATTAAACAAACTGAAAACAGTTCCCAGAATAAGGCCTAAAAAAACGGTTTTATACGCTGTTAAACCATAACCCAGTACATACACTGCCAAAATGAACAATAAATATTTGCGTTGTCTGCTAAATGTAAGCTTGGGATCGTCCATCAATTATCTGTCTCCTGATGAAAAAATAATGTATAGCTTGGATACGGCAAAAATCAGCGGTTAACCCTTAGTAGAAGACCTTTTTTGACCGGCAAAACGGGCCTGTTCGAAAAAATCATTCATCCGCAAGCCTTGCAGGGATGCTGTTTCATTCGCTTAAATAAATCCTCATAATACGGGTTTTCTAAGAGGATTTACATTGAGGATGAGGACTATAATGAAAGCTATGAAAACCTTCTCATAATACCCTCGTTTAGCATACAATAGCCCCTAACATGTGTCAATCTGTTTAAAGTTAAAAAACTTTTTATACTTTACGTCTCCACAGAATGTTCACATTTTCACCTATAATTGTATACAGATTCACCGAATAGCAAAAAACTGGATAAAAAATGAAACCCCCTTTTGGGGATTTCATTTTTTATTTTGTTCCAAACATGCGGTCACCCGCATCTCCGAGACCTGGAACAATATAACCTTTTTCGTTTAATTTTTCATCTAGCGCCGCAATGTAAATATCAACGTCCGAATGATGCTTCTGCAATTCTTCCACACCCTCCGGCGCTGCTACAAGACACATGAAACGGATATTTTTCGCACCGCGTTTTTTAAGGCTGTGAATGGCTTCAACTGCGGAACCGCCTGTAGCGAGCATCGGGTCAACCACGATGAATTCACGCTCTTCCACATCAGAAGGAAGCTTGACATAGTATTCCACGGGTTTTAAGGTTTCTGGATCACGGTAAAGGCCGACATGTCCCACTTTTGCCGCAGGAATCAGCTTTAAAATGCCGTCAACCATTCCCAATCCTGCTCTGAGGATAGGAACCACTCCGAGTTTTTTCCCTGAGATGACTTTCGACTGCGCAGCCTGAACCGGTGTATTGATATCCACTTCTTCCAGAGGAAGATCGCGGGTAATTTCAAATGCCATGAGTGTAGCCACTTCATCTACTAACTCTCTAAAATCCTTCGTACCTGTATTTTCATTCCGTATATATGTCAGCTTGTGCTGAATTAAAGGATGATCAAATACATAAACCTTTCCCATACTGTGTTTCAGCTCCTTTTTTATTGTCCCATCAACAATTACACACTTCTATTGATTCTACAAAAAAAGACATTGAGTTTCAAGAACATCGTCAAAAAACCCGCCGGGCATAAGCCCAAGCGGGTTTTAGGATCTTAATAATCTAATTCTTTATATAAAGGAAATTTATCAGTCAGAGCAGCTACACGCTGTCTTGCTTCTTCAAGTTTTCCTTCGTCTTCGTGGTTTTTCAATGCAAGCGCAATGATAGCACCGACTTCTTCTAATGCGTCTCCGTCAAAACCACGGCTGGTTACAGCAGCTGTCCCAAGACGGATGCCGCTTGTTACGAAAGGTTTTTCAGGATCATATGGAATCGCGTTTTTGTTAGACGTAATACCGATTTCATCAAGTACATGCTCCGCAACCTTACCAGTCAGTCCGAGCGAACGAAGATCAACAAGGATAAGGTGGTTGTCTGTTCCGCCTGAAACGAGCTGGATGCCCTCTTTCGTTAAGGCTTCAGCCAGACGTTTCGCGTTTGAAATGACGTTTTGTGCATATGTTTTGAAATCGTCCTGCAATACTTCACCGAATGAAACAGCTTTTGCGGCAATAACGTGCATCAGAGGGCCGCCTTGAATTCCAGGGAAGATCGATTTATCAATTTTCTTGCCAAACTCTTCACGGCAAAGGATCATACCGCCTCGAGGACCGCGAAGTGTTTTATGTGTTGTTGTTGTAACGAAATCAGCGTAAGGAACCGGGTTTGGATGAAGGCCTGCCGCAACAAGTCCTGCGATATGTGCCATATCCACCATGAAGTAAGCGCCGACTTCATCAGCAATTTCACGGAATTTCTTAAAGTCGATTGTACGAGGATACGCACTTGCTCCTGCTACGATAAGCTTCGGTTTATGAGCGAGGGCTTTTTCACGCACGTCATCGTAATCAATATATTGAGTTTCTTTATCTACGCCGTACTCAACAAAGTTATATTGAACACCGCTGAAGTTGACTGGGCTTCCGTGTGTTAAATGGCCGCCGTGGGAGAGGTTCATCCCAAGTACAGTATCGCCTTGCTCCAAAATCGTGAAGTACACTGCCATGTTTGCTTGTGCGCCTGAATGAGGCTGAACGTTTACATGCTCCGCTCCAAAGATTTCCTTCGCGCGGTCACGGGCGATATCTTCAACGACATCGACGTGCTCGCATCCGCCGTAGTAGCGTTTGCCCGGATATCCTTCTGCGTACTTATTTGTCAAAACAGATCCTTGTGCTTCCATAACTGCTTCACTTACAAAGTTCTCAGAAGCAATCAATTCGATCTTAGTCTGTTGGCGTTCACGCTCATTTTTAATGGCGTTAAACACTTGTTCGTCTTGCGCAGGTAAATGTTTCATCAGCGAGATCCTCTCCTATCCGTATCCTGTTCTTTGTTTTTACCATCACTATTGTACATGGTTTTTAAGGCCGATGTAAAAGATTATTTTTAAAAAATCTAAATTTTTATTGGTAAAAACGAATATTAATAACTTAAATTTAATTTAAAGTTCGGAATTTATTTCACTATCTTAAAATAAAAGAAAAGACTGGCTATGCAGTCCTTTCATTCGCACTCATAAACCGCCCGCACTCCGCCGATTAGTTTCGGCCGTGTACGCGCCAATGTCACATGAGCTGAACCGAGGCTGTTTTGAGAGACACGCACAGGGACAGCCACCGGTTTCAGATGCATGCCGATAAACGTATCGCCTATATCAATTCCGGCGTCAGCCTGAATGGTTTCAACAAGAACAGGAGACTTCATCTGCTTAAACGCATAAGACGCCATCGCTCCGCCCGCTTTTGGAACGGGCACGGCAGAAACGGTTGGAAGCCTGAACAGCTTGGCTGTTTCTGCTTCGACGACAAGCGCTCTGTTTAAATGCTCGCAGCATTGAAACGCCAGATGGATTCCCGTTTTTTCCCGGAGCTCAGCAAGTCCGCTGTAGATGCTTTCAGCGATATCTACACTGCCCGATGTGCCGATCCGGCTGCCGGCCACTTCGCTCGTGCTGCATCCAAGGACGAAGAGCTGATCTTGTTTCAATTCCGCTTGGTCCTGAAACTCAGACAGCATCGTCTTCCACGTTTGTTTCAACTCATTCATTAAACAGCACCCCTACAGGTTTTTCTCTTCATAATCTGAGATTTTTCCAATACGCGTTTGGTGTCTTCCCCCGGTAAACTCAGTAGTCAGCCAGATTTTTGCGATTTCCCGAGCCAAACCAGGTCCGATCACCCGTTCACCCATCGCAAGGATGTTTGTGTCATTATGCTCCCTCGTCGCCTTCGCGCTGAAGGTATCGTGCGCCAGCGCGCAGCGAATCCCTTTTACTTTATTAGCGGAAATGCTCATGCCGATGCCTGTCCCGCAAATTAAAATGCCTCTGTCAACTTCGCCGCTAACCACTTTTTCGGCCACCGGAAAAGCATAATCCGGATAATCGACAGAGCCGCTGCCGCAGTCACAGCCCATATCTATATATTCAATTTGCAATTCGTCCATTAACTCTTTGATTTCATTTCGAATGTGAACGCCGCCATGATCCGATGCAATGGCTACTTTCATCTGCTTTTCCTCCCAGCGTGTGTGATGCGGCCCGCCCGCTTTATTGACCGCGCAGCCTGTCCGCTCTTTGATTTACACCATATGATGTGCTTTTCACTATATTCTACTCCTTCACGCGGGATTTGCAAATGACCTGTTTGCAGATTTTCTGACAACTTATCTGCGGTCTTTTTTCAGCTGTTTTGCCAGCTGCCGAAGAAGCTCTTCAAGCTCATCTCGCGTTTGTTTATAGATGTCAATTGAGCCGCCGAACGGATCGATGACATCACCATGGCTGCCTGTAACATATTCTTTTAACGTAAACACTTTATCACGATAACGTCCAAATTGGCTGGCAATGATCTGTTTGTGCTGATGGGTCATAGCCAGAACCAAATCAGCCGATTCCATAAGTTCTTCAGTTAATGGAGAAGACACATGATTAAGGGCAATGTGTTTTTCAAACAGCGCTTCGACTGCATGAGGCGTCGCTTTCCCATTAGGTGAAGCAAACACGCCTGCCGAGCGGACATTGACATTCAGCCCTTCCATTTCTGCAATTGATTTAAAAAGCGCCTCAGCCATTGGGCTGCGGCACGTATTTCCAGTACAGACAAAAATAATATCCATGTCAGTCACCCCTTATTTTTCTCTATTATATATGAAGAAAAAAGAAACGGCGACTTCGTTTCTTTTTTTGGTATATTAAATTGGCAAAAGCAGCTTTAGTCCAAACACGATTAATATGATGCCCCCGAGCGCTTCGCTGTATGTGCCAAGCCATGACTGCACTTGTTTTCCGACCAGCAGGCCCAGCCATGTCAACATCATGCTGAACAGCCCGAACAGGGTAATTGTGAGGAGCGGATGCGAGCCGTATATCCCCAAGCTCAAGCCGACGGAAAAGCTGTCAAGGCTGACGCCGATGGCAAACAGCAATAAGCCCGGCCCTGCCGGTGACATGAATCGTTCATCTGACTGTTTAAAAGAGGCCATAAGCATTTGAACCCCAAGAACAAAAAGCAGCGCCCCACCGATATAAACCGCTAACACGCCGAGGAGCCCTGACAGCATGTTACCGGCCGCCATCCCTGCGAGAGGCATGATGACGTGAAAGAGGCCGATGATGAAACCAATATAGAATATCTGCTTCTTTCTAAGTTTGACCATGCCCATTCCAAGGCCGACAGAAAAAGCATCCATCCCTAAAGCAAACGCCATGATGCTTAATGTAATCAGTTCGCCTATAAACAAATCCGACATACATAAATAACCCCCTTGGACACGCCCCGCTTTTTTAGCCTATGCGTGTCCAAAAAGGGTTAGAACATCTGACTGCTTTCAGCGAATCACTCTTCCTCCGGCGGCTTTCATCAGCCTGTTCATAATAGCAAGACCGACACCTGTGTCCGGAAAGGATTCCGCAATAATGAAATCCACCTTATTCTCATCAAAGCTGCGCAAAGCATCATACAGCCCTGCCGCAACAGTCTCAAGCTGAGCCCGTCTTCCGCAGCTCTTCACATAATCAGCGGAATAAACGCCCGCGTTTTCTTCTGTCGTCAGGACACCGACCCTTCTTCCGCCCTGTTGATATTCTTGAATGAGGTGCTGAATGCGCTCTGGGCTGCCTTCGCAAATGGCAAGCGGCGCTGTCGGCGCATAATGTGTATATTTCATCCCTGGAGAAATCGGCTTCTCGTTTTGATCGCTGAGCCCTTTATCCACATGGATCGGCCCGATCACCGCTTCAATTTGTTCCTTCGTAATGCCGCCCGGACGCAGGAGAACAGGGATGTCGTCCGCACATGAAAGCACGGTTGATTCGACCCCGATTCCGGTAGGACCTCCATCCATAATACCGGCTATGCGGCCATCCAAGTCGTGTGCCACATGCTCCGCTTTTGTGGGACTTGGCTTGCCTGATAGATTGGCGCTCGGTGCTGCAATCGGCAGTCCCGATTCGCGAATCAATGCAAGGGCAAGCGGATGATCCGGCATTCTAATGGCAACCGTTTCAAGACCTGCCGTTACACGAGGTGAAAGCGCACCAGGTTTGCAAGGCAGAATGAGCGTAAGTGCTCCCGGCCAAAACCGTTTCATCAATGTTTTCGCCCTTTCCGGCGCTGGGCCCGTTAAATCCTCAAGCTGGCTGATATCCGCAATGTGGACAATCAGGGGATTATCGCTCGGCCGCCCTTTCGCCTCATATATTTTTTTGACGGCATCCGTACTTTTTGCGTTTGCGCCTAGGCCATATACTGTTTCTGTCGGAAAGGCAACGACCTCATTTTCTCGGAGCAAAGCGGCTGCTTGTGTAATTTGTGGATCATTTGTGGATAACTCGTCAGTTACATCCACAAACCATCTTTTCGTTTTCATTTCTGACCAAACTCCTTATTCACAACAATAAAACGATTGTTTTACGCGTGTAATCCTTTTGAAAGTATAAAAGATGTCCTGTAATAAAACAAGCGTTATCCACAAATTGTGGACAACACTAATAAAGAAGTGGATAAGTATGTGTATAAACTGCACTTATCCAGACGCTTTTTTCATCAAAACGGCTCCTTCTGTTTGCCGCGATTCACAGAAGTGATCAGAAGAAAACAGCTCCTCCGGTACACTATCAGCTCTTTCAAAACCCATGGCCGTCAGAAAATCCGCAGAGGAATGCTGATTTGCTACTAGGTACACGGTTTTGATCTGATGCTTTTCGCACAGCACCTCCATGCTTTGAAAAAGCGTGACGATATGGCCTTGGTGAAGCTTGTCCGATATGACAAGTGATCGCAGCAGCCCCTGGTCACAGCTTATTTTTTCAATACCGAGGCATCCGGCAATGTTTTTCTCACTGTCCTCCAGCATAAGAAATTGAGTGAAGCCTTCTTTCACACCTTCATAGCTGGTTTTCGCCTGTTTTAAAAATGCCTCGAGCACATCTCCGTCTTTTTCCCTTGCCACCCGCAGTTGATAAAACATCCGTTCACCCCGTTTTTGCGTTCTTTCTTCCAATCTATGAGGCAAATCTATTTTTAGACCAGATGATTAGGAAAAAAGGTCGGAAATCCATTCGACTAAAAAGAATTTCACTTCTGTGCCGTCTTCTTTCTCTTCGTTCTCTTCTTTTTTGGCTTTTTCCGCTTTAGCGGTTACGTCCTCAAGCACTTTTTCAGTCTGCTTTTTTGAGGCTTCTTTATCTTCTTGTTCTTTGACGGCTTCCCCGTTAGAAAAATCGAGAAAGCAGAGGGGCGGGAACAGCACACACCACCAGTTGGCGCCGTCTCCGTTTCCAAGCGTAATCAAAATCGCTTCATACTCACCGGCAGGATATACCATGTTGCCGTAAAGCTTTGTCGGAAACGAGATTTTGTCAAAATCAACGGATATCGACTGATTCGCTCCTTCTTTCTCCATTGTTTCCTTTGCAATTGCTTTGATTTCAGGCAGCTTTGAACGAATCACGCGACGCGCTTCTTCAATAGAAGTAATATCCTTTACCCAAGTTGTGATTTCTTTATTCACCGCGTCTCTTATATGACGTTTTAATTGCTGGTCTTGGTCACTATCGCTATTTGCCAATATTCTCAAACGAATCGCCTGATCCGGTATGACCACCGGCTGATTTTCCGATTTCTGTGCCGTCTCTTCTTTTGCCAGCCCTACGAGCGCTCCAGATAGTAAAAGAAAGATATATATACAAATGATTACTGTTTTTTTCATCGGTCCCCACCGTTCCTCTCCGTGCTTTGTTTCTAGCCCTATTATGGACAAGGAGAGCCGGGGGTAAACGTGCAGGGTGAAAAAAATCTAGCAAGCTGTTAATCTTATTTATGGTACGATAGTGTTTTAGGAGGTTTAAGATGAAATACAATTATACAGTGCTGTTATCAGCATTCACGATGTCCGTTCTTTATTCAGTAATTTATATTCATTCATTTATCATTGCCGCTCTCATCACAATGGCATTTTATTTTCTGTTTCCTTATTTGATCTTCGCACTGCCGCTTCAAATCATGATGAATAAAAAGCCGAAACGGTTCAGCCCTTTGTATCTGCTGTATTACCTTGCCGCTGCTTTTATTGCTAACGCGATCATTTTCGGCGTGCTTCAGCCTTCGGGACAATCTCTGTTTCAAAATACAGCCTTTTATCTTTTCGCTGTATTAACAGCTCTTATCTATTGGATATGGGACTCTGTTTTACTGCAAAAAAAGGAAGCCTAAGAGGCTTCCTTTTTTATTAAAACAAAATCGTCAGCAAATAACATAGAATGGAAGGTATCGCCGCAACAAAGAAAGCGGCCGCCATTTTCATGCGAGATGTACGGCCTTCTTTGGTTTCTGAATGGTAGTTTGCCCGCTGATCGCTTCCGCTTACAGCCAAACCCGATGTAATGATCGCGAGCCCCACTAAAACGAGAGACGCAACGCCAAAAATCGCTTCATATGAAAGAGCCTGCGGAAAAATGGTGCCAATCATGCTCTCAATCGCAATGAGCAGGATTCCTGCTGTCAGGGCCTTTTTCATGTTTACATCCCCTTTGCTGGTGTTAAACAGCTTGATCCATTCACTCGCCAGCAAGCTGCTTATTTATTTTTATGAATCAGAGCGCATATGGTTCTGTCTTTTCCATTAATATCTTTCAGCACTTCCACTTCCGCTCCCTTAAATGCCTTGAGGATCAGGTCTTTGACCGCCGCTCCCTGTTTCCAGCCGATTTCAAAAACGACAAATACTTTATCCTTCATAACAAGCGGAATGTCTTCCATAAACCGCTTATAAAATTTCAGCCCGTCTCCGCCATCGGTGAGTGCGTGCAGCGGCTCATGAAAACGGACAATTTCCGATAAATCAGCCATTTCTTCCTCTGAAATATATGGCGGGTTTGAGACAATGATATCCGCTTTTTTTCCCGCCTTAATAAAAGGCTCAAGCAGATCGCCCTGATAAAAGCGCACATTCGCTCCGAGTTTTTCTGCATTGGCAGAGGCGACTTGCAGCGCCTCTTTCGAAATATCGACCGCCGACACAGAAAAGCTTTGGTTTTCAAGCGCAAGCGTGACGGCTATTGCGCCGCTCCCTGTACCAACGTCAACAACTTCGAGCTTGCCGTCTTCAGAAAAAACACTCCGATATTTTTCAAGCAAATGAAAGACAACTTCTTCAGTTTCCGGCCGCGGGATCAGCACATCATCATTCACCATAAATTCCCGTCCATAAAAAAACTCTTTTCCTATAATGTATTGAACCGGCACGCCCTCTTTATGCATCTCAACGTGACGCTTAAAGCGATACAGTTCGTCTTCACCAATCGGTTCCTGTAAGCTTGCGAGCAGCTTGCTTCTCTCCATTCCGGTATCATAAAGCAATAGGAGCTCGGCCGCATTTTCTTCTCTTCCCGCTTCGGTTAAATAAGAAGAAGCCCATTTCAGGGCTTCGAATATCGTCTTCATCTTAACCTTCCGACTGCTGAAGCTTGCTTGCCTGATCTTCAACAATCAGCGCTTCAACCACTTCGTCAAGTTTTCCTTCAAGAATCTGATCAAGCTTTTGAATCGTCAAACCGATTCTGTGATCCGTCACACGGTTTTGCGGGAAGTTGTATGTGCGGATACGTTCAGAGCGGTCACCAGATCCGACTGCTGATTTCCGTGTTTGATCATATTCAGCCTGGGCTTCCTGCTGAAATTTATCATAGATTCTGGCACGGAGAACCTTCATTGCTTTTTCTTTGTTCTTAATTTGAGATTTTTCATCCTGGCATGATACAACAACACCTGTCGGCAAGTGAGTCAGACGAACCGCAGACATTGTTGTGTTAACGCTTTGTCCGCCCGGTCCGCTTGAAGCAAATGTATCGACACGGATATCCTTCTCATGGATGTCGACCTCTACCTCTTCTGCCTCAGGAAGACATGCCACTGTTGCAGTGGATGTATGGATGCGTCCGCCTGATTCTGTTTCCGGAACACGCTGTACGCGGTGGGCGCCGTTTTCATATTTGAGTTTAGAATACGCGCCGCTTCCTGTAATCATAAAGATGATCTCTTTGTAGCCGCCCGTTCCGGTTACATTCGCTTCCATGACCTCTGTTTTCCAGCCCTGAAGCTCAGCATAACGGGAATACATTCTGTACAGATTGCCCGCGAATAAAGCGGCTTCCTCGCCTCCCGCAGCCCCGCGGATCTCCATGATAACGTTTTTGTCGTCATTAGGATCTTTCGGGATCAGGAGCACCTTCAGCCGTTCTGACAGTGTTTCCGTTTCCTTCTGAAGTTCAGAAATCTCTTCCTTCACCATGTCGCGCATCTCAGCATCCAGCTTCTCTTCAAGCATCGCTTTTGCATCAGCCAGCTGTTCTGACGCATCTCTGTATTGTCTATATACGTCAACTGTTTCTTGTATATCAGATTGCTCTTTTGAATATTCTCTTAGCTTTTTCGGATCGTTGACTACTTCTGGATCGCTCAAAAGCTCATTTAATTTCTCGTATCGTTCTTCAATTGATTTTAAACGGTCTAACACGGTCTTCACCTCTGTTTTCCTGTGCGTAACATTCTCATTATAGTATAGTGATTAACCCCAGTCAAAAGCATTTCAATCCCAGCTGGAAAAGCTCCCTCTGCTATACTGGAATTCGAGGAGGGATGATGTTGCTGAAATCCATACATCATATTGCAATCATATGTTCAGATTACGAAAAGTCGAAAGCTTTCTACGTACATAAGCTTGGTTTTCAGGTGATTCAAGAAACGTACCGCGAAGAGCGCGGCTCCTATAAGCTTGATTTGTCGCTTAACGGCTCGTATGTCATTGAGCTGTTCTCGTTTCCCGATCCGCCCGAACGACAAACCCGGCCTGAAGCCGCAGGCCTGCGCCACCTCGCCTTTACAGTCGGCAGCTTGGATAAAGCGGTTCAAGAGCTTCATGAAAAAGGAATCGAAACAGAGCCAATCAGAACAGATCCGCTGACCGGCAAGCGTTTCACCTTCTTTTTTGATCCTGACCAGCTTCCATTAGAACTGTATGAACAATAACAGTTTTTGAAGAAAAAAGGAGATACCCACTTTCTTTGCCGAATCTTTTCTTGTTTTGTCTAACGGGAAGGGAACCGCATTCTATGGTCGAATACCTAGCTTAAAAGGAGGTATGGGACCATGAATACAAATATGGTAGCAAGTGAACTCGGCGTCTCCGCAAAAACGGTGCAGCGGTGGGTGAAGCAGCTGAATCTTCCGGCCGAACGCAATGAGCTCGGACACTATTCGTTCACGGCAGAAGACGTGAAGGTTCTAAAATCCGTTCAAAAACAAATCTCTGAAGGCACGGCGATTCAGGATATTCATCTGCCGAAAAGCGCTAAAAAGCGCACAGGCTTCCTTGTCCAAAAAACAAGTAGCGACACAGAACGAAGAATCGAGCAGCTTGAACAAAAGCTGGACACCCTTTTACAGCAAAGGCAGGACGAAAGCGAATTGATGGCAAGGATGTCGGAACTGGAACGCCAGCTGAAACAAAAAGCCGATGAAGGTGTATCTTACCAGCTGCTTCAGCACCGCAGAGAAATCGATGATATTCTTGCAGATCTGCAATCAATGACCTCACAAATGAAAGAATTCACCGCTCAGCCGATCCCCGAGACTGCTGCTGCTTCTGAAAAAACCAAAACGAGAAAAAAACCGCTGCTGTCACTGTTCAAATTTCAAACCTAAAGCAAAAAGCTCCCGTAAAGGGAGCTTTTTTGTTACGCAGTAAGCGCGATAATGATTGGAAGTGAAATCAATGACAGAATCGCACTGACCACAAACGCAGTTGCAGTTTCTTCTTCTTGTTTCTCGAAACGAGTCGCAATCATGGCTGCAACGGCAGAACCAGGGAATGCAACAAGAAGGATTGCTTTTGTTGTTTGGTCAGCCGGAAGTCCGATAGCAAGAGCAATCAGGAACATTAACGCAGGCTGAACCGCAACTTTTAGTAACGCAATACCGATAGCCGGCATACTGAGTTTAATTTTACGAATACCAACGGTAACACCAACAGCGAAGAGAGCAACACCAGATGTTGTGCTTCCAAGCTGATCAAGCATTTTAACACCCAGCTCAGGAAGAGTGAAATTGAAAACCAGCACCAAGATCATACTGATTAACGGAGCAGCTGCAAGCGGCTCACAAAGACCATGCAGGATTGATTTTCCTGTCATCTTCCAGAAGCTGTCGCCACTCTCTTCGTTTTTCTTAGAAGACTCACCAACAGTAGCGATAATGATCGCGAGCGGATCAAGAATCGCGTTAACCACGATACCTGTGACCGCGATCGGAATCGCAACTTCATTCGCTCCGAATAAGCTTCCCAATACCGGGATACCCATAAATGCGAATGTCGGCTGTGCAGAGTTCAAAGAAAATACAGATGAGTTCGTTAAATCATACTTGAAAATAAATCTGCAAACCAAAAGAATGATGATATAGAAACCAACAATCCCAATAATTAAAGAAATCATTAAAGGTACTTGTGATAAAAATTCACTTCTGGAAGTTGTCAAAATACCAGCGATAAAGTGAGCTGGAAGTGCGTATTTCGTTACTAACGTACTTACCCCTTTTGCCGACTTGGCATCATAACTTCCAAAATGTCCTGCAAACCAACCCAGCACGATAACAAAGAAGATCGGCGCCAGGAGGATTAAGATATCTAAGATGCTCAAAATATTCTCCTCCAAATCCTATGTCCGTATACTTTAGCTTTACAAAAAGCTTTCCCTCGGACAGAAAAATTTACTCGCTAATTATTTCGCGATGACTTTTTTGTATTCAGGTGTCCACATTGCATCAAGTACCGCTTGTTTCACATCTTCAGGCTGACGATTTGCCACGCCGTCTTTAATTGCTGCTTCAGCAACGGCAATCGCAACTTGGATAGAAACCTCTTGAAGCTTATCAATGCTTGGAAGCAATCCTGCTCCAGGTGTTTCAAGATCAACCATTTCAGCAATCGCATCAGCAGTTGCAGCAAACATAGCAGGTGTAATGATACGCGCTTCAGCTACAATTGAACCAAGTCCAAGACCAGGGAACGCGAATGCGTTGTTAGATTGTCCGATTTCATAAGAAACACCGTTGTATTCTACATTGTCAAATGGGCTTCCTGTTGCAATAAGCACTTTTCCGTCAGTCCATTTGAACAGATCTTCAGGAACAGCTTCAGCAAGGTGAGTCGGGTTAGACATCGGCATGATAACCGGACGGTCTACGTGAGATGCCATTTCTTTTACAATTTCCTCTGTGAATGCACCTGAAACCCCTGAAGTACCAATCAAGATTGTTGGTTTCGCTTGACGAACCACTTCATCGAATGGAATTTGACCTTTTTCATCGCGCTTCCAGTCTTTCACTTCATCCGCATTGCGAAGGTAAGGTTTTTGGAAATCAAGGATGCCTTCGATGTCTTCAGTCAGCAAGCCTCTGTAATCAAGTGTGTAGAAACGTTTGTTAGCTTCTTCTTCAGATAATCCGGCTAGCACCATTGTGTCACGGATTTGGTCAGCAATACCGATACCAGCAGAACCGGCACCGAAGATAACAACACGCTGATCTTTAATAGAAGCGCCGGTTTTCTTCATAGCGGCAAGCACACCTGCAAGTGTAATCGCGCCAGTACCTTGAATATCATCATTAAATGTCAGGATTTCATGATTGTATTTTTTCATGATGTTGCGTGCATTTTTGTTGCCAAGGTCTTCCCAGTGAAGAAGCGCTTTAGGGAAGAATTTCAATGCAGCTTTTACATAAGCGTCAATGAAAGCTTCGTAGCGTTCACCTTGAACACGTTCATGCTTGTTACCAATATATAAAGGATCGTTTAGAAGTTTTTCGTTGTTCGTACCGACATCAAGCACAACCGGGATAACACGGCTAGGGTCAATACCAGCTGCAGCAGTATAAACAGCCAATTTACCGATTGCGATATTAATACCGCCTACACCCCAGTCACCGATACCGAGAATGCTTTCGGAGTCAGTAGCAACGATAAGATCAATATCGCCTGCTGTCGCATGAAGGTTTTCAAACGCTTTTTCAATACCGTCAATGTTGTCGATTGACAAGTAGATTCCTTGAGGTCTTCTATATTCATGGCTGTATTCCTGAATCGCTTCACCAACTGTTGGCGTGTACACAACAGGAAGCATTTCGCGAAGATGGTTTTTCAGCAATTTATAGAAAAGAACTTCGTTACGGTTTGCAAGATCACTTAAGTAAACATTTTGACGAAGGCGGTCAGGCTGCGCTTGGAATTGCTCGTACGCGCGTTGTGCTTGTTGATCAAGAGAAAGTACAGTTGGCGGCAGAAGCCCTTCTAAGCCGAGTTCTTGTCTTTCTTCTAGTGAAAAAGCAACGCCTTTATTTAAAGTAGGAATAGATAAAACTTCTTTTCCTCTAAGAGTTGTTTCTAAGTGGCCTTCTTTCGTTTTTTTTATGTTATTCAAGCAAATCTCCTTCTTTCTTGAAATAGTTAACCAAGTTAAGTAATAACCCATCTAAAATATGACCGATCATGATCTTTATGCGACTTTGTGACAATTATTCGAACAATGTCTCAAAACTATTTACATTACGTAAGCTATTGTATGCCTGTCAAAATCAAAATTCAAGGGAAGAAAATTACTTAATTTTTTAATATACTTATTTAAATTTTTTAATTGAATATTATCAGAATATAAAAAAAACACCGGTGTTTTTAGCCGGTGCATTCTATCTTTATACCCATGTTTTGGACTATTTTTTAGATTTACCTGGGACTTCGTGATGATGTCTGCATCTTGCTTCATATGATTCAGATGCACCAACCAAAATGACCGGATCATCGTAAGAAGCAGGTTTGCCGTCAATGAGGCGCTGTGTTCTGCTCGCCGGTGATCCGCAAACAGAACAGACGGCTTGCAGCTTTGTCACACTTTCCGCAATCGCCATGATATTCGGGACGACACCGAACGGCTCTCCCCTAAAATCCATATCAAGGCCTGCTGCTATCACACGGTAGCCTTTATCGGCAAGAGATGATAAAACCTCAACAATTTCCTGATCAAAAAACTGCACTTCATCAACCGCAATCACATCTGTACTTTCACTGATGTGATCCCAAATGTCCGAAGCAGACGAAATGGCATAGCTCGTCATCGATGTTCCATTATGGGAGACAACAGCAGCTTCGCTGTATCGGTTATCAATTACAGGCTTAAATACCCTGACTTCCTGCTTGGCATAAGTTGCTCTCTTCACTCTTCTGATCAGCTCTTCAGATTTCCCCGAGAACATGCTGCCGCAAATCAGCTCAAGCCACCCGCTTTGTTTCATTATGTACATAGGCTTCGCTCCCCTCTCTCTGCCAGCTGTGTTTTAGACAATATAAAAAACAGGCAAGACTGCTGCTTGCCTGTTGAGAAATCTATTATTACTTAAGACCGTATTTTTTGTTAAAGCGATCAACACGACCATCAGCAGAAGCGAATTTTTGACGGCCAGTGTAGAATGGGTGGCATTCAGAGCAAATCTCAACGCGTACCTCTTCTTTTACTGAGCCTGTTTCAAATTCATTTCCGCAAGCGCATTTAACTGTTGCTTTTTTGAAATTAGGATGAATTCCTGCTTTCATTGTATCCATCTCCTTCCGCCCTGAATCCCGTGTGGAAACAGAGTTATTATTTCGGAGCATTGTCCGAAACGCATATGAGAAAATTATATCAGTGATTTACTTCTTTTGCAAATACAATTTACCTTCTTGCAGATGATAGATTTGCCTGTTTCCATTCTTGATTGAGAATATCGAAAAATTCCTGGTTTGTTTTGGTTTTTTTCATTTTTCTCATGAACTTTTCTGCGAAATCAGGTGAATCAGACATCGTTTTGCGGATAGACCATAAACGATCAAGATGCTCTTTAGGCACAAGCAGCTCTTCTTTGCGCGTTCCTGAACGGCGGATATCGATGGCAGGGAAGATGCGGCGCTCGGCAAGAGAGCGGTCAAGATGGAGCTCCATGTTGCCTGTTCCCTTGAATTCTTCATAAATGACATCATCCATACGTGAACCAGTATCAACCAGAGCCGTAGCAAGGATGGTTAAGCTGCCGCCCTCTTCGATATTTCTCGCAGCCCCGAAGAAGCGTTTCGGACGGTGGAACGCCGCTGGGTCAATCCCCCCGGAAAGCGTTCTTCCACTTGGCGGAATCACTAAGTTGTAGGCGCGGGCAAGCCGTGTGATGCTGTCCATCAGGATAATGACGTCTTTTTTGTGTTCCACGAGACGCATCGCACGTTCAAGCACAAGCTCGGCCACTTTGATATGGTTTTCCGGCACTTCATCAAACGTTGAGCTGACGACATCCCCAGCTACAGAGCGCTCGATATCGGTTACTTCCTCAGGTCTTTCGTCAATTAAAAGCACGATCAGCTCTGCTTCAGGCTGGTTCGCTGTAATGCTGTTGGCAATTTCCTTCAGCAGCATCGTTTTTCCGGCTTTCGGCGGCGCAACAATCAATCCGCGCTGCCCAAATCCAACCGGCGCCATCATGTCCATAATTCTTGTAGACAAGAAGTTCGGCTTTGTTTCAAGCACCATTTGACGATCCGGATAAAGTGGCGTAAGAGCCGGGAAATGCACACGCTCTTTTGCAGATTCGGGATCATCCCCATTTACTGCTTCAACGTGCAAAAGTCCATAGTAACGCTCATTTTCTTTTGGCGGGCGAACCTTGCCAGATACTTTGTCTCCGTTCCGCAAATCGAAACGGCGGATTTGTGAAGCTGAGATGTAAATGTCTTCTGAGCTTGGAGAGTAGTTGATCGGTCTCAGGAATCCGAAACCTTCAGACTGGATGATCTCGAGAACGCCTTCCATAAACAGCAGATCTTCCTGTTCTGCATTCGCTTTCAGAATGGCGAAAATGAGTTCTTTTTTTGTCAGTTTGCTGTAATAGGAGATTTTATAATGTCTTGCAAGTTCATAAAGCTCTTTCAATTTCATATTTTCCAAAGAGGAAATAGATACGTCTTTCATAAAAACACCACGCTTTTCATAGTCAATATCTTACTCTGAACATGTCATCTGCTGCTTTTGCACAACATCCGCCAAAGCACATTCTTTTTTTAACATAAAGGAACTTCTATCGGTAACACTTCCACCCATGATCGGCGCTTTTGTTAAAAGGATTGTCTTAATGAGTTTTGAAGGAAGCGAGGACAAAAACATGAGAAGATCAATACTTATATCGTCTGTATGCGGTAGAAATTGAAACTTTCCTAGTGCTTAAAAGAAGGTATTACGCAGTAAAATTCGCAGCACTCTTTATTTTTACCTTATTTCAAAAAATTATTCAACTGAAATAAGGTTTTGACACGGAATTGATAGAGTTGACGCTTTTCTGCAAAAGTTAAAGCGGGCTCACACCCGCTCAGCTTGTAGAGAAAACGCGTTTTTTCTACAAGCTTTTTTGTTTTATACAGTTTCTTTAGATATTCATCAGGTTTCAGATGCAGAAAAAGCGCTCCCACATGCCTAGCCCTGCTTGGCTAGGTATGTGGCAATTTTCTTCATGTTCTGGCATGCGGCTGTGAGGAGAACTTGTTCACTCACATTTCGTTTTCCCCTCAACCTGCAATAGCGAAGCCCATGCAGCTGTTTTGAATCTGCAAAGCTTCGCTCTATTTTTTCTTTTCTTTTTTTGTAGAGGTTTTTTCCTGAAACAGACAAGCGATTTTGTCTGACCTTTTCTTTATGATCTTCCCATACATGTCGAGTAATCACTTTCTGCCGATTCTTTGATTTTGTACAGTTTTCAAGCAGTGGGCATGAGGAACATATTTCAGGATTTGATTTATATGACCGGTAGCCTTTTCGGTCAGTTGTTGAGTATGTAAGTGTTTGGTGATTTGGACAAATGTATCTGTCTTGTTCACTGTCATAATGAAATTTCCATTTTGGAAACAAGCCTCGGATAGGGTGATAACGTCTATGTGCGATGACACCAAAGATTTGGCGGTCAGATAATCCTTTACAGATCGGAGTCGTTAAATATCCGGAATCAAGGGCGACGGCTTCTACTTGAAAACCAAATCGTGCGATTTGGTGGTCTAATCGGTCAAGATAAGGCACAGAATCATGGACATTTCCAGGTGTGACGTAGGCATCGGTGATAATGTTGTATTTCATATCTGTTGTGCGGTGATCTAAATAGAAAAAACCTTCTGGTTTGTTTTCACGATACAGATAGCCACTTTCCGGATCGGTTGTACTGTGGCGGATCTCTTTTTCAGCTTTCACCTCCTCTTTGGCTGTTAATGGCTTTTTTCCGTGTTCCTCCCGATCCTCTTGAATGGCTTCATTTAAATCCTTGATATAGTTTTGGGTATCCTGCGCAATTGTTTTTCTTGTGTATTTATGCTTGTTGGCATTGGCTTTAAGGTGTGTGGAGTCGGTGAATAGGACTCGTCCGCCCACCATGTCATGATTGATGGCCTGAAGAACGATCTCATCAAAAATGTCTTGGAAGATGGTTGTATCTTTAAAGCGTGTGCGTCTGTTCCAGCTGATGGTGGAGTGGTGTGGAACCGGGTCGTTTATGTTCAATCCGAGAAACCATCTGTACGCCATATTGTAGTAAATTTCTTTTTCAAGCTGTCTTTCTGAACGGATACCATAGAGGTATCCGATAAACATCATTTTAAATAAAATAAGCGGATCAAGTGAGGGGCGGCCTTTGTTTTCACTGTAGTAAGGTTTCACCTTTTCAATGATGAAAGAGAAGTCTATGTGTTTATCAATTTTCCGAAGCAGGTGATCCTCTTCAACGAGTTGGTCAAGCAGAACAAATTCGGCTGTGTTTTGAGAAGAGTTTCTTGTGTGGAACATGAGAAAGACACCGTCCTTTTAAGTCTTTCTTTTATTTTATTACAGAAGAATGGATATTTTAAGGAAAAATAAAGGCTGTCGAGATTTTCTCGACAGCCTGAGCGGGCTCACACCCGCTTTTTCTGTGTGTTATGGACGGATTACAAGATTTGGTTTCTTTTTCAAGCTGTGTCTGCCATCAACGAAACGAACAGTGCCCGATTTTGCGCGGATAACTAAGCTTTCAGTTGTACCGACAGAGCCTTTGAATTGAACTCCTTTTAACAGCTCGCCGTCAGTAACCCCTGTAGCTGCAAAAATCGCGTCATCACCCTTCACAAGGTCTTCCATGCGAAGGACTTTGCTTAAATCAAGGCCCATTTTGTGACAGCGAGTGATTTCTTCTTCGCTTTGCGGAAGAAGTTTACCAATGATTTCTCCTCCGAGTGCTTTTAGCGCAACAGCGGAAAGCACACCCTCAGGAGCGCCGCCTGATCCGAACAGGATATCAACGCCCGTGTGGTCGAAAGCCGTGTTGATGGCGCCTGCGACATCGCCGTCATTGATCAATTTGATTCTGGCGCCGGCCTCACGAAGCTCGGAAATGATTTTTGCGTGTCTTTCACGGTTTAAAATTGTGGCAACGACGTCCTCAACGTCCTTGTTTTTCGCTTTTGCCACCGCTTTAAGGTTGTCAATGACAGGTGCTTCGATGTCAATGCAGCCCACCGCTTCCGGACCGACTGCGATTTTTTGCATATACATGTCAGGAGCATTCAGAAGCGTGCCATGGTCTGCGACCGCGATAACCGTCAGCGCGTTCCAGCCGCCGCTTGCTAAGATGTTTGTGCCTTCAAGAGGGTCAACTGCGACATCAACGCGAGGGCCGTACCCGTTTCCGAGTTTTTCCCCGATATACAGCATTGGCGCTTCGTCCATTTCCCCTTCACCGATTACAACGGTCCCTTTCATCGGCACTGTATCAAAAACGTCTCTCATTGCACTTGTTGCCGCTTCATCAGCCTCATCTTTTTTTCCCCGGCCCATCCATCTTGCTGATGCCAATGCCGCAGCTTCTGTCACACGTACCAATTCCATTGATAAACTTCTTTCCATTTCAACACGATCTCCTCTCACAAGAAACCATTATGAATTTTGAAGCTGTTCTATTTCTTCGTCAGTCATTCTTTCACGCCAAATTGTCGCTCCAAGCCCCTCAAGCTTCTTCTCAAGGCTGCTGTATCCTCGGTCAATATGCTCCAGTCCCGTAATTTCCGTGACGCCATCAGCCATCAGTCCAGCTACCACCAAGCAGGCTCCGGCACGCAGATCACTCGCCTTCACTTTTGCGCCTTGAAGCTCGACAGGACCTGTGATGATGGCAGATCTGCCTTCTACTTTCATATTGGCACCCATTCGTCTCAGCTCATCAATGTGCTTGAATCTTGCCGAGTAGATGGTGTCTGTGACGACACTCGTCCCTTTCGCCCTTGTCAGGAGCGCCGTCATCGGCTGCTGTAAATCAGTCGGAAACCCCGGGTATACGAGGGTTTTGACGTCAACCGGCTTTAAGTTCTTCTGCCCGCCGACAATGAGGAGCTGGTCGTCGCTTGTTTCGATATGATAGCCCATTTCTCTCAGCTTTGCCGTTAACGACTCAAGATGAGTAGGGATGACGTTATCGATAATGACTTCCTTGCCCATTGCAGCCCCTGCAATCATAAATGTCCCGGCTTCAATTCTGTCCGGAATGATCGTATGCTTGCAGCCGTGCAGTTCCTTCACGCCGTCGATTCGAATCACATTGGTGCCCGCACCTTTGATTTTGGCGCCCATGCTGGTAAGCAATGTCGCGACGTCAATGATCTCAGGCTCCTTGGCAGCGTTTTCGATGATCGTTTTCCCTTCTGCCAAAACAGCGGCGAGCATAATGTTAATCGTTGCCCCAACGCTTACGACATCTAAATAAATCCGTGCGCCTCTCAGCCTTTCAGCTCGCAAATAAATGGCGCCTTGTTCATTGGTTACTTCAGCTCCGAGTGCTTCAAAGCCTTTGATATGCTGATCAATCGGACGGGGCCCTAAGTGACAGCCGCCAGGCAATCCAATGACCGCCTGCTTGAAGCGGCCGAGCATCGCCCCCATTAAATAATATGACGCGCGAAGCTTTTTTACTTTCCCGTTAGGAAGCGGCATGCTGATCATCGACGTAGGGTCAACAACCATTTCCCCATTCTCAAAATGCACGTTGCCGCCGATTTCCTTTAACAGGTCACGCAGCGTTTCAATATCTGAAATCTCTGGAAGCCCTTCAATTGTCACCTCGGAATTTGCCAAAATGGTTGCAGGTATTAACGCAACAGCGCTGTTTTTAGCGCCGCTGATATGTACTGTACCGTTCAACGAGTCATCGCCGGCAATATTCAACTTTTCCATGATAGTCTCCTTCCATAAGAAGATAGCTGCGGAGCTAAATAAAATGTCATTTTATTCTGTCTCTGCAAATAAAGCTCATGTCCAAAATCTAGCCAATTCGAAGAGAAAGAATACAACACATTGTAAAATATCAGGTAGAAAATAGCGAAGCTTTGGGGGGTACAGGTTTCAAAAGATGCACAGAGACCCGCCGGCTCGAGAGACATCGTCGTCATCCGGCAAAAGCAGTACGCATACCCTTCATTCCGATATCAGCTTCTGCAGCCCAATGATTCCTTCTCTGTAAAGCGGCGTCAGCATCTGAAGATCCGCTGTATCAGGTCGGTGAAATACAAAGGCCGCGGCAAACAGGCATAAAGCTGTTTGCCGCCCCTTTCATTATTTGTTCCAGTCTGCCAGGAATTGTTCGATTCCTTTGTCTGTTAACGGGTGTTTAGTGAGCGCATGAATGACTTTCAGCGGCATTGTGCCGATATGAGCCCCTCTAAGAGCGGCTTCTGTCACGTGCTGCGGGTGGCGGATTGACGCGGCAATGATTTGCGTGTCAAGGCCGTGAATATCAAAAATCTGTTTAACTTCTGAAATCAGGTCAAGCCCGTTGTGGCCGATGTCATCTAAACGTCCCAGGAATGGAGATACATATGTTGCCCCCGCTCTGGCAGCAAGAAGCGCCTGGTTTGCATTGAAGATCAATGTGACGTTTGTTTTGATGCCTAAGTCAGTAAGTGCTCTTACCGCTTTTAAACCGTCAGACGTCATCGGGATTTTCACCGTAATGTTCGGTGCGATCTTCGCCAGTTCTTTTCCTTCCTCGATCATTTCCTCAGCTTTCAAAGAAATAACCTCTGCACTTACAGAGCCTTTCACGACGTCTGTGATCTCGCGAAGACGGTCGTGGAATGATACATTAGCTTCCTTTGCTACTAAACTAGGATTCGTCGTTACACCGGCGAGAATTCCTAATTCATTCGCTTCTCTAATTTCATCGATATTGGCTGTATCAACAAAGAATAACATTTTCAAAAAGCCTCCCTGATTAAGAAATTTTCTGAACTGCGAATATGATTGCGCTTTCTAAAGATAGACGGAAAACCGCCTGTCAAGCTGTCAGGCGGCTATAAAAAGTTCCAATTGAATTAAGCTTGGTTTGAAGAACCAAATTCACGCATTTTACCGATAACTGTTTCTTTGATCGCTTCACGAGCTGGTCCAAGGTATTTACGTGGATCGTACTCGTCAGGCTTAGCTGCCAATGTTTCGCGAACAGCTTTTGCAGAAGAAATTTGGTTTTCAGTATTCACGTTGATTTTAGCTGTACCAAGTGAAATTGATTTTTTGATGTCAGCAGTCGGAATTCCAGTACCGCCGTGAAGAACTAGCGGAAGACCAGTTGATTTTCCGATCTCTTCCATTTCTTTGAAGCCAAGGTTTGGCTCACCTTTGTAAGGGCCGTGAACAGAACCTAATGCTGGTGCAAGGCAGTCGATGCCAGTGCGCTCAACAAGCTCTTGGCACTCTTTAGGATCAGCGTAGATTACGCCTTCAGCGATAACGTCATCTTCTTGTCCGCCTACTGTTCCAAGCTCAGCTTCTACAGATACTCCGTGGAAATGAGCAAGCTCAACAACTTTAGCAGTTGTTGCTACGTTTTCTTCAAATGGATGGTGAGAAGCGTCGATCATTACAGATGTGAAACCTGCATGAATCGCTTTCGCACAAGATTCAAAGCTTGAACCGTGGTCTAAGTGAATCGCAACAGGAACTGTCACTTTGTACTCTTCCATAAGTGCTTTTACCATAGCAACGACTGTTTTGAAGCCGCCCATGTAGCGTCCCGCACCTTCGGAAACACCAAGGATCACTGGAGATTTTTCTTCTTCAGCTGCTTGTAAAATCGCTTGAGTAAACTCAAGGTTGTTTAAGTTAAATTGTCCTACAGCGTACCCTTTTTCTTTAGCTGTATTCAACATTTCCGTCATAGAAACTAAAGGCATGTCGAATGTCCTCCTTATGTAGCCTGATTGTCTTCTAGCGAAAAAAGCTTTCCACCCTAGCATGACCCATATATTGCTGTCATATGTAAATACTCAGATCGCTTTTTCTCCATAACTAGGATACCAACTTTTCGACAAATCGGCAACATAATGACATGATTCATTTGTTTCTTCTTTTTGTCAGTTAGACTTCAGGGGCAGATATTTTTTGACGGCGTCTCTGATTTCGTCGATGTCAAACGGCTTTGCAAAGTGCGTCAGAGCGCCCAATTCCTTCGATTCCTGGATCATGTCGAGCTCTCCGTATGCCGTCATGATAATGACCCGGATGTTTTCGTCAATGACCTTCATCCGTTTTAAGATTTCGATTCCGTCCATGCCGGGAATTTTCATGTCCAAAAGCACAAGGTCGGGCCGTTCTTTTGTCACAATGTCAAGCGCCTGCAGGCCGTTCGCAGCCTGAAACGTCTGGTAGCCTTCTTTATTGAACACTTCATTTAGCAAAATACGAATGCCGTATTGATCATCAACGATTAAAATTTTTTCATTCATCATTTTACACCCCAATATTATGATTTTCGTCAAAAGTAAGCAGTATTGTATGTATTCTGTTTGATTTTCCTATTTCCTTTAATTATAATAGTCTACTTTACGACATTTTCTGAGCATTTTCTCTTTTGTTGTATACTGATATTGTACGTTATAAAGGAGGATTCACTTATGTTGAAAATATTCACGACGCAGTTAACAGGTATTTTTTCCCGCATTCAGGATAAGGAATCTGACGCGATTGAAGATGGGGCGCGGCTGCTTGCTCAAGCGGTAATCAGCGGGCATTCCATTTATTTATACGGAGCGAATGAGCTTCAGGGCGTCTTTTTTGAGGCCACTGAAAGCAAAGAACCCTTCCCATCTGTCAAAGCCTTTCCAGAAAGCGCTGAGGAAGTGACAGAAAGCGACAGGGTGCTGATGTTTTGCTCAGGGACGGGCACAGCCGAAGAACAGGCGCTCGCAAAAGAGCTTTATGAAAAAGGGGCGGGAGTCGTATGCGTATCACCCGCAGCCAAAGACAGTGCGGGAATAGAACAGTATTGTGATGTGCATATTGATTCTAAATTAAAAATGCCGCTTGTTCCCGATGAAGACGGCACCCGTTATGGGTTTCCCTCTTTAATGACAGCACTGTATGTCTATCACGCTTTATCGTTTACACTAAAAGAAATTCTGCAAGAGTATGCATAATATCTTATTGTACATGCTGGAACTTGCCGGAAACAAATAAAAAAGACTTGCCCGCTTTTGACAAACTGGTCTTACCCCTGTCAAGTAGACAGCCATAAAAAGCCTAAGCAACCAGTGTGTTACGGTATTCTACCGGAGCACACTGGTTTAATTTTTTCTGGAATCGTTCGTGATTATAGAACTGGATGTAATCTTTAATGCTTTTGTGGAGCTCTTTTTCAGTTTGGCATGAAGAAAAGTATGTATTCTCTGTTTTGAGGTGCGAGAAAAATGATTCGATACAGGCGTTATCCAGGCAGTTTCCCTTACGGGAATGGCTGCCCTTCAAACCAACGGTTTCAAGTCGCTTTTGATATGCTTTTGTTGTGTATTGGAATCCTTGATCAGAGTGGAGAATGGCCCCTTGGACATCCCGTTGAGCTGTTAAACTTTCCACTGTTTTCATCACCAGTTCAAGATCATTTCGCTTTGACAGTTTCCATGCGACAACCTCATTGTTGTAAAGATCTTGTACTGCAGAAAGATAATAGAATCGTTGTCCGCAAGCAATATAGGTAATATCGGTTACATATAACTGATTAGGCTGATTGGTTTGAAATTCTCGGTTAAGCCGGTTTGGCAGGACAACCGATGCCTTTCTTCCAAAATAACGACGCTTTTTTCGAATAATCGAGTGGATGTTCATCTCTCTCATCAATCTGTAAACACGCTTATGGTTGACGCAGAAACCTTCTTTCTTTAAAGCGACAGTAATCCGAGGATAGCCATAGAAAGGGCGTGAATGATGAATCGCCATGATGTGCTCTTTTATGATCTGATCTCTCTGTTGCCTTGCCATTCGAAACCTTTGAGCCTTGCGCCATTTATAGTACCCTGACCGTGACACTTTGGCGATACATACCAGCCATGTAATCGGATAACGGTCCTTCAATTCGTGAACAGCTTCAAATCGTGCTGCCTTCAAAATCCGTCCTCCCCATGCAGATTTGGATAGCGCTTTTTTAGGTATTCGACCTGTGCCTTTAAATAATCTCGTTCTTCCTCAACACTTTTAAACGTTGTTTTAGGGCGTCCAATAAAAGGATTGTCTGACTTTGTATCTTTTCCCCTTTGATCATCAAAAGACTTGCCTTCCCGATATGTTTTCACCCAATTTTTGAGCTGGGTTGAACTTCGAAGCCCTAATTCTTCAGCTAACGTGTTATAGCTTTTGTTTCCTTCCTCGTACATTTTGACAGCTTTCATCTTAAATTCTTTCGTATAGTTCTGAAAGTGTTGCCCTTTTCTCGCCATAAAAAATCCCCTCCACGTATAGTGTAACAGCCACTTTTGAAAAGCGGGCTTTTTACACTGTCTACTTAGAGGGGATAATATCAAACGGCAAGTCTTTTTTATTACTTCTGATTTGCAGCTTCGACAGACGCTCCGATAAAGCCTTTGAATAGAGGCTGAGGTCTTGTCGGTCTTGACTTGAACTCTGGATGGAACTGAGAAGCCACGAACCAAGGATGGTCTTTCAGCTCGATGATTTCAACAAGGCGTCCATCAGGGCTTGTGCCTGAGAATACGAAGCCTTGCTCTTCCATTTGCTGTCTGAATTCATTGTTAAACTCATAGCGGTGGCGGTGGCGCTCGTACACCACTTCATCCTGATACACTTCAAAGGCTTTCGTGCCTTCTTCAAGCTTACAAGGGTAAAGGCCGAGACGAAGCGTTCCTCCGAGATCCTCAACATCCTTCTGTTCAGGAAGAAGATCAATGATCGGGTATTGAGTTGACGGATCAATTTCCGCTGAGTGAGCGCCTTTTAAGCCCAATACGTTTCGTGCGTATTCAATAGACGCCACCTGCATGCCCAAGCAAATACCCAAGAACGGAATGTTGTTTTCGCGCGCGTATTTTGTCGCGACGATTTTGCCTTCAACACCGCGGTCTCCGAATCCGCCCGGCACAATGATGCCGTCTGTTCCGCTTGTGAGTTCTGCGATATTGTTTTCTGTCACTTCTTCCGCGTTGATCCACTTCACTTTTACATCTGTGTCAAACGCATAGCCCGCATGGCGGAGAGACTCGACAACAGAAATGTATGCGTCAGGAAGCTCAACGTATTTGCCGACAAGGCCGATTGTAATCGTTTGAGACAGGTTGCTGACTTTGTTAACAAGCTCTTTCCACTCGGACATTTCCGCTTCTTTGCATGCCAATTTCATGTGCTCGCAAACAAGCTTATCAAGCCCTTGTTTTTGAAGCTCCAGCGGAATGGAGTAAAGGTTGTCCGCATCTTCACATTCAATAACCGCTTTTGTATCGATGTCGCAGAAAAGCGCGATTTTATCTTTCATATCTTGAGAAATCGGCATTTCTGTACGAACGACGATGATGTTTGGCTGAATGCCCAAGCTGCGCAATTCTTTTACGCTGTGCTGTGTCGGTTTTGTTTTTAATTCGCCAGCAGCTTTAATGTAAGGTACGAGCGTACAGTGGATGTACATTACGTTTTCACGGCCGATGTCGCTCTTCATTTGGCGGATCGCTTCAAGGAATGGCAGTGATTCGATGTCTCCGACAGTACCGCCGATTTCTGTAATGACAACATCTGCGTTTGTCTCTTTCCCTGCGCGGTAAACACGGTCTTTCAATTCGTTTGTGATGTGCGGAATGACCTGTACGGTTCCTCCAAGGTAATCTCCGCGGCGTTCTTTTTTAAGAACTGTTGAATAGATTTTACCTGTTGTCACGTTGCTGAATTTATTCAGGTTAATGTCGATAAAACGCTCATAGTGACCAAGGTCCAAGTCTGTTTCAGCGCCGTCATCCGTTACGAATACTTCACCGTGCTGGTACGGGCTCATTGTTCCCGGGTCAACGTTGATGTATGGATCGAATTTTTGAATCGTCACGTTCAGTCCGCGGTTTTTCAGCAAACGCCCTAATGAAGCTGCTACAATACCCTTTCCAAGTGAGGATACAACTCCCCCGGTTACAAAAATATATTTCGTCATTTCTTTTGCTCCTCTCTTCGCTCTTAGCTACATTTTTAAAATGTACTATTTTATAAAAAATCATTTAGCCTTTTAAATGATTTATAAGAAAAATGAAGGGTGAAAATAAGAAAGCTCCCTTTCAATTTCTTGAAAGGGAGCATAACGTACTATGTTCTCTCTTCGTTTTTGAAGAGCCCAAAATACATACTACATAGTTCGACTATGAAAGTCAAGATCGTTTTGAAGATGAAATCTGATACTATTTAATTTCCTCTTCTTCATCATCTTCATCAACAATATCTTCTTCGATCTCAAGATCGTCGTCGTCTTCGTCAAGATCTTCATCGTCAAAATCGTCGGCTTCAAGATCGAGTTCTTCCTCAACTTCATCCAAATCAAGGTCGTCTTCGTCGATCTCTTCAAACTCGTCAAGATCAAGATCTTCTTCGACTGCTTTCTTCGCTTTTTTCTTTTTCGCCTTGACTGTCGGCTGAGTTTCTTCATCAAGCTGATCATACGGATACCAGCTGCGAAGCCCCCACGTCTGGTCAGAAAGCGCAAGGAAGCGGCCGTCAATGTTTAAATCTGTATAAAATTGAGCGATGCGGTCTCCAAGCTCTTCTTTTTTCACGCCGAGCAAAGATGCGATTTCATTTAAAAGCTCCTGAAAAGGAACTGGTTTTTTATGTTCTTCAAATAATTCATGAGCGATTTCAACTAAAGCCATTTCCTTTAGCTCTTCCTGTGAATATTGTTTGATACCCAAGGTCGGACACTCCCTTTCTATTACTTATATGTATCTGTTTTATCAATAATGAAAGCGATTTTGTATCGTTCTTATACAAACCATACCTCTCATTATAAACAAAATAAAACAGAATATGCTACCCTTAACAGCGTTAATTTAAATAATTTTACAAGAGTGATCCGACTGAGAGATGTTTTCCGTTAATCCGCGAGCATTCTGGAGATGACCAGTCTTTGAATTTCTTGAGTGCCTTCATAGATTTGCGTGATTTTTGCATCACGCATATAGCGTTCTACCGGATAATCTTTTGTATAGCCGTAGCCGCCGAAAATCTGCACGGCTTCGGTCGTTACCTTCATCGCCGTATCCCCAGCCATCAGTTTGGACATGGCGGAAGCTTTTCCATATGGAAGACCCGATGATTCTAACCACGCAGCCTGATAGGTCAATAGCCTTGAAGCTTCTATCATTGTCGCCATATCCGCGAGTTTAAAAGCGATGCCCTGCTGCTCGCCGATCGATTTTCCGAATTGCTTTCGCTCTTTTGCATATAGAAGCGCCGCATCAAGCGCTCCTTGGGCGATGCCTACGGCTTGTGCAGCTATGCCGTTTCTGCCTCCGTCAAGCGTCTTCATCGCGATTTTGAAGCCTTCTCCTTCTTCTCCGAGACGCTTTGATGCGGGCACTACACAATCTTCGAACATGATTTCCGTTGTCGGTGAAGAACGGATGCCCAGCTTCTTTTGTTTCTTGCCTGTAAAAAATCCTTCAAAATCCTTTTCTACTATAAAAGCGGTAATGCCTTTTTTCTTTTTCTCGGGATCGGTGACGGCAAAAACAATGTAAATATCAGCAACGCCGCCGTTTGTGATAAACACTTTGGAACCATTTAACACATAGTCATCGCCGATTCGTTCAGCAGTTGTTTTCATGCTGCCGGCGTCAGATCCAGACCGTGCTTCGGTCAATGCGAATGCGCCGATTTTCTCTCCGAGGGCCAGTTGTGTTAAGTACTCTGTCTTCTGTTCCTCCGTCCCAAAGGCAAACAGCGGCCAGCTGCAAAGAGAGATATGGGCGGAAAGCGTCACTCCGGTGGAGGCGCACACTTTTGACAGCTCCTCCACCGCGATGACGTAGGCCAAATAGTCACTTCCGATTCCGCCGTAATCTTCAGGCCATGGAATTCCCGTCAGCCCCAGATTTGCCATTTCCCGAAACAGCTCGCGATCGAAGCGTTCTTGTTCGTCCCGTTCTGCCGCTGTCGGGGCCACCTCATGCTTCGCAAAATCGCGCACCAATTTTCGTATCATCTCATGTTCTTCTGATAATGAAAAATTCATTGCTTCTCCCCCATTTTCAGATCAGCGCCTAAAACGGATTGATCCAGAAGCTCGACGACGTCGTACGTTTTGACTTGGTCTTCGGCTTCCTTCGCCTTTGTTCCGTCCCCAAGCATTGTGAGACAGTACGGACAGCCGGAACTGATCACCGATGGGTTGACTGCGAGCGCTTGCTCTGTCCTGGCGACGTTAATCCTGTTGCCTGTTTCTTCCTCCATCCACATTAATCCCCCGCCAGCTCCGCAGCACATGCCGGTTTCCCGGTTTCTCTCCATTTCAACAAGCTGCACGCCCGGAATGCCTTTCAAAATCTCTCTCGGCGGATCATAGACTTCATTGTACCGGCCCAAATAGCATGAATCATGGAAGGTAATCGTCTCATGAAGCGGGTGCTGCGGCTTTAATTTTCCGTTTTTCACAAGCTCGGCCAGCACTTCTGTATGATGATAAACCTCGCCTTCAAATCCGAAATCCGGATATTCGTTTTTAAATAAATTGTATGCATGGGGATCGATCGTAACGATTTTTTTGACATCATTTTTTTCAAATTCAGAAATATTCTTCTCAGCCAGCTCTTGGAACAAAAATTCATTTCCGAGGCGGCGCGGCGTGTCTCCTGAATTTTTTTCTTTATTGCCGAGGATCGCGAAGGACACGCCCGCGTGATTGAGCAGCTTGGCAAAGGAAATTGCGATTTTCTGGCTTCTGTTGTCGTAAGACCCCATGGAGCCTACCCAGAAAAGGTACTCAAATTCTTTTCCTTCTTTTTTCATTTCTTTTACAGTCGGAATCTCAGCATCCGGCGCCTCATCACGCCAATTTTCACGTTCCTTGCGGTTGAGTCCCCACGGATTCCCCTGCCGCTCAATACTTGTCATTGCGCGCTGGGCGTCACTGTCCATTTTTCCTTCTGTCAGTACGAGGTAGCGGCGGAGGTCGATGATTTTATCCACGTGCTCATTCATGACCGGGCATTGATCCTCACAGTTTCGGCAAGTGGTGCATGCCCAAATTTCTTCCTCTGTGATGACGTCGCCGATCAAGCTTGGATTGTAATCAAGCGCCGTTGCGGCTTCCTGCGATCCGCTGCCCGCTGACGCCGCAGCCAGCTGATTGCCTCTCGTATGCCGAAACGCTGCTGCGGGCACCCATGGGGAGCGCGAGGTGACGGCAGCGCCTTTTTCCGTGAGATGGTCTCTGAGACGTAAAATCAAGTCCATCGGAGACAGCATTTTTCCGGTGCCTGTTGCAGGGCACATATTGGTACAGCGGCCGCACTCGACACACGCGTACAGATCAAGCAGCTGAGACTGCCTGAAATCCTCAATTTTTCCCGCTCCGTAGCTTTCTTTCGTTTCGTCGGTAAAATCAATTTTTTCAAGTTTTCCGGCAGATTCCATTCTATTGAAAAAGACGTTTGCCGGGCCGGCGATTAAATGGGCATGCTTAGACTGAGGCACGTACACTAAAAAGCTAAGCAAGAACAGAAGATGGATCCACCATGCGATATAGAAAATCACCGCCGCACCTGTTTTCCCGACTCCGCTAAGCATAAACGCAATACCTGAGGCAATTGGCTCGCTCCAAGAAAGCCCATGCTCATGCCAAATCAGATTCATCCCGTTCCCAAGCAGAACGGTCAGCATTAAACCTCCGATAAAAATGAGAACGAGTCCGGCTTTGAAACCGCGTTTCAGCCTCACGAGCTTTTCGATGTAACGTCTGTAGAATGCCCACCCAACAGCAATTAAAATGAGAAACGTAACAATTTCCTGAAAAAAGGTGAAGGCGGGATAGACCGGGCCAAGCGGCAGATTCCGGCCGGGAGCCAGTCCTTTAATGATAAAGTCAATTGCTCCGAACTGAACCAATATAAATCCGTAGAAAAACATGACGTGAATGATTCCGCTTTTCTTGTCCTTGAGCAGTTTTTTCTGTCCGAATACATTCACCCATATGTCGTGAAGCCGTTCCTTGAACCGTTGATCAAATTGTTCTTTCTGGCCGAGCTTGATGTAGGCCAGTCTCGTTTTGACCAAATACACAAACAAATAGACAGCGTAAGCGGTTACAATCAGAAATAATAATGTATTTGCGATGAGAAAGCCGCTCATTCCAATTCCCCCTTTTTACTGATAAAGACCGCGATCCTCTACCCCCGAATCTGTATAAGATTATCTTTATGATAAATAATGAATGAGTGTTCAGTCAATAATTAAATTCCTGCTGTTCGGGCACACTACCTTTACTACGGAAAGGAGTGCCGGTATGAAAGTATTTATCGTGATTATGATCATTGTCGTTATTTTCTTTGCCTTGATTCTGCTTGATATCTTCATGGGCCGTGCCGGATACAGAAAAAAGGCGTACGAGCCTGTTTTTTCAAAAAAGAAGAGTGACATCGAATTGATCCACTGCGGCGCTGATCTCGTTGAGCGGATGATGAAGGATATTCGCCAGGCCGCCTCTTCTGTTCACATGATGTTTTTTATTATGAAAAATGATGAGGTCAGCCACAATATGTATACCTTGCTGAAAACAAAAGCCCAAGCTGGCGTATCCGTTTATTTGCTTCTGGATTGGGCGGGCTGCCGGGCAATTAAAAAAACGGCGCTGCAGACGATGAAAAATGCCGGCGTCCATGTCCATGTGATGAATCGTCCCCGTTTTCCTTTTTTCTTTTTTCACATGCAAAAACGGAATCACCGGAAGATTACGGTGATAGACGGAAAAATCGGTTATATCGGCGGGTTTAACATCGCCGAAGAATATCTTGGAAAGAAGGCGAAGTTCGGCAATTGGGAGGATTATCATCTGCGCATGATGGGAGAAGGCGTACATGATCTTCAAACGCTTTTTGCTTCTGATCTAAAACGAAATACCGGAATCGAACTGGGTTCGGATGTTTGGCCAAAGCTTCAGCAAGGGGCTATTTCTCACAAGATATATGCGACCGACGGTTATTCCCTTGAAAACATATACTTGGCCAACATTGCACAAGCGAAGAATCGCCTTACGGTTTGCACGCCTTATTACATTCCATCAAAACCGCTTCAAGAGGCCCTTATTAATGCAAGAAAAAACGGCGTATCCGTGAGAATCATTGTACCGATGAAATCAGACCATCCGCTGGTACGAGAAGCAGCTTTTACGTATTATTCGGAGCTCTTGGATGCCGGCTGTCTTATTTATCGTTATTATCAAGGATTTTATCATGTAAAAGCCCTCATCATAGACGACCATCTCAGCATAATCGGATCAGCCAACTTCGATAAACGGAGCCTGTTTTTAAATGAAGAGGTGAATGTCGAAATTGATGACGAAGCGTTTACAAGTGAAGTCTATGCCACGATTGAGGAGGATATGAAAAAGTCGGAGCGGCTGACCATGGAGGATTTCAGCAAGCGCACATTCAGGCAGCGCCCGGCGGAATGGCTCGGCAGGGCATTATCTTATTTCTTATAAAGGAGAGTTCCTATGATTTTCAGATTCGGGTTCGTTTCAAATGCGATGAGCCTTTGGGATGCGTCTCCCGCTAAAACATTGACATTCGCGCGTTATTCAAAGCTTTCAAAGACTGAAAGAAAAGAAGCGCTTCTGACTGTGACAAAAGCCAATTTGCGCAATACGATGAGAACCCTTCACTATATCATCGGCCACGGCATTCCTTTGTACCGTTTTTCCAGTTCGATTGTGCCGCTGGCTACGCATCCCGACGTGATGTGGGATTTTGTAACACCGTTTCAAAAAGAGTTTCGGGAGATTGGAGAGCTTGTTAAAACACATCAACTGCGAACAAGCTTTCATCCAAATCAATTCACTCTGTTTACGAGCCCGAAGGAATCCGTCACAAAAAATGCGGTAACCGACATGGCGTATCACTACCGCATGCTTGAGGCCATGGGCATTGCTGATCGCTCCGTTATCAACATTCATATTGGCGGCGCTTACGGAAATAAAGACACCGCCACTGCACAATTTCATCAAAATATAAAACAGCTGCCGCAGGAGATCAAAGAGCGGATGACGCTTGAAAATGATGATAAAACATATACAACGGAAGAAACGCTTCAGGTCTGTGAGCAGGAGGATGTTCCGTTTGTCTTTGACTTTCATCATTTTTACGCCAATCCAGACGATCACGCCGACCTGAATGTAGCACTGCCCCGCATGATCAAAACGTGGGAGCGGATCGGCCTTCAGCCAAAGGTTCACTTGTCTTCCCCAAAATCGGAGCAAGCTATACGCAGCCATGCCGATTATGTTGAAGCCAACTTTTTACTGCCGCTGTTGGAACGCTTTAGGCAATGGGGAACTAATATTGATTTCATGATTGAAGCAAAGCAGAAAGACAAGGCGCTTCTCCGCTTGATGGATGAATTAAGCTCCATCCGCGGTGTCAAACGCATCGGGGGCGGTGCGCTGCAATGGAAGTCATAAATGTGCAAAAATAGGTTTACGACTTGTCAGCTTTGGGAACTTAGGCTATATAAGACAACAATCGATGGAGGAGAAAGATCATGAAAAATATCAAGTCTCTGAAAGTAGCCGCACAGGCCTTTACTTTAAGAAATTTGATTCATCTTTATAAAATGTGCCATTCCGGAAGCCACGAGGTTTATATTTATTCAAAGAAAACGATGTGCAAAATCAAAAGCTTAATTGAGCTTGAAACGTTCCGCATGGCTCATAATGAAAAGGAATATCTGATCGTAGTTGAAGGAACAAAAGCATCACAACTCATTGAAAAATTCCAAAATCTCATCGAGCCTGCTGAGAGAGAAGCGCTCTAACTTACATACAAAAAAGGATAGACATCTGTCTATCCTTTTTCTTATGCTCTTACATAATGGAGCTGAACCGCTTGTCCAAATTGTTTTGTCCCTTTTAACCGCAGTTTTGTTTCATTTGTTAGTTCATGAAACAGCGGGATGCCGCTTCCTAAAACGACGGGAATAACAGTGATGATGAATTCATCGATGGCATCTTCTTTCATAAAGGCATTCACCAGCTCTGCCCCGCCAGCTATCCAGATGTTTGAGCCTTTTTCCTGTTTCAAACGGGCAGTGAAGGTTCTGGCTCCCTCATTGATAAACGTCACATGCTCATCTTGATAACTGTCGGGCGATCCTGTAAAAACGTAGCAGGTTTTATCCTGATACGGGAAAACCGGTGTTAGCACTTTAACGTGCTCATATGTGCTCCGCCCTAGAATGACTGTATCAACAGTCTGATAAAAATCACTGTAGCCGTTGTCGCCTTCACCTTCAAATTCATCCAGCCAATCGGTGCTTCCATCTTCTTTTGCGATCATCCCGTCCAATGAAACAGCAATGTACAGCACAGTTTTTCTTTCCATGTTCTCCTCCTATCGATGCACCATTTGCCCGAATTGCGCTTGATGCAGCCTGCTGTATAGGCCTCCGGCTTCGATCAGGTCTTGATGACGGCCTTTTTCTTCAATACCGTTGTTTGTGACGACTACAATTCTGTCCGCGTCTTTGATCGTTGCCAGCCTGTGGGCGATGACAAGCGTCGTACGCCCCTCAGACAACTCTTGAAGCGCCTTTTGGATCGCCGCTTCCGTCTCTGTATCAAGAGCTGAGGTGGCTTCGTCGAGAATCAAGATCGACGGATTTTTCAAGAACATCCTTGCAATTGACAGACGCTGTTTTTGCCCGCCGGAAAGCTTCACGCCGCGTTCGCCAATCATAGTATCCAACCCATCGGGCATGTTATAGACGAGCTCTTCCAGATGCGCCTGCTTCACAACTTGCCAAATGTCTTCTTCTGATGCGCCTAATCGGCCGTAGGCGATATTTTCTCTAAGCGTGCCCGAGAATAAGAAAACATCCTGCTGCACGACGCCAATCTGCCCGCGCAACGAAGAAAGCGTCATGTCTTTTATACTGATGCCGTCAATCGTAATGTCGCCCTCCGATGCTTCATAAAAACGCGGAAGCAGACTGCAAAGCGTTGATTTCCCCGCACCTGACGGACCGACGAACGCCACCGTTTCCCCCGCTTGAATGGATAGGTTGATGTCATTGAGGACATTGTGATGGTCATCATAGCCAAACGAAACATGTTTATAGCGGATATTGCCCTTCAGGCCGGAAACATCTCTCGCATCAGGTGAATCCTGAATGTCCGGCTCTGTCTCCATGAGCTCCATATAGCTTTTGAAACCGGCGATCCCCCTCGGATACATTTCGATAATGGCATTAATTTTGTCAATAGGCCTGAACAGCACATTTGTCAGGAGCACAAACGCCACAAATTCCCCGTACGATAAGGAGCCGCGAATGACAAACCACGTCCCGCACAAAAGGACAAACAGCGTGACAAACCGGGTCAGCATATAGCTGATTGACCCGTTTTTCGCCATGATTTTGTAGGAAGAAAGCTTTGTGGAACGAAAACGCTGGTTGTTGACGGCGAAGCGTTCTTTTTCAAACGCTTCATTTCCGAACGCCTGCACAAGCCGGATGCCGCCGATGTTATTTTCTACACGCGCGCTGAAGTCTCCGATATCCTTGTTCAGCGTGGTAAATGCTTTGGTCATTTTTTTGTTGAAATAAAGCGCTAGCCAAATGACGATCGGCATAATGATAAACGTTAATAAAGCAAGCTGCCAGTTAATAAACAGCATCACTCCGAACGCCCCGAGAATGGTCATGACCGCAATGAATAAGTCTTCCGGACCGTGATGGGCGACTTCACCGATATACATTAAATCGTTCGTGAGCTTCGACATCAGCGTTCCCGTCTTGTTGTTGTCGTAAAATTTGAACGAGAGCTTTTGCAAATGGTCAAAAAGCGACTTTCTCATATCAGTCTCAATATTGATACCAAGCATGTGTCCCCAGTAGGTCACGATATACTGAAGAGCCGAGCTGAGCGCGTACACCGCAAATAACCCGATTGAGGTCGCGATGATCAGCCCCCAGTCCCTGCCCGGCAGCAAGGTATCAATAAAATAATTGACAATCAAAGGAAAACTCAGCTCCATTAAACCTCCCGCGATCGCTGAGAAAAAGTCGAGAAAGAACAACGTTTTATATGGTTTATAATATGAAAAAAATTGCCGCAGCACCCTATCTTCCCCCAATGTATAAATAACTGATAATGTTTCTCAATTATACTATACACGGGCTGTTTTGAAAGATCAGATTTCTTTTTTCTTACAGAACACCTGAAAACAGGCGGGCAAATGACTCTTTTGTCCGGTCAGCCACGCCTCTTTTATAAAAGCCGACAGGGCTGAGCTTTTCACTTTCCTGCATATCCTCTTCAAAATGGGTCTCAAGGGTTCGGATCGCTTCGGCATCCGTGAAGAACACATTCACTTCAAAGTTGAGCTGAAAGCTGCGCATGTCCATATTCGCGGTGCCGACGGAGGCGAGATCGCCATCAATGATCATGACTTTTTGATGCATGAAGCCTTTTTGGTAGGAGTACACTTCAATGCCCTCAAGAAGCAGCTCCGGGAAATAGGACCTCGACGCGTATTGGGTCAAAAAGCTGTCGTTCTTCTCCGGCACCATAACCCTTACCTCTACCCCCTTTGTCGCCGCTGCTTTTAGCGCCGTGCGAATGGATTCATTGGGGACAAAATAGGGCGTGGCGATCCATATTGATTTCTGCGCTGAAGAAATCATTTCATAATAAAGGTCGCTCATGCTTTCCTTCATGTCAGGGCCTGTCGCGACAATTTGATAAATGCCTCCTCCTTCCACGGGAACCGGGGTATTGTACTCCTCTTGATCAATTAGCACTTCATTGGAGACGTATTCCCAATCCAGCATAAAGATAGCGTGGAGCGTTTGCACAATTTCCCCCTCAAGCCGCAGGTGTGTATCTCTCCAAAATCCGATGTACGGATCTCTGCTGATATATTCCTTTCCAACATTTAATCCGCCCACAAAACCGGTTTTCCCATCGATGATCACGATTTTCCGGTGATTTCTGAAATTCAGCTTCTGGTTGAAAAACCCGTATTTCAGCGGAGAAAACGGGACGATGTCCACCCCCGCTTGTTTCATTCTCATAATATCTCTTCTTGCCAGCTTCATGCTTCCTGCCGCATCGTATAAAAACCTCACCTCGACACCCTGGCGCGCTTTCTCCATCATAATATCCATCATGCCGCGTCCGAGCATGTCAGATTTAAACATATAGTATTCAATATGTATGTAAGATTCCGCTTTTCTCATTGCTTTGAAAATGTCCGGGAAGGTTTCTTCGCCGTTTTTCAGCACTTTGATGTTGCTTTTCGTATTGATATTCATATGGGCAGCCCTGATGGAATATGTAAAGAACCTCTCTTGATTGTCCTTCAGCCCTGTCACTTCGAGCGTTTCCTCCTTGTCAAACAGCTTCCTGAGCTTTTCCCTGTTGTACATTCGTTTTGTCTTAAACAGCTTTCCCTTTACATAAAGCTGTCCCGAAAACAGATAAAACACGTAGCCGGCGATTGGAAAAAAGACAAGAATATGGATCCATAGCAGCGTGTGCTGCGAGGTGCGGTTTTCAAGAATTAATGAATAGATGCTGAACAAAATAATGCTTATATAGCAAAGCAATCCTCCGTAAAACTCAAGTCTGGAAACCGGAAAAAACCAAATGACATATGCCCCGATGAGCATCATATATAAAAAGAAAAATTCCAGTCTCCTTTTCAGCATCCTGATTCTCTCCAATCTGATTCAATTACCTCTGTATTACCTCTTTTTTCTAATCGATAAACCTTGTAAGCAAAAAACCTCTCCGCCAAAGGAGGAGAGGTTTAGAGAAAACTAATTGTCAAGGGGTTCATCCGCATCGTTTCTGCAGAAATAAAGCAAGACTATTGGCAACGCCGAGTGAAGCCTGATGCTACAACATGAACGGCAGGCCGAACCCGCTCAGCACTCCGGCACGCGCCGAAAAAGAGGCGGCGCTGTGACTGCAAATACGGTGGATAGAGTGAATTTGATACCCATTCTGATGAGAGAAAATATATAAAACGGGATATTGATCAGAAAGATATAAGGAGCTAGTCAGGCTGAGTCATAATCTGCTGTTCCGCCGGTTTAAAATGAATAAAATCCTTGATGTTATTTCCAAATACAAACACAACAGGATTCCCGGCCGCCCAGCCATTACCTTGGCAGAAGATATCTTATGTTTTCATCAAGATAAAAAAATCCCCCTCTTGCAAGGGGGATTTTCACGAGCGTTTCCGATATACAACGTAGCTGCGGGTCAGATACTTGAGCGGCAGACTGAACACATGAACTAATCTTGTAAACGGCCACAGGATAAAAACGACGTAGCCTATCACAATATGAAACTTAAACCATAGCGGGACACTCTCCATCAACGAGGGGTCAGGCCGGAACAAAGCGATTTCCCTGAACCACGGCCCGACTGTTGTCCGGTAATCGAAGCCTTTCGAATCAATGTTGAGAAACGTGGCCGCAACGCCTGACAGCATCATGAACAGCAGCAGGAGGAGCGTAAGGATATCGGATGGCGAGCTCGTTTTGCGGATCCTTTTGTCAAACAGCCTTCTGTACGTCAGGATGACAAGTCCGGTACATGCCGCAATGCCCGCCGGCAAGCCAGCGCCAATCGCCATTTTGTGATACATATGCTCTGAAATGCCAAGGGAAGCATACACGCCTTCCGGGATCAGAATCCCCATGACATGCCCGCCGACAACGCACAGCAGTCCCCAGTGAAAAAGTGTGCTGCCCGCCGCAAGTTTTTTCTTTTCTAACATCTCGCTTGATTTCGCCGTCCAGCCAAATTGGTCATGCTGGTAGCGGTAAATATGGCCGCCGATAAAGATTGTCAATACAATGTATGGCATAATACCCCAGAGGATCTGCCCGCTCATGCCTGAACAGCCCCTTCAACGCTTTCACGTACGCCAATGTTTTCAAGCGCGGCCAGCAGCACGTGCAGCAGTTCAGCGTATATACTGTCATTTTTTTCGAGACGGGATGCCAGCTCCCTCACATTGGACAGATATTTCTCAAACACGCTTCTCGCCGCTTCAATTTCTGCAGCCGCAGCAAATTCCAGCATCAGCGGCAGATAATCAGGCAGCTCTTTCTCTGTCGGCAGAAAACCGGATTGCTCGTATGTGTTTTTTAAATGCAGCAATTCAACGCCGCGTTCCCTTTGCTCGCCCGAGTTAAAGTAGGTGACATACATATTTGTTTTTTTTCCAAAGTCGAACGTATAGACATAGTGTTCAATCAGCGCTTCCGGTGAAAAGCTGGCTGACGCCTCGAAAAAGTGCAGCAGCTTCTCTCGGATTTGCCGGTTGCCGATTTCATGGATAAGAGCCTTCCATTCGGGAATCTCGGCTCTCCACTCTTCATCCGGATAAGAGAGAAGAGAGGAAAGAGCGGAGAACGTAATTTGCCGGTCTGTGGTGTTCATCTTGTTACACCTCATTTATCAAAAGTTAGAAACAGGAGCCGGGGCCGCCTGAAAATGATAAGCCGCAGCTCCCTTGTTCAGCATATAAATCTGAAACTTCTTCTCGATGACTGCTCGGTATCACAAAGCGGTCATCATATTTGGCAATCGCAAGCAGCCGATACATATCTTCAATTTGCTGTTCTGTTAAGCCGACACTGGAGATCAGTTCCGGGTCGATTGATTTATTCGTCTGGATCGCTCTCATATACTGGCGCATGACAGACATTTTCTTCAACGTTGACCGAATATGATCCGTATCACCGGCTGTTAACAGCTGCGCCAAATAATCTATCGGGATTCTCATTTGGTCGATAGCCGGAAAAATATCTTCCGCGGATTGCCGGCTGCCTTTTCCTTCAAAGAGATTCATAATCGGGCTGAGCGGCGGAATGTACCACACCATTGGCAGGGTGCGGTACTCTGGATGAAGCGGCAGCGCAATCTTCCAGTCAATGATCATTTTATAAATCGGCGATTGCTGCGCAGCCTCTATCCAATCAGACGGAATGCCTTGTTCTTTTGCCAGCTTGGCAACCTCAGGATCATTTGGGTCAAGAAAAACGTCCAATTGTGAATGGTAGAGATCCTTTTCATTTTCAACAGATGCCGCTTCCTCCACTTTGTCCGCGTCATACAGCATGACGCCGAGGTAGCGGATTCTGCCAACACACGTCTCAGAGCAGATGGTTGGCAGTCCCGCCTCCAAACGCGGAAAGCAGAGTGTGCATTTTTCCGCTTTGTTCGTTTGCCAGTTAAAATAGACTTTTTTATAAGGACAGGATGAGACGCAATATCTCCATGAACGGCATGCGTTTTGATCCACAAGCACAATGCCGTCCTCCTCGCGTTTGTACATGGCGCCGGATGGACAGGATGAGACGCATGCCGGGTTGATGCAGTGCTCGCAAATACGGGGCAAATACATCATAAAGACGTCATCGAATTCTGTTTTGATCGATTCCTCCATCTTTTGTACGTTGGGATCTTCAAGTCCCGTAATGTGGCCGCCTGCGAGATCGTCCTCCCAGTTCGGTCCCCATTCGATATTCATGAAATCCCCCGTCAAGGACGATTTCGGGCGTGCTACCGGCTGGTGTTTTTTCTGCGGGCTGTTCGTTAATGTTTCATAATCATAGTTCCAAGGTTCATAGTAATCATCAATTGACGGCTGGTTCGGATTGTAGAAAAGGCCCGCAAGCCGGTTTGTTTTCGAGCCTGATTTCAGCTCGAGCTTTCCTTTTTTCAATGTCCAGCCGCCTTTATATTTGTCCTGGTCCTCCCATTGCTTCGGGTAGCCGATGCCCGGCTTTGTTTCTACATTATTGAAGTACATATATTCCGCACCGGAACGGTTTGTCCACGTGTTTTTGCAGGTGACGCTGCACGTGTGGCAGCCGATGCATTTATCCAAGTTCATGACCATACCGATTTGCGCTTTAATCTTCAAGCCAATCGACCTCCTTCAGCTTGCGGATGACGACGTTCAGGTCGCGCTGATTCCCCGTTGGACCGTAATAATTAAAGCCGTAGCTGAGCTGGGCGTAGCCCCCGATCATCTGTGTCGGCTTGACGTGAATCCTTGTCGGGCTGTTATGGGTGCCTCCGCGGTTATTCGTCAGCTTTGTTCCGGGCACGTTGATGTGGCGGTCCTGGGCATGGTGCATAAACGCCATTCCTTTAGGAATCCGATGAGACAAAACCGCTCTCGCGACGACAACACCGTTTCGGTTAAAGCATTCAATCCAATCGTTGTCTTTGATATCCGTGTCCTCTGCATCATCTTTATTCATCCACACGGTCGGCCCGCCGCGGAACAGCGTCAGCATCGGCAGAGAATCAAAATACATGCTGTGGACAGACCATTTATTATGCGGCGTCAAATAATTGAGGACGATTTCTTTTCCCTCTTGATCAGGCCGCTTGCTCAGAAACGGGCGATGCTGGAGGATCGGTTTGAATGTCGCCATCGTTTCACCGAATTCCATCATCAGTTCATGATCGACATAATAGGATTGTCTGCCTGTCAGCGTCCGCCACGGAATTAATTTTTCAACATTCGTTGTAAACGGCGAATACCTGCGCCCTCCTTTTTCAGAGCCGGAAAACGCTGGAGACGTGATCACCGTTTTCGGCTGGGCTGTAATTTGTTCGAACGTAAAGCATTCTTCCTCGCGTTCTTCCGCCAGGTCTTTCAGCTTCAGGTTCGTGATGTTTTCAAGTGATTCCCATGCTTTTACTGCGACCTTTCCATTCGAAGTGGATGATAGGGTTAAAATCGCTTCTGCCGCCTGCTTTGCTTCACTTATATTTGGACATCCCTTTGCGACGCTGTCCGAGGTGATTTCTCCCAGTCTCTGTTTGAGTGATTCATATTCATCGGCTATTGACCAGCTCATCCCTTTTGTTCCGCTCGGCTTTAAAGCAGCGTTCGGACCAAGTGCAGTCATTTTATGAAAAATGTGTTTGTAATCCCGTTCAACGACTTGGATGTTCGGCATCGTTTTTCCCGGAATGGCTTCACATTCGCCTTTGCTCCAGTCATTGATTTTGCCGAATGGCTGGGCCAATTCCTGCATGGTGTCGTGGAGGAGCGGCGTCGCAACCACTTCTTTCACGGGCTCCATATCGACTTCTTCTGCCAGATCGGAAACGGCTTTTGACAACGCCTTGAAAATATCCCAGTCTGACTTCGATTCCCACGGAGCCGAGATCGCAGGAGCAAATGGATGAATGAACGGATGCATATCTGTGCTGCTGAGATCGTGTTTTTCATACCATGTCGCCGCCGGCAGCACGATATCGGAATACAGCGCCGTACCGGCCATTCGGAAGTCAAGATTGATTAACAAGTCGAGCTTTCCTTCCGGCGCCTGCTCCCGCCATTTGATTTCTTCAGGGCGGATGCTGTCGCTGTCGTCATTCATCAAGCCGTTCGTCGTCCCTAACAAATGCTTGAGAAAATATTCATGCCCTTTTCCTGAGCTTGAGATCAGATTTGCCCGCCATACGAAGAGATTTCTTGGGAAATTCACTTCATTATCAGGATCTTCAATCGCGAATTTCAGTTTTTTCTCTTGAAGCTGTGAGGCCACGTACGCACCTACGTCTTCGGGTGTTACTGCCCCTGCTTTTTCAGCTTCTTTATACAGATCGATGCCATTTTGATTGAAAGTCGGGTAAGACGGAAGCCACCCCAGCCGCGCCGCCAGCACATTGTAATCAGCGTGGTGCTTGTAGCGGGATGACGCAGCAATCGGTGATGCCAAATCACTGATCGGCTGGTCCTCATAACGCCACTGATCTGTCGCAAAGTAGAAAAATGAAGTGCCGTTTTGCAGCTTGGGCACGCCCTCCCAGTCCTTTGCAGTTGCAATCGTCTGCCATCCTTCAGCAGGTCGGAGCTTTTCCTGCCCGACGTAATGGGCCCAGCCTCCGCCATTTACGCCTTGGGCGCCTACAAGCAAAACAAGATTTAACACTGCTCGGTAGATCGTGTCGGAGTTGAACCAGTGGTTAATGCCGGCTCCTACGATAATCATAGACCGGCCGTCTGTATCGATCGCATTTTGGGCAAACTCTCTGGCAATCTTAACGACAGCTTCTTTTTTGATTCCTGTCATTTGTTCCTGCCAGGCAGGCGTAAACGGCTCAGGATCATCATAGGAGACAGCTTGTTGTTCGCCGATGCCCCGATTTACGCCGTAGTTAGCCAGTATCAAGTCAAACACGGTCGTGACGTACGTCTCTTCACCGTTCAGGTTCATTTTTTTAATAGGAAGATCCCGCTCGAGCACTTTGTTTCCGTCATTTGAAAAATAAGGAATGCGCACCGTGCCGATTTCATCCTCTATTCCGAGCACAGAGAGACGGGGTTCAATCGGTTCCCCGGTTTCTTCATCAATCATGTGCAGGTTCCATTTCTGCTGCCCGTCCCAGCGCGAGCCCATTGTCCCTTGGGGTATGGCAAATGAACTTGTCTGTTCATCCCAAACCGCAGGCTTCCACTGATCATGCTTTGTCTTCCGCCCGATGTCCTTCGCATGCAGAAACCGTCCCGCTGTGTATACGCCATTTTCTTTTGACAGGGTGACGAGAAATGGAAAATCAGTGTATTGCTTCGCGTACTCAATAAAACGTTCAGTTTCTTGGTTCACGTAAAATTCCTGCAAAATGACGTGACCCATCGCCATCGCAAGCGCCCCGTCAGTCCCTTGGCGAATACTCAGCCAGTCATCCGCGAACTTTGAGGATTCCGCAAAATCCGGACTGATCGAAATGACCTTAGCGCCTTTATAGCGGGCCTCCGCCAAAAAATGCGCGTCAGGCGTTCTCGTTAACGGAACGTTGGAGCCCCATGTGATGATATAGCCGGAATTGTACCAATCACTGCTTTCCGGAACGTCCGTCTGGTCACCCCAAATTTGCGGGGATGCCGGAGGAAGATCCGCATACCAGTCATAAAAACTGAGCATAGGGCCTCCGATTAACGACATAAACCGGGAGCCTGATGCATGGCTGATCATGGACATGGCCGGAATCGGAGAAAAACCGACGTTTCTGTCAGGCCCGTATTTCATCACTGTATACAGCAGAGAGGCTGAAATCAGCTTCAGCACCTCCGGCCATTCAGCGCGCACAAAACCGCCTTTCCCTCTCGCCTGTTTATAGGACTTCGCTTTTTCAGGGTTTTCGACGATCGATTTCCAGGCTTCCAATGGATTTTGATGTTCTTGCAGTGCCTCCCGCCATAAATTAATCAGTACACCGCGCACGTATGGATATTTCACACGCAGCGGGCTGTAGATATACCATGAAAAACTGGCCCCCCGCGGGCAGCCTCTCGGTTCAAAATCAGGCATATCCGGGCCTGTTGATGGATAATTCAAATTTTGCCCTTCCCACGTGACAATTCCGTTTTTCACATAAATATTCCAGCTGCAAGACCCTGTACAGTTAACGCCGTGGGTGGAGCGAACGACTTTGTCGTACTGCCATCTGTTTCTGTATACATTCTCCCAATCGCGATCGTCGCGGGTGGTTTGGCTATGTTTATTTGAATGGTGTTCGATAGGAGAGAAATAATTCAATCTCCTAAACAACGGACTCCTTTTCTTTTTCTTCATGAGAGTTCACTCCTTCCGAGTCAGGTGATGCTAAGTTCACTATAAACAGAGACAGCGTGTTTCCTTGTGAACTATGTCACACACTCCGCTTTTTTCACAAAATGTTCACACAAAGGAGAAGGAAGGCTGCGTTCAGGCAGAACGCTTGGGTCATTAGCCGCCTTTCAAAGATCAAAAAAACCGGCTCTATTTAAGAACCGGGCTCGGCGTTTTCATCCTGTGATGTATGCAGATACCGCAAAAATAATTGATAGGAACAAAAAACATTTTGCTGAAGCATAGCCAAAAAGTTCATTTGCAGCTGCGGATGATAAGACATCATTTTCTTAAATATGTAATATGGGATGTTGAGAATCAGAATGTCTGAAGTGGCATTGACTGAGATAAAGGGCGATAAATAAAGCCCGCCTTTTTCATCAATCGGAAACACATCGCCTTTTTCCCACAGCGCAACGGTTTTCGACCCTTCAGGGAGCCTTGTGTCCATAAAACGGACACTGCCTTTTAATACAATATAAACAGATTGAGAATGAAGAAAAGATGGAGACTGATCACATGAACCGCGGATAAACGTGCCGTTTTTCAGCAAGGTTTCGACAATGGATAGAGGCACTTCATTAAACATAGGAAGTTGTTTCAGAAATAATAAATAGTCACACTGATTCATAGGAAAACCTCCTGTGCTAAGGATAGCTTTAGTGTAGCTCGACTGAGCCTGTACAGCAGTGATGTATTTCACAGCCTGTATGATGAATGTCACTTATCAGGAGGGTGAATGCATTTATAATGAAAGAAAAAAGGAGGATTTCGATGAAGGCGCTGATTCCGAAGCAGCACGGGGCGTGGGCGATGCTGCTGATCCCATTTTTACTCGGCATGGTCAAGGGAGGCCCCGTTATTTGGCATATTCCGCTCTTCCTTGGTTGGCTTTTCCTATACTTAGCGGTTTATCCCGTTACGCTTGCCTTAAAAAAGAAACAAAGCAAACCATATCAAAAGTGGATGTGTTATTACGGTTTTCCCGCCTGCTGCTTTTTGATGATCTCGGTCTTTCATAAGCCGCCTCTCATCTGGGTGGGCGTTTCTTTACTGCCGCTGTTTCTCATACATATGTATTTTGCCCGCAGAAAAAACGAACGAGCCTTATTGAATGATGTTGCAGGTGTCTTGTTCTTTTGTTCGGGCGGGTTTGCGAGCTGCTGGCTGGGGATGGGAACCCTTGACGGCTGGGCTTGGTTTATTTTCTTGCAGTCTGCTTTATTTTTTATCGGGAGTTCCTTTTATGTGAAATCGGTGATCCGCGAGAGAAAAAACAGGGCATTTGCATACTGGTCATGGGGATATCACCTGCTGCTCCCCTTTTTATCCGCTCTTTTCGGAGCAGGATGGGCGTTTCTCGCTTTTATCCCGAGCAGCTTGCGGGCATGGTTTTTTCATGGAAGGGATTGGCCCGTAAAAACGATTGGCATTCTGGAAATCGTGAATGCCTGCTTCTTTCTTGCCGTCATGTGCCTGTTTATCACAAGGTAAAAAAACAAGGACACCGCTGTCCTTGTTTTTTTCAGTCAATATTGCAAATCTCCAGCGGGCAATTTTCACACTCAATCTCACATCGTAAATAGTCCCGCTTGTGCAAAATAATTTTTCCGGATTCGTCTATCGAAATAACCCCTTTTTTGCGGAGATCTCCCAGCATACGGTTGATGCTTTCCCGTGCAGCCGCGCAAAACTTTGCCAAATCCTGATTTGTCAGGACAATGTTAATCAGAATGCCGTCGCTTCGCTCCACTCCGTAGCTGTTTGATAAACGGATAAGGGTAGAATAGAGCGCCCCCTTTTTGCCATGAAGAAGCAGATCCCTGATTTTGGACTGAATCTTCCGGAGGTGCGTGCTCATCCATTTCATGAACTCAAATGTTAAAGCGCCGTTTTGGATTAATTCTTTTTCCAGCTTATTTTTATTAATGACGAGCACCTCGCCATCCTCTAGCACTTTTGCACTGAGCATATACCTCGGTTCTTCAGTGAAAAGTGTTAATTCTCCGACGATATCATGCTTTTGGCAGATTCTAAGCGTCAGGTCTTTTCCGTCAGATGTCAGCTTGCCGATTTCAATGAGTCCTGATTGAATCAGATAAAGCTCTTCTGCATCCATTCCTTCTCGAAACAAATACGTGTGTTTTTCCATTTTTCTTTTCGTGCTGATCGATTCCAGCAGTTCATGCAGATCGCTGGATATAAGATCACTATCAGATGGTCGAACAGAGAGAAAATTCATGAGCTCACCTCGAAGAAAGTCACGTTGTGTGTTTATTGTAACGTGAATTGATTTGTACCCATCGAGAAAAAACTAACAATCTTGTGAATGCCCAGTGTTAGTTGATGCTCTGGCTGTTTCTCTCCGTGTGTGTTTTCATTCTTTCCTGCCAATACATCCATATGACAAGGACAAAACTGGCTAACGCCACCTCTGAAAGCGCCATAAACCCGATCGCGTACTGGCCTGTTGCCTGAAACACACTCGCCAATATGAGCGGAGGAAAAAAGCCGCCTAATCCGCCCATGGCAGACACAATCCCATTGGCAATCCCCGCTTGCTTCGAAAAATAGAAAGGCACCAGTTTAAAAACAGTCCCATTTCCTACGCCTGAGCAGACGGCCACAGTTAATGATCCAAACGTATAAAGGCCGATTGTCGGCGAGAACGATAGGATAATGCCTGATAATGTAAGCCCGGCAAAAACAAACATCAAGATGCGGAGCGGGCTCATTTTATCAGCCAGGAATCCGCCCGCAGGCCTGAGCAGCGTAGAAACCGCAATAAAGCCAGCCGTCCGCAAGCCGGCATCTGCAGGATTCAGCCCAAAATGCTCCACCAGAAAGTTCGGCAGATAGATAGTGAAGGCGACAAAGGCACCGAACGTAATAAAATAAAACAGGCTCAGAAACCATAGCACATGATTTCGGTAAACGGCTTTGATTTGAGTCTTAACAGAAACTTTGACCTTCTTCTCATGCCTGTCGCCAAACAAAACGTGCAGTAAGGCAAAGACAGCTAGCAAAACCAAATACATCTGCACGGTTGATTTCCACCCGACGGCTTGAGCGATAACCGGCGCTGCAAATGTCGTAACGGCTGTCCCGATATTTCCTGCACCGTAAATCCCATTGACGACACCGTGCTTTTCTTTCGGATAATATTTCGGGAGGGAGGTCACCCCAATGGAAAACACCGCTCCCCCGATCCCTAAGAAAAAGCCGCCGGCGATTAAATCAAACAGAGAATCCGCGATACTGATCCAAAATACAGGAAATAAAAGCAGGATGAAACTGATCATAAACATCAGCCGCGCGCCAAACCTGTTCGTTAAATACCCTAGAGGAATGCGAAGAAGCGACCCGAGGATAACGGGAATCGCCGTCACCAAAGAAATCTCGCCCTTGCTTAAATGAATATCTAATGTGATTTGGGAAATGAGTGATGAAATCAGCACCCAAACCATAAACCCTGCCACCAAGCTTAATGACTGTAACGATAATTGAATGTGTTGACGGTTGATCATTTGGCTTGCCCCTTTCAATGATTCAATAATCAGTCTTATCATACAAAAACTCGGCAAACAGGATTGTGAATTACATCACACGTTTTTCTCATAAAAAAAGGACAAAGCCCGAAGACTTTGTCCTTTTGTTCGTGATTACATTTTTTCCGGAGCCGATACGCCGATCAGCTGAAGCGCATTGTTCAGCGTAATTTGCGTTGCCTTCATTAAAGCCAGGCGCGCGCGGCTTTTCTCTTCATTTTCAGGGTCGATGACTTTCTCTGCGTTGTAGAAGCTGTGCAGAGCAGAAGCCAGATCATAAATATAGTTTGTGACACGGTGCGGAATTCGCTTTTCCGCTGCTTCCGCCACTGCCTCTGGGAAGCCGCCGATCGTTTTCAGCAGATCGTATTCTTTTTCTGATTGAATATGGCTGAAATCAAGATCCGCCGCCGGTTTAAGTCCCTGCTCTTCCCCTTGGCGAAGCATGCTGCAAATACGGGCATGCGCGTATTGTGCATAATACACAGGGTTTTCGTTAGATGTTGATACAGCAAGATCTAAGTCAAAATCCATATGGGTGTCCGCACTTCGCATCGCAAAGAAGTAACGAACGGCATCCAAGCCGACTTCTTCTATCAGGTCACGCATCGTTACGGCTTTACCGGTCCGTTTGCTCATTTTCATTTTCTCGCCGTTTTTGTAAAGGTGAACGAGCTGAATGATTTCTACTTCAAGCGTTCCTTTTTCATAGCCCAGCGCTTCGATTGCCGCTTTCATACGCGGGATGTAGCCGTGGTGATCGGCGCCCCAAACGTTGATCAGCTTATCAAAGCCGCGGTCAAGCTTGTCCTTATGATACGCGATATCAGGAAGCAGGTACGTGTACGTGCCGTCCTTCTTGATCAATACGCGGTCTTTATCATCGCCGAACGTCGTGGAACGGAACCAAGTCGCGCCGTCTTCTTCATAGACATGGCCTTTTTCGCGGAGCGCTTCAAGCGCCTTGTCGATTTTTCCATTTTGGTACAGTGAGGTTTCTGAATACCACACATCAAACGGCACACGGAAGTTTTCCAAGTCCTTGCGCAGCTTTTCCAGCTCGTATTTCAGGCCGTATTCACGGAAAAACGCGAGACGTTCACTTTCCTCTTCGTTAACGAAACGATCACCGTATTCCTCAGCGAGACGCTTTCCGATCGCAATGATATCCTCGCCGCGGTAGCCATCCTCCGGCATCGGTTTTTCCAATCCGAGTGCTTCAAAGTAACGGACTTCAACAGAGAGCGCCAGATTGTTGATTTGGTTTCCCGCATCGTTAATGTAGTATTCGCGGCTTACATCGTAACCCGCTTTTGAAAGCACGTTGCACAAGGAATCGCCGACAGCCGCCCCGCGCGCATGCCCGAGGTGAAGGTCTCCCGTCGGATTCGCTGATACGAATTCTACCTGAACTCGTTCACCGTTTCCGATGTTCGTTTCCCCGTATGCTTCCCCTGCTTCCAGTACAGACGGAATCAGCTTTGTTAAATACTGATTGTTCATATAGAAATTGATAAAACCCGGGCCGGCGATATCCAGTTTTTCAATCGAAGCCTTCCCTTTATCAAAATGGGCGACAATCTCTTCAGCGATTTGACGCGGCGCTTTTTTTGCCACTCTTGCCAGCTGCATCGCCATATTCGTTGAGTAGTCGCCGTGTGTTTTATCTTTCGGTGTTTCTAAAACAACATTGGGAATCTGGCTTTCTTCAGCCAGTCCCGCTTTCAGAACGGCCGCTTTGATTTCTTCTTTCAGCACGTCCTTCATTTGTTCCGCAATGTTCATGCGTGAGTTCCTCCCTCATACGTGATCGTCATATTATGTAAATGCTCCTGCTCGTCTCCGACATGCATGTCATATGCGATGCTGATACGGCCTTTTTCTTCATCGAGATCAGATTGAATCGATTTTGTGCTTGTTTTCAGCTCAAGCTCACCAAATGACATTTTATATTTAGCAATTGTGGAAGCTCCCGTTATGAAACGCTGATTCATTTTGACAGCCCCTGACCTCATGACCAGGACTTCGCCTTCGCTTACTTTCACAATCGTTTTGACTTTGCCTAAGTCGTGTTCTTCATAATAAGATAGATACACTTTATTTTGTTTTACATAGTAAAATCCGGTGGTGCGGAATTCGATGACTTCTTGGTTTCCGTCATCCTCGATCACAGACTTCACATGGAGTGTTATCGGTGTCTCTTGCTTCATTCTGACACGTCCTTTTCATCATTCCACTTTGACTTGAATAGTATAATCATTCGGTTTGTAAACTTCAACTGCTTCTATCTTACCATCATTGCTCATCAGATTTGAAGATAAACCTCATAAAAAGCATTTCCTTATATAGAAGAGAAAATCATATCACTAATTACCTTTAGGAAATGTTACATTTTTCCGAAATCTATCATTTCCTTTTCACATTTTTTTCAAAATATATGTATTGAATTAGTAATTTGATAGTTTTAAGATAAAAGTACAACATAGATCTGCTAGAAAAACAAAAAAAGGGAGGATTCAATTATGAAAAAAGCTGTCATTGTAGAAAACAAAGGTTGTGCAACATGCTCGATCGGAGCCGCTTGTCTAGTGGACGGTCCTATCCCTGATTTTGAAATTGCCGGTGCAACAGGTCTATTCGGTCTATGGGGGTAAGGATCTCCCAAAAGGGCATAGTCATTCTACTATGCCCTTTTTAAGTTACCTCTTGGATATACATACACAACCGTTTTTCATTTGAATCATATGTATAGGGGATGGTATTTTGTTTATAGAGCAGATGTTTCCATTTATTAATGAAAGTGTAAGAGTTCACCAGCTTCCTGAGGGCGGCGTGTTAGAAATCGACTACTTGCGCGATAATGTCTCCATTTCTGACTTTGAGTATTTGGATCTCAACAAAACAGCTTACGAGCTCTGCATGCGCATGGATGGCCAAAAAACAGCTGAGCAGATTTTAGCTGAGCAATGTGCAGTGTATGATGAATCACAGGAAGACCATAAAGATTGGTATTACGACATGCTCAACATGCTCCAGAACAAGCAGGTTATCCAGCTTGGAAACCGGGCCAGCCGCCATACCATCACCACGAGCGGAAGCAATGAATTTCCGATGCCCCTGCACGCCACCTTTGAACTGACGCACCGCTGTAATTTGAAATGCGCCCACTGTTATTTGGAGAGCTCACCTGAAGCGCTCGGCACCGTGTCGATTGAGCAATTCAAAAAAACGGCTGATATGCTGTTTGATAACGGTGTATTGACATGCGAAATCACGGGCGGAGAAATTTTTGTCCATCCAAACGCCAATGAGATTCTTGACTATGTGTGTAAAAAGTTCAAAAAAGTCGCTGTCTTAACAAACGGAACACTCATGCGAAAAGAGAGCCTGGAGCTTTTGAAGACTTACAAGCAAAAAATCATCGTCGGCATTTCTCTTGATAGTGTCAATTCCGAGGTCCATGACTCCTTTAGAGGGAGAAAAGGCTCTTTTGCCCAAACTTGTAAAACGATAAAATTGTTGAGTGACCACGGTATATTTGTCAGAGTCGCCATGTCTGTCTTCGAAAAAAACATGTGGGAAATCCACGATATGGCCCAAAAGGTTCGGGATCTCGGGGCGAAGGCATTTTCTTACAATTGGGTTGACGATTTCGGAAGAGGCAGGGATATTGTCCATCCAACGAAAGACGCCGAGCAGCACCGCAAGTTTATGGAATACGAGCAAAATGTGATTGATGAGTTTAAAGATCTGATTCCGATTATTCCCTATGAGAGAAAACGCGCGGCAAATTGCGGCGCTGGCTGGAAGTCCATTGTGATCAGCCCGTTCGGCGAAGTACGTCCTTGCGCCCTCTTTCCAAAGGAATTTTCATTGGGAAATATTTTTCATGATTCCTATGAAAGCATCTTTAACTCCCCTCTCGTCCATAAACTGTGGCAAGCGCAGGCGCCGCGCTTCAGTGAACATTGCATGAAAGACAAATGCCCGTTCAGCGGCTATTGCGGAGGCTGTTACTTAAAAGGGCTGAACTCTAACAAATATCACCGAAAAAACATTTGCTCTTGGGCGAAAAATGAACAATTAGAAGACGTGGTCCAGCTTATTTAGGAGGGAAACGATTTGTCACCAGCACAAAGAAGAATTTTACTGTATATCCTTTCATTTATCTTTGTCATCGGCGCAGTCGTCTATTTTGTCAAAAGCGATTATCTGTTTACGCTGATTTTCATTGCCATTGCCATTCTGTTCGGGATGCGCGCGCGGAAGGCTGACTCGCGATGAGCATTTTGGATATACACGATGTATCCGTTTGGTATGAACGGGACAACGTCATCTTAGAACAAGTAGATTTACATTTAGAAAAAGGCGCCGTTTACGGGTTGCTTGGGGTAAACGGCGCCGGAAAAACGACACTGATTAATACGCTGACAGGCGTGAACCGCAATTTCAGCGGGCGCTTTACACTGTGCGGAATTGAAGCGGAGGCCGGCATGCCGCAGAAAACATCAGATCAGCTGAAGACTCACCGTTACTTCGCCGCCGATTATCCGCTGCTATTTACAGAAATTACGGCGAAGGACTATGTGTCTTTCGTCCATTCGCTTTATCAAAAGGATTTTTCAGAGCAGCAGTTTGCCAGTTTGGCCGAGGCCTTTCATTTTTCGAAATACATCAACAGGAGAATTTCGGAGCTGTCCTTGGGGAACAGGCAAAAGGTTGTATTGATGACAGGCTTATTGCTGCGCGCTCCCCTATTTATTTTGGATGAGCCGCTCGTCGGTTTGGATGTGGAATCGATAGAGGTCTTTTATCAGAAAACGCGCGAGTACTGTGAAGCAGGCGGGACCATTTTGTTTTCTTCTCATCTGCTCGATGTCGTGCAAAGATTTTGTGATTACGCGGCTATTCTTGACAACAAACAGATCCAAAAGGTCATTCCGATTGGAGAGGAGACCGATCTGCGGCGGGAATTTTTCGAGGTGATCGGCCATGAATAACATAATCCCCATCATGTCTTTGCTGTTCAAACAGCTTTACAGCCGGCAAGGGAAAAAGGACGCCATCCGCATTGCCGCAGGCCTTGTCATTCTGGCCGTGTTTGAAATCGGGCTGATTCGCCAGGCCGGCATTGATGAATCGGTGTTGCGCAAAACGTATATCATACTCGCGCTTCTCTTAATGAACGCATATATGGTGTTTCTTTCTGTGACATCTCAATGGAAGGAATCTTATATGAAACTGAGCTGCCTGCTGCCGATTTCTTCACGGAGCTTTTGGCTCGCCCAGAGTGTCGTTTTGTTTGTCGATACCTGTTTGAGAAGAACTTTATTCTTTTTTATTTTACCGCTGTTCTTATTTGGAAACGGAACGCTGTCAGGGGCGCAAACATTGTTTTGGCTCGGCAGGTTTTCGTTTTTTACCGTTTACTCCATTATTTTCGGAGTTGTGCTAAGCAACCACTTCGTCAAAAAGAAGAACTTGATGTTTCTGCTGCATGCGGCGATATTCGCCTGTGTATGTATCAGCGCCGCTTTGATGCCGGCCGCCACGCTTCCGCTTTGCGCGGTGCATATGCTGTGGGCGGTGATCATTGACTTTCCTGTCTTTCTGCAGGCGCCTCCGCAGCAGAGCAAGATGCATTCATTTATGCGGCGATCTGAATTTTCGTTTTACAAAAGAGAATGGAACCGATTTATCTCTTCTAAAGCGATGCTGTTAAATTACGCGGTAATGGCGGCGTTCAGCGGCTTCTTTTCGTTCCAGATGATGAATACCGGCATCTTCAATCAGCAAGTGGTTTATATCGTGATTTCCGCGCTTTTGCTCATCTGCTCGCCGATCGCCCTTTTGTATTCGATTGAAAAAAATGACCGGATGCTGCTTATCACGCTTCCGATCAAGCGGAAAACGATGTTTTGGGCGAAATATCGCTTTTATTCAGGCCTATTGGCAGGCGGATTTCTCCTTGTCGTGATGATTGTGGGTTTCATCAGCGGCCGTCCGATTTCAGTTCTCACTTTTTTGCAGTGCATTGAGTTGCTGCTGGCGGGAGCTTTTATCAGGTTAACTGCGGATGAAAAAAGGCCCTCCTTCAGCTGGCAGACGGAGCAGCAGCTATGGAGCGGTTTCTCAAAATATCGGTCTTATCTGTTTTGTCTTCCCCTATTCTTAGCCACATTAGCCGGCACCGCTGTATCCTTGGCGGTCATTCCGATAGCCGGTCTGGTCATAGTCTATTACCTGCAAAAACAGGATGGTGGTTTCTTTGATACAAGCAAAAGAGAACGGCTTGGAAGTTAACCTGCTGAAGACTCATCAATTTTCAACTATTTCAATCGCCGCGAGCTTTCTGAAACCGATCGAAAGCGCGGCGGAACCTGAGGAAGAAACGATTTATTTTTACGGCGCCGCCGCATACCTGAAGGAGCAAATTATTGACGCTTTCGGTTGTGCTGCCGGCAGCCGTTTCATGTACTCAGCGAATCTCTTTTTTGATCAGCAGCTGAAAACCTGCGGGACCCGTTTGATTCACCCATTATATAACGGGAATCTTCATGTTGACGCCCTGCTGAAAACTTTTGCAGACTTGTCTTTCCCTTCTTCTCTTTCATTCGAAGCAGTTGAAAAGGCCAGGAATGAGCTGCTGCTGAGAATCGAAAAGAAATTCACTGATCCTTTCTCCTACTCGGCGGCGCGCTTGGCTGAGGAGGTCTTCGGAAACCCGATGTACGGCACAGGCATGTTTGGCCGGAAAGACAGGATAAAGGCGATTCATCCTAAACGGTTTCTCGACGCAACGGACTTTATCGTTGATTTAGTGTCCCAGCAAAAACAGCTGAACATATTGGGACAAGTACAAGCATGTGATGTTCGGGGACATGCCCCGCAAACGTCCGCTGTAACGTCCGAAAGAATACCCGTAAACCGGCATGTTTTTGAAACAGAGACACGCAGCGCTGCAGGTCCTTCCGTCTTGACACTCGGATTTGACTGCGGAGAGATGAAAGATGCCAGCGATTATATCAAAATACAGCTAATAGACGGATTACTGGGAAAGTACGGCCATTCCGCTTTATTCAAGCACTTCAGAGAGAAGGATCTGGCAGTCTATCACGTTATCACCCGTTACGATGTCATGAACAATTTGCTGCTTGTTTCAATATGTACAGATCAGCTTCATGAGATAGACATTCCCCCGCGCGTTTTGGAAGCTGTCTCAGCTTTTCATACAGATGAGCGGGAACTAGAACAGGCAAAGCAGTTTTTACGCAATGAATTGCTGCTGCAATTCGATTCTCCCGAAGGTCTATTGGCCTATATGGGGATCCTGCGCCGCTTCTCCTGCACGAAAGAAGCCTTGCTGGATGGCATCTCAGCGGTTACATGCCGTGATGTATTGCAATTCATAGCGACCATCAATTATATCGGAGCTCATGTAGTAAGGGGATGAAGAGATGGAAAATAAAGCCTTTTTTCAACAACTGGATGAACGAACCGATATCAGATACACAGACAGCGGACTAAAAATATTCAGATTGAAATTCCCCCGCGCCCACCTGCGGCTGTGCAATGTAAAAATCGATTTTGGAAGCCGGGATGTATGTATACGGGCAGAATCCGGTGATACACTGCTTCCGTATGGCACAGCGCATTTTTTAGAGCATCTTCTCTTCTGGCATAACGGCCGCAATCTGTACAGTGATTTTTTTGCGCATGGCGCGCTTTTAAACGCATTCACTACCTACACCGATACCAATTTCATGTTTACCTCATTACCGGATCGGCTCAGACAAACGATCCCCATCCTGCTTGATGCTTTATGGAACCACTCATTTGACAAGAAGATTGTCGCTCAGGAAAAAGCTGTGATTACAAGCGAAATTCAAACAGCACACCTTAACGATCAGCTCTCATATCATTATCAGCTGATCAGCATGCTTTCTCCCTCCTCACCAGCTGCCGTTTTCCCCGCAGGCAGAATCGAAGATATTGAGGCGCTGGACATCAGTGATTTACAAAAAGCCTATAAGGCTGCCTACCAAACCCATCGGATGACGCTGTTTTTGATTGGGGGCTCAGAAAATACAGAAACGCTTTTGCCTCCTCACCTCCAGCTGGAAAAGCGTCCGGATTATCATGCTGAAAGAAAAATCATCCCGGCATGCCCTCCAGCCCTCTCACAAAAAATGATGCTGGGTGATGAGGAGCGGATGGAAGATACATGGACCGGATTACAGATCGGCGCACTTCCCGGGCAAAACGATCTGTGGGTGATAAAGCTTTATTGGGATATCGCGGCTCGTATTCTATTTCAATTAGATTCACCGTTTTTTCAAGAGATTCAGCAAACGTACCGTCTGGAAATCGATCGCTTGTCAGCCGAGACTTATATATATGAGGATGGCGGTTTCTTGATCCTTCACAGTCAAGGGACCCATTCTTCAGCTTATATCGATGTGGCTTCATACTATGTCACACAGAAGAAAGAACAGGTTGCCGCCTGGCTTCAATACGGCAAGGACTCTTTGACAGACGCGATCATTTATGACAGCGATTATGTGCGTAAATGCTTCGAGTGGGCAGCCGAGTGTGACAGGTGCGATTGCTCGTTTCTTGACATGTACCACATCATTCAAGATATGGATGCGCAGGTTTTCTTGTCTCTCATTGATGCAATGGCATCTTCTAACAAAGCGATCATTCACGTTTCTCAGAAAGAGGCGATTAGACAATGAAAAAAAGCACTGTCTTTACCCTTTTATTGCTGCTTATAGGTATGGCGGCTTATTCCTTCGGATGGGTTCAGGCCGTTGCCGAAGCCGCCGCCCAATATGTACAGATGATCAACAATGATGCTGTTCGGCTCGGACTGCTGGCTTGTACCGCTGCCCTCCTGATGCTGCCTGCTTTTCTATATCTTCATTATGTCACCCAATCCGTGAAAAACATGACAGCAGCTTTTCAGAAACTCACACAGTCTCATCAAAGCTGCTGTGACTTTCAGCAACACAACTTGTGCAGCCGATATGCAGAAGACGTCAAATCGCTGCGTGACAGCTATAAAAACGTCCGCCAAACATACGTGATGGCTGCCGTGTTGTGCCAAGTCATCATATTCGGCTGCATGTTCGAAATCGTTAAAGCCGTCCCTTTCCGCCTTCACACGCCCCCTGCCCTTTCAATGGGACTTGCGATGCTACTGATTCTGTATTTATTGTTTTGCATGCGAACTTATTTGCGGCAGCTTTTCCGGCACGGCAGCCTGTTCAGAAAAGTGTTTGCGGGAGCGCTGGCAGCAGCCGGGATTTGGTGGATGCTCAGTTTCTCTATAAGTGAACTGCTGTTTCTGATTATCCTGGCTACCATTCAGCAAATCGGATCATTTATTTATAAACGATTCTCTTATCGCAGCACCGCTTCTCTTGATCTATAAAATAGCTACATCGCAATCGCAGACGGACCCGCGCCAACCGGAATCACCGTCACGGCTGTATAATCACTTGTGCGGTACACGGTCACAGCATTGTCGTTGGGCTGTGCCGCATAAATATACTGTTTGTCCGGCGTTACGGCGAGGTCAAAAGCGCCGGGGAGAGACACGTTTGCAATGATCCTCTGTCTGGCCGTATTAACTACATATAAGTTATTAATAAGAAACGGTTCACTATATGGCTCTAGAAAATAAGCTCTAGTGCTATCGAGAGAAAATACAATCGTCCTCAGCGTTTCAAATAAACGGCTGAAGTCCCCTCCCCTGCTTAATGGAGACAAACTAATCTCCGTTACACCTTTCGGCCACAGCTCACCATTCAACACGTACGCAAAATTTCCAGCGTAAGGAGTTGCAATTAAACTGGGAAATTCAAATGTATCTATGATACTTTCTACCAACTGCCCAGTATTTATATCATATTTATCAACCGACCAACTGCTTCCATTAGCGGTATAGACATACTGTCCATTCGGATCAAGAGCAAAGTCTAAAGCGCCGGGTATCGGAATGACATCAATGACCGATTGAGAGGCCGTGTTAATCACATATATAGATCCGGCGGCCATCACGTATGCGAACTCATCTTTTGGATCAAATTCGATCTTTCTCGGCCCTCCTCCAACAGTAATGGTATTTATGATGGTTAATGTTTTATTATCAATCACTGAGACAAGGTTGGTATTTCCATGGAGGACATACGTGAATGCTTTATCGAAAGTAACGCCTAGATTAGTTGGCACGTCAGAAAAAGGGATTGTTTTTACAACAGTGTTTAAATCTGCATCAATAACCGAAACCGTGCTGTCTCCAGTATTGGCAGTAAACACATACGATTGAGGGTCTGGTGATGGCGGTAAAACAAGTGTCCCGGTCACCGTAAGCGGACTGCCGTAGAAAGGCGGTACAATGAGCAGATCTTCCACTGTTATTTGACTGAAATCAGGACAGCGGCCAGACTGTGCTGCATAATAAACAACTTGATCAATCTCTTCGGTATGAATCACAGAAACCGCCCCATTGCCTTGTCCATATTGATTTCGCACAGGCGACACACTGACAAGAAGCGTAATGGTCCCTTGTACTCTCACAGCATATCGAACACCGATATCTTCTGGTTCCGGCCCAGTCTGGATTAAGCAAGGCTCACTGATACAGGACACATTGTCTGTACTCCATGTAACAGCCGCTGACGCTTCGGCCGAATCAACCTTGAAGCCCTCAGGGAAATCTATCGGCACTTGAAACGGCGCTTCCCGGCTAATTTCCTCATCACAAAAACAGAAACAATTTTCCTGTAAAGCAGAAAGATCATTCTTTTTCATGATTTCACGTCCTTTTAGAAATGCACAACATGCAGCGGTTAAATCGTAATGGCACCCGGTGAAACCCCAAGAGATATCACAGTTTCCTCAGAATAATCATCTGTGTTGTAAACAATGATGCTCTGCTCTATAAAACGAGTTGCATACAGAAAATCGCCATTCGGGGTAAACGCATAGTCTGTTGCTGATTGCGGAAGATTTCCAATTACACCTGCTCCATTTGGACTGACAGAATATAAATTGCCAGTGAAGCCGTCATATAAATACACCTCTGCTCCACTCGTAAACATTACATATAGCCCGTCAGGCTCCAGCTCTTGGGTATCCCTGATCGTAAACGTATTTAAATCAATAACCGTCAAATAATTGAATAAGAATTCTTGTTCTAATACATACGCATACCGCTCCGTAGAATCTGTTTCTATGGATGATACGATAAGCTCTCGTTCAATCGTTCCTAAGACTTCACCGGTAGATAAGTCCACTTTTTGCACTAACCCAAAATTAAGAACATAGGCGAACAACCCATTGGGGTCAATTGCAATATCAAAACCTTCTACAGGAATAGACCTCTCAACAGTCAACGTATCAATTCCAATCACATAAATGGCAGTACCGGTGAAAACATAAGCAAACTCATGATTAGGGATAAATCTAATCAATCGAGGCGGCTGATCCAGCAATATAGTTGCTGTCACTGTTAATGTGTCATAATCGATGACAGAAATCACATTATTGTTGGGATGTAAGACAAACACAGCGCTTTTATCTGGCGTAATTTCAATACCTGCCGGATTGTACGGAAGAGCAATCGTTGTCACAACAGTATGGGTGTTTGTATCAATCACAGAAACTGATTGATCATTTGGATTCGCTGTAAACGCGTAGACGGGTTCCGGCTCCGGTACAAGCACAATCGTCCCCGTCACCGATAAAGGACTGCCGTAAAACGGCGGAACAACAACAAGGTTCTCAATCGTGATGTCACTGATATCCGGGCAATCATCCGGTTCATCGGAATAATAGACGACTTGATCGATTTCTGCATTGTGAATGACGGAAACAGCCCCGTCCCCTTGTCCATATTGATTTCGCACAGGTGAGACACTGACGAGTAGCGTAACGGTTCCCTGCAGGCGCACTGCAAATTGAACACCGACCTCATCAGGCTCTGGCCCCGTTTGAATTAAGCAACGGTCACTGACACAAGAAAGGCTGTCTGCATTCCACGTCACGTTTGCAACAGCTTCAGCCGGATCAACGACAAATCCTTCAGATAATTCAATCGGCGCTTGAAACATGGCTTCTCGGCTTGCTTCTCCCTCACAAAAACATAAGCACTCTTCTTGTTCTGCTCCTGCTTTTTCTTTAAAGGAAAGCTTATTTTTTCTCATTCCTTCACTTCCTTTTCAGACATACACTGCTCACGCAGATATAACAGAATATGGAAGAGTAACGTGTTTGCTTGTACAAATTGCTGAGGGTAAACGCTTCTTTTTGAAAATATATCTCCAAACATGCGGTATAACGAAAGAAAAAATTGCGGTTTTTTTGCGCTTCTCACAAGAATGTTGATGATAAAATATGACATATATAGAATTATGAAGGGAGGGATTTGCAAAAGTGACAGGTGTCATATCTTCTTCTTCCATCGGAGAAAAGATTAACGAATGGTATATGTACATACGCCGATTTAGCATACCCGATGCAGAATATTTGCGACGAGAAATCAAGCAAGAGCTGGATCAAATGGAAGAAGATCAAGACCTTCATTTGTACTATTCACTGATGGAGTTTCGGCACAACCTGATGCTTGAGTACCTTGAACCGTTAGAAAAAATGAGGATTGAGGAACAGCCGAGACTGTCTGATCTGCTGCTTGAGATTGATAAAAAACAGGCTCGTTTAACTGGTCTGCTTGAGTACTATTTTAATTTCTTCAGAGGCATGTATGAGCTGGATCGCCGTGAATATGTATTAGCCATTCAATTCTTTAAAAAAGCTGAGAGCAAGCTGGTTTTTGTCAAAGATAAAATCGATAAAGCTGAATTCTTTTTCAAAATGTCAGAAGTCTATTATTATATGAAACAAACTTATGTCTCCATGGACTATGCACGTCAAGCATTCGAAATATACAGTGAACAGACTACATATGATATCAGAATGATTCAATGCCAGTCCTTATTCGGAGCCAACTTTTTGGATTTAAAACAATACGAAAAAGCAATTGCCCATTTTCAAAAAGCCTTTACACTTGCAAAAACAGAGCAGCAGCCCCAATTAATGGGAAGAACACTTTATAACATAGCACTCTGCAAGCAAAACCAAAACAGTTTTGAATCAGCGATAGAGTATGTAAAAAAATCTATTCAAGTATTTGAAGGATCTAAAATGCTTCCTTCATTGCCACAAGCTTTTTTCCTAATTACACAAATTTATTTTAAATTAGGTAAGATTGATAACGCCTGTGAATATCATAAAAAAGGAAAAGAGTATTCTGCAGCTGCGGGAGATACCGTGTATCTAACGGAGTTTGAATTTTTGGAATCTTTATACTTGTCTGGACCGGATGAGGAACGGATAGAAAAATGTTTTGTTTTTCTTGAAAGTAAAATGATGTATGCAGATATTGAGGACTTCGCACTTGATGTTGCTAAATATTATCATCAACAGGAAAATTACAAAAAAGCATCTCATTACTTTTTAAAGGTTGAAGAAGCAAGACAGCACATTCAAGGGGGGGTGAATTTATATGAAATGGAAGTATAAATTATTACTCGCTTGTTTAGCTGTGAGTGCTGTATTTATCACAGTCGAAGTATCAAATTCATCAACAGAACATTTTGATGTTGCGCAACGCGCCATGATCTAAACCGCCGTCCATCGGCGGTTTTTTTGTCCCCTCTTTACCCAGTCTCCCAATCCATGCTATGATTTTTTCAATAATCTTAAAAATAGTGGAAATGCAGCATGTCTCTAAAAAGTGTGAGAACCCACTTTACACAGTGGAATCGAGAAAATGATGTGACGGAGTTCGAGACGTCGAGCGCGACAGTGTTGAACAGACAGCTGAGACGATCGGCGTAAGCCCGACTAGAATCGCCAAGACCCTGTCCTTCAGAGGGGAAGGAGATCAGGCGATTCTGATTGTGGCAGCCGGCGATGCCAAGATTAATAACAAAAAGTTCAGGCAAACATTTGGCTTTAAAGCAAGAGTGCTCTCTCCTAATGAGGTACTGGAGCAGACAGGCCATGAAATTGGAGGTGTTTGCCCATTTGGGTTGGCTCATGATCTTGAGGTTTATCTAGATGTATCGCTGAAACGGTTTGAGACTGTTTTCCTCGCATGCGGCAGCAGAAACTCCGCTATTGAGGAGAATTATCCGAATTTTCTTTCTCAAAAGCATGGATTGATGTTTGTAAAGACTGGGAATAAAAAAACATCCAGACATCGTCTGGATGTTTACTTATTTCACAAACCCAAGCAGCATTTCACGGATGATTTTGCTGGCTGTGTTTGCCGTTTGCTCTGAGTGGTCGTATACCGGCGCGACTTCCACTAAATCAGCGCCCTTTACGTTTACCTCTGAACGCGCAATTTCATGGACGGATGCAAGCAGTTCTTTAGACGTGATGCCGCCGGCGTCAACCGTTCCTGTACCCGGTGCGTGTGCAGGGTCTAATACGTCAATGTCAATTGTGACATAAACCGGACGGCCCGCCAGCTTCGGAAGCACCTCTTTCAGCGGTTCAAGCACTTCAAATTTTGAGATGTGCATGCCGTTTTCCTTCGCCCATTCAAACTCTTCTTTCATGCCGGAACGGATTCCGAATGAATACACATTGTGCGGTCCGATTAATTCTGCCGCCTTACGGATCGGCGTGGAGTGAGAAAGCGGTTCTCCCTCATAATCAACTCGAAGATCTGTATGTGCGTCAAAATGGATAATCGCAAGGTCTGGGTATTTCTTGTACATCGCTTTAATGACAGGCCATGACACGAGGTGCTCCCCGCCCATACCCATTGGGAACTTCCCTTTTTCTAAAATGCTGTCCACGTACTCTTCAATCATATCCAGGCTTCGCTGCGGATTTCCGAACGGCAGCGGAATGTCGCCGGCGTCAAAGAAGTTCAAGTCAGCCAGATCGCGGTCTAAATATGGGCTGTATTCCTCAAGGCCGATTGATACCTCACGGATTCTGCTTGGACCAAAGCGTGAGCCCGGGCGATAGCTGACTGTCCAGTCCATCGGCATGCCGTAAAGAATGGCGTCCGCCTCTTCCCACTCGGGACGGCTCGCGATAAATACTTTTCCTGAATAAGCTTCATCAAATCTCATCTATAATACCCTCGCTTTCCTGTAAAAAAGCGCAAGATTCGCTCCTGCGCCATACCTTCATTATTTAATCAGGTCACTCACAAATTTCGGCAGAACAAACGCCGCTTTATGAATATCTTTTGTGTAATATTTCGTCTCAATATCGAAGAAACGGCTGTCTTCCACTGCAAGCGGATCATATTTTTTCGAGCCAATTGTAAATGTCCACAAACCGCTTGGATATGTCGGAATGTTCGCCGTATACAGCTTCGTAATCGGGAAGATTTCCTTCACGTCGCGCTGTACATTTGTGATTAATTCCGGTGTAAACCATGGGTTGTCCGTCTGCGCAACGAAAATACCGTCTTCTTTCAGCGCTTTTGCGATTCCTGCGTAGAATCCTTTTGTAAACAGGTTTACAGCCGGTCCGACTGGTTCAGTTGAATCTACCATGATGACATCGTATTGATTTTCAGATTTTGCAATGTGCATAAATCCGTCATCTACCTGCACGTCAACGCGCGGATCATCCAGTTTGCCTGCGATAGAAGGAAGGAACTTTTTAGAGTATTCGATCACCTTGCCGTCAATATCTACAAGTGTTGCCTTTTTCACGCTTGGGTGCTTCAGGATTTCTCTGATAACGCCGCCGTCACCGCCGCCGACTACGAGAACGTGCTCCGGATTTGGGTGCGTAAATAATGGCACATGCGCCACCATTTCGTGATAAACGAATTCGTCTTTTTCAGATGTCATCACCATGCCGTCTAAAAACAGCATGTTGCCGAACTCTTCTGTTTCCACCATTTCTAAATGCTGAAACTCCGTTTGTTCTGTATGTAACGTTTTGTTAACCTTCATCGTAATGCCAAAGTTTTTCGTCTGCTTCTCTGTGTACCAAAGTTCGCTCAATTGTCATCTCCCTTTCGAGGCTGTATTCATTTATTGTAAGCGTCTTATCAGCTTTTATTCTCGGTAGAAATCTCATTTTCACCTAAGGAAAAAGTATAGAGGATGGCGGGGAAAAAGTAAAGATGCGTCCTGTTCTGCGATGTTTAAAAACGATCTTTTTTTCTCATAATAGTAGAAACATAAAAAAAGGGGGAACCCGTTGTGGATGCAATGACAAATAAACGGCTGAGACTGACGCTGAAAACCGTTCGCGCCTTTATCTTTTTAGGGGCTTTTGCGGCCTTGGCGGCAGCTGCCGTGTTTATGACTGTCATTTTGATAGCCAAATACCAGGGCGCTCCCTCGGTGCAAGTGCCGCAATCCACGATTTTGTATGCGAGTGACGGCTCAAAGCTCGGGGAAACGAACTACGGCGAAAAGCGCTATTGGGTCCCCTTAAAGGACATGAATCCGACGATCGTAAAAGCGACAGTGGCGATTGAAGACCAGAATTTCTACGATCATCACGGCTTTGATTATAAACGCATGGCCGGCGCGGCGCTTGCTGACCTGAAAGCATTTGCCAAGGTTCAGGGTGCAAGCACCATCACCCAGCAATATGCGAGAAACTTATACCTTGAACACGACAAAACGTGGAAACGGAAATGGAATGAGGCGTTCTACACGATCCGTCTGGAACAAAACTATTCTAAGGACGAGATATTAGAAGGCTATTTAAATACGATTTACTACGGCCACGGCGCCTACGGCATTGAAGCAGCTTCCCGCCTGTATTTCGGCAAGCATGCCAAAAACCTGACGGATGCGGAGGCGGCGCTTTTGGCAGGAATCCCGAAAGGCCCTTCCGGCTATTCACCGTATGTCAATGAGACGAAGGCCAAGGAACGCCAGAAAACGATTGTGCGGATGATGGAAAAGCAGCAGATGATCAGCCAAAAGAAAGCGGATGAATTGATCAAGGAACCTCTTTCCTATCAGCCTTTGAATAAGCAAGTTTCCAAGAGAAAGGCTCCTTATTTCTATGACAATGCGATGAGAGAGCTGGAAAAAAAGCTCGGCATGACACGGGAGCAAATTGAAACGAGCGGGTTAAACGTCTATACAACGGTAGATAAACGGATGCAGCGCATCGCCGAGGAGACCATTACCGAAACGGTTAACGCGGGCTCTGACATTCAAGTCGGGTTTTCAGCCATTGATCCCCGCACCGGAAACGTTCTCGCCCTTGTCGGCGGCAGGGATTATCAAAAAAGCCCGTTTGACCGGACGACACAGGCGAAGCGCCAGCCTGCTTCGACGATCAAGCCGTTGCTGTACTATAAAGCGATTCAGAGCGGATTTACGCCAGTCACTTTGATGAAAAGCGAAGAAACCGAGTTTCAAATTGATGCAAAGGGAGAAACCTATTCTCCAAGCAACTATAACGGATACTATGCCAACAAGCCGATTACGCTTCTGCAGGCGCTGGCGCTTTCCGACAATATTTACGCTGTGAAAACGCATCTTTTTCTCGGCACGAACAAACTTGTAAAGACGGCAAAGGAATTCGGCATTACCGCCCATCTTCAAGCACTGCCGTCTCTGGCACTCGGCACCGAACCCGTACGTCCGATTGAGATGGTCAACGCCTATGCCATGCTCGCAAATGGCGGAAAGAAAATCGAACCGACTTTTATTTCAAGAGTAACGGACGCAGCCGGCCACGTGCTGTACGAAAACCCGAATCAGCATAAACAGGTGCTTGATGAAAAAGCCGCTTTTGTCACAGCGAGTATGATGACAGGCATGTTTGATACCGATTTAAATGGATATACGTCGGTTACGGGGCGAACGATAGCCAACCGCCTGACAAGAACGTATGCCGGAAAATCAGGAACCACCAGCGCAGACAGCTGGATGATTGGCTTCAATCCGAAGCTGGCCGCCGGTGTTTGGACCGGCTATGACAAAAACAGCACCATCGACTCGGTCGAAGAAAAAAGCTATGCTAAAACCATTTGGGCGGACTTCATGGAGGACGCGCTCAAAGGCGAACCGGAAACCGCGTTCAAGCCGCCAAAAGGCGTAACCGGTGTGTACATTGATCCGGAAACAGGCTACTCATCAGGTCCCGGCTGCGCCGCTAAGCATTACACATATTTTGTGAAAGGCACAGAACCAGCAAACGTGTGCTACGGGGCAGAACCCGCAAAACAAACAAAAGACCGGCTTCCATCCAAAGAAAAGCCCGCTTCCGAGAAAAAGTGGTGGGACAAATGGCTGGGGCGACATCATTGAAAATAACCCGGCTCCTCGGAGGCCGGGTTATTCGTATGGTTCCTTCATAATCGATGGAAGAATGTTAGACAATCGAGCTGAACAATCAGTTTTGGGATAAAGTGGTGAATTTCTCATTTCTTCGGCGCTGGCTTTCATCTCCCAGTCGCCGACTCATATCCCCCTAAAAATGAAAAACCCCGAGTCTTGTTTCGGCTCGGGATTTTCCATGTCCTATTTCTGTATCACCAGTTTACTCAATGTTCACGAAAAATATCTCAAATATTCTAAAAGTTCACAGAAAATTCACAAATTAATTGTCTTCCGGAAGCAGGCTCGTTTTTAACTCATCTGAGGAACGGTCCCATAGGCCCTGATCATGCTTTTTCAGAAATTCGCCTAGTACACGCTTCGAGCTGTCGTCCATTTTATCAACGATGATTTTCCGTTTCATGGATTTATCCATCAAATTCACATGCTCAGGCAGCGACTTGTAGCCTCTTCTGATGCTTCTGTCGACCGTCATTTCACAGGCTGTCACACCAGCGTAATAAGGCCCCTCTTCTTTTCTGTCAATCGTTACCCACACAAGCCAGTATGGTTTTCCGTTCGGCACTTCTTCTTTATTCGGGAGAAATTTAATTCCTTTTTCAACGGTGCTGCGGGCATGCATGGCGCCGATGTCTACGAACGCTTCTTTTTCTTCTACATCAACGAATACGGGAGAAATGTTATCAAGGCTGAGTGCCCCTACGCCAAAACCGCCGTGTCCGTCTGTCGGATCACTTTTGATAATATTAAACCCGATTGATTTTTTCTTTTTTTCTTCCATGAAGTTCTACCTCCTACAAAAGCGGTTGAAATATCGCTGAAAACAGCTTTAAAATCGAATCTCTTCCTGCATTGAGCATCGGCCACAGCACGTAAGATCCTAGCGGTGTCACAAACAGCACCAAAAATACGATAAAGCCGTAGCTCTCCGCCTGCGTCATTTTGGCACGCACGCCCGGCGGAACGAGATCTTCTATAATTCGATAGCCATCGAGCGGAGGAAGCGGCAGCAGATTAAATAAAAACAAGACAAGATTCAGCTGTATCCAAATAGAAAAAAACTGATCCAGCCCCGTGCTGAACGCCGCAAGCATTTCCATTCCGTACGCATGCATCAACACTAACAAAAAGAAACCAATAAACGCAAGAATCAGGTTACTGACGGGCCCGGCTATGGATACGAGCACACCGGCAAGCCGGGGTTTCTTAAAGAAGCGGCGATTCACGGGAATGGGGCGCGCCCACCCGAATCCGGCCACCAAAATCAAAATGGTTCCGAACGGATCAAGGTGCTTGATAGGATTCAGCGTCAGTCTTCCTTGTTTTTTCGCCGTATCGTCACCAAATTTGTATGCGACATAAGCATGGGCAAGCTCATGCATCGTAAACGACACAATTAGCGTGATGACGAGATATGGCATTAAAGATAACGGATAATATAAAAAACGGTCCAAGTGAGATATCCCTCTTTCTCAAAATGCAAGAATTTACTTTATTCAGTATACTATAAGAAGCCTCTTTTTCTAAAGAGAGGAAACGAGATAAAGGAGGATTCAGCACCCATGCCATACGTAACTGTCAAAATGCTCGAAGGCCGTACAGACGAGCAAAAACGCAATCTTGTCGAGAAAGTAACAGAAGCCGTAAAGGAAACAACCGGTGCTTCTGAAGAAAAAATTGTTGTCTTTATAGAAGAAATGAGAAAAGACCATTATGCCGTCGCAGGCAAACGCCTGAGCGATATGGAATAATCTCTATAAAGCCGGCGCTTCGCGCACCGGCTTTTATTATCCCTATTGAGCCAGCTTCGCAATAATCGCCAAGAACGTCTTTTTCTCTTCGGCTGTTAAACGTTCAAACATGCGGTCAATCAGCTGCTGGCGGTTTTCAATCATTTGTTCAGCCGCTCCCCGGCCCGATTCAGAAAGCGTAATCCATACAGTGCGGCGGTCATTATTATTTCTGGATCTCTCAATAAACCCTTCCTGCTCTAAATGATTCAGAGCTGTGGTCGTGGCAGAGGGAGACAGTGTGACCTCCTTCAAAATATCCTTTATGGTGCAGCTCCCATGTCTGTATATGATCCGCAGAATAAATCCTCTTACATTATTCACGTGTTTCGGAACGGTGGCTTCATCTAATTGCTTCGTGCTTTTCAAATATTTTGTAAGTGCGTGATCCAGCAAATTTGCTTCCAGTTTGTCATGGTCCATGTCAATTTCCCCATTTCGAGATGCATTCATAACATACGAACGATATGATTTACTTATTATTTTACTGATTCCGAATAGGGAAAGTCAAAAAAGCAAAATGTGAATTCACAGCTTTTATCCTACATGCCTCGATTTTCCACCTGTTTGACAAGTTTATCTTTAAAAGTTTGGAAAGGAACGTGTTCACTCTGCTGATCTCCGAATCGGCGGACGTTTACCGCATTCTCCTGCTCCTCATGATCTCCAAGCACCAGCACGTACGGAATTTTTTGCACCTGCGATTCTCTGATTTTATAGCCCAGCTTCTCATTGCACTCATCAATGCCGGCTCTTATCCCCGCCTGCTTCAGCTCCGCCTGCACTTTTCTGCAATAGTCTAAGTGAACGTGCGAAACCGGTATGATTTGAACCTGGACCGGTGCGAGCCAGACTGGAAAAGCCCCGCCGTAATGCTCGATCAAAATGCCGAAGAAACGGTCGATTGAGCCGAAAACCGCTCTGTGGATGACAACGGGACGAACCTTCTCATTGAGTTCGTTGATATATGTTAAATCAAATTTTTCCGGCATTTGAAAATCAAGCTGAATTGTCGCACATTGGTGGCTCCGTTTTAGAGCATCTTTTATATGGAAATCAATTTTCGGCCCGTAAAACGCCCCATCGCCTTCATTGATCTCATAAGAGAGGCCAAGCTCCTCAAGGACGCGTGCTAAGGCACGTTCCGACGCTTCCCAAAGGCTGTCATCGCCTAATGAATCCTCCGGGCGAGTCGAAAGCTCAACTGAATACTCGAAACCAAATGTCCGATATACCTCATCAATCAGCCGAATCGCTTCTTTGATCTCACTCTCAATCTGATCCTCCCGAACGAAAATATGGGCGTCATCCTGACAGAACGTCCGAACGCGAAGCATTCCGTTTAAAGCGCCGCTGTATTCATGGCGGTGCACCTGTCCGAATTCCGCCATGCGAATCGGCAGATCCCGATAAGAATACAGGCTGTTTTTAAAGATGAGCATGTGGCCGGGGCAATTCATCGGCTTCATTGCGAATCTTGTATCATCCACTTCTGAAAAGTACATATTGTCGCGATAATGGTCCCAATGGCCTGACTGCTCCCATAACCGCTGATTCATCATAAACGGCGTACGCACCTCATCGTAGCCGGCATTTGTTTGCAGCTCACGCGAGAAGCGCTCCAGCTCATTGCGGACAATCTGCCCTTTCGGCAAATAAAACGGCATCCCCGGCGCTTCTTCAGAAAACATAAACAGCCCTAACTGTTTGCCGAGCTTGCGATGGTCTCGTTTTGCCGCTTCTTCCAGCATATGCAGGTGCGCATCCAAATCTTTTTTCTTTTGAAACGCAACCCCGTACACCCGCTGCAGGACTTCATTTTTACTGTCTCCGCGCCAATAAGCGCCTGATACTCTTGTCAGTTTGAACGCCTTGATCATCCCTGTAGAAGGAAGATGCGGCCCGCGGCACAGGTCAACGAATTCCCCTTGCTGGTACAGTGTGATATCCTCCCCGCGCGGAATATCCTTTAAAATCTCAAGCTTGAGCCGCTCGTCTTTTTGTGCAAACAGCTCTTCAGCTTCTTCGTAAGAAACCTCTATACGTTTGATTTCAAGGTTCTCATTTATTATGTTTTTCATTTCTTTTTCGATGGCCCCTAAGTCTCCTGATGCCAAGCTTTTCCCCAGCTTCATGTCATAGTAGAAGCCGTCTAGAATCACAGGCCCTACCCCCAATGACACTTCGCCGTACAGCCGTTTTACTGCTTGGGCCAGCACGTGCGCTGTTGTGTGGCGAAGCACCTGCAAGCCTTCTTGTGAATCGAGTATGACAATCGAAAGCTCAGCATCCTCCTCCAGCTTGAAACTGAGATCAACAAGCTTGCCGTTGACCTGACCTGCGGCCGCCTTCTTTTGCAGACTGGAACTGATAGAACCAGCCGCTTCTTTGATTGTGATGCCTTTCGGATATTCCTGGATCTGTCCGTCCGGAAGCTGAATGTCTACATGTTTACTCATTTTAAAACACTCCTTATTCATTGTTGTATATAAAAAAACACACCCGTCCCGCAGATAGGGACGAGTGTGTGATTAACCCGTGGTTCCACCCAAGTTCCCGACAAATACGATATTGTCGGCTCGGTGCTGTAACGCAGCATAGACGGCATTGGTTACTTCAGTTCCCCAATGCTGCTCCAAGGCGGTAAATGATATTCCTAAGCTGGGAAGCTCTCACCTTTCCTTCCCTCTCTGAAAACCGTAACTATCATTCATGTCCTTTTCATCGCATGTATTCAATTCATAAAAAAACACACCCGTCCCGCAGATAGGGACGAGTGTGTGATTAACCCGTGGTTCCACCCAAGTTCCCGACAAATACGATATTGTCGGCTCGGTGCTGTAACGCAGCATAGACGGCATTGGTTACTTCAGTTCCCCAATGCTGCTCCAAGGCGGTAAATGATATTCCTAAGCTGGGAAGCTCTCACCTTTCCTTCCCTCTCTGAAAACCGTAACTATCATTCGTGTCCTTTTCAACGCATTTATGTAGTTCATATAAAAAAACACACCCATCCCTCTAAAAGGGACGAATGTGTTGATCATCCGTGGTTCCACCCAAATTCCCGATCAATTACACATGGTGATCGGCTTAAAGATGCTGTAACGCAGCATGACGGTATCAGATACTTGTTTTCCCCGATACGGCTCAAAGGCGGTAAGCTGCTTTCCCTGCGTTAGGAAGATCTCAGCTGTCCTTCCCTCTCTGGAAACCGTAAAAAGCATCTCGTGTCCTTATCAGTGCCTGTTGTTTCAATAATTTTTTATATCTTACTATATATTCCCACAAAGCGCAATCAGTGATTTACATTTTTTTCTGACGCGGCAGTCCCGTTATGGGCAGCCAGAAACAGCCATACAAGCAATGCAGCGAGGCTGTATGCCGCTCCCATCATCAAAAACGTAAACCCGGCACCGGCATACCAAGTGGCGGACAGATGAATGATCACCCCGGTTATCGCTACGCCGACCAAGGCTCCGATTTGCCGGTTTGCATTTAACGCCGCACCGGCGATATTCGCATGTCTTTGCCCGGCAGCCTGCATGATCACAGTTGTCATGGCAGGAACTGTAATACCGGTACAGAGGTTCATAACAGACATCAACACCGCCAGCTGCCAATAAGGAAAATCCGGAGAAATCAGCACAAACAACAGCAATGCAATGATACAGCTGACCGACATTGATACAAACATAAGCTGACCGGCTTCAAACCGATTCGCCAGACGGGCAAACAGCAGATTGCCGATCACGAAGACCGCCATCATCGGCAGCAGCTCCACTCCAGCCATAAAGGAACTTGTGCCTCCTGCTTCCTGCAAAAAAAGGCTGAGCATAAACATGCCGCCAAAAAGGGCGAAATTCAGCAAAAACCCGATAAATTGGGCAGCTGAGAAGCGGCCGTTTTTGTATAAGGACGCCGGCAGGATGGGTGCTTTTGCAGAAATTTCCCGCAGCAAAAACAGCACAAATGCCAAAATCGCTGCAGTAAATGCTGCAAGAATCACTGGCGAGCGCCAGCCCGCTGAAGGCCCCTGTATCAAAGCATAGGAAAGAAACCCGAGAGCCATCATGCCAAGCAGATGCCCGATGATGTTCACGCGGCTGCTTTTTCCCGGAACGCGGCTGAGGATTCGGTAAGCTGAAATGAGCGCAGCAGCCCCTATTGGCACATTGATTAGAAAAATACTCTGCCAGCCCGCCAACTCTACCAGCACGCCCCCGATAAAGGGCCCAAGGGCTGAAGCGGCGGAAACAAGCGCGGCCCACAGCCCAAACATTCTCGCCCGCGCCCGCTCATCAGGGTAAGAGGCAGCCAAAAGGCTGAGTGAGCTTGGCATAAACAAAGCTGCTCCAATTCCCTGTATGAGACGTCCGGCAATCAGCATCTGCCCATTTATAGATGCAGCGCATAGACAGGAGGCCAGAACAAAAACGGCTAGACCCAAGATATAGATCGTCTTCGAGCCGAAACGGTCACCCAAGGCTCCGCCCGCCAGCAGAAGCGACGCAAAAGTAAGAATGTACCCGTCCACAACCCACGTTACACCTGAAAGTGACATTGAAAGAGTGTTTTTCATATCAGCCATCGCCACATTCACAACGGTCACATCAAGAGTTGCCATGAGGAAACCAAGTGCGAGCACGATCAGCACGGATATGCCTGTTGATGATGTTGATTCTTGTATAGACCCGCTATTTTTCATTACAATTGCCCTTTCACTTGCTTGATTACCCAATCATCTATTTTTTCAAGATCATACAATTCCCCGACTCTGTCCATGACATGCTGCAAGGATTCTTCTCTCATAAGATTGGACCATTTATCCTCGATTTCCCCCATGACTGTCTCCAGCACACAGTGACTTTCACCCTCAAATACAGATTGCAGCAGGCCTTTCCCCTGATACATCGAACCTCTGCCTTCGACCGCTTGATAAACATCATAAAGCGTAATGTCCGCCAAAGGCTTCGTCAGGGTAAAACCGCCCTTCGTCCCTGGTAAGGATTCTGCCAAACCGGCTTGAACTAATGTTCTCATCAGCTTCTTCAAGTAAGACGGAGACACGCGCAATCGCTGGCTTATAGCCTCTGACGTCAAAGAAGCCTGTACAGGCAGCCGTGACAGTAACAGCAGCACAGAAACCGCCTGCTCCATTCCTGATTTCATTTTCATCCTATTCACTCCCGATTCATTATGGATAACTATTATCCATAATGAATCTCTTAGCAGCTTTTGTCAATAAAAAAAGCAAAAGAAACGATTCATTTCTTTTGCTTAGTATGGTTAACAAATCTGCTTCAGTTCCTCTATGTATTGAAGCGCTTCGTCATATTCTTCATTTGTATATTTTTGCTTGCTTTTGATGGTAAAGACTTTTTCTTTCTTTTCCTCATCCTCAAGCCCGTCAAAGTAAAGGATCGTGGAAACCAGCTCTAAAAACCGTGATGAACGGCTGTTTACACTGTCGATATAGCCTTTCATATCCGGCATGTCCAGATCAGCATGGTCTAAAAATGCGGAGCCTGTCTCAGTCAGCGAATACCGGTATTGAAAGTAGCCGCCCTTTTTTTCCTTCACCTCATGCAGAAATCCAAGGTTGCACAGCTCTTCAATCTGGAGCGTCAGTTCCTCCGAATACGGTCCATAAAAGTGAAAATCATATTTCTCATAGAAAGGAAACTGCATTTTCTTGGCGATATAAATCATTTTCTGCAGCTTCTTTCGCCCGATGATTTCTCCAGAATCCGAGAACACCTTCATCAGTTTTGCATGTTCTTTCAACAAATTCCCGACATCTCCTTTTTCCTTCTTTCCAATTTCTATGTCAGTCCCAGCAGCTGCCGGATTTTCATTTTCGCTTCCGGATGTTCAGAGCCGTCACAAATCAAGTCCTTTGGATAGTACAGCTTGTGGTCCGTCCGCCGTTTACCTGAGATGGATTCCACAATAGCCGACTGCCTGGACAGCTCTTTAATTTGGCCGTTTTGCGTCAAGAGATGGATCGGCAGACGCTCCTCTTCCTCTCCCGGTCGGTAAAAATCGTATGGCAGATCTGATGAAGAATCAACGACCAAATAATAGCTCGGATCGATTCCCGCCTCTTTGAACAATGAAGTCAGCTCAAAATAAGCCGACATTTCTTCATTCGGATTGAATTCAACGTATTGGAACAGCTGGCGGTTAATGAATCTGCGGCACAAGTCGGATAAAATCGCGTCTTCTTCATCCTCCCAGGCCTGGAAGTAATACAAAATAATAGATTCATCCAGCTTTACATAATCCTCCAGTGTCAATTTCCCTTCAAAAATAGAATAGAAATGAACCGGAGCGTGAGTGAAGACATAGCCTTCATCGTGCAGCTGCTTCGCCCTGTGAAGAATCTTCGTTAAAATGACCTCTGCACTTCTGGTCACAGGATGGAAGTAGACCTGCCAGTACATTTGGTAACGGCTCATGATATAGTCTTCGACAGCGTGCATTCCGCTTTCTTTAATGACGATCTGATCCTCGCGCGGCCGCATCACCCGAAGAATCCGCTCCATATCAAAATGGCCGTAGCTGACGCCCGTATAATATGCGTCGCGCTGGAGGTAATCCATGCGGTCTGCGTCAATCTGACTCGAAATCAGGCTGACCACTTGCTTGTTTTTATATGTTTTGGCAATGACTTCAGCAACATCCTGAGGGAAACCCGGGCTCACCTTTCTGAGCACCTGATTAACCTGCGTGTCTCCCAAAATGATACCTCTTGTAAAATCCTCGTGGTCAAGGTGAAAGACCTTTTCAAATGAATGCGAGAACGGCCCGTGCCCGAGGTCATGAAGCAGTGCCGCGGCCAAACAGAGTTCACGCTCACTGTCATCCCATTCAGGGCGGCCTTTAAAGACGTCATCAACCATTCTTCTGACAATTTCATAGACACCGAGAGAATGGTTGAACCGGCTGTGCTCAGCCCCATGGAACGTCAAATAGGTCGTGCCGAGCTGCTTAATTCTGCGGAGACGCTGAAATTCACGGGTTCCGATTAAATCCCATATCAGCTTGTCCCGAACATGAACATAGCGGTGCACCGGATCTTTAAACACTTTTTCTTCTGATAATTTTCCATTTGGATACGCCATCGTCATTCCCTCTTTTTTTTAGCCGTGTTTCTATTATATCGACTCTATTCTTTGAAAACATCCTTGAATTTGCCCGGCGATTTGTTCCATCTTCATGAAAAACACATCTTGTGAAGCAAAAAAGCCTGACCTGAGGGCCGAGGCTAAGAAAAAATATGTTTTTACTTTTTTATTTTCTTTTTTACTTTGTCAATCAGCTCATCCTCTGTCGGAGCTGACAGCGGGCGATTGTTCACAAAAGCAAATGATTTTTTCCGTCCGGGCCCGCAATAAGATTGGCATCCTACCTCAACCTTTGCGTCCGGGTCCACTTCTTTCAAACGCGGCAGCAATGTTTTGATATTAGTGGCTTGGCAATCATCACACACTCGAAATTCATTAGCCATGACGTACGCTTCCCTTCATTTCTATGTTCATCTATGTGAATAACCTAAAATCACGTTTCAAAAAAAATCACATCACTCTTCATTTTACAAGGATTCGACTGTTCCTGCAAGCCGCTCCATCCTTCGTATCTCCTATTCTTTCAGCCAATTTGTATAAATATTTTCCAACCTGGACATTCTAATACCATGAAAAGAAAAATGGGAGTTGAGATAAATGACAAAACAACGACAAGACGCTTGGTCAGAGGAAAACGATCTGCTTTTAGCCGAAACAGTGCTTCGGCATGTGAGAGAGGGCAGCACTCAATTGAATGCCTTTGAAGAAGTCGGCGATAAATTAAACCGGACATCCGCAGCCTGCGGATTCAGATGGAACGCGGTGGTCCGCCATCAATATGAAAAAGCGCTTCAGCTTGCGAAGAAACAGCGAAAACAGCGGATGAGAGCGCTTGGAAAAGGGCAGCCTGCGAAAAAAAGACTATTATATCAGCCTCCTGCCGTTGATCCTGAAATCATTCAAGAAACCGCTGCTGAGGAACCGGTCAAAACGGATGCTCCATCTGTCGAAAATGAGCAGCAGCCTTTAATGTCTGGCGAACATATGCCTTTTGTTGATGAAAGCTTTAAGGAAGAGTTAGCTAGTCTATCACACTTATTGTCTCCTCAAACGCCTGCAGCTGCGCCTGAGATGACGATGAATGATGTGATCCGCTTCCTGCAGAATTACGAAGGCAATAACGAGCAATCATCAGCATTAAAAATGGAAAACGAGCGTTTAAAGAAAGAAAATCAGGAATTGCAAAACAAAACAGAGCAGCTTGAGGCAGAAGTTCAAAAGCTTGAAAAAGACCAAAAAACGATCCAAGAAGATTATGAAACCTTGGTGAAAATTATGAACAGAGCCAGAAAGCTAGTTTTATTTGAAGAAGATGAACATGCCTCTCCGTCCTTCAAAATGGACCGGAACGGCAATTTAGAAAAATTAGCGGAATGACATAGAAAAATCCCAAAACGGGCAGCTGTTTTGGGATTTTCGCCATGTGCAAAATCCCCTTTTCTATTGAGAAAAGAGGATTTCCTCATTTTGCAGCCGGATCAGCTATTCTTGTAAAATGAGGCCAAGCTTATGTGAATCTATTAAGACATGTGAGCTGCCTCGGCCGTTTTATGTTTCCGAGGCGCAGCAGAAATGACCAAAAGCCCCAGCATCATAAGCGCAATGCCCAGCCACGAGGAAGGCGAAAGCATTTCTCCTATGAAAAACACGCCAAGCAATGAAGCAGTCAGAGGTTCAGCTAAAGACAGCGTGACCGCCGCCGAGGCCGGAACCCCGGTAAGCCCTTTCGCAAACAAAAAATATGCGGCACATGTTGCAATTAACCCGATGTAAAGGCTCGTTCCCAGTCCTCTAGGGGTCCATATCCACGAGATATCTGACTGCCATAGTAGCGGCGTCAGCAAGATGGCGCTGATCATGAATACAACGGCGGAAGTCGCTCGCGGAGGCTGGGTTTTCATCATCGCTTTACTGATGAGCGTATAGCCCGCAAAAGAAGCACCCGCTCCAAGCGCCATAAGAACACCACCCACATCAATCCGAACATTGGAACTGTCGGAAAACAGAAGCCAGCAGCCCGCTAAAGCCAGCACGGTCGCAATCCACCAGGAGTTTCGCGGGCGTTTCTTCAATACGGCCCATTCAAGGCTCCCGGCAATGATAGGCGCACTGCCGATGGCAATCACAGTTCCCACCGCAATTCCCGTTTCTTTAACAGCTGTGAAAAACAGCGGCTGGTAACACGCCATACATACAGCGGCTAAACATATGAGCGGCCATGACCAATTTTTCACGTGAAGCTCCCGGCTGATCCAAACCGCAAGCAGCATGGCGCTTCCTCCTATTAATAACCTGAACGCTCCAAATGCCAGCGGTGTGGCGCTTTCTGGAGCCAATGCCTGAACGGTTCCCGTGGTCCCCCAGAAAAAAGCCGCCATCAATACAAAAAGGCTGTAAATATTCCCTTTCATCTGCCTCTCCCCTTTAATATGGATGCTGATGTCATTTTATCGTTTTTCTTTTTGTCGTGGTTATCTGTATGTAAGAAGGATTTATCTGAAAATAAGATTATTGGGGTAAAATGCCGCTTGAGATAAAAAATGCATGCCGGCATATACAGCCGGCATGCGAAGAACGTTCACCCAAATACCTTTGCATTCCGCTCAGCCATCCGGACGAGGTTTTTCTCAAATTCCATTTCCTCATCAATGGACAGTCCGGCAGAGTAAAGATGAGTGCTTAACGCTTTTAATTCCGTCAATAAAGCGAACATTAAGTCTTGTACGGAGATGTCTTTTTGCAGAAGCTCACTTAAGGACGCCATCGTTTCCGGACGTATTTCCGGATAGACGCCTTTTTTATCGTTTTGTTTGTCTTTCAGCGCCGCTTGATAGAATCGTCTGATCAAGTCGGCCCTTTCACTGCCGCTTTTATCCGCACAGAGATAAATTTGAACAGCGACTCCGCCGCGAACGCGTCTCTGAGAGATGCCGGCGAACTTTTTGCCATTTATACTGAGGTCATAGCTGCCGGGACAATAAGACCCTTCAATTTCATAGGCTTCGATCTTTGCATTGTACGGTCTCAGCATTCGTCTCATCAGCTCGACCATCGCTTCATATCCTTTGTCTATATCGATGCCTTTCTTTTCGTCCTCGAATATGAGAGAGATATTTAAAACACCGTCATCCAATACGACGGCAAGACCGCCGGAATTGCGTACGATCACACGGTATCCTTCGCTCTCCAGCAAGGAGATGCCATCCTGCAAAAACGGGAGGCGTGTATCCTGTATTCCAAGGACAATTGTATCGTGGTGCACCCATGAGCGCGCTGTCGCCGGCGACACGCCTTTTCCGACGGACATGCACAGCGTATCATCCATTGCGAAGGATTGCTTCGCATCAAATAAAGGGCCGAGACTGGATTGGTCAATGACTCTCCATTTCGGCTGCATCAGTAAATCAATCGGTTGGTTTGCCATCTATGTAAAACCCTTTCATGTTAGGCTTATTGAACGAAAACTATTATATCATTTCAGCAGCTGTGATTGATAATTGCTTTTCAGCATCGTAATAAAAATTTCTTTATTTTTTGTATTCTCCATGAGAGGAGAATGAATGTAAGACAGCTTGCGCTTTAACGAGAAATCTTTAATATGCAGAATTGAGATTTCGCGGTGGATCAAATCCTTATGCAGTACGCTTCTGGATAGAACCGAAAGTCCCATGCCGTTAATCACCGCTTCCTTTACACCTTGATTGCTGCTGATGGTGAACATTGATTTCGGCCGAAGTCCATTTGAACTGAGTACATGATCGAGATATTCTCTCGTCCCGGAGCCTTTCTCTCTTGTCACCCACGCTTCGTTCTGCAAATCGCTGATCGAAATCTCTTTCCGCCCGGCGAGCGGATGCTGATTTGGAGCGGCAATGCACATTTCATCCTCCATGAACGGTTCAATTTCCAGCTCATTCTCGTTTGTATGTCCTTCAATCAGCCCGATATCAGCCTGAAGCATCCGCACACGCTCGCTGACCTCCTCTGTATTGCCAATCATGACATCTAGATTCAGCTCTGGATACAGCTTTTGCAGCTGGGCCAATAGCGGCGGAAGAATATACTCACCGATTGTAAAGCTTGCAGCTATTTTCAATTCACCCTTCACATAGTGATGATGCGCATAGATTTCAGCCTTGGCTTGTTCGTAGAGAAACACCATTTGCTTTGCTCTTTGATATAAAATGTCTCCTGTCGGCGTTGTCGTAAAGTGTTTTGGCGACCTGTTCAGAAGAGCCGTTTGAAATTCTTTCTCAAGATTTTTGATATGCAGACTGACGCTGGGCTGGGAGATCATCAGCTTTTCCGCCGCTTTTGTGAAGTTTTTTTCTTCTACCACCGCTATAAACGTTTTCAGCACGTCGTAATACAAAAACCCCACCCCTGTCATTAATGAAATATATGGTTATGATTAGTTTTCTTTATTGTACTCATATCATCCGTCTTGGTAAAGAAGGCTATACGGAAGCGCAAAAAGGCAGCCCTCGGTCGAGAGCTGCCATCGTCTTCATTTTTATTACAGTGCTTGCGCCGCTGTAATTAATGCGAGATTGTAAACATCTTCAGCGTTACATCCTCTTGAAAGGTCGTTTACAGGCATATTTAAACCTTGCAGGATTGGTCCTACCGCTTCAAAGTTGCCCAAACGCTGAGCGATTTTATAGCCGATGTTTCCTGCTTCAAGGCTTGGGAATACGAATACGTTAGCGTCCCCTTTGATCTCGGAATCCGGCGCTTTTTTCTCAGCTACAGATGGAACAAATGCAGCATCAAATTGGAATTCGCCGTCAAGTGTCAGTTCAGGCGCTTTTTCTTTCGCGATTTTCACTGCATCCGCTACTTTTTCTGTTTCATCAGATTTTGCTGAGCCTTTTGTAGAGAAGCTGAGCATTGCCACGCGAGGCTCAATGTCAAACATTTTTGCCGTATTGGCACTTTCGATCGCAATCTCGGCAAGGTCTTGGCTGTCAGGCGCAATGTTGATCGCGCAATCTGCGAATACGTATTGCTCTTCCCCGCGAGCCATGATGAACACGCCTGAAGTCTTTTTCACGCCTTCTTTTGTTTTGATGATTTGAAGAGCCGGGCGGACAGTGTCAGCTGTCGAGTGAGCAGCTCCGCTTACAAGTCCGTCTGCAAGGCCTTTATACACCAGCATTGTACCGAAGTAGTTCTCGTCTAATAACGCTTTGCGAGCCTGTTCTTCTGTCGCTTTGCCTTTGCGGCGTTCTACAAATGCTTGTACAAGGTCTTCCATGCCTTCATATGTATGAGGATCATAAATCTTAACGCCGTCCAGCGTAAGGTTCAATTCTTTTGCTTTTGCTTGGATCTCATTTTCATTGCCGATCACAATCGGATTCAGCACTTTGTTTCCCGCAAGCTTGCTGACCGCTTCTAAAATACGCTCGTCTAAGCCTTCAGGAAATACAATTTTAACGTCTTTTCCAGCTACTTTTTCTTGCACTGTTGAAAATAAATCTGCCACAATAAAACCTCCTCAAAAAGTTACAAAAACGCTTTCTTTTACTAGCATACTCTTCTTCCAATCAAATTCAAACAGCCAACTTTCATTATAGCGCTTTCATAAAAAAATCTTATTTTTCTAACTAATTTAAGTGACTCAATCTTCCCTTATAGGTTCTTCTATTTTGATGGAGTTATACGGAAGGGATGTTCAAGGTTTCTCCACAGTAGAATCGGATAAACTATGGTATAGTGAAGGCAATCATGAAAAGATAATGGGAGTGAAGATAAATGAGTGAACAGCAAATGACGAATGAAGCTGCAAAAACGCTTGACGGCTGGTATGCGCTTCATGATTTCCGCACAATGGATTGGACTTCCTGGAAGCTGCTGTCCAGTGATGAGCGCCAATCTATCATACATGAATTCACCGGGTTGCTTGAAAAATGGGGCGTAGCCCAAAAAGAAGGAAAAGGATCGCAAACTCTTTACAGCATCGTCGGCCAAAAAGCTGATTTTATGCTGATGATCCTTCGTCCTACAATGGAAGAATTAAATCAAATTGAGCTTGAATTCAACAAATCAAGACTTGCTGAGTTCACCATTCCGGCATACTCCTACGTATCAGTGGTAGAGCTGAGCAACTACTTGGCAAGCGGTGACGGCGATCCTTATGAAAATCCGCATGTGCGCGCTCGCCTTTACCCTGAACTGCCGGAATCAAAATATGTATGCTTCTATCCAATGGATAAAAGAAGATCCGGCAATGACAACTGGTATATGCTTTCAATGGAAGAACGCAGAAACTTGATGAGAAGCCACGGTTTAATCGGCCGCAGCTATGCGGGCAAAGTCAAACAGATCATCACCGGCTCTGTCGGCTTTGACGATTACGAGTGGGGCGTTACATTATTCAGCGATGATGTCCTTCAATTCAAGAAGTTAGTGTATGAAATGCGTTTTGACGAAGTCAGCGCTCGCTATGGCGAATTTGGTTCATTCTTTGTCGGCAATCACCTTTCGCTTGATACACTTCCTCAATTCCTATATGTATAATATCCCCTCCCGCCCTATCCGGCGGGAGTTTTTTAATCCTCCTTTATCAGAATTTAAATAAAATTTGTTATTTTCTTCTTTTTTTCTTACGATGTAGATAATAATCCAATTTTTTCTAAGGGGTGCAGTTATTTGTCAAAACGAACCGCATTTGTTATGGGAGCCAGTCAAGGGATCGGGAAAGCAATCGCGCAGACCAGCATTTTTCCCTCGTCATTAATTCACGAAATTTGGATAATATTGAATCTGTCAAAGAAGACATTTTGGCCAAGCATCCTGATGCGAGCGTCATTGCCCTTGCGGGGGATATGTCTGACCGGCATACGAGAGCGGGCATTTTTCAGGAAATCGAATCTCAATGCGGACGGCTTGATGTTCTGATTAATAATATCCCGGGCGGCGCGCCTGATACATTTGATAACTGCAATATAGACGATATGACGGCCACGTTCACTCAAAAGACCGTTGCCTATATTGACGCTATCAAGCGTGCTTCCTCACTGATGAAACAAAACGAGTTTGGCAGAATCATCAACATTGTCGGAAATCTGTGGAAAGAACCCGGCGCCAACATGTTCACAAACAGTATGATGAATGCCGCTTTAATTAACGCCAGTAAAAACATTTCCATCCAGCTTGCTCCTCACAACATTACAGTCAACTGCCTGAACCCTGGTTTTATCGCTACGGACCGTTATCATCAATTTGTGGAAAATGTGATGAAAAAAACAGCATATCCAAACAGGAAGCAGAGGAACAGGTCGCTTCCGGGATTCCGATGAAACGGGTCGGATCAGCCGAAGAAACCGCTGCGCTCGCCGCGTTTCTTGCCTCTGAGGAAGCCTCCTACATCACGGGGCAGCAAATTTCCGCTGACGGCGGCAGCATGAAAAGCATATAAAAAACATCCCGCTTAGCGGGATGCTTCTTGTAATGACCCGAACGGCAGGTTCAGCTTTTGAATCCGCGTGACAAATTCCCGCAGATCCTCCTGCTTCGACACCATTGAGATTCTGACATGCCTTTTTCCGTTGCTTCCAAAAATTTCGCCCGGTGTGACTACGACATGGGCATGCTCCAGCAAGTAATCGGAAAATTGGTGAGATGTCTCAAACGTATTCGGAATTTCAGCCCATACGTAAAAGGTTCCTTTTGGCTTTTCCATCTTCCAGCCCAGTTCCTTTTCGCAAAGCGCCGTAAAAAAGTCAATTCGTTCCTTATAAATTCGTTTCAACGATTCCGTATGCTCCGGATCTCCAGAAAGCGCCGCACTCGCTGCCTGCTGCAGCCCGCCGAACATGCCGACAAATACATGATCCTGAAATTCATTGACGGCCTGAATGATCCTTTCGTTCCCAACCGCAAACGCCATTCTCCAGCCGGCCATGTTAAATGTTTTTGAAAATGAATAAAGCTCTGCTCCGACAATTTTGGCATCCTCTGCCTCAAGAAAACTGGCCGGTTTTTGATCGAATTCAAACGCTCCGTATGCAAAATCATGAATCAAATGGATGTTATGCTCTTTCGCAAAAGCAGCAGCTCTTGCATAAAAAGCCGCATCAGCCACAGCTCCAGTGGGGTTGTTCGGGTAGTTTAAAAACATAAGCTTCGCTTTTTCCAGCACGGCTGGATCAATCTTTTCAAAATCCGGCAGATAGCCATTTTCTTCATACAGCGGCATTTCGTAAAGCTCAGCTCGCGCCATCGTAATCCCTGATAAATATTCAGGGTAGCCTGGATTCGGGACTAAAGCGATGTCTCCCGGATTGAGCAGGCATTGTGTCAGCACATACAAACCGGCTTTCCCGCCTCCGAAAAGCGCGACCTCCGTTTCAGGATTGATTGTCACGCCGTATTCTCTTTTATAGAAAGCAGCGATTGCTTCCTTCAAAAAAGGATAACCTCTGAATGGGCCGTATCCATGAAACGAAGGATTCAGAGACGCCTCCCGCAAAGCCTCGACAATATGCGGCGGAGTGGGAAGGTCAGGGTTCCCCTGTCCGAGATTAATGATATGGGCTCCCGTTTTTTCCATTTCCTTTACCTTTTGAAAAACGAGAGAAAACTCCTGCCTTGGAAGTGTCTTGATGACATCGGACGGTGTTATTTCCATCTAAAAGACTCCTTTTTGCTCCGTTTTGTTATCCCGTTCCAAAAACGATTTGTTGACGAGCTTCGTATGCAAAAACAAACCGCATACGATCACGACAATCAGCCCCATAATGACCGGAGCGCTTAGGATGTTAATGAACATTGAACCAATAGAAATGCATAATCCGATAGACGCTTCGGCCACTGAAAAAATGCGCCCTTGAATCTGGTTTGCCGCATTTTCCTGAACCTTCACTTTTGCAAGCACTTCCCCGTATTCCATCGCGATGAAAAAGAGGATCGCCGCGATGACAGAAACAGCGAATATCGGTGTGAATAAAAACAGCGCCAGCGAGACAATGGATAAAACGGTAAAGTACGTCAGGCCTCTATTGTTGTTAAAGCCCCATTTGCTGACAAGCGCCGCTCCGATAAAGCCGCCGAAGCCGATGCAGAACGTGAGAATAAAGTTGCCGATTTCCCCGTCACCCAGAAAGCGGCTGACAATCGGAAAATAGCTGTACACGACTCCCCACAGCAAAGCCATTGTAATCATCGTAAACATGGCGTTTAATACGAATGAATTGGTTTTGATTTCCTTGAGTCCTTCCTTAAAAGACTGAAAGGCCTCTTTAATGTTTTCAGATTGAATCGGCACAAATTGCAGCTTGATGCGGCTGATAAAAAATGCCGAAACCAAGTATGTCACACCGTTAAAGGCAACAGCCAGCTCTACAGATCCGCCTAACAGAAAGAGCCCTCCGGCAGCCGCCCCGACGATAATGGAGATGGTTGTCGCTTTTGCAAATAACGTGTTGATGCTTTTAATATCTGATTCCAAGGACGACATGACAGCGAGACGGGCAGGATTAAAAAACACGCCGCTTCCATAAGATATAAACAGCAGGGCCAGAAAAATCAGCGGATACTCGCCTTTTGGAAGAAATGTGAGCCCCAAAAAGATGATGCCTCTGATGATATCCGTCCACAGCATGATCTTAATTCTGTCTAACCGGTCGACCAGAACCCCCAAAAACGGCTGAAACACCATCGGAATGCTTCTGACCACGATGACCCCGGACGTCACCCAATAATCGTGATAATATGTAGACAAAATGAGCAGGGCTGGGAGAACACAATAGTCTCCCATAAACGATAGCGCCTGCCCGTAAAGCAAGTATTTAGAGTTGGGTTTCAGCTGTTTCATACTGGCAGCACATACTTTGCCGTCAGCTTCGCATGCTGCTGAATTTGTCTGATTGATTCAGCCACATCCTGTGAATTACTGCCTTTCAGTTCAAATGCAGCAATGGAATTGAAAGCTTCAAACAATGTCAAATCAACTGAAGTGCCTGGTGCTGCGGCCGAAAAAGAAACGATTTCAGTATCCCCTTTTAAAAGCCCGTCAGGCAGATCGATCGCTTCAATGACCAAATCCTCAGCAGTTTCTGGAATCTGGCCATTTTGTTTGAAATGCTGCGGGTACAAATGGCAGTCGGCGACATAATAAGGCTCTTGATCCAATAATCCGTCCGGCAGATCGGCGTCTTTTCCGAAACAGAGGACATCTAATAATAATTGCGCCATATCAAGGCCGAAAACCTTTTTAATGTTAGGGATCATATTCCAGCCGGCAAATCTGGCTGCTGATTCTATTAAACCCGGTTCTCTGTTTTTCATTAGCTTGATCTCTGTATGTGTTGCGCAATTTTGCAGGCCAAGCCCTTCATTTGCCTTTTTGGCAGCTTCGACAATTTTCTTTTTTGCCTCTTCATCCAGAATGGACGGCGTAATGTGGGATGTCTCTGTAAACCCGATTTGCGGCGTTTTATCATGAATGGCGATCGGGAAATACTCACCGTCAGCCATGATGCCTTCTATACTGATATAGTCGGAGTATCCTTCTGTTTGATACCAGTCTCCGTACTCACCCTGTAAAAATTCTTCAGCGATAAACGGCGCTTCAAACGTAACCGCCTTTGGCACGTTAATTGATTTCAGATAGTCATTGACTCTGTTAAATTCATCTTCTGCCGTCTCAGTGTCCGTAATCAGCGTTACACCGATTGAACTCGCTAAGTATGTAGGCTTTAAGATAAGAGGTGTGCCGATCTCTTCAAGAGCAGCACGGAAATCTTCAAGAGTTGTGACTCGTTTGTTTTTGATCGATTTGACTCCGGCCTTATTAAAAGCGTCCCTCATTTTATTTTTATCTCTGGCATTTTCGGCTGCCTGCACGCCGGCACCTCTCAAGCCCAGACGTTCACAGGCTTTCGCCATCGGAGCAATGAATAATTCATTGTTTGTTGTGATGGCATCCGCCCCAAACATTTCGGCAACCTTGACGATTTGCTCGACGACCTCTTCCTCAGGCTTGTTATGATCCTCATGCGCCCAATAAATGGAATCAGGATGCTCAAAATCAGCTAAACTCTTAAAATAGTCTTTATCTTTTATGACCGCGACCGAGTATTTTTCAATCAATGCTGCATGGGAGGCTGTAATTGCAAAAGGTCTTGGAATAAAGCTGACCAGGTTATATTTTTCAGCAGCGCTTTTATAAAACATGTGCGGCGGGCAGCCTCCAAGATCAGCGATGACCAATACTGTTTTTCTCTCCATATGTAAAACACTCCTTCTCTATTGTGCGGTGTATCCTCCGTCTGCGGTGATGGCGCTTCCGGTCATATAGCTTGATAAATCCGAGGCTAAAAACAGCATCACGTTTGCTATTTCTTCAGGTTTCCCAAGCCTCAGCAGCGGATTTACCTTCGCCTTTTCTTCTTTGATCTCTTCAAGTGTGCCTTCATTATTTTCAAGGAATGATTTTTCATTAAGCGGTGTGTCAATGATCCCCGGGCATACGCAGTTCACGCGAATGTGATGCTTCGCATAATCAACGGCCATTGATTTAGTCAGCTGCAAAACCCCGCCTTTGCTGGCGTTATAGGCAGGAATATCAGGCCATGCCACGAGTCCGCCGACAGAGCACGTATTAATGATGTTACCCTTGCCGGCGGCCAGCATATGCTTGAGTGCATGTTTGCTCATTAAAAACATGCCGGTCAAATTGACTTGCAGCACCTTGTTCCAATCGCTGAGCTCCATCTCGTGAATGGGCGCCACGATTTCGATGCCTGCATTATTAATCAAGACATCGAGTCCGCCAAATGTATGAACCGCCGATTCAACTGCGTGCTGGCAGGCAGCTTCGTCTGTGATGTCCGTTTGCACAAAGTGCAGCCTGTCATTATTTTCTTTTCGTACCATTGCTTCTCCCTGCGCTTCGTCAATATCCGCCACAACCACATTGGCCTGCTGGCCCAAAAAAGCCTGAACCGCAGCATAACCAATGCCTGATGCGCCTCCTGTTATGAGGACGGTTTTATCGGTGAGGTTCATGATCATTCATCCGCCTTCATTTTTTTTGCTTTTGCTCTGTTGTAGCGCGGCGGGAAGAAGATATTAATCGATTCGAACGGTTGATGGCACCGTGATCTTCGCGAGGCTCACAGAAATAGGCTGTGCCGAATTTCATCTCGACTGTGCAGCCTTCGACCGTCATGTCATAGCCGCCGCCGATGCAGATGCCTATTTGTTCATTCCGATGTTTATGGAAAGGCATTTCTCCGCCATTTCCAGGGATTTTGGCAAGCATAATTTCTACCCAATCCTCAACAAAGAACGTGACTTCCATGCCCGGCAGCAGGTCTCTTGTTTTGAAAATATCCAAAAAGTAGTCCTCAGGACTTGTATATGTTTCATCAGCTTTCAGCCGCTTGATATCAATAGCAATCACTTCTTGGTCTGTGTCGTTTCTTGCCCCGTGAGGCACATGCGGCGGCGCGATATAGGCAGATTCCAAGGCTGTCATTTTTCTTGTCACATCTCCGACAGTCATCATCAGCTCGCCAGAAACGACCATGCCGATTTGGACCTCCTTATGCTGATGGGGTTCAACATTGGTATGCGGCGGGACGTAAGACATTAATACTTCAGTATCCCCTCGTACGGTTGAATACTGCCTCACTCCGTTTTCCCATTCAATTAATTTCGGTGTCGGGAAATAAAGCTCCTGCATATCTTCTTTAGTTTTCATCATCAACGTCTCCTTTTCCAAATAATGACCAGCTCATTGGAATGCTTTTGAATGTTTTTACAAAGGTTAGCCCGTACTTTTGCCGTGCAAGCTCATTGGTTAAGGCAATGTCATACAAACCTTCTTTTACTTTTCTTGCGGCTTGACTGGTTGAATTGACTAGTTTGAAACGAACATCTTTGCGGGTAAAATATTTGATTAAATTAATAGGTGAAGGATGTGAAACAATAACAGATGTATCAAGCATATCGTCTCTGAATTCAAAATCAGGACGAACAGCCAGGCCGTACATCGGTGTATCGCACCTGAAGATCTGCAATAGCTGCAAATCCGGCCTCATGTAGAAATGCTTAATGCCATCGTAAGCATGTGGGACGATGGTATATTCCAGCGGGCTTTGGAGCGTCCTTTCGATACATGATTCAAAAGTATCATGCAAGGACAATTTACTGTTCAGCCCTTGTAGAAGAGTAAAATTGGAAATGAAATGCTTTGCTGCGTACTCACTGCTTGTCCCCTCAGGGCCGAGCGTGTTGACTGTAATGAGTTTGGATAGTGAATCAGTTCTTTTTTTTGTCTGAATGCTATTATCCAATATAATCATGAGCACCAACCAATCTTTTAAAATTTTAAGTAAATTTTATCCAGCAGAAATTGAACTATCAATGTTTTTTGAAAATATTGATAATTATTCCCATACAAACAAAAAAACCCTTTAAAAAGGGTTTCAGCTTGTAGAGAAAACGCGTTTTTTCTACAAGCTTTTTTGTTTTATACAGTTTCTTTAGATATTCATCAGGTTTCAGATGCAGAAAAAGCGCTCCCACATGCCTAGCCCTGCTTGGCTAGGTATGTGGCAATTTTCTTCATGTTCTGGCATGCGGCTGTGAGGAGAACTTGTTCACTCACATTTCGTTTTCCCCTCAACCTGCAATAGCGAAGCCCATGCAGCTGTTTTGAATCTGCAAAGCTTCGCTCTATTTTTTCTTTTCTTTTTTTGTAGAGGTTTTTTCCTGAAACAGACAAGCGATTTTGTCTGACCTTTTCTTTATGATCTTCCCATACATGTCGAGTAATCACTTTCTGCCGATTCTTTGATTTTGTACAGTTTTCAAGCAGTGGGCATGAGGAACATATTTCAGGATTTGATTTATATGACCGGTAGCCTTTTCGGTCAGTTGTTGAGTATGTAAGTGTTTGGTGATTTGGACAAATGTATCTGTCTTGTTCACTGTCATAATGAAATTTCCATTTTGGAAACAAGCCTCGGATAGGGTGATAACGTCTATGTGCGATGACACCAAAGATTTGGCGGTCAGATAATCCTTTACAGATCGGAGTCGTTAAATATCCGGAATCAAGGGCGACGGCTTCTACTTGAAAACCAAATCGTGCGATTTGGTGGTCTAATCGGTCAAGATAAGGCACAGAATCATGGACATTTCCAGGTGTGACGTAGGCATCGGTGATAATGTTGTATTTCATATCTGTTGTGCGGTGATCTAAATAGAAAAAACCTTCTGGTTTGTTTTCACGATACAGATAGCCACTTTCCGGATCGGTTGTACTGTGGCGGATCTCTTTTTCAGCTTTCACCTCCTCTTTGGCTGTTAATGGCTTTTTTCCGTGTTCCTCCCGATCCTCTTGAATGGCTTCATTTAAATCCTTGATATAGTTTTGGGTATCCTGCGCAATTGTTTTTCTTGTGTATTTATGCTTGTTGGCATTGGCTTTAAGGTGTGTGGAGTCGGTGAATAGGACTCGTCCGCCCACCATGTCATGATTGATGGCCTGAAGAACGATCTCATCAAAAATGTCTTGGAAGATGGTTGTATCTTTAAAGCGTGTGCGTCTGTTCCAGCTGATGGTGGAGTGGTGTGGAACCGGGTCGTTTATGTTCAATCCGAGAAACCATCTGTACGCCATATTGTAGTAAATTTCTTTTTCAAGCTGTCTTTCTGAACGGATACCATAGAGGTATCCGATAAACATCATTTTAAATAAAATAAGCGGATCAAGTGAGGGGCGGCCTTTGTTTTCACTGTAGTAAGGTTTCACCTTTTCAATGATGAAAGAGAAGTCTATGTGTTTATCAATTTTCCGAAGCAGGTGATCCTCTTCAACGAGTTGGTCAAGCAGAACAAATTCGGCTGTGTTTTGAGAAGAGTTTCTTGTGTGGAACATGAGAAAGACACCGTCCTTTTAAGTCTTTCTTTTATTTTATTACAGAAGAATGGATATTTTAAGGAAAAATAAAGGCTGTCGAGATTTTCTCGACAGCCTGAAACCCTTTAAAAAGGGTTTTTAATTATAGGAATTTAGAAACTTTGTTTATTGAAATAAGGACTGATCGGCCTTCTGCTCAAGTTTGCCGTACTTTTTATATGCGAATACACTGAGCACAAATCCGAGGACTGTGATGGCGGCGCAAATCAATCCGACAGCTGCATAGCCGTATGCTACATATACGGGTCCCATTAAAGCAGAACCTAATGTCACGGCCAGATTCGAGGCGAGGCTGTAAAACACCATGACTTTTCCGCGATGACGCTCTGAGCAGTCACTCAAAATGGTGCTGAGCAGCGTCACCGTCAAACTTTGCATTAATCCCCAAATAAATAGGCTGGCGATTAACAGAAACATAGACGCCGGCGCATATGGTAAACACGCCAGCAGAACGCTGATGACCCCCAGCGCAATCAAAAGGGAGCGCTTTTTTCCGATGCGGTCGGCTATCTTTCCTGTAATCACACTCATGGAAAACCCGATTCCATAAATCATGATAAATAAGCCCGCAGCCGTGTTTCCTCCGGTAAAAACGTCCTGAAGATAGGTGCCTAAAAAGGAATACATACCGTAAAAACCAATCATATTACAAAAGGTTATCGTGATATAAACAGGTACACGAGGGACTTTTAGCGCATCCCGGAATGTTCCTGCCGGCTCTTCTATTTCTTCCTTGCCGCTGTTTTTATGTTGGGCATGGCGGCGCATTTCAAGGAGAATCAGCAGGACAACTAAAACGCCCATCAAGGTGAAAATCCAAAACGTCCATCTCCAATGCAGGACGCCGCCGATAAATGATCCGAGCGGCACTCCGAAAATCAGCGCCAGCGACCAGCTTGAAACGATCAGTCCCATCACCTTGCCCCGGTATGTATAAGGAACACGATCACCGACAACTGCGTAAGCGGTCGGAACAAACGCTCCCGCAGCTAATCCCGAAAGCGCCCGGCCTAAAAAGAAGAAAAAAATATTTTGAGCCAAAGCGCATATCACCGTTCCTATGATAAAAATCATAAGCCCGGCCAATAAGCTTAGTTCTCTGGAGTATTTATCGCCTAATGGAACCAAAAGCGGCGCACCGATAAAAATCATAACGCCGTAAATACTGATAGATAATGCAAGGACACTGACATCTGAGCTGAAGGCTTTTGCTAAATCCGGCAGCAGCGGTGAGATCACAAGCTCTTCAGATCCGGCCGCAAATACCCCCATCGTTAAAGCCAGTGCCAACAATAACGGAAAATGATGTTTTGTTTTGATGCCATTGTTTTGATTGCTGTTCATTCTTTCTCAAACACCTCTTCCATAATCTTCTTATCATAAAGTTGTATTATAGTTTAGCATTGTTTTTTCACTATTTACAATTCGAACGAAATATTTATTAGTTTTATTATTTTCATTTAAATCCCATTATATATTTCTATATTTCATTCTGAAAATACACGAGGGTGTAACGCGTAAAAAAAGCTCTCCGGCCTCCCGGAGAGCTTTTTCTATTGCGCCTCTGTCTGCTTTTTTTCAATCGGTTCATGATTTATACGCTTTTTGATGCTTAGATGATAGTATGCATAGCAGAAAATAATGATCGGCACACCGCAGTACAAGCCAATTCTTTGATCCGGAATGAAAATAAGGCTGATCAACACGCAGCCATATAAACAAAATCCGAGAATCGGGACTAGCGGATAAAGCGGCGTTCTGAACTCCAGATCATTCACATTTCCGCCTTCGGCAAGGAAACGTCTGCGAAAGAAAAATTGCGACGCACAAATGGACATCCACGCGACAACTGTCACCATGCCCGAGATTGAGATACACCATAAATACACTGTTTCTGCGGCCATGACACTTGTCAGCAGCGAACAGCCTGAAATGCCTAGCGTAATCAGCAGGGCATTCATCGGCACGCCTTTTTTTGTCAGTCTGGTGAGAAAGGATGGACCCATTTGATTTGATGAAAGTGACCACATCATACGCGACGCCGCATACAACCCCGAATTAGCAACAGATAAAATGGCTGTTAAGATGACAAAGTTCATGATATCTGCCGAAAATGGGATGCCGATTTGATCGAGTACCGCTACAAACGGGCTTTCAATCACCCCCGCCGTTTTGTACGGAAGGATGGCAACCAAGACGAACATAGCGAGCACAAAGAAAAACAGCGTGCGCCAAATGACATTTCGAATGGACTTTGGCAGTGTTTTTTCCGGGCTTTCACTTTCCCCTGCCGCAATGCCGACAAGCTCCGTTCCCTGGAACGAGAAGTTCACCATGACCAGCGTAAACATAACGGCCAGCACCCCATTAGGGAAAAGTCCTCTATCAGTCATAAAGTTAGACAAAAAGGGTGTCTCCTGTCCGCCTTTAAAGTCAATCAAACCAAACACAGCGGCTCCGCCAATCACAATAAATAAAATGATCGCCGCCACTTTGATGCTTGAAAACCAAAATTCCATTTCCGCAAAGCTTCTGACAGAGAGCGCATTAATCAAAAAGATAACGATGCCGAACACGAGGCACCATATCCAGATTGGAACGGAGGGCAGCCACCTTTGCATCAAAATGCCTGCTGACGTCAGCTCTAACCCCACTGTATTCGCCCAGCTGAACCAATACAGCCAGCCAATCATAAAGCCTGTCGACGGTCCCAGAAATTTAGTGGCGTAGGCCTGAAACGATCCGGCCACCGGCATGGCAACAGCCAATTCTCCTAAACAAAGCATGACGAGATACATTAAAAATCCGCCGATGATATACGCGGCAATGGCGCCGAGCGGTCCCGCCTGGCTAATGGTAAAGCCAGAGCCTAGAAACAGCCCAGTGCCAATCACCCCTCCCAAAGCAATCATAAACAAATGTCTGCTTTTCATGCTGCGCTGCAATTCATTTTTATGATTCTGCATCATCCTTCCCCCTTTGGTTCTTTTGCCGTGATGGTCATCCGGTAGCTTTGCAAAAGATGAACGGTGGTTTGCTGTATGAGGAGAGGCAATACATGAAATGTGTACGGTTTATAGACTCGTTCTGTCCATTTATGGCCGTCTTTTCCGTACACGCCCATATTAATGGATGGAATATTCAGCTTGCGTATGTCTTTGAACGGAATGGTCCCAATCATATTCCACCCAGGGAAGTTCCTGATAAAAGAATCAATTTCGCCATCGGTTTCGTGCAGTGATAAAAAACTGCCGTCTGCCAAGTAGGGGAAAAACTTTTTGAAGACAAATGTTTCGCCTGTCGATTCAGCGGTTTTGTCAGCCGCTTCTTTTATCACATGCTGCAAAAGCTGATCTCTTGCGCTATCTTCTTTCAAATAGTTATGCGGCAGGTAAGGAGGTGCGTAAAATAGAATGACTTTTGCGCCTTGATCGGGGTCAAGCTTTTGAAGCTCTTCGATTGCCTGAAAGCATCTCATGCGAAGTTCAAGGTGCTCGTTGGCTTTGAATGTCTGCTCGATACACTGCTCGGGATCTATCCCCCGGTTTCTCAGCTTTTCTAAGTATTGCTCCAGGCTATACACTTGAATGTCCCATGATAAATGTTTCTTTGGCAGGTTGGCTCTTTTTGCATATTCTTCATAATAATCTGATAATTTTTGTTCTGTCTCTCGGCATGCTTCCTCAGTGACTTCAATAAGCAAATCCATCATTTCTTTTGCTGTTCTTTCATAAATAAAACAATTGAAGTACAAGCTGGTGCTGACAGCCGTTTGCACATTATAGGATTCCTTGTTATCACGCTGATACAAACAGGATGGGGGCAGAACCAACTCCCCTTCAACCTTTTCTGCCAGATGGATGTTATTGTGGAGACGGCTTGTGATTTCAGATGAAATGAAATTTGGGTCAATTCCTGCCAGTGTATCGCCAACATGGACTTCACGCCCGTAAATGTAAAAGCAAGGCAACAGTTTTCCCGCGGCTCCGGTATAGATATATCTTGTCTGATCACCATCGTAAAGCGGGGTAATAAAATCCGTATTAATAGCAGCCAAATAGTGAAGCTGTTTTTCTTTTTTTAGCCGGTTCAGCTCTGAAATGCTGGCAAGAATGCCCGAATGCTGGCTCTCCTCATCGGGATTGGCCATAAACAATACATTTCCCGGCAACGTCTCAAGGTTCTCCGAAAAATGCAGGAGATTGGCTAAATGCACGGCGATGCCGCTTTGCATATCAACAGATCCTCTTCCGAACATCCAATCGCCTGATTTGGCATCCCGCTGAACATCCTGATCGAACTCATAGCGGCTGAAATACTCGGCCAATTTCTCACAATCAAAAGCGATATCCTTTAAAGGGCCGAAATCTTCAATTCCAACTGTATCCAGATGGGCATGGTAAATGACTGTATTTCGGCTTTCTCCATGTCCTTTAATAAACGCAAAAATATTTTTGCGATTGTATGGGTCATTGGGAATGGCCTGTTCCCACACATGACTGGGGTTTTCCTGAAAATAAGGATAGCTCGTGATCACTTCTTTGATGAAATCTGCTTTTGTCCCTTCTCCAACGGTGCCGTTCACGCTGCTGAGGCTGACCAGAGATGCTGTCAGCGCCTCCACTCTTTCAGCCGGATTCATGTGACTGATTTTTGTATACTGCATAAATTGTCCTCCTGATCAAAAAGTTGAAATCGTGCGATCCGCTAAAGAATCGCACGATTTTATTTCTCTCAAATCAAAAAGCTTCGGACGTTGTTTTGGCTTGCATATGAAGAATTAAGTAATCAGGACCGCCTGCTTTTGAGTCTGTTCCTGACATATTAAAACCGCCGAACGGCTGATAGCCGACAATTGCTCCGGTACATCCTCTGTTAAAATATAGGTTTCCGACATGGAAATCCTCGCGCGCCCGTTCAATGTGCGCACGTTTTTTCGTCAGAAGCGCACCTGTTAATCCGTATTCCGTGTTATTGGCAATCTCCAGCATATGATCGAAATCACGCGCTTTGCAAATCGCAACAACCGGGCCAAAAATTTCTTCCTGCATCAAGCGGGCGTTTTCATCAACATCTGCAAAGATCGTCGGCTGAATAAAGTAGCCTTTTGAATCATCGCCTTCTCCGCCGGCCAATAGCTTGCCTTCAGATTTGCCGATTTCAATGTATTTCATCACTTTGTTGTAGGATGCTTCATGAATCACGGGACCCATATACGTATCAGGATCTTCTGGATTGCCGACAGTCAGCGTTTTGGTCAGCGCCACAGCTTTTTCCACCACTTCATCATAAACATCCTGATGAATGACCGCGCGGGAGCCCGCAGAACACTTCTGTCCTGAATATCCAAATGCTGAATACACGATAGAGGATGCAGCAAGGTCAAGATCAGCGTCCTTGTCGACAAGCACTGTGTCTTTTCCGCCCATCTCAGCAATTACCCGTTTGAGCCATTTTTGGCCCGGCTGCACTTGGGCGGCTCGCTCATAAATCCGGCAGCCGACTGCACGGGAACCTGTAAATGAGACAAACCGTGTCTTCGGATGCTCAACTAAGAAATCACCGATCTCCGCACCATCTCCCGGAATGTAATTCAGAACGCCGTTTGGCAGACCCGCTTCCTCCATGACCTCGACAAATTTTGCTGCCACTACCGGGGCTGCGTCAGCCGGTTTTAAGAGAATCGTATTTCCTGTCACAATCGCTGCCGCCGCTGTTCCCGCCATAATCGCAAGCGGGAAATTAAATGGAGAAATGACGATGCCCACGCCAAGCGCTTCGTAATGATATTGATTGAACTCGCCAGCACGGCTCTTCACCGGAGCCCCTTCCTTGAGCTTTAACATTTGGCGCGCGTAGAACTCTAAAAAGTCTATCGCTTCAGCCGTGTCCGCATCTGCTTCCTTCCACGGTTTTCCCGCTTCCTTCACAAGATAGCTTGAAAATTCATGCTTTCTTCTGCGCAAAATAGCCGCTGCCTTAAAGAGAATATTCGCGCGGTGCTCAGGTCTTTGTTTTTTCCAGGAATCAAATGCCTGCAATGCGGCTTGCATCGCTTTTTCAGCAAGCTCTTGATCCGCTGTAGACGCGTACCCAATGATCTCTTCTTTATTTGCCGGGTTAATGGAAATGATTTTGCGGTCCGTTTCAATTTTTTCTCCATTTATGACAAGCGGATAATGCTTGCCGAGCTGAGTGTTTACAAAGGCCAATGACTCCCCAAATGCAGTTTTATTCTTTGCTTCCGTAAAATCGGTAAATGGTTCGTGCGCGTATGTGACTGTCATATGTAGTCCCCCTCGTGTTATGAAATATATCTTCGCATATGAATAAAAATGCAAGAATCATGCCATTTTCTTGTCTTTTGCTGAAAAAACTTGTTGAATCGAACAGAAATTTGTCTAACAGGTGATCACCTTTCTCTTTTTCCGATCTTGAACGCAAATTTATTTTGCGATTTTTGCTCTTTACGCAAAAAACAAATGCAAAATTATTTTGCGGAGGCTTCTCAAATTACACCCATCCGCGGAAACGCGATGCTTCTGCCGATTTCCTGATGCCCGTCATGTAAGCCGCCAAACGCATATCCACTTTATGTGTTGCCGCTGTTTGATAAATTGTTTCGAACGAGCTGACCATGACGCTTCTCAGTTTTTCTGCAACCTCTTCTTCCGACCAATAATATCCTTGGTTGTTTTGCACCCATTCAAAATAAGAAACCGTGACGCCGCCGGCACTCGCCAGGATATCCGGCACAAGCAGCACGCCTCTTTCATTCAGGATCTTAGTGGCATCAATGGTTGTCGGGCCGTTCGCCGCTTCAACGACGATTGACGCCTGAATGTTATGTGCGTTTTTGGCTGTGATTTGATTGGAGATCGCGGCAGGCACTAAAATATCGCATTCCTTTTCAAGCAGCTCCTCATTTGTGATGACGTCAGTAAATAAATTGGTGACCATACCGAAGCTATCCCGTTTATCGAGCAAATAAGGGATATCAAGGCCGTCTGGGTTGTAGAGCCCGCCATTGGCATCAGAAATCCCGATCACCTTCGCGCCCGCATCGTGCATGAATTTGGCCAGGAAGCTACCCGCGTTTCCAAAGCCCTGTATGATGATGCGCGCGTTTTGCAGCTTGATCCCTTTTTTCTTCACCGCCTCTTCAATACAAATCGTGACGCCCTGTGCCGTCGCTGTTTCCCGTCCTTGCGATCCTCCCAAAACAAGCGGTTTACCTGTAATAAAGCCCGGAGAATCGAATTCCCGCAGCCGGCTGTACTCATCCATCATCCACGCCATAATCTGCGAATTGGTGTACACATCGGGAGCTGGAATATCCTTTGTCGGACCGACGATCTGGCTGATGGCACGGACATACCCCCTGCTCAGCCTTTCCAGTTCTCCAAATGACATTGTCCGCGGATCACAAATAATACCGCCCTTCCCGCCGCAGTAAGGAAGATTGGCAATCCCGCATTTGAGCGTCATCCAAATGGATAATGCCTTTACTTCCTCTTCATTAACTTCTGGATGGAAGCGAACGCCCCCCTTTGTCGGACCGACAGCATCATTGTGCTGTGACCGGTAGCCTGTGAACACTTTGACGCTCCCATTGTCCATTTTGACCGGAATGCGGACAGTGAGCATTCTCTGCGGCTCTTTCATGAGTTCATACATATCTCCCGGATAACCCAGCTTCCGAAGGGCTTCCTTAATGATTGTTTGGGTAGACAGAAATAAGTTAAGAGCTTCTTTTTCTTCATCTTTCGAGACTTGCTTTGCTGACATCTTTTTTCACCTCATTGTTTTTTTGGCCGGCTGTAATGTAAGCGCTTTTAAAAATCAGCCCGCCAATTCCTTTCTGCATTGAATTCACCCTTATCATCATGCAAGATCCGTACCAGCTTTTGAATCCACAAAAAAAGAGACTGAAAACATCTCAGTCTCTGACTACAAATCTATCGATTAACGGGGATCAATCACCAGCTGCGTTTCAGCATAAAAACTGCCGATTCCCAAACCGTTTACTACATCGCCTTTAATCGTGTAAGTGCCTGCGCGAGGAAGAGTTTTGCGCACCATGACGAGGTCAAATTCGGATGCGCCTAACAAATCAAGCGTAAGCGGGAGTCTGACTGTTTTTCCATCGTTTAAAATCTGTGTTTCTTTCAGTGTTCTTCCATTCACTGAATCTCTTGTCGTAGCATGAAACCCGTCAGGAAATTGAAATTCTACCGCTCCAAGAGAAAGCACCGCATTTGGTTTATATGTCACTTCAATATCAGAAGTGGTCCACTCTTTCGTGCTGTTAACTGTTATTGCCTCGATTGATGGACTGTGCATGAGCTTGGCCCGAAGGAAGTAAGATTGATAGTAAAACAGCTGAACTGATGAATAATGAAGATACGAATGAAGTTCTTTTTAGCATGACATTTCCCCCTAATTGATTGTTGAAATTTGGCCAGAGCGTCCTCTGCAGAAAAAGCGCTTTTTCATAATTCGCGAATTACCAGTTCTTTTTCTTAAAAATTAATCTACCATCATTTTCCATGTAAGTAAATGTTTTTCAAAGGAATATTAACACTTGGAATTCAATGAGAATTCCTTCCTGTTTATACAAGGTTCAAATGGACGATTTCTCTCTCTTTTTCTAGTAACATCTGCCCGACACTTTCTATCTTTTATCCTATTTTAAAAAAGTGCAAAAAAAGTCGAAGATGCCTCTGCTCTTCGATTGATCACGTTCCTATTTTTATCTGAATTCAGTGTTCCAGTTAAAACCGATCGTCTCATCATTCCACGGAATTCTTTTTTCATCAGGCTGATCCGGGTTATACGACATGGTGGTAAAATAGATAATTGTCAGCGGCGTCTCTCCCAGCACTCTATATCCGTGAGCCACCCCTTTTGGGATTAATAACAGCATCGGGTTGTCTTCGCCCATATAATAGACGTCCGTTTCTCCTTTTGTCTTTGAATCCTCTCGAAGATCGTATAGGACAACCTGAGCGTGGCCGGTTGGGAAGAACCAGAGATCATCCTGCTTCTCATGATAATGAAATGCCTTAATCACACCCGGATAGCTTTTCGACCAAGAGGCCTGCCCAAAATGCTCAAGGAGATTCTCATCGTCCCGGACCAGCTCAGCAAAAAAGCCTCTGTCATCGCTATGCTTCATCAATTTTTTCACCTTGACTCCATCAATCACACGCACTGCTCCTTTCCTGCAAATACTCTCGTAACGCTTCCCGCCAGTGGCGGGGGCGGATGCCGGCTTCTTCAATAGCCCGATGGCTCAGCACAGAGTATGCCGGGCGGGGCGTTTTGTTCCCGTATTCCTCTGTCGTTACAGGCAAAATGGCTGTTTCCAGCCCGCTTTCCTCCATAATTGCCGTCGCAAACTCATACCAGCTGCATATGCCTGAATTGCTGACATGATAGATGCCCGGCGGATGGCTGAACAGCTTGATGACCGCTTCTGCTAAATCCTTCGTATAAGTCGGCGAACCAATTTGATCGCTGACAACCCGAAGCTCTTGTTTCGTTTCAGCAAGCTTCAGCATGGTTTCAACGAAATTACTGCCGCCATGTCCGTACACCCACGATGTTCTGATGATCGTGCTGTCTTTTGTCGTTAATCGTATCAGTTCTTCTCCGAGCCTTTTGCTTTTGCCATAAATGGTTTTCGGATCGAGGGGATCGTCTTCCCTATATGGCTGGGTTCCTTTCCCATTGAATACATAGTCCGTGCTGATATGAACATATTGAGCTCCGATGCGGGTTGACTCAAGCGCTGTATAATAAGCGCCGATTCCGTTAATCAAGTACGCTTTATCAAGCTCTTCCTCGCATTGATCAACCGACGTAAACGCGGCGCTATTGACCACGATATCCGGCTGATAATGGCCAAACGAATGCCGTACTGAGCGCTGGTCAGCAATGTTCATCAGCTTCTTTGTTAACGCAATGACCTCATATCCGGCTTGCTTCAGCTGGCGGCATAGTTCCAAGCCAAGCTGTCCTCCCGCCCCAGTCACCAATACCTTTGTCAATCAGATCACCTTCTCATCGGTCATTGTCTGTATACCACTGAATCGTACGCGCAATGCCTTCTTCAAACGTCACTTCCTGCCGCCAGCCCAGTTCGTTTTTCAGCTTTGATGCATTGATCGCATAGCGCCGGTCATGCCCTTTTCGGTCTTCCACGTGGGCGAACAATTCCTCACAGCCCAGATGCTTCAAAATGGCACTCGCCAGCTCTTTATTCGTGCGTTCATTTCCGCCGCCGATGTTATACACCTCGCCGTCGGTTCCTTTTTCTAAAATCAGTTTGATTGCGCGGCAATGATCCTCCGCAAACAGCCAGTCTCGGATCTGGAGTCCATCGCCATACAGCGGAACAGGCAGGCCCTGCTTCGCATGACGGATAATCGTCGGAATCATTTTTTCGCTGTGCTGATAAGGTCCGTAATTGTTGCTGCATCGTGTAATGATGGCCGGAAGCTTGTGGGTTTTCACATAAGACAACACGAGCAAATCTGAGCTTGCTTTGCTGGCTGAGTATGGGTTATTAGGAGAAAGCGGCGTCGTTTCTGTAAACGCGGGATCATCCGCTTTTAAATCCCCGTACACCTCATCTGTTGAAATATGAATCAGCTTCTTGGCTTTTCCTTTCAAGACCGCTTCCGCCAATCGGTATGTCCCCATGACATTTGTGGTGATAAACGGCTCTGCTTGGGAAATGCTTCTGTCCACATGCGATTCTGCTGCGAAGTGAATGACGCCATCGTAGGTCTCATCAAACGCGCGGTCGATATCCTCCTGAACGCTGATGTCCCCTTTTACAAAGCGAAAACGGCTGTTTTGTTTTAATTTTTCCATTTCCTCCGGGTGGCTGGCGTACGTCAGTTTATCTAAAACGGTAATGCGCGCATCCGTTTCCCTCAGCATGAGCTTTGTAAACGTGAGCCCGATGAAGCCGGCACCGCCTGTAATTAAATATGATTTTGCCATCACTTTTCGTCCTGTCCTTTCCGTAAAGCCTGGTGTACAAGCTGGGAAGCGAGATAAAGCGATTCGTGAGTTCCGGCATCTACCCACCAGCCTGATAACACATCATACGTAAGCTGGCTGTTTTCGATGTATAGATTATTCACATCGGTGATTTCCAGCTCGCCGCGCTTTGATGGTGATATTTGTTCAATATACGAAAACACCTCTGCATCATACATATAAATGCCGGTAACACAAAGGTTGGTCGGTGGCTGTTCGGGCTTTTCGATGATGGAACGAATCCGCTTGTTTTTCTCATCAATCTCAGCAATCCCGAAACGTTCCGGGTCATCAACTTCTTTCAGAAGCACTTTTGCTCCTTTCCCCTGCTGTTCAAAGCGTTCTGTATAAGGCTTTAATGAATCTTCAAATATATTATCACCTAATAATAAAATGAAAGACTCTTTTTTCGTAAAGCGCTTTGCATAAGACAGCCCATCCGAAATGCCCGATGCTGCCGGCTGTACTTGATAAGTGATAGTAACGCCAAGCTCTTCCCCGTTCCCAAGCAGTTTGTAAAATTGCGGCATATGCTCCTTTTGGCTGATGAGTAAAATGTCTTTTATTCCGGCTTCCTCCAGCTTCATAATCGACCAGTATATCATCGGATACGGGCCTACAGGAAGCAAATGCTTGTTGACGGCTTTCGTTAAGGGCATAAGGCGTGAGCCGTTTCCTCCGGCTAAAATAACACCTTTCACATTAACACTTCCTTACATGCATTTTTATATCTCTTGTTCATATAAATCTTGAAGAATAGCTGTTACCCGTATAATGCCTTTGCCATCCACGAGCGGCCTTCCTCCCTTGTGCAAAGAAAGGCGAAGAGGATAGCTGCTCATAATGCGTGACATCTGATAGATGAGTGTTTCATCCGGTACAAGCTCACCCAATCCAAGATCAAGAGCGGCGCCTTGGCCAGCAAATGTTTTTGCTGTTGCCGTTTGATGCTCAACCTGAGAAAGAACAAGGCACGGCACGCCGATGCAAATGGCTTCATATAGAGAGATGCCGCCGGCGACAATGGCTGCGTCCGCTTGTTTCATCAAACCTGCCATATCATTTGTCTGTTCGATCATCTTGTACTGCGGCTTCTTTTCGATCCGCTTTCGGACTGCCTCTTGATGCGGTGAAGCGCTCCCCATCACAAACATTATGTTTTTGTCTTTTATGTCGGGGACTTGATCAGCGGCAGCCAGCACTTTAAAAATAAGCTGCTTCGGATCACTTCCTCCTAATGCAACAAGGATATTGCGGCAGTCTTTCTTAAGTGTGTAATCCTCTCTTGCGGCCTGAAAGGCGGGGTGAAGAATAAGATAGTCCGGACCTTCATAGATGCGTGTGTTTCCCTGAACGTACACCTTGCTTCTGATGTCACCGTAAATTCCGTTAATGACTGCGTCACTATATTGAATTGATTTACCGTTTTTCTCTTCAAAAAGAACAATTTTCGCATCTGTCTCCGTCTTTATTTTCTTTAACAGCTCTGCAGGCGCGCCTAGAATATCAAACAAAAGCAAATCAAGCTTCTTGCTTTTTATTTCCCGGAGAATAAATTCGTGCTGCTGCAGCTCCGGCTTTACGATGACACGCCAATGCTCTTCATGAAGAAACGCTTCAGACTCCTGATTCGTATAAAACGTAATCAAGCATCGCTGTTTGAGCCCCTCCGCAAGTCTCTTCATCCGGACAACATGGCCCATTCCCTTTTCATAGCCGCCGTCTGCGAAGATCCCAACATGCATGGCTAGTCAGCCTCTCGTTCGATTGCCGCATCGGGATTCCGGTTCAGAAGGGTGATGAGCTCTGAGGCGGATACATCGGGGCGCTCGCCTGCTTTTTGATAGAGAGCCTTTATCGATTCATAGTCTTCCTTTGTATCAATGGTCAGCCGATATTGAGGGGCGCGAAATCGTTCAGGCGCCTCTAAAAACTGCACACGATAAAGAGCTGGATGATTCCTTATATATAACGTGACATGCTCCTGATATTGATCCTCCAAATCCTGAATACGGCTGATGTCAATTAACAGGTTGGCGTTGACCACTTCGCCGCAAATCCCTAATGGGGCATTCAGGATATACGTATAATCCGAGCCTTGATCAAAATGCGCCTTAATCATTACATCGAGCAGCTCCGGATCGACAAACGGATTATCACCCGTTAACCGGATGATGACTGACGGTTTAACAGCTTCTATGACCTTCACAAACCTATCGAGGACACGTTCTTCGCTCCCGCGGAAAACACGAAAGCCTTGTTTGATACAGTGCGCTTCTAATATGTCGTCATTTTCTTTGTCAGACGTGGCGATGACAAGATTATCCCGATCCTTCTGGTAAAACGCGCTTTGCCGGACACGGTGAACGAGAATGTCAAGTAAACGACTCGATCCGAGCGGCCGAAGCACTTTTCCCGGAAGCCTTGTTGAACCCATTCTCGCTTGAATGATATAGAGAATATCATTCATGAAACGGGCTGTCCTTCATTAAAATGTCATCCCAGACAATGCCTGTGTCGGCCGGAATGTCTCTTACAGCCCGAACACCGCTGGTTAGCAGTTCAAAAAATCTCGGGTGCAGCCCCTGCGGCTTTTGTCCGGGCCGAAGCACTGCGATATTGTCTTCACTAAAGGCTTCACCTTTTTGAATCGGAGCTGTTGTAAAAATGCCTCTGTATGCAAAGTTTCTGATTTCTCCTTCGATGGCGGTTGTTGTTTTGTATGAACTGCCAAGCAGTTTTTCAGAGACCGGCTTTGTGATCCCCTGTTTCAGCTCAGCTTCCGTTTTCCTGATGCCATCGACCATTTCTTTCAATTGATCCGGATTTAATGCAAACGAGTGGTCGGCACCCGGCAGATTTTTATCGATCGTAAAATGCTTTTCTATCAGTTTTGCTCCGAGCCGAACCGCGGCACACGGCGCTTCTGTCGGATGCTCGCTATGATCGGAGAAGCCGATTACCGCCTCAGGAAAAGCGGCGGCAAGCATCGGAATGACGCTGAGGTTGCTGTACTCCGGCGGTGCAGGGTATTTCGCCACACAATGCATTATGGCAATTTGATTGTTTCCCTCTGCCCTGATGGTGCGCCAAGCTTCGTGAACATCAGAGATTTCAGCTCCGGCTGTCGAGAAAATCATCGGCCTGTTCAGCCGGGCGACATATTTGAGCAGCGGGAGATGGTTAATTTCATAGGATGCGATTTTAAAAGCGCTCGGCGAGGTAGACTGAAGCAGATCAGCTGACCCCTCGTCACATACCGTACTTAAAAAGATCACCTGCTTTTCGCGGCAGTAATCCAATAGCGGTAAAATCCACTCAGCAGGCATTTCCATAGATTGAACCAAAGAAAAAATAGAGACGTCCTTGCCCGCTGCCGTCTTGTACAAACCAGGATCTTTCTGGTACATCCTATCAGCTTGGAACATTTGAAATTTCACGGCATCCGCTCCCGCTTCCGCCGCGGCGTCTATCAGCGCAAAAGCCTGATCAAGCTTCCCGTCATGATTAATCCCCGCCTCAGCAATAATAAAAACAGGAGCGTCTTTGCCTACAGTTTTATTCGCGATCTGAAACGCTGCCATTATTTAGCCTCCTTTCCCGGCCAAATATGATAATAGTAATACGATTGTTCAGCGGTGAAGCCCATTCGTTCATAAAGGCGGATCGCCCTTACATTGTGAAGCTGCGTCCCCGCTGTTACCGTTCTATGCTTCTGGATCTCCGGTTGTTCTATGAGATTCGCCAATAAATGAAATGCAATACGTTTTCCTTCAAATCCCGGCTTTACAGCCATCAAATCGAGAATGCATTCATCATCTCTTGATAAGCCCTGAAGATAGCCGATGACCTCGCCATTGTGTTTAGCGACAATATTGACCGCCGCCCTTCCATTCAGATTGTTTCGTGTCCACTCCTGAAATATTTTGTTTGCTGCATCGCGGCTGAGATGAGGATCCTGAAAATATCTGCTTTTTGTAAACGAGTCTCGGGCCAGCTCACATATCGCTTCTGTGTCTCCGGGCTCAGGCGGGCCCAGTTCAAAAAATGGCGGTGTTTTGTCATAAAAAGACGGAGGCATCGCCAGCTTCAGCAAACTCCCGACAAAGTAAGAGGATGGCTGCTGCTGTATCACATGCGCGGCTCCGATATCTTCAGCCGGAACGCGGACAAAGATAAAATCCGTTTCATCCATTTGGCGTACAGTATAAAAAGCTTCAAACAGCCTCTTTAGCTGCCCGGTACTATTTGCGGCAAGAAGTTTGACGTTCATGACTTTCTTCTGAAGCACCTTGCTTTCCCACAAAGAATCTTCGTAAAGCAATACGCCTTGGAGCCTGCTGTTTTCAAAAAGGCCGAGGGAAAATTGATACGGAACATCCAGTGTAAGCTTTCTGCTTTGGAGAAATTCCTCAATCGCCTCTTTGGAAACATTTTCTTTTACCGTATACACTTAATCAGCCCCTTTTACGATATCCCGCACAGCTTCAATGACATCATCTACATCGTCGTCAGACATTGATGGATAGAGCGGGAGAGAAAGGGTTCGTTTATAGTAATTCATGGCATTCGGAAAGTCCGCTTCCTTATATCCAAATTGCTTTTGATAATATGGATGAATGTGTACTGGAATAAAATGAACGCTAGTGCCGATATTGTATTCATCCTTTAAAGCCGTAATCATTTCGCTGCGCGTAACCCCGGCCTTTTTGTCATCAACTTGCAGAACATATAGATGCCAGGCGTGCCTGCCGTCATCATGGACAAACGGCGTGATCAGCCCAGGAATCTGCTGAAAAGCGGTTTGATAGCGGCCGGCAATCTCTTCTCTCCGTTTCTGCATATCATCCAGCCGTTTCAGCTGATGAAGTCCGAGGGCCGCCTGCAAATCAAACATATTCATCTTATAGCCGGGCGATTCGACTTCATAGTACCAGCTGCCATTTGAAGAATAACGGTTCCATGCGGCTTTACTCATGCCGTGAAGGCTTAGCACCCGGATCTTATCGGCAAGCTCCTCATCATCAGTCGTCAGCATGCCGCCTTCCCCTGTCGCGAGGTTTTTGGTGGCGTAAAAGCTGAATGCCGTTGCATCCCCGATAGAACCGATCATTCTTTGCTTATAAGTCGTATATACCGCATGTGCCGCATCCTCCAGCACGAATAAACCATGATTTTGGGCAATAGCCAATATTGCATCCATATCGCAGGACTGCCCGCCAAAGTGGACGGGCACAACTGCTTTCGTTCGCGATGTGACGGCCGCCTCAAGCTTTACCGGGTCAATATTGAGCGTGTTTTGGTCAATATCCGCAAACACAGGCGTCGCTCCCGTATGAATAATCGTATTGGCAGTCGAGCTGAACGTAAGCGGAGAGGTAATGACCTCGTCCCCGGGCCCGATCCCTTTTGCTTTCAAAGCCAAAAATAAAGCTGCGGTACATGAATTTACCGCCACGGCGTGCTTCGCCCCGACAAACGCGGCAAACTCTTTTTCAAACTGCTGAACCTTCGGGCCTTTAGAGAGCCATCCCGATTCAAGCGTTTCTGTAACCTCCTGAATTTCTTCCTTACCGATTAACGGCAATGAGTAAGGGAGAAAATGATTTCTCTTTTGCACCATTTCTTTGCGCTCCTATCATTTTATTCAGTATCTTCCCGCCTGTAATCAACCCCTGTTTTGGCTTTCAGTTCTGCAAATAAAGCATTTGTTGATTCTGCCACCGGATAATTAGCCGCTATGAATGCCAGGCGCGCCTCTTCTGCTTTTTGATGCACGTCGGGACTTCGAAGAACTTCAACCAAGGTGTGCGCTAGTTCATCCGGCTGGTCAAACATAAAATCGCCAAGAGACTCATAATACGGATACGAGCGATTTCCGGACGATTTTCCGATCAGCACAGGCTTTTGAAACAGCATGGCTTCAAGACCGACTGTCGAGGTCTGCGTCACTGCGGCATCAGCATACGGCAGCAAATCATAAAGCTCCAGCTCCTTTTTGATGACTCTGCATGCTTTATGTTTTTTCGCCGCCTCGTGATACAGATCAAGCTTGTTTTTTCCGATTTCCCACGGGTGGGGTTTGATAATAATCTGCAGCTGCTTCTGATCAGAAAGCCCCTGCAGCACACCGGAATAAAAGTCTTCTGAAAAGGGCTGAGTGGCAATGAGCACAATTTTTTTAGTCGGCTGAAAAGCAAGTTTTCGATAGAATATGGACATATCCATAGGCGTTCTGTTAAAAATCTGATCGAAGCGGGGATGTCCCGTTACGAGAATCTGCTCGGGTTTACAGCCTTTTCGTATGAACCACTCTGCTTCATACGCACCAAAAACAGCTTGATAGGTTGTAAAAACAGGAATGAAGGCTTCATCTCCCATCAATGCGCCATGCTGAAGACAAATGCTGACGGCCCCTTTTCTTTGACACATGAGAGCGAGCACCCTGCTATAAATGTCTTCTGCCGTTCCGACAATAACAGCTGAAATCTTTTCCTGTTCAAACAGCGCATCAACTGTATCAATGGCCTCTATAAATAAAGGAATATCTTTGAAAAGCCGGTCGCGAAACGCTTGATCACCAAATGCCGGGTGATCATCATAAGGGGCGAGAAGCGAACAGGCTGTTTCGAGATACTGCTTCGAATCGCCTTTTTGGCATGAATCCGCTATCTCCCGCTTGCTAATTACAGGCAGATCACAATAATGCGGCAAACTCCATCTGGCCAAAACAGCCGTTTTTTCAGGATCAAATTGATAGTAATTTCCGTTTGAAAAACGCAGGTAATCAAAGTGCAAAATGACTTTCCCTTTAACAGGTTTGTCATTTGTTTTAACGATGTTTTGGATTCTTTCTTCAAAAAACGGCTGAATCTGTCCCTCATCGATATGCTGATCCACCGATCCGAATAATTCCGGTTCTTCTTCCATCATCACCCTCAGCTCAGGGCTGATGTATTGATAAAAATTACTGATAAGCCCAAGCGGAATCCCTTTGTAGCGAAGTTTGTCAAAAAGCTCCACGTACTTCCGGTACAGCACCCAATAATTGCTTAAATAGGCCGACAAGCTCTCACCCCATTCCAAGCTTTTTTAATGATTCACGCAGCTCTCGGCAATTTCGCTGCGGAGGAAGGTTCCTGACAAATTCATTTTTTTCTGATTCAAACAGCTGAAAGTGAATCGATTGGTCGGTAATATAATTCAGGTCTAGCTCCTCATCCAGCGGGTAAAACGGATAAAAATGATTGACTCTCCAAAAGAACCGCGCATCTCCTATACGGTAAAACGCCGGGCTTTCATCCCAATAGGAGCCAAACTTCTCCTTTACCTTCTCAAGCACCGAATACCTGTGCATCACCGAGCAATGATCAATTGCGCACGGTGCGTTCCATGTCACTTGAGCGGCAGGCCTGACAGTTTCTTTTACAATGTCGCGATTCTCGTTTAAATGATAGGTTTTGGAGGCTGAGTAAATCACAGCCTTTTCAGGATGGGTATCGAGCTCCCGCACCATTTTCAGGAGGCGGTCCGGCATATAGATGTTGTCATCCGTCGCATAGGTGATATATTCACCCTCCGCCATCTCAATCGCCTGATTGATCAGTGCCGCGTATCTCGTTTTTTCTGTTCTTTCCTTCACTCCAGATATATCGCTTTGATAAAAACGCACTCGGTTATCATTCAAAAAAGGACGGATTACATTCAGCGTCTCTTCATTGGAGTTGTCATCCATAATAAACAATTCAAAATCTGAAAACGTTTGTGAGAGTATGCTAGAAATGGACTTTGCCACATAATCGCTTTTGTTATAGCTCGTCATAATGACTGATACTTTAGGCAAATCCTACACCTCCTTCTTGGAACTTCACACCTGAAACTATCGTTATCTTATGTTGCTTATGCTCAAGTTGCGCTAGGGATACAAACCAATATGCGAAAAGTTTGTGTATGTCTCTGAAAAACAGCGGCTGCCCAGAGCGAAATCTGATCGGTCCGCTGTTCTTTTTCAGCATAATCCAAGCATCAGCCTCATAAGGTGAAAGAGATAAAAATCGCACCAGCGACTAAGATCGTTTTCCATCGGAGGTGAGTCATCGCGGAGCGTTCACCTATACATCCAGAACATGTTTTGAATGGTTTTCATAAAAAGGAGGAACGATATGAAACCGAAAAAAAATCAATATCAGCAAATGCAGGCATTTGATAATATGCAGGGGTATCAGCCTCAGTTTGGCGCCAACCCGTACCCGCAGCAAGGCCAAGGCTCACAAATGCAGACAATGGGGATGCAGCCAATGATGCCAATGCAGCAGGGACAGCAAGGACAACAAGGACAGCAGGGATTTGGATTCCCGGGCCAGCAGCAGGGCGGCGGTTTTCAAATTCCATCGGGGCCTACACCGTCAGGACCGGGCCAAAGCGTTCCCGGCATGCTGCCTGTTGAGGAATCTTACATCGAGAATATTTTGCGCCTGAATCGGGGAAAAACGGCCACCATTTATATGACATTTGAAAACAGCAAGGAATGGGGCTCGAAGATTTTTCGCGGCGTCATCGAAGCTGCGGGCCGGGATCACATTATTATCAGCGACCCGAAATCAGGAACACGCTACCTGCTCCTGACAATCTACCTCGATTACATTACATTTGATGAAGAAATTGCTTATACGTATCCATATTCCATGGCGTCCTATTCGCCAAGATAAGAAAAAAGCCAATCACTCATATGATGAGGATTGGCTTTTTTGTTTATAGATATTTGACGGCTGCGACAACGATCATAATCCAAGAAATAATAAACGCCACACCGCCGAGCGGGGTGATCGCTCCAAGAATGGAGATTTGCGTCACACTTAGAATATATAAGCTTCCGGAAAACAGCACAATTCCCGCAAACATCAGCCAGCCGGCTGTCGTGACACTGCCTATGCCGGATAATTTATCAGCCAGAAACGCGACAACGAATAACCCAAGGGCGTGATACATATGATACTGCACGCCTGTGTGCCAAACCTGAAGATACTTATCAGGTATTTTCCCTTCTAATCCGTGAGCGCCGAATGCTCCGAGTCCCACGGCAAGCAGGGCGTTAATGGCCCCTAATATGATAAAAACTTTCATCTATCTCTCCCGCCTTTTCGTTAAACTCATATCATTTATCTTATCGCACCTGCACCAAAATTCAATGTTTGTTCTCCGTTGACACGAGATTGTCGGATTTTCTCCTGCGCCAAAGCTGGAACTGGTCAGCCGCTATTGCAGCAAGCGTCCCTAATACGAGGCCGTTGCTTAATAGAGAAATAAATACCGGATGCAATCCCTTTAACGCAGTTTCAGGAACAAACATGATACCGACCCCTGTGAGCAGCGAGATGCCGATGATAGACCTCACCCTTTTTGATTCTTCTTTCTCATATGAATCAAATTCGGCAAAGGCCAGACCGCCCATTGCGGAGAACACAACAAAATTCACCGCAAATCCAACGGGTGACGGCAGGCTCGCAAACGTATTCATAAAAAACGGGATCACGCTGATCACGATAACCAGAATACTGCCGAGCATAAACGGTTTTTTAGAAGGCATTTTGGTCGTTTCAATAAAACCTGCGGCTCCCGAAATCGGAACAGGCGCAATGGCTCCCGTCAAACCGCTAAGCAGATGGCTGAATGAAGCGGCAAAACCGGCATGGCGTTCATGATGCTTTCCATCAGGCTGTTTGCTGAATTTTTTCACGGCGATGTCCACGACCTTCATGCTCGCCAGCATATTCACGATCAGCAAGATGGTAATAAAAATAGAAGTGATGATCAGGCCGCTGTTAAATAACGGGGTCCCAAAAGGAAACAGAGAAGGCAGCTGAAACAGCCGGTCCGGCATTTCAATCGGCTTTGCGGCTCCGGCAGCCGCAAACAGCACCCACCCGCCGAACAAGGCTAATAAAATAGAATATTGCTTAAAAAACATGATGTTCGAATTTGTCATTATAAAAGCGGCAGCGATCACAACAAGCGCCAGGCCAAATACAAGACCGTCCACCCCGTCCTGTCGATAACCGATTCCGAGAATTCCTTTTATAATGGGCTGACTCAGCTGCATGACAAGAAGCAATAAATAGACGCCCGTTACAACCGGAGTAAACAATTTTGCAAGTCTGTCAATGACCTTGAAAACACTTAACAAAAAGAAACATACAGCGCTTACAAGAAGAGCTCCCTGCAAACCCCGCAGTGTGTCTCCATATGTCGCAAACACAGTTCCCGTCAGCCCTGCGTAAATCGTATACACTCCCCACCACAAGCCGGCTGGGCTTTCATTGATCGGCAGTCTGTGGCCTTTCAAACACTGAATGACGGCGGCAATTCCCAGTACAAAAAAAGTGCTTTGAATCAATCTCGCAGAATCTGAGTGATCCAGATGAAACGACTGGGCAACCGCCACCGGAACAACAATCGCCGCAGCAATAATAAACGCTGTCCATTGCAGCGCGCCAAGAACCAATTTCACGTAAGCTCAACCTCTCTCTTTAAAAATCAAATAAAGACTCTCCGTTTCCATCCTCTTCCTGCTTCTCTTTTTCTTGCTTTCGATATTTGTTTAATCCCGCGCTCCCCATCATTTTTTCCATCATCAGCTGGTCTGTCGATGGCGGCGCGGCGGGACTTGGCGTAACGCTCGGCTGTATGCGGGGCGCGCTCGCGTTCTCCGGCTGATCAAGCACGACATCACACAGAGAACGGACAACCGCTACATAACGCTTCAGCTCCTCATCCCGTTCAGCCGTTTTTGCTTTTTTCAGCTCTTCTTCCATCTTTTGAATCAAAGCAGATATATGAATGTTCATGAAGCACCCTCCAAAAAAATAAATGTTGTCTTCCTGCATTTTATCAAATTCCTGCTGTAAACGCAGATATGAGTTTGTTATTTTTTCTGACAAACCTTTCACGATTGACAAGCAGAAGAGATTTTTCACATAATAAATCACCATACCTTACAAAAAGGAGAAACGGAATGAACAGCATCCCCTCTATCATCAGCAAGCATAAAGCCTATTTTGCGGCGGGACATACGAGACCGCTTGAATCGAGACTGAACATTTTGCGGAAGCTGAAACAAGCCGTCAGAACTCATGAAGCCGATCTCATAGCCGCTCTCTACCAGGATCTCCATAAATCCGAGCAAGAAGCATACTCAACAGAAATCGGAATCGTCTTGGAGGAAATCAGCTTTGTCATGAAACGGCTGAGAAAATGGTCCAAGCCGAAACGAGTCAAAACGCCTCTGACTCATCTAGGCTCCAAAAGCATCATCATCCCTGAGCCGTATGGAACCGTTTTGGTGATTGCGCCTTGGAACTATCCCTTGCAGCTGGCGCTTTCTCCGTTGATTGGAGCCATTGCGGCGGGGAACACGGTCGTTCTCAAGCCATCGGAATATACGCCGGCTGTTTCTGCTATTCTTTCCAAACTCATCAGCAGCGTTTTTCCAACTGATTATGTCGCTATGGCAGAAGGCGGGCCCGATGTCAGCACAGCATTATTACAGCAGCCCTTTGACTACATTTTCTTTACCGGCAGCGTATCCGTGGGAAAAGTCGTCATGGAGGCCGCCGCCAAACAATTAATTCCCGTAACCTTGGAGCTCGGCGGCAAAAGCCCCTGCATCGTCCATAAAGATGCTGACATTCAGCTTGCCGCCAAACGCATCGTCTTCGGGAAATTTACAAATGCGGGACAAACCTGCATCGCACCGGATTATTTATTTGTACACGAGGACATCAAAACGAAGCTCACAGAAGAAATGAAGCGTGCGATCAGAGAATTTTACGGCCCTAAGCCTGAACGGAATCCGCAGTACGGCAAAATCGTCAGTGAACGGCACTATCAGCGGCTGCTCAGCTTTCTGAATGACGGCATCCCACTCACAGGCGGACAATCTGATCCCAATCATCACAAAATTGCGCCGACCATTCTCGAACAAGTGAGGGATGACTCTCCAGTGATGCAGGAGGAGATTTTCGGGCCGATTCTTCCGCTCTTTACATACCGCAATATCGGGGAAGTCATTGAAAAAGTCCAATCGCGCCCTAAGCCGCTCGCCCTGTATCTCTTCACCACAAACAAAGAAATTGAGCGCGCTGTTTTAGGAAATCTGTCGTTTGGCGGGGGCTGTGTCAATGATACGTTAATGCATGTGGCGACGCCGTATTTGCCATTCGGCGGCGTCGGGGAAAGCGGCATCGGCAGCTATCACGGGTTTGACAGTTTTAACACATTCACGCACAAAAAAAGCGTCGTCAAACAAACGAACCGCTTCGACTTCGCATTTCGTTATCCTTCCTCCAAAAACGGGCTGCGAATGATTCGAAAAATACTCAAATAAAAAAGCGCAGATAACCTGCGCTTTTTACAAATCCTTAATACACCAATCAATCGGCGCCTCTCCCATTTTCTCCAAATAGGCATTCGCCCGGGAAAACGGTCTGCTCCCGAAAAATCCGTTTCTCGCCGAAAACGGGCTGGGATGCGTCGATTCAATGATAAAATGCTTGGACGTGTCGATCCGTTCTTTTTTCATTTGAGCATGCCGTCCCCACAAAATAAAGATAACCGGCCGCTCCCTTTCACTCAGCACGTCAATAATTCGGTCCGTCAGTCGCTCCCAGCCTTTTCCCTTATGGGAATTCGCCTGTCCGCGCCTTACTGTCAGCACAGTATTCAGCAAAAGAACGCCTTGCTTTGCCCAGCTCACAAGCGACCCGTGATTCGGGATGCTGCACCCGATGTCCTGCTGCAGCTCAAGAAAAATATTTTTTAACGAAGGCGGCTGCTTTACACCGGGCTTGACAGAGAAGCTTAAACCTTGAGCCTGTCCCGGCCCGTGATACGGATCTTGTCCCAGAATGACGACCTTGACATCATCATATGATGTATAATGCAGCGCATTGAAAATATCCCGGCTGTCCGGATAAATCGTTTGCTCCGCGTATTCCCGCTTCAGCATTTCTCTGAGCTCTTGATAATACGGTTTCTCAAACTCTTCCTTTAGCTGATTCCACCAGCTGTCTTGTAAAAGCTGTTTCAAGATTCAGGCCCCCTTACGAACGATGAAGTCTGGAATAGACAGGCTCGCCATCCCAAACCATTTCACTTTTTGCTTCCCGCCTCTTCATCTCAGGCTCTTCAAGCAGGACGGCAAAGTTTTTCGTCGGCAGCTCCCCGAGTCCGTGCTTTTCACTTAAACGATCCAAATATTGCTTCCGCTTGGCGCCAAGGTCCGCAGACTGATTGTCTCCCGCGTCACTGAAGGCATAAATCACACTGGCGCAAGGGACACGCTTCACCCGGTAATCCTTGGCTGCGCGCAGATAAAAATCCCAATCCCAGTAATTGTGCACATCAGCATCGAAATACCCGATTTCATCATGCAGAAAACGTCTGTACATGCTGCCCGACGGCACGTATGTAGAAAACACTCTCATATCCTCATAGTCAGCGGTATAAGCAAACAATTTCCGTGACACTGGATATCTTGTTCCGTTCTTCTCTTCAAACGAAACTATTTCCGCATCAGAATGAACGAAGTCTGCCGTTTCTATTTCCTTTGCCATTTTCTCGACATGCCCTGGCGTAAAGAAATCATCGTCATCACACAGCATAATGCAATCGCCAGACGCCTCTTTTACACCGGCATTTCTCGCAGCCACATGCCCCGAGTTCTTTTCTAAATTGATGACAGCAATCGGCAGCTCCGGATACAGTGCTTTGACCGGCACGACCGATTCCCCGGCATCATTCACAATAATAATTTCATACGGCTTCAAGGTCTGGCGGGAAATCGACTCCAGAAGCTCACACAAAGCTGGAATCCGATTATAGGTCACAATTACGATAGAAATCTTCATGATGCTCTCCTTCTCATTTTCATAGTCATGTACTATTAAAACATATATTGGACGGGAGATCAGTGGGAATATCCTACTGAAACGGCATACTACAATGATAGAAACAGCAAAGTGGCTCCGATCAGAAGCACCATGATCAGCATCAGATCTCCAAAGACATGAAAGAGATCTTTCAGGCGGACGCCATTCGGAAGGATAAGACGCCACAGCTTAGATTGATAGACCGGCAGCAGCACCAGTGCATAAGAAAGACACAAAAATGTAAAAGCCGGCGGCACAAAAGCACAGCCTGCATCGTCCCAATTCATCATGATGTCTTTCATACTAGATCCATCCAATAAAAACAAAGATATCATGAGGGCCAGCAACACAAAGGACCCCAATTGAACCTCAAACAGGCGCATTTTCTGGTTATATGCAAATCGGACCGCCCAAAACCAGACATAAGCATATGAACATAGCAGCGTAAGAATGGCACCTGCTGTAAAGACGACATCAGGCAGCCGATCAAGCAGAAAAACAAAAGGCAAGCTGGCTGCCATAGCCAAGAGCATGCAGCCACCAGTAAACAAAAAAACTGCCCCATGAGCTACAAAACCATATAAACAAGAGCTAATCCTCACGACATACACCTCCTTTACATAGAAATTCTATGTATATACCTAAAAAATCAGACAAGCTGACGCCTGCCAATATAACAGCCCATTCGGCCAAATAACGGAAATAACAGCGTTGCAAAAGCACAAGTTCCAACAAACCAAGGTGTCAACAAGGATTGAAACAGCGCAGCAGGAATTACATTGAATAGAAAAACAAGCATAAAAATGACGTTTGGCACCATTGAGATCAGAATCGTATGTAGAACAAGCTTTTCTCCGCGTTTTCCAAACTCCTTCACGCCTTGATACCCAATCAGCACCCAGTAGATCATATATGCAGCTAAGATCAGCCAAACAGAAACAGAAATGCCTTTCCATACTGCTTGAACAAACGGTGATTCAAGCCATACATGCATTATTGTAATCGCAATGCCGACAGCGAATAGGGCACTGTTACAGAAAAGATGGAACATCAAAAACGCACGGAACGTTACTGGCTGTATTTTCTTAAACGAAGAAACAATGTCAGTTGGTGTTCCAAACGCCTGCAATAAAGTCTGCATAGCTTCCTCCTCACTCTTTCCTTCCTGAAAAGAGCAAAACAGATGATGTTCAATATGGCTCTCAATCTCTTCTATCATCGCCTCACCCTCAGGAAGCCCTTTAAGCCCGCTTTTGATTTCGGATACATATGTTTCTTTATTCATTTTGTCCGCTCCACTTCAGTATTCGGTCCATCATGGCTGAAAATACGCTCCATTCCTTCGTGCGTTCCGCCAGCACTTCTTTGCCCTCGTCTGTAATCCGGTAATATTTGCGGTCCGGTCCTTTCTCCTGCTTCTCCCAGTAGGAAGAAATATACCCTTGGCGTTCAAGCTTGTGAAGAGAAGGATACAAGGTCCCTTCTTTCATCTGCAGTTCGTTTCCGCTGCGGCTTCCCATTTCTTTTACAAGCTCATAGCCGTACATCGGCCGCTCGTTCAGAAGCGTCAATACCAATATAACCGTGCTTCCCTTAACCAGCTCACGATTTAACATCTCAAAACCCCTACCTAGTTTTCTTATGTAGCATTTTACGAAAGCACCTTGAGATTGTCAAATGATTCCTATAGATCTTCTATATTGTGATACAGAGAAAACCTAACTATAATGAAAGACAAAACACGATGGAGGTTCAAGACATGTCTATGAATAAAGCACTCACCATTGCCGGCTCAGATTCCAGCGGCGGTGCTGGGATTCAAGCTGATTTAAAAACATTTCAAGAAAAAAACGTATACGGGATGACCGCCTTAACGGTGATCGTTGCGATGGACCCAAACAACAGCTGGGACCATCAGGTATTCCCGATCGATACTGATACAATCCGCGCCCAGCTTGCAACAATTACGGACGGCATCGGTGTGGACGCCATGAAAACAGGAATGCTGCCAACCGTTGATATTATCGAGCTTGCGGCAAAAACGATCAAAGAAAAACAATTAAAAAATGTGGTAATTGACCCGGTTATGGTTTGCAAAGGTGCTAATGAAGTCCTTTATCCGGAGCACGCCCAAGCCCTGCGTGAGCAATTGGCTCCGCTAGCCACTGTCATTACGCCAAACTTGTTTGAAGCCAGCCAGCTCAGCGGCATGGATGAACTAAAAACAGTTGACGATATGATCGAAGCCGCGAAAAAAATTCACGCACTCGGCGCTCAATATGTCGTCATTACAGGCGGAGGCAAACTCAAACATGAGAAAGCCGTTGATGTTCTCTATGACGGAGAAACAGCGGAAGTCCTTGAAAGCGAAATGATCGATACGCCTTATACACATGGCGCAGGCTGTACATTCTCAGCAGCCGTGACAGCGGAGCTTGCCAAAGGTGCGGAAGTCAAAGAAGCCATTTACGCAGCGAAAGAATTCATCACAGCGGCCATTAAAGAATCCTTCCCGCTAAACCAGTATGTTGGTCCTACGAAGCATTCTGCACTGCGCCTGAATCAACAATCATAAACAAAAGGGGCTGCCTTACAGAGAGGCAGCCCTTTTTAAATCACCGAAGACTTTTCACAGAAAAAACTGCCGATCCCATCGGCAGCCTGTTTATTTGATTTTTAAATTGTTTGCAGATTTCCTCAAAAATGTTTCTATCGACTGAACAAAAAGTGCATATTCCTTCATTTGTTCATATGCCCGCGTGAGAATTTCCGCCGTTTCACTGTGCGGCGTTGTTCCGCCAAGCATTTTTTTCAGCTGAAGCAGCACATCCTTATATTCTTCCCGCTTATCTTCAACTTGGTTAGCAGCCTTTTCCAAACATTCCGGTGTTATCTTCTGTTCATGTATATTCAAGAAAACAACTCCTTTTACAGAAAAAAATAGTAGGTTATCGTTGAAGAATAGCACAGATGGCTCAGATTTCACATAAGAAAATAGAAGGATTTTCTACATAAGTGTCCAAATTCCGACATTCATTTCAGATTTCCCGGTCGAACTGGCTGTTACTTCATGATTTCCCGGGAAAGGAAAATATCTCGCACTAAAGACCTCTTCTCCGTTATTGATAAAGATTTCCACAGATGACGCGTCGAGAAACATGTGCACGGTATGCAAATCCTTGATGTGGCAATGTCTCGCTTCTGTTCTTTTTCCGTCAAAGCTCTTTCGTTCCAGCGTAACAATCCCCTCGTCTTTTTGGAAGGAAAACGTAGCCGTTCCGCGGATACTGATTGAAAAGCCAGACTCCGTATGAATGTCTTCCAGCAGAATCTCAGCTCTTTCAGGTTTTTCCACTGGAAGCGTACCAGATGATCCATGCATATTGATGTGTATTTTTTTCTCATTTCTGCGCATGGCTTTTAGCTCAGGCAGCGGCTGCTGAATCAGCTTCTCTCCTGAAAGCGTCAGCTGTCTCGGCAGCGTCATGCAGTGAATCCAGTGATAGTCAATCGTCGGATGGGACCCTTCATCCTGATCAGGCACCGCCATCCATGCAAACAAAATCCGCCTTCCCTGATCGTCTTCAAGTGTTTGCGGCGCGTAAAAATCAAAACCTTGATCAAGCTCCATAAATTCACCATGCTTCAGTTCAGGCTTGTTATAATCAAGACGGCCGACAAAATAACCTGATTGATATACGTTATGATAACGGAAACCGTCAGCCTCAAGCCCTTGAGGCGAAACAATCAGCACATCCGATCCTTGAAGGGAAAACAAATCAGGGCATTCCCACATGTATCCAAAATCGTCCAGCCAGTTGAAGCCCGCGCCGGTTATCGGGCCAAGAAATCTCCACTCTGTCAGGTTATCAGAAGCAAACAATACAGCCTGCCCTTTCAAATTCTCTGTCTGCGCACCAATCACCATATACCATGTGCCTTCATGCTCCCATACCTTCGGATCGCGAAAATGCGCCGTATATCCTTCCGGAAGGCGGGCGACGACACCCTTTTTCTCAAAGGACAGCCCGTCGTCAGAAACAGCAAGGCATTGATACGTTTCCCGGTTTCCATCCTGATCCCTGACATTTCCTGTGTAAAACAGATAGAGCCGATCGTCTTTCGTGACAGCGCTGCCCGAGTAGCAGCCGTTTTTATCAAACCAATCACTCGGAGCCAGCGCAATCTCTTCCCGCTTCCAATTCACAACATCCTGTGTCGTATAATGCCCCCAAAATTTTGCGCCGTGCCCCGTCTGAAACGGCTGCCACTGAAAGAATACATGATAGCTGCCCTTCCAATAAATCAGGCCATTCGGGTCATTCAGCAGCCCAACCGGCGGCATGATATGAAAATGCTGGCGGTGCGGATCGCTGTCAGCGATGGGCTCTTTTTTCTCCACTTCTTCATAAGCCCGGCGACGAAGCTCCTGATCATGTGCTGTCATTTTTTCCTCTCCTCATCCTCATTAATCTTCATGACAAATGCTGCAATGAACGCTGACACTGCCGCAATCGCCATGCCAATCAGATAGTGAATCAAGTTGCTGAAGCCAAACGGAGCCGCAATGGCGATCATCGGAATACCCGTTAACCCGTAAGCGTTTGCAGCTACATGTGTAAAGACGACATATGCCCCACCCAATGCGCCTCCGATCATCGCGGCGATAAACGGTTTTCGGTAGCGAAGATTGACTCCGAATATGATGGGCTCAGTAATGCCGAGAAAAGCGGAAAATGCTGCCGGAAGCGCGATTTCTTTTGTCTTTGCCTTTTTCGCCATAAAGAAGACGGCAAGACCTGCCCCGCCCTGTGCGACATTCGCCATTGACCAGATCGGCAGCAAGTAGTTTTTGCCTATATCTGCAATTAGCCCTGCCTCAATCGCATGGAAGCTGTGATGAACGCCTGTCAGCACGATAAGTGAATACGTGCCCCCGAAAATCAGACCCGCAACAAAACCGGCATGGTCATATACATAAGTTAAAGCAACCGTAATGCCGGAGCCAAGCGCTCTGCCCAGAGGGCCAATCGCGATAAAAGCAACAAACCCGGTGACAATCACAGTAACAAATGGTGTAACAAGCAAATCCACCGCATGTGGAACCACTTTTCTCGTCCATTTCTCTACCTTGCTCATCACATACACCGCAAGCAGGACAGGGATAACAGTTCCCTGATAGCCTAGAAGCGCGATATCAAATCCGAAAAGATGCATATAATCAGGTGTCGCTTCCGCCAATCCCCATGGATTTAAAAGAGACGGATGAATCATGATTCCCCCGATGACCGCTCCCAAGTATGGATTGCTGCCAAACTCTTTTGAAGCGCTGACCCCGATTAGAATCGGCAAGAAAATGAATGCTGCACTTGAAAACATATCAAGCAGCTGCAAAAGCGCAGAATCCTTGCTCATCCAATGAAACGCATTGATCATACCCAGCAATCCCATTAACAGGCCGCTGGCCACAATAGCCGGGATAATTGGGACAAAAATATTAGAAAGCGTTTTCGCAAATCTCGCAGCGGGATTCAGCTTTTCTTTTGCCGCATCCTGATGATTGACGTGTTCCTCACGCTCAATATCAGCTTCTTTAGAAAAAGCATCGAATACTTTATTCACAAGACCTGTTCCGAAAATGATCTGGTACTGGCCAGAGCTGCTGAAAGCCCCTTTGACGCCATCAAGCTCTTCTACTTGTGCTTGATCTATCTTTGATTCATCTTTCATCACTAAACGCAGTCTTGTTGCACAATGAGCCGCGCTGATAATATTTTCTTTCCCTCCGAGAAGCTCAATAAGGCGTTTTGCAGTCTCTTTGTAATCCATCTATTTCTCCCCCTTTTATTTAAACAAAAAAGACCTAAAATTCGCCAACGAATAAAGGATACAGCGATCCTTTTTCATTTACGCAAATTTTAGGTCTTGCCTGCTTTACCAGTCACAATCCCGCTTATTCAGATTAAGAATACGCTTTCATCATAAATTATGACAGCGTTTTCGTCAACTATTTTTTTAGTTAAATAGTTTGATAAAACATGTAGACAAAAATTCGTAAAAATTAATTGTGAAATACTTCACAATATCATGCTATACTATGCTCAATCATGAAAGAAAGCAGGAAAAGACAATGGAAACTCAAGCATTGCAAAAGGTTGAACAGTACGCTTTGAAAAAACAAAACATATTCGCTTCAAGCAAAATCCGTTATGTGCTTCGGTCCATATTGGCCAGTATGTTTATTGGTTTTGGCATTACAGCCGCAAGTAAAACCGGCAGCTATTTCTTTATGGCTGATTCTCCGTTTGCCTTTCCGGCAGCCGCTGTCACTTTCGGGGCCGCTATTCTGCTGATTGCTTACGGAGGCGGAGATTTATTTACCGGCAACACCTTTTATTTCACCTATACCGCGCTACGGAAAAAACTCAGCTGGCGCGACAACCTGTACTTGTGGATGTCAAGCTATGCCGGCAATTTAATCGGCGCCATTCTGTTTGCCATCCTGATCAGCGCGACGGGACTTTTTGAGGAGCCTTCTGTTCATTCCTTTTTGATTCATTTGGCAGAACACAAAATGGAGCCGCCGGCTTCCGAATTGTTTTTCAGAGGAATGCTGTGCAATTGGCTTGTGTGCCTCGCCTTTTTCATTCCAATGTCTCTCAAAGGTGAAGGAGCAAAGCTTTTTACCATGATGCTTTTCGTTTTCTGCTTCTTTATTTCAGGCTTTGAACACAGCATTGCCAATATGTGCACTTTCGCCATCTCGCTTTTGATCGAGCACCCTGATACAGTGACACTGATGGGAGCAGTCAGAAACTTAATCCCCGTTACGCTCGGCAATCTGACCGCGGGAATAGTTATGATGGGCTGGATGTACTACACACTGAATCCTGATCAATAAAAAAACTTCCAGAGATCACTCCCTGCAAGTCAAAGCGGTTATTCCGAGAGATCTTGAAGACGCTGGACATGCAGCGTGATATAGCCGGCCTCGGATTCCGGCAAATGTAATTGATATTCATTTTTCAAAAACTCCGCCAGCTCCAGCGCACATTGATAGGAGAATGAATACTTTTTTTGGATGAAATAAAGCATCTCCTCGTCCATACGATGGAGCGCTTCATTTGATTCCAACCGGCTGACCGCGTATCGCAAATGCGTGACTAGGCGTTGATAGGAAATGCTGTTTTCATCCACCTTTCGATTAAAGTATTGTTCTATTTTCTCTATCATTTCTTTGATCATGGTCGTATGCTTCAGCGCCGAATACATGCTCTCCGCATCCATCTTCGCCGTATGGATGTGAAGGGCAATATAACCCGCTTCATCTTCAGGCAGAGACACGTCCAATGTCTCTTTTACATGTCCGATCGCCCACAGGCCGATCTCGTATTCTTTTTTATAGAGCGCCTTTATCTCATGCAGCAATTTATTCTGCACAAGCAGCCCATTTTGAATCCTCTCGATCGCAAAGGACAAATGGTCGGAAAGCGCGATATGAATGTGATCGCTCAGCGGCGCCGCGAGCTCTCCTTCCGCATAGCTGATGATATCCTCAGCTATTTCTATATGCTCCTCCGGCAGTGTTTGCAGGATTTGTTTGAACTTTTCATTCTCGTCGCGCACGACAAAGATCTTTTCCACTTTATTCATAGGGATGAGATCATTTTTCTTTTTTTGAAAAGCGATTCCCGGCCCCATCACGATTTTTTCCTGATCATCCTCTTTTATTAAAGCCGCATTGTTGTTTAATACTTTATAGATTTTCAAGAGGTTATCTCTCCCGCCAATTTGCTTTTGACTGGGATTTTACCTCCTTTTGACCGCCATGTAAAGATGCGGGCCCGCTCTCTCCTGCTTTGGCGATTCCTTGAAGGCTTGCAAACATCTTCTTTTATAAAGCGCGGCGGCTTTCGCTTTCTGCTTTTCTTCCTCATTCACAGCCATCCGCCATTCATAAAACGAAACAAGTCCCGCGGCCTGCACTGCCGCCTTTCTTTGGTATGTACGCTGAGCCGAATAGACCGCGGCAGCCGCAGTTTTTCTGTCCGGCGTCACCCAGTTCATCAAAAAGACCATCCACACCCGTAAAGATACAAGCAAACGTTTCATAGAAAAACATCCCTCCGCTTCTTTTTGGCAGGCAGCCTTTTTAGCAGCCCGTTTTCTCAGCCGCAGCCCGCAAGAAAAGACGGCCGATTTCTTTTCTCGCAAACTAGCGGCTCTAGCAAAACTCATGACTCTATGATAGACCGTGGAAAGAGAATTCTTTGTCACAATATGAGTGAAAAAACCAACTAGTTTTTAGAAGTTTTGTTGAAAGCTGAAAGAATTGAAATGAAAATTGGAGAACCGCTTTGAAAACTTTATACACAAGTTATCCCAAAGATAAGAACAACTTAATCACAAGAGATATCCACATGTCCACAAACTCTATCTATATTTTGTATACGAACGTATATTCCCAACTATATATATACACAGGTTTATTCACTTATACACAGGGTTCTGTGTGTAACTCCTTCGTTATACACAAACAAAATTCAATAAATGGTCCAAATGACACAAGGATTTTTTTGAATTTTCAAGAAATATATACTAGATCTTTCACATTTTTTCTAAATACAAAGGGGGAAACACATTGAAAAAGGGGATCATTCGCTTTCTGCTTGTAAGTTTCGTCTTATTTTTTGCCTTATCCACAGGTATTACGGGCATCCAGGCAGCTCCGGCTTCTTCAAAAACGTCGGCTGATCTGGAAAAAGCCGAGGTATTCGGTGATATCGACATGACGACAAGCAAAAAAACAACCGTTATAGTGGAATTAAAAGAAAAATCCTTGGCAGAAGCGAAGGAAGCGGGAGAAAGCCAATCGAAAAGCAAGCTGAAAACCGCTCACACAAAAGCAAAAAACAAAGCAATCAAAGCGGTGAAAAACGGAAAAGTAAACCGGGAATATGAGCAGGTATTCTCAGGCTTCTCTATGAAGCTTCCAGCTAATGAGATTCCAAAACTTCTCGCGGTAAAAGACGTTAAGGCAGTGTACCCGAACGTCACATATAAAACAGACAATATGAAGGATAAAGACGTCACAATCTCCGAAGACGCCGTATCTCCGCAAATGGATGACAGTGCGCCTTATATCGGAGCAAACGATGCATGGGATTTAGGCTACACAGGAAAAGGCATCAAGGTGGCGATTATTGACACTGGGGTTGAATACAATCACCCAGATCTGAAGAAAAACTTTGGACAATATAAAGGATACGATTTTGTGGACAATGATTACGATCCAAAAGAAACACCAACAGGCGATCCGAGGGGCGGAGCGACTGACCACGGCACACACGTAGCCGGAACTGTGGCTGCAAACGGAACAATTAAAGGCGTAGCGCCTGATGCCACACTTCTTGCTTATCGTGTGTTAGGACCTGGCGGAAGCGGCACAACGGAAAACGTCATCGCCGGTGTGGAACGTGCAGTGCAGGACGGAGCAGATGTGATGAACCTGTCTCTCGGAAACTCTTTAAACAACCCGGACTGGGCGACAAGCACAGCGCTTGACTGGGCCATGTCAGAAGGCGTTGTCGCTGTTACCTCAAACGGCAACAGCGGACCGAACGGCTGGACAGTCGGATCGCCGGGCACATCAAGAGAAGCGATTTCTGTCGGTGCGACTCAGCTGCCGCTCAATGAATACGCCGTCACTTTCGGCTCCTATTCTTCAGCAAAAGTGATGGGCTATAACAAAGAGGACGACGTCAAAGCGCTCAATAACAAAGAAATTGATCTTGTCGAAGCGGGAATCGGCGAAGAAAAGGATTTTGAAGGGAAAGACCTGACAGGCAAAGTCGCCGTTGTCAAACGAGGCAGCATTGCATTTGTGGATAAAGCGGATAACGCTAAAAAAGCCGGTGCCATCGGCATGGTTGTGTATAACAACCTCTCTGGAGAAATTGAAGCCAATGTGCCAGGCATGTCTGTCCCAACGATTAAGCTTTCATTAGAAGACGGCGAAAAACTCGTCAGCGCCCTGAAAGCTGGTGAGACAAAAACAACATTCAAGTTGACGGTCTCAAAAGCGCTCGGTGAACAAGTGGCTGATTTCTCATCACGCGGCCCTGTTATGGATACGTGGATGATTAAGCCTGATATTTCCGCGCCAGGGGTCAATATCGTGAGCACGATCCCAACACACGATCCTGACCATCCATACGGATACGGATCAAAACAAGGAACAAGCATGGCATCGCCTCATATTGCCGGAGCGGTTGCCGTTATTAAACAAGCCAAGCCAAAGTGGAGCGTTGAACAGATTAAAGCCGCCATCATGAATACCGCTGTCACTTTAAAGGATAGCGATGGGGAAGTATATCCGCATAACGCTCAAGGCGCAGGCAGCGCAAGAATCATGAACGCAATCAAAGCAGATTCGCTCGTCTCACCTGGAAGCTATTCATACGGCACGTTCTTGAAGGAAAACGGAAACGAAACGAAAAAAGAAACGTTTACGATTGAAAATCAATCTTCCATTAGAAAATCATACACACTGGAATACTCATTTAATGGCAGCGGCATCTCCACATCCGGCACAAGCCGTGTTGTGATTCCGGCACATCAAACCGGGAAAGCCACTGCAAAAGTAAAGGTCAATACGAAGAAAACAAAAGCTGGCACCTATGAAGGAACGGTTATCGTCAGAGAAGGCGGAAAAACGGTCGCTAAGGTACCTACATTGCTGATTGTGAAAGAGCCCGATTATCCGAGAGTCACATCTGTCTCTGTCAGCGAAGGGTCTGTACAAGGTACCTATCAAATTGAAACCTACCTTCCTGCGGGAGCGGAAGAGCTGGCGTTCCTCGTCTATGACAGCAACCTTGATTTCGCAGGCCAAGCCGGCATTTATAAAAACCAAGATAAAGGTTACCAGTACTTTGACTGGGACGGCACGATTAATGGCGGAACCAAACTTCCGGCCGGAGAGTATTACTTGCTCGCATATGCCGCGAACAAAGGCAAGTCAAGCCAGGTTTTGACCGAAGAACCTTTCACTGTTGAATAAGAAAAAGCCCTGCCGATTCGGCAGGGCTTTTTAAAGATCAGTCAGCAAACGCCTCCTGCAATAATCGATACGATCGGAGCTTATCTTCAAAATGATGCGTGATGGTCACCACCATGATTTCCTCTGTTTCATACGCTTTACTCAAAGCTAGCAGCCGCTCCTTAACCTGTTCTTTCGTACCGACAATCATTCGATTTCGATTATCAGCAATTCGTCTCTGTTCATAAGGAGAATACGTATTTTTCCGAACAGCTTCATACGAAGGAACTCCCTCTAAAGGAATACCCTGCTCTCCCGCCAAAAGTGTAAAATCAAGCACAGCCCCAAGCTCCTCTGCCTTCTCCTCCGTGTCAGCACAAAGAACAAAAACAGCAACTGCCGCTCGAGGCGTATCTCCTAACACAGACGGTTTGAATCGTCTCTTATACTGTCTGACAGTACCCTCTCCGCCCTCTCCATTGATAAAATGGGCAAACATATAGCCAGCGCCAGATTCAGCTGCAAGCAGCGCGCTTTCTCCAGATGAGCCGAGCAGCCACACATCCGGAGCCGTTGAAATATGCGGCGCAGCGGTCAGATTCGGAAAACGGTGTTTGTCATCCGTCAAATCATGCAAATACATGGTCAGCTCCTTAATTTGCTGCGGATACTGATCAGCATTGCGCTTTCCGCCGTCATTCAGCGCCCATGATGCAATCGGCATTCCCCCCGGTGCTCTGCCAAGCCCCAGATCAATTCTTCCTGGTGTCAGCCCCTCCAGAACACGAAAGTTTTCAGCTACTTTATAAGCACTGTAATGCGGCAGCATGACTCCTCCTGATCCAACACGAATTCGCTTTGTTTTCGCTGCTATATGACTGATTAGCACCTCAGGACTGGACCCTGCCAGCCGTTTTGAAAAGTGATGCTCAGAAACCCAAAATCTCTTATATCCAAGGTCCTCAGCAGCTTGAGCAAGCGCAACGGTTTGCTGTAAGGCCGTTTCAGCATTGCTGCCCTCTGATACTGGAGATTGATCTAATATACTTAATGAAACCATCCCTACCACCTCATCCTCATCGTATCACTGATCTTCTATTTTTTCTCCAAAGCCGCTCACACTGCTTATCAGTGTCCCCTATCATTCGCCATTTATTTGTGAAAGCCTGTCCCTATTTGTCGGAATATGTTACACGTGAAACATAAAAACCCCTCCAGACGGAGAGGTTTGCTTTAGTTTTTATTAAAGCCCTTTTCTTTCACGTAGTCATTTAAATACGTACGCGGCTTTTGCTTCATAAAGTTCAGTATTTGATCGGACCACGTTTCTTCCCGCTGCCCGTTTGTTCTTTCTCTATAGTAATCAGAAATGGTTTTGTCATACGTATTCATAGTATGACGGAAATCGTCTGTGTTCACATTATACGTATTCTCATGATAAACGGCCTGCTTTGGCAATCTCGGTTTTTTGCCGGAAAGGTTCGCAGGATGGCCTACTGCCAGTCCGAAAAGCGGGAGCACATGGTCAGGCGTTTGCAGCACCTCTGTCACCTTGTCCAGTTCATTCCGAATGCCGCCGATATAGCAAATGCCAAGCCCCATGGATTCAGCGGCAATGCTCATATTTTGCGCTGCCAGCGCCGCATCAATCAAGCTAACCATAAACATTTCTGTATTCTCGAGCAGCTCAGAAATATGTTCACCTTTTTCCTCAGCCAGTTTTTGATGGCGGTACAAATCCGCACAAAATACAAAAAAGTGTCCGTTCTTCTCAACGTAAGGCTGATTCCCAGCAAGCACGGACAGCTCACGTTTTTTCTCAGGATCAGAAACCCCGATAATCGAATATGCCTGCACATAGCTGGATGTAGACGCAGCCTGCGCACTTTTCACTAATGTATCAATTTCTTCAGCTGTCAAAAGCTGATCAGTAAAAGACCGGATTGACCGATGATTCAAAATGGTTTCGATTGTGTTATTCATCACAAAAACCTCCTTATCACTTTTTATCATATCCGAAAAAAAGTGATCTCAAAAGCGAAATGCTCTGCACAAAAAAAGACAGCCTCTGTAAAGGCTGTCTGCATATTAAGAATTAAAAAGATAACTTCTGTATTTCGTCAGCTGCACACTTGCATTATATACAATCCCAAATCCGATTAACGTGGAAAGTGTCGAGCTTCCCCCATAGCTGACAAACAGTAGCGGAATCCCGGTAACAGGCATAATGCCGATGTTCATTCCGATATTCTGGAATGTGTGGATCACAATTAACGCCGTATAGCCAACGCAAAAGAAAGAAGCGAAACGGTTAAACGGATGTATTTTGTCTATCAGAACAACAAGCCTGTAGATTAAAAAGAAGAACATGATGACAACAATTGCACAGCCTATAAAGCCAAATGACTCACCTATTATAGAAAAGATAAAGTCAGTCGTACTCTCTGGAACATAAACCTTCAAATTAGAAATACCATTACCTAAAATACCACCAGATCCTATTGCCATGATGGCCTGGTCAACTTGCCAGCTGTCATTTGAATCTTCCTGTGTCTCATTTGAAGCAGACACCCAAGAAGTGACCCGCTTAATTTGATAATCCTGTATTCCAACTGATTTAGCAACGTCAGGAAAGTTTATCATTACTAATAAAATTAATGAAATGAGTAAGATACCTGAACCAGCTATGATCGCAATCAATTTCCAATTTATACCTGACATAAAAACCATTACAAGAACGATAAACATACATATTCCCGCAGTCCCAGCATCCTGCATCAGGATAAGACCTACAGGAATAACTGCGACACCCGCAATCTTTAATAACAAGTGGATATCATCCCTAAGCGTCCGAACTCCTTTAGGATTAGCTTTTCCAATAACTGAAGCAAGCATCATAATCAAACCAACCTTCATAAACTCTGACGGCTGTATTGTAATTCTACCGATCCTAAACCAACTTTTTGCCCCTTTAATAACAGGTGCAATAGACTCGGGACTGATTTTAAGAATAATCAAAGATAAAATACCAATGATAAAAATATATAAACTTAACTTTTCAAGCTGTTCTAAATCAAAGTACAAAAGAACTGTAATGGCAACAGCCCCCAAAAAATAAAACACAATTTGCTGAATCCAATCCGTGTTCCCATACTGCCCAAACTGACCGGCAGCATAAATTGATACTACGCTTATAATAAAAAACACACCAAATATAAAAATCAAATCCCCCTGGTAAAAGGGGCTTTGCTGTTTCTTATATCGACTCATTCTATCCCGCCTTACATTTTCATCGGAAAATCACTAATGTTTATTATACATGAACCACGTTCAAGATGACACGTGAAGCTCGCTTCCTTTTATGTTTTTTCAGCATTTGCGGTGCTTTTTCAGCTACACGAAATATGACGTATCATAAACCGAAATGTTTCGATTGACACAAAACTTTTCAAATGAAAAAAACGCCATACCAAAAGAATTTGTTAAAAAACGAATGCGATAATGTGTTATGTTCCCAAATAATGTGATACCTCATAAGAAACAGCTAAAAATTCAGAGCCCCATGCCCATACATTCTCCTAGCACATTAAACGAAAAAATAAGACGATAGATCCAGTCCATTTCTGCAAAAACACGTATCAATTTCTGGAAAACATGGTATAATAATTGTAACAGAATGTTCAAAAAACAATCACAAAACAGACACAACTCAGTTCCTCTATTTCATTTTTGTAAACGTTATCACAAAATGAAAGGAGACGGGTATGATGGACATGTTTTTTGCTTACTTATTGGTTGCCAGCGCAACGCCTCTCTTTATTTGGCTTGATAACAAAAAAGTCGCACTCTCAGCTATTCCGCCAATCATCTTAATGTGGGTATTCTTCTTCTTTTACGCAACAGAAAGCCTTTCTCCACTTGGACACACTCTCATGATTATCTTGTTTGCCGTCAACGTCATAGTCGCTCATATCGCCGCATTTATCATTTACGGCCTTCCGTATCTTCGCAGAAAGCGAAGCAGCTGAAGACAGCAAAAAACCCTCTTCCAATGAAGAGGGTTTTTTGTATTATTCGTTATGGCCTGAATGCTCTGAGTGTTCAGCGCCTCCAGGAGGATTTCCGTCCATATGGTCACCATGGTGATAGTGAGCCGCGAAAATCCAGATGGATCCAAGTACGATAACGATCGCGCCAAAGAATCCGAACAGCGTGTTTCCGACTTGGATCGTGCCGTTTTCGCTCTCTGTCATATGCATGAACATGAGAAGCTGCAGCGCCGCCTGAATGAAGGCGAAGCCGAAGATTATCCAAAGTTTTGCTGATGAGCTCAGGTCAGTATACACTGCAACCCATAGAGCCAGCAGGGTCAAAACGATAGACAGGATAAAACCTACAATGTGTTTCCATGGAAAGTGACTGTGTTCAGCAGATTTGTTTGCCATTTTACAGACCCCCCAATCCCATGAGATAGACACCTGTAAAGATGAAAATCCATACAACATCTAAGAAGTGCCAGTACAAGCTTGAGATAAAGATTTTAGATGAAGTTTGCGGAGTTAAGCCGCGTTTCTTCAACTGAATCAGAATTCCTGTGATCCAGAAAATCCCGATTGTTACGTGAGTTCCGTGAGTTCCAAGTAAAACAAAGAATCCAGACCAGAACGCACTTGTACTGAGAGCCGCTCCTTCATGTACATAGTGAACAAACTCGTTGATCTCGCATCCGACGAAGCCGGCACCGAGAAGAAGAGTGATAATTGTCCAAATGACTACGCCTTTTAAACTTCCGCGGCGCATTTCATGAACAGCGATCCCGCAGGTAAAGCTGCTGATCAGCAGCAAGAACGTCATAATCATTACCAGATTGACTTCAAATAGTTCGTCTGGCAAGACACCTCCAGCTGTTCTGTTTTTAAGAACGAAGAAGGTTGCAAATAGTGTTGAGAACAACACAATTTCTGCCCCTAAAAAGATCCAAAACCCGAGAATATTAAGTCTGCCGGTTTCAGATTGATATTCCATAGGCGCGTTAGAATTGCCGTGTTCTGCATGTTCCATAACTCACGCCTCCTTATTCGGAAATCTTTCTTTCCGTCTCTTTTATTTCATCAACACTAATGTAGTAGCCGTTGTCGTATTCGAATGAACGCAGAACCATGCAGAGCAGGACTCCGATCAATCCGACTACGCCCATCCAGTACCATTCAAAGACAAGTCCAAAGCCAGCGAGACCGAAGGCAACAGACATAAAGAACGGTCTGCCTGAGTTGCTTGGCATATGGATTTTCTTGAATTTGCTTTCAGGGTATAATTCAGTTTTTTCTTCTTTCATATGCAGGAATGCATCTTGAGATTTGACTTCAGGAAGCACCGCAAAGTTGTAATGCGGCGGAATCGCAGAAGAAGTCGCCCAATCAAGCGTACGTCCCACACCCCATGAATCTCCGCTGATTTCACGAGTAGAGTAACGGAAGCTGTAGTAGATGTTATAGCAAAGGATTAAGAATCCTACACCCATCATGAAAGCTCCGACTGTTGAGATAAAGTTCAATGTTGTCCAGCCGTCGTTCGGTCCGTATGTGTAAATACGGCGAGGCATGCCTTGAAGCCCCAAGAAATATTGCGGGAAGAAACAAATATTGAACCCGATCATAAAGATCCAGAAGAACCATTTTCCGATTCTTTCGTTCAGCTTGTGGCCGAACATTTTTGGATACCAGAAAATAAATCCGGCGAAACAAGCAAATACAGTACCCGCGATCAGCACATAGTGGAAGTGAGATACAAGGAAGTACGTATTATGGTATTGATAATCCGCTGCTGCCATCGCAAGCATAACCCCTGTAACCCCGCCGATAACGAAGTTAGGAATGAACGCAAGCGCCCACAGCATAGGTGTTGTAAAGCTGATTCGGCCTTTATACATTGTAAAGAGCCAGTTAAAGATTTTAACCCCGGTTGGGATTGAGATTGCCATTGTCGTAATTGAGAAGAATGAGTTAACGGACGCACTGTTCCCCATTGTGAAGAAGTGGTGAGTCCAAACTAAGAAACTCAATACAGAGATGGCGATAATAGAACCAACCATCGCTTTGTAACCAAACAATTGTTTTCTTGCAAAGCTTGAGATGATTTCTGAGAAAATACCAAACGCCGGAAGAATAACGATATATACTTCAGGATGTCCCCAAATCCAGAACAAGTTAGCCCAAAGCATCGGCATACCGCCTGCTTCCAATGTGAAAAAGTGAGCGCCGAACAAACGATCAAATGATAAAAGTGCCAATGCTACTGTAAGTACAGGGAAAGCAAACACGATAATAACCATTGTGATCAGTGTTGTCCATGTGAACATTGGCATACGCATTAATGTCATGCCTTTTGTTCTCATTTTTAAGATTGTTACCATAAAGTTGATCCCTGTCATCAGGGTACCGATACCGGCAATCTGAAGTCCGAGGAGGTAGTAGTTCTCACCCGGCCCAGGGCTCATGTCGTTACTTGCAAGCGGCATATAACTCGTCCAGCCTGCGTTCGGAGAACCTCCGATAACGAAAGAAATATTGAAAAGCATCGCCCCTACAAAGAACGTCCAGAAGCTCAGGTTGTTCAAGTAAGGGAACGCAACGTCGCGGGCACCGATTTGAAGAGGCACAACAACGTTAATAAGACCGATTAAGAACGGCATCGCCATGAAGATGATCATGATTGTACCGTGAGTTGTAAAAATTTCATTATAGTGGTTTGAGTCTAAAAAACTGTTATTCGGAAGCGCTAGCTGGGCACGCATCATCAGACCGTCGACACCGCCGCGAAATAACATTATTACAGCAGATATAATGTACATGATTCCGAGTTTTTTATGGTCAACAGTAGTTATCCATTCAGACCACAGCCATTTCCACTTTTTGAAGTAAGTCAGTACAAAAATAATGGCAATGGTTGAAAGCGCAATGGAAACTTGTGCGCCCAGAATTAATGGGTCACCAGTTACGAAAAATTCGTCCCATTTGAATTTCATGCAGGCTTCCTCCTTTCCTGATCAATATCATTCTTCTGTATCATCAGACTTCTTAAATTCGTTTTTCTTTACGTTTTCAAACGGATCTGTTTTAGAGTGCGGTGAAACGGCTTGATAGCCAAGGCGTTTGCGCGCCTCCATCGCGTACTCAGCGTCTTGTCCGTGATCAACGTATTTCAAGTGAGTAGAAGAGAACGTTAATTCGTCCACATTTTCAGGAAGCATCAATTCATCATACTTCTCTTTTGTCAGCTTAGGAGCCTCATTCTGAGTCTTTTTCACCCAGCTGTTAAAGTCTTTTTCTGTGACTGCATTCACATCAAACTCTTGGTCTGCAAAATGTTCACCTGTGAAGTTCGCGTTGCGGCCTTCGTAAGTACCCACTTTGTCAGCCTGTAAGTATTGATCCATCAGCATTCCTGCCATCGCATATTTTTGCCCTCCAAGCTGAGGAATCCATAGCGAAGCCATTGAATCTGCAGATGAGATTTTGAACAAGATCGGGCGGTCGACAGGAATGTTTAAGTAGTTGACCGTTTCAATATCCTGTTCAGGGTAGCTGAATACCCATTTCCAGTCTACCGAAGTAGCATAAACAACAAGAGGCTCTTTGTCTTTTGTTGCTTCAGGAGCTTTTTCTAACGAATATATCGTCTGTACTGTTGGCACAGAAAGTGCAATGACGATTAAAATTGGGATCACTGTCCAGACTACTTCTAAAAACGTGTTACCGTGAATTTCTGGGTTATAAGATCCATTATCTTTGCCTTTACGGTCGCGGTATTTTACTAAAATAATGGTAAATAGAACAAAGACGACCCCGACGATAAACAGCATAAATCCGATAGATAACAGGATTAAATCACTTTGCTGTTCAGCTACAGGTCCTTTCGGATCTAGTACTGAAGCATTGCTGCATCCCCCAAGGACGAAAACCACAGTTAACAGCGCTAATACAAGCAACGGTTTTAATGCTCTGAACAAGAAGATCACCATCCTTCCTATTGATGTAATAAATCTGAAGTGCATACTTCCTCAAAATCTTTTCTCTACTTTGTTATGCTATCAAAAACTTCACTTATTAGCTTTATTTTTTTATAAACTTCATCCCATTTTCGCTTAAATGTCATAAAATCGACAAAAATTGCTCCAACTTTATTCACATCTATCGCTTAAGATGAAAAGTTTCTAGTTATTTCCGCATATAAAGTAAAGAAAGATGATGAAGAACTAATTCTGACAAATTAAGGTTTACCACAATAAAAAACTTAGGTCAATCAAAAATTTCATTTTGTTAAACTTTCTAGATAGGAATTATTTTTTCCTCGTCTAGCATCTTTTCACACGGTTACCATTTTAACGCATCAAATATTGAAAGAAAAGGCGCAATGAAGAGCCAATATGCTCTGAATTGTCCGTATTTTTTTATGAGAGCATCCAGTTGTTTATCTTATACAAAAAAGAGGAATGATATAAGCAAATAAATAAAAAATAGGATGTGTTGCATGATGAGTTTTCTTATTTCACTTATCGTCGCTATTATTATCGGATGGCTTGGAAGCCTGTTTGTAAAAGGAGATATGCCCGGAGGAATTATCGGGTCTATGATCGCAGGTCTTATTGGCGCCTGGATCGGACACGGGCTGCTTGGAACATGGGGGCCGCACCTAGCCGGATTTGCCATTATTCCAGCCGTAATCGGCGCAGCCATTGTTGTCTTTCTAGTAAGCCTGTTAACCAGAAAAAGAGGATAAAAGCAGCAGCACCCGAAGCGTCAGCGCTTTGGGTGTTTGTTTTGCCATAAAAATCGAAAAAGCCTCAACCCTAGCGGTTGAGGCTTTTGACTGGTTTGACGCCCAACTGATCGATGAACCTTCTGAAGGCCTGTTTTCCCTCTGCTGTCTGCTTAAACACACCGGCGTGTTCAAGGATGCGCGCGAATACATGTCCCAGCTCTTTTTTTATGACTAGATCTGCATTCTCTTTTGTTATGGTTCTTTTTTCCATCATTCGAAGAGCCCATTCACTATGCTTTGCCGTGAGCGGATTTTGTTCTAAGGCTGTTTTCGGATCAGCAGAGCATAGCGCCGCTGCCGTTTCTTTCATTTCCTCCTGTAAGCGGCCCGGCAATATCGCCAATCCCATGACCTCAATCAGGCCGATATTTTCTTTTTTAATATGGTGGACTTCCTGATGAGGATGGAATATTCCTAATGGATGCTCCTCATTCGTCCGGTTGTTCCTCAGGACGATATCGAGTTCGTACAGGTCTCCCCTGCGCCGCGCAATCGGTGTGACCGTATTATGAGGCGTATCGCCTGTATAGGCGGCAATGCCGGCTTTTTCATCGGAATACGTCTGCCACGTGCGAAAGATATGGTCAGCAGCTTCGGCGACATGCCCCGGTTCGTCTCCTTGGAGCCTGAGCACAGACATCGGCCACTTCACTAAGCCCAGCGACACGCCGGGATAATCATTTAATTCATAAACGTCTTCCGCTTCTGCACGTGCCATTGGAAAATCATGCGCGCCGCCTTGGAAATGATCATGGCTTAGGATGCTGCCGCCGACAATCGGCAGATCCGCGTTTGAACCGATAAAATAGTGCGGATACTGCCCGAGAAATGACAGCAGCCTTTCAAATGTTTTTTTGCTGATCTCCATCGGTTCATGTTCACCTTTTAAGACAATACAGTGCTCTGGATAATAGACATATGGCGAGAATTGCAGGAACCATTGTTCGTCCTCAAGGATGACCGGAATGATTCTGTGATTTTGCCGGGCTGGATGATTCACGCTTCCCTCGAACCCGACATTTTCTTTACACAGCAAACACATCGGATAATTTGTCTGTTCCTGCTCTCTTGCAGCCGCAATCGCTTTCGGGTCCTTTTCAGGCTTTGATAGGTTAATGGTCATTTCCAGCTCGCCATATTCGGTCGGCACCGTCCAATGAACATTTTTGGCGATTCTGTCAGTCCGTATATAATAGACATCCTCTGAATATTGATAGAATTCCTTTGTCGCCTGTTTTGGGCCGTATAATGCTTTTGTCTCTTCAAATTTGCGAATGACCTCGGACGGGGCAGGTACAAAACAGCCCATCAGCTTTGCGCTGAGCAGGTCACGGTACGTATCTGTATCCGCTTCCATTCGGCCGGTTTCGGCAGCCCATTTATAGATGGGGGCGAGCAAGTCCGGCAGGCTTTGTGACTGCTTGATGCTGGTGCTGGAGACCGGCTCGGGATGTGTGATGCCCAGCGCTTCATAAAGACGGTTTCTCGTATATTCCCGATCCCAGATCGAAATCAATTTTCGTTCCAGGCCATACTCAAGCAGCTGTTCCAGATGTTCAATAATACTCATATGTCACTCCCCCTTTAGTTCTCTCGCTCCCTCTCCGATATCCGCGACATAAAAGTCCGCTCGGAGCCCTGTTTTTTCTTGATATCTGTCTCCAACCTTCTGAATAAAATCATCAACGAACTCATCTTTTACAATGCTGATGGTGCATCCGCCAAAGCCTGCTCCCGTCATTCTTGATCCAATTACACCTTCGTGATCCCATGCCGCAAACACAAGCTCATCAAGTTCAGGGCATGTTACTTCATAGTCATCCTTCAATGAAAGGTGGGATTCCTTCATTAACTGCCCGATTTCATCTATATTGTTCTCTTTGAACATATGGGCCGTCTTGATAGCACGGTGATTTTCGTATACAGCGTGCTTTGCCCGGCGTCTGTTCGTTTCATTTTGGATCAGGCTGGAATGCGCATCGAAATCAGAAGGCTTGATGTCGCCCAGTGCTGTAATATCGAGGCCTTTTTTCAGATCAAGCAATGCATCATTGCATTCTTGGCGTCTCGTATTATAGCTTGAGTCAGCCAATGTTCTTTTTTTGTTCGTATTCGCGATGACCAGCGCGAGGCCTGAGACATTGAGTTTGCTATATTCATAGTCAAGCGTGTCACAGTTCAGCAGCATCGCATGATGTTTTTTCCCCATTCCAATTGCAAATTGGTCCATAATTCCGCAATTGACGCCGATAAAATGGTTTTCCGCATGCTGCGCCATTTTCACAAGCTCAAGCGCATCTACTTCAGGATGAAAATAGTTTTGGAGCACGACCCCCATCAGCAGTTCAATAGAAGCGGAAGACGACAGCCCCGCCCCGTTTGGAATATTCCCTGAAAATACAATGTCAAAGCCATGGGGAACTGCATATCCCCTCTGTTGAAATTCATAAATCACGCCTTTTGGGTAGTTCGCCCAGTCGTCTTCTTTTTGATAGCGAATGTCGTCAAGGCTGCATTCCTTGATGCCTGCGTTTCTAAAGTTATCTGAATACATCCGGACAAGCCCGTCGTTTCTTTCTGCAACAGCAGCATATGTACCCATTGTCAGCGCGCACGGAAATACATGCCCGCCGTTATAGTCTGTATGTTCTCCAATCAGATTCACTCTTCCAGGTGCGAAAAAAAACCGTAATCCCTCTTTTTCTCCGAATACACTTGCAAATATCCCCTTTAGCTCTTCCCGCATGTGCAATCACCTTTCTGGTTTTTTTTTATTCCCCTTATTTCTCCATAGAAAACGGCAGATCATATGCTGCAGTCCTCTCATACCCCTTCTTCTTTTGTTTTTTTAAAGACGAGCCATTTGCTCGCAACATAGTTGACGACAACAATGACCGCGTTGTCGAGTATTTTGGCCAAGGTTTCATTTGTATTGAACTGGCCGACAAGAATGATCATCATGCCTAAATCTATGCCGAGAGACAGGACCCGAACGCTGAAAAAAGCAGTGAGCTCTTTCAGCAGGCTCTGCAGATCATGTGTTTTTTGCTGAAACACATATAATTTATTTGTTATGTAAGCAAACAGCACGGACAAAATCCAAGCGGCGACAGTGGCGGCTTTGTAATCCACATTCATGATCTCTACCAATATATAAAAGCTGGCGATATTCACAATGGTTGTGAAAACCCCCATAATGATATACATAATTATTTCTCTATACTTCACTGATGTTCCTCGCTTTCTGAAAAACTTTTCAAAATTCTTGGCGTCTCGTGCTCTCTGTCTAAAGTAAAAAATACCGAGAGTGCGTCTAAAAAGCTGCGGAAGGTGGCTGGCTGGCCCAATACATATGATTGTTTAATGATTCCGTCGAGGACTGCACATATTATTTTAGCCGTATATTCCGTATCAATACAGGCGTCAATCAGCTTTCTCTCCTTCAGCCACTTAATATATAACACATTTTCTTCCACCCACAATACGTACAGCTGGACATAAGCCTTGCATTTCTTTAAGACTTTATATGTCGGCATGTTCATGGCAAACGAGGTGATGTCCCACGACGGCTTATTTATGTAATAGGAATAAAGCAGTTCTGCAGCGTGTTTTGCAGCCTCGTCCAATGTCAGCGATTTCACTGACTCCCGCTCCATTTGATCAAGATACCCTATAATGATCTTTTTTTTCATCTTACGTTTTTCTAGAAGATACAGCAGAAAATCGTCCTTGCTGACAAAATGAACATAAAATGCTCCTTTGCTGTACCCGGCGGCTCTGCTGATATCTTCTACAGAAACCGGATCATACGCTCGGTCAATCAACAAATTCACGCCAGCGTCTATAAAACTTTCAAATGTTGCTTCTCTTTTAATTTGAAATTTGTTTTTTTTCATATTTTTCTCCTGGCGGTAATGATTACCCTTATCTTACACCGGATCAATCTTTAGCGGTATTTATTTCTTTTAGCGGTTATGCTATTCGGTTTCCTAGGGGTCATTTTTAATAGGCTGAATGATTTATTTTCATTTACATACTATCCAGTCAGTATTTAATTGTTTATTATTATAAATAAGGTCCATTGGTTATATTAGTCATTTTTTTAGGGAATAGGTAGGTGGTTTTTCCTTCAGTTTGTGAACACCGAGCAACTATGTGTGAAATTTGTTGTACTCGCCTCATCATCGCGCTGGCTTGTCTTTTATTGCCCGCATGTTGCAGGAAAACATTTTATACAATTGGAGGTTACTATGAAAACTCATGTTAAAAAAGATTTGGACAAAGATTGGCATATGTTAATTCAAGAAGCTAGATCCATTGGATTAGGCATTCATGATGTGAGGCAGTTTTTAGAATCTGAGACAGCATCGAGAAAGAAAAACCACAAAAAAACCGTCCGGCAAGACTAGTCCGAACAGGCGGATCTATTTACCTCTGGCTTTTCTATCACCTGATCTGAGTTTTCACCATATCCTCTATTCAAAAGCAAATCGCTGCACTGAGCTTGAGGACAAACGGTGTGTCAGCTAACTACGACAGACAGCCGGTGATGCGATCACCTCTTGGCACATGCATTGTCATAAAGAGGTGATGCGAACATGATAACCGTGCTCTGGTAAACAGCAGCTTTGCTGAGAACAAGCTGCATTCGGTGAGGTTTTGAAAGCAAACTCGTTTATACACGGCCGAGCTTGAAAACCTTCGCCTGTCTTTAGACCACTGTGTTCACCTCTTCACGACTTCCTTCTTTTTTCATCCTCCAGATATTGTTCAACGCATAAATCGGACTTTCAGTACATACCTATTGGTGTACCTTTTTGCTTACGTTTAGCGAATAAAAGGAGGAAATCCATGTACAAAGCTGATTATAAACAGATTGCTGCAACGCCGTCTTTTCAAGCTTTTTTAAAGCAGAAACGCGCTTTTATTGTTCCTTCTGCGATTTTCTTTTTTGTTTTTTATTTTTCACTCCCTGTTTTGACATCTTATTTCACCTTTTTGAATGCACCGGCCATTGGAGCTGTTTCATGGGCTTGGCTGTTCGCCATCGCCCAATTCGCTATGACCTGGATACTGAGTACTGTGTATTCCCGGAGAGCCGCCCATTCCGATAAGTATGTAAGCGCTTTAAAAGAGGATCTGAAGGGTGAACAGACATGAATATGACTGCTTTTTTATTATTTTTGGCGATTGTTGGCCTGACGCTTATTATCACGTATTTTGCCGCGAAGCGGACGAAAACGACGAGTGAGTTTTATACGGCGGGCGGCGGGCTCACCGGCGTTCAGAATGGACTGGCAATTGCCGGTGACTACATGTCTGCCGCCTCGTTTCTCGGGATTGCCGGAATGATCGCGTTATATGGATTTGATAGCTTCTTTTACAGCATCGGTTTTCTGGTGGCTTATCTCGTTGTCTTGTACATCGTGGCGGAGCCGCTTCGGAATCTTGGAAAGTACACGATGGCAGACATGATTGCCGCTCGCTTTAAAGAAAAGAAAATCCGCGGTGTCGCGGCTCTCAATACCATTGCCATCTCTACTTTTTATATGATCGCCCAGCTCGTGGGGGCGGGCGCGCTGATCAAACTGCTTCTAGGGCTGGATTATACCGCGGCTGTCCTCATCGTCGGAGTGCTGATGACCATTTATGTCGTGTTTGGCGGCATGATCGCGACAAGCTGGGTTCAAATTATTAAAGCCGTTTTGCTGATGGCCGGCACACTCGTGATTTCGATTATCGTGTTTTCGAAATTCGGCTTTAGCCTTAATACCATGTTTGAACAGATGAAAACGGCTACTCCGCTTGGCGCTGATTTTATGAATCCCGGAAATAAATACAAGGTGCCGCTTGAGACCTTGTCGTTAAACTTGGCACTCGTGCTGGGAACCGCCGGGCTTCCGCATATATTGATCCGGTTTTATACCGTTAAGGATGCCAAGACGGCCCGTACATCCGTTGTGTCAGCGACATGGATTATCGGTGTGTTTTACATTATGACGGTGTTTCTCGGCTTTGGTGCCGCGGCATTTGTCGGTTTTGACGCGATTACAGCGGCTGATCAAGCGGGAAATATGGCGGCTCCGCTTTTAGCAAAAGCGCTCGGAGGAGACTTTCTGTTCGCGTTTGTATCAGCCATCGCCTTTGCCACCATTTTGGCTGTCGTGACAGGGTTGGTGCTGTCTGCCGCCTCAGCATTTGCCCATGATATTTACAGCCAGATCATCAGAAAGGGAGAAGCAACTGAAAAAGAACAAATGAAAGCGGCCAGATGGGCTTCTGTCGCCGTGTCAGTACTCTCGATACTCCTTGCGATTTTTGCACAATCCTTAAATGTGGCGTTCCTTGTTGCACTCGCGTTTGCGGTAGCCGCCAGCGCAAACCTTCCGCTGATTGTGTTTACAGTCTTCTGGAAACGATTCAATGCCTCAGGCGCTTTATGGGGCAGCCTGACAGGCCTGATCAGCGCGCTTGTGCTGGTATCGATGAGCCCTAGTGTGTGGGACCCGGCCGGAGGTGCTATTTTTACCGGTGATCCGCTCATTCCGCTGTCTAATCCAGGAATTATTTCCATCCCGCTCGGCTTTCTCGGCGCGTGGCTCGGAACGGTGCTGTCATCTGATAAAACAATTGATGAAGATACGTTTGCAGAAATTCAGGTGAAGGCGCATACTGGCGTCCATATGGAACAGGAGTAAAAAAAGCTCTCTTTATAGAGAGCTTTTTCCTTGTCTTTTCTTTTGTTCGTCAGAAATCGCTTTTTCAAATACATCCTTGCCGGCAGCACCTGGAATTACAGTGTCGCCAATAATAAAGGTTGGAACGGCTGTGATGTCAGCCTCTTCATAAGCGTGCTTCAAGGCTTGGCGCTGCACGTCCTGATATGTTCTTGTTTCCAGTGCTGATTTGAATGATGCACCGTCTAATCCCACTTCCTCGGCGAGCTTCGTCAAGATGTCAATATCGCCAATATTTTGGCCCTCCTGGAAAAACGCCTGAAAGACACGGGTGTTGTATTCATGTCCTTTATTGTATTCCTTCGCAAAATGGAAGCCTTCAAACGCGAGGTCTGTATACGGATGAGGCGAGACGTTTGGAAAATTGATCTCGACTCCTAATTTCTCCGCCATTGGCTGAATTGATGTCTGCCACATGTACTGTTTGGAAGGATCATTGACCGGATCAAGCTGAGGAGATGGGCTTGGGCGCAGTTCAAACGGCATCCACTCGACTTCAACATCCTTTCCTTTTATCGCTTCTTCAAAAGCGGCTTTTCCAACAAAACAAAATGGGCAGACGTAATCTGAATAAACTTTAATGTGTACTGTCATGATAATCTCCTTTCATACTAAATTGATTTTAAACTGTAACAATTAAAGTTACAACTGTTTTTTAAATAAAGAAGCCGATTTAGGCTTCTTTTATGATTCCAGCAAACGCTGGGCAATATATTCTCCTTTTTTACACCCGCATGGGCATGCATATAAAGCAGAACCGATTGTTTGTGTATATTCGTTTAACGCATCCTTTGCTGAAAGAGCCTTCAGCATCGGGATAAACTGGTTGTCGGGATTTTTTTGAAAACTGATAAACAGGAGACCTGCATCCATATAGCCGGTTTTCGGATCAAGTCCTTCTGTGTAAGAGAAAGCTCTTCGCAAAATTTGTTTTCCCGTAGATTTCGCTAGACTGACGTGTGAATTAGACGGAATTTGATTCAGCTTCACGGGATCTGTTTCCTTTTTCTGTCCGAAAGGCGCCCCTGAGCTTTTTCTGCGGCCGAAGGTATCCTCTTGGTCCTTGAGGGAAGAGCGGTCCCATATCTCAAGGAACATTTTGATTTTCCGGAAAGCCATATAGGTGCCGCCCGTCATCCAGTCAGGCTCACCGGACTGAACCCACACGATCGAGTTCATCAAGCTGTCATCCTCCGTGCTCTGGTTGCCTGTTCCATCTTTAAACCCGAAGAGATTGCGCGGTGTTTCGCCATTTTTTCCTCCGCTTAAAAAGCCTTTGTTCACAAAGCGGACCTCACAAGTGCCGACCGCTTGATTTAGCAGGTTACGCAGCGCGTGAAACGCCACTTGCTCGTCGTCTGCACATACTTGAATGCAGATGTCCCCTCCTCCCTGCTTTTCATCCAGGTTGTCATTGGGCATCGCTGGAAGAGCGGCTAGGTGCTTCGGCTTTTTGCTTTTCAGCCCGAAGCGGTCCTTTCCGTCTTTTTCAAAAAAGCCAGGCCCGAATCCGAATGTGACCGTTAAGTTGGAAGGGGATAAATCAGCAGACTCACCTGTATCCTGCGGCGGCAGATACTGATTTCTCTGCTCCGCTGACATTTTCTTGCCAGATGTCAGCATCTGTGTGAGACTTGTCCAGTTTCTAAATAACGTAATGATGTCGCTTTTGTCTTTTGCTGTTACATCCAGTGCAGCAAAATAGACATACGTCTGATGGGCAGTTGTGATTCCGGCCTGATGCTTTCCGTAAAACGGAACAATCTGCTCCTCCTCTTTTTCATCCTTTTTCGATGGCTTAGCCGCGGTCTGCACAAGCCGAGCGAGTCCGCCGAGTCCGCTGGCACCGATCGCAACGGCTGCCCCCGCCATTGCCCCCCATTTTAAAATGTCCCGTCTGTGAATTTGTTCTGACTTTTTTTGTTCATCGCTCATGCTGTTACAAAACTCCTTTTATAGCACATTCGCAATCTTCGACATGGTTTCAGAAAGAGTCGTCAGCTTTGTGCTCAGCTCTCTGATTTGCTTTTCACTTAATTTATCATAAGACGTATAGGACTGATCATTTGTTTTGTATTTTGCCATTAAAACTTCAAATTCGCTGAACTCCGTATCCAGTTTTTCCGTCAAGTCGGTGTGATCTTTTACAAGCGCGCTTTTCACTGTTTGATAAACGGCTTCGGAGCCTTCCACATTTGCCATAAGGTCAACTAAATCAATTCGTGAGTAGCGCTCTTCTTCTCCCGTGATTTTCGAAATTCCGGCTTCGTTCAGAAGCTCCATCGCGCCTGCAACAATTTGTTCAGGTGTTAATTTCAGTGATTGAACTGAACCGTCAAGCTCTTTTACATCCTTGAGAAGCTGGTCAGCTGTTGCCTTTTCCCCGGAAATATCTTGATCCTTCCAAATGGCCTTCTCAAGCTTATGGAAGCCTGTCCATTTGTCTCCTTCTTCAACATCGTTTTCTCGTGCATCAATTTTCGGGTCAAGATCTCCAAGGCTTTCAGCGATCGGTTCGATACGCTCGTAATAAACACGCGCTTTCGCATATAACGTTTTAGATTTTTCGATATCACCGGATTTCACAGCACTCGTAAATGCTTCAGTCGCTTTGACAAGCTGGCCACTCTGCTTTTTGACATAGCCTTTATACTCATCTGCTGCTTTTGCCAGCTGATCGCTAGCCTTTTTGCCGCTCTTCTTCGCTTCTGTCAGGTCTTCTAAGGACGCTTTCAATGACTCGGATTCTGTCTTGATTTTTGCTGTATCCGGTTTGTCTTTTTGCGCTTCTGTGTAGATTGGCTGAAGATGTTTTTCGATTTCTGTATATTCGAATGGATAGTCGCTGCGAATGTCGTTTTCAAAGGAAAGCCAGTAGCTGTTTAACTCTTTCCCCTTCTTTTCAATCTCTTTTTGGTCTCCTTTTTCCGCTGAGTCATTCAGCTTGGAAATGATGGTTTCCATTTTATTTACGGATGCGGTGATTTCTTTAGTGACCCCGCTTTTTTCAGATGAAGCTTTTTCTTTAGTTGAAGATGTGTCGTTGGCTCCGCAGCCTGCGCACAGCGCAAGGATGCATCCGGCTGATACAGCGATTTTTGTGAAATTCATTTTGTCAGTTCCTTTCCGTTTGTAAAATGTTTTGCCGCTTCTGAAACAAGCGCAATCAGTAAAAAGAGGAAAATCAACATTTGCGGAATCGTGCTGTACACAGACGGATAAATTCCCAGCACCGATACAGACGGCAGCCAGCTTTCTGCATCAGACGGAAGAATGCCCGCCAGTTGAAGGCTGTGAACGCCGGTTCCGAGAAATTTCACGCACATATACAGGACAACCGCCATTGATAGAAGAAAAAACGGCTTCAATGGAATGCGCATTCCGAGCTTGATCATCAGAACACCGACGATGACGAGAATGATAAGCCCTGCGGCAGTTCCGCCGATCAGTTCAGTGAGCGGGAGCTTCCCGACAAGCCCGATGAAAAAGATGACCGTTTCGAGACCTTCTCTTACAACTGCCAGAAATGCAATGAGCGCAAAGGAAAGCAGGCTTCGTTTTTTTAGTGCCTGTGACTTCTGGATATTGATTTTTTCTCTCCATTTATCCATTGAGGCATTTCTGTGCAGCCACACCCCGACATACAAAAGCATGACAGCGGACAGTACGCCGGTAACGCCGCCAAGCAAGAAATTGTTTTCTCCGAATACACTGGAGGAGAACAGAACCGTGACACCGATGCCGGCTGCTAAGGAAACAGCCATGCCGGCGGACGCCCCGCCCCAGATCCATGTCGAGGAACGCGTAACCCGCGCTTTTTTTGTCATGGTTAATAGCGCTCCGATGACAAGGAGGGCCTCCATTCCTTCACGAATCGGGATCAGCGCCGCATCCCACCAGCTGTAGCTGCTTGAAGCGATCGGCTCGAGCAATTGAATCATTTCGTCAATTTGCTTTGATACCTTTTCAGGATGGCTGCCGATCTCCGCCTTCATCAGCGCCAGATTTTCCTCCGATGTCGTATAGGCTTCTTTCGATTGGGACACGACATCTCCCTCAACAGCGAGCCAGGATGTAACTAAATTGTCGATTGCGGATGACGCTTCATCCAATTGTTTTTTTTCTATGAACTGTTTTGTGTCTTTCAAGCTTTGTATATAGGCTGTTAAGGACGCCCTTGATTGACCTGAGGATGTCTTTTTCAGCACGACAGCCTGCTGGTATGTTTCTAAATGAGATGAAAGCTCTTCAAGCTGTGATTTGAGCTTGCCTGCGTCTTGATTGATAAAAGAAAGAGAAATCATCGCGATATTCGCGTCCATTTCACTGTGAGAAGAAAGGTTTTCTTTCTTAATAGAAGGTTCTTCTTTTTTCCACTTCGCTTTGAAGGTTTCAAACGTTTGTTGTGCCGAGTCTATATCTCCGTCTTGTACGGATTTGATCATTTGCTTGTTTAATTGAATTAATGCAGCGATCGGATCATCTTCCGCATGTGCCGCAAAACCGAAAACCATCAACAAGCTAAATAAAATAAGCGCCAGCCCCCGAGTCATCATGCTCCTCCTATAATTGAAAATGATTATCATTATATAACATAATCATAGCCAGTTCCTGTTCTTTGTCAATTAAAATTTGAAGGTCTGAAAACCTTGATGGAAAGCAAAAAAGCTGTCCTTTTACAGAACAGCCTTTTGAAGGAAGATGAACGATTATCTTTCTGTTTTATATGTTTGAATTTCCTCACGAAACTTGCGTGCAGCACTCTCAGGATCCTCCGCCTGACTGATGGCGCTGATCATACTGACACCATCGGCCCCCGCTTGGATAACAGGTGCGGCATTATCTATTGTGATGCCGCCGATGCCGACAATTGGAATGCTGATGCCTTGACGGCGCACTGCTTCGATAAGAGATACACCCTGTACCGCGCTCGTATCCTTTTTCGTTTCAGTCGGATAGATCGGCCCAAGCCCGACATAATCCGCTCCGTCTTCTTCGGCTTGCTTCACCTCAGACATCGTATGAGCGGAAACGCCGAGATTCATATCACCTATGGCAGCTCTTACCTCTTTCGCATTTGCGTCTTCCTGGCCGATGTGGATACCGTCAGCTTTCAGCTTCAGAGCCAATTCCACATCATCATTGACAATGAACGGAACACCAGCTTCACGGCAGGCTGCCTGCGCTTTTTCAGCAAATTCAATCCGAGCCTCTCCTGTCAGCGCATCCCCGCCTTTTTCGCGGAACTGGTACAGGGTGGCACCGCCTTTTAACGCTTTTTGTACAACTGTAACAGGATCGGCTTTCGTATTGTTTGACCCCATAATGAAGTAAACAGATAATAACTCTTTCATCATTTCCCGAGAAATACGAGTCATGAGACAGTCACCCTTTCTATAGTCGCCCATTCTTGGACGTCTTGTTCAGTAACAGTTGAAAGCTTGTTCAGCAATTCAATCTGAAAGCTTCCAGGGCCTTGGTCAGCCGTCTGCTGTGCGGCAAGCTGAGCGGCGACCCCATACGAAGTAATGGCCGCAATAGCAGCAAACAATGGATTTTCTTCCACAGCGCAAAACGCACCGACGACGGAAGTCAGCAGGCAACCGGCGCCTGTCACTTTTGTCAGCAGCTTGTGGCCGTTATGAAGGGTATATACATTTGATGTATCGGCAATGACATCGACTTCACCAGTAATCGCAATGACCGTGTTTAGCTTTTGTGCCGCCTGCTGAGCCAGCCGGATGATGTCGCCTCCGCCTTCACCTGCATCAACACCTTTGATCAGCCAATCCGTCACACCGACGGTATGGGCAATTTCCGCCGCATTTCCTCTGATTGCAGCAAGGCGAACCTCACGAATGATGTCACGTGCCGATTCAGTTCGGAACGGTGTTGCTCCGGCACCGACAGGATCAAGAATGACGGGAACGCCATGTTCATTAGCTGATTTTCCCGCGATGATCATCGCTTCGACTGACTCCTTGCTCAGCGTTCCGATATTTAAAACGAGTGCACCCGCAATTTTCGCCATATCGGCGACCTCTTCTTTTGCGTACGCCATAACGGGCGATGCGCCGAGCGCGAGCAGGCCGTTTGCTGTGAAATTCGTTACGACATTGTTGGTTATGCTATGCACCAGTGGGCTATGCCGGCGGACAGCCGTAAGACATTTTGCTGCTGATTGTGCATCCATGTTTGCATCATCCTTTACTATCTTTTTTCGGGTCCCATAAATACGATTTCGTATGTTCGAGCCAAGCTCTGGCCGCAAACGACAAGTACCGGTCCTTTCTCCAAATAATGGCGAGGTGCCAAGGGATGACCGGATCGACAAGCGGAATGACTTTCACTTTTTCCGGGTCAAGGCCGCGGCAGATCCGTTCCGGCAAAAGCCCGATCCCAAGGTTTGCTGATACCATCTCACTGATAAAATCCCATTGTGATGTTTCATAAATGATATGGGGCCGGAACCCAGCCTTGATACATTCCGTCATAATTCGGTTGTGCAGGACAAAATCCTCCCTGAAGAAAATAAAAGGCTCGTCCTTCAACTCACGCAGCTGACATTCTTTCTCATCAGCCAGCCGGTGGGAAGGGTGAACGACAAGCATTAAGGTTTCTTTTACGATTGTAAACGAATGAAAGATATCTTCGTTTGCGGGAAGGACCACAACGCCGATATCAAGAGAGCCGTCCCCGACACCTTCTTGGACTTTTATAGAACCGTCTTCGACTAGCTGAAAGGTGACATTCGGATAGTTTTCACGGAAATCGCCGAGCACTCTCGGGAAAAACCCCGATCCGATCATCGGCGGCAGTCCAATCCGTACGTGCCCTTTCTTGACTTCCATAATATCATTTAATTCTGACGTCAGGTTTTGAAATGATTTAATGATTTCCTGCGCCTGCACATACATGCTATGACCGGCATCAGTCAGTTCCACCTGCCTGCCGTTTCGGTAAAACAGTTCAATTCCGAGCTCTTCTTCTAAATTTTTGATCATTTTTGATATCGTCGGCTGAGAAACATAAAGGGATTGGGAAGCCTTCGTAAAACTTTTTAAACGGGCGACTTCCAAGAAATATGTTAAATGGCGGATATCCATGTGCTTCACCCTTTCTATAGACAAAAGGAATACTTCTTATTCTTAATATATATTTTACCTATAGCGAGACCTTATGTACAATAAGTATATAAGGGAGGCATCAAAATGAAAAAACTGTTGCTAACCGTTATTCAAATCGCTCTGTTATTTATATTTGCTCGGCTGATTAATTGGGTGACAGCCCTTCTTCATATAAATATTCCCGGCAGTATAATAGGGATTGTGATTCTTTTCACATTATTGCACTTTAACATTATCAAGCTTGAATGGATAGAGCTTGGTGCAGCGTGGCTTCTCGGGGAGCTGCTTTTATTTTTTATCCCGTCTGCCGTCGGAGTGATTGAATACGGAGACATTATGTCGAAATTTGGTGTCAGCATTCTGCTTGTTGTCATCATCAGCACGTTTGTCGTGATGGTGTCTACAGGAACGCTTACACAACTCATTGCAAAGAGAAAGGAGAAAAAGCATACGTGTTCATCGGAATTGTAAGTTTGTTTTTAACGGTTTTGGTGTATTTAGGAGCAAAAAAGGTATATCAACGCTTTCCGCGTGTTTATACGTCTCCGCTATTGGTGACGCCCGCCGTGTTAGTCGGTCTGCTGCTGCTGGTGAATGTCCCGTACGAGTCCTATAATCTCGGCGGCGGATTGCTGACCGATATGCTACAGCCGGCCACCGTGACATTCGCGATCCCGCTATATAAATATTTCCCTGTTTTAAAGAAATACGCAGTGGAAATTATTTTGAATGTGGCCGTCGGTTCATGCATCGCGATTATTTCTACCGCTCTTATTGCGAAATGGCTTCACCTCGGCACCGGCTTAATTGACAGCCTCGTCCCGAGATCAGTGACAACGCCGATCGCGATGAACGTATCTGAAATGATCGGCGGAATGCCTGCCGTCACAGCCGTGTTTGTGATTTTAACCGCTTTGCTCGGCACAGTGATCGGTCCGATGGTCATCCGTTATTTCCGCATTGATAACGAAATCGCGCGGGGCGTGCTGCTCGGCACAAGCGCGCACGGAGCGGGAACGTCAAAGGCATTTGAGCTTAGCTCTGTGTCCGGCACGATTTCCAGCGTATCGATGATCTTAGCTGCGATTATGACGCTTTGCGCGGCGCCGTTTTTGCTTTCATTTATGTAAAAAACTGTCCTCTCGAGGGCAGTTTTTTTATGTGCTTCCCCTTATTGAAAAGCTGGCGAATTCCAATATAATGTATTTTGCGGATACCAAAGGAGGCACCCTGATGCACAACTTGCAGGTGAGGCGGTATTACGCCGCGTTAAAAGGATTTTATTTGTTTGCTTTTCTCGGTACGGGCAGCATGATTCCCTTACTCAGTATGTATTTAACGAAGGAACAGCATTTAAGCGGATCACAGGTCGGCTTGATCATGTCGCTGGGCCCGATTGTGATGATTTTCTTTCAGCCGTTTTGGGGCATGCTGAGCGACTATACGCAAAAAACGAAAGGCCTGCTGGCGGTTTGCACATCAATCACAGGCATCATTGGATTAGCCTATATTGCGTTTGACGGTTTCCCTCTGTTTATTTTGATTGCGGCCTGTTTTGCAGCCTTTCAAAGCACGATTATTCCACTTTCGGACAGCATTTCACTAAGGTACACACAAGAAACAAACGGCAACTACGGCGGAATCCGCCTGTTTGGTTCTCTCGGCTTCGGCGTCGCGGTGTTTGCCATGGGACAGGTGACGAACCAGCTGTACCCCATTCACGTGATCTTTATCTTTGGCTGTGCCTTTCTGTGCATTGCCGCCATATTGGCTTCTCAAATGCCGGGCCAGCAGAAAACGAAAACAAAGGTCAATATCCGCAAAGGATTCCGGGAGCTTATCAGCAACAAAACCTTCCTCATCTTTATGATCATCACCTTTACGACATTTGCTCCAAACTTAGCGAACAATACGTATTTCAGTCTTTTTCTGGACAAAAGCGGCGCGTCTCTTTCCGCTATCGGCATTTTATTTTTCATCGGCGTGATTTCAGAAATACCATTTATGCGGTTTGCCCAAACATTTATAGATAAAATGGGGCTGCTCAACGTCATTATGCTGTCAGGCGGAGTCTCATTATTCAGGTGGGCGCTCTATTTCACGGCGCCTTCACTATGGATCATATATGTGACGGTCTTTCTTCAGGGAGTGGCCATCGGTTTATTTATCCCGGCGGCGCTTCAATATGTGAAAAAGATTACCCCAAGACACGTTGAAGCGACGGCGCTGACCATGTACGCCGCCATCGGCAACGGGTTCGGCAACTGGTTCTGCACATTTGCAGGCGGGTACATTTTTGACTACGTGTCGATTTTCGCAGTCTACTTGCTTTTTGGCATTCTGAGCATAGCAGGCTTTTGCCTGACATTATATTTAATGAAGGCTGAAAAAAACAAACATACACTTCATCAGCCGGCTGTTACTTTTAAACCATAATGACTATAATGAACAAAAGAAAGGATGTGCGTTATGAACGGGCAAGAGCGAAACAGCATTTCGAAAGGGTTGCAGGTGGATATTGTATTGAAAGAGGATCAAAAAACAGGAAAACTGACACGAGGGACAGTGAAGGATATTTTGACGAAATCAAGCTTTCATCCGCACGGCATTAAAGTCCGGCTTGAAGATGGCCGCATCGGCCGCGTCCAGCAGATCATTTCTACATAAAAAAGCTGCCCCCGAAAAGGGCAGCTTTTTCATTATTTTTTCTGCAGAAGGACCACTTTCAAGTAGTTGCCTTCCGGAAATGCCGAAATCGTTTTGAAATCCTCCGGCAGCGTAAATTCCTCAATGATGGTGTAGCGTTCGTTTGTTTCTTTAAATGCGGCATCGATAAAGCCTTTGAATTTCTTCATGCCAAATGCGCTGCTGTTTGTAGAGGCAACAATGACACCCTTGTCAGCAGTGATGGCGATCGTTTCCTTCAGCAGGTTTTTATAATCCTTGGCCGCGCTGAAGGTGCGTTTTTTTGTGCGCGCAAAGGAAGGCGGATCGAGAATAATCAGATCAAAGCGCAAATCCTTTTTTGCAGCATATGAAAAATAGTTAAAAACGTCCATCACTTTAATGTCGTGCGCTTCGTAATCCAGCTTGTTCACGCTGAATTGCTCGATCGTTTTGGCAAGGCTTCGGTTTGCCACGTCGACGCTTGTTGTTTTCTCCGCTCCGCCAAGCGCCGCCGCCACGGAGAATGCACCCGTATAAGAAAATGTATTTAAAACGGTTTTCCCTTTTGCATAGCGGTCTCTGATCGCCTTGCGCACATGTCTCTGATCCAAAAAGATGCCCGTCATGGCGCCTTCATTCAAATCCACCGCGTATTGAATGCCATTCTCCTGGATGATGATCGGGAACTCGCCTCTTTTCCCTTTCACGAAGTCATCATCTTCAACGTATTGTCCAGCTGTGTCGAAGCGTTTTTTCTCGTAAATCGCTTTATAATCAAGATCCATCTCATCCAAAGCGGAAATCAGCATGTCTTTAAAGGTGTAAACCCCCTTGCTGTACCATTGAATCAGCAGGTAGCCGTCATAATAGTCGATGGTGACGCCGCCGACACCGTCGCCCTCACCGTTGAACAGGCGGAAAGCTGTTGTATCTTGAGCCTCAAATAGTTTGGCGCGCGCTTGGGCCGCTTTTGTTAATTTGGTGAGAAAAAATGCCTGGTCAACCTGTTCATGTTTATTGCGGGTAAGCGTCCAGCCGACCCCTTTGTTTTGCAGGCCATAATAGCCCCGCGCGAGAAACTCGCCGCTCTCAGATACGATGTCAACGAGGTCTCCTTCTTTCATGTGCCCCGCACTCCCTGCGAGAGCTTCTTTTTCAATAAGGGGATAGCCTTTTTTGATTTTGGCAGCGTGTGCTTTTTTTAGGGTGAGTAGCTTCATATATGTCGTCCTCTTTCCGTTTGCTTTCTCTTATCGTACCACAAAACGCCAAGATGTCTGCATTGACAGAAAGGAAAGGTTTTTCTACGATAGACAAAAAGAGTTACGAGGAGGAGCAGCATGGCAAAACGAATTGACCATACAGGCATCATGGTAAGAGATATTAACGCGTCCATCACATTTTATGAAGAGGTACTCGGCATGAAATTGAAGGATCGCATCACACACACGAACGGTGTAATCGAGCTTGCATTTCTTGGCTTTGAAGACGGACCGGAAACAGAAATTGAACTGATTCAAGGCTACAGCAGCGAGCTTCCCGCTGAAGGAAAAGTGCACCACATTGCCCTGCTGACTGATGACATCGCGGCTGAATATACAAAAGCGAAAAAAATGAACGCAAAATTTATCGACGAGGAGATCACAACACTTCCAAACGGATACCGTTATTTCTATATCGAAGGCCCTGACGGTGAGTGGATTGAGTTCTTTCAGCGGTAATAAAAAAGCAGCATAACGCTGCTTTTTTATTATTTAAACACTTACATCACTACACATTTTTATCCCCAGATTCAACCGCACTCTCTTCCCGCCATTTTTGATGATCCCATATTCTGAAAAACGGATAGTAGATGGCACAGGTGATCAGCAGATTTACCAGCTGCATAACGGCGCCCGACATCTTTCCGCCTGTCGCCAGGTAACCTGATATGAGCGGCGGCATCGTCCATGGCACCGCGATTCCGGCCGGTCTTGCCACCAGCCCGGTGCTCATGCCGATATAAGTCGAGGTAATCGTGAGGAGCGGTGCGATGATAAATGGGACAATAAGGAGCGGATTCATGACAATCGGCATGCCGAAAATGATCGGCTCGTTGATATTAAAAAGCGCGGGCCCAATCCCTAATCGGCCAAGCTGCTTCAATTTGTTTGCTGCGGGAGCGCACAAGCATCGTCAGGACAAGCGCCAGCGTCGCCCCGCTCCCGCCGACATTGATCCAAATTTGAAAAAACTGAGTCGTAAAAATACTCGGCAGCGCCTCGCCCGCTTGGAAGGCAAGACGGTTGGCATCCATCGCGCCGTACCAAATCGGCGCCATGATTCCGCCAATGATGGAAGCCCCGTGAATCCCGCACGACCAAAGCAGCATCTGTACAAATTCAGCAATCAGGCTTCCGCCGAGACTGCCGCCAAGGATGGAAAGCGGTGTGCCAAGCAGGTCTCCTACGACATTGTGCAGACTCTGAAAAGGTGTCATTTCAATCAGAAGACGCGCCAGCCATACGAGAAGCACAATGATAAAGCCGGGAATCAGCGCGACAAATGATTTGCTTACCGCAGGCGGCACACCGTCTGGCATTTTGAAGACGATATTTTTTTGAATAATGCACCGATAGATTTCGGTTGAAAACAAGGCGATCAGCATGGCGACAAATAAGCCCTTGCTGCCAAGCAGCGTGATCGGGATTCCGCCCCCTACCATGATGGGTTCCGTTGAGCCATCCGGTGTAAACGGCACCTCAAACGGCGTTGCCAATAGAAATGCGGCAATTGAAATCGCTCCGGCCGAAAGGGCATCGACACCATAGCTTTCCGCCAGCCGATAGGCGATCCCGAAAGCGGCGATCATCGCCATAATATCAAACGAAGCATTGACGGGATATCCGAGCTTATCAGCCCACTCCTTCCCAAACACACTCGCCATGAAATCAGCATACCCCGGAATCGGCAGGCTCGTTAAAATCAAGAAGACAGACCCGATAATAATCAGCGGCATGGTCAGGATAATTCCGTCACGCAAAGCGCTGAGATGCCGCTGTCCGGCAATTTTCCCGGCGACAGGCATTATTTTTTCCTCCATTACCCGAGTGAATGCGCTCATCTTAAAAGCCCCCTTTTCACATTGCTTTGTGAACAACCTCCGCAATGTTTTCTTTATCTTATTTTGAAAACGTTTACAAATTCATTTGGAAAATTTCCTCTTCCTGCGGAAAAAATCTGCATTTTGCCAAACAATCCTGTCTATGAAAAATTTTTTCCTTCTAACTATTAATCTCTCTTTTTTCTCCGATATATATATCAAACATCATAGAAAAAGGAGATGAATCATGAAAAACATGTCTTGCAAACTTGTTGTATCAGTCACTCTGTTTTTCAGTTTTCTCGCCATAGGCCCTCTCGCTCATGCGCAAAACAGCAGCGAGAAAGAGGTTATTGTGGTTTATAAAAACAAGGCCGGAAAGGAAACCATCCTGGATAGTGATGCTGATGTTGAACAGCAGTATAAGCATCTTCCCGCGGTAGCGGTCACAGCAGACCAGGAGACAGTAAAAGAATTAAAGCAGGATCCTGATATTTTGTATGTAGAAAACAACGTATCATTTACCGCAGCAGACAGCACGGATTTCATAGTGCTGTCAGACGGCACTGACACCTCTGACAACTTTGAGCAATGGAACCTTGAGCCCATTCAGGTGAAACAGGCTTGAAAGGCAGGACTGACAGGAAAAAATATCAAAATTGCCGTCATTGACAGCGGGATCTCCCCCCACGATGACCTGTCGATTGCCGGCGGGTATTCAGCTGTCAGTTATACCTCTTCTTACAAAGATGATAACGGCCACGGAACACATGTCGCAGGGATTATCGGAGCCAAGCATAACGGCTACGGAATTGACGGCATCGCACCGGAAGCACAAATATACGCGGTTAAAGCGCTTGATCAGAACGGCTCGGGGGATCTTCAAAGTCTTCTCCAAGGAATTGACTGGTCGATCGCAAACGGGATGGACATCGTCAATATGAGCCTTGGCACGACGTCAGACAGCAAAATCCTTCATGAGGCCGTGAACAAAGCATATGAACAAGGTGTTCTGCTTGTTGCCGCAAGCGGTAACGACGGAAACGGCAAGCCAGTGAATTATCCGGCGGCATACAGCAGTGTCGTTGCTGTTTCAGCAACAAACGAAAAGAATCAGCTTGCCTCCTTCTCAACAACTGGAGATGAAGTTGAATTTTCAGCGCCGGGGACAAACATCACAAGCACTTACTTAAACCAGTATTATGCAACAGGAAGCGGAACATCCCAAGCGACACCGCACGCCGCTGCCATGTTTGCTTTGTTAAAACAGCGTGATCCTGCCGAGACAAACGTCCAGCTTCGCGAGGAAATGCGGAGAAATATCGTTGATCTTGGTACCGCAGGCCGCGATCAGCAATTTGGCTACGGCTTAATCCAATATAAAGCACAGGCAACAGATTCAGCGTACGCGGCAGCAAAACACAGCAAACCGTTGATACAGCACAAACCGCCATCAACAAGCTGCCAAACGGAACAGACAAAAAGAACCTGCAAAAACGCTTAGACCAAGTAAAACGATACATCGCGTCAAAGCAAGCGAAAGACAAAGTTGCGAAAGCGGAGAAAAGCAAAAAGAAAACAGATGTGGACAGCGCACAATCAGCAATTGGCAAGCTGCCGGCAAGTTCAGAAAAAACGTCCCTGCAGAAACGCCTTAACAAAGTAAAGAGCACCAATTTGAAGACGGCACAGCAATCCGTATCTGCGGCTGAAAAGAAATCAACTGATGCAAATGCGGCAAAAGGACAATCAGCCGTCAATCAGCTTCAAGCAGGCAAGGAAAAAACGGCATTGCAAAAACGGTTAGACAAAGTGAAGAAAAAAGTGGCGGCGGCTGAAGCAAAAAAAGTGGAAACTGCCAAGGCAAAAGTGAAGAAAGCGGAAAAAGACAAAACAAAGAAATCAAAGGCATCCGCTCAGTCTGCAGTGAATCAATTAAAAGCATCCAATGAAAAAACAAAGCTGCAAAAACGGCTGAACGCCGTCAAACCGAAAAAGTAACCAAAAACCTTTAAGACTTGCATTCCAGGTCTTAAAGGTTTTTTACATTCTAAGAAAATCGTACACAACCTTTTTCCCATCCGCCTCACAGGCTTTTCATACTATTGCTATACAGCCATGAACAGCATAAAATGAACGTTATTACAGTTATCACCACATATGGCGGGATTGTGACTGGGCAGGCAGGCAAGACCCAATGATGCAAAGGGAGTATTAGTGCCTAAAAAGCAGGGCATTTTAACTCTTCTTTTCGTGTTGGGCTCATAACGGCGCCTTGGACAACCCCTATTCTAATGCTCCGTCGTCGACGCGGGCATTTTTGTCATTTTCAGCCGGTATTTCTCACTTTTTTCATTTTGATTGTCAACTTTTCATTTGATACGATGAACAAGCCGACTTTTCTTCAGCAAAGGAGGTTTTGATTGCTTGCATAAAGAGATTGCAAAAGAATTACTGCTGCTCGCAGGAGGAAAAAACAATATTATCAGCATCAGCCATTGTACGACCCGTATTCGTTTTGATGTAAAGGACGAGACGAAAATTGATATACATGCCATTGAGAACCTGCAAGGTGTGCAGGGCACCTTTTTCCGTTATGGGCTTTTCCAGATTATCTTCGGAGCAGGCGTCGTCAACAAAATATATAAAGAAGTCGTTCATGTATGGGAGAACGCGCCTTCTGAAGAACCTGTCCACCAGAAAAAAGCCAGCCGGAAGCTGAACCCTGCCGCAGCTTTTGCGAAAACACTGTCCGATATTTTTGTGCCGATTATTCCGGCAATAACAGCAAGCGGCCTGCTCATGGGGCTGATCGGCATGATTAAGGTGTTTCACTGGTTCGCTGCCGGCAGCCCATGGATTAAAATGCTCGACCTCGTGTCCAGCACAGCCTTTATTTTACTGCCGATTTTAGTCGGCTTCAGTGCCGCACGGCAATTTGGCAGCAACCCATACCTAGGGGCAGTGATTGCAGGGCTTTTGACGCATCCTGATCTGCTGGACCCCTCTATGCTCGGCAGCAAAACCCCGTCTTCTTTAGACATATGGGGGCTTCATATCCCAATGATGGGCTATCAGGGTTCCATGATACCGATTCTTCTTTCCGTTTTTGTCATGAGCAAAATTGAGAAGCTATTAAAATCGATTGTGCCGAAGTCGCTTGATGTCGTGATCATTCCCTTTATTACGGTCATGGTGACAGGATGCCTCGCGCTGATTGTGATGAATCCCGCCGCGTCCATCATCGGCCAGATCATGACACAATCGATCGTCTATATTTATGATCACGCCGGCATTGCCGCCGGAGCTCTTTTCGGCGGCATCTACTCCACCATCGTCCTATCTGGATTGCATCATAGCTTTTATGCAATTGAGGCAACGCTGCTTGCTAATCCGCATGTCGGTGTCAACTTTTTAGTGCCGATATGGTCGATGGCGAATGTGGCCCAAGGCGGAGCGGGGCTTGCGGTATTCCTCAAAACGAAACAATCAAGCCTGAAAAAAATTGCGCTCCCCGCTTCTCTGACCGCGTTTTTAGGCATTGTTGAGCCGATTGTATTCGGGGTAAATCTCAAATTGATCCGTCCCTTTATCGGAGCAGCCATCGGCGGTGCTATTGGCGGAGCATACGTGGTTGCGGTACAAGTTGTGGCAAATTCCTACGGGCTGACAGGCATTCCGATGATTTCAATCGTGCTGCCGTTTGGCGCCGCTAATTTTGTTCATTATATGATCGGTTTCTTGATCGCAGCCGTCTCTGCTTTTATAGCTACATTGTTTCTCGGGTTTAAAGAAGAGACAGAATAACTGGATTTATTCGTTTTCATTCATAAAACGGGGGATGAAAGGACAAAAAAGCTATGAAAATTAAAAGAATCTTAAATCATAATGCTATCGTCGTAAAGGATCAAAATGAAGAGAAGATTCTCTTGGGTGCAGGAATTGCGTTTAACAAAAAGAAGAATGATATTGTCGATCCGTCAAAAATAGAAAAAACCTTTATCAGAAAAGATACACCTGACTATAAGCAGTTCGAAGAGATTTTAGAAACATTGCCTGAAGACCACATTCAGATTTCTGAGCAAATTATCTCTCATGCCGAAAAAGAGCTGAACATCAAAATCAACGAGCGCATTCATGTTGCTTTTTCAGACCATCTTTCTTTTGCGATTGAACGCCTGAGCAATGGGATGGTTATCAAAAATCCGCTGCTGAATGAAATCAAAGTCCTTTATCCAAAGGAGTTCCAGATCGGCTTATGGGCCAGAACACTGATTAAAGATAAACTGGGGATTCACATTCCTGATGATGAAATCGGCAATATCGCCATGCATATCCACACAGCAAGAAACAATGCCGGCGATATGACACAAACGCTTGATATTACAACAATGATTCGTGATATTATCGAGATTATCGAAATTCAACTGTCTATTAATATCGTTGAAGATACCATCTCTTATGAACGGCTTGTGACCCATCTCCGCTTTGCCATTCAGCATATCAAAGCAGGCGAATCCATTTACGAGCTGGACGCAGAAATGATCGACATCATTAAAGAGAAGTTTAAGGATGCCTTCCTGTGTGCCCTAAGCATCGGCACCTTTGTGAAGAAGGAATACGGCTTTGAATTTCCTGAAAAAGAATTGTGCTACATCGCCATGCATATTCAGCGGTTCTACCAACGGTCAGTCGCACGCTGAGACAAACAAAAAACGCTTTTGATCATCTCAAAAGCGTTTTTTTATATCTGTATTATTGGTTGATCGCCGGATTCCCAATCGTATTCCACTTCGTATAGGACATGTAATGGAAATACTCATCGCGATACGGATGTTTTGTATTGGAGTTCCAAGGCTTTTCTCCGCCGCAGAAGTGCACGATTGCCGGGTTTTCTCTCGTTTCATTATATTGCTTCCGCCCTAACAGAGTCGATGGGGTTTTCAGCTTTAACATGATATAGGTTTGAGCGTTCCAGCGCGGATGAAGTTCATACCACTGATCATACAAGATCGCATTCAGTGCATCTTGGTCATGCAGCACAAGAAAGTCTTCGTCTGGGTGTTCATTGATAAAGTTGATGACTTTTTCTGTGATGTTTTGCTTTCTCCAAGACTCAAAATCAATAATCATGATACCTGAGTTAAAATACTTCCCTGTATCAGTGACGTTCATTTCTTTCAGGCGTTCATGCTGCCCCGCATCCTCAACAGCGGCTACGGTGTATGGCGCAATGTCTAAGTCCCATAGCTTAGAAATATCCTCTAGGACAAGCGCATCACAATCGATGTAAATCATTCGTTTGATGCTTTCATCCTTAATTAAGTCGGGAATCGAAATGCGGTAATACGCGGCTTTTGTAATATGGCTGCTCTCTACCGCATGTTCATACATTTTGGTATCCACTTCTAAAAACTCAATCGGCACTCCGAATTTCAAAGTGGTTTCTTCCAGTCTTTTTTTGTTATCAGGCTTAATTCCGCCATCAATGACGTATAATTTTACCTCTCTCTCCTGATCCATGTTAGTCAATAAAGAAACGAACATCCCACCTAAATGACGAGCATAATTATCATCTGCGCATGATACGATATGCATGATTTCATCTTTCCTCAATGGTATTCATCTCCCTTTTTGTTGTACAAGTTACATACCCTTTTTCAAAAAAATAAACACGTTCTCCGACATTTTTTTAAACAGAATGTGTGATACAACAAAAAAGGTGTCATTTTTTGAAGATGCGATAAAGCCAATAAAGAATGAAAAAGCTTGCGATCGTGATGGCTTCAGCCGAGACGATATACCATGGCCATGGCCCGAGAACATCTAAGAGAGAGGATCCGCCCGGTTTTTTCGTCAAATACATATAATTCGCGCCAAGCCAGCGATCAATCAGGAAAATACAGACGCCGTACACATTAACAAGCAGGACTGTCACCCATAACGAGCGCTGGCCCATTCTGTTGGTGCCAATCACAGCCATCAGCAGACAGGATAAAAACACAGACCCGTGAGAAATAAAAAAGAGGATATATGCGGAAATGAAAACATTCCGAGGTCAGGAGTGGCAAGAGCCTGAATCGAACTGCCGATGCCGGCAAAAAACAAAAACACAAACAGCTTTCTGCTTTTTGTCACTAACATAATAGCTGACAAATACACCGACAGGTCACTAAGCTGGAGAGGCAATGAAGTGCGCACCGACCACCTGCCCGTGGCGACCATCCATATTTGATAGCCGATTTGCGAACCAAGCAAAAGAAACACAAACAGAGAACGCAAAAACCGGCTGGCCCTCGGCTGCTTGACCCCATCTTGGAACAAAAACAACAGAATGGCCAAAAGGGCGATAATCGCTAACGTCACTACGTGCTCTGTCGAAAACAGATGAAACGGATCATGCTTATAGTCGGATTGAACATATTTTTGCAAAACTGCACCCCCGTTTTCGGGTTTTTGTTTATTTTGGCGTTGTTTGGGCTTTTTTTATTCAACCGATATATGGGCTTGAAGTTCACACCAGACTCTGTTAAAATTCGTTTCATAGCTAATGATTCTGATAATTTAAGGCAGGCCTAAAAAATGGAACGTTCACATCAACATCAGCAGCTTCGGAAGGAAGAACACGATACACTTTCTAAGCTCAAACAAATGCCCGTCGAGTCACTCAACCTGGAAGCCATTTCGATCGCTACGAATTTGTATCGGTCTGCACAAAGGCTCCGTGTCAAAATGGAGACTGAGGTTCTTTCTACCTATAACCTTTCTTGGACCGCTTTCTCCATTCTTTATGATCTATGGGTATGGGGAGCGCTCGAAACGAGAAAAATCGCTGAGCTGTCAGGGATATCTACAGCTACAGCAAGCAACGTGATCAAAACGCTCGAAAAAAAGAGTTTTTGCCGTAAAAGCATCGACACAAGAGATCGGCGACTCGTGTTTGTCTCTATCACCGATTCCGGCAAACAAGCAATCGAAGAACTCTACCCGGAGTTTCACAAAGGGGAAACAGAGCTCATTGCGGGAATGACGAAGGACGAACAGAAAATATTGACAGGGCTGCTTAGAAAGGTAGCTGACAATCTTCATACAACATAAGCTTTGACGGGAATCCAGTAGCGGTTTGTCTCCCTGTTTCAGAGAGCCGGCGGAAGGTGCGAGCCGGCACACAGCAAACGTGAATTACCTCCCCGAGCTTTCTTTGTGAACCTTAAAAGTAGCAAAGAACGGGAAACCGTTATTCGAATGAGCGGAAGACAATGTCTTCAACCAGGGTGGTACCGCGTGCATTGAGCCACGTCCCTTATCGGGATGGGCTCTTTTTTGTGTTTGTAAAAAAGGAGGAAAAATGATGAGAACATTTGAGCAGCTCACAGCGTCACAGCAAAAAGAGGTAGAAAGACAGCTTCAGCTATACATGACAGGCGCCCACGAAGTCATACCGCCGGAGGAATTAAATCAATTTCCACAGGCACGCCGCTTAAAATTAAGCTCGGATTAGATCCGTCTGCACCGGATGTACATTTGGGCCATACGGTTGTGTTAAATAAGCTTCGCCAATTTCAAGAAAACGCAGCTGTTAATTGGGGATTTCACAGGAAAAATTGGTGATCCGACCGGAAAATCGGCAGCCAGAAAGCAACTGACTGATGAAGAAGTTCAGCACAATGCCAAAACCTACTTTGAGCAATTTGGAAAAGTGCTTGATCCAGAAAAAGTCGAGCTTCACTATAACTCAAAATGGCTGAAAATATTGAATCTGGAAGATGTCATTGAATTAGCAGGGAAAATAACGGTAGCCCGCCTGATGGAGCGCGACGACTTTGAAGAACGCATCGCCATGCAAAAACCAATCTCACTGCATGAATTCTTTTACCCATTGATGCAGGGCTATGATTCTGTCGTTCTCGAAAGTGATATTGAATTAGGCGGAACGGATCAGCATTTCAATGTCCTCATGGGGCGGCATTTCCAAGAACGATACAACAAAGAAAAACAAGTCGTCATCCTTATGCCGCTCTTGGAAGGCTTGGATGGCGTCGAGAAAATGTCGAAGTCGAAACACAACTACATCGGCATTAACGAACATCCAAACGACATGTACGGAAAAACGATGTCACTGCCCGACAGTCTGATGAAAAAATACATCCACTTGGCGACAGACTTAGAGCTTGAAGAGAAAAAACAGCTCATAAAAGACTTAGAAACCGGCGCAGTTCATCCGCGTGATGCCAAAATGCTTTTAGCCAAAACAATCGTCCGAATGTATCACGGAGAGAAAGCAGCAGAAGCTGCCGAACACTCGTTTAAAACAGTCTTTCAGGAAAACAGCCTGCCGGAAGATATACCAGCCGTAAACTGGAAAGGCGAAAAAACGATAGCGATGATTGATCTGCTCGTCAAGCTAAAACTCCTCTCTTCGAAGAGCGAGGCGCGCCGCATGATTCAAAACGGCGGTGTACGTATAGACGGAGAGAAAATAACAGATGTTCACGCCAAAGCAGAGATAAGAGAGAATATGATCATCCAAGTCGGCAAACGCAAGTTTTTAAAGCTCCAATAGTCTGATATTCCGAAACGCTTATGACCCTTCATTCATAAGCGTTTTTTTGCAGGTATAAAGCACTGTCTTTTCAAAAACGCTCTTCATCTTGCAGGAAACTCCTTTAGCATCCCGAAATATTCCCCAACCATACATTTAGGGGAGGTTTATTTTTGATGAAAAAGCTTTTGACTGTAATGACGATGGCTGTTTTAACTGCCGGCACACTGCTCTTGCCGGCACAGAGTGTCACCCCTGCCGCACACGCTGTACAAATATCAAATAGCGAGCGCGAGCTTCCATTCAAAGCAAAGCATGCGTACTCTACCATTTCTCAGCTAAGTGAAGCAATCGGCCCCAGAATAGCCGGAACTGCAGCTGAAAAAAAGAGTGCCCTATTGATCGCCTCATCAATGAGAAAATTAAAGCTTGATGTGAAGGTTCAACGATTCGACATTCCTGACCGGCTTGAGGGAACTCTGTCTTCAGCAGGACGCGATATTCTTCTCCAAGCGGCGTCCGGTTCAGCTCCGACTGAGGAACAAGGGCTGACGGCCCCGCTTTACAATGCGGGATTGGGCTATCAAAAGGACTTTACCTCTGACGCCAAGGGCAAAATCGCTTTAATTTCCAGAGGAGACCTGACTTATTACGAGAAAGCCAAAAATGCCGAAGCCGCCGGAGCAAAAGCTGTCATCATTTATAACAACAAAGAAAGCCTCGTGCCTATGACGCCAAACCTGTCGGGAAATAAAGTCGGCATTCCGGTCGTCGGCATTAAGAAAGAAGACGGCGAAGCACTTACCCAGCAAAAAGAAGCCACCTTAAAACTAAAAGCATTCACAAACCAAACCTCTCAGAACATCATCGGAATTAAAAAACCAAAGAACATCAAACATCCAGACATTGTGTACGTGACGGCCCATTACGACAGTGTTCCTTTTTCACCCGGAGCAAATGACAACGGCTCAGGAACCTCTGTTATGCTGGAGATGGCGCGTGTCTTAAAAAGCGTTCCATCTGATAAAGAACTCCGCTTTATCGCTTTCGGCGCCGAAGAGCTCGGCCTGCTCGGCTCCTCTCACTATGTAGATCATCTATCGGAAAAAGAGCTGAAACGAAGCGAAGTGAACTTCAACTTAGATATGGTAGGCACAAGCTGGGAAAAAGCGTCTGAGCTGTATGTCAACACATTGGACGGCCAATCTAACTATGTTTGGGAATCCAGCCATACGGCTGCTGAAAAAATTGGGTTTGACAGCCTGTCTCTGACACAGGGAGGATCATCTGATCATGTGCCATTCCACGAAGCCGGCATTGATTCCGCCAACTTTATTTGGGGAGACCCGGAAACAGAAGAAGTTGAGCCGTGGTATCATACCCCCGAAGACTCGATCGAACATATCAGCAAAGAACGCCTCCAGAAAGCAGGAGATCTTGTGACAGCCGCAGTCTATGAGGCTGTGAAAAGAGAGAAGAAACCCAAAACCATTAAGAAACAAATGAAGGCGAAAGCATCTGACATTTTTGAAGATATCAAATAAAAAAAGACGGCACTTGGGTGCCGTCTTTTCTAATCCACTTCTTTCTTAATCCCCAGCATTTTCTCATCTAGGTAATGGGCAATCTCCGCGGCTTCCTTCAGCTCATCTGTTAATTGCTTAGGAACGTCATTGTTCAATTTATAATAAATTTTATGTTCAAGGCTCGCCCAGAAATCCATCGCGATTGTCCGGATTTGAATTTCTGCTTTGACGTATTCCACACGGTTCGTTAAATTCACAGGCATCTCAATGATTAAATGCAGGCTTCGATAGCCATTCGGTTTGGGTGTCTGGATATAATCCTTTACCTTTACGATTCTCAAATCTTCATGCTGCTTCAACACATTCACGACATTATAAATGTCAGAAATAAAGGAACAGATGATGCGCACGCCGGCAATGTCGTGAATATGCTCCTTCATTTCCTTCGTCGTAATCTCACAGCCCTTTCTCATTAACTTATTCACGATGCTTTCAAAGCTTTTAACACGGGATTTTGTATGTTCAATCGGGTTGTGTCCGTGAATGAGGTTATATTCCTGGCTGATAATTGAGAACTTTGTATCGAGCGCATCTAGCGCAAATTTATAAACTAATAATTCATTTTTCCAATCTTCCATTACTGTTTTTAAATCGTCCATATGTGTTACAGATAAATCCATTTTCGTCATCTCCTTTAACGGAACTTTATCCGCTGTCCATGTACTAGACGTCCCTGTCTGCTGCAAGGTTCTATGATTTTTTTTACAAAATGCGGTCGATTGTAACAAAAAAAGACCGCACGAAACTGATATTATCCCCTCTAAGTAGACAGTGTAAAAAGCCCGCTTTTCAAAAGTGGCTGTTACACTATACGTGGAGGGGATTTTTTATTGCGAGAAAAGGGCAACACTTTCAGCACTATACGAAAGAATTTAAGATGAAAGCTGTCAAAATGTACGAGGAAGGAAACAAAAGCTATAACACGTTAGCTGAAGAATTAGGGCTTCGAAGTTCAACCCAGCTCAAAAATTGGGTGAAAACATATCGGGAAGGCAAGTCTTTTGATGATCAAAGGGGAAAAGATACAAAGTCAGACAATCCTTTTATTGGACGCCCTAAAACAACGTTTAAAAGTGTTGAGGAAGAACGAGATTATTTAAAGGCACAGGTCGAATACCTAAAAAAGCGCTATCCAAATCTGCATGGGGAGGACGGATTTTGAAGGCAGCACGATTTGAAGCTGTTCACGAATTGAAGGACCGTTATCCGATTACATGGCTGGTATGTATCGCCAAAGTGTCACGGTCAGGGTACTATAAATGGCGCAAGGCTCAAAGGTTTCGAATGGCAAGGCAACAGAGAGATCAGATCATAAAAGAGCACATCATGGCGATTCATCATTCACGCCCTTTCTATGGCTATCCTCGGATTACTGTCGCTTTAAAGAAAGAAGGTTTCTGCGTCAACCATAAGCGTGTTTACAGATTGATGAGAGAGATGAACATCCACTCGATTATTCGAAAAAAGCGTCGTTATTTTGGAAGAAAGGCATCGGTTGTCCTGCCAAACCGGCTTAACCGAGAATTTCAAACCAATCAGCCTAATCAGTTATATGTAACCGATATTACCTATATTGCTTGCGGACAACGATTCTATTATCTTTCTGCAGTACAAGATCTTTACAACAATGAGGTTGTCGCATGGAAACTGTCAAAGCGAAATGATCTTGAACTGGTGATGAAAACAGTGGAAAGTTTAACAGCTCAACGGGATGTCCAAGGGGCCATTCTCCACTCTGATCAAGGATTCCAATACACAACAAAAGCATATCAAAAGCGACTTGAAACCGTTGGTTTGAAGGGCAGCCATTCCCGTAAGGGAAACTGCCTGGATAACGCCTGTATCGAATCATTTTTCTCGCACCTCAAAACAGAGAATACATACTTTTCTTCATGCCAAACTGAAAAAGAGCTCCACAAAAGCATTAAAGATTACATCCAGTTCTATAATCACGAACGATTCCAGAAAAAATTAAACCAGTGTGCTCCGGTAGAATACCGTAACACACTGGTTGCTTAGGCTTTTTATGGCTGTCTACTTGACAGGGGTAAGACCAAACGAGCGGTCTTTTTTATTATCGGAAATAGCTGATCAATAATCCGATCGAGAGCAGGAATCCGAAAAATGTATTTGTTTGGGCTGTTGATTTCATTGCGACAATCGGCATTTCTTTTTGGACGAAGCCCTTCACTGCCTGAACCGGCTTAGGCACGCTCAAAAAGACGACAAACAGCCATGGGCTTGCGGCACCGGTAATAACCAAGCCGACAACCCAGATATAAGCGACGGCAAATGACACAGCTAACAGAGTAACAGCTCCCTTATGCCCCATCAAAATCGCCAATGTTTTGCGTCCGCCTTTTTTGTCCTCTTCAATATCACGAATGTTGTTCGACAGGTTAATCGCGCCGACAAGAATCGCAATCGGGATGGAAATCAAAATGCTTTGCGTGTTGATCATATCTGTCTGAATGAAAAACGAAATCAGCACAAACACCGAACCCATGCAAATGCCTGAGAATAATTCACCGAATGGCGTGTACGCGATCGGCAGCGGCCCGCCTGTATACAGGTAGCCGATCGCCATGCCAACGAGGCCGATCAAAGCGAGCCACCAGCTGCTGCTCGCACAAATATAGACACCGAGCAAAATGGCAATCCCGTATGAGGCAAGAGCTAATTGCAAAATCGTTTTAGGCTTCATTCCGTGGCGTACAATTGCCCCTCCGATTCCGACTGATTCTGCTGTATCTAACCCGCGTTTAAAATCATAGTATTCATTAAATAAGTTCGTCGCGATCTGGATCCATAGGCAAGAAAACAGCATAGCCAAAAACAGCAGCAGATCAACCTTCACATAAAACATCGCCAAAACGGTTCCGAGCAGCACAGGCACAAACGATGCGGTTAACGTATGAGGACGGGTTAACTGCCAAAGGATCTGCCCCATGCTTTCTTTTTGCGGCGCTGTCTGACCCTCACCCTTATTTGTTTGGTTCATCTTCCTCTTCCTTTCTATTAAAAGGCTTACTTTTTTTCAGCCGGCAGCTTAATAAAAAACTCCTTTTGCTTCCCTATCTATCATAATGACTTCTCCCTTATTTCACAAGATACCGCAAGAAGGCGTTTTCTTTCTTATTATACGCTTCTCGCCCTGATTTCATTAGGTTTCTGCTTTCACTTGAACGAACAGGTACAGAAAAATTTTTTTAAGTACATTACACTTTTTAAAAGTTAAAAAGATCTTTTGACTCCAGGTATCTTTTCCTTTATTATGAATCAGCTCGAAACATTCCATTCTTGCCCTTGCAGGTATAAAGATTCATTTTCAAAAACATACGCCGATATATTAATTTGAGGGAGATTAGGGAAAAAATGAAACTTTTTGAGCATCTGATCGTCAAATAATCATGTGATTGTCGAAAAAACGGGAAGGGAATTTTTGATATGCTGCAATTAATGAAACAGCTGTATGAAAAACCCGCTGTCAAGTGGACATGTCATACAGGCTTTTATTTGATGATACTGCTTGTTTTGTTTTTTATGTATGGTTTTCACACCGCGAATACCGGTTCATATATTTATAACGATTTCTAATTGGAGAGAGAATAACTATGAAACTTTTACATGCTATTCAAACACATGCGGAAACTTATCCGCAAACCGATGCCTTCCGCTCTCAAGGCCAGTCGCTCACGTATCAGGAATTATGGGAGCAGTCTGACCGCGCGGCTGCCGCGATCCAAAAACGCATTTCTGGGGAAAAGAAATCTCCTATCCTTGTGTACGGCCACATGGAGCCGCACATGATCGTTTCCTTCTTGGGAAGTGTCAAAGCGGGACATCCTTATATTCCGGTTGACCTGTCTATTCCGTCCGAACGGATTGCGAAAATTATCGAAAGCTCTGGAGCAGAATTGCTGATCCATGCAGCAGGACTCTCAATTGATGCAGTCAGCCAGCAGATTCAGACAGTTTCTGCGGAAGAACTGCTGGAAAACGAAGGCGGCTCTGTCATCCAAGATCAATGGGTTAAGGAACACGAGACGTTTTATATCATTTACACTTCCGGGAGCACAGGAAATCCGAAAGGCGTGCAGATTTCCGCTGCGAATCTTCAAAGCTTCACAGACTGGATTTGTGCAGACTTTCCAGTCAGCGGAGGAAAAATATTTTTAAACCAAGCACCGTTCTCATTTGATTTGTCTGTCATGGACCTATATCCGTGCCTTCAATCAGGCGGGACTTTACATTGCGTGACAAAGGATGCTGTGAACAAGCCGAAAGTCTTATTTGAAGAGCTGAAGAAGTCCGGGCTGAATGTGTGGACATCAACACCTTCCTTTGTGCAAATGTGCCTGATGGATCCGGGTTTTTCACAGGATCTGCTGCCTCATGCGGACACATTTATGTTTTGCGGAGAGGTTCTTCCGGTTTCTGTGGCAAAAGCGCTGCTTGAGCGTTTTCCGAAAGCGAAGATTTTTAATACGTACGGCCCGACTGAAGCGACAGTGGCTGTCACATCGGTTGAAATTACGGATGACGTCATCAGCCGCAGCGAATCGCTTCCAGTGGGCTTCGCCAAACCAGATATGAACATTTTCATTATGGATGAACAGGGACAGCCGCTTCCTGATGGAGAAAAAGGAGAAATCGTCATTGCAGGGCCGAGTGTAAGCCGAGGCTACCTTGGTGAGCCAGAGCTGACGGAAAAAGCGTTTTTCTCTCATGAAGGCCAGTGGGCATACCGAACTGGCGATGCCGGCTTTATTCAAGACGGTCAGATTTTCTGCCAAGGACGTTTGGATTTTCAGATTAAACTTCACGGCTATCGAATGGAGCTGGAGGAAATCGAGTTCCATGTCAGACAGTCACAGTACGTTCGCTCTGCAGTCGTGATTCCTTATCAGCCAAACGGAACAGTTGAGTACCTGATCGCTGCTATTGTGCCTGAGGAGCATGAGTTCGAGAAGGAATTCCAGCTGACAAGCGCTATTAAAAAAGAGCTTGCCGCTTCTCTTCCGGCATATATGATCCCGAGAAAATTTATCTATCAGGATCACATTCAAATGACGGCTAACGGCAAAATTGACCGAAAACGCATTGGCGAAGAGGTTCTTGTATGACGCCTTACAGCTCGTTTTTATTCTTTATACTGCTTGGCATTCTTCTTCTGCCGACGATCATTCTCGGCTTAAACGGAAAAAGATTTCAAGCATACAACATGTTCATATCTATCATTATATTGGCTTTAATTTTTTCGCACGACTTACACGGGGTCATCGCGCTGTGCCTGTTTACAATATGGCAGGTGCTCCTGATCAGCGGCTATCTGGCATACCGGCAGAAAGCGAACAGCGGCTTTGTCTTTTGCGGGGCTGTTATCGCGTCTATTCTGCCTTTATTTCTGTCAAAAATATGGCCGTTTCTTTCACACCCGCAGCCGCATCATCCGCCGCATAACCTGATCAGCTTTTTAGGGATTTCATATTTAACCTTTAAAGGCGTTCAGCTGATTATGGAAGCAAGAGACGGACTGCTGAAAGAACAGCTGCCATTGCACCGCCTGCTGTATTTCATCCTGTTTTTCCCGACGATTTCCTCCGGCCCGATCGACAGATACCGCCGGTTCGTCAAGGATGAACAGAAGGCTTGGACGAAAGAAGAATACGCCGACCTGTTGTATACGGGAATCCATAAAATCTTCATCGGTTTCCTGTATAAATTTATTATCGGCTACGCGATCAATACGTACTTCATCATGAATCTTCCCGCAATCACGCACAATAAGATTCTTGGGAACCTGCTGTACATGTACGGCTACAGCATGTATTTATTCTTTGATTTCGCCGGCTACACGATGTTTGCCGTCGGGGTCAGCTACATTATGGGCATTAAATCACCAGAAAACTTTAATAAACCATTTATCAGTAAAAATATTAAAGATTTCTGGAATCGCTGGCATATGTCTCTGTCATTTTGGTTCAGAGATTATGTGTTTATGAGATTCGTATTTTGGATGACTAAGAAAAAGTGGATCAAAAACCGTATGGCCGTCTCAAACATCGGGTATTTCCTGCTGTTTATGCTGATGGGGGTTTGGCACGGGCTCGCGCCGCAATATATCATTTACGGCCTCTATCACGCCGTTCTGATGACGTGTTACAACTTTTTCGAGAAGTGGAATAAGAAATATAAATGGCTGCCGTCCAACCGCTGGACAACCATTTTCGCTATTGTGATCACATTCCATTTCGTTTGCTTCGGGTTTTATATTTTCTCAGGAAAACCATTTCATCACCACCATTAAAGGAGATTAGAAAGCTATGGATTTTAAACAAGAGGTATTAGACGTTTTAGCAGAGGTTTGCCAGGATGACATCGTAAAGGAAAATCCTGATATTGAAATTTTTGAAGAAGGTTTGCTTGATTCTTTTGGAACAGTAGAATTGCTGCTTGCGATTGAAAACCGTTTTGATATTTTAGTGCCGATCACTGAATTTGACCGGGACGTTTGGAATACACCTAACAACATTGTAAATCAGCTGTCTGAGTTGAAATAATGAAAAAGCGTTTTTTCGGTCCAATTATTTTGGCGTTTATTCTATTCGCAGGCGCCATCGCAATTCCATCTTCATGGCTGACAGGCTTCATCACCGATAAGCGTGTGAAAGAGTCAGCAACAGCCTTGAATCCGAGTATGTTTCAAGGGCTATATTTACAAGATCAGATGCTCAAAGATCCGACATATCTTCCGATTTACGGGTCTTCTGAGCTTTCTCGGCTGGACGAGTTCCACCCATCTAATTATTTTCAGGTAAACAATGAGGGATTCACGCCATACCTTGTCGGCAAAGGCGGATCCCAGTCATTGATTCATTCTTTAAACTTCGCTGCCCATATGGATCAGCTGAAGGGCAAAAAAATCGTATTCATCGTGTCTCCGCAATGGTTTATTAAGCGCGGGTCTGATGAACAGCATTTCGCGCCGAACTATTCTGCGCTGCAAGGGCTTGATTTGGCATTTAACGATCAGATCGACCCTGAAATTAAAAAGAAAATGATGAAACGCATGCTTCGCTTTAAGGCTGTGCAAAACGATGCCATTCTTTCTGAGCTGTACAAAGCAATGGTAAACGGCCAGACGTGGAAAGTGAACGCGCTGAAGCCGGCGGCGAAAGTGTATTACAGCATGCTGGAAAAGAAAGATCTGTATTATTCAACGACAGAATCATCCGGGCCAAAGCGCTATATCTCGCAGTCAGTAAAGGATAAGTCATGGTCTGAATTGAATAAACTAGCGGATCAATCGGGCAAACGCCACTCCGGTTCTAACGATTTTCACATCGACAACCCTGTCTATAAAAAGCTGAAGCCGAAAGTGCCTAAGCTGAAAGGGAAAAACAAAGGAAGATCGTATGCGGTGTCACCGGAATATGGCGACTTTGAAATGATGCTCGATATCCTGAAGGATGCGGGCGCAGAGCCTATGTTTGTCACCATTCCTGTTAACGGGAAATGGTACGATTACACGGGCTTCCCGAAAAAAGGACGCACTGACTATTACAAAAAGGTAAATAAACAAATCAGAGCGAAGGGTTTCCAGGTTGCTGATTTCTCAGGGCATGAATATGACCCGTATTTCATGAAAGACACCATTCACATCGGCTGGAAAGGCTGGGTGTATGTCGATAAAGCAATTGACGAATTTTATAAAACCGGAAAAGTCACTTCATCCTGAGCATCTCATAGGACGCGGCTGCATATTTCCTGCTAAGATTTGAAATAGTAAAGGAATCACAGCCAACTTAATTAAGAAGTGTTACATCCAATGAAGATGACAGGCAATACGGTTTTAATCACAGGGGGTTCTGCTGGCATCGGGCTTGAACTGGCCAAGCGCCTGCTGGAGCTCGGCAATGAAGTTATCATTTGCGGGCGCAGCGAAGCACGTCTTGCAGAAGCGAAGCAGCAGCTCCCAAACATCCATACAAAGCAATGTGATGTTGCAGACCGTTCGCAGCGGGAAGCATTGTATGAATGGGCTTTAAAGGAATATCCGAACTTGAATGTTCTCGTCAACAACGCCGGCATTCAAAAGGAAATTGACTTTAAAAAGGGACAGAGGATCTTTTTGTGGACGGTGATGAAATTGAACTTAATTTCCAAGCGCCTGTCCATTTATCCGCCCTTTTCACACCTCATTTGATGAAGCAGCCTGAAGCGGCAATCGTTCAGGTCACATCCGGGCTTGCGTTTAACCCGTTAGCTGTTTATCCGGTGTACTGCGCAACAAAAGCGGCACTTCACTCGTTCTCGCTTACGCTCAGACACCAGCTCCGCGACACGAGCGTGGAAGTGATTGAAATGGCACCGCCTATGGTGGACACGGGCTTAAACCAAAAATCACGCGATAAACAAGGCCTGACGTACCGGGGCATTTCATCTGAAGAATATGTTCAATATTTCTTGGACGGCTTGAAGGAAGGCAAACAGGAGATTACAAATGAACGTGTTGAAGGTCTTCGTGATGCCACTCGCGCCGATTATGACAGGTTATTCGAGCAAATGAACACGCAGGAGAATTAATTTCTCCTCAGGCTGTCGAGAAAATCTCGTCAGCCTTTATTTTTCCTTAAAATATCCATTCTTCTGTAATAAAATAAAAGAAAGACTTAAAAGGACGGTGTCTTTCTCATGTTCCACACAAGAAACTCTTCTCAAAACACAGCCGAATTTGTTCTGCTTGACCAACTCGTTGAAGAGGATCACCTGCTTCGGAAAATTGATAAACACATAGACTTCTCTTTCATCATTGAAAAGGTGAAACCTTACTACAGTGAAAACAAAGGCCGCCCCTCACTTGATCCGCTTATTTTATTTAAAATGATGTTTATCGGATACCTCTATGGTATCCGTTCAGAAAGACAGCTTGAAAAAGAAATTTACTACAATATGGCGTACAGATGGTTTCTCGGATTGAACATAAACGACCCGGTTCCACACCACTCCACCATCAGCTGGAACAGACGCACACGCTTTAAAGATACAACCATCTTCCAAGACATTTTTGATGAGATCGTTCTTCAGGCCATCAATCATGACATGGTGGGCGGACGAGTCCTATTCACCGACTCCACACACCTTAAAGCCAATGCCAACAAGCATAAATACACAAGAAAAACAATTGCGCAGGATACCCAAAACTATATCAAGGATTTAAATGAAGCCATTCAAGAGGATCGGGAGGAACACGGAAAAAAACCATTAACAGCCAAAGAGGAGGTGAAAGCTGAAAAAGAGATCCGCCACAGTACAACCGATCCGGAAAGTGGCTATCTGTATCGTGAAAACAAACCAGAAGGTTTTTTCTATTTAGATCACCGCACAACAGATATGAAATACAACATTATCACCGATGCCTACGTCACACCTGGAAATGTCCATGATTCTGTGCCTTATCTTGACCGATTAGACCACCAAATCGCACGATTTGGTTTTCAAGTAGAAGCCGTCGCCCTTGATTCCGGATATTTAACGACTCCGATCTGTAAAGGATTATCTGACCGCCAAATCTTTGGTGTCATCGCACATAGACGTTATCACCCTATCCGAGGCTTGTTTCCAAAATGGAAATTTCATTATGACAGTGAACAAGACAGATACATTTGTCCAAATCACCAAACACTTACATACTCAACAACTGACCGAAAAGGCTACCGGTCATATAAATCAAATCCTGAAATATGTTCCTCATGCCCACTGCTTGAAAACTGTACAAAATCAAAGAATCGGCAGAAAGTGATTACTCGACATGTATGGGAAGATCATAAAGAAAAGGTCAGACAAAATCGCTTGTCTGTTTCAGGAAAAAACCTCTACAAAAAAAGAAAAGAAAAAATAGAGCGAAGCTTTGCAGATTCAAAACAGCTGCATGGGCTTCGCTATTGCAGGTTGAGGGGAAAACGAAATGTGAGTGAACAAGTTCTCCTCACAGCCGCATGCCAGAACATGAAGAAGATTGCCACATACCTAGCCAAGCAAGGCTAGGCATGTGGGAGCGCTTTTTCTGCATCTGAAACCTGGTGAATATCTAAAGAAACAGTATAAAACAAAAAAGCTTGTAGAAAAAACATCGTTTTCTCTACAAGCTGAGGAGAATTAATTTCTCCTGCTTTTTTCATATGAATTTCTTACAAATTTGAGCAAACCTATTGCGATTATTTGTTGAAGGTATACAATAGAATATAATTATTTTCAAATAAGTTTGATAATATAAACAATTTAACAGCAGGGAGATTGACCATGACTAAACAAACGATTCGCGTTGAATTGACATCAACAAAAAAACCGAAACCAGACCCAAATCAGCTTTCGTTCGGAAGAGTGTTTACAGACCACATGTTTGTAATGGACTATGCGGCAGATAAAGGTTGGTACGATCCAAGAATCATTCCTTATCAGCCCTTATCAATGGATCCGGCCGCAATGGTCTATCACTACGGCCAAACCGTGTTTGAAGGGTTAAAGGCTTACGTGTCAGAGGATGACCATGTTCTGCTTTTCAGACCGGAAAAAAATATGGAACGCCTGAATCAATCAAACGACCGCCTCTGCATCCCGCAAATTGATGAAGAACAGGTTCTTGAAGGCTTAAAGCAGCTTGTCGCAATTGATAAAGACTGGATTCCAAATGCGGAGGGCACGTCCCTTTACATCCGTCCGTTCATCATCGCAACCGAGCCTTTCCTTGGTGTTGCGGCATCTCATACGTATAAGCTCTTGATCATTCTTTCTCCGGTCGGCTCTTATTACAAAGAAGGCATTAAGCCGGTCAAAATCGCTGTTGAAAGTGAATTTGTCCGTGCGGTAAAAGGCGGAACAGGAAATGCCAAAACCGCAGGAAACTATGCTTCAAGCTTAAAAGCGCAGCAGGTCGCCGAAGAGAAAGGATTTTCCCAAGTGCTCTGGCTGGACGGCATTGAGAAGAAATACATCGAAGAAGTCGGAAGCATGAACATCTTCTTCAAAATCAACGGTGAAATCGTAACACCGATGCTGAACGGGAGCATCCTGGAAGGCATTACGCGCAATTCAGTCATCGCCTTGCTTAAGCATTGGGGCCTTCAAGTTTCAGAACGAAAAATTGCGATCGATGAGGTCATCCAAGCCCATAAAGACGGCATCCTGGAAGAAGCCTTCGGAACAGGTACAGCAGCTGTTATTTCCCCAGTCGGCGAGCTGATCTGGCAGGATGAAACACTTTCGATCAACAACGGTGAAACAGGAGAAATCGCAAAAAAACTATATGACACGATTACAGGCATTCAAAAAGGCGCTGTCGCAGACGAATTCGGATGGACGACCGAAGTCGCAGCGCTGACTGAAAGCAAGTAAGAAAAAAGCCGGCCCATTACAGGCCGGCTTTTTTTACGCTTCAATTTTGTTGAAAAACTGCGGCAGATACGCTTTGTGCGCCTCCAGCATTTCATCTAAAATCTGTTTGGCCACAGTATTGGACGGGACAAGCGGGTTAATCGTCATGGCAAGGAGTGCAGTTTGGTAGTCACCTGTAACTGCCGCTTCTGCCGCGACACGTTCAAAGGATTTGATTTGCTGGACGAGGCCACGGACAGACACCGGCAAGTCGCCGACAGCAATTGGCTTAGGGCCAGTTTTCGTCATCACACAGTTCACTTCAACTGCGGAATCGTCTGGAATGCTCGCTATTGCACCATTATTGATCGTGTTCACCGGCTGAATGTCATGTTTATCATTATAAATGGAGCTGATTAAGTTACATGCTGCATCACTGTAGTAAGCTCCGCCCCGTTTTTCCAGCTGCGGCGGTTTGATCGCAAGGTTCGGATCTTTATAAAGCTCGAACAGCTCTTTTTCGACCTTCTGTACGACTTCTGCGCGGGTGCCCTCCGTTTGTGATGCTTCCAGTTCGTGCTCCAGCATCTCTTTTGTTTTGAAATAGTAACGGTGATAGCCGCAAGGGATGACATTGAGCGCTTTTAAGAAATCCGGTTCCCATTCGGCGCCTGAGATATTTTTCATTGTCATCGCGTTTTTCGGGTTGCCCATCGCCTCGATGACTTGCTCCTTCACACTTACGCCGTCCAAGAAAACATCCAGCCCAAATACCATATGGTTCAGTCCGGCGAATTGGACTTCTACGCGGTCCACATCTACATCAAGCGCTTTGGCTACGCCCATTTTGATGCCGATTGGAACATTACAGAGACCGACGACTTTCTTCAGGTTGGAGTAGCGAAGCAAGGCTTCTGTTACCATGCCGGCAGGGTTTGTGAAGTTAACAAGCCAAGCGTTCGGGCAAAGCTCTTCTATGTCCTTTGCGATCTCAAGGATGACCGGAATTGTGCGCAATCCTTTAAACAGGCCTCCCGGGCCGTTTGTTTCCTGGCCAATCACTCCGTATTTTAGCGGAATGCGCTCATCCTTTGCTCTTGCCTGCAAAAGTCCGACACGGAATTGGGTCGTGACAAAGTCTGCGTCTTTCAGCGCTTTTCTCCGGTCGAGCGTAAGATGAATGTCGATCGGGACGCCAGCTTTTTCAACCATCCGTTTGGCGAGTGTGCCGACAATATTCAGCTTTTCTTCGCCCTCAGGGATATCGACGAGCCATAATTCGCGCACAGGCAGCTCATCATACCGTTTAATAAACCCTTCCACTAGCTCGGGCGTATAGCTTGAACCTCCGCCAATCGTTACAATCTTCAATCCTTTTGTCATATGCTTGCTCCCCTTTGCTCGGTGATTTTTTCATATAACTCAATGATCTCTGCAGCCATATCCTTCACTGTCATTGCATTCATTAAATGATCCTGTGCATGAACCATCAGAAGCGTCATTTCCGTCTTTTCTCCGCCCGCTTCATTTTGGATCAGCTCTGTCTGATAATGATGGGCTTTTGACAATTCTTCAGCAGCGTCTTGAAGCTTTTTCCGCGCTTCTTCTGCGTCACCGCTTTTCGCAGCGGCAATGGCCTCCATTGCGGAGCTCCTACCGTTTCCTCCGTGAAGGATGATTTGAAAAATGATTTGTTCCATTTCCTCATTCACACGATTCACTTCCTTTCTCTACAGAGCCGCTTCTTTGTCATCTGATGCTGCAGGCGTTTGGACCAGCTCCAGATCGTTTTCTTCTTTCAGCTTCTGCTTATCCCACATTCTGAAGAATGGATAGTAGACAACAAAGGACACGGCGATATTAATGGCTTGCATGACCGCGCCTGAGACTTTTCCTCCTGTCGCCAAGTAGCCTGAAAAGATCGGCGGCATGGTCCACGGCACTGCGATACCCGCCGGTTTTGCGACAAGGCCGGTGCTCATTCCGATGTACGTAAGTGTCACTGTGACAAGCGGTGTGATGATAAACGGAAGTAAGAGCATTGGGTTCATGACGATCGGCATTCCGAATATAATCGGTTCGTTAATATTGAAGATGGCCGGGCCGACCGCAAGCTTCCCGAGCTGCTTCATTTGTTTGCTTCGGGCGCGCAGGAACATCGTGACAACCAGTGCCAATGTGGCGCCGCTTCCGCCAATATTGACCCAGATATCGAAAAATTGCTGGGTGAAAATCTTAGGAAGCTCCTCACCGGCTTGGAATGCGATCCGGTTGGCATCCATTGCGCCGTACCAAATCGGTGCCATGACGCCGCCGACAATGTTTGCAACGTGAAGGCCGCAGGCCCATAAAAGCATTTTGACGGCTTCGGCGACAAGGCTTCCTCCAAGGCTTCCTCCCAGAATGGAAAGCGGAGTCCCCAATAAAACGCTTACAATATTATGAAGGCTTTCAAACGGTGTCGCTTCAACAATCAGCCGGGCTGCCCAAATCAGGAAGATGACGGCAAAGCCGGGGATTAACGCGACAAATGACTTGCTTACCGCCGGCGGAACACCGTCCGGCATTTTGAAGACTAAATTGCGCTGGATAATGAGGCGGTAAATCTCTGTGGACACCATTGCGATAATCATGGCGACAAACAGGCCTTTGCTTCCCATGAGCGAAAGCGGAATCCCGCCGCCAACCATGATTTCTTTCGTCGCGCCATCCGGCATAAACGGCACTTGATAAGGTGTTGCTAATAAAAATGCCGCAAGGGAAATGGCTCCGGCCGACAAGGCATCAACGCCGTATTTCTCGGCGAGCCGGTAGGCGATGCCGAACGCGGCGACAAGACCCATAATTTCAAAGGTCGCGTCGACTGGGTAGGCCAGTTTTTCAGACCAGGAGCTGCCAAACGTTTTTGCCATAAACTCAGCGTATCCCGGGATCGGGAGGTTGCCAATGATGAGGAAAAAGGAACCGATGATAATCAGGGGCATCGTGAGGATGATACCATCACGCAGCGCCTGCAAATGACGCTGTCCCGCAATTCTTCCCGCTATAGGCATGACCTTTTCTTCTAAGATCTGATTGACTTTATTCACATAGCCCGCCCCTCTCTATGACACATGTCCAAGCTGTTCAGCTGATTTCAGCACTTCCGCCCCATTGCACGTGCCATAATGGACGGTATTAATGACGTCTACCGGAACCCCCTTTGACTCTCCTAATTTTTTGAGCTGCGGAAGCATGTAACGGACTTGCGGACCAAGAAGCAATACATCCGCTTTATCGATATGATTTTGTACAGAATCGCCTGAAACTGCCCAAATGGTATAGTCTTTTCCCTGTTCCTGCGCACTTTTTTCCATCTTGCTCACCAGTAAGCTAGTAGACATGCCTGCTGCACAAACGAGTAATATATTCATGTAAAAGACCCCCTAAAGTTTGATCAATTTTGTAATGTCCTGCTGTTGCTATCATCATATTATGAAATCGCTTTCATAAACACTCAGGGTTTTTCCGCAGGCAACGGAAAAAAGGTATATACAGGCTGTCAGCTCAGCATTTTTTGGTCAAACACATCCGAAAGCTCTTGATATGAACGGCATTTGATCAGCTGGTTTACCGCCGCCGGGTCATCCAAAATGCTGCCAAGCAGTTTATACATGCTTTGCAAATCCGCTTTGTTCTCCTTTTCGACACAAAGCAGACAGACAAATTGAACTCGCTGACTCTCCCAATCGATCGGTTTTTTGAGCGTACAAACGGCCCAAAACGTTGTTTTCGTCTGCGGAACAAGCGGGTGCGGGATGGCAACAAGATTGCCAAAACACGTTGGCGACATGTCTTCTCTTTCAAAAATGGAATCTATGATTTCTTCATCGGCAAAGCCGCATTCGACCGCTTTCTGCCCTAAAAATTGAATCACTTCTTCTTTTGAGCGCAGATCCTCCTGAAAAAAAACGAGTTCTTTTTTTAGGTAGCGATTGGCTTTTTCCTTTTCATCACTCAGAATAGATTCTATTTTTGTAAAGTCAGTTCCGCCTAAGATGGTGTTAACCTTCAGTACTGGTACAGGGAGCTCTTTTTTAATCGGAATGGTGCTGATGACAAAATCAATTGATTCGTAGGACATTTGATCAAGACTATAATACTCAGCCGTTCCAAGAATATCGAGCCGCTTGCCGAAATGGGAACGCAGTTTTTCGCGCAGAAGCTGGGCGCTTCCGGCTCCCGATGCGCATACAATGATACAGCGTTTCGGCGGGCTTTCTGTTTTTTTTCGTTCAATCGCGGCGCCAAAGTGGAGAGCCAAATATCCAATTTCGTTTTCATGAATCTCAATATCCGTTTGTTCCTTTATCACGATTCCGGCAATGATCCCGGCTTCAAAAGCGAGTGGATAATGTTCCTTGATCGCTGCCAGCATCGGATTCCGAAGATTCATGCCGTATCGGTTGCGGGTGATCGCCGGCTTCATATGCAGGGCCAAGCCGATTTTCAGCTCTTTGTCATGCAGGATGCCAAGCTTCAGTTCACGATCAACAGCTTTGATCATGGCAAGTGTCAGCTGATCGGTTTCCTCTTCTATTGAAAATGTGTCCTCTCCGCATTGTGATTGTGTCATTCGTTTTGTGCCAAGGAGATGCATGGTGATGTAGGCCGTCTCGTCTTTCGGAAATGTAACGGCAAGCGCTGATTCCAGCTCTTTTACGATGGCTTCTGCAGCCTGGTACTCCTTTTGATGCAGGATATGATCCATATCTTTCGGGAAAAGAGATACATAGTTTTCCGTTCTGATCCGTTTACAGGAGATCGCGATATGGATAATGAGGTTATTCAGTCCCATGTTGGACAGAGGGATGCGGTCGTTTTTCATTTTTTTCAAGATGGCGGAACGGATGATCTCAATTTCTTCTTTTGGCAAAATATCAGCCTTTTCATTCAAAACATCTATCTCCATTTCTCTTTCATCAACAATGTACTCCGCCATGCAGTACCTCATCTGCACCTCGTCCCCGCGCAGCTTGAAGCCGTAATTCGGACGTGTTTCCATGACGATGCGGTAAGGCAGCAGACGTTTCTTTACTTCCTTTAAATCCGTTTGGAGTGTAGATTTTGAGATAAATAGTTCTTCAGCAAGTTCATCGAGCTTGAGATAATGGTCCGCCAGCAGCAGACGTTTCATAAGATAGGCCATTCTCTCCTCCGGCAATACCGGCAGGCCCTTTTTTTGCTGAAATACATCTTGCAGCAGTGTTCTGAATACTTGCTCGTCATCAATGCGGAGCTTGTAGCCGGAGCCTCTTACAGATTGTACAAAGGCACCGTGGCCGCTTAGCACACCTTGCAGTTCCTTTATATCATTGCGGACTGTCCGCGTCGTTACGTTTAATTGCGCGGCAAAAAACGAACTTGTCACCGGGGCTTCAGCCGCCATCAGCAAGCGCAGAATATCACGAAGTCGCCCATGAAGCATGAGAAAAACCTCCTATCTAGTAGATGCAGGGATTCAGTGAATAGGCAGAAAGGATGATGAAGGGATGCGAAATGTATATAAATTCTATAATGGAGAGAATGGCAAGTCAATGAGCATCCGGAGGACTAGAGGGAAAACTGACCTATAAAAAAACAGCCGGGGTCAGCCGGCTGTTCTAGATGCGGACATATTCTTTTGTTTAGACGCCTTGCGGTCCTTCATGATTTTTCGAACAATCGGGTAAATGACCGGCGCCCATTTGATAACGGTTTTGATCATCTTTTTCAAAGCTCCGATTCTCCCTTCTTTTTTCTCAACCATTCCCCTGATTGCCTCTTCCTTAAACATGCTAACGCGACACGTACCTGTTTCCCGTCACCCAGAAACGCCATGGATAATCGCGTGCCTCCCCGCTGTTGTCAATGCCGATGCGCGGGCCGGTTGAAATTGCTTCCGGTGTGTACCCGCTTTCGATGTAAAGCGGCTGTTCCGTGATCCAGCGTCCGTAGTCATTCATCGTGACGCCAAGCGCTTTCGTCAGCTTTCCTGGTCCGTTTGTCCATTCCCTCGGACTCCTGCCCGGCCTTCTCTCCTCCATTAACAGCTGGCCTTCATGCGGCTCAATCGCCCTGATTAATACCGCTTGCGGGACATCCTCTTCCGCGGCAACGACATTCAGCAATGTATGGGTGTGCATCACGTATGTATATACCCGCCCAGCTTCTGCAAACATGATCTCAGTCCGCTTCGTCCGGCGGTTGTTAAAGCTGTGGGCCGCTCTGTCTCCAGCCCCCATATAGGCCTCTGTTTCCACAATATAGCCTGACGCTGTGCCTTCGTCTGTTTCTTTTACAAGAAGGCAGCCCAGAAGCGATGGGGCAAGCTCAAGAGCGGTTTTTTGATAAAACGTGATGGGCAGCGGATTTTTTTCTCTCGTCACGAATCGACCTCTCCTTTTACCGATTTTTGTACATTGTACCATTCCCGAAGCAGATCAAAAAAAACGGCTGTTTTAAAATCTTTCCATTCAGGGAATATTGTTACCGTTCAAAAAAGGAGGGCCAACCATTGAAAGATGATCATCAAAACAAGCAGCACCAAACAAATGCCCAAGGAAGCGAGGAAGCGCTTTCCCATAAGACATCCGGGAAAAACGAGTCAGAGGATACCTTAACGAATAGGCAGGGGCATCCTGTTACTGACAACCAGAATGTGAGAACCGTCGGGAATAGAGGGCCTACAACACTTGAGAACTATGATTTTCTCGAAAAGATCAGCCACTTCGACCGGGAACGCATCCCTGAGCGGGTTGTTCATGCCAGGGGAGCAGGTGCACACGGGTATTTTGAAGCGTACGGAAGCTTCGGAGACGAACCGATTTCAACATACACAAGGGCCAAGCTCTTTCAGGAAAAAGGCAAGAAAACACCGGCATTTGTCCGTTTTTCAACTGTGAATCATGGAAAACACTCGCCTGAAACATTGAGAGACCCGCGCGGTTTTGCTGTAAAGCTATATACAGAAGACGGAAACTGGGATTTGGTCGGAAACAACCTGAAAATCTTTTTTATCCGCGACCCGCTGAAATTTCCGGATCTTGTACACGCATTTCAGCCTGATCCAGTGACAAACATCCAGGATGGTGAACGTATCTTCGATTTCATTTCTCAATCTCCTGAAGCGACACACATGATCACCTTCTTGTTTTCGCCTTGGGGCATTCCGGCCAACTACCGGCAAATGCAGGGTTCAGGCGTACATGCCTATAAATGGGTGAATGAGGAGGGCAAGGCCGTTCTCGTGAAATACCATTTTGAACCGAAGCAGGGCATCCGCAACCTGACACAGAAGGAAGCAGAAGAGATTCAAGGGAAAAACTTTAACCATGCCACACAGGATTTATATGACGCGATTGAAAATGGCGATTATCCAGAGTGGGAAGTGTATGCACAAATCATGAGCGATGATGAGCATCCTGAACTGGACTTTGATCCTCTTGATCCGACAAAACTGTGGTATAAAGACGATTTTCCATGGAAACCGATCGGCAAATTGGTTCTGAACAAAAATCCGGAAAACTACCATGCGGAAGTGGAGCAAGCTTCATTTGGAACGGGGGTGCTTGTCGACGGGCTTGATTTTTCAGACGACAAATTGCTCCAGGGGCGTACGTTTGCCTACTCTGATACGCAGCGCTACCGTGTAGGCGCAAATTACCTGCAGCTTCCGATCAACTCGCCGAAAAAGCATGTCGCCACCAACCAGGAAGGCGGGCAGATGCAATATCGGGTCGATAGAGCAGAAGGACAAAACCCGCACGTCAACTATGAGCCATCCATTATGGGCGGGCTGAAGGAAGCGAAGCAGGACGGAAAAGACCATACGCCGCATGTCGAAGGTGATGTAAAGCGTGAAGCGATTGACAGAACAAACAACTTCGGACAGGCTGGAGAAACGTACCGGAGATTTACTGAATTTGAGCGGAACGAATTGATTACGAATTTGGTGAATACGCTTTCTACGTGCCGAAAAGAAATTCAGGATCAAATGATTGAGAATTTCACAAAAGCTGATCCTGACTACGGAAAACGTGTAGCAGAAGGGCTAAAAAAGGTTTCCGAAAACAACAGCAACGGGCCGATCGGCACAACTGAAACGGAACAGGCTGCAAAGCAGGCTGAACAGGAGAGCCATCCATCTGATCCGTATTAACAACAGCGAACAGGGCTTTTTTTGAAGCCCTGTTTTTTTATTTTTCTATTGAAACGCTTTCAACAATTGTGTTGTACTGGAAGGAAAGGGGTGGAGAGATACGATGGAATTACAGCAGGACTTGATTCCTCAGAAAAAAACAATCGGCGCCTTAGATCACGCCGTTTTTTTATGCATGGTATTTTGTTTCTGGTTTTCAGGCTATATTTACGTTCCTGTATTCAGTCTGTATTTGGAGGATCTGCACTTTTCATATGGCGCAATCGGCATCATTCTCGGCAGCTACGGGGTCACGCAAATCCTTCTGCGATTCCCGCTCGGCCTTTTGTCAGACATCCTGTTTTCCTTGCGCAAGCAATTGTTAATTGCCGGGTTCGGCTTTTCCGTCCTCAGCAGCCTGCTTTTTCTGATGTTTGATTCTTTCTTCTTCGTGCTGGCCGCCCGGCTTTTCGCGGGAATCACTGCTTCTACGTGGGTGATGGCGACCATTTTATACGCACATTATTTCAACAATGGCAATGCATCAAAAGCAATGGGCATCATGCAGTTTTTTACCGTCATGCCTCAGTTTGCCAGCATTGTGTTCTGCGGGCTCGCCGCAGCCCATTTAGGGAGGCAGGTTCCTTTTTGGATGGCGCTGGCAGCTTCTGCCGCAGGTCTGGTGATCTGCTGCTTTATTCAGGATCCGTCTGCTCCTCCCGCAAACCGTGGCACCATTCGTGTCAATCAGTACATCAAAGATACATTGCGGCTGCCAAAGCTGAAGCTTTTCACCATCCTGTCTATGACGGCCCATGCCGTATTATTTATCACAGTGTTTGGTTTTACGCCGCTTTACATGAATCAGCTCGGAATGGGCGACGCGGAGCTTCTTTGGGTGATGAGCGCCTTTTTCCTCCCACACGCAGCCGCCACATTAAGCTTTGTGTTTCTGCGCTTTACAAGCCGTATCGCTTACTTCGTGATGCTCATTAGTTTCGCTGTCACCGGGGTCTGTTTGCTATACGTTCCTTTTTCAGCTGCATTGTTCACGGTTTGCATCACACACGCCTGTATCGGACTGGCGCTCGGCTTCGTTTTTCCTCTGCTGCTAAGCCATGTCGTCGAAATCAGTTCTGCCCGTTTAAAAATGTCAGTGATGGGGTTTTATCAATCATTTTATGCGCTAGGCATCTTCCTCGGGCCCCTTCTTGCCGGAAAAATCGCACAGCTTGTCGGGCTTGCGGGAGTTTTTTATGGAGCCGGGTCTCTGGCATTTGCCGCCTTTTTTGTGATGCTCGCGCAAAAACGTAACATGATCAATTAATAGCTTTCATACCGCCGGAAGCGCCACACAGAAAACACGGCCAGAAGCATGATGCACAGAATGGAGAAAGTGAGTGACCATCCGAAAAAATCTGCCCGCTCTCCATGAAGAAGGATATGCTCCGCCTGCTTGCAAATCTCAGCCGGAAGCCACTTCGCACCATCTGGAAATAATGAAACAGCAAAGGAAACGGCTGCTGTGAGCCCGATCCCGCAAGCCGCAGCTGCTCCGACAGACCGGAATATCGTACTTCCGGCAAGGCCGGCGGTCACAATAAATATCACCCAAAGCGCGTAAAGGCCAAGGCTTGCGGCAAAGCGGCTGAATGATGCGTCCTCAAACAGCAGCCGGACGTAATAATACGCAAGCCCATATCCAGCTGCGAACGACAGAATGCCGATCACACTTTGGGTGAGCCATTTACTCACGATATAATGGGCTGCCGTCACAGGCCGTGACATGATCAGCGCCGTTACCCCTTGATTTCTTTCATTGGCTACACAGCCCATCACACTAAAGATGATTAGAGCCATGCCAAGCGTGTTGAATTGAGAAAGCGTGCTGACCATCACACTAAAGATGATTAGAGCCATGCCAAGCGTGTTGAATTGAGAAAGCGTGCTGACCATCACTTCAGACCCGGAGGGCACCGTAAAACTGATTTTCATGCCATCAGGAAGATTTCCTCCATGTGCGATGATGTCCGGCATATAATAAATGGTCAGCGGCTGTGTCAGCCCGACGATCATCATCGCAATCGGCAGCCAAACCAGCTTGCCGCTTTTCCATCCTTCCAGCCACTCCTTCTGCAATAGCGCCGTCATCACTTTCATGCGTGCACCACCTTTAGATAGACGTCTTCTAGAGACTCCGTTTTCTGTTCAAAGCGGGTGACGGTCAACCCCTTTCGGATACAGTCACTTAATAATGACCGGCCAGCGTTTATATCAGACAGCTCGAAAACCGCTTGGGACAGATTCTTATAGACAATAGCTGAGACGTAAGGCTTCTCTTCAAGCCAGCCTTCCAGCTTCTCTTTCACTGAAAGGGTAAAAACGTTCGTTTGCAACGGAAAATGGACTGGGGGAGAAAGCGGACGTACGGAGGACATTTTGAATCCGTATGACCAGTCTGTGATCACAACAACATCTTTGGCAACGGGCAAACAGCTGGAGGATGCGTTTGACATTGCACAGAAAGCCCAAAAAGAGTGGGCCAAGAGCACGACGGAAGACCGAAAAGCCGTGCTGCAAAAAGCGCGCGGCTATTTACAGGAAAACCGTGATGACATCATTATGATGATTGCCCGCGAAACTGGCGGAACGATTATTAAATCAACGATCGAGCTGGAACAAACGATTGCGATTTTAGATGAAGCCATGACGTATACCGGCGAGTTGGGCGGCTTCAAAGAGGTTCCATCCAACATTGAAGGGAAAACCAATAAGATTTACCGCCTTCCGCTTGGTGTCATTTCATCGATTTCTCCATTTAATTTTCCAATGAATCTATCCATGAGATCCATTGCACCCGCAATTGCGCTGGGTAACAGCGTTGTTCACAAGCCTGATATCCAAACTGCTCTTTCCGGCGGGACCATCATTGCGAAAGCGTTTGAACACGCCGGTCTTCCTGCCGGTGTCCTTAACGTCATGCTGACGGATGTAAAGGAAATCGGGGACGGCATGCTCACCAATCCAATCCCGAGATTAATCAGCTTTACAGGGTCAACAGCAGTCGGGCGCCACATCGGTGAAATCGCCGGGCGTGCCTTCAAACGAATGGCACTTGAGCTCGGCGGCAACAATCCATTTGCCGTTCTTTCAGATGCTGATGTCGATCGTGCTGTGGATGCCGCGATTTTCGGGAAATTTATTCACCAGGGACAAATCTGTATGATTATCAACAGGATCATCGTTCATCAAGATGTATACGATGAGTTTGTAGAAAAATTCACCGCCCGTGTCAAACAGCTTCCGTACGGCGATCAAACCGATCCGAAAACCGTTGTCGGCCCGCTGATCAACGAGCGCCAAATTGAGAAAGCGCTGGAGATCATTGAGCAGGCAAAGGCAGACGGCATTGAGCTTGCGGTTGAAGGAAAACGCGTCGGAAACGTGCTGACGCCGTACGTCTTTGTCGGTGCGCACAACAACAGCAAAATTGCCCAAACGGAGCTATTTGCCCCAATCGCAACCATTATTAAAGCTGGCAGCGATCAGGAAGCGATTGACATGGCAAATGATACTGAATACGGCCTCAGCTCTGCGGTTTTCACTTCTGATTTAGAAAAAGGCGAAAAGTTCGCCCTGCAAATTGACAGCGGCATGACCCATGTCAACGACCAGTCCGTCAATGATTCGCCGAATATTGCCTTTGGCGGAAACAAAGCAAGCGGTGTCGGCCGCTTCGGTAATCCGTGGGTCGTCGAGGAATTTACCGTGACCAAATGGATTTCGATACAGAAGCAATACCGCAAATATCCGTTCTAATTGAAAAAATCCCTCTGCTTCAAGTACAGAGGGATTTTTCTTTATTTAGATATATCCACAAACCCTTCGCCAAACACATCGCGTACGTCATGAACGATCACAAACGCTTTTTTGTCGTAGCTTCTAATGATTTTTTTCAGCATAGACAGCTCCTGTTTGTTAATGACGATATACAAAATCTCTTTTGATTGGCCCGTATAATTTCCCTTCCCTGATAAAATCGTCACGCCCCGATCCATCAAGGTATTTACCTGCTCTGCAATCTCACTCTTATTTTCTGAAATGACCGTAATCGCTTTTTTCGTATTCAAACCTTCAATAATGAAGTCCATCACTTTGGTACCAATATACAGCATCACGATCGTAAACATCATTTTTTCTGCACCAATAATAAAATAAGAGCTAAATACTACGATTAAATCAAAAAACAAGAGTGCATAGCTGATATTCCAGTCTAAATATTTATTAGCAATTCTGGCCAAAATCGCGGAACCAGCCGTCGTCCCGCCGACCCGGATAATCATGCCGATCCCGACTCCCGCAAATACACCTGCGAAAATCGTATTAATGATCAATTCATCAGACGGAATGCTCCACCCATGTGTCAGATGAAGAAAAAGCGAATTTGCCGCAACCGCAATGATCGTATAAACCGTTGTTTTTCCATCCAGAAACTTGTAGCCGATTAAAAGCAAAAACGCATTTAAGATAAAGTTCGTGACACCAGGAGACCATTGAAACAGATAATACAAAATCAGCGTAATCCCAGTGACTCCGCCTTCCCCAAGATCATTGGGAATCGCAAATAAATTAACCGCAAGCGCGAAGAAAAAAGCGCCAATCACAAGCATAAGTACATCCAGCATTCTCTTTTTCATCACGAAAACACTCCTTTTCATTGTTCTGTTCTACTAGCAAATAAAAAAACCCAGGAGAACGCTCTCGAAAAAGAGCAGAAACTCCTGGGCTTTTATCCCACCGTGTCATAACAGCCAAACTGCTATGTGTTTTCTCTCGGTCACAGTCCAATTTGCATTGCGGAACCCTAGAAAACCACTGTTTTTATCATATCCTTTTCACTTTCCAATATTAGCATTATAAGGGACGGTTCGAATTGGTTCAAGGGGTATTTGCGGAGTTTTCATCAGATAAGCTGGAAGAAAAAAACGATTTATCTATTAAAAAAGAACAGATATAGCCGATAAGAAAAAAAGCATATATTTTACAAGTGAATTCAACTATAAAATGATAATAATTATGATAAATTCATAATTTTATATTGACTAAGTGAAATAATATAGGCATTATAGTACATATGTTTCGTACATTTTATTACATAGGAGGAAATATAATGGCAGGAAAACTAGTACCCTGTAAAGCTTGCGGTCAAGAAATTGCAAAGGGTGTAAAAAAATGTCCTAACTGCGGTAAGGATCAACGTAACTTTTTTATGCGACATAAAATCATTACGTTTATTCTCGCAGTTGTTGTCATCATTATTATCGGTAATATGATTGGCGGCGGAGGCGGTTCAGAAGCCACTTCCAAAACATCAAGCGGAAGCAAAGCAGAAACTGAAAAAACATACAATATCGGTGATACTGTAAAAACTGAAAAAACTGAAGTGACAGTTACGAGGGTAGAGGACAGAGATACTGTCGGTACTCAATATGTTGAAAAGAAAGCATCTGATGGTGGTACAATTGTAGCTGTTCAATATACAATTAAAAACGTATCTAAAAAGCCAATAAGTTCTTTTTCAATTCCAACTGTTAAATTAGTTGATGCTGATGGTACTTCTTATGATTCTGATATTGATGCTTCTGTAAACTATGCAACTGAGACAAAAGTTGATAACTCTAAAATTTTGAGTGATCTAAATCCTAATATTAAAGTAACAGGTGTAAAAGCATTTGAAGTTGACAAGGAAGCTTATGCAAAAGGCACTTGGAAACTAAAATTCAGTAATGATGTTATTGTGAAAATCAAATAACAGCTAACAAGGGTGCCTGTTCAGGCACCCTTGTTCTTTAAAGGCCTTCTCTATTGAGAAGGCCTCCATTCTTATTCCGCACTCTTATACCCATTCACATTAGAAGACTGCCATCTCCAGGAATCAGCACACATTTCCTCAAGGCCGCGTTTCGCTTCCCAGCCCAGTTCCCGCTTGGCTTTCGCAGGATCTGCAAAGCATGTGGCGATGTCTCCCGGACGGCGGTCCGCAAAACGGTACGGAACCTCTTTCCCTGACACTTTTTCAAAGGCTTTGACCATTTCAAGCACGCTGTAGCCTGTGCCTGTTCCAAGGTTGTATGCATCGGCTCCTGTAGTGTTCAATACTTTTTCCAGCGCCTTGACGTGGCCTTCTGCGAGATCAACGACGTGAATATAATCGCGTACGCCTGTCCCGTCTTTTGTCGGATAGTCATTTCCGAATACGCTTAATTGCTCGAGCTTCCCGACTGCTACCTGTGCCACATACGGCATAAGGTTATTTGGGATTCCGTTCGGGTCTTCACCGATCCGTCCGCTTGGATGCGCGCCGAACGGGTTAAAGTAACGAAGCAGCGCAACGCTCCACTCATTGTCGGCTGTATGCAAATCACGCAATATTTGTTCAAGCATGAGCTTTGTCTGCCCATAAGGATTTGTCGCGCCTAATGGAAAGTCTTCCGTAATCGGCGATGTTTCCGGAACGCCGTATACTGTCGCAGATGAACTGAATACGATTTTCTTGACGCCGTATTTCTCCATGGCCTCGCATAAAATAAACGTTCCTGTCAAATTGTTATGATAATATTTGAGGGGAATCGCCACAGATTCGCCGACTGCTTTTAACCCTGCAAAATGAATCACAGCTTCGATTTCATTTTCAGCAAAAACGGAATCTACCGCTTCCCGGTCCAATAAATCCGCTTCGTAGAACGTTAAATCTTTTCCTGTAATCTCCTTGACACGGTTCAGCGCTTCAGCTGAACTGTTGGACAGATTATCAAGAACAACAATCTCGTAGCCGCTGTTCAATAGTTCAACACATGTGTGGCTGCCAATGTACCCGGCACCGCCAGTAACAAGTATTGCCATGATGTAACCCTCCTAAAAAATGACCTGTTTTCATTATATAGTGTTTAGAACCGGTCCACATCCATTTTTAAGAAGTTTAATCGTTTATTAATAGTTTTTTCATATATTATCAGCATTTTCATACCTTTATGCAGCGCGAACAAGTATAGCAGCTGAAAAATCAATCTGCCGGTTGACGTTTTTCTTTCCCTTTTTCGCTATGCTTAATGCAGAAAGGATTTGATGACATGGCGATGAGCCCATATATTTTTATTGTATTGATTCTTATTATTTTATCGATGTACCGAGAGAGAGCTGTCAGACCCGGGAAGTTGCTGATCATTCCGCTGCTGCTCTTATGGGGCGTATCAGCATCGTTTCAGCCGGCGTATTTTCATTCCGTATTACATGTGGCGATCAGCGGCATTTTATTATTAATCGGGCTGGCCTGCGGGTTTGGCATTGGGAAGATGGTAAATGTACGGATTCACCCGGAAACCGGAAAGGTCACTTCACGCGGCTCACTTGGGAGTGTTATCCTCATTCTAGTGATACTTTCTTTGCGCATGGCCGCGAGAACATGGCTGCCTGAGAGCAACGAGATGTTTATTGCCATTATTCATTCTATGTTCTTCATTCCCCTCGGCACCATCACAGCACGCAACATCATGCTTTACAAAGCATACCGACGGCTGACCGACGGCAAAGTATCCATTCAATAACCGAAAGAAGGATCAGCATGAACGGACAAACTCCGGCTCGGCACTACTACAAGAAGCTTGTGCCGAGCCTTATTCTCATTTTGAATTGCATACAATTTTTATCTCACCCAGCCAAAGCTGATCCCATTTTGTTAGCATTTGTATTTGCGGTATACTTAGCATTCATTTGGATCATTCCCTATGTGGCTTCCGCTGCTGTTAGTTTGTGCATATTCATCGGACTCTGGCTCCTGACCGTTTTTCTTTGGGCTGTTTCCGGCCAAGAGCAGGGAGCCGCCTTTTTCTTACTCGTATTTTTAATGGTTTATGCGGCCATAAAGCTCCCTGCACGGCTGTCTTTGATCTTCACAGCATGTTTAATTGGAGGCAACATATTACTCCTATCCTCACAAGGGGGAAGCTTGAATACCATCATCAGCAACATCTCGATCATGCTCGGTCTGTACGTCCTCTTCTCCTCCATGCGTTTCAGACGAGAAGCGAGAAGGGAGGCTGAACGGAATCATGCTGAATTGGCAAAAATGCATGTGCAGCTGGAGCATGCTCATAAAGAACTCCAGAAAGCGCATGCAGAGCTGCAGGAGGCTTCTGTTCTTTCATTAAGGTACGCGGTCCTTGAGGAACGTACAAGAATTGCCCGCGACATTCATGACAGCATCGGTCACGAGCTGACTTCTGTGATTGTTCAGCTTCAATCCCTTCCCTATATCCTTAAAAGCAGCAAGGAGGATTCAGAAAAAGTCATTCAAAATGTACTGAGTGTCGCCAGGGAGTGTCTTCAAGAAGTGCGGTCTGTTGTTCACCAAATGGGCCGTAGTGAATCGATGGTGGGGCTTACCGCTTTGCGGGGGCTCATTCATCAAGTGGAGGAACGGAGCGGCTTGCACGTTTCTTTAGATACTGCCGGACTGTCAGAAGAGTCTTGGCCTCCAAACGTGAGCGAAACGATCTACCGCATCTTGCAGGAAGCGCTGACCAATATCATTCGTCACGCTGACGCTTCTCATGCGGCGGCCGTCATTTCTAATGACAAGTCCCATCTCTATGTCACAATCACCGACGACGGACAATTCACCGGCAGCCTTACTTATGGATTTGGCCTGACAGGAATGAAAGAGCGCGCAGAAAAAGCAGGCGGTTCCCTTACTTTCAGTGCCGTACAGCCGAGCGGCCTGAAAATTGAGCTGTCATTGCCGCTCATGACAACGCATAAGGAGCAAAAAGATGAACAAAGATAAAATACGCGTCGCGCTTGCCGATGATCAGCCGCTTGTGCGTGAAGGCTTCCGCTACGTCATCAACGCACAGCCGGATATGACGGTTTTTGGCGAGGCCGGCGACGGTCACGATATTATAGCACTCGCAAAACAAACAAAACCCGATGTCATCCTCATGGATGTCCAGATGCCGCGTTGCTCAGGCATCGAAGCGGCGAAAGACATTATGTCCGCACTTCCAAATACAAAGATAGTCATTTTAACCACCATTGACACGGAAGAATACGTATTTGAAGGCATCCGTGCGGGCGCAGTCGGCTATCTGCTGAAGGATACACTTCCTGAGGAGTTGATAGATGCGATTCGCGCTGCGGCGAGAGGCGAGGCGATTTTCCGTACAGTCACAGCTGCTAAAATTATCAGTGAGACATTTCGAGCGAAGCAACAGCCCCATGCCGAAGAACTGGCAGAGCCGTTCACCAAAAGAGAGCTTGAGGTTCTTCAGCAAATGGCCTACGGACTGAGAAATGAGGATATTGCTGAAAAGCTTTTCGTCAGTGAAAGCACTGTGAAAACCCACGTGCACCGCATCCTGCAAAAATGCAATGCCCAAGACCGGACACAGGCAGTCGTTTTTGCCATTCGAAACGGTATTGTGCAATAGAAATCTCTCATCCCGCCATGCTAAAATAAGACAAAGGAGATGATTGGAAATGAAAGAAGAAATCATTGAACGGTTTACTACATATGTAAAAGTCGACACACAGTCCGATGAATCCGTTGACACTTGTCCTTCCACACCCGGCCAATTGACATTAGGAAACATGCTCGTTGATGAATTGAAGTCCATCGGCATGCAGGATGCAGCCATTGATGAAAACGGCTATGTCATGGCAACTCTTCCCTCCAATACTGAAAAAGACGTGCCGACAATCGGCTTTCTCGCTCACGTTGACACCGCTACAGACTTTACCGGCAAAAACGTGAATCCGCAAATCATCGAAAGCTATGATGGAAAAGACATCGTTCTTAACGAAAAGCTGCAGGTCACCCTGTCACCTGATCAATTCCCTGAGCTGTCCGGCTATAAGGGCCATACACTCATCACCACAGACGGCACCACCCTTCTCGGCGCAGACAATAAGGCCGGTATCGCTGAAATCATGACAGCCATGGATTACCTCATCAAACACCCTGAAATCAAGCACGGCACAATCAGAGTCGCCTTTACGCCTGATGAAGAAATCGGAAGAGGGCCGCACAAATTTGATGTGAAACGGTTCAATGCTTCCTTTGCCTACACGGTTGACGGCGGGCCGCTCGGCGAGCTTGAATATGAAAGCTTCAATGCCGCTGCCGCAAAAATTACGATTAAAGGCAACAACGTACATCCCGGAACAGCTAAAGGAAAAATGATCAACTCTGCGAAAATCGCGATGAAGCTGAACAGCCTGCTGCCGGCAGACGAAGCGCCTGAATATACGGAAGGCTATGAAGGCTTCTATCACCTGCTGTCGATTCAAGGAGACGTAGAGGAAACAAAGCTCCACTACATTATCAGAGACTTTGACAAAGAGAATTTCCAAAACAGAAAAGAAACAATGAAGCGTGCCGTTGAAGAACTTCAAAACGAATACGGGCAAGACCGGATTCTGCTGGATATGAACGACCAATACTACAATATGAGAGAGAAAATTGAACCTGTCATCGAAATCGTCAACATCGCCAAGCAAGCGATGGAAAACCTCGGCATCGAACCGAAGATTTCTCCCATCCGCGGCGGCACCGACGGATCGCAGCTGTCCTACATGGGGCTTCCGACGCCAAACATCTTTACAGGCGGGGAAAACTTCCACGGCAAATTTGAATACATCTCAGTTGATAACATGGTCAAAGCCGTAAATGTCATCGTTGAGATTGCAAAGCAGTTTGAAGCGCAAGCCTAATGCCAAAAGCCAGTCCAAAAAAGGACTGGTTTTTTTGTGTGAAAATGAAACATTTTAAACACGTCCTCCGTAAAACAAGTATCAACAAATGAGGAGGAAAAACAATGACAAAACATGCAATCGCTGCAAAGAGTCTCTTGAAAAAATGGATCATTTCCAGGCCGCTTAACATGCAAAAGAAATCCAGCCCATTTCAAAAAATCAGAAAAATGTTCAAACGCTTCTTCAAATAAAACATTCAAATCCCCAAGATACAATCCGTATTCACCCGTACCGCCCAAATGCTCCGAAATTTGGGTTTTTTGTGTTCAATTCCGCAAAATAGGGTATAAACCAAACAAGCAAGAAAACAGCACCCAAAAACAGGCAATTTGAATTACGAAAACTTAGGTTAAAAGTTATATAAAGGAATTTATTTTATCGTCGATAGTAACTATAGAACCAATCATCAACAAGAGCAAACAGCGTAATTCAAGACTATTTTCAGGTCATCAGGTAATACTGTTTTAGAGGGACAGTTTCTTATTATTTATTGATTTAGAATTTTTTGAATACTTTTTGGCATTTTATCCATACAATAGAGAGTACCAAAACTTTTTTTGGGAGGTATGTAATATGATCCTATTTATTATCATCGCATTATGCGGCTATCTTCTTTTTTCTTTCAGCAAGGACAATCGCCGCAAACCGCAAAAGACAAGCCCTCTGCCAGCAGCCGCACCTCATCACAACAACCTAATCGACCTTGACGCCATCCGCCAAAAACGCCGGATGCATCTTTCCTAATTCTATATTTCAAACGAAAAGGCTGCTGAATCACGCAGCCTTTTAAAATTGGTTTGATTTAGAGCCTGAAACCTTTTCGCCACCTATCCGTAATTTCATACAAGGCAAACCCAAAGGAGACTTCAGCAATGATCGAGTTATTTATGAAACAAAAAATGTTCTCATTTAAAGATGCATTTCACATTTATGACCGGGATGAACAAGAAACATTCAAGGTGGAGGGGCGTTTTTTCTCGTTAGGAGACTCATTACAAATGACAGACTCATCTGGGAAAACGCTCGTTTCCATAGAACAAAAACTAATGTCTTTATTGCCGCGCTATGAGATTTCAATTGGCGGGAAAACAGTTTGTGAGGTAACGAAGAAAGTAACGTTTTTCAAACCGAAATTTGTGATTTCCGGGCTTAACTGGGAAATCGATGGTGATTTATGGAGGGATGAATTCCAGCTGACGGACGGGGAAAATGTCCGGATGTCAGTGAGCAAAAAGTGGCTCAGTTGGGGTGATTCCTATCACTTGCAGATTGCAAACGAGGGAGATGTTCTGATTTGCACTGCCATCGCTATCGTGCTTGATATGGTTTTATATAACGATGAAGATGAAAGTATTTTCTAAAAAGCATTGACAATTGATCCAAAAGTAATAATATTAAGATAATTGAAATCTGAATATGAAGTTGTACCTTATCAAGAGAGGTGGAGGGACTGGCCCTATGATACCCGGCAACCGCTGTTTCAAACAGAATGGTGCTAAATCCTTAAGAACATTGCGTTCTTGCAGATGAGGCGGAGATTTGATCGTTCAAGCTCTTCCTTACACAAAGGAAGAGCTTTTTACATGCTCAATATTTCAGAAAAGAGGCGAATAACATGGCTCAACAAACGAATGTTGCAGGACAAAAAACAGAAAAACAACGCAAAGCACCTTTCCGCGCCGATCATGTCGGCAGTTTGCTTCGTTCCGTTCCGGTGAAGGAATCCCGGCAAAAAAAAGCGGCTGGTGAGATGACAGCGGAACAGCTTCGTGATATCGAAAATCAAGAGATCACCCGCATCGTGGAAAAACAAAAAGAAATCGGTCTCGATGTGGTAACAGACGGGGAATTCCGACGTTCCTGGTGGCATTATGACTTCCTGGAAGGACTTGACGGTGTGGAACCGTTCATCCCGGCTGAGGGAATTCAGTTCCATAACACAAAAACGAAAGCGCGCAGCATCAAAGTGACGGGAAAACTCGATTTTACGAGCCACCCAGCGCTTGCTGATTATCAATTTTTACATGAGATTGCTGGTAACGCGACGCCAAAATTGACCATTCCCAGCCCAAATATGCTGTTTTTTGGCGAAAAGGCGGATAAAGGGATTTATGACGATCAAGAGGAATACTTTCATGATCTGGCCCAAGCGTACAAAAAAGCAATCAAAGCCTTCTATGATGCTGGCTGCCGTTATCTCCAGCTCGATGATACGTCATGGTCTCTCTTCTTTGAGGAAAAAGGCAGAGAGGTTGTCCGGGCGCTCGGCGGCGATCCAGAAACATTGCCAGCCATATTTGCCAAAACAATTAACGATGCCGTCGCAGACCGGCCTGACGATTTAACGATCACAATGCACATTTGCCGCGGCAACTTCCGCTCAACCTGGGCGGCATCAGGAGGGTACGACGCTGTAGCGGAAACGATTTTGGACGGCTTAAACCTTGACGGCCTTTTCTTGGAATACGATGATGACCGCTCCGGAAACTTTGATCCGCTCCGTTTTGTGAAGCGCAAGGATCTGCAAATTGTGCTCGGCTTGATCACATCGAAATACGGCGAGCTTGAAAATCCTGAGGATGTGAAACGCCGTATCAATGAAGCCGCGCGTTTTGTCAGCTTGGACCAGCTATGCCTGAGCCCGCAGTGCGGTTTCGCCTCTACAGAAGAAGGCAACCTTCTGACAGAGGAGCAGCAATGGGCAAAGCTTCGCCATGTCATCGACATTGCCAACGATGTGTGGAGATAATCTATCATTGACAGAAATAGAAAATGTGTGAATAATAGATACTATCAGAAAATTTCATAAAAAGGTTTTCCTTATCAAGAGAGGTGGAGGGACTGGCCCTGCGATACCCGGCAACCGCTGTTTAACAGAATGGTGCTAAATCCTTTAGAGCAATGATTGCTCTTGAAGATAAGGTTGAGATTGTCACGCAAGCTCTTCCTTATCCAAAGGAAGAGCTTTTTTACATTTGAATGGAAAGAAGGAATGGACAACATGTCACAACAAACAACACCCGCAGAACAAAAATCACTTCAAAGAAAAAAACCGCCGTTTCGCGCGGATCAAGTCGGAAGCCTGTTGAGATCTGAGCCCGTTAAAAAAGCGCGGCTGCAAAAAGCGGCCGGCGATATTACGGCTGAGCAGCTTCGCCAGATCGAAAACGATGAAATTATCCGCATTGTGGAAAAACAGAAGGAAACCGGCCTGAACGTCGTGACAGACGGTGAATTCCGCAGAGCATGGTGGCACTTTGATTTCCTGGAAAACTTAGATGGCGTTGAGCCGTTTACTCCTGAGCAAGGCATTCAATTCCATAACGTACAGACAAAAGCACGCGGCATTAAAGTCACAGGTGATATCGACTTTTCAACTCACCCAATGCTTGAAGATTACTCATTTCTCCATAGCATTGCCGGTGACGCGACGCCAAAGATGACGATTCCAAGCCCGAATATGCTGTTTTTCCGCGGAAAATTGGAAAAAGGTGCATACAAAAACGACTATCACCTTTTCCAGCATGATGTATCCAAAGCATATAAAAAAGCGATTCAAGCGTTTTATGACAGAGGCTGCCGCTACCTCCAGCTTGATGATACAGCGTGGGCCGTTTTCTTATCAGAAAAAGGCTTAAAACAAATCGAAGCGTTCGGAACAACGCCTGATGAGCTTCGCCAGCTGTTTGCGCAATCGATTAACGACGCGATTGCAGACCGCCCGGATGACTTGACGGTAACCATGCATATTTGCCGCGGCAACTTCCAGTCCACTTGGACAGCGGAAGGCGGCTATGACGCAGCAGCCGAAACCATCTTTGACGGCTTGAATCTTGACGGACTTTTTTTAGAGTATGATGATTCACGCTCAGGCGGATTTGAGCCGCTCCGTTACGTAAAACGGTCTGATCTTCAGCTTGTTCTTGGCTTAGTGACATCTAAATTCGGTGAGCTTGAACATCCGGATGACGTGAAACGCCGTATCGAAGAAGCGTCCCGTTATGTAAGCTTAGACCAGCTTTGCCTCAGCCCTCAATGCGGATTTGCTTCAACTGAGGAAGGCAACAAGCTGACTGAAGAACAGCAATGGGCGAAGCTCCGCCATGTGGTTGAGATCGCTAATGATGTTTGGAAATAAGCAAAGAAAAAACACACTTGATTCCCTAGCGGAAGTGTGTTTTTTTATGTCATTGTGCGGTGTAGCCCCCATCAAGGACGACAGCCTGCCCAGTGACGCCCTTCGCCTTCTCGCTTGCCAAAAACACGGCATAATCCGCAATTTCCTTGACGGAAAGCAGTCGCTTTTGCGGCACAAGCGGAAAAATGACTTGTTCAAGTACAGAGTCGTAAGGGACATTTCTAGTTTTCGATAGATCGCTAAGCTGATTGCGTACAAGCTGGGTATCGACATAACCCGGGCAGAGCGCATTGACTGTTATGCCGTGGGGCGCGCCTTCCAGCGCCCCTACTTTTGTGAGTCCAATGACGCCATGCTTGGCGCTATTATAAGCGGATTTCCCTGCAAAGCCGACTAATCCATTAACAGACGCGATATTAATGATTCTGCCAAACTGCTGTTTTTTCATGATCGGAAAAACATGCTTCATTGCAATAAAGGGCGCCGTCAGCATGACCTTGATAAGCTGTTCAAAGGTCTCTGTCGGAAACTCTTCAATCGGAGCGACGTGCTGAATACCGGCATTGTTCACCAAAATATCCAAGCGGCCGTATCGTTTTCGGATGACATTCACCAACTTGCGCTTCCTTTGTCACATCATACGGAATGGCCGCCGCGTCAAAGCCTTCTTCTTCAAGCTTGGAGGCTGCTTGTTCACATGCTTCCGGACGGAGGTCTGAAACGATGACGCTGGCGCCTTCCCGGGCGAATTCTCTTGCCATTTCGAATCCGATTCCGCCGGCAGCCCCTGTCACCAAGGCGACTTGTTTTCTCATGTCAAACACCTTCCCATTAAGAATTGAGTACAGACTGGCTTACAGCGAAATCAGCTTCTGTTTTTTCATAAACCTCTTCAATTGTGACACCATCCTGAAGCTCCGTCAGTGTCATGCGGCCGTTCACAAAATCAAATACAGCCAAATCCGTAATCAGCCTGTGTACGACTTTCTGGCCTGTCAGCGGAAGGGAGCATGTTTTTTTCACCTTTGATTCACCATGCTTATTGACGTGCTCCATGATGACAACGATCCGTTTCGCCCCGTTGACGAGATCCATAGCGCCGCCCATCCCTTTTACCATTTTGCCCGGGATCATCCAATTGGCCAAATCACCCTGCTCCGAAACCTCCATTCCGCCGAGAATAGCCAAATCGATATGCCCGCCTCTTATCATCGCAAATGACTCAGCGCTGTCAAAATAAGAGGCGCCGGTCACTTCAGTGATCGTTTCCTTTCCCGCATTGATCAAATCCGCGTCTTCCATTCCTTCCAGAGGATAGGGGCCAATTCCGAGCAAGCCGTTTTCCGACTGAAGCATGACGTGAACGCCATCGGGTATCTCATTTGCGACAAGCGTCGGCATTCCAATCCCGAGATTCACATTCATGCCGTCCTTGATTTCTTGTACAGCCCGTTTGACCATTCGTTTTCTCGCTTCCTTCACTTGGCCTCACCCTTTCCCGATGCTTGCTGAACTGTTCGTTTTTCAATCCGTTTTTCTTGGCTCGCGCCAAGCACGACATGCTGTACGTATATTCCCGGCGTATGGATGTGATCTGGATCGAGCTCTCCTGCTTCCACGATTTCTTCCGCCTCGGCAATCGTGATCTTGCCTGCCATGGCGGCAATGGGATTGAAATTTCTCGCCGTTTTCCTAAAAACCAAATTGCCCATGGTGTCCGCTTTCCACGCTTTGACGATCGCCACATCGCCGGTAATGCCTCGCTCCAGCACATAAGTCCGGCCGCCGAATGTTTTATGTTCCTTTCCCTCGGCTATGGAGGTGCCGACGCCTGTCGCCGTATAAAATCCCGGTATGCCTGCACCGCCTGCACGAATTCTCTCAGCGAGCGTTCCTTGGGGAACAAGCTCGACCTCAAGCTCTCCGCTTAAAAACTGCCGCTCAAAAATTTTATTTTCACCGACATAGGAAGCAATCATTTTCTTGATTTGCTTGTTAGCCAGAAGCAAACCAGGCCCCCAGTCATCGACTCCGCAGTTATTGCTGACAACGGTTAAATCCTTTACTCCCTGATCTCTTATAGACAAAATGAGCTGTTCAGGGATGCCGCACAGCCCAAACCCTCCCGCGATCAGCGTATCCCCATCATGAATCAGTTTCGCAGCTTCCTTGCTTGATGACAGCACTTTTCCCATATTGATGCACCTTTCGTTTTCTTCTACACTAGACCAGTCAGGCTGTAAATCGCGATCACAGCAAATACGGCAGCCGTTTTAATGAGCGTGATCGCAAAAATATCGCGATAGGATTGCCGGTGGGTCAAACCCGTCACGGCCAGAAGCGTGATAACGGCGCCATTATGCGGCAGTGTGTCCATCCCGCCTGATGCCATTGAAATGACCCGATGCATCACCTCTGGCGGAATATTGTAAGCCTGAATCGCCTGTAAGTATTGTTCTGACATCGCGCTTAACGCAATGCCCATTCCTCCTGAAGCCGAGCCGGTGATTCCCGCCAGCGCAGTTGTTGTAACGGCGCCATTTACAAGCGGATCGGTAAAAGTATGTGAAATTCCGCTGCTCAGCTTATGAAACCCCGGCAGCGCGGCGATAATGCCGCCGAACCCGTACTCGGCACCCGTATTCATAGATGCCAGCAAGGCGCCGCCGATCCCTTCATTCAGCCCTTCCTTCATTTGGGCAAACACACTTCTCCAATCAAATAAAATCGTTGTGATGATGCCAATCACTAAAGCAATCTCCACCGACCAAATAGCAGCCGCTGAAGAAATATCAAGCCTGCCGAACTCCTTTAATCCTATGGAAGAAAAATCAAATCCATTCGGATACCACTTTGGCAGGTAAATGGTGAAATATTTATTCACTGCACCGACGAGAATAAGCGGGACAAAGGCAAGCGCGTGCCGAATCGGGCTTTTGTCCGGTTCAGCCGCGGACTCAATCGATTCAGGAGCATTCTGCGAATCAAAACCGCCATATCCTTCGCCAGATGCCTGCGCTTTTTTCCGCCTTGATTCCAAATAGAGCATCCCAGCTGCCAGCACAATCACTGCGCCCATCAAGCCCAGCCAAGGGGCGGCATAAATGTCTGTTTTGAAAAACGACGTCGGAATGACATTTTGGATTTGCGGCGTTCCCGGAAGTGCGTCCATCGTAAACGTAAAAGCCCCTAAAGCAATCGTTCCCGGGATGAGGCGTTTCGGTATGTTTGCTTCTTGGAACATGTTTTTCGCAAAAGGATATACGGCAAATACGACAACAAACAGGCTGACACCGCTGTACGTCAAGACAGCACCCATCAGCACAATGGCAAGTATCGCTCTTTTTGCCCCGACAAGCCGGACAATTGTTTTCGCGATTGATGCCGCAAGCCCGGCCATTTCAACGACCTTTCCGAAAATGGCACCGAGCAAAAACACTGGGAAATACAGCTTAATAAAACCCGCCATCTTCTCCATAAAAATTGATGAAAAAAAAGGAAGCACATGGCTTGGATCTGTCAGCAGCACCGCGAATAACGCGCAAATCGGCGCAAACAATATGACAGAAAATCCCCGATACGCCGTAAACATCAGCAAACCTAACGCCAATAGAATGATGATCAGTTCCACACACACATCCCCCGTTTCCGCGAACTAGAAAGCGTTTACATAAACCTGTCCGCATCGGCTGTTTCCGTCCCCTTTCCATATGTACGAGAAGCGTGGGCCAACTATTCCGATTAAAAAAGGAAAGCTCCTTTTTTCGGAGCTTTCCTCTGCCATTCATTTCATTCCTATTAGGATATCAACATCAACCGTAATATCGGCTGATTTCATCTCTTTCAGCAGGCTGACTCGATCTTTCGGCGCCGACCAGGCAAGCGGCGTCATCTTGAGAAGCCAGTGGATCGCCTGCTGGTCAAGCGTTTTAACATAGCGCAGCCTGACAGGACGGCTGTGTGCTGCATTTGCTGTAAAACGCTCAACAGCTGCCGCATTGGAATACGTGCGCCTTGGTGAATCATTATATAAAAATTGCCTTAATTCTATTAAATAGTCGCTTCGCGGCACTACTTTTACGAGCATGCCATCATTCTTCAGCAGTCTATGAAACTCTGCATAATTGGACGGCGAAAAAATAGACAGAACAACATCAAATTGGCGATCATGAAAAGGAGCACGCGCCACATCGGCAACCGCCCACATCTGATCTTTGAATGCCTTAGAAGCTTTTAAGATCCCATCCTTCGAAAGATCTATGCCGGATCCTATCGCTGCTTTCCCTGCATAATCAAACCCGCAAAGCGCATTCAAATGAGAACCCACACCGCAACCGCTGTCCAGGATGGTGAATGCCTCATGACCAGATTTGGGATGACTGATGAGTTCTGCAATCGCATCATGGAGCGGGTCAAAAAAACCACATTCTCCAATCAGCCTGCTCCTCGCTTCAAAAAGCTCAGCACCGTAACTGGTTTTGACCGGCTTCGTCAGAAAGTTCACGTAGCCGTGCCGAGATAGATCAAATGTATGTCCTCGTTCTGTACAAATCAAGCTTTTCCCTGATGCCGCATCCATAGAAGAAACGCAGAGCGGGCATCGAAACATGCTGAAATCAACTGTTCGCTTCATGATAAAAACACCTCATTCATTCATTTTTAGATAAATGAAAAAGGCATAGACAAATAAACCTAGGCCTATCTCAAAAATTGGCCAGGTCTGGCAGTTTGTCTACACCTGTCATTATCTATAACGAATGAATTGGATAATCATGAAAAAAACTCCCTTTCTGCTGTATGGGTTTCCCCGTTTCCATCATACAACAAATATCCAGGAGCTGGAACCTTATAGTGAAGAAAAATCAGTACTGACATGCTGGTATCCCGCCAACATCATATCAGCATAGCAATCCAGCATGTTTTTCCTTTATTTTCTCATTTTAGAATATAAATTTTATTATTGTGAAAATAGTTAAAAAGGTTGATTTTCAAAAAGTGAAAGGATATAATACTGCTATCATCTTAGAAAAAGACATTCTTGTATATGATCAGTAATATGGTCTGATTGTTTCTACCTAGTAACCGTAAAAAACTAGACTACAAGAAAGTTTGAATAAATTTGAACGAGTTGAAAAGGACAAGTTCTTTTCTGTTTGCTCTTATTTTTCACACTTTCTGCACTTCCAGAATTTGTGAAAAATAAGAGCTTTTTTTGTTTCCATAATAACCCTCATAGGAGTTGCTATCATGTACTTTTTACTAAACCTTGTCGGTCTCATTGTGATTATGGCAGTTGTATTCCTATGTTCTCCGCAGAAAAAGAAAATCAAGTGGCGCCCAATCATGACGTTAATTGTTCTGGAATTGCTGATTACTTGGTTTATGCTGGGAACAAAAGTCGGAAGCTGGGCTATCGGTAAAATCGGTGATTTCTTCACTTGGCTGATTGCTTGCGCCAGTGACGGTATCGCGTTTGCCTTTCCGTCAGTGATGGCGAATGAAACAGTAGACTTTTTCTTTAGTGCGCTTCTTCCAATTATCTTTATCGTCACATTCTTTGATATTTTAACGTATTTCGGTATTTTGCCTTGGCTGATTGATAAAATCGGATGGGTGATTTCAAAGGCTTCCCGCTTGCCGAAATTAGAAAGCTTTTTCTCTATTCAAATGATGTTTCTGGGAAATACCGAAGCACTTGCGGTTATCCGCCAGCAGCTAACGGTTTTAAGCAACAACCGCCTGCTCACATTCGGCTTAATGAGCATGAGCAGCATCAGCGGCTCCATTATCGGATCTTATCTGTCAATGGTGCCTGCGACATACTTGTTTACAGCCATTCCTTTGAACTGCTTAAACGCGCTGATTATCGCAAACCTGCTGAATCCTGTTCACGTGCCGGAGGATGAAGATATCATCTATACACCGCCTAAAGAAGAGAAGAAAGACTTTTTCTCTACGATTTCTAACAGTATGCTTGTCGGCATGAACATGGTTATCGTTATTTTAGCAATGGTGATCGGATATGTCGCATTAACGTCAGCAGTTAATGGCATTCTTGGCGTTTTCGTACACGGCCTGACCATCCAGACGATTTTTGCTTATCTGTTCAGTCCATTCGCATTCCTGCTTGGATTGCCAGTGCACGATGCGATGTATGTTGCTCAGCTGATGGGCATGAAATTAGCAACGAACGAGTTTGTTGCTATGCTTGACTTGAAAAACAATCTCAAATCCCTTCCGCCTCACACCGTTGCGGTGGCGACGACATTCCTGACGTCCTTTGCAAACTTCAGTACGGTCGGCATGATTTACGGCACGTACAATTCGATCCTTGACGGAGAAAAATCAACGGTCATCGGGAGAAACGTGTGGAAACTGATCGTAAGCGGAATTGCAGTATCTTTATTAAGTGCTGCGATTGTCGGCCTGTTTGTGTGGTAGAAACATTGAGCCATATCCTTTTCGGATATGGCTCTTTGATTATTGATAAATAGAGGCTGGCACCTGCACATCCCGGATTCCCGCTGCATAAGGCCCCAAGTCATACTGGCCAAAGACGATAGCGATTCCGTTTGCCGTAAAGTAAAACATTGTGTCTTTGTTTAGGGTTATATCCTCTTTCTTTACATCAGGGAAAAACAGCTCATCGTGTTTTTTGATATAGCTATATAGGTAATCTCTCGTTTTGCTGACTTTTGTTTTGGTGCTCAGAATCTGATCCAGCGTCACCCGCTTTTGTGCTTTCAAGTCATAGTTGAAGGACTGGACAGACGTTAAACCGTGGGCGCCGCCTGAATAGATATAATTGAGTGTTTGAATGCTGAGCTTGCCTGCCGCATTGTATTTGACGCTGAAGGATGTTCGATATTCCGTTTTAAAGCCCTGCTGTTCGCCTGCTTTTTTGTTTTTCAGATATTCCTGATACGATTGTTCAATGTAGGCTTTCAGCTCTTGATTGATTTTCTTTTCAAACGCGGCATTCCCGATGTGATGCACTTGTGGATACGTTAACTCCTTGATCTTTTTGTACGTATGGGTGCTGACAGTCGGTGTTTTCGCTTGAACTGCTTTTAAAGATGGGGCCGCATATGCTAATACGGAAAAAAACAAGACTGCAATCCCCGCAGCTTTCAGCATTTTATTCCATTTCATATAATATCCTCCTTTGATGTCGTTGTTTATCATTCCCTTATTTAAGCAATAAATTAAATCGAAAGAAGTTTCTAAGTCTAACAGCATGATTTTTCCAATAAAAAAAGAGACACAGGATGTCTCTTTTTTACTGTTTGCGCCCAGAAATCGCTTCATGAACGGCCTGTGCCAAATCTGTATTTCCGAACATCTCTAATACCGCAATGACAGTCTGGTCCGGAATGTGCTCTGCTTCGTGTTTTGGCACGACCAGATCGTCCATGGTTTTTTTCAAGCTTTCATTCAGCTTTTGCTGCGGATACGCTTTGGCGTACAGCTCCATCGGATCAAGATCATGGTTCACGCACCATTGGGCAAACACCAAAATCATCATATTTTCATCGCGTTCGTAAGCTTCAGCGAGCTGTTTTTCGTTCATTTGTCATGCTCCTTATGAAAAGTATCTTCCTTAAAGATACAGGAGCAGGTCAAATTCGTCTATCCCAATGGCGATGAGCAGCAACCGCATTGATAAATGCCTTGCTGAAAGCGGTGTAGTCAGGTTCATCTTTAGCCGTTACGATGCCTGGCCCCTCTGTTGTCCCGACAGAGGATTGAAGAAGGTCAATTCCTTCATTTGCTGCACCGATCGCCTTGTAGTGATTGTAAGCTTCTCTGATAAACGCCATCGCTTGTTTGTTGTCTTTTAACTCCAGCCCTCCTGCGGCATAGACGGCATCATACAGAACAGAATCAACCGTCAGGAACGTGCCGCTGGCCTCAAGCTGCTGTCCGCTGCCGCTTGTCATATACCCCAGATTTTGACTGATGATATCCACTGTGATTCCTTCTTGCTTTAAGGCTTCCAGCACTGTTTGCAGCTCTTTTTCATGAAATCCGTTTCCGGCCAGTACAGCGACTTTTCTTGTTGACGCGGCTTTCACTGTACGGGCTTGGCTTAACGCAGGCGAAGTAAGAATTTCTTTAGATGCTTTACGCTTCGCGGGCGCCGCCACGCCTACTCCTTTGGCGATTTCTTCTGCTAAATCTGCATCGACATTGCTGAAGACATCAACGACCTGCCGCTGTACGTCTTTGCTTTTGACCTTCCCGACCTCGAAGCAGAAAGCAGAAATGATATGCTGTTTCTCGACAGGAGACATGCTGTTCCAGAAAAGCTTCGCCTGTGAGTAATAATCGTTGAAGCTGTCGCTTCGCTGGCGGATTTTTTTGCCCTCGACTTTTTCCTGATAGTGGACGTAGCCGCCTTCTTCAGCTGTCGCAGGCGACGGATCATTGTTTTGCAGTGAGTTTTTATGATAAGCGACAGGTCCCTTATTGATCGTCATCCGGTGATAGCCGTCATATTGATTGTTATGGAATGGACATACCGGCCGGTTAATCGGAATCTCATGGAAGTTCGGACCGCCAAGACGGATGAGCTGTGTGTCTGTATAAGAGAAAAGCCGCCCCTGCAATAGCGGGTCATTGGTAAAATCGATGCCCGGCACGACATTTCCCGGGTGGAATGCGACTTGTTCTGTTTCCGCAAACACATTATCCTGGTTGCGGTTCAGCGTCATTTTCCCAATGATCTTCACCGGCACAAGCTCTTCCGGCCACAGCTTAGTCGGATCAAGAATATCAAAATCAAACTTGAATTCATCTTCCTCATCAATCATCTGCACGCCGAGCTCGTATTCAACCTTGCCGCCGTTTTCAATTGTTTCCCACAGGTCACGGCGATGGAAATCCGGATCTTTCCCGGCAATTTTCTGCGCTTCATCCCATACGAGAGAATGCACGCCGAGCACCGGCTTCCAGTGAAATTTCACGAAACGTGCCTTTCCTTGTTCATTGACAAAACGGAACGTGTGAACGCCGAAGCCCTCCATCATTCTGTAGCTGCGCGGGATGCCTCTATCTGACATCGTCCACATCACCATGTGAGCCGACTCAGGGTTATTGGCGACAAAATCCCAAAACGTATCGTGAGCAGTCGCGGCCTGAGGCATTTCATTGTGAGGTTCAGGCTTAAACGCATGAACCAAATCCGGAAATTTGATTGCATCCTGAATGAAAAACACCGGGATGTTATTTCCCACAAGGTCATAGTTTCCTTTTTCAGTATAAAATTTAGTCGCAAAGCCTCTGGCATCCCGCACCGTGTCTGCGGAGCCTTTAGAACCCGCGACCGTAGAAAAACGGACAAATACCGGTGTCTTCACTGAAGGGTCCTGAAGAAATTTGGCCCGAGTATATTCCGTCATTGGTTCGTAAACCTGAAAAAAGCCATGCACGCCAAATCCGCGCGCATGCACAACACGCTCCGGAATCCTCTCATGGTCAAAGTGCGTCATTTTCTCCCGGAAGTGAAAATCCTCCATCAGCGTCGGGCCGCGAACCCCGGCTTTTAACGAATGCTCATCCTCTGACACCCGCAAGCCTTGGTTTGTCGTCATTTTCTTCCCGCTGTTATCGGCCCTGTACTGCTCAAGCTGCTCGTCCTTTGAGTGTTCATTTACACGTTTGTTTTGGTCTTCACACATGTCTGCTCCCCCTTTTTAAAACGAAACATTCTACAGCACATTTACCCGTGGCGTTCTTCATATAAACTGCTAATCCGCTCATTAGGATTTTTGGTCTACATATAGATATGCGGTCATACACATTTGAAATAAGCCTTCTTCACAGAAAGAAAGGATGGAAGCGCTTACCAAAAAAGCTGTTGAATAGGGGAGGTCATATCATGCTTGCCATACTCGGTTTTGTGATGATGATTGTCTTTATGTACCTTATTATGTCTAACCGGCTTTCCGCTCTTATTGCTTTGATTGTCGTTCCTATTGTGTTCGCCCTGATCAGCGGATTTGGCAAAGATCTCGGCGAGATGATGATTCAGGGCGTTACAGACCTCGCCCCTACCGGTATCATGCTGTTATTCGCCATCCTGTATTTCGGCATTATGATTGACTCGGGCCTGTTTGATCCTCTCATTGCCAAAATCTTATCGTTTGTCAAAGGAGATCCGTTAAAAATCGCCGTAGGCACAGCGGTTCTGACCATGACCATTTCGCTGGACGGAGATGGGACAACAACCTATATGATTACCATTGCAGCGATGCTGCCTCTCTACAAACGGCTCGGCATGAACCGTTTGGTGTTAGCGGGAATAGCGATGCTCGGTTCGGGGGTTATGAATATTATCCCGTGGGGCGGCCCGACTGCGAGGGTTTTGGCCTCCTTAAAATTGGACACGTCAGAGGTCTTCACGCCGCTGATTCCCGCTATGATCGCCGGCATTCTCTGGGTGATCGCCGTTGCTTATATCCTCGGAAAGAAAGAGCGGAAGCGGCTCGGCGTCATTTCGATTGATCACGCACCGTCTTCCGATCCGGAGGCCGCACCGCTCAAGCGTCCCGCTCTTCAATGGTTTAACCTGCTGCTGACTGTCGCTCTGATGGCCGCACTGATCACCAGCCTGCTGCCGCTCCCTGTTCTTTTTATGACTGCGTTCGCCGTTGCCTTGATGGTTAACTATCCAAATGTCAAAGAGCAGCAGAAACGAATCTCGGCGCATGCGGGTAATGCGTTAAACGTTGTCTCAATGGTGTTTGCTGCGGGCATATTCACAGGCATTCTCTCCGGCACAAAAATGGTCGATGCCATGGCGCATTCTCTCGTTTCACTCATCCCTGATGCCATGGGCCCGCACCTGCCGTTGATCACTGCGATCGTCAGCATGCCATTCACCTTTTTCATGTCGAATGACGCCTTTTACTTCGGTGTCCTTCCCATCATCGCCGAAGCCGCTTCCGCTTACGGAATAGACGCCGCTGAAATCGGAAGGGCCTCCTTGCTGGGGCAGCCTGTGCATCTGCTCAGCCCGCTTGTGCCTTCCACCTATCTATTGGTTGGAATGGCAGGCGTCAGCTTTGGCGACCATCAAAAATTCACTATTAAATGGGCCGTGGGAACAACGATTGTGATGACGATTGCCGCACTTTTGATTGGGATTATTTCTTTCTAAATGTATGAGCTTGATCGTAGCATTGAGTGAGTACGTGATTTACAGAGGGGAGAAGATTAAATAGGATATTATGAGTGAATAGAAGATTCACGCCAACAACTTCTCATTACAATCATAAGAGCCTGCTATATTTGCAGCAGGCTCTTTCACCTTTGGCATTATTTTTTTGTATAGCGCACCCAATCATAATGAGCGTATAGCGGATTTACACCATTGTAGGAGCCAAGCCATTCATCGACACCCGTGCCATTCCACAAGTTCATCATGATCTTTCCAGGTGTTGTCGGAATTTGGTTTGTTGCAGTATGTTTTAATTGCCCATCGACATACCATTTAATAGAGTTTGGCTGCCAATCGAATGCATACGTATGATAGGCATTGGCTGCATCAAACCCGAGATCCACAATCTTCTCATGGTTTCCTGCACCATTTGTATAATAGTTAAATTGAACCTTTGTTGTATCTTTTCCTAAAAATTCGATATCAATCTCATCCCAAGGAGTTCCATCTGTTGGACCTGTGTAAGTGAAGAACGATGAAACGATCCCTGTGTTTTTAGCTGGTTTCATTCTGACTTCATAAAGTCCATAGCCATATGTTTGAACAGAACGGTTTTCCCCGCAGTCAAACTTGTTATAAGATGGGCTTGTTAGCGCTAAACGCATTTCACCCAATGACGTCATTGATACGTTATTAGCCCGCCACGTGCAGTTGAACATATTTCCATTCGAATAACCATCTGCTTTTTGCCAAAAACCGGAGTTATAGCCGTTAAACGGGTCAAAAAACGATCCACCTGTTTGAGCCGAGGCAGTAGAAGTGACTGCAAACAAACTCATAAACAACCCAGTGACAAGAAGCAGCAACACTCGTTTCAGATAAGGCATATTGGCATTCCCCTTTCATCGAAAGCGTTTTCTATGTTGATCTTACATGATTCTTTTAAAAGGGAACATCGGTCAAAATAATGATAATACCGAATCTTACTGACTTGAATCCTGTAACTATCATCATCTTCCCTCTGAAAAAAATAAAAACCTAAATTACCATCAGCACAGACAGAGATGATCCGCACTCATTGTAATTTAGGTTTTGCCTGCTTTATCAGTAACAATCCTAACATTATCATATGTGAATGTAAGAAAAAATTAACATACGAAAATAAAAATGTCAGCGCTCTCATTATACTTGTTTAACTACCCTTTCTATATGAATGGTTAAATACAGCAGCTCGTCACTTGTGAGCTTGTGCTCATACTCCCGCTCAATGTAGGTTTGGATTTTCTTCGTGCATTCATACGCGCGATGATACTTTTCTTTCACTGTATCCAGCAAAAAATCGTCCTGGCTTTCCATGTGAGTGCCGTTAAAAAGACGCTGCGCGAAAAACTTTAAGTGGGTGACGAACCGATAATAGTGAAGCGATTCTTCGTTGAATTCAATCTTAAAATGGTATTTTACAATACTCAAAATCTCTTGCATGACTTTTGTAATGTTGATAATATTGGGCATCTCTTCATTCAGCTCGGCATTTACAATATGCAGAGCAATAAAGCCCGCTTCATCCTCTGGAAGAGACACACCTGTCTTGTTTTTCACCATGACCAACGCTTCTTTACCGATCGTAAATTCGTCTTTATACAGCCGTTTTGTTTCCCACAGCAAGGCGTTTTTGATATCAAGCCCTTTCTGGTTGCGCTGGATGGCAAAGTTAATATGGTCGGTCAGCGACACATAGATGCTGTCGTTGAGCTTTTTGCCGAGCTGTAATTTTGCGTAGCTGATAATCTCTTCGGATACTTCCATACACTCGATCGGTATATCATACAAAAGGGTTTTGAACTTTTCTGATACATCCTTGTTATCGAGCGTGAACACTTTCTCAATGCGGGCTTCATCGACATCATCGCCGGACTTTTTCTGAAACGCGAGCCCCCTGCCCATGACGACCAATTCTTACCCTTGTTCATTGACCACGCTGATCACATTATTGTTGATCACCTTCGCAATTTTCATGACATGTCCCTCCAATCAACTAAGAACAGACTATATCTTGATTGTACATTCTTTTTGTACTAGGTCAATATCATCAGGGAAAGACGGAAGCTGATCAGTACAATTCACTCCGTACCTGCTGCCCGGGCTGTTTTTGAAGCAGCGCCTCCAGATGGCGTTCAAATGATGCCTTGTCAGCTTTCTGCTTTTTGACAATGCTGTTCATGATTTTAATGCTTTCAGCGCTGTATTGTGTATATTGTTTTTTCAGCTGATCCAGCTGCTGTCTTGTCTTCTTCGCGTTTTTCGGTGTGACTTGGCTGATGAGTTTGATCATACTGTCTGCGGTCTCAAAAAAAGCGGCTCTATTTTCTGTCAGCTGCTGAATTTCGATGCGGCTCATGTCTTGATTACGCGTTTTTTGTAGCAAGGCAACCGCCTCGCTGTTTTGTTTTTTGAGCGATTTGTTCTCAAGCTTAATCGATTCGAGATTCTCCTTCGCAATGTCTGCTTCTTCTTCAGTCATGCTGCTTCGCACGAAGTATTCTGGATTGCCGATTCCGTAATCAAATGCTTCGCTCACTTGTATAATGGAACTGAACACAATGGCCAGCTGCCTGTCGCTTGCGAGGGCTTGGAAATCCTGCTTTTTCTTACTGCTCATCGGTTTGGCTGCGGTTTGTTTTACTGTCTTTTGATCACAGTCTGCGAACATCTGAGCCTCACCTTCACTTTCGCATGCGCTCATCACAAGAACTGTGACCAGCAGGCTTATACACAAGCCTATTCGCCTCATGCTCTGTCTCCTCTCTGCTGAATCCCTTCTGGAAAATACCATAAAATATAGTTAAATGGTACCAGATGCACCTAACCCCAGCAATAAATCAAAAGTATGATTTGAAGCGAAAAAACATAAATATTTTGTAAAAATTGACGTGCATTCCATTCTTTTCAGGCCCATTTCTCGTACAATAGAAGTATCGTTACCGGAGAGGGGCTCTGATGATGAAACGTTTTACGAAACAAGAAAACAGCTGGGTGTTATATGACTGGGCAAATTCAGCTTACTCAATTGTCGTGACCACCGCGGTATTTCCGTTATTTTATAAATCAGCAGCTGCGGAAAGCGGTGTCAGCGCCGCTCAATCGACTGCCTATCTGGGCTATACCATTGCGATTTCAACGTTTATTCTTGCGATGCTCGGCCCTATTTTAGGCACAATCGCCGACTATGAAGGGTGCAAGAAAAAGTTCTTCGGTTTCTTTGTGTCAGCCGGTGTCGCCAGCACCGCGATGCTCGCCTTTATCCCTAGTGAACATTGGCTGCTATTGTTGCTGTTTTATACGATATCGGCTATCGGTTTTTCCGGCGCCAATGTGTTTTATGATTCCTTTCTCGTTGACGTCACGACTGAGAAGCGGATGAATCTCGTCTCGGCACGGGGTTTTGGCTTAGGATACATTGGAAGCACGATTCCATTTATCATCAGTATTGCTGTCATCCTGCTCGCGCAAGCGGAGACTATTCCAGTGTCTGTACCGGCCGCAAGCCAGCTGTCCTTTTTCATAACGGCTGCCTGGTGGGGGCTGTTCACTATCCCAATGATTAAACATGTCCATCAACGCTATTACATCAAAAAAGAACCTCATATTGTCATCAACAGCTTTAAGAGGCTCGGCCAAACGATGAAACGGATCAGGCAATACCGGGCACTTTTCCTCTTCTTGCTCGCTTATTTCTTTTATATCGACGGAGTCGGCACGATTATTACGATGTCGACATCCTATGGATCAGATTTAGGGATCGGTTCCTCAAGCCTTCTGATCATCCTATTTGTCACTCAGGTGGTCGCCGCGCCGTTTTCGATTGTATACGGAAAACTGGCAGAACGCTTCACGGGGAAGACAATGCTGTATGTCGGGATCGTCATTTATATGATCGTCTGCGTGTATGCCTATTTTATGGAGACAACGCTTGATTTCTGGATACTGGCTATGCTTGTCGCCACCTCGCAAGGCGGTATTCAAGCCCTCAGCCGTTCCTATTTCGCCAAGCTTGTGCCAAAGCGCCACGCTAATGAATTCTTCGGTTTTTACAACATTTTCGGAAAATTCGCCTCAATTATGGGGCCGCTGCTCATTGCCGTGACAGCCCAGCTGACCGGGAAATCCTCGACTGCGGTGTTCAGTCTGATCATTTTGTTTGTAATTGGTATTGTGATTCTTGCCTTTGTTCCGGAGGAGACCAGCGCCAATGTCAGCCAGCAGCAAAATGACCTGCCCCTTTAACTGGGAGCAGGTCATTCATCATTTATTCGCTTTATTCACCTTCAGCTTTTTCCGTTTGACGGTTGTGTTCTTCATCACTTTGAGAACATGAGGGCCTTTACCATTTAAAATCTCAACGTATGAGGCGTTATCCATGATCGTAATGATGCCGATGTCGTCAGCTGACACACCGTCAATTTTTGCAATCGTTCCTACAAAATCAACGGCTCTGATTTTCTTTTTCTTTCCGCCGTTAAAATACAGCTTCATAATGTCTTTATTCAGCTCTTCGCTTTTGTCCTTTTTGCTTTCCGGACGGTCATTCATTTTAGCTAGAAATTCAGGTTTTTTCCTTGCTACTTCCTCTTGAGAAGGTGCTTCTATTTTTTGAATTTCAAATCCGATATATTCTTCAATATCGGCTAAAAACCGTTTTTCAAAGGCCGTGACAAACGAAATGGCCTTTCCTTTGTTCCCTGCGCGTCCCGTTCGGCCCGTGCGGTGGACATAGCTTTCTTTTTCAAGCGGCAGATCATAGTTGATGACAAGGGAGATATTTTCAATATCAATCCCGCGCGCGGCGACATCCGTCGCCACTAAGTAACGGTACTCGCCACGTTTAAATTCATTCATGACTTCGAAGCGGTCTTCCTGAATCATTCCGCCGTGAATTTTATCGCATGGATATCCTAAGTCATCCAATTCATCGGTCAGCTGATTGACGTGCTCTTTCGTTCGGCAGAAAATGATGCAGCTGTCGGGATTCTCCGTCATCAGCACATCTTTCAGCAATGAAAATTTATTCTCTTCTCTTACTTGAATCACCGCATGTTCAATATTTCTTGTGGTAAGCCCGGCCGCTTTGATTTCGATATGCTCCGGGTTTTGCATATATTGACGGCTTAATTTCTCAATGTCCTCTGGCAGCGTCGCCGAAAACAGCATCGTTGTGCGCTCAGTCGGAAGATGCTTGATAATCGCCTCCACCTGCTCGATAAAGCCCATATTCAGCATCTCATCCGCTTCATCAATGACCAAATAAGAGAGACGATCCAACGGCAGCGTGCCTTTTTCGATATGATCCAGAACACGTCCCGGCGTACCGACAACAATGTGGCTTTTTTGCTTAAGCTCAGCTTTTTGTTTATCAAAGGAGGATTTTCCAAATACGGCTGTCGCTTTGATCCGTTTAAATCGTCCGATGTTCGTGATATCTTCCTTTACTTGCACCGCAAGCTCACGGGTTGGAGTTAAAATAAGCGCCTGCGGCTTGTTTTCATCCCAATCCGCCAGCTCACAGAGAGGAATCCCGAACGAAGCCGTTTTCCCGCTTCCCGTCTGTGATTTGACGACAAGATCCTTTCGTTCAAGGGCAGCGGGGATCACGCTCTGCTGCACCTTGGTCGGTTCTGTATATCCCAGTCCTTCCAATGCTCGTAAAATGTCATGACTGATTTGATAGTTTTTAAAATGACTCATGTATAAACTCCTGTCTCTTGCAGATGTTCTCATTATACTCTAATTGACGAAGGCATATGTGTTTTGTCGAAAAGTGATGTATTAAAAGCCATCGATTCCCTGGCGTTTTAGCTCCTGAACAGCCAATCGCGCCAGTGCGTCGGCCCCCGCGCGATTCGGATGCAGCGTATCTCCATCCATATAAAGCCCGAGTGTTCTTTCCGGACCGATCGATGTAAAGTATGCCGAGCTGAGGACATTTAAGTCAATGAGGTGTGTTTTTTCCTCTTCGGCCAAAGCTAAAATAGAGGCCCTGTACCATCTGTTTACAGACGAATGGATGCCTTCAGAAGTAAAATCGGTCGCCCGGCCCTGAGGCGTTGATAGGATGACGTCCGCTCCTTTCGCTTTTACCTGACGAATCATATCACGCATCATCTCTTTAAACTCCGCTTCAGATTCATTATGCTTCGGATTTGTGTCATTAATGCCAAGCTGCAATATAAAATAATCTCCCGGTTTAATATACTTCAGGATCGCCTCAAGCTGTCCATCATTTCTGAACCCTCTCGCGATCTGCCCGCCGGACGCCATGTTTCTCACTTGAAAGGTGTGTTTATCGATATAGTGAGGCAGCATCTGCCCCCAGCCCGCCTGCTTGCTGCTGTTGAGCGGATAATAATTGCACACCGTCGAGTCGCCGCCGACATAAATGGTTCGGTTCGTCACCGGCTGATCAGACAATTTCTTTATTTTCAAGGCGCTAAGCGTAAAAGCGGTGCCAGCTTTCCCCTCTGTCACCAGCAGATTCAGCTGCCCGTCGGTGACAGGAATTTGGAACGTATCCTCCGCGCCATCCCCTGTCATATTAATAACCTGAAACACGCCCTCCGCCGCCACACTGGCCCTTGCCGTATTGCCAAGCGTCACCTTCACCTCATAAAGGCCGTTCGGGAGATCCACATTAAACGTGTTATTGCTTTTCGTCCCATACGCTAAAAACTGAACCGCATCACTCTTCACACCAGTCCCGGATGCCGCCACATCCCTCATATTCTCCGGTGTTTGAAAACCGTAGCCCTTTGACCGATCATATCGATCAAACGCCCTGACACCAATATAACCAGGCTCCACCGAACCGCTTCCAAAGTCAAATTGATACACCTTCGGCTCCGCCGCCTTCACACTCTCATTCCCGCCAAAACACAGCATCAGCATCATCACAAAAACCGCTGCCATCCATTTTTTCATCAAGACTCCCCCTCTATGAAAACACATACATTAATGCATACTCGGTGATTGTTTCTTTATGATGACTGAAGGGAGAAAAAAATTGCGTTGAGGAATAAAAATGAGGGGAGAGTCTCAAGAAGGGGAAAATTAGTGTGACTTCTTGTCACACTTGATCACATCCCAACCTCCGCAATAGAAGCTTATTTGGTTTTCTTCGTCATACACATAATAACGGAGTCTTTCCCATTGATCGTCAGTCGGTTCAATCTCCAACTCAACCGCATCGATGGATTCAAGGTCATCCAGCTTTGATGCACTAATGTCTTCAAACCGCAAATGAATGTCACAGGTTTGAGCTGATCGTTTTCATTCAAACACAGGAATTTGAATATAACGATCATCTTCTTTCATATAGAAAGAAAACTCGTTTAATGTAAATGGACCTGTATCCTCATCAGAAAGATGCTTTTTCAATTTCTCGTATTGTGTGATATTCAAATGAATTCCTCCTATTTTTAGTTACCGCTAACCATATAGATGTCAACAGCATCATATTCAAACCACATGATCCCTTCGCCTGAGTCCGTTAGACAATGGAGCTTCCCTTCTGAAAAATAGCTTTTATCCGGTTGAGGATCAGTGATCAGAAAAACATCGTCATTTATAGAAGCTAACAGAAAGAGAAAGCCTGCAATGTCCCGGTCTGCATCATGTAATATGCATTGGAAATGGAATTCTCGTTTCGCCAACTTCGTCACCTTGTAAGCATAACCTTCAAAGTACTCGGACAGGTCTTCTATAAATGAACCAGTCGTTATCACTTGTATCATGATTTGCTCATAGTCAAGCCCTTGCCAAATACGATAAAATGACTCTGCATCTTCAAGCTCACATGACATAACAACTTGGTAAGGCTTAAGAGCGATCATGTCCAAATTGCCGATACTGCTTATAGCGGTTATTTCCATAAAATCTTCCCCTTATCAGTTGGATAGCGCAACGGAAATCTCTTGTCTGACTTGTTCATACAAGAGAATGTGCTGATACAGATCTTTATCGTTTTTGATCATACCCGGAAGTATGTCAGGATAAAGCTCAAAAAAGCTTTTCTCCAACGTACGCCGCTGATGCCGGGGCATCCTTTTATTCGCCAGCACATAATCCAAACTGCCATCAACAAGCATAAAAAACTCATAGATTTCCGCTTCAAATTCGTACAGTTCATCAGGGTATGCCTTTTCTTCAAGCTCTTGCTGTCTTTTTCTCAGTTTTTCAAACATGCTGATCCCCTCCCTTCGCAACAATCTCATTTATCTTGAAACAAGATAGGCGGATCATGATCAATCGCCTCCAACAGCTCCTCACCAAACACTGTGATTGTACATTTCCACGGGTCTCCCAAAAGTCCCCAAGAGAAGTCCTGATGAAAGAAGAAATAATAGTCTCCGTTTGGAAATACCGGAACAGGCCATTCACCAAATTCATCCTGAGGCATTGCCTGATGAGGACTAAAGGTATATCCGTCATGCTGCCAGTCTAATGCGTACATCACATCGTTCTTTCCAGTACATGATTGAAATGCTTTTAAAATAGAAGTCTCTAAATCACTTAGCACTCCGCTCACATCATTATGACCAGCTTTACTGCTCATCGCGCTTGAGATATCAAACACTCGATATGGATCAGACGGGATGATGTGATGACATCTGCTTCCGGGTTTCCATTTTATGATCTTGTTCACTTCTGACCAGATGCGGTCTTGTTTTGTCTGACTTAAAGCGCGCCAATTCATCATAATCTCATCCCTACACCTTATTGGACATCCTGCTTATAAACACCAGATGAGGCCACTGCGTAAACAGCGTTACTTGTCAGTTTCAGCTGTTGAACGTCTAGGGCTTCACCGTTCGAGTCACAGCATGTTATCTCTTCCATCTCTTGACTCACATCGGCAGAAATCAAATAAAGAGACGACTCAAGCTCTTCACTGTAACAATTGAACGTCCCAACCAAAAAACCTTCTTCAGATATTGCAAGCTGATAAAATGCTTCTGAGTTCGGCTCTTTATCCGACAGAATCCACACCCGTCTCACGACCGTTTCATCAAATGCGGCAATGACTGCATCTCCGTAATACAGCATATAAATCAAGCCGTTTTTTTCTGCAAGTCCATAACAATCATCTACAGCAGGCGCATCCATTTCTTCAAGCTTTCTATCAATGTGTATTTCCTTCTGCTGACCATCTAACGTAAAACACCACACACTATGGCCGTTGGGATTCTCATCATGATAAATCCCTTCATCACATAAACCGACCCAAAGCTGTTGTTTCTCATCCAAAAGACAGCAGGAAACCCCTGAAGGCAAGTGAAAAACACTTTTCACCCTTCCCTCTTCTGAAAAAACCTTTACCTTCGGCTCGTACGATTCGTAATAAACGAAGACATAGCCATCTGCACATTGTTGAAAGAGCAGAATATCACTGTATGAAATCTGCTCTTTCACTCTAAAATCCCGAACATCACCGGAAGGATCATAGATTGTAATGGTGATACCACCTTTCAACCCTTTTCCAATGTAGACACGCCCCTGTGGATCAGCATGGAAAAAACAATCTTGGGTGTTCTCGTTGATGATTTTATTCAATTTTAATTTTTTCATTGGTTATGCTCCTAGGTTCGAAATGAAATGATAAGAATAAACCATTTATTAGCTATTAGTAACGGACAGCCTAGTTTCATTAATCGTTTTGGGATAAATCTACTTTCCAATTCAGCCTTAAATCATTTAGTGTTTAATTGGTATGCATAAAACGATTGATCATCAAAGCGAACTGTTTCAGCTTCTATAGCAATCAGCATTCTGTTCATGTCAATAAGAAAGTTAGCATTTGATTGATACTCCGGAATTATAGAATTTGATAGATTCCCGATTCCTTCTGGATGATAACTCATCTCAAATACTTGCCAATTGTATTCTTCCGGATCTATTTTTTCCAATCTCATGTCGCCAACATCTGCACTATAATAAGCGGATGCCACATTTTGAAATGAAATTTTATGCGTATATTCACCTTCATCTTCAAAAACCTTAATATCAAGTGAGAGTTCTTTTTTAAACACATTAAAATCTAAATGAAGGACACTGCACCCCTTATCTATATAATCAACCCATTCATTAATCGTTTGATACATTGTCATCCCCTGCCTCTTTTTAAACAATAACGCCTTGCCACCAAGCAGAAAACAAATTACTCCGTATATTGTTTGATCCAATCATTTAAATCATCTGTTGAATGCAAATAAGTTTCTGATGAATCTTTCAAATCAATCCCACTTAGAAGGATTAACATATCCCAGACTCTATCGTCTTCTACTTCGGGGTCATCCGCATAAACATAAGTTCCAGCCCAATCCGACACTTCTTCTCTTGTTGTTTGTCCATTTAAGACACTTTTGATTTTATTTATGCATTCTATTAGATTTGTCTCGCTCAATTTGATCACCACGTATTCAAGTACTAAATGATTTTTTATTAGTATGCAAAGCACCGTACTGATATTTAGATATTGAAGCTTTTTCCGTAAAAGATATGTTCCAAAAGGTTTCCAATCTACCAATAAACAAGCTCACATCCGTATTCCGTGTGCAATATACATAAACCAAACTGGCACTTAGGCTCAACCAAAATAAAACTATGATTGAGAATCCCTTCATCGAACTCAATACACTCCAATAAGCAGTCAAGGTGCTTGAGACATTTTCCAAAAGAACAAACTAACGCACCAATTTCGCTGCTGTATTGATGAAACAGCAGAACGTCCCGGTCATCGTAAGCAACATATGACTGAGATATTTTCCAGATCAGCTGTTTCGCTTCCGTTTTTTCGAGGGCATCAACCTCACGGGTGTTGGCTGGTATTGAATTTGATAAAACCAGCTCAAGCAATTGCCTGCTTTGCGCCAGATCAGCAAAACGATAAGTGAAGCCTCTTTCTGCACAAGGGACTAGTTTTTCTTTGATTTCGCTCATCAATAAACGTCTTTTATTCTCGGCGAGTTTTTCGATCAATCTTTTTTGCATGAGCCGCATTCCCTCCGCTGTCAATTTCTCAAGTTCTTTTAAATTGATTCATCATTCTCTTGTTTTCGTTGTCGTTCATGTTTAGATTTGTTCTAAAAAAGCTTGTATCGCTTATCGATACAAGCTTTATCTTCAACTGCTTAAAACTCACCCAGTGGGCTTTTCACAAAACGCTGGGAACCTTTTTGGCAAATCCTCTTCATCCCAATCAATTCTATATTTTTAGATTCTTTTGTCATACAAATAAGAGAGGATGGTAACATCTCTTATTTAATGTTCCATCAATAAATGCCCCATTTTTATCCAATGCAGAAATTATTTATAATTAAGGAAGTTTAGAAGGATTTTTTGTATTTTCAAGATTTAATTTTAAAGCGGTCACAAAAGACTCTAGCTTTTCTTCATTACAATTAATTTCGAACAAGTTGGAGTTCGACTTACTTTCTTTATAATCATCAAATATAATTTTAATCTTAATTCTGTAATTTCCGTTTTCTTGATCAATACTAAGAAATAAGAATGGTTCAATAGTCTCTAAACTGATACTGTCTTGATTTCCTTTTATCATAGTTTCGATCCCAGATATCAACACCTTATATTCACTTTCTAATAAAACAGCAGAAAAATCGCGAACGACGGCTTTCTTATTTTCCAACAATTCAAATACAGATAAAATAAATGGATCATCGTCCAACTCTTGATACCTTCTCGGTGTTAATTCAAGTTCTATACAATCATCTTTTATTTTGGCCATATTTCCTCCTCATTTAAAGTTTAAGTGAGGGTAGTTGTCATCCCCCCCTCGCTTAACCTTATTAACGCCTTCTCTTAGATTTATTTCCTTTTCCGTGTGTATGGAATACGTGTTTAGAACCCTTAGCTCTTGAACTTCCATAAGCTGTGATTACTTTACCCCTTTTATTTAAAACAACTGTAGCTTTTTTTCCAACATATTTCGTTGCCCCATTAGGTTGTTTTATTACTTTTTTAGGGCTTCGCACAGCATTCAGTTTGGCCCTTAAATTGACTCCACGGCCTCCATTTCTTCCTATAGATTGATTAAGTCCATGTCTTGTATGACCTGTGATTTTAACTGCCTTCTTCGTAAACTTATAGGCGCGACTAGCACCCTTAAATATCTTCCCAGGACCAAAATTAGAAGCAGCTGCCCAAGCAGCACCTTTCCATCCTTTACCTGATTTATATGCCTTATATCCATCATAGGCTGCAAATCCGGCATTTACCACAAGCCATACCCAATGCCCGTCCGGGTCAACATTCATCACAGGGTTATTATTTCCATAAGCATACCCATTCTGATCCAATGAGTCTCCGTCGCTGCCTGGGTCTGGGTCGAGCGATAGGAACACGCCGTTTCTTGGCTCGTAGTAGCGGGCCATGAGGTAGTACAGGCCGGTTTCTTCGTCGTATTGGTAGCCTGCGTAGCGGTAGCGGTTGTCTTTTACTTCGTCGCTTGCTTCGGTTTTTGTTGGATTTCCCCATGCGTCGTACTGATATTTGGCAACCGTTTTTCCGGTGCTGTCTGAGATCGCGATGATGTCGCCGTGAGCGTTGTAGTGATAGAAATATTTCTTGCCATTTTCTGTGTAGGATAACAGCTGGCCGCTGTCTCCGTACGTGTATGATTTTGTGACGTTGTTGTCCGCGTCTGTTTCATACAGGACGTTCAAGCTGTCTCCGTCGTAGAAGTAGTTCGTGACTTTTCCGTTGACGGTTTTTTGGATTCTGTTTCCTTTTTCGTCATACTTATATGTTGCGAATGGCTTGTCTTCGCCTTTTTTGGTAACGGCGGTCAGGTTATCTTCTGCATCCCACGTATATGTGAATTTGCCGTCGGATGTGCGGTTGCCGTTTTTATCGTAGGAGATGCTTTCATCATTGACTTTTGTCAGCTGGTTCATGATGTTGAAGGAAGCGTTCACCGTTTTGCTTGAGCCGTCTTTTACAGTTGTAACGGTTTTCCGGTTCCCGAATCCATCATATGTGTATTCAATGACAGTACCGTCTTCATGGGTTTCTTTGACAAGCTGATTCAGCTTCCCATACTCATATTGCACCTTGCCGCTTGCTGAGCTGTTTATCGTTGTGCGATTGCCGTTGGCATCATATTCATAGCTTTCCGTCAGAATGCTTCCGCCGTTTTTGTCACCGATATGCAGCGAGCTTACAAGGTTTCTTTCGTCATATGAAAAACTTGTTCCGCCGCCGTTGCCCGTAATAAAGGTTTGGACGTTGCCATTTTCATCATAATCAAATGAATATGAAGATGTACTGTCTTTCATCTCAATCATTTGATCCAGCTTGTTATACGTAAATTGATTCGTTCCTTTTTGGTCCCCATGAGTCCACGAGAAGGTTTTCAGCTTATCGGAGTCACTAGGATATGTCCAAGTTTGACTGCCGCCGCGGTCAGTCAATTCGGTTAAACGGTTTTTATTGTCAAATGTCCGTTTCTTTGTGGTGTTCTGCTCTTTATTAACGACCGACGTTTCATTTCCATTTTTGTCATACGTGAAATTGTACTTTTCTGTACCGTTATACGACTTTGATTTCACCCGGTCTGTTCCATCATAAGAAAGAGATACTTCGTTGCCATTCGGTGAAATGGTTTTGGTCAGATTGCTGTTGGCATCATATTCGCTTGCTAGCACATTGCCCAGAGGGTCAGTTGTTTTGACAAGCTTGCCCATCACATCATATTCGTATTTATAGGTTTGATCTGCTCCCGCCCGGATGGTTTTGCTTACCTCATTGCCTTCCTTATCATAGCTGTGAAGGATAGAAGTGCCGTTGGAGAGCGTCATGTTTGTCAGTTGGTCTGCCTGATCATACGTATAGGATGTTTTTTCACCTTTTGCATCCGTTTCAGACGTTTTCTTACCAGTTTCATCGTAATCAGTTGAAGTGGCGTAACCTAGTTCGTCCTCTTCCTTGGTCACATAGTTGCCATTACTGTCATACGTGCTTTTAGTCAGAAGGCTTCCTTCAATCAAACGGATATCATCAAACCAGACTGTGCCTGTCGCACTCTTTTGGAACAGAATACTAATATCTACTTTATTGATCGGCTTTGTTTTAGGGATGACGACAGCTGCCCGGTTCCATTCCTGTGTTCCAGAAGGGAATTTCGCATTGTAGACGCCTGTGCTGCCGTCAGCGTAAGTGACATTCGCCTGCAGAGAATAGTCTTTTTCATCTGTAAATTTGACGCTGCTTGCTTTCGACATTCCTGTCAGTGTGAGATAAACCGGTTTGTCATTTGCGCTTTGCCCTAAGACAACGGTTTGTTTTGTTACTGATCCGGCTTGGGACGCACTGGTCCGGGCAGCTTTTAATGATACATCATCATTAAAGCCTTCTTCAGAATCAACGGATGCTCCGCTTACATTCCAGTTTTCCGTCGCTGATGTGAAGCTGCTGTTTTGAACTGGGTTATAGCTTGACGATACTTCGCCTTTTTCCAGCTGGACTTCATCGAACCATGCTTTTCCTTTGCCATCTTTATCATTATGATCGACTTCCATATACACAACGGCTTTTCCTGCATTTGCTGGAGTCGTAAAAGTGATTTGCCGTTTTGTCCAGTCATTTTTTCCGGCTAATGCACTGTATTCATTGTGAATCCATTGAATTCGTTTTTGATCTCTGTCTCGCAAATCAATGTTAAAGTAGGCTCTTGATTTCGCAAGATCTGTTTTGATTTTCCCGCTTAATGTATAGGTTGTATTCGGCTCCAGCTCAACTGTTTGTGTCGCTGAGGAAAACCCGTGATCGGTTCCGGCAGACGTTGATTGACTCAAGATTTCCAATGCCTTTGATCCGGAAAGAACTCCGCTTTTATCGGTGATAATTGAGATTTTGCCGCTGTCTTTAGAAGCAGTCAGATTCCAGCCGGATTTTTGCGCTTCAAAGCTTCCATCTTTCAAAATATTAGTTGAAGCTGATAAATCTTTGCTGGATTGAATCTGATTTCCGTATTTATCATAAACGGCTGCTGACGATGATTTTCCACTCTGATCGGTTTCGGATACAGCATCCAGTCCGTCATAAGCAATATCCGTGACATTGCCCTCGGTATCCTTCATTTTTGTGACATCGTTGTTTTTGTTGTATTCGTATGTCTCAGTTCCATATGCGTCTTTAACAGACGTAACGTTGCCATCTTTGTCATATTGATAGCTTTCCGTTGCTTTTCCGGTGCCGACGTCGTTTGGATCGACATCTTCTACAACATTGTTGCCTTCATACTTTGTATTCGTTGTAATTTTTAACCCTTCCGCATCATCAATGACCTGAATCGGATTTCCCGCTTCATTATAGCCGTACTGTACTTTCCGGCCATTCGGCTGTGTCATGAGAAGCGTCTTTTTATCAGCATCATAGCTATAGACATATGTTTCTTTCTTAGCGTTAATCGCTTTATCGAGACGGTGTCCGTTATACTGATATTCGGTAAAGACAGGCTTTGCTTCGGTACTATTGGATGAATACTGTTTGACAAGGCGCCCTTCGCCATCATAGTCATAGCTTGTGACAGTCCCGTCTGTATCCGTAACCTTCTTCAACAAATCATTCTCATATGAGTAGGTGACTTTCTTATTCTTAGGTCCGGTGATGGAAGTCACATGGCCATTTTCATCATATGTGAATGTAAGCTTGCGGCCTGAAGCATCTGTAATGGCTGCCAGTTGATTTTTGTCGTTGTAAGTGTAGACGGTTGCATTGTTGTGGCCATCCACTACCTTTTGAAGCTTACCGCCTTTTTTATTGAAATAAGCATTGGTTTGATCTTTTGTTTTTAATATGAACTGATCAGCAGTTTCTGTTAATTCAAGATATACACCGGTCGGCGGCTGATACGTGCCATCGGCTTTTTTCGTGAATCGATGTGTCGTAGCGTCTTCATCGATATACATTGCCCCGCCATCCGTTGAGATGACAGATGTTTCTGCATCAGCATACCAGCCTTGTCCAAATAAGTGATCAGAGCTGTCAAGACTGTTGTAGGTTCTCGATAAGCCAAGTCCCGGACCGCGTCCGTCAATTGACAAATCTTCTTCATTCACAATGACATTGCCTGTCGCACCATTTAACTGGCCGCTTGGGATATCAATGATAGACCAGTATTCTTCTGTCCCAAGGAATTCTGCGCCTTCATGGAACGTTGGGTTAAAGGGCGCTGTCGGAATCGTTTCACCATTCGCATCATAAGCGACAAGCGTGAAAGAATAATTCTCCTTCCCTTTGTAATTTCCATTTGCATTGTTATAGACAGGTGACGGATCGAGGGCTAATTCCCCGCCTTTTCCATCTGTATGAAGCTTATAGCTTCCGGCTTTGATTTCCTCAGAAGTCGGCCAGATGTTTTTATTTTGGGTTGTCCAATGATCCGCGTCACCCACATCAAAGGATTGATATTCTTTACCGTTGTAAATGTTAACTTTATAGCCTTTCGCATTTTGAACCTTTTCCCATATCAAATTCACATAGCCCGTTTGACTCGATTTTGTATTTGTATACAAATAGCCAGTTAAATTCTTTGGCTTAGCGATATCAGGAAGTGCCGGGTTAGCAGCCGGTGATGCAATGGATTCGCCGTCTTTGTTGTATGCGATAATTTTAAACGAGTAATTTCTTTTGGCTCCATCTCCCCCGGCGTTTTTATAAGTTGGGCCGGGATTGATCGGCAGCCCTGCTCCGCTCCCGTCCTTTAGGTGAAGAGCATATTTTCCCGCCTTGATTTCTGCACTTGTCGGCCAGATCTTTTTCCCTTTTGTGGTCCAAGACGTCTGATTTCCGAGATCAAGTGTCTCAAAGCCTTTCCCATTGAACACCTGAATCTTATAGCCGGTTGCACCAGATACAGCTTTCCAAGAAAGATCGAAATAACCTGTGGCATTCCCATTATTGTAGCCCTTTGCTGATGGTGCTTGTGCTTTTCCTACATTAGGGATAACGGGCTTTGCCGGTGCGGACATCGCTCCTTCACCTTGGTCAAATACTGCACTGACGCCAATCCAGTAGTTTTTGCTTGTAGCATAGCTTCCGCCGGAATTCTTATAGACCGGGGATGGATCTAATGCCAATTCAGCTCCATCCTTGCCGTCCAGATGCAGTTTATATCTCTTGGAGGCAATTTCTGCGCTCGTAGGCCAGATTTTTTTCCCTTTTGTGCTCCACGACGTGACGTTGCCTGCAGAAATCGCTTGATATTCCTTACCATTGTAGATCCATACCTTATATCCTTTTGCGCCTTCAACCTTTTTCCAACTGATATCGAAATAACCTGTGAAATCGCCGTTGTGATAAGCTTTAATTGTAGGGGTGTTTCCCTTTGGTATGGTATACGTCACTTCAATATACGGTTTATTGGCGGAGTTCGCTGAAGAAATTAGTTTTTTCCAATACTCCTTGCCGTTTCCGTTTGTATGAAGCTTAAATCCATAGTTGGCCCCGCCAGAGTTCCATGACTTTACAGCAGCAGTCACGTCATAACTCGCCCATTGTCCTTTATGGACGTCGGCTTTTCCGATATTTTTAGATGCCGGTTTGGTGTTCCATGTCACTTTTGCATTATCATAATTGCTGTTTACCGTATCCAGCCAAAGACCGGTTGCCTTTGTTCCATAATAGGAATGGGCTACGTATGTTTTTAATGTAGCTTTAGTGACAGTCATATTTTGAATTGGCTTTAGGTTGTTAAATTTCATGAACGCATAGTTTGTGCCTGTTGTTTTGTCATAATAGCCCGTTTTCAGTACATAGGCCTTTAAATTAGCATCCCATTTTTGTGAGGAGGCCGAATAGTTCGTCGTCGGGTAGGCACTCATGACAAACGTGTCCGATGAAACAGATAAAGAAGTTGACGGGTCAATAGAAACTGGATATACGCGTTCCGGGTCTTTCAGCCAGTTCTCGTCTGCCGTAAGATGAAGCAAATACCCTTCTTCATTCTTTTCCAGCTTATAGCTGACTTTGTCTGACCGTTCAACCTCGCCGGAAATCTCATCTAGTTTTGAATCCGTCATAAAAGGCTTAGGCACAGAAAAAACAACTTTGCCTTTTTCATCAGAAAAATCAATGGATCCATCCTCTTGCTCTTTAGCCTGCAAATCGGTTTTTAACTGAAATGTAAATGTGTTGTATCCATCATACTGATGAAGGACTAAATCTTCTTTTATGTTTTCATTGAATGTGAAAGTCTGAAGATCAATATTCGGAAAAACATCCGGATATACAATCTCATTACTGTCAGTCTTATAATCTGCTGAGGTATCTTTCGGAGTAAGTGAAGTTTTATTCGGGCCTTTCGCTTCTACAAGTGAATATGTAACCTTATGGTCATTATGCTCAAAAGTCGCGTAAAGCCCGTTCTTCATTTGCTTTTGAAAATCTGAATTCAAAATGGCGTTCTCTGTCTCGACTTGTTTGCTTGTCGACTCTTTTAACTCAGGAGAAATGTCTTCCCAGTCGGCATCAGGTGTTTCCTTTATATGAATAGGATCAAGATATACTTCCTGTTTATAGACACCGTCACCTTCATAATAGAGTTTTGTATTTTCTGTTCTTTCAGAGGTGATCTCACCCTCTTTGTTTATATCTTTTGGATCAAAAGGTACAGCTTCCTCAGTTTGTTCTTTCTGAAGAGTTTCTTCTGGATCATCGGCAGCAATACGATTTCCATTCTCTTCTTCTGTGGTTTTTGCTAGTACATCGGCTGGCACTAATGAAATGATTAAAGCCAACACTAAAAATGCTGCTATGAACCTTTTAAAGTTTCGCCTCTTTCTTTTTTTCATTTTCTCTCTCCTTTTGTAATAAAAGTAATATTCACTCAATAATCTTAACTAGACTGAAATATTATTACAATATTTTTCTAGAAAATTTATCTTGTTTTAAGGATTAACGAGAGTCTATTGACCTAAAATAAAAAAAGGCCGCATAGGCCTTTTTACATTTTTTCATTATTGGATTTGTTCAATATCCGTACCTTCAGCTGCCACATTCTCCTTCCCCTTCCTCCTGACAAGCGTCAAGGCCATGCCCGCAAAGATCAGCACGATGCCGAGCGTTTGATAGAGGTCAGGGCGGAAACCTGTGAAGACGGTATCGAGCACGATCGCGACAGCGGGGTCAAGAAATACAATGATTGAAATAAATTTCGTTGATAAAAATCGCAAGCTGTCAAAAAACAACAAATATACAATACCCGTATGGATAATGCCGGTAGATACCACCATAATCCAGTTTCCCTGAGACAGGTCAGCAAAAGCGCCAAAGTGAATAAATGGAATCAGGATGATAACCCCTAAACCCGTTTGCAGGAAGGTGGTCGTATAAGGACTGAGGTTTTGAATGCCTTTTCCCAATAAAGTAGTGAACGCATAAAACAGCGCGGCGAGAACGGCCCATATGATCCCTGATCCCATCAGCTGTGTCAATGAAGTGCTGCCGTTAATCCCGGAAATCAGCGCAGTTCCCAGAAAGCAGATGATAATGGAGCTGACGGAGATCACATTTAATTTCTCTCTGTAGAGGAAGCTACCCAGAAGAAGAACAAGCACCGGCGCTAGATGATAAACGGAGATGACAATTGTAACGGACGTTTCTTCAAAAGACTTAAATAAGAACACCCAGTTGAATACAAGAAAGAAACCGCACACCAATGTTTGCAGCACGTCTCTCTTGCTCCATTTTTCAGTTTTATACTGGCCGGACGCCAGCCAGCAAAGGCCTAAAAACAGCGTCGCGCAAAGGCAGCGGACAAAGACCAATTCAAATGACGGCAGATTGGTATGCTCTGAGAAAAAGCCGATGGAGCCGAAAATCACCATAGAGATGACCATTTTGATTACGGCTGTTGATTTTTGTTTTGACGATATGGAAAGATCCTGTTGCATCAAACGTATTCTACCTCCAGTACTGCATAGCATAAACTGTTTTTTATGAATTCAGAAATCTACACATAGAATTCCTCTTTTTTACATGCAGATATTATAACACTTCTATTCTAAATAAAAAAAAGCGCCCTTGGGCGCTTTTTTACAAATCTATCGAACAATCAAAACCGGGCATGTTGATAATTGAGACACTTTATGGCTGACGCTTCCAAGCATCATTTCTTTCAGGCCGCTGATCCCCCGGCTGCCAACTACAATCAGGCTGACGCCTTTCTCTTTTGCGTGATTTAGTATCTCATACGCCGGCTCGCCATTAGCGTAAATGGTTTCAGCTTGAACGCCTTTTTCGGCTGCTTTTTCTTTTGCATTCTCAAGGATTTTCAGGCACTCTTTTTTAACCTCGTTCCTGATTTCATCAATAAAGTGTTCAGGCACATAGACAATTCCCGTCAGAGAAGAAGTCGTGACGACGGCTTCTCTCCCCACATGAAGAATGCTTAGTTCCGCTTGCTGCTCTTTTGCCAAATGCACTGCGGCATCAAGCGCTTTTGCACTCATGTCTGATCCGTCAATCGCTACTAACATTTTGTTAAACATGCTCTTCCCGCCTTTCGGACTGTGGGTGGTTCATCTTTCTCTTTTATTGTCCGCCTGCATTTCGTTATTGTCAATTGAAGCGCATGAGTTTTCAAAAAATTGTCAGATACTCTCTCCGTTTGTGGCGATAACCTGCTGATACCAGTTGAAGCTTTTTTTCTTGATGCGGTTAAATGTTCCATTTCCTTCATTGTCCCGGTCTACATAAATGAAGCCGTAGCGCTTTTTCATTTCCGCAGTAGATGCGCTGACAAGGTCAATTGGCCCCCATGATGTGTATCCGATTAATTCAACGCCGTCCGCAATGGCTTCGCGCGCTTCAATTAAATGATCACGCAGATAGTTGATTCTGTAATCGTCCTGAATTGAGCCGTCATCCTCAACCTTGTCTACAGCGCCAAGGCCGTTTTCAACGATGAACAGCGGCTTCTGGTAACGGTCGTATAAGGTGTTGAGCGTGATGCGCAAGCCTTTCGGATCAATCTGCCAGCCCCATTCTGATGATTTGAGGTAAGGGTTTTTGACTCCGCCCAGCAGGTTGCCCCCTGATTTTGCAAGCTCTTCCGGATCTGTGCTCGCCGCCATCGACATGTAGTAGCTGAATCCAATATAATCCACAGTATGTTCTTTCAAGAGCTCTTCATCGCCTTCAGCCATTTCAATTTCAATATTGTTTTCTGCCAGATAGCGTTTCATATATCCCGGGTATGCGCCTCTTGCCTGAACATCTGAGAAGAAAAGTGTTTTGCGCTCATTCTCCATTGCCGCGAAGACATCCTCCGGCTTAGAAGTCATCGGATAGGTTGTCGTTGCCGCTATCATACAGCCGATTTTCGAATCAGGAATGATGTCGTGACCCGCTTTGACAGCAAGAGCACTGGCCACAAATTGGTGGTGTGCCGCCTGGTACATCGCGTTTAATTTGTTTTCTCCTTCTTCAAAAACAAGACCGCCTCCGGTAAACGGCGCATGGAGCACCACGTTAATTTCATTGAACGTCATCCAATACTTCACTTTGTGTTGATAGCGTTTGAAAACCGTTTTGGCATAGCGTTCATAAAACTCTATGACTTTGCGATTCTTCCAGCCGCCATAATTTTTCACTAAACCGAGCGGCATTTCATAATGAGAGATGGTTACGACAGGCTCAATATGATGCTTTAACAGCTCATCAAACAGATCATCATAAAATCTGAGGCCTTCTTCATTGGGCTCCTCTTCATCGCCATTCGGAAAAATTCTCGTCCACGCAATCGATGTGCGGAACGCCTTAAATCCCATTTCTGCAAATAAGGCGATATCCTCTTTATAACGATGATAAAAGTCAATCCCGTTGTGATACAGATTCAAGGAAGTCATTGATTCATCAAATGGAGACATGATCCCGTTCGGCGATACGTCAGCTGTCGAAAGCCCCTTACCACCCTCGTTATAAGCACCCTCCACTTGGTTGGCAGCAACTGCGCCGCCCCATAAAAATCCTTCTGGAAATCGTTTTGCGTTTGAACTCATATTGATCACCCCATTAGTTTTTTCAAGATAAAGCAAGCAGCGCTTCTTTTGTCTGTACTTTACCGATCTCTTTCACCGGCGAAAATGAATATTGGTCTGTGTTGGTCACGATCACCGGGGTAATGACGTCATATCCCGCGGCTTTGATTTGCTCCAGATCAAAGGACACGAGCGGATCTCCCGGTGCGACCTTGTCGCCTTCTTTGACGTGAGCCGTGAACCATTGTCCCTCCAGCTTCACTGTGTCCAATCCAATGTGTATGAGTATTTCAGCTCCCTGATCACTCGTAATGCCAATTGCGTGTTTTGTTTTAAAAATGGTGGTAACGCTTCCACGAACAGGCGACACAACTTCTCCTTCTTCAGGCTCTATGGCAAATCCTTTTCCCATGATCCCGGCAGAAAACACTCCGTCTTTGACTTCACTTAAGGCTTTCACTTCTCCCTTAATCGGGCTGTGAATGATCTCTCTGCTGCCTTCATGCAGTGCCGGCTGCTGGCTGCCGTCAGAAGGCACATCCTCGAATCCAAGCAAATACGCAGCTGCTGTTCCCGCCGCAAACGCAATCACAAGGCCGATCATCGCGTAAATAAACGTTGGGCCGATAAAGACAGGGATGCTTGGGAGACCTGCATTACCTCCGACGATATAGGAAGCAACACCCGTCATGCCGTAAAACGCGCCACCGGCTGCACCGCCAATCAAAGCGGCCGCAAACGGCTTTTTCAATCGCATATTCACGCCATACATCGCAGGTTCTGTGATCCCCATCAGCGCCGTGATGCTTGTGGTAAGCGCGAGTGATTTAAATTTTTTGTTTCTGGAGCGAAGGAAGACGGCAAATGATGCTCCCGCCTGCCCCATATTCGCCAAAAACATAGCCGGCAGTAAATAATCGTGGCCGTTTTGAGCGATGTTGTTGATCATGATCGGCACAAAGGCATAGTGCATGCCCGTCATAATGATTAAAGAGAATGTACCCGCCAGCAAAATCATCGCCACAAGCCCTGCATGATCAAACAAATAATTGACCCCAGAAGACAAGTATTCTCCTAAAATAGCGCCAAGCGGACCGACTGTAATCAATGTCAGCGGCACGACAATCAATAATGTCAACGTCGGAACCACAATCAATTTGAGAGATGCGTGTGTAAAACGGTCAATCCATTTTTCTACGTACGAAGCAATCCAAATCGCCAGCAAAATCGGGATAACCGTTGACGAATAAGTGGCAGCGGTTACAGGAAGCCCGATAAAGGAAATCGGTTTCCCCGCACCGAGCAGGGCTGTCAAATCCGGATGCAGAATCGCCGCCGCAATGGCTGCCGCTACGTACGGATTGCTTCCGAATTTTCTCGCCGCACTCATCGCTAGCAGGAGCGGCAGGAAGTAGAACGCGCCGTCACCGACAGCCGTCAAAATGACATGAACCTGGCTCTTCTCCGCCATCCAGCCAAACGTAACTGCCAGCGCAACAAGCCCTTTGATCATCCCCGCTCCCGCAATCGCAGGCAGAATCGGGGTAAACACACCAGAAATCACATCAAAGACCGCACTCAGCACATTCTTTTTCTGAGAGGATGAACCAGCGCTCTTTTCATCACTGAGATTGCTGTGCCGCACAATCGCCTGATACACCTTCGGCACATCGTTTCCGATAATGATTTGAAACTGCTCGCCGCTGATATTGGTGCCCATCACCCCCGGCAGCTGCTCCAGCTGACTGCGATCCGCCTTCGCGTTGTCATGAAGATTAAAACGCAGCCTCGTCATGCAGTGGATCACGCGCTGAACGTTGTCTTCACCGCCTACGAGTTGTAATATGTCCTTCGATAATTTATCATAATCCATGTGTATACCTCCTTTTTATGGGGGGACTGCTGGATGAAAGGTGGCCGCCTTTCACCAGCTTTTTTTGTATCAAATGCTGCATCACCTCCTAAAAGAGAATAAAAAAACCTAAATGACACAGATTGCGAGAGTCTCCTCCTGCACCTGCACCATTTAGGTTTTGCCTGCTTTCGCAGTAACAATCCTGACGGGTCGTTTTATTTGTTTGTAGGTATACTTTAGCACTAGATTCGCGGGATGTCAACGCTTTCATTTTTTGGTGTTGACTAAGGTGATTGCTCAATAAGGACTATTTTTTATAACGGTAAGCCATTTTGTATATTTTGTTTTATTTTTCCGAAAATACTATCAAATATATCAGCTGACTTAATATAAAAGTAAAAAACCTTGAAAGGCATTAGCCCATCAAGGTATATGTTTTATTTTTGACTATCCCTTTTCCATATACTTTCTCCGTCAGTTAAAAAAACTGCACTTGGCGGATCATCATAAAGTGAAATTTCAACTAATGAACCTTTCTTTTGTATTAACCAATTATATAAACTACTTTCTTCACTAGTAGGATGAGCTAAAATATCATTTACTTGAAATGTAACTGCATAATATTCGATAAAATTCACATCATCGTCATCCAACCCATTGTCTGTTTCAAAGAGTGTGTCTGGTTCACCAATAATCTTTAATCCACTATCCCACTCTATTATCAAGTCACTATCTTTATACTCTTTTAACGCTTTTATTAAAGGATCATATTCCATGTATATCCTCCTCTTATTACTTCTTTAATGGTTCTGAAGGCACTATATGCGCTCCGTCTTTTCCGTAATGAATCATTCCTCTAGTAGTTTCAATGTATTCACCAGTATCACGATCATAGTATTTTCCAATTGGTTTACCAAAGTCTACTCTTTCTTTTTTACCGTTTGGTAGTAGTTGACCTTTTCCTGCAAACTTATCAAGCAATTCCTGTGCTGTTTTATTATCACCATAGAAAATACTCTTGTTTTTACCATTTGCTATTTCTTGTTTGTAATTTGGCGTATTAGGAATATGTTTCTCTTGAGCACCTGGCTTTACTTTAACTGGGAATCCATGTACTTCTCTGTAAGGTCCTTTAGGTACTGACTTCTTTCCATAAGAAGGTACACCATTACCCGTATCCTTAGCAACGTTTTTAACTTCCGAAGCCTTCTTAGCCTTTTTCCCATCATTAATAAGTTTATTAATATCTATTAACTTTTCTAACTTAGCTATTTTGGCAAATGGTACTGAGTTTATGGAGGCAACAACACGGTCTTTCCCTGTGACTTTTTCGCCTGATACCGGATCTCTGCCCGTGGCTGCCTTAAAAAGATCATACACGCCGGTAAGTTCTACAGCCGTCTCTAAAATTTTCACATATCCATTCTTATCCACTTTAATGTCCGAAAGCGAGACGACAGGTTCAAGCTTCATGTCATTACCAGATATGTATACATTGTAAAGTGTATCATTATAAACGACTTGCTTAACCTCTGCATTTGAGAAATCAGTTTTTATATGTTCTCTATGTTCACTCGTATTATACACTTTACCATTGATAACGATGATATTTTTACTTACCTTTTTAGAATGACCCGTTTTGACAACTGAATCCACTTTAGACTTTTCATTCTCGGCTAATTTCTTCAGCATCATCTCCATCGGTGAATCATCCGGCTGCTTCATTTGCGGGTTAATCGCGCCGAAGGTTTGGTTGATGTTTTCTTGTTCCTGTGATTTCAGGATGGAGCCGCTTTTGTAGCCCGTGATTTCAATTTTCGGGCCGGTGTACATGGTTTCAAGCTGATCCATGTATTTTTTCATCGTTTGAAAATCTGATTTTGCGGTTTCTAGTGCTTGGGTTTGCTGGCCGTCAAATTGAAAGAGCTTATGCAGGGTGTCTGTAATCAGCCGCTCAGCCTGTTCTGTTTCCATTCGGAAAAAGGTATCATTGACTGCCGGCAAGCTGACGATGTGGCCGATGGCTGATGTCTGGCGATTGACTGCGTCAGTGAGCTGTTCTGTCACTTCTCGTGCATGCTTGACCCCGTGTCTTGCGTCGTGTGAGAGAAAAGCCTCTGCGATCATGCCGTGGGAGTCAGATTCTACTGAGGAAATCGCATGCTGGGTTTGTTTCAGCACTTTTTTGTATTCGTCGATAAACATACCAAAGAAAAGGAGAAAAGGCTTGTGGCACTCCTCGTAAAAGGTCCGGATGGCATCTCCGCCTTTTCCTTTCAGCGCATCCTTCATGCCTGCCAGGTGCTCAACGCTTTTTTCCAGCTTCTCCAGCTGTTGTTTTTGCTTGTCCAGTTTCTCAATCGTATGCTGAATGCCCTCGTGAAGAGCGTGGACATCTAATGTTTTCAATCCCTTGTCCTCCCGCGCTTTATTTCATGGAAGATGATATGTTTTCGTCCGTTTCCTTCATGGCGTTTACCGCGCTTTCCGTTTGTGCGATATGCTTGGCCAGAACAGACGCATATGCTTCAGTGAGCTCTTTGATGTCCTTATTTAATTGCTCGATGGACTTCACAACATTCAAATGGTTTCTGCCTGAGAGATGGCCGGGCAAGGAGGACTTGAGTGCAGCTGAATTCTTGAGCTGAGAAAGCCCTTGCTTCACTGTGCCATACACCATTTTAATTTCCTGTGCCATTTGTGCTCACCTCACTTTTTATGTTTTTCCTTCTCTATTTCATGCTCTATCCTCGTAATTTGGCGTCTTATGGAATAGACATCGCCCTCTAATGAGTGGATTTTTCCTTCTATGCTTTCGATGATTCCGCTGACTTGATCGCTTTTGATTTGCTGATATGCTTTGTTCATTCCTTCACGAATATCTTCAAACCGCTGAGCATGTGTTCCTCTCCATGCCTCCCGGTTAAGATGAGGCCGGTGAATGAGATGCTGGGCCTCAGAGAATTCGTGTTTGATTTGCCTGATTTCGTGCAGCACTCGTTTTAATTGATGGATCTGTTCCTGTTTTTCATGTAAGTCGGCTTTTACCGAATGTAACAACATTTCACTATGCATGCCGCAACACCTCGTGTTTCTATCAAACTGTGTAAATCCTTTACAATACAGACTATTTTCATATTACATGATGGGTCATATTGGATAAATAGGTAAAAAGGTTTGTCTTGAAAAGGATTTGAATAAACCTAAATATCTACTTATCTCTTTGTTTTATTTTCTCCTGATTAAAATCCAGCATACAAAGGACTATGTATCTAGGTTAATTAACCTCATTCAATTCGATAAAATTAGGATCTATCTAAATTTCGAGGGGGAAAATGTTATTTCAATGGGAATTAATTTAAGAGAAACAATTTAAAACCTGGATAACTAATCCTCTTAGTGTCTTTTAGAGAATTCATCTTTTGTTTCTTTTATAAACTTTTCAATTTTATCTATTGCCATGTTAAAATCTTTCTTAAATTCATGCTCCCATATCCTTAAGATATTCCATCCTTTCTCTTTGTAATAAGACGTTACTTCACTGTCCCTAACTTTATTGCGTTTTAGTTTTGCCTCCCAATATTCTTTATTGCTCTTTGGCATATTTCCATGAATGTCACAACCATGCCAAAAACAAGAATCTATAAAGACCACTATTTTATATTTTTTTATTGCAATATCAGGTTTTCCGAAGAGAGATTTTACATTCCTTCTAAAACGCATTCCTCTTCTCCATAATTCAGCAGTTGCTTTAGCTTCTAACTTAGATTGTGATTTTATAGCCTGCATGTTTTTTCTTCTTTGTTCTTTTGTATGTTTATCAGCCATTAAATCATCCCTTTCAACTTTTGAATATTCATTTTTCCGTTTAATTTCACTTAAATCTTTTAAAAAGGTAAAAACAAACGTTCCCCTTGCTGCAAAAAAATATGTTATAGTTTATAATATGTATTACTTAGATTAATTAATGGAGGTTTTTATATGATCTTCCGTAAAGGAGAGCTTTTTAGCGGACCCGGAGGACTTGCTTTAGGTTTAACAAGCGCGTGTATTGTTGATGATTCTGGTAATGAATATAAAATCAAACACGAATGGTCTAATGATTATGATGAATCAGCTTGTAAAACATACAGACGTAATATTTGCCAGAACATAGATGACTCGAGTGTAATTGAAGGTCCTGTTCAGGAACTTGACATTGAAAGCCTCCCGCCAATAGATGCTTTAGCGTTTGGATTTCCTTGCAATGATTACAGTGTAGTAGGTGAGCACAAAGGGATGAGCGGTGATTATGGTCCGCTTTATTCTTATGGTGTTAAAGTTCTTAATTATCATAACCCTAAATTTTTTATTGCTGAAAATGTAGGCGGACTTCAAAGTGCAAATGAGGGAAAAGCGTTTATACAAATATTAAAAGAACTGGCCTCTGCAGGACTTGGCTATCATTTAACACCTCATTTATATAAGTTTGAAGAATATGGTGTTCCTCAAAAAAGACACCGAATCATAATAGTTGGTATTAGAAAAGATCAGGACTTAGTATTTAAAGTGCCTGCACCTATTACACCAGATAAATACGTAACTGCAAATGAGGCTCTTAATAACCCTCCAATTCTAGATTTTACAGAGAATCATGAACTAACAAAACATAATCCTAAAACAATTGAAATGTTAAACTATATTCCTCCCGGCAAAAATGCTTGGTATGAAGGAATTCCTGAAGAGTTGCGGCTAAAGGTCAAAGGGGCGCGAATGAGTCAGATTTATAAAAGGCTCCATCCAGATGAACCTTCTTACACCGTAACTGGCAGCGGAGGTGGGGGAACTCATGTTTATCACTGGAATGAACCAAGAGCATTAACTAATAGAGAACGTGCTCGCCTTCAAACCTTTCCGGATCATTTTGTTTTTGAAGGAAAAAAAGAAAAAGTAAGACAGCAAATTGGAATGGCTGTCCCTCCTAAAGCAGCTAAAATTATTGCGGAAGCTGTTTTAAAAACCTTTGCAGGTATTGAATATCCCTTTGTCAAACCTAAATGGACATTTGATGAGTTAGTCCATGAAGGAAAAGTACCTTACACTGTCTAAGCTTATTAAAAGCTTGTAGAAGTTTTACTTCTACAAGCTTTTTTGATAGGATTAGCAACTTCCTCCTATACAACTTTTAAAAGTTAACTAAACATTTCATTCGCGGAAAACATAAAATATGTATTTCCATCAGGAAATCTTAGATTTGGAACCCATAACGGCTTGTTATCAGTCCAGCCCTTATCTAAAGAACCAGTATATTTATACATTATCAACGTAGGACCATCTGGGTTATACAATTGATTATCATCTGAAGATAACATTGACCTTGCATACTTTTGTATATCTCTATTTCTTCGTACAGCAAGATAACCACGATTATTATACATATTTTTCATATTTTTCAAACATGCTAATACAGCCTCATCATCCCAGCTGCCTCCTTCAAAATTCTCTGATTTAGTTAGATTTATAATCTCAATCAGAGTCTGAATCGGCACCATAGTTAGTCCCTGATCACTCTTGTAACTTGCTAATAGTTGATCTAATAAACTAACATTACTCACTAATGGATTTCTAGGAAAATACCGTTTTCCTGACATATAAAAAAGTACTGAATCCAAATAAACAACGTTTGATCTTGTCGGTTTAATTATAGAATGTTTTGTTCTTGATAAAACTAATGCCTGCAAGTCATTCGGATTAGATTTATCAATTACTTCTCGAAGCCTTTTTTCTGAAAGATAAACCTCCTTAAAAATGTCTGAAATTGAATGAGATGTATAAAACCTCAAAGCGCCCAAATCTTTTTGTCTATAACCGTACATCCTTGCATGTTGAAGAATAGTGTCAACCTTGGGAGCTTGGCTTGTACGCCCATAATAGGTTACTAGCAACCTTTTAATCGTTACTCCTCGTCCTAGCTTATTTCCACCTATCAATATATTAAATGGAGCACTGTAGTTTGGTCTTTTAAAATGACTTCCAGATATAATTAATTGTGATTGTGTACTAGTAATATTATCTGCAATTTCGCTTATAACTGATTCAAAAGAAGGTACTCGACTATTAGTCTGAGATAAGTCACGGTAAGCTTCATTCAAATATGTATAAACAATATCTCGTTCTTCCTCACGATTTTCCTCATGTAAAGCTATAGATAAACTCGTAATAAAACCATTAATTATAGCTTCAAGTCTTTTATGATCATCCTGTTTATGACTGACATGGCATAAGAATGTATAATTTGTTTCCTCTTCATTACATATTTTCATAGCAGCCCCTACAAAAAAGGTGCACAGTGCCTGTCTCAAGCCAGTGGGAATTGCCAAACCTCCTGTGTAAAAGGACAGATTGGAATTTTCATTCATTATGTCATCTATTTCTGTATCTGCAAATGACTTCATAGCAAATGATTCGTCCTCAAAAAAAACTTCTCCTCCTACATAACCTACTCCCGGATCAAATTTTTCAATAAAATCTGGACGAAAAGCTTTATTAGCACCTTGTAAAAAGAGAGCTTGAGGGGTAGCCGTAACCTGTACGTACACATGTTTTGGAAAATAATCTCTTAACTTAACTATAGAAGCACTTACTTCACTTAACTTACTTTGCATATCACTGTTTGCAAATGTATTTAGACTAGCTTGGTCAGCTTCATCATCAAATATTATTGCTCTGGTAGAAGTCGAAATATACTGTTCAATAAACTCTTGCATTTTGGGCAAGATCAATTTATTCTTGGTTGTGACCAATACTATCCCACTATGCTGAAGAGCTGTACGGATTCTGGTTGTCATTGATTCAATTCCCCAGGAGTCCTTACCAAGTGTTAACAATCCAGGTAATGCTTCTTGTATACGTTCAAGTGTCTGATCATATAACCAAAGATTATCAGAAGTTAATACTATAAATAATCGGTGCCCATTATCAGCTGCTTTTGCGATTGTCATTAGCATATTGTTAGTTTTACCGCTTTGAACCTGGCCAAAAAGCAATCCTTGACGAGTTTCATCATAAGGTTTCCCTATTTTTATATTCATTTTCTCTGCAGTTGTCATTATTCTATCTATTTCTTCTTGTGGCAAATCCCTTTTAAGGACCCGATTGAATTTTTTCACCTTACTAATACCTGATTGAATCATTTACAGTCTCCTCAGCTAAAATCCATAAAATACGTTTCATTATTTATTTTATAAATAGTTACATAGTGTCTACCATACATATCTAAATCTTCAATACTTACAAAACCTCCCAATGGGACACCAAGGCGATTTCTAAAATATTTACCCAAAATACTATTATCTCTACATGTCTCAAGAGCCTTATTATCATCTTGAGCTACCACACAAATAAAACTCTCTCCATCATCAGTAATAACTGTAAATTCTATCTTCTTATCTGGAAAGAAGTCTGTTTTTCTCACTTCTTTAGGTACAGGTATGTATGCTTGATTTAATTCTCTTCCTGGTCTTTGTCCCCAATTCAAACCCGACTTTTCATGAATTTTTCTTCTGTTATTATTTACGGTTAACGGAAAATTAAAATGGCAATAACCTTTTTCTTTTACTAAGTTACCCAGTGCAGAACCATCAATATTTGAATTGTTAGAATTTGATTGATATGTGAATTTCATAGTTTTTTCAAGACTTGGTTGATCAAACGGTACATAATCTTTTAAATTAGAAAATATGTTTATCACTTGCGAAGGATTAACACTAGCCATTGTTTCACTATAATTAGAGTATCCATTTCTTGTGAAATTAGCAGATCCTACAAAAGCTGATTCAGAAATAAATAAACCTTCCTGTTCCCACAAAACTATCTTAGAGTGTACAGGTTTATTGCCATTATGATAATTCACAGTCAGTCGCTTTGTATCATCTGCCATCTTCAAATATTCTTTGTGGTCCCAAATAGTTATTGGCTGGACTTTTGTCATGCCTATAAATAACTCAATTTCTACTTCATTAAGAGTATAAAGTACATGATGTAAAAAAGAAGGAGAAGCATAAGCAGTAATAATTTTCAACTTTCTCCTTCCTTCATTGTAAGGATTAAGTATTATGTTATTAAATAAATTGCTATTAAATACAGAAATAGCGCTGACCTCCAATCAATATTTTTATACAAAATAGAATCTTAAGTATCATAGATTTTTAACAAAATATGCTTTTCACTTATTATATATTGTTTAAACTAGTAGAGTCTAGAATTTTCACACCTTTATTTGAAAAAATCAGTTCACTCCCCAAACAGCCTCACCGCTGCCATTCAACACACTAAACGTCATGACGTTCTTCTCTCTCACCGAATCCCACTGGCGTAAAAATACCCCGTTATACGTCTTGCCCGCTAACGTGATGTCGGCTGTATTTTTTCCGGTTTTCTTCCATGTTCCGGTCATTTCCCCGGAAATGGTGTGGTTTTTGTTGAGCTGGATGTTGATGGTTTGTTTGATGTCGGCTGAGATGTCTTTTCCGTGCTGGATAAGTTTGTATGTTCCTGTGATGTCTTTTTGTTTTACTTCTTTCAATGTTTCGCCCGCATAACGATATGGTGCTGCTACCGGCCAGCCGTCTTTGTTCATGAACAATTGGTGGACTCTGACTTCGTGTTCTTCACCCCTGCCCGGGAAGCGGGTGTGGAAGATTAAATAGGAACGCCCGGTTTTCTCGTCATAATATGCGGAGTTGTGGCCTGGTGAGACGTACCCGGTGCCTTTTTCATTTTCTGTTTCAAAAGTGTAGCTGCCCATGAGTTTGACGCCGTATGGTTCGATGGAACGGTCGTCGAAGAATGTGCCTCCCTTGCCGCGGACGTCGAGCATTGGATTGCCTTCTGCATCATAGTAAGGGCCGTCCGGTTTCTTGGAGCGGGCCACACGGATGTTGTAGCCGCCTGTTGCATCGAGACTGCCATATGATAGGTATAAGTAGTAGTATTGGGTGTCTGGATTGTAGAGAACATACGGGCCTTCGATTCTGCTGTGGTTGCCGCCGAGCAGTTTTTTCCCGTATCCCTGTCCAGGAAGCGGGAAGCCCGTTTTCGGATTCATTTCAAGTATGAAAATGCCGCCTGAGTATGATCCGTACACCATCCATAGCTTGCCGTCTTTATCAAAGAAGGTATGCGGGTCGACGACATTCGGGTGTTTGGTTGCGTCATACGGTGTTCCATCGTTGCTTGTGCCTTCCATTCCTGATTTCAAAAAGATGCCTTTGTTTTTGTATGGGCCTTCGACATTGTCAGCAACAAGCAACACCCATGGCGGACCTAGGCGAGTCGCCGCGGCAGGCGTTGTAGTACATGTAGTATTTGCCGTCCGCCAGCTGCGTGACGTCAGCCGCCCAAAGAGTATCGGATTGCGCCCATTCGAAGGTTTCTTTTAATTCTTTATAGACATTCGGGATAAGTGGGTTGTCGTTGCTTACGCTGGTGGTCAGCTGCTGCCATTGCATGAGGTCATTTGTTTTTGCGGAAGCGAGATGAGATCCAAAAACATAAAAGGTGCCGTTTGTTTCAATGATGGAAGGGTCATGGACGCTGACTTCTTTAAATATAGGTTTTTGTGCATAGACGTAGTTTGGGAGGGTGAAGGCCATGATAAGAGCTGCAAGAAACCCGCAGGCCCCGCGCGTGCTCCTAGCAAATTCTGTTCTTGTTCCGAAGTGGGCAGACTGGGAGCATTTCCACGAACTTGAGAAAAAAGGGTTAATGATGTACGGACAGATGACGGCTGGCAGCTGGATTTACATTGGCTCACAAGGCATATTGCAAGGAACCTATGAAACCTTCGCTGAGCTGGCGCGACAGCACTTTGGGGGCAGCTTAAAAGGAACGTTGACGCTGACAGCGGGTCTCGGCGGAATGGGAGGCGCACAGCCGCTGTCTGTCACGATGAATGAAGGCGTCGTTATTGCCGTCGAGGTTGACGAGAAACGCATCGACAAGCGGATCGAACCAAAATACTGCGATCGAAAAACAGCATCGATTGAGGAAGCCTTAGCTTGGGCTGAAGAGGCAAAGCTGGCAGGAAAACCTTTGTCCATTGCGCTTCTCGGAAACGCGGCTGAGGTGCATCACACACTTTTGAACCGAGGCGTCAAAATTGATATTGTGACAGATCAGACATCAGCCCATGACCCTTTAATCGGTTATGTTCCCGAAGGCTACTCCCTTGATGAAGCTGACCGTTTGCGTCAAGACAATCCAGAGCTTTACGTGCGCCTTGCGAAGCAAAGCATGAAAAAACATGTCGAAGCCATGCTGGCCTTTCAGCAAAAGGGCTCTATTGTATTTGACTACGGCAACAATATCCGGCAAGTCGCAAAGGATGAAGGGCTGGAGAATGCCTTCGATTTTCCGGGTTTTGTCCCTGCCTACATCCGCCCCTTATTCTGTGAAGGAAAAGGGCCGTTCCGCTGGGCGGCGCTTTCCGGAGATCCGGCAGATATTTACCGTACGGATGCGTTATTAAAAGAGCTGTTTCCGACAAATAAAGCCCTTCACCGCTGGATTGATATGGCACAGGAAAAAGTCACCTTCCAAGGCTTGCCGTCCCGTATCTGCTGGCTTGGATATGGAGAACGAAAAAAGATGGGCCTCGCCATTAACGAGCTGGTTAGAAGCGGGGAGCTAAAAGCGCCTGTCGTTATTGGGAGAGATCATTTGGACTGCGGGTCTGTCGCCTCTCCAAACCGGGAGACAGAAGCGATGAAGGACGGAAGTGACGCTGTTGGTGACTGGGCTGTGCTAAATGCGCTTGTCAACACGGCGGCGGGTGCAAGCTGGGTTTCCTTCCACCATGGCGGCGGTGTCGGAATGGGCTATTCCCTGCATGCCGGCATGGTTGCAGTGGCCGATGGAAGTGAGCTGGCTGACGAGCGGCTCGCGCGGGTCTTAACGAGCGACCCAGGAATGGGCATTATCCGTCATGCGGATGCGGGTTATGAACGTGCCGCTGAAGTAGCGAAGGAACAGGACATTATCGTGCCGATGCAAAAATAAAGGAGTGATGACATGCCAAAGCAAATTGATACGATTCTCATCAACATCGGTCAGCTTTTGACGATGGAAAGCAGCGGTCCGCGGGCAGGCAAAAGCATGCAGGATCTTCATGTGATCGAAGACGCTGTTGTCGGCATCCATGAACAGAAAATTGTGTTCGCCGGACAAAAAGGGGCTGAAGCCGGTTACGAGGCAGACGAAATCATTGACTGTTCGGGACGCCTTGTAACGCCTGGCCTCGTTGATCCGCACACCCATCTTGTATTTGGCGGATCTCGTGAAAAGGAGATGAACCTTAAGCTTCAGGGCATTTCATATTTGGATATTCTGGCGCAGGGCGGCGGGATTCTGTCTACAGTCAAGGATACCAGGGCGGCTTCAGAAGAAGAGCTGCTGCAAAAAGCCCATTTTCATCTGCAAAGAATGCTGTCCTACGGCACAACCACAGCAGAAGTGAAAAGCGGCTACGGCTTGGAAAAAGAGACAGAGCTCAAACAGTTGCGTGTCGCAAAGAAACTGCATGAAAGCCAGCCTGTTGACCTTGTTTCCACATTTATGGGAGCCCATGCGATTCCTCCCGAATATCAAAACGATCCAGATGAATTTCTGGATCAAATGCTTTCCCTTTTGCCGGAAATCAAAGAGCAGGAGCTCGCCAGCTTTGCTGATATTTTTACAGAAACAGGCGTTTTTACAGTCAGCCAATCCCGCCGTTATTTACAAAAAGCAGCTGAGGCAGGCTTCGGATTAAAAATACACGCAGATGAAATCGATCCGCTTGGAGGTGCTGAATTAGCAGGTGAGCTAAAGGCCGTCTCAGCCGACCATTTGGTAGGTGCATCGGACGAAGGCATAAAGAAATTGGCTGAGGCAAGAACGATCGCCGTCCTCTTGCCGGGCACGACATTTTATCTTGGCAAAAGCACATACGCCAGGGCTAGAGCTATGATTGATGAAGGTGTATGTGTCAGCTTGGCAACGGATTTTAATCCTGGCAGCTCGCCGACTGAAAATATCCAGCTGATTATGTCCATTGCCGCGCTTCATCTGAAGATGACTGCAGAAGAAATATGGCACGCGGTCACAGTCAATGCCGCATACGGCATAGGGAAAGGAGAAGAAGCCGGTCAGCTCAAAGTCGGCCGCTCAGCTGATCTAGTCATTTGGCAAGCCTCGAACTATATGTATATTCCGTATCACTACGGGGTCAATCATGTACATCAAGTCATGAAAAACGGAACAATTGTTGTCAACAAGGAGGGAGCCATTCTTGGATAAGTACCCTTTTCTCAGAGAGGCCGGATCTTCGTTTAAAGACCGGGATGTCACAAAAATGAGCGACCTGATCGCAACATGGGACGGCCAGGACATTAAGGGACCGGCGTTGATAGGTGTCCCCCTATCAAAATCCTCCATCAGTCATTCAGGCGCTTCCTTTGCACCCGGAACAATACGCCAGGCTCTGAAACATTCATCAGCCTATTCTGCTGAGCTTGGAGAGCACGTCGTATCAGAGCTTCTATATGATCTGGGGGATATCGATATTCATGTCACTGATATCGTAAAGTCACATCATCACATTTTCCAAACCATGCACGCTCTGCTTTCGGATCATCCGGATTGGGTGCCGCTCATACTTGGGGGAGATAACTCTATCAGCTACTCCACCATAAAAGCGATAGCACAAACGAAAGGAACGACAGCGGTGATTCAATTTGATGCCCATCACGATGTACGCAATACGGAGGACGGGGGGCCGACAAACGGCACCCCCTTCCGCCGCCTTTTGGATGAAGAGATCATTGAAGGTCAACATTTGATCCAGCTGGGTATCAGAGAATTCAGCAACAGCCAGGCCTATGAAGCATATGCAAAAAAACATAGCGTGAACATTCACACGATGGAGCGGAGTTCCTTGTATCATCCTTTGCTATCTGATCTACCATTTCAAAAGAAGTGTTACAAAAGCGAAAAAAATCAGCCAAGAGGAATATCAGGCTGATCACATCCTTTAATCAAAAAAGCACACCCCACTCAGGATGGGATGTGCTTTTTTTATTCAGTAATCAACGTATGAATCAGCTTCGGCGCCTTCGCTTCCGCGGCGATGCGGATGTTGTCATAGACTTTTGCGATGACTTCATCAACATTTTCGCGGTTGGCGTAAAGTGTCACGAGCGGTTCGCCTTTTTCTACTTTGTCGCCGACCTTTTTGCGGAGCATGATGCCGACGGCTAAATCGATCTCATCTTCTTTTGTGGCGCGACCGGCACCTAACAGCATCGCCGCGACGCCGATTTCGTCCGCAACGATTTCAGAGACGACACCCGCTTCTTTGGCAGGCACATCAATTTGATATGCGGCTTGCGGAAGCTTAGACGGATCGTCAACAATTGAGCTGTCGCCGCCTTGGTTTTTCAGGAAATCCTTGAATTTCTCAAGTGCTTTGCCGTTTTTCATGACTTCTTCCAGCTTCGCTCTCGCTTCGTCCAATGTATCGGCTTTTTTCGCAAGCACAACCATCTGGCTGCCGAGCGTTAAGACAAGCTCATGAAGATCCTCGGGTCCCTCGCCTTTGAGCGTGTCGATCGCTTCTTTGACTTCAAGCGCATTTCCGATCGCAAAGCCGAGTGGCTGGGACATGTCTGAAATGACAGCCATTGTTTGACGGCCGACGTTATTTCCGATGCGTACCATCGCTTTGGCAAGTTCAGCTGCGTCTTCTTCTGTTTTCATGAAGGCGCCCGCTCCCGTTTTTACGTCAAGCACGATGGCGTCCGCCCCGGCAGCGATTTTTTTGCTCATAATCGAGCTTGCAATGAGCGGAATGGAATTGACCGTTCCCGTTACATCACGAAGCGCGTACAGTTTTTTATCAGCCGGCGTTAAATTGCCGCTTTGGCCGATGACCGCAACCTTGTCGCGGTTCACAAGTTTAATAAATTCATCCTTCGTCAGTTCCACGTGGAAGCCGTCGATTGCCTCTAACTTATCAATCGTGCCGCCCGTATGGCCGAGGCCGCGGCCGGACATTTTGGCAACCGGCACGTCAAGAGCCGCAACAAGCGGAGCGAGAACGAGTGTTGTCGTGTCGCCGACGCCGCCGGTGGAGTGTTTATCCACTTTAATTCCTTCAATGGCAGAAAGATCAATCGTTTCACCGGAGTTCACCATAGCCATCGTCAAGTCCGCGCGTTCACGGTCACTCATATCCTGGAAGAAAATCGCCATAGCAAGCGCGCTTGCCTGATAATCAGGAATGCTTCCGTCTGTGTAGCCGTTCACGAAAAATTGAATTTCTTCAGTGGTGAGTTCTTTTCCGTTTTGTTTTTTGATGATGATATCTACCATTCTCATGTTTGGTCACCGATCCTTTTCGATTAAGTTCAGTAAATCAAGCCCACAATTGCTGCTGATAAAAAGCTGACAAGCGTAGCACCGTATAATAATTTCAAGCCGAAACGAGCGACGACATTTCCTTGCTTTTCATTCAGTCCTTTTACGGCACCGGCAATGATTCCGATTGAGGAGAAGTTCGCAAATGACACAAGGAATACCGATACGATCGCTGTTGTACGGCCGCTGAAATGGAAACCGTTTTGCGTAAGCGACGTCATGGCGACAAATTCATTCGATACCATTTTTGTTGCCATAATGCTTCCAGCATTAACAGCTTCATTCCATGGGATACCGACAAGAAAAGCGAATGGAGCAAACACATATCCAAGAATGCCTTGGAACGAAATACCGAATACTGCATTAAAAATGCCATTGATCAAGGCGATAATCGCGACAAATCCAATCAGCATCGCAGCGACGACAACCGCTACTTTGAAACCGTCAAGGATGTATTCTCCGAGCACTTCGAAGAAGGATTGTTTTTCTTCTTCCTCAACACGAAGCATATCCTCTTCTTTTGCAACCTCGTACGGATTAATAATAGAAGCAATTATGAAACCGCCAAATAAGTTCAAGACCAGCGCTGTTACAACATATTCCGGTTTCAGCATTGTCATATACGCGCCGACAATCGACATTGATACAGTTGACATCGCAGATGCGCAAAGCGTGTACAAGCGCTGCTGATTTAAAAGACCGAGTTCTTTCTTCAAGGAGATAAATACTTCTGACTGCCCTAAAATCGCAGAAGCCACTGCGTTATACGATTCCAATCTTCCCATACCGTTTACCTTGCTGAGGGCAAGGCCGATATATCTAATAATAAACGGGAGGACTTTCCACTTTTGCAGAATCCCGATCAGAGCGGAAATAAACACGATTGGCAAGAGAACATTCATAAAGAATGTCGTTTGGTCCGCATTCACCAAGCCGCCAAACACAAAGTTAATTCCCTCTGCCGCGTATTCAAGCAGGTAACCGAAACCTTTTGCAAATCCTCCCACGAGGAAATTCCCTATCCCGGTATTGAGGAGAATGTAGCCAAGAATAAATTGCAAAATGAGCATAACAACAATTGGGCGGATCTTAATTCTTTTTTTGCCGCTGCTCGCGATCCACGCGAGGCCTAAAAACACGATTAAACCGATAATCCCAATCAAATACTTCATATGTGTTTCTCCTTTATTTGTATTCGCTTACAATCACTGTTTCCTCAGAAAACGGAAAGCAGTCTGCCTTCCGTCAGCTCTTAATAGTTGTCTCCTCCTGATGCATTTTCTCCTTTTACGATAGAAACGCCTGCGCTGGCGCCAATTCGGCTTGCTCCGGCCTCTACCATTGTGTCTACATCTTCTTTCGTTCTGACGCCGCCAGATGCTTTCACGCCGATATCAGGTCCTACTGTTTTGCGCATTAAGGCGATATCTTCCTTCGTTGCGCCGCCTGTAGAAAAGCCTGTTGATGTTTTTACGAAATCCGCTCCCGCAGACACCGCTAAACGGCATGCACGTTCTTTTTCTTCATCAGTCAGAAGGCACGTTTCGATAATGACTTTGACAAGCGCTTTTCCGGCTGCAGCTTCCACTACACCGCGGATATCAGCTTCCACCACATCGTCTTCCTTGTCTTTTAAAGCGGCAATATTAATGACCATATCCACTTCAGTGGCGCCTTTTGAAATGGCGTCTTTTGTTTCGAACGCTTTTGTTTCAGTTGTATTGGCACCGAGCGGGAAGCCGATGACCGTACAAACGTCGACTCCAGTTCCCTTAAGCTCTTTTGCAGCAAGCTCCACCCATGTCGGATTGACACATACTGAAGCAAATTTGTATGTTTTCGCTTCTTCAATTAGTTTTAGAATGTCCGCTTTTTGTGTATGCGGTTTCAAAGCTGTATGATCAATTATGTTGGCTAATGACATCCTTCGCACACTTCCTTTTTTGTTAAGATATTTTTTAGCATAACCGACTTTTGAACATATGTAAATTGGTAATTGAAATTTTGTTCAACGAAAGGTTTGAGCGTGTCACAAATCATTAACAAGCGCCCTCGCGGTATGCTGGTCAATGATTAAAACGTTGGCATATTTTCCGGTTAATGCTCCGTGAATGGAAGATACTTTTCTGCTTCCGCCGGCAACTAAAATGGAGCGTTCCTTCAGTCTAAGGTCTTGAAGCTCAACACCGATGGTCCGGTCATTGATGGCGCTGCTGCAAATATTCCCTTTCGCATCAAAAAAGCGTGAACAAATATCCCCGACGGCCTGTTTTTTCAGCAGGGCTTTCTCTTCTTCGTTAAAATATCCGAGCCGGAACAACAGCGCTTCGTCACGGACAGTCCCCACCGTAAAAAGAGCGATATTCGCCTGCTTTCCCATCTCGATGATCCGCTCAATATGACGGTCTTTCTCCACCATTCGCTTCACATCCGCATTATCAAACACGACGGGAAGTGGGAGATAGCGCGGCATCGTTTGAAAAGCCTCCGCAAACAGCTGAATCGTTTCAGCCGAATACGTGTTTACCCGGGAATGGCTGATGCCGCCTTTTAGCTGGACGACCTCGACGCCTTTTACCTGCTTCGGCTGCATGTTTTGCGCGATTTGATACATGGTGGTTCCCCAGCTGACGCCGACAATGTCGCCGTCTTTTACCGTTTCATGCATATATTCTGCACCATAGCGGCTTAGGTCATGTGTAATTCCTGCATAATCGGGTGTCGGGGAAAACACAACATGCGCCTCGAGGAGACCGTATTTCTCTTCAAGTATGGAACCGAGCGCATCCAAATCCTCAAAAGGGTCCATGACGCGAATCTGGACATACCCTTTTTCCTTTGCATATTGCAGCAGCCGGGAAACGGTTGGCCTTGAAATGTTGAGCTGCTCAGCAATTTGCTGCTGACTGTAGTCAGACTGATAGTAAAGCCTTGCCGCTTCTATGCTTAATTGTTGTTTTTCCCGATCCATTCCGCACCTCCCTGTGGATCAGTCCTGATAAAACTGCTTTTGATTTGCTTTTATTATACAGGCTGGCGCCGGCTTTCATCCACCTGATTTCTAAGAAACTGAAAAACGCTCTGGGCGCGGACCTGCCCAGAGCTTACTTCTCCCAGGTCATATGCTGATAAATGCCTTTCATAATGGCGTACATTCCATATAGGATCAGGCCTAATGCCAATATAGACAGAATCAATTTGCCATGCGGCTGCTGCGCGAGTTCGGCGAGCGCGCCGTCAAAGCCTCTTGTGTCGTCAGGATCAGCGGTCATGGCTGTCTTGATGAGAAAATAGCCGATGGCTGAGAAAATAATGGCGCGGGCGATATTGCCTGCGCGCCCGGTGTTTTTCGTGATGCATATCATCTGTTTGTTCATTTTTGATGTATCGAATTCTTTCATAAAAGCAGCCCGAACGCCTTTCATAAATTGAACAATCGCAAATACGATAAAACCCGCACCCGTAAGCCCTGTGAGCCATTGGCCGAACGGCTGCGCCAATACATAAGCGGACCACGTCTGTTCTGAAGTGCCGCCGTCCCCTTGGCCAAACACAAATCGCAAGGCATTCCAAGCGATGGATGTGTAAACAGCGGCACTGAAAAAGTTTCCTATTCTCCGTGACAGGCCTCGCCTGCTGTTTCCGTGCCCCTCCGTGTCCTTGATCGCGCTTAACACCATCCAGATCACATAGCCGATAAGGCCGATGCCTATTAAAAAAAGCAATAGTGACCCATACGGCATGCGTGATAGCGTTTGGAGAGCTCCGCTCGAATCTTTCGCGCGGCCTGCCCCGGCAGCCGTCATAAAGGCCAAAACCCCAAGCAGAATAAAAACGCCGCCGAATGCAAAATAACCAAGCCTCCCGAATCGTTTGATCCAAGGCTTGGTTTCCTGTTTTATTTTTGACATGTACCGGTCTTTCACCGCCATGTGTTCAACCCTCTTTCACAGAAATCTTTACTGTAACATTCCCGATTGGACAAAGTTGAAACAGCTTCTGCCTCAGCTATGGCCGGCTGAGATACGTTTTTGCTGTTTAGCTGATTGTGCAGGTGTCATCCAAGCAGCCGCTGCGGCAGCTGTGACTCCGCCTGCTAATTTCCCAATGATCATGGCCGCCGCCATTTCTTTTTTCATTCCAGCCACAAAACCGAGATGGCTGCCGAGTACAAAGGCGCCGCTGACCGCAAACGCGACATTGATGACCTTTCCTCTCGGCGTCATATCCTTTAATGAAGCCAGCATTGGGATATGGTGCGCCAAAGAGGTCACCAAGCCTGCTGTTGCTGTCTCATCTAAATGAAGGTGTTTCCCCAGGGCCTGAAGCGGTTTTTTAAAGGTTTTTGTAATAAAAGCCGTCATTGGAAACGCCCCTGCCAGGGCAATGGCGATGGTCCCTGTCGTTTGTATCCCTGTCTCGACATTCTCCATTCCCGGAATCAGCACAATACCGGTCATCGTTTCAACAGAAACAGCTGCAAGCCCGATAATCGCAACCACACTGACCGCTTTCCCGAAGAGATGAAACAACCGAATCATACTGTCGGTATACCGCCATAATCCAAAAGCGATCACAGCAGATAACAGACTCGGGATCAGAAGGTTTTTACCTATCATGCCGATGTCAAAGCCCGCGCATAATCCGCCGATGAAACAACCGATCGGCACTGTGCACAGCCCGATTAATATACCTTTCGCAAAATACGGATGATCCTCTATTTCGATGATGCCAAGAGCGACGGGAATCGTGAAGACGATTGCCGGTCCCATCATTGTTCCTAAAAACACCCATGAAAACAGCCCGGCCTGCGGATCTTTCGCCATTTCTCCAGCCAGCGCATATCCTCCCATATCAATCGCCAAAATGGTGTTCGCAAAGGAAGAAGGGTCCGCGCCAATCGCTGTGTAAAACGGAGCAACAATGGGAATCAGGATTGCTGCCAGCACGGGCGCCAGCGACACAATTCCGATCATGGACAGCGCCAGCGGCCCCATAGCCTTAAAGCCGTCCGCAAACCGCTCGCCTAGCCCCCATCTGTTTCCCAAACAATAATCCGCCGCTCCCCATAGTAAAAAGGCAGCCAAAATGAATACAACCGCGTCATTCACCGTCATGGTTTTCTCCTTTTTCAAACGTATGATTGGTTTTATCATATCATCTGAAATCACCGAATAGAGTTGATCTTATTCAATATGAGCTAAAAATTCTTTTATATCGGCTTTTTCAACGGCTGTTATGATGCTCCGCGCTTTTTCTTGCGGGACCGTTAATGTCAATTTTTCTATTATGTCTTCTTCAGACAGCTTATTTCCTGGCGCCCCTTTTGGGCAGTCCACACGCGCTTCGCAAATCCGGCCGTCTGATAAATAGGCCCGGACAATCGTGAAACGGCCTTTTGGAACGGCATGGGGAGCCGGCTGAGTAGCATTGTCATATACGCGCTGAATATGCCCTATTGTCGTTTGAATGCCGTTTGGGATCGGCTGGCTGTTGAAATGTTCAACGGTCAGGTCGTGTCCATGCAAAGCAAGAGCAATCACATATTCAACGCTGAAACGGCCTTCCTCTCCAGTTTTCGGAGATCTTTCCGTCAATGCAGCATCTCCGCCTGGCGGAAAAATCACTTCAATACGTTCGGTATTGGCAGCAGAAATGGTTTCTTCGGAGATAAGCTGTCGTACCGCATCTGCAGCATGGTGTGCCGCGGAACAAAATGGATAGATTTTAAACCATAGACCCGGCTGCACAATTCTCCACGGTGCCCCCCAATCGTTTAGCAAAGTATGTTGTGCTTTTTCAACGTCACCGTACAGACTGAAGAAACCAGTTTCTCCATCAAGTGCCGTGCGGGACCCGCCAAATTCTGATTGGGCCAGCTTAACGGCCAGCAAGCCAGCCTGAGCAGCCAGACCGGCGTGCAGCGGTTTCATTTCTGTTCCAAATTGCACCCTCATCCCAGCAGATTGCGTAGCCGCAAAACCAATCGCTTTTTCCAGCTTTTCCTGAGTCAGCTCCTCAGCATAACCTACGGCGCAGGCAGCAGCGATGGCACCAAGCGTACCTGTATTATGCCAGCCCTTCTCATAGTGGCGGCTGCCAATTGATTCTCCCAGCCGTGCCATCACTTCAACACCAACAACATAAGCGCCAAGAAGCCGCTCGTCATGTCCGCGAGCGGCAGAAGCAATAAGGGCCGGTACGATGACTGCACTGGGGTGTCCTCTTACATCGGAGTGGACATCATCAAAATCCAATGCATGGGCGATAAATCCATTGAGCATCGCGGATTGTAATGGCGCGGCCTTTTTGCCCTGTCCGATAACAGGAACAAGGGGCCGGCCTCCTTCATCCTCTATCAGACGGAGGAGCTTTTGAATTCCTTTATCTTCTCTTCCTGCGAATGAAGCGGCAGTAAAATCAAGTAATCCTTTTTTTGCTTCGTGAATCGCGTCAACTGAATGCTCAGGTTGTGACGTTCTCACAGCCTCTGCAAGACCTGCTGTCAGCCCTTGTTTGCTCATTTGATGGTCTCCAATACAATAACCGCCAGCTCCGCAAAGTATTGAGAGGCAACCGTAAGGGCTTCTTCATCCAGTGTAAAGGCCGGATGATGCCACTCCTCCGTCCCGTTCGTTCCCATCCAGACAAAAAATCCCGGAATCTTCTCTTGATACAGAGCGAAGTCTTCTCCGCCCGGAGACTGCTCAGCGTGAACGGTTTGATAGCCAAGCCGTGCCGCAGCTTCGGATGCCGCATTCAAAAATGTGCCGTCATTCTGAACGGAAGGCAAATAAGGAAACCACTTGAATTCTGCTTGTGCCCCATAGCCCGCTGCAATTCCTTCAGCCACTCGTCTCATATGCTCCGGAACAGCCTGCCTCGCTTCTTTTTGAAAGGTTCGAACCGTCCCCTCCATTTCAGCTTGGTCTGGAATCACGTTCCACGACGTGCCCGCCTGTACTCTTGTGATACTGACGACTGCGTTTTGCAGTGAGCTGATATTGCGGCTGACCACAGATTGCAGCCCGCTGATGATTTGCCCGGCTGCAGCGATTGGATCAATACTGTTATTCGGGATGCCGGCGTGTCCGCCTTTCCCTTTGATGACGATTTCAAACCGGTCAACACTTGCCATGAGCGGACCTTCCTTTACACCAATGGTCCCGACAGGCAGATCCGGCTTATTGTGCATGCCGAAAATCGCAGAAACGTCATTAAGTACGCCAGCTTCTAGAACCTTTCTTGCTCCTGCGGCAATTTCTTCGGCCGGCTGAAAGATAAAGCGGACTGTACCTTTCAGCTCGGCCTTTCTTTGATTCAGCAAAATCGCTGTGCCAATAATAGAAGCAGTATGAAAATCGTGTCCGCACGCATGCATTGTGCCATCAACCTTAGATGCAAACGGGAGATTCGTCTGTTCTTGGATCGGGAGCGCGTCAATGTCCGCTCGTATTGCTATCACGGGGCCGTCTTCCCGTCCTTTGATTTCTGCAATCACGCCAGTCTCCAATTGAGGAACATCAAGTATTTCGATTTGCTCCTCCTCAAGCCAGCGGCGGATTTTTTTCGTCGTTTCAATCTCTTGAAATGACAGCTCAGGATGTTCATGAAGATCACGCCGCATATTGATTAAACGGGTATGAAACGCTTTGTCGGCCATTGTTCTTCTCCCCTTCTTATATAAGCTCTGCAGGCTCTCCCACCTGCTTGATAAATCGTTTCGTCCGTTCGTTTTTCGGATGGTCAAACAGTTCTTTTGGCGTTCCCTGCTCGATAATATGGCCGTCTGCCATAAAAATCACTTTATCAGCGACCTCTTTTGCAAACGCCATTTCGTGTGTAACAATGATCATCGTTGTTTGCTTTTCCGCAATGGACTTGATGACCTGAAGCACCCCTGTGACGAGCTCAGGGTCAAGCGCTGACGTTGGTTCATCCAGCAAAATCGCGTGCGGATTGACCGCAAGCGCCCGCGCGATGCCGATTCGCTGCTGCTGGCCGCCGGACATTGTGATCGGATAGCTGTCAGCCTTATGCTCCAGACCGACTTGTTTCAGAATCTCCATTCCAATACGTTTCGCTTCGTCGCGTGGTTTATGTTGAGCCACGATTAAAGCTTCTGTAATGTTTTGCAGAGCCGTTTTATTTTTAAACAGATTGTAGTTTTGAAAGACCATGGCCGTTTGCTGGCGAAGCCGATATGCTTCCTTGCGTGTAAACTTTTCCGCGTTCAGTTTGGCTTCTCCGATTTCAATAAGTCCTTGATCCGGACGCTCTAATAAATTTAAGCACCGGAGAAGCGTTGACTTTCCGGAACCTGACGGACCGATGATTGCCACCACTTCTCCGCGTTTCACTTCTAGATCGATTCCGTCGAGCACGACGAGATCTTTAAACGCTTTGCGAATATTTTTTACTGTTATCAACTGATTTCACCTCTAAGTCCGGTATGGCTTGCTCATGGCACGTTCAAACAAGTCCTGCAACATGCTGTAGATCATGGTAAGAACCCAATAGACGATCGCAACCGCCAAGTACGTCTCAAAATATTTGAGGTTTCCTGAAGCGTACATCTTCCCTTGGGCGAACATCTCCATGACCCCTAATGTAAAGGCCAGTGACGTTTCTTTCAGGAGCCCGATAAATGTATTGCCCGTTGCCGGAATCGCATTTCGGATCGCTTGCGGCAAAATAATCCGTCTGTATGCCTGAAATTTTGTCATACCGACAGACAGGCACGCCTCCAGCTGCCCGTCATCAACAGAATTGAGGGCGGCCCGGAAGATTTCTGCCAAATATGCTGCATTTTTTAAGCTTAACCCGATGATGGCAGCTGTGAGAGCTGTCATTTTGCTCATCTCTGGAAACAGCTGCGGCAGCCCGTAATAGATTAAGAACAGCTGCACCAGTGTCGGCACGCCTCGGAAAAAGGATATATACAGCTTTGACAGCTGATGAAGCACTGGAATTTTGTTCTTTGTAATGAGTGCGAGAATAAGTCCTCCGATAATGGCAAAAATCATAGCCGCTATGGCCATAAACAACGTGATCGGAAGGGCCTGAATTAAAGTCGGGAACGCTGATATCATGAATTCCCAATCAATCGTGTTCATTCTGGTGAGTCACCGCCGTTTCTTAATGCTTCTGTTCTACTGTGATATCTTCATTAAAGTATTTTTCAGAGAGTTTTTTCAGTGTTCCGTCTTTACGCAATTCATCTAGCGCCTTATTGACTTTTTTGCGGAGCTTGTCGTGCGCATCGTCCTTGGCAAATGGGAATGCAACCTGTTCGTAAACAATCGGATCTCCTGCAAGCTTTAATGGCAAACCGGTCTTCTTGATTTGCGCGATCAATACAGTTCGGCTGTTGACATAAGCGTCTACACGGCCGTACGCAACATCCTTCAGCGTACCCTCTTGTGTTTCATACGTTTTGATATTGATTTTTTTATCAGGATCTTTGCTTTCAAGGTTTTTCGCGTGGTTTGAACCGAGAACGGCTGCGACTGTCTTGCCTTTCAAATCGTCTACTGATTTGATGTCTGTATTGTCTTTTTTGACGACAATCTGTGTTCCCGCATAAGCGTATGGTTTCGTAAAGTTATACGTTTCCTTACGTTCGTCTGTCACAGCTACCTGGTTTGAAATGGTATCAAGCTTGCCTGTTTGAAGCTCCCCCATCAGCCCGCTGAATTCAAGCAGCTTCCAGTCCAGTTTCATGTCAATTTTCTTAGCGACCGCTTCCATCACTTCCACGTCAAAACCTGTCAGCTTTCCGTTTTCTTTATAAGCAAATGGGTAACTTTGTCCTGTCGCACCGACATGAAGCACATTGTCATCCTCTTTACTGCTGCTGTTTCCATTGCCGCAAGCTGAGAGCACCGCTAATAATGCAGCAACGACCAGCACAATCCATTTTTTCATTTTCATTTGATTTTCCCGCCTTTTCTTTTTTTATAGATCATGTCGCAATTGTTTTTTCATATAGACTGTGATATGCCCTTTTCCAAGGTCTTGTTCACCTGAGCGGACATACCCTTTTCGTTCGTACATCTCTATCAGCCACGGATGCTTATCCGCTGTTCCGAGTGAGACAAACGGAACCTTTAACGTATCGCGAAGGATTGTTTCCTCCAGCCATTGAAGCAGCTTTGTTCCGATTCCTTTTTTACCGGTGTCGGGGTCCACAGCGAACCACCAGATATGCGGAACGCCATACGGTCCCGGCTGTTTTCCCCAAGGCATTCTCAAGGTGATGGTCGCGATGATCCGCCCGTCTTCTTCCATGACGTAGCAAGCGTTTTTTCGAATATTTTGCAGCACCAAATCTAAATCCGCATGAGCGGCGGCAAAACGAATGCCGAGCTTTCGAATCGGTTCATAAGCCCGCAATGTCAGCGCGAGAAGCTGTTCGGCATCACGTTCAACTGCAAGGCGATATTGTGGCTTCATCTAGCGTTCCTCCTTACTTTGCATAGCGGTTTACCGGCTTTTCCAAACCGAAGTGCTCTCGTAATGTTGTGCCTTCATATTCTTTTCTGAACACGCCGCGCTCCTGTAAAATCGGAACCACTTGATCAACAAACACTTCAATTCCTTCTGGAAGAAGCGGAGGCATGATGTTAAACCCGTCACACGCTTTCGTATCCACCCATTCCTGCATTTTGTCGGCGAGCTGCTCCGGCGTGCCGACGAAGATATGGTGGCCTCTGGAGCCTGCAACGTATTTGTAAAGCTCTCGTATCGTCATATTGTCACGTTCAGCCATCTCCTGAACAAGCTTGAAGCGGCTCTTCACCGCATTGGAAGCTTCGGCGTCAAGCTTCGGCAGCGGCCCATCAAGCGGATATGCCGACAAATCAATTCCGCCCAAGTAATTTTGGAGAATTTGCAGACCGACAGATGGGATAATCAGATCTTGAAGCTCCTTGTATTTGGCTTGCGCCGCTTCTTCTGTATCGGCAATGATCGGGAAAATACCCGGCATGATGGCAATTTTTTCTGGATCACGTCCGAATTCCGCAGCCTGTTCTTTAATGGATTGATAAAATTCTTGAGCTGATTCCAGGTGGTTTTGTGCTGTGAAGATCACTTCGGCTGTTTTGGCAGCCAGCGCTTTTCCGTCTCCTGATGATCCTGCCTGGATAATGACCGGCTGGCCCTGCGGGGTTCTTGAAACGTTTAGAGGTCCGCGAACCGAGAAATATTCTCCTTTGTGGTTCAGCTCATGCATTTTTTCTTTGTCAAAGAATTCACCCGTTTCTTTATTACGGATAAAGGCGTCCTCTTCCCATGAATCCCAAAGCCCCTTTACAATCTCGACAAATTCCTCTGCCCGCTGATAGCGCAAATGGTGTTCAAGGTGCTTTTCACCGCTGAAATTCAGCGCTGTGGATTCAATAGATGAAGTGACGACGTTCCATCCGGCACGGCCGTTGGACAGATGATCCAATGACGCAAACTGTCTGGCAATATGGAATGGCTCGCTGTATGTAGTGGAGGCTGTTGCTGTCAGTCCGATTTTTGATGTGACCTGCGCCAAAGCAGAGAGCAGGGTGAATGGCTCAAACCTTGTTAATACATTTGGATGTGATTTGCTGTCAATTGAAAGGCTGTCCGCTAAAAACAGCATATCCAGCTTGCCCCGCTCCGCTGTTTTCGCAAGCTCTTTAAAATAATCCAAATTCATGCTCGCATCTGACGGCGCGTCCGGGTGCCGCCAAGACGCGACATGATGGCCTGTACCCGCTAAAAATACCCCTAATTTGATTTGTTTCTTTTTGCTTGTCATGACGATACTCCTTTTATCATGTTTTTAGGCTGAATAATCCGAAAAACAAACTCCTATATTCCTAGTCGTTTAATATGAATAAATCAAAATGTACCTTTGTCTTGGACGTTTGTCAATGAGTTAAGATCAAATTTTTCTTTTTAAGCTGAAAGAATCTCGCGGGATCATGGGGCGGCATTTGTGCAACCTGTATACTGGCAAAACCAGTCTGATACTGAGACTCGTTTTGATCCAAAGTTTTATATAAATGTAGCTTGCACCTTATCTCTACTTCCGACCATACGCATTTTGCCGCCGCTTTTGCTCTTTGCTAACAAACGCGCGTGGTCGCCGTCGTAGAACGGTCCATTTTGCCACTCATTCAGAAGCTGAGACATCACATAAAAAAATAAGCTGATCCCGGATTCATACCGAAATCAGCTAATTGAATCTTAATTAAGTTCTAGAATGCTTTCTTCTGCTTTAGCAGAAAACACTTTAGGCTCCAAACAGTCAAGGTCTTCATGAAATAAATTTACTTTTTGGATTTGCCGATTGTCATAGTGGTAGAAATAGTAGTTTCCAGTTTCGTTGCACATCACGGAAGTATATTGCGTATAATGAATTTCGTCTTCTTCCGTTATCACTGCGCCCTTTGGTATCGTCATATTTGCCAAAATGTGAAAAGCGGCTGTTACACCTTTCGTTTCATCGGCCGCCGGCTCTAGGTGTTCTTTCAAATAAACAGCTCTGACAAACCGGGAAGGCGGTGTATAATCTCCCGGCAGACCAACAGTTCCTAAGCCTTGGCCAAAAGCGGAAAGGGCTAATCCGCCCATCTCTTTGCTCTCTAATTGCTTCGGTCTGATTCCTGTATATTGCTGCAGATTGGTTACATGCCATATAAAGTCGGGGCTGTTCGTCATGACACCAGGTTGATTATCATAGACTTTGAGGCCGTCTGCTCTTGGTTCTATCGTCAGGCTTCGGCCCGTCCGGTCTGACAATATCCAGTGAAGCGGTAAAACTGTATCCAATAGATCTAATTTTTTCTCTACAATCGTTAAAGATCGAATCTTTTCTTTTACGTCTTCCAAAGACTGACAGACTGACAGCACCCATGTCACAAACTCATGCGGGACAATGTGAACGGTATCTTCCCGTATCGTTTTTTCGTACTCCGCATAGCCCGGAAAATAAAGCGCCGCACAAGATAAACCGCTTTCATTAACGCCGTCGGCAAATAATATATTTCCAAGTTTTCTCCCCATACCGATAAACGCGTACTGTGTCTGATGGGCCCTTCCGTCAGCTTCACTGTTCCAGCTGTAACGGCGCGGATAGAGAATCACCTCTGTCCCCAGCTGAAATGCAAAATCCATTGTTCTTGCTAATACATGTTTAGGGTCAGCAGTTTCCAATGTAAGACTTGTGCACATTTGATCAGTCCCCTTTTCAATTCAGATTAATATCATATATATTGTGAACGAATTGGTTTTATCAGCATAACGAAAGTCAAATCGATTCGTCAAAGAATTGACATTACATCAAATAAAACGAAAAAATCCAGCCTTTAGAAGGCTGGATTTTTTATTATTTAGCCAAAACAAGCTCGTGAATCGCATGTGCAACGCCATGTTCATTATTGGAGCGTGTTTGAAAGTTTGCGGCTTCCAAAACTTCTGGGATGGCGTTTGCCATGGCAACCCCGCAGCCCGCCCATTCGATCATTGTCAGGTCGTTCCCGTTGTCGCCTATGCACATGACTTCCGCCTGTTCAATTCCAAGCAGCTGAGCCAGCTGGCGTACAGCATTTCCTTTGCTGGCTTCCGAGTGCAGAATTTCATAAAAGAAAGGCGCGCTTCTGACCATTGTATATTTTTCTCTCACGTCTTTTGGAATCGATGTAATGACGCGGCTTAAGTTCTCCGGTTTATCAATAAACATCACTTTCGGGATGAGAATATCTTTTGGCACCTCGTCAATCTTGCGGAAATGAAGCGGCACCTGTGTCACATAGGATTCGTATACGGTAAATTCGCTAATGTCCCGGTTAGGCGTATACAAATTAGATGAGTCAAAGAAATGCATCGGCGTCTTCAGCTCTAAGCTCAGGTCATATAATGAAGTCAAATCATCATAACCGAGAGACAGCTCCGAGACCACTTCATTTGTATGCGTATTTTGAACAAGCGCTCCATTATACGCAATAACATAGTCGCCTTCTTCAATTAAATTCAGTTCATCTAAATATCTCTGCACACCCCCGATAGGCCGGCCGGTGCAAAGCACAATTTTGACACCTTCCGCTTTTGCCGCGTGAAGGGCGTCGCGGACCTCCTCTGTTACTTCATGATGATCATTTAAAAGTGTTCCATCCATATCAATTGCAATTAGTTTGTACATCCTGCATCTCCTTCATGTCGTTTTCAGGCTATAGTCCCATCATATCGTTTTTTCTTTTTGATATTCAACCGGAAGGGATGGTTTTCTCCGAATTCTATTTAGACGACGCCCTTGTCTTCGGATACGCAAGCGCGGTTTCCGCTTTCTTTCTGCCTTGACGCCGTTTTCTGCTTTTTTCTGTTTCATCAGCAGAAAGCCGGCAGCTAAAAATGGAATGCCGGTTATATTCAAGATGGCAAGCTTCACACCCGCCGCAATGAAAAAGAACCCCCATGAAGATGATGGATTCCGCCTGATCATGACGTAAGCCGCCATTTCCAGAACGATCAGGATGGCATGAAGCGCTATGCCATAAATCAGCAATACAAGGGCAAAAAACAAAACATAATTCACGATTGCCCCTGAGTACATCATAGCGCGCATCATTTGTATAAACGATAAGGACTGCATGGAGCCGCTGATGACATTAGGGTTATAGATCGTATAGTCACTAAATAAATGTTTGACTTTGAGAAAAGCCCATAATATAAATATCCACTGAATGATATGTAAAACAAGCCCCGCTGCCACCAGTCTTTCAGCTTTTTGATTTCTCATCTTTCTCCTCCCTGCCGGTCTTTGATTCGATTCTTGTCATCGTTTTTCTCTGTCCATTTTGCTCCCATATCAATGTCCCGTTTTCTCCTCTTTTCAGCGTGCTTTTGAGCGGATAATAAGGGCCGAGGTACTGAATCTCGATAGACCCGTCAGTGCTTTGGGAAATCACCTTGTATGCCATAAAAGGCAGCTGTACCTCTCCTCTTCCTTCCATCACTTCCGTTTCCACAACCTCGTCTTCGGTAAATGTGACTGTTGCTGATTTCACACCGTCCGTTGGCCCGGGGGCACGCCCCTCATCCCACGTTCCGTAATAAAACGGCGTCTCTTCTTTTTGCTGCTGGCAGCCCGATACCATGATGCATACAGCAATTAAAAACAAAATGCCATATTTGTTTCTCAAGGGGATCACCATTCTTTCCTCCTTTTTTGGGCGAATGCCGTGCCACTGTGCCAATGACTACATAAGTTATAAGGAATTCACCCACAAGGAGACTGATCACATGAACCCTTATCAATATTACAGCCCTCAGCTGCCTCAGCAGGAACCTTACTATAGCCACTATGAGTACAATCCTTATCCGCAGCAGGATGTATACGATCCATACCAAATGGACAGACAGCCGGCATTGGAAAGAAGAATCGCAGCACTTGAACGGCAAAATGAACAGCAGTCAAGAGAATTAACCCGTCTGACAAACGAAGACCGCCGTCAAAATCGGGAAATTGCACGGATTGCCGAACAGGTCAATCAGTTAAGCCAGGCTGTTGAACGCCATACACGCCGCCTAAATCGGCTCAATCAGCGCCTCCGTACAGTAGAAAACCGGCTGAATATCCCATTTACTGCAGGGGAAGGCGGTTTCTGAGCGAAACAAAGAAAAAAAGCGGAATACGATTCTCCCATCTCAGGGTTTCGTTTTCCGCATTTCTTATATGTTAAAACGGAACATTTACATAAAAAGGGTTTGTACCCAGTATACAATCTTTACCGTTTTCATTCAAAGATAGAGGGGCTGAGGAAAATAATTGTAGTTCCTCTTTGACGGAATTTCTTTTCATTCAAGTTGCATGATAATACCGACTCACGTCAATCGATACATGGAGGGATCATTCATGCATAATACACAACACGGCTTGCAGCAGCTGAACCAATGCCGCCAAACTGCTCAGCAGCTCATTCAGCAAACACAGCAAAGCAGCCAGCAATATCGCCAAATGCTTCATCAGGAACAGCAAAACATCCAAATGCTGCAGCAGATTCTAAACCACGAACAACAAGCTGCACATACCATTCAGCAAGCACTGCACGGGCATGACATGGCGATTCAAAAGTGCCAGCAGGTTGTCAACATGTGCAACCAAATGCAACAGGAACTTACTGGACAATCCAGCGTCATGAATACGAATGTGTCTACACTTCCATTCGGCCAAAACACGACATTTCAGCAGCAATCCTACCAGCAGTAACATATAAAAAGCTCAACACAATGCGAGTGTTGAGCTTTTTTTCTTACTGTTCTTTGCGAATATGTATATCCTGAATAGACTGTTTCGGTGCATGAAATCTGCTCTCGGCTTCACTTCTTGCCTCGGCAAAAGCCCGCGCCTCCACATGATCTTTGTAGACATCCAGCTGAATCAAATACAGCGGGCGCACTTTAAATCCATGAATAATGGTTACCGCCCATAACGGGACCACAATAAAAACACCGGGCAGATCGGGCAAAACAAAACCAAACGCAAAAATGAAAAAATAAATGATGCCGTACATGATCCACTTTCTATTTCTAACCTTGATGCCAATAAATAAAAAGGCAAAAAAACTGGTAATGGCAAAAGGCATGAAAATAAACAGCATCCACCAGCTATGCAGCCATTCCCAAGCGGCACCTCTTTTTGTAATTCCCATATTTTTCTCCTCCTATTTACCTATAATAATCGATTAGGCATACCGCGTCACCCATAAACGGGAAAAACTTTCTCCCTTAAAAATAGTGATAGACGGAGAACAGGTTTCTTGCTATATTATTAATTGATAATGATAATCATTACTAATCTATTGAGATACATAGTGGGAGGGTTCTTGATGAAAAAGAACATATTGCTCGTGGGCATGCTTGTGCTGCTTCTCATGTTTGTCAGCGCTTGCAGCGGCACGGCTTCTAAAGGGAGCTCAAGCGATTCTGCTTCCGAAAAAACAGAAATGAGAACATACAAATCACCAAAAGGGAACGTCAACATTCCTGCACATCCGAAACGCATCGTCACTGATTTTTATGCCGGTGAATTGCTGTCTGTCGGGGCCAATGTGGTCGGCTCAGGCTCATGGTCATTTGATAATCCGTTTTTAAAATCAAAGCTGAAAAATGTGAAGGATGTTGGTGATCCAATAAGCGTTGAAAAAGTGATGGAGCTTCAGCCTGACTTAATTGTTGTCATGAATGAAGAGAATGTTGATAAATTAAAGAAAATCGCTCCGACTGTTGTCATACCTTATAACACAGCGAAAAACGTAGAAGACACAGTCAGCATGTTCGGAGATATCGCCGGAGCGAAAGACAAAGCAAAATCCTTTATGGCTGACTTTAACAAAAAAGCGGAAGCAGCTAAGAAGAAAATTGCCGGCGTCATCGACAAAGATGCAACCTTCGGCATTTATGAAAACACAGACAAGGGCGAATTCTGGGTGTTCAATGACAATGGCGGACGCGGCGGCCAAGCTGTATACAATGCACTTGGGTTAAAAGCGCCTGAAAAAATTGAGCAAGATGTCATCAAAAAAGGAGAGATGAAACAGCTCTCTCAAGAGGTTATTCCTGAGTATGCCGCAGATTATATGTTCATTACGGATTACAACCCGAAAGGCGAAAGCAAAACACTCGACAAGCTGGAGAATTCCTCCATTTGGAAAAATCTTGACGCTGTTAAACATAATCGCGTGTTTATCAATGACTTTGACTCGTTCTACCCGTACGACCCGATTTCTGTCAGCAAACAGGTGGATATCATCACCGACATGCTGATCAAACGGGCCGAAGAAAATAAAAAATAAAAAAACGGCACAGTCATGACGCTGTGCCGTTTTTTATGATTCACTTTAATTTTGACTGTACGGAGTCCGGCATATCTTCAAACTTGACTTCTTCCCAAGTCTCGACATACTTTCCTTTCGCCTTCACCTTCAAATACGCGTTCTTCCGAAGCTCTTTGCCGGCGAAAAAGGTCACTTCTTCTTTTTTCCCGGATGCATTATATCCGTCTAATGTATATTCAGTACCGCCCGGACTAAGATGTCTGCCATCTCGATCAATCTGCACATAGACATCTTGCTGGTGAATAAACGGATTAAATCTGTCTGTAACATCGTTATGAAAAAAGAGAAGCCCGCATATTACGGCAGCAGCCGCCAAGACGGCCAGGATTGCCATTGCTTTTTTCATCTTTGCACTCCCCTTACTTGTTCATTTTTTTCAAATAGCTTGACCGCACCGCGAGGAAGAATAGAAGCTGAAAAATGAAAAACCCTCCGATGGTGAGACTGAGCGGCCCCGCGACATCGGAATAGCCTTCCACAGCCAATGTTCTCAAGGCAAACAGTGTATGCATGACGGCAATGACAAATGGAAAGAAGAAAAGAATCGCCAATTGTATTGTCACGCTTTGTGCCATTTCACGCTCACTCAGGCCGATTTTGGCCAGTGAACGGTAGCGCTCCCGGTCTTCATCTAAATCAGTGAACAGCCTGAAATATAAGAAACTTGCTGCCGCGACAAAGAATACAATTGCGATAAACAGGCCGATAAATAAACTCAGGCTCGGCAGCTGCACCGTATCATAGTAAGTCCCGGCTTTTGAAGCAAAGTCAGAATGCACGTCGATATAATTGCCGTAAATCTCATTTTGCAAGGATTGGCTGATCTCAAGACTGTCTTTCCAATGATCATAGCTGTAGCCGTATAATGACGCTTTATCACCGAGTGATTTCAGCTGATCAAAGGTTTGATCATTCACCGCGATGATGGCATTCAATGAGATCAGCGGTTTTTTGACTTCTTTTACCGACAGTTTTTGATCAGACAGCTCCCCTTTTTGGTTCAGCAGCTTCAGCTGATCCGGCGCTTCGTTTTTGAAATTGCGGTCATACGTTCCCGGGAAATAGACAGCCTCGTCTTCTTTCAGGCCGTTCACTTTGACATGGAAGTATTTTGCCGCATCCGATTCACTGATCATGTAAACAGGGGGAACAGTTTCTCCTTCCTGATAGCGAACATAGGAAACATCTATTTTGTCTTTCTTATACGTAAAGCCGTGTGTTTTCAGTTCATGGTCAATATCTTTCAAATGAGTCTGTTCTTTTGGATTGTTGCTGTAAGATAAATACTTCATTTCATAAGCGGACTCTTCCGCTCCGACGGTCGATTTGTACATTGCGAGCACGCCTGTCGCAGTAAACGCAACCGCGGAAATAATGCTGACAATAAAGAACAGGCGGGCGTTGTCTTTTAGACGATAGACAAGGTCAGAAACCCAAATGATGTTTTTCCCGCGCAGATAAAAGGTTTTCCACTTCTTCAGCGCGCGCAGAATCCATATGCTGCTTTGGCTGAAAAAGAAGTATGTTCCGATGACGGTGAGCAGTAAAATGATAAACGGTTCGGCCCCGTGGACGTTGCCTTTAAGAACCATGCCGTACCCGCCGCACAGACAGGCGATGCCGAATAAGGACAGAAGCACGGACGGCTTAGGCTCCGGTTTAACCTTGCCAGTGCCCTTTATTAATTTGATAACCGTATTTGATCTGACAAAAAGGATCGTAAACTGCGATAAAAAGAAAAATAAGAGCAGAAATCCGCAGGCCGTAATACCGAGCGCTTTCCAAGGCATATACAAAGGCAGCGCGTCCATTTCTAAAATATAAGCGCCGACCGTAAAGAACGTCTTTGAAAAAATGAATCCTCCGATAATGCCGGCTGCAATTGACATGACGCCGATGATCATATTTTCCGCCGTAATGAGCTTTCTCAGCTGACCCGGCGTGATGCCCTGCATGAGCAGAATGCCGAATTCTTTATTTCTCGATTTCAAAAATGCGTTAACCGAATACAGAACAAATAAGAAAGAAAAAACAAAGATCATCCATTCCGCGGCGGTTAAGCCTTTTTTGGCGATGTTATTCAGGTAGCCTTCCTTTAATGCCGGATGAAACAAGAACATCGCAAAGGTAAAGAAAATCAAAACGGAAAAGGCGCTGCTTAAAAAGAATGCAAGATAGGCCCTTTTGTTTCTCGTGACGTTTTTATAAGCGAACTGAAGAAAGGTCATTTGCGTTTCCCCCCAGCATAGACAGCACATCGAGAATTTGTTCATAAAAGACTTGGCGGTTTTCCCCGCGGTAAATCTCATTAAACAGTTCGCCGTCTTTTATAAAAATGACGCGGCGGCAGTAGCTTGCCGCAACAGGATCGTGGGTCACCATCAAAGCCGTGACATGATCATCCTGATTCAGGCTCTGCATCGTTTCCATGACGTCTTTTGACGCTTTGGAATCAAGGTTGCCCGTCGGTTCATCGGCCAGGATGAGTGACGGCTTATGAATGACCGCTCTTGCGATGGCGGCACGCTGGCGCTGTCCTCCGGATACTTCAAACGTTCGTTTGTTGAGCAGGTTTTCGATTCCGAGCTTTGCCGCGATGCCTTGCAGTTTTTCTTCCATGACAGACGGCGCTTCTTTTTCAAGCGTTAACGGCAGCATGATATTTTCACCGATTGTCAGCGTGTCCAGAAGGTTGAAATCCTGAAACACAAACCCGAGCTGCTTGCGGCGGAAATGAGCGAGCTTTGTCCGCTTCAGGTGATGCGGGTTTTCTCCGTGAATCAGGATATCGCCTGAATCCGGACGGTCGATCGTTGAAATGATATTCAAAAGCGTTGTTTTTCCGGACCCGGACGGCCCCATTACCGCCGTGAACTCGCCTTCTTCTATTGAAAATGAAATTTGCTTTAAGGCCTGATAGGATACTTGTCCTTTATAGGTTTTATTTATATGTTTGACTTCAAGCATATTCGCCATGAAAATCCTCCTTATGGTTTTATTCTTGTTGATCTGGGCTGCTTTCATGTAGTGCCGGGACGTTCAACATAAAAATCCCCTTGACATAAATCCATGTTATCAAGGGGAAACAAAGCGGGCTATGTTGTTTTCTTAACGCAGCCTTACATTTTTGTAAGAAATGAAAATCGAACTGATGTCCCTTCACCGGGAGACGAGCTGATGTCCACCGTATGATTGAGCTTATCTGTAATTTCTTTGACGAGATGGAGGCCGATTCCCGTAGATTCTTGGAAACGCCGCCCGTTTTCACCCGTGTAATAAGGGTCAAACACCCGCTTGATGTCTTGTGAGGGAATCCCGACACCGTAATCTTTGACTTCAAGCACCGTCCTGTCTTCATCGCGGAAGACATTCAGCTCAAGTCTGTCACTCTTGCCCGCTGAATACTTGACCGCATTTGTGACCACTTGGCCAATCGCAAATTTGAGCCATTTGGCATCGGTGTAAATCTGATGATCATCGCAAACGTTCATTTTCGGATAAACGCGATATTGAATAAAAAATCGTTTATAGCTTTGAATGACTGATTGGAGAAGCTCGGACAGGGAAACCGCTTCGATTTTAAAATCCCGTTCAAACAAGTCGAGCCTTGAAGAATAAAGAAGCGTCTCCAGCCCGAATTCAATCTGCCGGACTTCTTTTTTGATTTGTTCAAAAACGGGCTCATCCTCTTCTTGAATGATTAAATTAATGACCGACAGCGGCGTCTTCACTTGGTGCACCCATTGATTCATATACGTCACCCGCGCGTCAAGCTTGGCTTCGGTCTCATGGAGCTTCTGGTGCTGCAGCCGGATCAGCTCCATCTGCTTTTCATACAGCTCTGAACAGAATACTGAAGAACCGAGATACGGGATATCCGTCCCTTCCTGCCCCGAGCTGAGCCAATGATACACGCCGCGGTCTTTGTACCAGCGATAGGCAAGATAACCCGCCAAAATAAGAAGCTGCACGCCCAATATGTAAAACAAGTGAGAAAAAGAATGAAGACCCGCAAACCAGTAATAAAAGAAGACAAACAGCCCTTGAAGGAGAAAAAGCAGAATCAGCACTGCATGAGACCGGAGAAACAGCTTCATGACTGCGCCCTCAGCTGGTAGCCTTCGCCCCGCACCGCTTCAATAGAAACAGGCGCGTTCAGCTCCCGCAGTTTTTTTCTGAGCCGCGTGATATACACGTTAAGTGTATTATCATCGATGAATATGTCGGTGTCCCACGTCTTTTCCATGAGACGGTCCCGACTCGTCACCTTTTCTCCCCGCTCAAGCAGCACTTCCAAAAGCTTGCTTTCTTTTTTAGAAAGCTCGCTTTTTTCATCCTGAAAACGCAGTTCAAACCGTTCCACAAAGAGCTGAACGCCGGCATATTCAACCACTTTCTCTCCCTGCTTTGCGGCGTACTCCCCGTACGCCCTCCGGATCTGGCTTTTGATTTTCGCCAGCACAATATCATAAGAAAACGGTTTTTCGATATAATCGTCTCCCCCATTTTCAATCGCCATCACCTGATCCATTTCCCCGCTTCTGGCAGAAATAAAGATGATCGGGCTTGTGGAGTGCTGGCGGATCTGCCGGCACCAATAATATCCGTCATATGCCGGCAAATTGATATCAAGCAGCACCACATCGGGCTTTTCCCGCAAAAAGACATCAAGAACAGCTGTAAAATCCGCGGCGACCACTGTTTGATAACCGTATTTTTCAAGGTAATTCTGCAATAGTCCGCGAATGTCTTCACTGTCTTCCACAATCATGATTTTATTCAAACTGAACCACTCCCGTTTCTTACACTGCTGCCATCATCATAATCGTTTTGGGCGTATGGACGCAACACCGCACAAAAAAACCGCCATCTCGGCGGTTTCTGGTCTCTTTAGCCGACCTGCTGCTTAGCTGCTTTACCGGCTGATCCGAACTCTCTCATTTTGCTTCGCACTGTCTCTTCCACGGCTTCAATGCCGGGTGTCAAATAGCCGCGCGGTTCGTACAGATCGCTGTTTTCCTGAAACATGCGGCGTGTTTCGTCTGTCCACGCTACCATACATTCCGTATTGATATTGATCTTCGCGTGGCCGAGCGTGATGGCTTTTTTGATCTGATCCTGCGGAATCCCGGATGCCCCGTGAAGAACGAGGGGAATATCAGTCATGCGGGAGATAGCCTCCATTTCCTTAAATCCGAGATTCGGCTCACCCTGATATTTGCCGTGTACAGAGCCGAGGGCGGCGGCCAGCGCGTCGATATTGGTTTCTTTGACGATCCGCTCACATTCCGTGATATCGGCATAGCAGACCCCGCCGACAAGTCCGTCTTCCATTCCGCCGACCGTGCCGACTTCGGCTTCTACTGACACGCCGTGTTTTGCGGCATAATCGGTGACTTCTTTTGTCATCGCGATATTCTCGTCAATCGGCTGATGGGAGCCGTCAATCATCACTGAGCTGAATCCGGCATCAATGGCCTGTCTGCAGCGTTCCGCACTGCTGCCGTGATCGAGATGAAGCACGACCGGAACGGTAATCGCCATGTCCTCTATTAACGCGCCGACCATGGCGGCAATCGTTTTAAATCCGCCTAAATAGTCGACCAGGCGATCGGAAGCCGCGGCGATGACCGGTGATTGCTCCTTTTGCGCCGCCTGCAAAATCGCCTTCGTCCATTGCAGGCCGTTGATATTAAACTGGCCAATTGCATATTGCTCCCGCTTTGCATCTTCAAGAAGCTCTTTCATCGATACAAAAGCCATATTCACCCCTCCTTTATCCATTACATGCTGAAGTATTTTGATACGACGTCCACTGTTGTTTTTTTCGCTGTTTGAATGGCTTCCTCAGCAGTCAGCTTATAGTATTCAGGCCGGAAGAGCTCAACCGATACAACATCAGAGAAGCCGATTTCCTTCAGTGCTGATAAGTGGGCATCTAAGTCAATTGCCCCTTGTCCCGGCCATACACGATCCGCATCTGTTAAAAAGCCGATTGGGAAATCTTCTGTATCATCAATATGATAGATGAAGATTTTCTTTCCGTCCGCCTGCTTTAAGCTCTCAATATTTGAACCCATTGCATGGAAGTGAAAACTGTCAAGGACAAGCCCGACATTGTCACGGTTAACTGTGTTTACGATCTCATACGCCTGTTCAAACGTATTGACCGTACATTGCGGATGGCCGACAAATTCAAGCGCGATTTTTACGCCGTACGGCTCCGCGATATCTGACAGCTCAGTCAGCACGTCTACACTGCTCTTTTTGATCTCTTCTTTTACAATCTTCTGCTCTGTCACAAGCGGAACAGCCACCACATATTTCACACCGAGGGTTTTGCATGTTTCCATCATGCCTTTAAATTCAGTGATGATCTCGTTGTGGCCCTTTTCATCACGGTTGTTGAAGAAAACAAGCGCGTTTAGAGCAAGCGGTTTGATGTGATGGGTTTGAAAATATTCCGCAAGATCTGCCAATGAATGATCTTTTAAGTACTCGGGCAGCTTATCCATTGTGCGGATTTCAATATAATCATAGCCGTGCTTTTCGCATAGTTCTAAATCCTGTTTAAGGTTTGAGTTTTCCAATGTTGTCGCTTCATTAAAACAAAGTTTCATGCCAGACTCCCCCATCTGCGTTTTAGATATGAAGGGAGTTCGGCAGGAAGGCTGTCGCCATATCCCGCCGAACTCCATGCTCAGCTTATGCCAGACCTAATTCTTCTTTCATTTTCTTAAGCATAAATCGGCTTGATTCATCCGCTCTTTCATCGACCCAAGCAAATACGGCATTCGTCGCAATTCCGTCGAACTTCATCTCTCTCAGTTTTCTGAAAATCGTATCAAAATCAACCTCGCCTTGACCAATGTCCAAATGCTGGTGAACCGTTACTTGCGCGTCAGGCGGATTGACGATATAGCGAAGACCATGAGCCGCTTTATGATTATAGGTATCTGCAAATAAAACATGTGTGAGGCGGTCGCCGGCTTCGTCAAACATGGTCTCGATGTCGCCTTTGCCGTCATCATAGAAGAACGTATGCGCAGTCGAGTAGACAAGATTGATCCAATCCTTGTCAAGCGCGCGGATCATATCCATCGCACCTTTGTGCGTTTCGATAAAATCGTATGGGTGGGCTTGAAGATTAAGTTTAATACCTTCTTTTTCAAAGACTGGCAGAAGCTCATCCATGGATTTGATAAATTTTTCTTCACTTGTTAAAGGATCATATTTTGAACCGCTGAATTCGCTGTTCATCAAATCCACTTCAAGTTCAACCGCAATTTCGATTGCCCGTTTCCAATTGCGCACCGCTGCCTGCCGGCGGTCTTCATCGGGTCCCGCCCAGTGGTAAAGAGGAAGAAGCGATGAAAGCTTAACACCTGTATCTCTTAAAAGGCGCTTTAATTGTTTGATCTTTGCTGAATCGACTTTCGGATATTTATAAAACGGGCAAAAATCCTCGCGCGGAGACAATTCGATATATTCATAGCCAAGCTCCGCCGTTTTATAGACCGTTTCCTCTAAAGTTAAATCATCACGATACATGGATGGATCCAATGCTAACTTCATATTTTCACTCCTCTGTTTTTTAGTTTTGAACTGTTGTAAAAGATTGATAGAATTCCGGTTTTTCCTTCAATTCAACCTTTTCTTTTTGTCCAGATTCCTGGGCTTTTACACACGCGTCAGTCGTGACAGCAGCAATATAGCCGTCCCATGCCGTCGGTCCGCTGACCTCGCCTTTCTTTTGAATCGAATCAATAAAGTCTTGGATTTCCACATCATACGCAGCGACAAAGCGTCTCTGCCAATCCATCAAAATATCAGTGCTGAATTTGCCTTCTTTTCTCAAGCTGATGCTTGATGGTTCAGGAAGCTTGATGATGCCGTCTTCTCCGACGATTTCACATTGAATGTCATAGCCATATTTACAGTTCACATAGATTTCAGCATTGATGACGATACCGCCTTTTGTTTCAATCACGACGATTTGCGGATCTTTTAAATGCGGCAGCGCGTTTTTTGATTTTTTCGGGTAGATGACTTGAACGGACTCGTAGTCATCGTTGACGAGCCAGTGCAGTACATCAATTTCATGAACGAGCGTGTCGACTACGGCCATATCGGTTGTGTAGTTATCTCCTACAGTCGGGTTGCGGTGCGCGCAGTGAATCATAAGCGGTTCGCCAATCACATGGTTATCGAGTGCTTCCTTCAGCTGTACGTAACCGCTGTCATAACGGCGCATGAAGCCGACTTGAACAAGGCGTTTGCCCATTTTGATTTCTTCTTCGACGATGCGCATGCATCCTTCAGCCGTTGTCGCGAGCGGTTTTTCACAGAACACATATTTCTGGGCTTTAATGGCTTTCAGCACGCTTGACTCATGCGCAGGCCCCCAGCTTGTCACTAAGACAGCGTCTACATTTTCGTCTGCAAGCAGGCTGTCATCATTCGGATAAACCGTCGCGTTTAATTGGTATTGCTCAACGACCTTTTGTGCAGCTTCTTGATTAACATCCGTTACAGCTACGATTTCCGCGCCGGACAGCTTGTTCGTGATGCGGTTAATATGTTCTTTTCCGATTGCTCCAGTTCCAATTACGCCAATACGTAAACTCATTGACAGCCACTCCTTCTGTTGGTTACATGATTTTGCTTTCTGTTTCTTGCTTTACTTGGCTCTGAGGAGATCCGTAGAGTTCCTCTTGAATTTGCTCAAGCGACTTGCCAGACGTATTCGGCGCAAAGAGCAGCCCGATGATCATACTGGCCGTCACACATCCGAGAAGGATTGCAGCCATCGTTCCAATGCCGAAATTGGTGATAATCATTGGGACAAACAGACTCCAAATCCCTATTGAAATACGGACAAGGAAAAACATCAGTCCTTGTGCGGAAGCACGATATTGCGTAGGAAAGATTTCACTGGCCCATAACTGATAGTTCGCTTGCTGCCCTGCTCCGTTATTGATGCCGATCACGACAATAAACAGGAGCAGAATCGGCAGGCCTTCAACTGGCAGCAGAAACAGTGTCCACCCGATCACCGCCATGAAAGCGGCGATTCCAAATACGGTTTTTCTATATTTGTCGGCAAAGGGCATGAAGATCAAGGCGACCCCCAATCCTGTGAAGATAAACAGCCCCATTTGCAAAAGGTTGGCCATGTTGGCAGATACACCGCCGACCTGCTGATAAATGTATGGCATAAAGAAGCCCATGACCCCGGCGGCTAAGTTCCAAACCAAGTACACACCCATCAAAAACAATATGCTTTTGAGATACATAGGCTTGAGCAAATCAAAATACGATGTCTTATGCAGTACAGCCGGCTTCTCTGCCTGAGCATCCTCCGGCTGATTTTTTGTCTGCCAGGCGTCTGATTCCGGAAGCCTGATTCTCAGGATGTACGTAATCAGCGCAATCACAAGCAGATGGGCAAATACGATTTTATTCCCCAAGAGTCCCAAGTCACCGGCCAGTACGGAGAGGAGCAGTACAACGACAGCGCCCGCGGCCCAAGCGACTTGTGCTACGCCGCAATGTCTGGCCCGATTCTTCTTTGGCGCATTTTCCGCAATAATGGTCCATGACGCGGTTATGTCAGCTCCTACTGATAAACCGATAATGATGTAACCGCTTAACAACATGGGGAAATTAACCCCGAACAAAACCAAACAAATCCCTAGTGCATAAACCAGCATGCTATTGGTGTAAACAGCCTTCCGTCCGACTTTATCAGCCAGAAACCCGCCAAGCAGCGCGCCGACAGCGGCAGAAATCGCATTTGCGCTCAGCGCGCCAAGCAGCCCGATTTGCGTATCGGATAGCTTAAGGTAACTGACCCATAATGATAAACCGGCGGAGCCTGCCACAATTGAACCGGCATCAATATAGTTGGCCAATGCTGCCGCGATTGTCCGTTTATTGAAGGCTGAATCTCCATTGGTATTACCCATATGTTCATTCCCCATTAAGCCAGATCCAACAACTGCTGATCAATATAGTTTCTCGCAATCAATGCATACTCCAGCGGGTTGGCAACATCAGGGTCCTGTTCAGCTTCAATGACAATCCATCCGGAATAACTGTGATTCAACAGCAGCTGATATACTTCTCTAAAGTCAATGCAGCCGTCACCGGGAACCGTAAACATGCCTTTTAAAAATGATTGCCGGAACGATTGTCCTTCGAGCCTGCATTGTTCCATGACATTCAGGCGGGCATCCTTAAAGTGCACATGCTTAATGCGCCCGATATGCTTCTCAAGCATCCCCATGTAATCGCCGTCAGAAATATACGCATGGCCTGTATCATAGAGGAGGTGTACATGCGAAGGGTCAGTTCCTGCCATCAGGCGGTCCACTTCTTCCGCTGTTTGGACACCAGTGCCGAGATGATGATGATAGACAAGCTTCAAGCCATGCTGAGCGGCAATTTCGCCAAGGTGATTCAGCCCTTCGCAAAGCCGCTCCCATTCATCATCCGTAAAGTGCGGCTTCTCTGTGAACACGTTTTTCTCCAAGCTTTGCACGCTGTACGTTTGTTCAGAGACAACTGCGACATCCGCGTTTACTTGCTGCAAATACTCACAATGCAGGGTAAATGCCTTTGCCGCTTCACCAAGTCCGTCACGCAAAATAAAACTGCTGAACCATTTTCCTGCAATGCGTAAGTTCCGAAGCTTCAGCTCTTTGTTCAGGATGGCAGGTTCGGGGAAAAAGCCCCCGACCTCCGTGCCTTGAAAACGTGCGACAACGATATCACTTAACAAATGCTGAAGTGTATTTCCCGCTCCAATTTCAGGCATGTCATCATTCCGCCACCCAATGGGAGCGATTCCCCACAGGATTTCATTTTTGCCCATCTATGGTGCCTCCCCTCTAATACTGCTTCGCAGATTCCAGCTTTTTCTCTTTTGCTTCGTATGCTTTCTGAACGCTTTCTTGTTCAGATACCTCTGCCACCCCGACATGCCACCAGCTGTCATAGCCGTCCGTCATTGTTTTTGGCAGAACTTTCATTTCTATTAACGTTGATACATCCTGTTTCTTCGCATCCTCTAACGCCGCTTTTAATTCTTCTACTGTGTTCGCGCGGTAGGTTTTCGCGCCGTATCCCTCAGCGACTTTTGCGTAATCGACATTCAGGATTTGGTTGTCATCTGTGCGGAACTCGCAATAGTAGCTGCCGCTGCCATGATCCATTTGCAGGTTGTTGATGCATCCGAATCCTGAGTTGTCAAAGAGCAGCACATTGATTTTCTTGTTGTACTGAATCGCCGTGATCAATTCAGAATGAAGCATCAGGAAGCTGCCGTCTCCAACGATTGAATACACTTCTCTGTCAGGGTGGGCCAGTTTAAGACCGAGTGTCCCGGACACTTCATAGCCCATGCAAGAATATCCATACTCCAGGTGATACGTATTCGGAACATTAGAATGCCACAGACGCTGCAAATCTCCTGGGAGTGAGCCTGCTGAACAGATGATGACGCTGTCTTCAGGAATCGTCTCGTTGATTGTCAGCAATGCCGTTGTTTGCGGAAGCTCCGTATTCAACGCGTCAGCATATTCATTCAGGACCTCTTGAGAAAAGTGATTTTTGATTTCCGGATCAAATGCTTCCCGCTTAAACGTCACTTTGCTGAGACGCTCGCGTTCAGCTAGCCATTCGTCCTTCAGCTCCCGGATCGTTGTGCCGAACTCGCTCTCATAGCCTTCAAGCAAGGCATGCAGTTTGCCAAGCGTCACTTTCGCATCCGCTACCACTTGGAATGCATCAAGTTTATACGCCTGCATTCGGCTGACGTTAATGTTCAAAAACTTCGCCTTATCAAAATCAAAAGCGGTCTTAGAGGATGTCGCAAAATCTGTATACCTTGTGCCGATGCCAATAATCAAATCAGCTTGGCGGGCCGCTTTGTTTGCCGCAAGTGTACCTGTGATGCCCATTCCGCCAAGGTTGTTCGCAAAATCAGCCTCAACAGTAGACTTTCCTGCCTGCGTTTCAACTAACGGAATGTTATAGGCTTCAGAAATGGCGACCAATTCATCGCGCGCACCGGAATATTTTGCGCCTCCGCCGACGAGAATCACAGGTTTTTTGCTGGATTTAATCAGCTCCGCCGCTCCTTGAAGCTCGCGCTCGCTCGGCTGCATGCGATCAATATAGTGAACCCGTTTGACGAAGAAACTTTCATCAAAATCGTATGCTTCCCCTTCAACATCCTGAGAAATACAAATCGTTGCCGGACCTGCTTTTGCCGGATCAGTCATGACTTCAAACGCGCGCAGCAAACTGCTCATCAGCTGCTCAGGGCGCGTAATGCGGTCCCAGTATCTCGATACAGGCTTCAATGCATCGTTTGTCGTAATCGCCGCACTGTATTCTTGCTCCATTTGCTGCAGTACAGGGTCTGGCTGTCTTGTCGCAAATGTGTCTGCCGGAATCAAGAGAACTGGGATATTGTTTGCCAATGCAGTGCCGGCTGCCGCCACCAAGTTAGCCGCTCCAGGTCCGACGGATGTAGACACCGCATATATTTTTCTTCTCAGCATTTGCTTGCTGTACGCCATGGCCGCATGCGCCATTCCTTGTTCATTTTTCCCTTGATAGACTTTCAAATGGCCTGCATCCTGCTCAAGCGCCTGCCCGATCCCTAATACGTTTCCATGACCGAAAATCGTGAAGATCCCTTCGACAAAAGGCTCTTCCTTTCCATCTACATGGATGTACTGCTGGTTTAAGAATTTAATCAGCGCCTGTGCTGTTGTTAAGCGAATTTTCTTGCCCACAAACGATCCCACCTTTACTCGATCTTTTTCAATTATGACTGTGCTTCAATAAGCTGTACGATTTCATCAGCAGTCGGCATCGCTTCTGACGAACTGTGCTTGCTCACCACAATGGAAGCTGAAGCACTGCCGTATTTCAATGCCGTTTCGATGTCTTTTCCGGTGACAAGGCCATAGATAAAGGCTGACGCATAGGAGTCACCGGCTCCAAAAGTTTTCAGCACTTTTGTCTTGTACGCTTGAGCGCGGAATACCTCGCCGGATTTGCTGTATGCGTAAGAGCCTTCGACGCCGTGTTTGATGACAACGAGGTCGGCTGAATGGCCAAATAAATGATTGACGGATTCTTCATTGCTTCCGCCTGTGCGGTTTTCCATCACATCAAATTCATCGCGTGTGCCGATGACGATATCAGACTGCTCGGCAACCAAAGAATAATAAACGGCTGTTTCATCTGATGACTGCCACGTATACGGGCGGTAATCCAGTTCGAACACCACTTTAACCTGATGCTTCTTCGCGTATTGAACAGCTTTTAATACCGCTTCCCGTGACGGGCTTTTGGCGAGCGCTGTCCCGGAAACAAGCAGCATTTTCGCATTTGCGATATAGTCTTCGCTTACCTCTGAAGGCTCAAGATAAAGATCCGCCACATCATCGCGATACATTAAAATGCTGCATTCTTCAGGGCTGAGGATTTCTGTAAATGCAAGGCCTGCTTTGTGTCCATCTTGATCAACAACCATCTGTGTTGTATCAACGCCGGTCTTTCTCATATAGGACTCTATGAATCTTCCATGCTGGTCATCCGGAATTTTGCCGATGAAGCCCGCTTTTAAGCCAAGCTTCGCGCTGCCGATCGCGATATTCGCAGGTGAACCGCCGACATATTTCGAAAATGTCATCGTTTCTTCCATTGGGCGGTTGTATTCGACTGCGTTCAGATCAATACATGCCCGGCCGATGGCAACAATATCAAAAGCCTTCTCTTCATTGAATGTATACTTCATCGTAAACAGCCACTCCTCACTTGTTAGCGTTCTAAAATCCATTCATGCGCCGGGTCGTTATAAAACTTCCATTTTCGCGTCGGCCCTGCCATGACATTTAAATAGTAGGATGTGTATCCGTCCGGAACGCCTACCGGGTGGTATCCCGCAGGAACGATGACAACGTTTTCATTTCCCACAGTCATTGTCTCGTCAATAGAACGGTCATCTGTGTATACGCGCTGAAACACAAAGCCCTGTCCCGGGTCTAACTCATGGTAGTACGTTTCTTCTAAGAAAGATTCTTCCGGCAAGTTGTCTTGGTCATGTTTGTGAGGCGGGTAGCTGGACCAGTTGCCGCTGTCTGTATAGACTTCAACTACTAATAGACTGTTAGCTGAAGGGTCTGAATCCGGAAGAATGTTATGAACAGTACGTTTGTTTGAAAATTGCCCGCGATGCTCAATTCCGTTGTCTTCCGCTTTGATCAGCTTTGTCGGAAGCTGCTTTTCCGATGGAGAATAGCAAAGCGCCACTCTTGCGTCGCTGACCGCTGTGATCTCAAATGCACGGTCATTTGAAATATAGACGCTGTCTGTCGGTTTTCGTTCAAATACGCTTTCGCGCGTGCCGATATTCTCAAAAGTCGACTCATGATCTGTCACTGTAATTTTCCCCGTTACCGCCACAATACAGATTTCTTGTTTTTTCAATTCTTCTGTATAGCTTGAACCTGATGCAAGATCTAACACTTTAAACTCTACATAAGTGAGATCAGAGTTGGATGTCGTTACTTCGTGCACGAGTTTGACCCCATTAGACACTTCATGCGACTGCGGCTTACGCAACAAATAACTCATAGAGAAGCCCTCCTCTTTCTATTGGCAGAATGAGTCCGAACAGCGCACATGGACGCCGTTCGGCTGTTCGTCGTTTAGTTGAAATCAGGTGCCGGATATCTTGCCGTCACCACTTTTTTACGTGTATAGAAGTCGACGCTGTCTTTTCCGTTCGCATGCAGCGTTCCAAAGAATGAAGATTTCCAGCCTGAGAATGGGAAGAACGCCATTGGAGCCGGCACACCAAGGTTGATGCCTAGCATTCCCGCATCAATGTTTTCACGGAAGTAGCGGATTGCGTTTGAGTTGGATGTGAACAAGCAGGCGCCGTTCGCAAACTCAGACTTATTGGCGATTTCAATCGCTTCTTTCAGGTTTTTCACACGGATGACAGATAAGACCGGAGCGAAAATTTCATCTTTCCAGATCGTCATTTCTGTTGTGACATTGTCAAAGATCGTCGGGCCGACAAAGTAGCCGTCGTCAGACACATTTTCACGTCCGTCACATACGAGTCTGGCACCTTCTTCAAGACCTTTTTCGATATAGCTGAGCGTGCGCTTCTTGTTGTCTTCGCGAATCACCGGTCCTAAGAACACGCCGTCATCAAGGCCGTTACCGATTTTAATGTCCGCCACTTTTTCCTGCAGCTTCGCCATAAATTCATCGGCGATTCCTTCTTCAACTGTCACAACCGCACAAGCCATGCAGCGTTCACCGGCAGAACCGAAGGCAGCTCCGACGATGTTTGTGACCGTGTCTTCAAGATTCGCATCGTTCAAGACAATCGTATGGTTTTTCGCACCAGTCAGAGATTGAACGCGTTTTAAGTTTTCGCTTCCTTTTTTGTAGACGTATTCGCCGACTGGCTTTGAGCCTACAAATGAAATCGCTTTAATTTCGGGATGCTCGAGAATCCCGTTTACAACGTCATGCGCACCGTATACGACGTTGAATACCCCTTTCGGAAGGCCCGCTTTTTCAAAAAGCTCAACCAATTTCTCTGTTAACAGCGGAGTCCGCTCAGATGGCTTTAAAATAAATGTGTTGCCGAGCGCGATCGCCATCGGGAACATCCAGCAAGGAACCATCATCGGGAAGTTGAATGGCGCGATTCCGCCGACAACTCCGATTGGGTAACGGTAGTTCGCCGCTTCAACGTCCGTTGCGATGGAAGCAAGCGAGTCACCCATCATCAGGGAAGGTGCTCCAGCGGCGAACTCTACGTTTTCAATCCCGCGTCCCACTTCACCTAAAGCTTCTTTTGTGTTTTTTCCGTTTTCAATGGTAATTAGATGAGCCAGTTCTTCTCTATGCTGGGACAGCAGCTGCTGAAAGTTAAATAGAATTCTGGCACGGCGCGGAACCGCCACCTTTGACCATGTTTTAAATGCTTCAGCCGCCGTTTGCGCTGCGTAATCAATATCCTCTTTTGTAGAAATCGGCACTTGGCATAGCACTTCTTTCGTCGCCGGATTGACGACATCTTCATATTGATCTGTTTTGCTTTCAACCCATTCACCGTTGATGTAGTTTTTTAATTTTCTGATTTCTGCCATTCTTATTGCCTCCTTCATTAGTAAACACATACACTTGTATGGATGGTTCAGGATAGATTCATATCAATATCCACTTTTCAGCAAGCCAAGAATTAAACGCTTTCAAAAAAACCAAAAAAATAAATGGCGGATGCATATTTACATACAAGCAACCATTTCATGCACAACAGGTTACTTTTTGGTCATTTCTTGGTTATATTTTAATCGCATAATACCCATAAGTCAATCATAAACACTACATTTTTTCATTATTTTTATTATATTAATCTTTTAATCAAGTAAGAGAGGTAAGAGAAGGCCGTAGAATCTTGCAAAAGATATACACCGATGTTATCATTTTTTAAGCAACTATTGATTAACTTTTGGTTTTTATTATATATTTATGTTACGTAAAGATTCAAGAAGGAGTTTTTTATATGAAACTGATGCGGATTCAGGAAATGGAGGAGTACATTTTATCGCATGGCACTGTTTCCTTAGATGAGCTGTGCCAGGTGTTCAATGTCTCCAAAAACACAGTAAGACGTGATATCAACAAGCTAACAGAAAAGGGTGCGATTGAAAAAGTATACGGCGGCGTAACATCTATTGAAAAAACCGCATTAGTTCCTTTTGAAAATCGCACCATTCAGCACCAGGATGAAAAAACAAAAATCGCCCATTATGCTTCCCGATTTATTGAAGATCACGATTTGGTCTTCATTGATTCAGGAACGACGACAAAGTCTATTCTTGATACGCTTGATCCAGCCAAAAATGTCACCATCTTAACCAACAGTTTAGACATTATCAATGCGGCGTCAGCTTTGAAGAATATCAACTTAATCATTATCGGAAACAACTATAAGAGAAAAACCCGCTCCTTTGTCGGCATGGACGACCCGGCTATGCTTGATAAGTACAATATCAACAAAGCCTTTATGTCCGCTACCGGAACGACGCTGACACACGGATTGACCAACTCGGATCTGCTGGAGTATGAAATTAAAAAGAGGATTTCAGAAAAAGCAAAAGAAGTGTATCTATTGGCTGACCATTCTAAATTCGGAAAATCAACGCTTCTGACGTATGCACCGTTTGACAGGCTGCATTGCATTGTGACCTCTCAGCCATTAGACGACGAGTACACGCAGTACTGCAATGAGCATCAAATCGGCATTCATCTGGCCTAACGTTTACAATAGTGTTGAGAGTCTATCATCCATTTTATTCTAGGAGGCAGATCATGAAAAAAGCGAAGCTCGGAAAATCAGACTTGCAGGTATTCCCTATCGGATTAGGAACAAATGCTGTCGGAGGACATAACCTCTACCCGAACCTAAATGAAGACACCGGAAAAGAATTGGTGCGCGAGGCGATCCGTAATGGCGTGACAATGTTAGACACCGCTTATATTTACGGGATCGGCCGTTCCGAAGAATTAATTGGTGAAGTGCTGCGTGAATTCAACCGTGAAGATGTTGTCATCGCGACAAAAGCCGCTCACAGAAAACAAGGCAATGACTTTGTCTTTGATAATTCACCAGAATTTCTTAAAAAATCAGTTGATGAAAGCCTGAAGCGCTTGAATACCGATTATATCGATTTGTTCTACATTCACTTCCCTGACGAACATACGCCTAAGGATGAAGCCGTTAACGCGCTGAATGAGATGAAGAAAGCCGGAAAAATCCGCTCCATCGGTGTATCCAACTTCTCTTTAGAGCAATTGAAAGAAGCAAACAAAGACGGTTTGGTAGATGTATTGCAAGGCGAATACAACCTGTTAAACCGTGAAGCGGAAAAAACATTCTTCCCGTATACGAAGGAGCATAATATTTCATTTATCCCTTACTTCCCGCTCGTATCAGGTTTATTGGCAGGAAAGTATACAGAAGATACAACGTTCCCAGAAGGCGACCTGCGAAACGAACAGGAACACTTCAAGGGCGAGCGTTTCAAAGAAAATATCAGAAAGGTCAACAAGCTTGCGCCGATTGCCGAAAAACACAACGTGGATATCCCTCACATCGTATTGGCCTGGTATTTAGCAAGACCGGAAATTGATATTTTAATCCCGGGAGCAAAACGTGCCGATCAGCTGATTGATAACATCAAAACAGCCGACGTGACGCTTTCTCAAGAGGATATTTCATTTATTGATAAGCTGTTCGCATAAGAAGAAAACAGCCTTCTCCATTGGGGAAGGCTGTTTTTATTTGCCTATAAATTGGGTTGATTTTGATGCAAAAACTTACAAAAAGTGTCATGAATCCGATAAAATAAAGGTAGTTTAACTCAGAAAGAAAGTGATTGAAAAACTAAAATGATATGTAAGATTGATAAAACTCTAGAATCAGAACCAGCTTCTATTATTTACAGCTGACGATTCAAAACAGATTAACGGACCGTTTCAGCGGTCTATGGAGGAAACAGAATGAAACTTAAATATGTAAAAGCCTTAGTTGCAGTAACCGTTGCTTTAGGTGTACTGCTGCCATCAACGATTTCTCATGCAAAGAGCTTTAGCGGCCGCTCATCGTCTAGTTACAGCAGCCGAAGTTCAAGCTCATCATACAGCGGAAGCTATAAATCAAGCCCGAAATCAAGCTACAGCTCAGGATCAAGCTCTTCTAGCAAAAAATCCAAGACGTCTGACGATTCATCATCATCGATTTCGCTTAAAAAGAAGCCTTCGGAAAAGGCAAGTTCATCAAGCTCTAAAAAATCGTCAGGCACCTTTTCCGGCGCTACATCAAAAGTAACCGGAAAGACATACAGCGGAAAAACGTCTAAAGCCTATATTGGCGGACGATATGTTTCAGTCAATCATTACTATCACGCAGGTTTCGCGCCATCAGGATGGTTTGGATATTATAGCGGATTTACAATGGGTATGTTCATGATCAGCATGATGCACCCGTGGGGTTACACCTATCATCCAGTCGGAGGCCCAGGTTATGTTTCTTATGGCGCTTCACCCATTGCCTGGATCGTTGATATCATCGCTTTGATTATTATTTTAATCATTGTCATCGCATTGATTCGCGCATTTAAAGCACCGAAGACGTACAGAAGGAGATTTTAGGCAATGAGATTAATATTAAATGAGCAAGAAATTGCAGACGGAATTTGCGTGTATATTTCCAATGAAGAAGATATCTACCCTGAAGACGTTGAAGTAAAAGAACTATCGTACAACAAGCGTACAGGGTTCTTCGCTGAAGCCACATTTGGCCTGCACCACAAGCAGCTTATGTCAGATGACATTTCAGAAGGCATTATTCAGTTCTTAGAGGAATACCACAACTTCAATCCAGACGTTACCGTCGTTGAATTGCAATTTGATAAGAAAAAAGGCTTCTCCGCCTTGGTTTTCGTCAACGAAGCAGAAGAATAAAAATGTCTTAATCAAAACCTTACTCCGCGCGGGTAAGGTTTTTTTAATGGTTTCTCTGAGCATAAAGTTATTTCGTTTTTCCTAAACTCAGCGGATCTGTGATCATCTCTTTTGGCTTTAACGTTTCCGTTTTTTCAAAACAAATGTTTCAAATGAGATAGGAAATGGGTACTAATCTATTAACTTTGTTATACATTTTAGATACTCATTGGCTCAACAACTGAGGAGGAGACATTTGTGAAGAAAGACACAAGGAAATATATGATCTACTTTTTCGGCGCTTTAGGGGGACTGCTATATGGTTACGATACAGGCGTTATCTCCGGAGCACTCCTGTTTATCAATAACGATATTCCTTTAACGACATTGACAGAAGGATTGGTTGTCAGCATGCTGCTCCTTGGCGCGATTTTCGGTTCTGCCTTGAGCGGCACATGCTCAGACCGCTGGGGCAGGAGAAAGGTTGTATTTGTCCTTTCCATCATTTTTATTATCGGTGCGCTCGCTTGCGCATTTTCTCAAACAATCGGCATGCTGATTGCATCTAGGGTGATACTCGGGTTGGCCGTCGGCGGTTCAACGGCACTTGTGCCCGTGTATCTTTCCGAAATGGCACCGACGAAAATTCGCGGGACACTCGGCACAATGAACAACTTAATGATTGTCACCGGGATTTTGCTCGCCTATATCGTTAACTACCTGTTCACACCGTTTGAAGCGTGGCGCTGGATGGTCGGTCTGGCCGCAGTGCCTGCCGTGCTTCTATTAATCGGCATCGCGTTCATGCCGGAATCGCCAAGATGGCTCGTGAAGCGCGGCCGTGAAGAAGAAGCGAGACGAATCATGAACATCACTCATGATCCCAAAGACATCGAAATGGAATTGGCAGAGATGAAGCAAGGAGAAGCAGAGAAAAAAGAAACAACACTCAGCGTCCTGAAAGCCAAATGGATTCGCCCTATGCTTCTGAGTGGCGTCGGTCTTGCCATTTTTCAGCAGGCTGTCGGCATTAACACGGTCATCTACTACGCGCCGACCATTTTTACGAAGGCCGGTCTTGGCACGTCAGCTTCCGCACTCGGCACAATGGGAATCGGCGTCCTTAACGTCATCATGTGTATCACTGCCATGATTTTAATTGACCGTGTCGGCCGCAAAAAACTTCTGATCTGGGGAAGTGTCGGCATCACACTGAGCCTTGCTGCTTTATCAGGCGTGCTCCTGACACTGGGGCTTTCCGCATCAACAGCGTGGATGACAGTAGTCTTTCTCGGTGTCTATATCGTCTTTTACCAGGCGACATGGGGTCCGGTAGTGTGGGTGCTCATGCCTGAGCTCTTCCCGTCCAAAGCACGCGGAGCCGCGACAGGGTTCACGACTTTGGTGTTATCGGCGGCCAATCTGATCGTGTCGCTCGTCTTCCCGCTGATGCTAAGCGCGATGGGCATCGCATGGGTCTTTATGGTTTTCTCAGTCATTTGTCTTCTCTCATTTTTCTTCGCGTTCTACATGGTACCGGAAACCAAAGGGAAAAGCTTGGAGGAAATTGAAGCAAGCCTGAAAAAACGGTTTAAAAAGAAGAAAAGCACCCAAAACCAAGTGCTGAATGAGCGTACTTTATAAAAAAAAGGAATCGTCTCCTTATGGGACGATTCCTTTTTCTGTTTACACCATGACCTTGCAAATATTGTTCGTAAATTCCACAGGGTCCTGAATCGGCAGGCCTTCGATGAGAAGCGCCTGATTGTACAGAAGGTTTGTGTACAGTCTCAGCTTCTCTTTATCTTGTTCAAACGCGTCCTGCAGCGTTTGGAATACCTCGTGATTCGGGTTGATTTCCAGCACTTTTTCCGCCTTCACATTTTGGCTGTCAGACATCGCGTTTAAGATTTTTTCCATCTCAATTGTCACTTCGCCGTCAGCAGCAAGGCAGACTGGATGTGATTTAAGCCGTTTTGAGATTCTGACGTTTTTCACTTTGTCTGACAGAATGTTTTTCATTTCCTCAAACAGATCCTTATACTTGTTTTCCTCTTCCTCGGACTGCTTTTTATCCTCATCCGTGTCTATGCCAAGGTCTCCGCTTGATACGGACTTGAATTCTTTTTCCTGATAAGAAGCCAGCATTTTAATTGCAAACTCATCGATGTCCTCAGTAAAGTAGAGGATTTCATAGCCTTTGTCCGCCACCATTTCCGTTTGCGGCAGTTTCTCAATGCGGTCGTAAGAATCACCGGTCGCGTAATAAATGTATTTTTGCTCCTCTGGCATTCTGGAAACATACTCGTCTAAGCTGACCAGTTTTTTCTCTTTTGAAGAGTAGAATAATAGGAGATCCTTCAATTGATCCTTATTCGCGCCAAAATCATTATACACGCCGAATTTCAGCTGTCTGCCAAACGACTTGTAGAACGTCTCGTATTTCTCGCGGTCTTTTTTCAACAGGCTTTGCAGCTCGCTTTTGATTTTCTTGCTGATGTTTTTCGCGATCAGCTTCAGCTGGCGGTCATGCTGCAGCATTTCTCTGGAAATATTCAGCGACAGATCCTCGGAATCGACCATGCCCTTCACAAAGCTGAAGTGGTCCGGTAGCAGGTCTGCGCACTTATTCATGATCAGCACGCCATTGGAATACAGCTCCAAGCCTTTCTCATATTCCTTGGAATAGTAGTCAAACGGCATGTTTTCAGGGATGAATAGAATCGCGTTGTAGCGAACCGCTCCATCCACACTGATATGAACGTGTGTCAGCGGTTTATCAAACCCGTAATGCTTTTCAGCATAGAATTTTTCATAATCCTCATCTGTCAGCTCGCTTTTGTTTTTTCTCCAGATCGGCACCATGCTGTTGACCGTCTGCTCTTCCTGCACCTCTTCGAATTCATTTTCGCTGCCTTCCTTCGGCTTATTAATGGTCGTATCCATTTTGATCGGGTAGCGAATGAAGTCGGAGTACTTCTTGATGATCGCTTTTAAACGATATTCTTCTAAGAATTCGTCATAGCTGTCATCTTCTGTGTTCTCTTTGATTTTCAGGATAATGTCTGTACCGACAGAATCCTTTTCACACGGCTCAATTGTATAGCCGTCTGCACCCGCAGACTCCCATTTATAAGCCTCTTCGCTGCCAAGCGCTTTACTGATGACTGTCACGACATCGGCAACCATAAATGCCGCGTAAAAACCGACACCGAACTGCCCGATAATGTCATGTCCGTCTTTCAGCTCGTTTTCCTTTTTAAACGCGAGGGAACCGCTTTTTGCAATTGTTCCAAGATGCTGTTCAAGCTCATCCTTTGTCATTCCGATCCCCGTATCAGAGATGGTTAATGTTCTCGCATCTTTGTCAGCTGCGACCTTTATGTAGTAACTGTCTTTATCAAACGTAAGCGCATCGTCCGTAAGCGCTTTGTAATAGATTTTGTCAATCGCATCACTCGAATTGGAGATTAACTCGCGCAGGAAAATTTCTTTTTGGGTATAAATGGAGTTAATCATCATATCCAGCAAGCGTTTAGACTCTGCTTTAAACTCTTTTTTCGCCACTCTTGATCGCTCCTTTACCATTATGTAAACCCTTTTTAGCATCTATTTATCACATAAGATGACAATTGTCAATTAGATTGATAGATGCATATATATGTAAATTTAACATTAGTTGGATTTGCTTTCACTCTTTTTCTCACTCATTCTCATAAAAAAGAGAGGCTTCATCATCCTCTCTTTTTTTCTGTGTCATTCCAGCGGCCAAACTCCCGCTTCATCCATATATGCACCGGGTAGAAAAACAAACCGAACGGTATCAAAAACAAAAGATTATGCCATGAAGCATTCAGAAATGCGCTTGCAGTCACCGGAAACGTAATCTCTTGCAATAAAAAAGAGATGACAGTCAGCACAACAAATGCAGATGGAATGGTAATGAAGCAATAAAACTTGAGCTCCTTCTTATGCTGTACCTTCAAACATACAAACCTCCCAACAATTTCTAATTCATCTTAACATATGCTGGCCTTTCTTTTCTCGCATGTTTATCACTGCACATAGCGGGAAGACAATTAGAAAAAGGAGGTCTCGTATCATGGGAAGACTTGAAAACAAAACAGCAGTGATCACAGGCGCCGCGACAGGCATTGGGCAAGCGACGGCAGAGGTTTTTGCCAATGAAGGCGCGCGTGTGATAATCGGAGATATCAATAAAGATCAAATGGAAGAAACAGTTGACGCAATCAGAAAAAACGGAGGACAGGCAGAATCCTTTCACCTCGATGTGTCAGATGAAAACAGTGTGAAAGCATTTGCTGATCAAATCAAGGATGCATGCGGAACGATTGATATTCTGTTTAATAATGCCGGCGTTGATCAGGAAGGCGGAAAGGTACACGAATATCCGGTTGACCTGTTTGACCGCATTATCGCCGTCGACCTGCGCGGCACGTTCCTTTGCAGCAAATATTTGATTCCGCTCATGCTCGAAAATGGAGGCTCCATCATCAACACCTCCTCCATGTCAGGCCGTGCCGCGGACCTTGACCGCTCCGGCTACAACGCCGCAAAAGGCGGTATCACCAACCTGACAAAGGCAATGGCAATCGACTACGCACGAAACGGCATCCGCGTCAATTCCATTTCACCGGGTACGATCGAAACCCCGCTGATTGACAAATTAGCAGGCACCAAAGAACAAGAAATGGGTGAAAAATTCCGCGAAGCCAACAAATGGGTCACGCCGCTCGGCCGCCTCGGCCAGCCGAAGGAAATGGCGACAGTGGCCCTGTTCCTCGCGTCAGACGACAGCTCATACGTCACAGGAGAGGACATCACCGCAGACGGCGGCATCATGGCATACACATGGCCAGGGAAAATGCTGATTGATGAGAAATGGAAGAAAGAAACGAGATAAGAGAGGGGATATCCCTCTCTTTTTGTCTTTCAAAGCAATACAACCTTATACTTTTTCACATCCAAAAACTGCAAAAATTCCCTCGCCAGCACTTCAGGCGGATGCGCCTTTCCTTCATCCAGCCGATACAAAAGCAACCCAATAATCATTGCGGATACATAATGGACATAAAGCTTTTTCTCTGCGTGAATATCAGTTTGCTGATGCAGATAAAACGATTCCAGCGCTTTGAACATATCAGGTATCACATGAGGAACACCCCATTCCCGATTGAGAAAATGGACAATGGGCATGTTTGACAAAGCAGAAAGCAGACTGGCGAGCGCCTTCTCCGCTTCCTTTAAGGAAAATTCATTCGGGCTGGAGGCAATCGTCAGGTGATCAATGATCTCCGCACATGATCGCTGTATCATGGTTCGGAGCAATTCCTCCTTATTGGCATAGTGATCATAAAAGGTTGCACGGCGGATATTGCTTTTCCGGGTAATATCCGAAATCGTGATGGCTGCGTAGTCTTTTTTCTCCGCCAGCACGTCCAGAAATGCCTTCTGGAGCGCCTCTCTCGTTCGAACCACACGCCTGTCGATTTGCTTGTTCTTCTCTCGCTCTCCTGGCACAGCTTGTCCAAACAGCCAATAAAATCTCTTTTGAGAAACAAGCTCCCATACCTTTTGGCTGATAGCTTCCGGAGTCGCGGCCGCATCCTCATTCAGCCAATACAGGATAATCGCGTACGTGTACAAGGCCCGGTAATGTCCGTAAATTTCCCGTTCGATCGGCGTCAAATTCACATGGACCGGAGTCAGCAGAACATCCTGCTGAAACACATCCCTAAAAAAACGATGGAAATGCCCTCTGTTCATCATCACAGAAAAAAAGGATCGATGCTCATGAACAAAGGACAGCGTCGGATGCACCGTTTGCCGTTTTTTGTTCAAATGAAGGGTATCCATATGACTGAAGGCGTCAAAAAGCGCTTTGCCCAGTCCTTCCTTCATGTCTTCGATCACATCCTCAATGATTGAAAACTTATCCTCATAATAAAGGTAGAGCGATCCGCGGCTCACTTTGGCCTTTTCAGCGATTTCTTTCATTGTGATGTGTTGAATATCTCTTTCTTCCAATAAAGCCAGCAGCGCCTCTTTCACTTGAGCTTCGGCAGATTCCGGCACAAAAGACACCCCCAATCATTAGACAGATCTTCGATATATGTACGGTAACGTATAGATGGTTCACCGTTGTCTTTCTTACAGAAAAGGTACCACCTTATAATAGGTCCGAGAAAAGAAGAAAGCAAATGAGGGGGATTTTACAATGGAACAGCAAGTAAAGGACGACATCCATCGTGTCTTTCAGCTTCAGAAAAAACAGCAAAAAGCCTTGCGCGCTTCAACAGCGGAACAGCGGAGAGAAAAGCTTCAACGCTTTTTAGATTCCGTCATCGCCCATGAAGAAGAAATCATCGAAGCGATCCGCAAAGACGTCCGCAAACCATATCACGAAGTCAAAAAAGCGGAAATCGAAGGAACAAAAAAAGCGATTAGAGATAATATGAATAACCTGGAACAATGGATGGCGCCTAAAGAAGTCGGTTCATCGTTAAGCCCTGACGCAAACGGAATTCTTATGTACGAGCCTAAAGGCGTCACACTCATCCTCGGCCCGTGGAACTATCCGTTTATGCTGACGATGGCGCCGCTTGCCGCTTCTCTCGCAGCCGGAAACAGCGCGATTGTGAAGCTGTCCGATTTCACGATGAACACGAGCAACATTGCCGCTAAAGTGATAAGAGACGCTTTTGATGAAAAAGAAGTCGCGATTTTTGAAGGAGAGGTTGAGGTGGCAACCGAACTACTTGATCAGCCGTTCGACCATATTTTCTTCACTGGAAGCACAAATGTCGGGAAAATCGTCATGACAGCGGCTGCCAAACACTTGGCATCTGTCACACTTGAGCTTGGCGGCAAGAGCCCGACGATTATTGACAGTGAATACGATCTGATGGACGCAGCGAAAAAGATCGCCGTCGGGAAATTCGTAAACGCCGGCCAAACCTGCATCGCACCTGATTACCTGTTCATTAAAAAAGACGTTCAGGACAGGTTCGCGGGGATTTTACAAACAGTCGTCAACGCTGGATTTATGGAGGATGATCATACCCCAGACCGCAGCAAATTTACGCAGATCGTCAATGACCGCAACTTCAACCGCGTCAAAGATCTGTTCGACGATGCCATCGAAAAAGGGGCGGAAGTGGTGTTCGGCGGCGTATTTGATGCCAGCGACCGCACGATCTCGCCAACCGTTTTGAAAAACGTCACGCCTGATATGAAAATCATGCAGGAGGAAATCTTCGCACCGATTCTGCCAATGATGAACTATGAAGACATCGACGAGGTCATCGATTACGTAAATGACCGCGATAAACCGCTTGCACTTTATGTGTTCAGCAAAAACCAAGACCTGATTGACAACGTCCTTCAGCACACGACATCAGGAAATGCGGCCATCAATGATGTCGTCGTCCATTTCAGTGACGTCAACCTGCCATTCGGCGGCGTCAACACAAGCGGAATCGGCTCCTATCATGGGGTATACGGATTCAAAGAGTTTTCTCATGAGAAGGGTGTATTTATTCAAGCCTCTAAATAATCATAATGAAGAGAATCTGCATCATCTTGCAGGTTCTTTTTTTATCTTTATATCACCTAAATAAAGAGATTAAAAGTGATAAAATACAATTTTCAAACGAGACAAAATTCCTCTAGTCTATCTCATTGAAACCCTGCAGCCCCTAACGTATAATACCCAGAAAACTTTAAAGGAGTAAAATGATACATGGAAAAACCAGCAGGATTTTGGATTCGGGCAGCCGCCTCGATTATTGATGTATTTATTATAGCTATATTCTCTTTCATTATGATTTTCATTAACACCTTCATTGTGTTGCCACTCATTGATGCAGCAGGTACACACATGTCAGAAGCCCAATATGAGTTTTTCATGTTGATCATTGGCACAATCCCTGTTTTGGCCATCATATTTATTTTCGCTATTCTTTACTATAGCTTGCTGACTTCCTCAAACATGCAAGCAACATTGGGAAAAAACTCATGGGCATCATCGTTGTCAATCAGTATGGCGAGCGTATTTCTTTTTGGCACAGCTTCGGCCGTTTCTTCGCTTACACATTATCTAAGATCTTATATATCGGTTTTATCATGGCGGCCTTTCCCTCTAAACTGGCATTACATGATTATATTTGCGGGACAAAGGTTGTCTATAAAAATAAATATCTTGATTGATCAAAAAAACAGGCTGCCGAGTTAACCTCGCCAGCCTGTTTTACTATTTCCCAAAAGCCATCAGCTTCGTATAACTTCCAATATAAAGCGTTCCGTCCTCAGCGAGCTGAGGAGAAGACACGACGTTGCTGTCGGTTTGATAGCTCCATAATTCATTGCCGTTTGCGTCTGCCGCATAAACCTTCATATCATCTGACCCGAAATACACCGTTCCCTTCGCGTCAATCAGCGGCGCCGTTCTGACAGGACCGTCTGTATAGAATGACCAGTTCATATCCCCGTTTTTGCTGATGGAAAACAGCTCGCCGCTTCCTGAGCCGATGTAGATATTGCCATTATGATCAATCGCAGGAGATGAGCTGGAGAACCCGTTTAACGGGAATGTCCATTTCAAACTGCCTGTTGATGTATAGGCATACAGCTGTCCATCTTGGTTGCCGGCATAAATGTTTCCGTCCTTATCAATCACCGGATATCCTTTAAACGCATTTGACGTCGTTCTGGACCATTTCACCTGTCCGGTTCCGGAGTTGATCGCATAAAACACGTAATTATATGTGCCGACATACACGGTGCCGTTTTTGACAAGCACCGGCACAGAGCTGACGACACCATTTGTTTTCAACTTCCAGCGCTCTGTCCAGGTTGATTTTGACGTCGGTTTGATCGCGTGAACATAATTATCAAGTGTTGAGAAATACAACGTCCCGTCTGAACCGATCACCGTTTCAGAGCTTGGCCCGCCGCTTAACGGAACCGTTGTTAAAATTTCTCCCGTTTCTTTGTCAATAAAATAAATCTTTTTGTCATAGGATGCCAAATAGATAACGCCGTTGGTCCCAAGTACAGGAGATTGCGTATATGTTTTTCCAAGATTGCCAGTCACCCATTTGACTGAGCCGTCTGGATTAAAGGCTTTCATTTCCCCGTCTCTGGAATGAAGATATACTGTGCCGTCTCCGTCAATCACAGCCCCCGCTCCATTTTGCGGAGTCGTTCTGATGTCGTTTTGCCATTTCAGCGTCCCGTCTGTATTTCCGGCGAACCGGCTTTCGCGTGACCAGTTAAACATGGCAGGCGCCATCGCTTGTACATCATATCTTCCTGGCAAAAAGCCAGATGCTCCATTATTTTGAGAAAACACCGTTTCCGCCGCATAAGCAGCTGTCGACTGAAGCACTTTGGCAGCGGGCACATCAGAAACAGCGCCGGCCGAAACAGCCGCCGCCACCGCAGCTCCCGCAATCAAAGCTTTCATACGAAATGACTTGACCATCATTGAGACCCCCATTATATGTAACTTCTAATTTGCGACCATCATAACATATTCATCCATTTTATAAATCTATTTCACAAAAACATCACAAACTAGAAAACTATGTAAGAGTATTCACGGACGTTTTTTCAGCACCCGATCGAAATGCAGCCACAAACCAAATGACGTTGACAGCAGCCGCAGCGAGACTAATTCCGAAAACAAAGATCACCTCAGAAAGCAGATGGTCACTAAAGAAACTAAACATCAAGATAAAACCGGCCGAAGACAAATGAATCAAAAGCCCGAAGCCGCAAAGCACCGCCATGACATACCTCATTGCATCGACTCCGAGCATATAAACGAGAAATGGAATGAAATACAAGACAAGGATCATACCGACAGCTGACCACATGCCAGCTGAATTAAACTGATTGGCCGCCGCTCCCGTTCCGGCCAGCGGCGAAAGTGAAGCCGCCACAATCACGGCGCAAAAAAGAAACGCAGAAATGGTTGTCATGATCGCCACGCTATTTTTTTTGACATCAAACTCCTCCTTTAATAGAAATATTAACCTTTTTTATTATAAGTAAGTTGAATGTTATATTCATTATATTTTTAAAAAATTCCAGAACACATACACAAATGCTATGCTTCTTTCTAGTATATTTATATAGTAAAAAACAAAGGATAAAAGACTCATTTTTCTGTAATGTCAGGATTTTATCACCATACCATATTGCATGTACTTGTTTTTCAAAGTATACTATTCCAGATTAATTCAGAGGAGAGAGAAAAATACATGGAAAAACCAGCAGGATTTTGGATTCGTTTTTTAGCTTATTTTATTGATGGCATTATTGTATCTGTTCCTAGTTATATTATTCTATTTGTGATCAATTCTGTTTTTGTAGCTGGGGCTGTGGCAACAAACCCTTACATGACGGAAGAAGAGTATTTAGTGAAATACATGACGCTTGCATTTTTGCCTACTATGCTGATCATGATCGTCATCAGTGTGTTATATTACGGGCTGCTCACAGCTTCTAAAATGCAAGGCACACTTGGCAAAAAAATTCTTGGCCTGAAAGTGGTCAATGAACAAGGTGAACGGGTTTCTGTCGGACAGGGAATTGGCCGTTACTTTGCCTATATCTTATCTGGAATCATCTTTTATATCGGGTTTATCATGATCGCCTTTGGAGAGAAAAAAGGCCTGCATGACATCATTTGCAAAACACGTGTCGTGTATAAATAATAGAAAAAAGTCTAGACGCCAATAGGCATCTAGACTTTTGTTTTCTTTACAATAGGCTGCCACGACAGATACGTAGCGCTTCTCCACAGCCACTCAAACGGCCCCATCCGAAAGACACGAAGCCAAAGGTGGCTGAAGGCCATTTGAACGGCACAAACAGCAATTGTAATGAGCACACCCGCAGCAGGGTACACTTTTCCATACAGGCCCAAGCCGTAATGATAAAAAATCCAAGTACACACAATAGACTGCATCAAATAATTGGTAAATGCCATCCTCCCAACAGCGGAGAATGATTGCAGCACTGTTCTCACTCTTGTTTTATGATAAAGATAGACAACCGTTGTAACATAGAAAAACATGAGGAAAGGCGCGCCAATCAGCAGAAATAGTTCCTTTTCCGTTACACTGTACAGCACATGGGCGCCGATGCCGATGACAAGCCCAGCCATCCATAATCGTTTTAATCCTTTGCGATGCTTTTCCGGTTCATGCAAATACCGTGATTTTGCTGCCTCAGCTCCCAGCAAAAACATGCTGAAATAAGGAATGGATGCAAAGAAGAAGTTGAGCGGATTATACGTAAGCATGCCATTCGAAGACATATAAACAAGACGGTCATGGATCCGCTGTTCTGCAATGTCCTTCAGGCTGCCGCTTCCATAAACATGAATCGCTTGTGTTGCCTGCTGTGTTACCGCTTGTACCCATTCCTGTCCGTTTGATTGATCAAAACTTATCAACATGAACGGAATGGAAAACAGAAGATACAAAGAGACCGCCCATATCAGCAGTGTTTTCGGCTTTGCTTTTCGAAACAAGAGCAGGACAAAACCGAGCAAGGCATATTCTGTTAAAATATCCCCGTCCCATATCAAAAAGGCATGAATCGTTCCAAACAAGAGAAGCGCCATTAACCTTCTCACATATAACGGAACAAACCGTTTCCCTTTGTTTTCTGCTCTCTCCATCATGACAACCATGCCAAATCCAAATAAAAAGGAAAACAATAAAATACATTTTGTTTGAATGAAGAATTTCAGTATATCTGCGGCGGCAAAATCAGCTTCAGACCACTTATCCATGAAAAAATTCTCTTTTCCAAGCATAGACAAATACATATCCGGATAACTGAAATGTGCCAGATTGACAAATAAGATGCCGAAAATCGCCATTCCTCTCAGCACATCAAGCACACCGATCCGCTCATTTGTTAAAGTCGGCTGTAATGAAGACATAGCCATCACGCTCCTTTTTTCTGTACCTTAAGGGTATGAAAAAATGAAGCGCGGAAACATCGATTTAGGTGTCAGGCCGGCATGAAAACCTTACAATCTTGTCATCTTTATGGTTTCATCACCTTTAAATCTAATGCTTCGATATTCTGCAAAACGCGATCAAAGCGCAAAGCCTGAGGCTCACATGGGAAGATGTGGCCTTCATACGGGTCGCCTAACGTCCGGAAAAACGGTTCAAATAAACCAGGAACCAATACGCCCACCATCTTTGTATAGTAAGAATCAAGGCGATAGGAGTGAACGGTATTTGCAGGGACATGCAGGAAATCTCCCGGATTCAGCTGAATTTCCTGGCCATCTGCCCACATCGTCATCTGGCCTTCAAGGCAATAAAATGTTTCTGTATGATGTTCATGGTAGTGATCAACGATTCGGTCACCTTTAGGGCCTTCAGAGGATACGACGATAAACTGGCCATCTGTATTTTTTTGTGCAGCCACAATGCGGTGAAGCTGATCTCCAGTCAACAGGCGATCTCCTTCTCCTGATTCAAGAACGTATGGAACGGCTCCATCTGGCAGCTCTGTAAGTTCCGCTAATTTGGCCGAACATGCAGGCTTTCCTTCATCTAGAAATACAATGTCCGCTACAGCGGCTGCTTCTGCAAACCGCTCGTTTGAGACTTCTTCGCTTGCGTACGGCGGATGTTCAGCGTGATCATACGGATTCCCAATAACGGAATACAAGTGCGCTACGTTTCCTTTCATCGTGTAAGACACCAGTCTTGTTCTGTGGCTCTGCATCCGGTAGCTGTGCGGTGTTCCCGCCGGAATGTTGGCATAATCACCTGATATTAATAAATAGCGTTCACCATCAAGTGTCAGTTCCAGTTTCCCGTCCAAAACGAGAATTCCTTCATGTGTGTCCTTGTGGACGTGAAGCGGAAAGGCATCTCCTTTTCCCCCGGAAAGAAGCACGATCTCAAACAAATCACCTGTGCTCCTCCCATTCGCCATCACCGTGGCGACCTGTCTGCCGAACAGATAGCGCTCGCCTTCTCCGCTCCGGAGCAAATAAGACATTTTTTCTTTAGGCAACGAATGTGTACATAATGTTTTCATATTATCGCTTCCTCCAATTTAGACCAGTCTATATATTATCATTCATTTGTCTAGACCGTTCTATATAATTGTAGGAGAAAGGATAACAAAATGCTACCCTTTTTTTCTCACCAGCACTGGTATTTGTTCGGCAATGAGAAGAAGAGGCGTTTTGTCTTTATTCGTTAACGAAAGCATGATGCCCCCCTCAATCATCGAATTAATCAGCGTTCCAAGCTGATTTGCTTCTTCTTCTGCAAATCCGTTTTCCATTAATTTTCTGGAAAAAACCGCTTCCCAGCTTTTAAACACCTTCATGCAAACCGTCCGCAGCGGTTCACTGATTAACGCTGTCTCACTCGCCAGCAAACCGACTGGAATACCTTTAATGCTTTCTGTGTTGTCAAATTGGCTGGCTGTTTTTTTGATAAAAAGCTGAATCGCTTCAACAGGATCAGAGGATTCATCCATGCTTTGCTGTATCAGATGTTCAACGATCTTACCTGTATATGTAACCGCTTCAATTGCTAGTTCTTCTTTGCCATTCGGAAAAAAGTGATAAAGCGATCCCTTAGGAGCACCGCTTTCTTTTACAATCTGGTTCAAACCTGTCGCGTGATATCCTTGCAGCTGGAACAGACGTGACGCCGTGTGAAGGATTTTTTCACGTGAATCTCCTCTGCTAGTCATTAAAACATTCCCTCCTAGGTATGGTAGAGCGACTTATATAATATAAAAAAGAACCCTGTGATTGTCAAAAGGGGTAAGACCCTTCCAGATGGGGTAATGTACAAAAACAGCGTCTAGGAGGGATCTCTCAATGACAATCGATCATTCAGTCACGAATACAGAACAGCTTGAACGACAAAACCCCGCCATAAAAACAAAGCTCAAACTGAAAAAGCTTAAGGATCAGGTGATCGTCATTACCGGCGCTTCAAGCGGAATCGGACTTGTCACGGCACGAATGGCAGCTGAAAAAGGCGCAAAGGTCGTGGCAGCAGCGCGAAATGAAGACGCGCTGAAGGAGCTCACTGATGAACTTAAGGAAAAAGGGCACGACGCCATATGGGTAAAGGCGGATGTCGGAAAAGAAGAGGACGTCAACCGCATCGCAGAAACCGCGATCAGCACATTCGGCCGCTTTGACACATGGGTCAACAATGCGGCCGTCTCGACTTTCGGACATGCCATGGACGTCACCGTCGAAGACATGAAGCGCATGTTCGACACAAATTTCTGGGGACCTGTTTACGGAACAAGAGCGGCTGTCAAACACTACACCGGCAGAGGTGTGCCGGGCGCACTCATTAATGTAGGAAGCCTGTTCGGAGACAGGGGAACGGTCATTCAATCCACATATGCATCTGCCAAATTTGCGCTTCACGGCTGGACGGAAAGCATCCGAATGGAGCTCGAAAAGGAACAGGCGCCCGTCTCGGTAACGCTCATCCACCCGGGCAGAATTGACACACCTTATAACGAGCACGCGCACAGCTACCTCAACAAACAGCCGGCTCATTACCGCTCCATGATCTATCCGCCGGAAGCAGTCGCCGAAGCTATCCTGTTTGCCGCCGAAAACCCTAAGCGCGACATGTACATCGGCTCACAGGCCAAAGCCATCGCCATGCTGGGCGCGCTTTTCCCTCGTCTGACCGACAGACTGATGGAAAAAATCATGTATCACAGCCAGCATGCCGAAAGACCGTCCAAACCGCGAGAAGAAAGCGCTCTTTATGATGCGGGCTGCGGTATGCATGACAGAGGCACAAATAAAGGATGGATGAGGTCAAGAAGCTACTACACAAAAGCGACGAAGCGCCCTATTGTATCGGCGGCTGTTGTTGCCGGACTAGTGGCTTGGGCTGCCGCCAAACGATGCAGGTAATCACTGACCATAAGAAAAACCCATGCTGTTCCGGGACTGACCCCCGTTTTTGAGACAGGGATCAAAACACCTTTTAAACAGCCAATTGCCGATAATTTATCGGTGATTGGTTGTTTAGTTTCGTTTGAATACGAATATTGTTATAATAATGAATGTATTCTATGACAGTGCGTTCTACGATGGCGGTCGTGGTTCGATCAATGCTGTTAAGATAGAACGTTTCAGACTTTAGTGAGGAATGAAACGATTCGATGGAGGCATTATCAGCGGGTGTCCCTTTGCGGGACATGCTCATGGTAATGCCTTTTGTTTTAACAGCTTTCTGATACTCGTAAGATGTATACACAGATCCTTGGTCACTATGTAACACGCAGTTCTCAGGCAGTGTTGGCAGTTGATCAAGTGTGTGTAAGACAAAGTCTGTGTCCTGCTTATCTCCAATCGTAAAAGCAATCACTTCTCCATTATATACATCCAATATACTGGAAAGGTACAATTGTTTCTGTCCATAAGGCAAATACGTGATGTCTGTTACTAGTTTTTCAAGAGGATGATCAGACTGAAAGTTCCGATCTAATATATTGTCGACCACGGCATATGGCTGCCCATTCTTCTTGCGCTTTTTCACCTTAACCCGGCACTGCCACTGATTTTTCTGCATAATACGCTGAACCGTTTTATGGTTAATACACATTCTCTTTTTTAATATAGCTGTGATTTTTCGATATCCATATCGATACTGGTGCTCTCGGCACAACGTGCCGATTTGTTTTTCTAAATGGCGCTTGGGATGATCTTTCTTCAGATTCTTCTTCCAACGATAATAAGACGAGCGAGAGATACCTAAATGAATACAGATATCCTGCACGGTCATTGTGCTGTGCAATTCTTCTACAAGTTCGACTGACGTTTGGCTATCAACTTCCTTTCCAATTCGTTGTACTTTTTTAACACTTCATTCTGTTGTCTCAGATATCGATTCTCTGCCTGCAGTTTCTCTAATTCGGAAGAATACTCCGGACCTTTTCCATAAGTGTATTGCTTACCAACAGGCTGTTCAAATCGATGTGTATCACCAGCCTTATACCATCTGACCCATGTCTTAATCTGCGTATTATTTTTGATATTCAACTCCTGCATGATCTCTTTCATAGGTACGCCTGCCAATCTCATTTCTACAGCCTTCTGTTTCACTTCAACCGGATAACTCACTCTTGTCCCCATAGAAAAAACACCTCCAAGTCTAATTTCGGATAACAATCATCCGTATTCAAACTTGAAGGTGTTTTTATTTGTCTCATCTTATGGGGTCAGTCCCTCCAGCGGAACCATGGGTTTTTTAGCTGTTAATCGATAAAAGCCTTGTTCATACGCTGCAGCAGCTCGCCGAACATCTCTTTTTCCTGTGTTGACCATTCTTTCAGCATCTGTTCATAACGTTCAAGGCGCTTTTGCTGATCGGCTTTTAATAGTTGTTTGCCGAGTTTTGTAATGGTAAACAGGCTTACTCTCCCATCAGATGGGTCTGAGAAACGATAGATGAGCTCCTTTGCCTCTAATGCAGCTGCTTGTCTTGAAAGAGTAGAAATATCAAGCTTAAACGATTCTGCCAATTCCTTAACACGAGCAGGCCCAAACTCATCCAATTGTCTCAGTAATAAGTACGAAGATCTCTCCAAATTCCCTGTTCTTTTCTCTGATTGATCCAGATAAACAGCTCTCCTGATAAAAGTCGTCAGCTCATATTCAATTAATTCAACTGGATTTTGATTTTGCAATCGCTCTCGCTCCCTATTCCAATCTCCGGCATTGACAACATCATATATACTTGTATAATACAAATGTACATTAACTGAATAAACACAAGTCGTTATATGACTAAATCAATTATTATACTTGTATAGTACAATCATATAAAAAGAAAGTAAAGCGATTCCTCAGAACCATCCTAGAAGCAAGCACCAGAAAGGAGGAAGCTGTTCTCATTGGAGAGCAGCACTTGATGTGAAAGTCATACGAATTATCTTGCAAGTGTTGATATTATATGTATTTTTTATGATCGGGGAAGCCATTCAGCATCTGTTTCATTTACCCGTATCAGGAAGCATCGTTGGATTGGTATTGCTTCTGATCTGCTTAGGCCTCCGTATTGTTCCCGTCTCCATCATTGAAGACGGAGCAGGGTTTTTATTATCCTTCCTTCCATTGTTGTTCATCCCGGCAATGACAGGAGTGATAAACTATCCGTCTCTCATTTCATTCAATGGCCTGATGCTGCTGATTACAGTCGTTCTGAGCACCATCGTCACGATCATTGCAGCTGGATTCGCCAGCCAGCTATTAGAGAAAAAAGCAAAAAAACGGGAGGAGAAAGAGAAATGCAGCAAGCATGCATCGCGATCATTATAATTCTTTTAACAGTTGCCGCTTATTTAGCGATGGTCAAACTCTATAAGCGATTCCCGCTTCCATTTCTGATCCCCGTTCTGACAACGACCATTTTGATTGTAGCGGTTTTGATGATATTTCATGTTTCCTATGAAGGCTATATGATCGGGGGGAAATGGATTAATTCTTTGCTTGGGCCGGCTGTCGTGGCGCTGGCCTATCCGCTTTATAAACAATGGCATATCATAGTCAAATATTGTGTTCCCATTCTAGGCGGCGTCCTGGTCGGATTATGCATGGGAATGATCAGCGGGCTGATCTTCGCAGAAGCATTCGGGATTGATCATGATCTCTTATTATCCATTCTGCCAAAGTCGATCACAACCCCTGTCGCTATTCAAATCGCCGCCGGTCTTGGCGGCGTCCCTTCCATGACAGTCGTATTTGTCATGATTGCGGGCTTTTCAGGCGTCATCCTAGGGCCGCTTTTCCTAAAATGGCTTCGCATACGCAGTTCCCTTGGACAAGGCATTGCATTAGGCAGCGCCTCCCATGCACTGGGCACCTCCAAAGCATTGGAATATGGGGAACTGGCCGTCTCCATGAGTTCCGTATCCATGACGCTTTGTGCGGTGCTCGGCTCATTCTTCTGCCCGCTCGTCGTCTGGCTGTTTCATATTTAACAAAGAAAGACTGCCCCGGTGGAGGGCAGTCTTTTTCGTTTAAGAAGCAAAAAAATCAATCAGCGGCTGAAAGTCCTTAGATAAATCAACGTCATTCGGTTCTGCTTGAAGCAGGCGGTCAATCAGGCCCTCCAGCTCCCCAACATCATTCTTATCGGTATACTCAATGAAGTTTAAGCTTTCAAGCCAATCCCGATATGAATGTTTGGCTTTGCCATAGCTGTTTCCAAAGACAAGGCAAGGTGTTTTGGTGATAATCGAGAAAATCATCGCGTGAAGGCGGTCGGTAATCACCAATTTACTGGAGCCGATGCGGTCCAGCATCTCCATAAAATGCTTTTCACGATCGGCGTAATCGATGGTGTCGACCGTATCCAGCACCGTATCGGTACGCTCTGTGTAAGTTGTTTTTTCTGCCCATTTCTTCATCTGTGAAATAAAATCTTCGTCAGTCACTTTCTCCTTATCCGCTCTTAAAATAAAGAGAACGCCGTCCCACTCAAGCTCTCGCGGCACAATGTCCAAGGAAAGCACCATGTCCGGCGTAAAGATCACATTGGAATTGAAGGTCTCTTTCACCACATCCAGTGTTTGCGTCTCACGCGCAGCAATCGTTAAGTTTGTATTTTGATGGTACGCATCCTGTGTTTTTTTCTTTTCCTTCTGTCCTTCCTCTGTATCCTCAAAAAGAGAAATCGATTTGTAGTCTTTAAACGCCGAAAAGACCTTTCTTCTGTCTTCCTCAATATCGAGATAAAGGTTTCCTAAGTTCCCTCCGCCTGTAAAGCAGTTCACGAATGATCTCCTTCACCAGTTCAATGCCCTCATCCGTCGCATAATCCATAATCTCAATGTATTCATAATACGGAAAATGATTTTTGATAAATTTCTCTTCCGCATACGCAATCGCTTGGTCGCCAATGTTTGTGTAACTAGGGGAACCAAACAAAAATACTTTTCGTTTATCATTTAACAGAGCTTCCGGCTCCACACTTGGCGCAATGCCTTTTACTAGTTTTTTGCCTTTGATTTCTTGTACAGTCATATCTGCGTCCTCCTTCTGGGATGAATTCCTCATTGTGTGTTAACTGTCTCTACCCAAAAAGAAGGATGGCTATGCATTGGCGTGTGCATCGGCTATATCAGAAACATCGTTTTCGCCAATTTGATAGTCGCTGCAATGTCCCGCGCCGTTCTTTCCATATATTCCGCGGCATGTTCAAACGCGTCTTCTAGCGGCACGGCTCCGGGGACGATGCTGAAAAGCGCATCGATTCCGTGCTGGTAGACGGCATCACTGTCTCGTGATATTGATCCCGCAATGCCGATGACAGGCACATCGTATGATTTAGCCGCCTTGGCTACGCCGATCGGCGTTTTTCCATGAACCGTTTGGCTGTCGATCCGTCCCTCGCCGGTAATCACAAGATCTGCATCCTGAACGATACTTTCAAAATCAATCGCATTAAGGACAATATCAATGCCTCTTTTCAGGTCAGCCTGAAGATAAGTCAGCAGGCTCCATCCAAGACCGCCCGCTGCACCGGCGCCCTCTGTATCTCGGAAGGTTGATCCGAGCTCTTTTTCTGCCATATCAGCGAAATGGCTTACGTTCTGGTCTAGTACATCCAGCATGTCGGCCGTCGCGCCTTTTTGCGGCCCGAAAACAGCCGTAGCGCCCTTTGGTCCTGTTAACGGATTGTCCACGTCACAGGCAACTTCCAGTTTGACATTCCGCAATCTGGAATCAAGCCCGCTAACATCTATTGATGCAAGCTGAGATAACGCGCCGCCCCCCGGGCCAATCTCGCGGCCTGAGTTATCAAGAAGCCTTACGCCCAATGCCTGAATCATCCCGGCTCCCCCGTCGTTCGTGGCGCTTCCGCCGATTCCGATGATCAAACGCTCCGCTCCCGCATCAAGAGCTGCCCCGATTAATTCTCCCGTTCCCCTTGTTGTAGTGATGAGCGGATTTCGCTTATCTACAGGCACCAGATGCAGCCCTGAAGCAGCAGCCATTTCAATCACAGCTGTTCTCCCATCTCCCATCATGCCAAAGAAAGCTCTCACCGGTTCCCCCAGCGGCCCTGTGACAACTTGCTCTATGATCCTTCCGTTGGTCGCATCGACCAGAGATTGAACGGTTCCCTCGCCGCCATCCGCCACCGGCAATTTTCTGTAATCAGCACCCGGAAAGACCGATTTGAAACCTCTTTCTATCGCTTCGGCTGCCTCCAGAGCTGATAAGCTTTCCTTAAAAGAATCAGGTGCAATGATGATTTTCATCCAAATCGCCTCTTTCAAAACATGATTCACTTACGCTAGTTATCTCCAATGTACCATATTCCATTTAGAAATAAATACCATAATGATTGGGAAAAATTTTATTAAAAATTAGAAATGAAAGTGTTTGCATAAAAGAAATATTCACGTTATCATACTTGTATACAAGTATACTTCTTGAGTGAGGAAGGTGAGTGTATGCTAGACTCCAAAGACCTGTTGTATCCCGCAAAATGGCTCTCAAAAGCGTCAACCGGGGTTCGTGTCGCATACGAGCTGAGAATGCGGATCGTTTCAGGTCTGATTGAAAGCGGTACCATTTTATCAGAAAATACAATCGCCGCCGAGTTTTCAGTAAGCCGTTCGCCGGTTCGCGAAGCGCTAAAAATACTCGCATCCGAAAAAATCATCCGCTTAGAACGAATGGGAGCGGTCGTAATTGGTTTAACTGAGAAGAAAATCGCGGAAATTTATGATGTGCGGTTACTATTAGAAACATTTGTCTTTGAACGGCTTGTCAAAATAGACATTGAGCCTTTAGTTAAGGATCTCAGCAAAATTCTTGAAATGATGAAAGTCTCAATCAAATATGAGGACGCTGACGAATTTTCATTTCAAGATGTGCTGTTCCATGAAACGATTATCCGAGCGATTGATCATTCATACATTCAGATGATCTGGAACAATCTAAAACCCGTCATGGAAAGCTTTATTCTTTTATCGATGCGGGTACGGTTAAAGGAAAAGTATGAAGACTTCACAAGGATCTTAGATAACCACGAGCTTTATATTCAAGCCATCAAAACAAAGGATAGGGTGCTGATGATTCAGTCTCTTCACCAAAACTTTGATGATGTGCAGGATAAGGTAGAAGACCTATGGCTCTCACAACAAATGCTGGCAAAAGGAGCTGAATACAACAATGACTAGTTATATGTTAGGAATCGATATCGGCACGACAAGCACAAAAGCTGTGCTGTTCAGTGAAAACGGGGATGTGGTACAGAAAGAAAGCATCGGCTACCCGCTCTATACACCGGACATCTCAACAGCAGAACAAAATCCGGAAGAGATTTTTCAGGCAGTCATCCATACAACAGCGAGAATTACAAAACAGCATCCCGAAAAACGGATCTCTTTCATTTCGTTCAGCAGCGCCATGCACAGCGTCATTGCAATCGACGAAAATGACAAGCCGCTGACGCCATGCATCACATGGGCCGACAACAGAAGTGAAGGCTGGGCGCATAAGATCAAGAAGGAATTGAACGGACATGAGGTGTACAAACGGACGGGAACACCGATTCATCCGATGGCACCGTTAAGTAAAATTGCCTGGATCACGAATGAAAGGAAAGAAATCGCTTCCAAGGCAAAAAAATATATCGGCATCAAAGAATACATTTTTAAACAGCTGTTCAATGAGTATGTCATCGATTACTCATTGGCATCAGCGACAGGCATGATGAACCTGAAAGGCTTGGATTGGGACGAAGAGGCACTGCGCATCGCAGGCATCACGCCGGATCACTTATCCAAACTCGTGCCGACAACCCAGATCTTTCAGCACTGCAGCCCGGAAATAGCGATCCAAATGGGAATCGATCCGGAAACGCCTTTTGTCATCGGGGCCAGCGACGGCGTGCTGTCCAACCTCGGCGTCAACGCCATTAAAAAGGGCGAAATCGCCGTCACCATCGGTACAAGCGGTGCCATCCGGACGATTATTGACAAGCCGCAAACCGATGAAAAAGGGAGAATTTTTTGCTATGCCTTGACGGACAAGCATTGGGTTATTGGGGGACCTGTGAACAATGGGGGCATCGTCCTTCGCTGGATCAGAGACGAGTTTGCCTCCTCCGAAATCGAAACAGCGACACGGCTGGGCATTGATCCATATGACGTGCTGACGAAAATTGCCCAACGCGTCAGACCCGGTTCTGACGGTCTGCTGTTCCACCCATATCTCGCCGGAGAACGCGCTCCGTTGTGGAATCCGGATGTACGCGGCTCATTTTTCGGCCTGACCATGTCGCATAAGAAAGAGCATATGATACGCGCGGCATTGGAAGGCGTCATTTACAACCTGTACACGGTGTTCTTGGCGTTAACTGAATGCATGGATGGCCCGGTAACCCGCATCCAAGCGACAGGGGGATTTGCAAGGTCGGAGGTTTGGCGCCAAATGATGTCGGATATCTTCGAATCAGAGGTTGTCGTTCCGGAAAGCTACGAAAGCTCATGTCTCGGCGCCTGCATTTTAGGCCTGTATGCAACAGGAAAAATTGACTCTTTCGACGCCGCGTCCGACATGATCGGCAGCACATACAGACATACGCCGATCGAAGACTCAGCCAAGGAATACAGAACATTAATGCCGATTTTCATCAATCTATCAAGATTATTAGAAAATCAATATACACAAATTGCAGATTATCAGAGGGGCTTAATCACACACAAATAGTACATGACATGAAGGGGAGGGCATTACCATGCCGTTAATCATCGTTGCACTTGGGATCTTAGCATTACTATTTCTGATTATGGGCTTAAAATTAAACACATTTATTTCCCTGCTGGTCGTATCGTTCGGCGTGGCACTGGCACTCGGGATGCCGTTCGATAAAGTTGTCAGCTCCATCGAAGCAGGAATAGGGGGGACTCTTGGCCACATCGCGCTCATCTTTGGACTCGGTGCGATGCTGGGCAAGCTGATCGCGGATTCAGGAGGCGCACAGCGCATTGCGATGACGCTCGTCAACAAATTCGGTGAGAAAAATATTCAATGGGCCGTTGTCATTGCCTCATTCATTATTGGGATTGCGTTATTTTTTGAAGTAGGACTGGTTCTATTAATTCCGATTGTCTTTGCGATTTCAAGAGAATTGAAGATTTCTATTTTATTTCTCGGAATCCCGATGGTCGCTGCACTATCCGTCACACACGGTTTCCTGCCGCCGCACCCGGGACCTACGGCGATCGCCGGTGAGTATGGCGCAAACATTGGAGAAGTGCTGCTGTACGGCTTTATCGTTGCTGTTCCGACAGTGCTCATCGCAGGGCCGTTATTTACAAAGTTCGCGAAAAAAATCGTTCCTGCATCATTTGCGAAAAACGGCAATATTGCATCACTCGGCACACAAAAAACGTTTAACCTTGAAGAAACACCCGGCTTTGGAATCAGTGTCTTTACCGCAATGCTCCCGATTATCATCATGTCGGTCGCGACCATTATCGACCTGCTTCAAGAAACAATCGGGTTTGCAGATAACGGCGTTTTAGCTTTTATCAGATTGATTGGAAACGCATCGACTGCTATGATTATTTCGTTATTGGTCGCAGTCTATACAATGGGCATCAAGCGCAACATTCCAGTCAAAACCGTGATGGATTCTTGTTCAACTGCCATTTCACAAATCGGCATGATGCTTTTGATCATCGGAGGAGGCGGCGCCTTCAAACAAGTGCTGATCAACGGCGGTGTCGGCGATTACGTAGCAGACTTATTCAAAGGAACGGCATTATCGCCAATCATTCTGGCATGGCTCATCGCGGCGATCCTGCGCATTTCTCTAGGATCAGCGACTGTTGCCGCACTAAGCACAACAGGTCTGGTCATCCCGTTATTGGGCCATTCTGATGTTAACCTGGCGTTAGTCGTGCTCGCAACAGGCGCCGGAAGTGTCATCGCTTCACACGTCAATGATGCCGGCTTCTGGATGTTCAAGGAATACTTCGGATTAAGCATGAAAGAAACATTCGCCACATGGACATTGCTGGAAACCATTATTTCCGTTGCTGGACTGGGATTCATTTTATTGTTAAGTTTAGTTGTATGAAATTAAGAAGGAGCTGTAACACATGTTCAATACGATTGGTGTCATAGGCTTAGGCGTAATGGGAAGCAACATCGCCTTAAACATGGCAAATAAAGGTGAAAACGTCGCTGTCTATAATTACACCAGAGATTTAACGGACCAGCTTGTCCAAAAGCTGGATGGACAATCTCTCAGCCCGTATTACGAGCTTGAGGACTTTGTTCAATCGTTAGAAAAACCAAGAAAAATCTTTTTGATGGTCACAGCGGGAAAACCCGTAGATTCCGTCATCCAATCATTAAAGCCTTTGCTTGAAGAAGGCGACGTCATCATGGATGGAGGAAACTCCCATTATGAAGACACAGAAAGAAGATATGACGAGCTGAAGGAAAAAGGGATCGGCTACCTGGGAGTCGGCATTTCCGGCGGTGAAGTCGGTGCGTTAACAGGGCCTTCCATCATGCCGGGCGGAGATCGCGACGTCTATGAGAAAGCCGCTCCTATCCTGACGAAAATCGCAGCCCAAGTCGGAGATGACCCTTGCTGTGTCTATATCGGACCAAAAGGGGCAGGGCACTTTACAAAAATGGTGCACAACGGCATTGAATATGCCGACATGCAGCTGATTGCAGAAGCGTATACGTTTCTAAGAGAAACGCTTCGTCTGCCGCTAGATGAAATTGCATCTATTTTTGAAACATGGAATCAAGGTGAGCTGAAAAGCTATTTAATAGAGATTACAGCTGAGATTTTACGCAAAAAAGACGAAAAAACAGGACAGCCTCTGATCGATGTCATCCTTGATAAAACCGGCCAAAAAGGCACTGGAAAATGGACGAGCATGCAGGCGATTGATAACGGCATCCCGTCCACGATCATCACAGAGTCCTTGTTCGCCCGCTACTTGTCATCCTTAAAAGAAGAACGGATGGCAGCTCAAGACGTATTAGCAGGCCCGGAATCCGAAGAAAAACACTTGGATAAAGACACCTGGATTGAATACGTCAGACAGGCTCTTTACATGGGGAAAGTATGCGCCTATGCACAAGGCTTTGCCCAATATAAGATGTCATCTGAGCTTTACGGCTGGAATCTGCCGCTCAAAGACATTGCCTTGATTTTCCGAGGCGGCTGCATCATCCGCGCTGATTTCCTAAACGTGATCAGCGAAGCATTCAGTGAGCAGCCAAATCTGGCTAACCTGCTGATCGCGCCTTATTTCACAGATAAGCTCCATGCCTATCAAACAGGCCTGCGAAAAATCGTTTGCGAGGGTATCAGCACCGGAATCGCTTTCCCATGCTTAACTACCGCGCTCTCTTATTACGACGGCTACCGCACAGGGCGTTCCAATGCGAACCTCTTGCAGGCGCAGCGCGATTACTTTGGCGCTCACACGTACGAACGGACTGATATGGACGGCGTTTTCCATACGAATTGGTCTGAATAACCTGTCATCAAAAACACGGTCAGTTTCAACTGAACCGTGTTTTTTTCATCTATGATTTCTTCTATCTCAAACAACAGAAGACAAGAGTTATGTTTTAAATATCATAAACAGTGATACAATATTAGCTAGAAACAATCCCCAAGATGATCATGTGACAACATGCCTGCTGTTCCGTTCTATTCTGCTCTTGGCCATTGTCCTTTGCCCCTTGTCCAATGGTGTCATAAAATGTTCAAATGCCAAAACGGCCTGTCATTCTGATTTACAAAAGTCCCTGAAAACCTTGTCTAATTGAGAATCAACCCATATCAATCATCTCATCTGTTATAAAAGAAATACCTAAATCCTACCTGTCACACCTTTAGTAAGATCAAAAAAAGTAGGTTATCGCTTGACAAAAAATATATATTAATTAATAATTCATATATAATTAGAATTATTATTGAAAGCGGATATGCTTTCTAATACATTTTTAGGAGGAATATACATTATGTCTTTAATCGGTAAAGAAGTACTTCCATTCGAAGCAAAAGCATTTAAAAACGGTGAATTCATCGATGTAACAAACGAAGATTTGAAAGGCCAATGGAGCGTATTCTGCTTCTACCCAGCAGATTTCTCTTTCGTATGCCCAACTGAGCTTGAAGATCTTCAAGAACAATATGCTGCACTTAAAGAATTAGGTGTTGAAGTATACTCTGTTTCTACAGATACTCACTTCGTACACAAAGGCTGGCATGACAGCTCTGAAAAAATCGGCAAAATCACTTACGCAATGATCGGTGACCCATCTCAAACAATTTCTCGCAACTTCGATGTTCTTGACGAAGAAACTGGTCTTGCTGACCGCGGAACATTCATCATCGATCCAGACGGCGTTATCCAAACTGTTGAAATCAATGCAGGCGGTATCGGCCGTGACGCAAGCAACCTTGTAAACAAAGTAAAAGCAGCTCAATACGTTCGTCAAAACCCAGGTGAAGTTTGCCCGGCTAAATGGGAAGAAGGCGGCGAAACTCTTACACCTAGCCTTGATCTAGTAGGTAAAATCTAAGGAGTGCATTCAATTGGTACTTAATGCAAATATCAAAGCACAATTAAATCAATATATGCAGCTAATTGAGAATGACATTGTTCTCAAAGTTAGCGCAGGCGAAGATGACATTTCAAAGGACATGCTGGCTCTCGTTGATGAGCTGGCTTCCATGTCATCGAAAATTTCAGTTGAAAAAGCTGAATTAAACAGAACGCCAAGCTTCAGTGTCAATCGTGTCGGAGAAGACACTGGCGTAACTTTCGCTGGTATCCCTCTGGGCCACGAATTCACATCATTAGTGTTGGCGTTGCTCCAAGTGAGCGGCAGACCGCCTAAGGTGGACCAAAAAGTCATTGATCAGGTGAAGAAGATCAGCGGTGAATACCACTTCGAATCTTATATCAGCCTGACATGTCACAACTGTCCTGATGTTGTACAAGCTTTAAACATGATGAGCGTGCTGAATCCGAACATTACGCACACGATGATTGACGGTGCAGCATACAAAGCAGAAGTTGAAAGCAAAAACATCATGGCAGTGCCGACCGTTTACCTGAATGGCGAATCCTTCGGAAGCGGCCGTATGACGCTTGAAGAAATCCTTGCGAAAATGGGCAGCGGCGCAGATGCATCTGAGTTTGCTGACAAAGAGCCGTTTGACGTTCTTGTTGTCGGAGGCGGACCTGCTGGTGCAAGTGCAGCGATCTACACTGCACGTAAAGGCATCCGCACTGGGGTTGTCGCTGAACGCTTCGGCGGACAGGTTCTCGACACCATGAGCATCGAAAACTTCATCAGCGTCAAAGCGACGGAAGGGCCGAAGCTTGCGGCAAGTCTTGAAGAGCATGTGAAGGAATATGATATTGATGTTATGAACCTTCAGCGTGCGAAACGCCTTGAGAAGAAAGATCTGTTCGAACTTGAACTCGAAAATGGCGCTGTCCTGAAAAGTAAAACAGTGATCCTTTCAACAGGTGCACGCTGGCGCAATGTCAACGTACCCGGTGAACAAGAGTTCAAAAACAAAGGTGTCGCATACTGCCCGCACTGTGATGGGCCATTGTTTGAAGGCAAAGACGTTGCGGTAATCGGCGGCGGAAACTCTGGTATCGAAGCAGCGATTGATCTTGCAGGTATTGTCAATCACGTTACTGTACTAGAATTCGCGCCGGAACTGAAAGCAGACGAAGTCCTGCAAAAACGTCTCTACAGCCTGCCTAACGTTACTGTCGTGAAAAACGCACAAACAAAAGAAATCACAGGTGATCAGAGTGTTAACGGCATCACATATGTAGACCGCGAAACAGGCGAAGAAAAACACGTTGAACTTCAAGGTGTATTCGTCCAAATCGGTCTCGTGCCAAACACAGAATGGTTAGAAGGAACGGTTGAACGCAACCGCATGGGCGAAATCATCGTCGACAAACACGGCGCAACCAGCGTGCCAGGCTTATTCGCTGCCGGCGACTGCACAGACAGTGCGTACAATCAAATCATTATTTCGATGGGATCAGGAGCAACGGCCGCTCTCGGCGCGTTTGATTACCTAATCCGTAACTAATATAAGAAATCCGCTATATTGCCAGATTGGCAGGATAGCGGATTTTTCTTTTTCTACAGAAAAAACCCGAACCAGGCACTACGGTAAAAGTGCTCGATTCGGGCCAGCTTCTTATAGTTCCTCGCCGTTCGTTTGAATGACATTTTTGTACCACTCAAAGGAATCTTTCTTATACCGCTTCATGGATCCGTTTCCTTCATTGTCACGATCAACATAGATCATGCCGTAGCGTTTTTTCATTTCGCCAGTTGTGAAGGAGACAATATCAATAATGCCCCACGGCGTGTAGCCAATTAAATCAACACCGTCGTACGTGACCGCTTTTTCCAATGCTTCAATATGCGATTTTAAATATTGAATGCGTTCCGGATCATGAACCTTGCCGTCCTCCTCCAGCGTATCCACTGCGCCAAAGCCATTTTCAACGATGAATAACGGGATTTGGTATCGGTCATAAAAACGATTTAACGTATATCTCAGCCCGGTTGGATCAATCGCCCATCCCCAGTCACTCGAAGTGATGTACGGATTTTCGACACCATTCGGCAAGCCGCCATTTACAATATCGCCAGTGTTATCATTTTTCACATCGCTTTTCACAGTTGTTGACATGTAATAGCTGAAGCCTAAGTAATCGACGGTTCCGTTTCTTAAAATCTCATCATCGCCGTCTTCGAATGTGATGTTGTAGCCTTCGCGTTCAAATTCCTTCAACGCGTAGCTTGGATAATAACCGCGAACCTGTACATCAGGGAAGAAATAGCGCTGCCTCATTTCTTCTTCAGCCAGCATCACATCTTCAGGATTGGAGGAGAAAGGATAAATCGGCACGTGTGATACCATGGCCCCGATCTGGAACTCTGGATTGATGTCTTTTCCTTTTGCCACTGCTAAGGCGCTCGCCACTAGTTCGTGGTGTGCCGTTTGATACATGACCTCCTTGGCGTTTTCGTTTTCGCCAACCACAACACCTGAATTCGTCCATAGGAACAACGGATTGTTCACATCCATTTGGTTGTTGATCTCGTTAAATGTCATCCAGTACTTTACTTTATCTTTGTAACGGGTAAAGCAAGCCTCTGCAAAGTTGACGAAGAAGTCCACGACTTTCCGGTTTCTAAAGCCGCCATATTCTCTTGCCAGGTGCAGCGGCATTTCAAAGTGAGACAGGGTAATGACCGGCTCGATCCCATGCTTCAGCAATTCATCAAACACATCATCATAAAACTGCAAACCAGCTTCGTTCGGTTCAGCCTCATCGCCTTTCGGAAAAATCCGGCTCCAGCCGATGGACGTCCGCAGACATTTTAATCCCATTTCCGCAAACAAAGCGATATCTTCCTTGTATCTGTGATAGAAATCAATGGCTTCATGGTTTGGATAAAATTCGTTTTCTTCAATCGTGTCCGTGATTTTTCTCGGCACGCCGTGCGCACCCGCTGTCATCACATCGACGACACTCGGCCCTTTACCGCCTTGATTCCATCCGCCTTCAAATTGGTGGGCAGCTAAAGCACCGCCCCATAAAAAATCCTTTGGCATGTTTCCCATGTTTAATTCCTCCTCAGCTTACGACTGTAAATATTTTTTGATGTAATGCACTTTCCTCAATCTCTTCAATGAAAGCTTATCAAACTCAACAAGCACTTCGCCTTTTTTCGGTATCGCCTTCTTTTACCTTCAAGGAAAAAGACGTGCCGTCTAATGTCACTCTATCCAGTCCGATGTGCGCAAGCAATTCGACGCCGGACGCTGAACGCAGGCTTTGTAGGCGCCACCATGACAACCGTAATGACGGCGGGATGGTAGCATCGATTTCACGATATCCTTCGCTTTAGGGGTAGACCGCTTCAGCCAATCGAAGTCTGGTAGCGCAGCGAGAAGCCCCAATCACATTCTCTTCCCCGCCTACGGCCTCTAAAATGTCTTTTGCTAGTCTCGTATAATCTCTCACTTTCCCCGACATTTCACCCACCCCGTTTTGGTTGCGCTTTCATTATAATTGTACCGGTATAATATATCAATACCGAAACAAAATATTTACGCACTTACTATCATTGTAAGCGGTTTATGCTATAATTTTGGCAGTGAAACTAAACGAATAAATGAGGAATGCGTATGTTAAAATACCAGCAAATCGCAGCGGAAATTGAAACATATATAGAAGAACACCAGCTTCAGCAGGGAGACAAACTGCCAGTCCTGGAAACCCTCATGGCCCAGTTTGAAGTCAGCAAAAGCACCATCACAAAGTCCCTGGAGCTATTAGAGCAAAAAGGCGCGATCTTTCAGGTCAGAGGAAGCGGCATTTTCGTCAGAAAACATAAACGAAAAGACTATATCAGCCTTCTGTCGAATCAGGGATTTAAAAAAGACCTCGAGGATTTCAACGTCACCTCAAAAGTTATCGAACTGGACGTGAGAAAGCCAACTCCGGAAGCGGCGGAAAACCTGAACATCGGAATGGACGAGGACATCTACTATGTCAAAAGGGTCCGCTACATCAACGGCCAGACCCTTTGCTACGAAGAGTCTTACTACAACAAATCGATCGTGACGTATTTAAACAACGAAATCGTCTCCCACTCCATCTTCCATTACATCCGGGAAGGACTGGGGTTGAAGATTGGTTTTTCTGATTTGTTTCTGCACGTGGGCCAGCTTAATGAGGAAGAAGCGGAATATTTGGGATTAGAGGCTGGACTGCCGAAGCTGTATATAGAAAGTATTTTTCACCTGACAAATGGGCAGCCGTTTGATTACTCGAAGATTTTGTATAATTATAAGCAGTCGCAGTTTGTGGTACAGGCTAATAGTTTTTTATTATAGGGCTGCTTCACTATGGAAGGTGATCGACATGTACAAAATTATCATTCCTGCCATACTAGCCATCTTTGCGCTCTGGATACTCTTACAGATTTCACTAGAGATGAGCATCGTTAAGAATCCAATGAACTACTTTATCGTATTCATTATCTTTTTCCTCTTTGTAAAGATGGTGAAAGAAAAACAATAATAGTTTGGGCGATGCAAACAGAAAAACATCCTTCCCTTAACAAACTCAGCCAGTCACATGCATTAATCTTGATGTTAATGGATATATAGGTGCACATAAAGGAAGCTACTTCACTGTGAAGTAGCTTCCTTTATTAAATGCCCATTTTGATCCATCTAGTTTTAGAAAAGCGAAGGATAATCGCATTTATGATAATAATTGAAACTAAATACAAAATAATAAATAAAACATCATTACTCCCAAGTGTCATGTTATCAGATTGCAGCACTCTTTCTATTCGGGGATACATAGTGTTACCTGCCTCAAAAGGAGCAATGAAACCAAACGTTTTATTGCTTATAGCTACTAAGATAACAGAAGTCATCCAATAAACGATACTGACACCTATACTAATTAATATATTAGGACATAACATGCTTATAGTTCCGATAATTAGAATATACTGCAGTATAACTGCAGAAAATAAAAAAAGTAATAATGCAAAATGCGAAAAATCATGGTACATCAACGATATGATTAGCAGGCCTAGCGCTATAAATGCAAAACATTCTAAAAATAAAACAGCTATCTTTTTATAAAAGAAAGTATAGATGTTCTCTCCAATTAATTTGTAAAAGAGAATATTTTTGTTTGAATACTCTCTATTAATAAAGAAAGCTATAACAAATGAAAATAACATCAAACCAAACTGGGTCGCAACAGTATAGGAGCTAAAGAAAAACATTTCAGGTGTAACATTGCTGACTTTATCAATTCCAACAAGTAAAAAATAACCCAGCAAAAATAAAAATACAAACATTGCTCCTAAAATAATGATAACTTTGTTGCTGATACTCTTTTTAAACTCTAATTTCATCTCAAGCCCCCACTGTTTTATTACTCATTTATATACACTTCAATTAATTTATCCACTGAATGATATTGTTGAATTTCTTGGTGATTAAATATATAATAATCCCCTTCTATCGCCTTTAAATCAGACAAATCATGTGTAATGTTGATGATAATCTTCTCGGGGTTCTCCTGAATATACTTGTTTAAGAAGCCATGAATCTCTATAACCGTTTTTTTGTCTAATGAATTCGTTATTTCATCTAAAACAATAATATTTTTATCCTCTAATAAGAAACTGAGCAATTTTAATTTTTGCTTTTGTCCATCACTCAAATTTTTGATCAGAACTTTTCCATCAATATTATCCAGATTAAGTAAATGTGCGATTTTATCTATCATTTCTGCATCAAATTTTTTACTCAAAAAGTGTAATAAAAAGTCCTTAGAAACATCATTAGGTATATTCGACGAGCTGGATATTAAAGAAACATTTTGACGAATATCTCTGCCGATTCTTTTGCTATTATTCAACAAAAAGTCTTTAGCAAGCTGTGATTTACCGACTCCATTTTTTCCGACAACGTGATTAATTTTCCCGCTCGAAAAATGCAAGTCGGTGTCCTGAAGTAACGTTTTGCCTTTCACTTTTAAAGTGTAATTCGCTATATTCATATACATACTCCTAGGAAATATTTGTATTTTCGCGGTACCTCTTTCGTTTCCGGTTTGGAACTGTAAGAAATGTTTTTCGATGATTAATCTGGATATCTTTTACTCTAGTTTACAATATATAACACTCAATGTACAACAACGGCAGTTTCCTCAAGGCAATTCCTTACAAGATAACTGACAAACAAGCTAAATAAATGGATCGTCAATACCATATCAATGCATATTGATAACAACAATAAGGAGGATACTGAACCTTTAAGCCTAAGCCCTTGACTAAATAACCTCCTCCATAGATTCTGCTGCACTCGTTTCAATTGTCTATAAAAGCAGTTATGCGGTACTATCATATAAAGGTCCAATGTTTAAAAATAATGTCATACTTTTAAATTCACCTTATCATGCACATGCTCATAAATAGGGGTTTATTCTAAAAAGGGGATGGACGGTTTTGGAAAGCAAGTACCTAGATCTACTCGCGCAAAAATACGATTGTGAAGAAAAAGTGGTAACAGAAATCATTAATTTGAAAGCGATATTGAACCTGCCAAAGGGCACTGAGCATTTTGTCAGTGATTTGCACGGGGAGTATCAGGCATTCCAGCACGTGCTGCGTAATGGTTCAGGACGAGTCAAAGAGAAGATACGCGACATCTTCAGCGGTGTCATTTACGATAGAGAAATCGATGAATTAGCAGCATTGGTCTATTATCCGGAAGACAAACTGAAATTAATCAAACATGACTTTGATGCGAAAGCAGCGTTAAACGAGTGGTATAAAGAAACGATAAATCGAATGATTAAGCTCGTTTCATATTGCTCCTCCAAGTATACCCGCTCCAAATTACGCAAAGCACTGCCTGCCCAATTTGCTTATATTACGGAGGAGCTGTTATACAAAACAGAACAAGCTGGCAACAAGGAGCAATATTACTCCGAAATCATTGATCAGATCATTGAGCTTGGCCAAGCCGATAAGCTGATCACCGGCCTTGCTTACAGCGTTCAGCGATTGGTGGTCGACCATCTGCATGTGGTCGGCGATATTTACGACCGCGGACCGCAGCCGGATAGAATTATGGAAGAACTGATCAACTATCATTCTGTCGATATTCAGTGGGGAAATCACGATGTCCTTTGGATCGGCGCCTATGCCGGTTCCAAAGTGTGCTTGGCCAATATTATCCGCATCTGTGCCCGCTACGACAACCTGGATATTATTGAAGACGTGTATGGAATCAACCTGAGACCGCTGCTGAACCTGGCCGAAAAATATTACGATGATAATCCAGCGTTCCGTCCAAAAGCAGACGACAACAGGCCAGAGGATGAGATTAAGCAAATCACCAAAATCCATCAAGCGATTGCCATGATCCAATTCAAGCTTGAGAGCCCGATTATCAAGAGACGGCCGAACTTTAATATGGAAGAGCGGCTGTTATTAGAGAAAATAGATTATGACAAAAACGAAATCACGCTGAACGGAAAAACATATCAGCTGGAAAACACCTGCTTTGCGACGATTAATCCGGAACAGCCAGATCAGCTATTAGAAGAAGAAGCAGAAGTCATAGACAAGCTGCTATTCTCTGTCCAGCATTCCGAAAAGCTGGGCCGCCATATGAATTTTATGATGAAAAAAGGCAGCCTTTATTTAAAATATAACGGCAACCTGTTGATTCACGGCTGTATTCCAGTTGATGAAAACGGCAATATGGAAACGATGATGATTGAGGATAAACCGTATGCGGGCCGTGAGCTGCTCGATGTATTTGAACGATTCTTGCGGGAAGCCTTTGCCCACCCGGAAGAAACCGATGACCTGGCGACAGATATGGCTTGGTATTTATGGACAGGCGAATACTCCTCCCTCTTCGGAAAACGCGCCATGACGACATTTGAGCGCTATTTCATCAAAGAGAAGGAAACGCATAAAGAGAAGAAAAACCCGTATTATTATTTACGAGAAGACGAGGCAACCTGCCGAAACATCCTGGCAGAATTCGGCCTCAATCCAGATCACGGCCATATCATCAACGGCCATACACCTGTAAAAGAAATCGAAGGAGAAGACCCAATCAAAGCAAACGGAAAAATGATCGTCATCGACGGCGGCTTCTCCAAAGCCTACCAATCCACAACAGGCATCGCCGGCTACACGCTGCTATACAACTCCTACGGCATGCAGCTCGTCGCCCATAAACACTTCAACTCAAAGGCAGAAGTCCTAAGCACCGGAACCGACGTCTTGACGGTGAAACGATTAGTGGACAAAGAGCTTGAGCGAAAGAAAGTGAAGGAAACGAATGTTGGTGAGGAATTGCTGCAGGAAGTTGCGATTTTGGAGAGTTTGCGGGAGTATCGGTATATGAAGTGAGGGATGTGGGCTCAGAGAGGACTTTCTCTGAGCTCTATTTACGTTTTCCACTAAGTACAGCAAATTGCTAACAAAGTCTGGTTTTATGCTTGTTTGATAGTATTTCAATACAAATACAGAGAGCGTTATTTGCGCAAAAACAAAAAAACTATACAGAATTAATTAGTGTAAAGAGTAGTGATTATCAAGTGTTCTTAAATTAGTTACTTATTATAAATAAATTTCAATTAAACCTTGAAATATACCTTTATTCTCTTGCTTGAATCAATCCCTTGACATCATAAAGTCTAGCTTTCCCAGGAACATCTTGAAATATAAAACCGAATTTTTGTTGAGCCCATACAAGAAAATTCTCATTATTCTGTCCACATTCAGGACAATTAATAGTAGAACTATTATGTGTATCTTTATTCCAAGTACAAATAATAAAGTGTAATCCGCATTCTAAACATTTTACTTTCATTTGAGTGTAAGTTGCTGTAGTTTGAACTAATGTACTAATTAGCTGTTCACCTTCCTCAGTGATTTCGATTGAATTTCCATTCGTATAAATTAGGCCTTTAGCAAGTAACTCTATAACAAATCCAGGGTACTGTGCTTTTTCATTAAATTTTTTAGTAATATATTGTCCGCCAATTTCAAACAATATAAAATCCTCTCCCACTTTTTTAAAAGTTGCTGGTTTCCCTTCACATAGAATGGTGGAGAGTAATTCTAGTGCTTCACTACTCAAAGACTTCTCTTCATCTTCTTTACTGAGTTTGAGCGTATCAGCGAATATAGATGATATTAATTCAATTTCTTTTCTCTCTATTGATCTGCTTTTTGGAAGGTAACCTGTGCTCACCAATTCATAAACATCATCTCGAATCTTTTTAAGTTCTTTTTCAGAAAAATTTTGAGTCATTTTTGTTTTTGTATGAATACTAGCGTGACACTCAATACAGACAGGTATTAAATTATCGAAATCATCTGATCCTCCATCAGCCTTTTCCCGTATATGATGCACCTGAACATGTAGTGGTTTAAATAGTCTACAAATGCAACAAATTCTTGCACACTTAGCCAGAACTTCCGAACACACTTCCAAAGTTAATGCCACTTTTAACTACTCCTCTCATAAATTCTTTTGCTTTCTTTTTAACTCATGTATTCTATTTTGTTTTGAAAGAAAGTTCTATTTTTCTGTTAACCTTTACTTATGACAGAATAAAATTTCTTGGTGTATCGAATTTAAAGATAAATAATAAAATACCTCCAAATTATTTGGAAGAGACTTTACTTTTTTAACTCTTTAGTTTTTCTTCAGGAATTAAATTATTCATTAATTTCACATTCACACCATTTCCCACTTTTATTCAAAATGGAAATTTAGTCCGAGAGTCATCAGCAATTAGTTTATAAAAAGTAAAACAGTTATATTTTAGTTTTCTATAAAAATGTTTACTCTTGTTTAATCCAACACGATTCTCAAATTCATCCGTAGAAATATAGTTTTTAAGAAACAATTGATATAACAGTATCCATGAGCTCGATAGTGCGGTTAATTCATCCATAATATTGTCATCTAAATCTTCGGTGTATTCTTCAATTATCATAATAATTGCTAGTTCATTTTTACTTCGGATGACATTTTTCACAATATCCCTTTCAATACTATTGACCCCTAAATTTTTCAATAAATAAATTAACCAAATAACCTCTAAATCTTTTTTATCTCTTACATACTGTAAAATCAGTTTTTTTATTATTTTTATATGATTGTCACCAAATGTAAGTTTATCCTTATCTTTTATTATTAATTCACACACTTTAATTAATGATCTATTATCATTAACTAATATATTAAGTAGATAAGATACATAAAGTTCGTAATCTTTTACCTGGAATCTTTCATTAATTGATTTCACCAAGTACCGGATGGCACCCTTATTACCCTCATTCTCTAGGTTGAAGTATTTATTAAAAATTTTAATAAGATCATTAGATTCAGCTTTACTACTTACATATTCTTCATAAATCATCTGAAGATTTTCAACCACATAATAAGGAAATTTTACATACTTAGTTTTTTCATTATTAATCGAAAAATGATATTTCCCAAGTATATCCGAAATAATAGTTTTGTATAGGTCTATATCTTTATCTTCGTAAATAATAATTTCGAAGTCATCGACGTATCTAACAAAAGAGACTCCAACGCTTTCTATTTCTTGATCAATACGTGTCAATAAAGCTTCAGCTAGGAAAAATGAAAGTAAAGGACCCGTAAGCAAACCGTTTGTTCTATTTGAATTTAGTCCCCTCACTTTTCCATCTAACTTTTCATATCTCTTATATATATCGGAAATACGCCCATCTGCTTTATTACCTTGAAAATATTTATATTGCTCTATGGCCTTATCATAACCCAACAAAATAGCAGGAAAAATATGAGTATATACACTGCCATAGAAATTAGATATATCTAGATATAAAGCTCGCTTTATTTTTTCAGCTATATTTGGTATATAAGTTGATTGTATAAATCTACTTTCATCCACCCCTTCATCCTCAAAATATCCATAACTTGTTTCATGCTTCAATATTTCACCATTACTTTGTACTATTTGAGAAAATGAATTTTCACTTTCGGCTGACAACTCGATTAGTTCTTTGATTATTTTCTCGCTATCCATATAGTTAACTGCTGAAATATAAGCAGTTATTTCCGGTAGATGAATTACCCTTCGACTTTCATTATCTTTAAATCGACTCATAGTAAATTTATAAGGCTCTATGTAATCAATACTATTCGGTACTTCTATATCTTTGAATATATCAAACGTTTCACTTTTTAAATTAAAGTTACTAGGGAGATACTCTGAGAAAAGTCCTTTAATTTTAAATTCCTTGACTACTTTCTCTATGATTTCTTCTCCTATCTCAGCCTCCATAATTAGGACCCACTCCTCTCTTTTGAGATTTCAAACTTCTGTTTTACTATCACTTATGATAAGGCTCCCCACGATTAATCCGAAAAGCCCGATAAATCTGCTCAACTAGTATGAGCCGCATTAACTGATGAGGAAACGTCATTTTTGAAAACGACAGCTTCTCATCCGCTCTCTTCATCACTGTGTCACTCAATCCGAGTGATCCGCCGATGACGAAGGTGACTTTGCTTTTTCCATATGTAGCCAGCTTATCTATTGTATCGGCTAGTTCTTCGGATGTTTTCATTTTTCCTTCGATGGCGAGGGCGATGACGTGGGCGTCGGGGCTGATTTTGGATAGGATGCGGTCGCCTTCTTTGTCTTTTATGATTTTCATGTCCTGGTCGCTTAGGTTTTCCGGCGCTTTTTCGTCCGGGAGTTCGATGATGTCGATTTTTGCGTAGGCCGAAAGTCGTTTGGTGTATTCTTCAATGCCTTGCTTGAGGTATTTTTCTTTTAGTTTTCCGATTGTCACAATATTGATATTCACAGGTCATCCCCACTTTAGAAACAAGTTATTCATATATGTTGTCCACAATTGTGGATATCTTTTCTGTATTTTGTGTAAGATCATTCGTTCCCCACTATATATACTGCGGGGTCTCCACATAATTCACAGGCTGTGGATAAACTGTTAGTATGTTCGATTTTTCTGATTTCGGGCGGCAGCTCGTGGTCGTCTATGTACATATCCAGCACCGTTTCGATGTGTTCTTCACAAGAATAATACGCTTGTTTCATGTTCAAATCCTCCGATGTTTTCTTCCATTTTTACAAATGTTCTCTTCTCAATATAACCTATTTATTCACATGTTAGTAGTGCTTCGGGCTGAGTTTTATCCACAATTCGACAAACAAGCTGTTGATGACTCTATTTCGCTCGTGTGTTAGTTTGGATGTAACCGATGTGTGGGGAGGTCTGCATTTGCGCTTTAGATGGGTTTGGCTTTTTGTGATCATGTTGCTGCTTGCTGGGTGTCAGCCGTCTTATTGGGTGTTGGAGAAGGATCGAATCGGTGAAGGCAGTCCAGACTTAGAAATATACGCTAATTATCTCCAAATGCATGATGGCGTGAAAGGATATCAAGTCTTCATCATTTTAGAAGGGAAAAAATGGTTATTGTGTCTCTCGGAAGCAGCGAGAAAGATAAGAAGCTTGAAGTGTCAGACGTCAAATTCTCACCTAAAGAAACGATTGTAACTGTGAAACGAAAACCTGCTCCTACGGCAAATGAGAAAAACCCTTATATTTTGATTGGACTGGACAAAATCGAAGGGGACTTAATTGTCCAAGACGAAACAGGAGATCGCTTTGAAGAAACAGATTATCAGCAATAAAGCCGGCGTTCTGAGAACGTCCGGCTTTTTCTTTTACTTCAGTGTTCCATGCGGGTCGATGACGAATTTTTTGGCTGCGCCTTTGTCGAAGTCGCTGTAGCCTTTTGGCGCGTCGTCCAGAGAAATGACGGTGGCATTGACGGCTTTTGCGATCTGCGCTCTGCCGCTCAGGATCGCTTTCATCAAATTGCGGTTGTATGTCATGGCGGGCGTTTGTCCGGTGACGAAGGTGTGGGCTTTGGCCCAGCCGAGTCCGAATCGGATTTTTAGTGAGCCTGTTTTGGCGTCCGCATCCTTTGCGCCGGGATCTTCGGTCACGTATAAGCCTGGAATGCCAAGGCTGCCTCCGACCTGGGTGACGTCCATGATTGAGTTCAGCACGGCGGCTGGCGCTTCCCCTTGATTGCCGTGCCCAGATGCTTCAAAGCCGACACAGTCCACTGCGGCATCAACGGTTGGTTCACCTAGTATTTGTTCAATTTGTTCGCCAAGGCGGTCGTGTTTTTGCACGTTGACCGTTTCACAGCCGAAGCTTTTCGCCTGTGCCAGCCTGTCTTCGTTCAGATCGCCGACAATCACGGTAGAGGCGCCTAGGAGCTGAGCGGAGTGTGCAGCTGCCAAGCCGACAGGACCCGCTCCCGCGATATAAACGGTTGAACCTGTTTGCACGCCCGCTGTGTAAGCTCCATGGAAGCCGGTCGGGAAAATGTCGGACAGCATGGTCAAATCGAGAATCTTTTCTAACGCCTGTTCTTTATCAGGGAATACCAAAAGCTGAAAATCAGCGTATGGCACCATGACGTATTCAGACTGGCCGCCGACCCAGCCGCCCATATCGACGTAGCCGTAAGCCGATCCCGGCCGGTCCGGATTGACATTCAGGCACACATGCGTTTTCTGCGTTTTGCACATCACACAGCGTCCGCAGGCAATATTGAAAGGAACGGATACGATGTCGCCTTTTTTGATAAATTCAACATCACGCCCCGTTTCAATGACTTCTCCCGTAATTTCATGCCCGAGCACCAAGCCTTCCGGCGCCGTTGTGCGGCCTCTGACCATATGCTGGTCGCTTCCGCAAATGTTGGTTGTAATAACTTTGAGAATAACCCCATGCTCACATTTTCGATTCACATTCGCCTTCGGAACGCCGGGCCCGTCCCTCAAGATTAACTCCGGATAGCCGATATCCTCCACCGCCACGTTTCCTTTACCTTTGTACACAACCGCTTTATTTCCTGTCAACGCCATTCCTCCCATTCATGTGTTTGGACTCTTCGTCCTTGCACATGACTTCGGTTCGGTCTGGCCCTTTCCCTTTTTCACGACTGTTTTTTCTGTATTCTTACAACAACAAATATGCCAAGAAAGCAGCCAATAATGGTTCCGGCTATGTCTAAAAAGTCGACTTTACACCCATTTAACAGGAACACAGTAATGGCCGAAACCAGGCAGATCATAACTGCCAGAAGAATAACCCGTTTGGTGCGCATGTAATTCCTCCTTTAGATTCGTTTCTAAACCATACCCAAAATCCTCTGTAAACTTCGGCTCAACAAAAAAAGAGACTACACACCAGTCTCTTCATAATTAGAGATCAATTTAAAAATTTCCTGAGAAATAATGTGACAATACTCGTTACTAACGCAATCGCCGTATACATAACAACCCAAAACATGAATGAGCTATTGCCCGAAGCTAACGTAAATAACAATATCAAGCTCGCGATAAGGACGATGAGCGGCGCCACCCAAAACCTCTTAAATAAAAAATGACCCGCTATACCAAATACACCTGCGATGATCGGAAAACCAAAAACGATAAATAAAACGGCGATGGCTCCCATACTAACCTCCTTGCCTTAAAACCTCTTCATCACCTCAACATCATACAGCTTCAAATGACTCTTCGGCGTCACGACATCCTTTACCTTCCTAATCTCTTTTTCTTTCATTTTCTTTCCGGTTTTCAGACTGTACTGTTCAATGTAGGCAGGCTTGTTATACGTGTATGTGAAGAAATAGAGGCTGCTGCCTTTTTGGGTGCTTTCTTTGAAGTCGGCTTTCATTTTGTCTCGGGAAAGGGTGAAAGCGATGTTTGTTTTTCCTGTCTTGGCATCGATTTCATATACCTTTCCGAAGCCGTCAATGAAATACAGGTTCCCGTCATAAGGGAAAAAGCTGTTTTTAAAGCTGAAGGGCATGGAGCTGTATATCGTTTGTTCGTCGTTTTTGTATTCGGCGATGTCATGCAGCTCTACTATGCCGCTTTTTTTGTTAATCTTGACCATTTGATAGAGATTGTGGGCTTTTTGGCCGCGAACCATGACATACACAGCTTGGTCGTCCACAGCAAGCTGGGATTCGACTGAGGCTCCTTCCCGGTACTGCCATTCCGATATCGTGTGATAAGTGAGCTTCTTTTGATCTGCTTGAATCTGAAGGAGCTGATAGCCTTTTTCGTCAGCTGTCGGGACGAGTGCGTAAATGGCGCCATCATGGAAACCGGAGGCTCGGATGTAGTAGGGGATGACGTCTTTTTTCCACTCTCCGTCCATTTGGCGGTACAGCTCTGAGCGGTATCCTTCTTTCTTTTTGTCGTAGCCGGAGTTGTATAAGGTGTAAAAGCCGTCCGTGTTTTGCAGAAAGCCTGCGCTGTCCCCTGTGTGCTGATAGGTTCTTTTATGAGATCTCAGGCCGTCTTTAATCGTATAGATCGTGTTTTTGTCCTCCAGCATCACGCTGTCACCGTGAACCTTGGCTGAGCCCAGCTCAAGGCCCTTCATCTTAAAGGAAGACAGCGTCCCGTCCTGGCTGATAAACAGGGCGTAGCTTTTCCCGCCGCCAAATGCATCTTGATCTGCAGAGGATGAAAAATACAGCAGGACTTCTTTGTCATCCAGGAAATCGGGGTTTCTGAGATCCTGCTGACTTACGGTTTTATGGCTTTTGAGAGGAGAAATGAAGACAAATAATGCGATTCCTGCGAGAATCAGCATGGCGATGGTAATCATCCACTTTTTCATATCCTTCTCCTAGTAAATGGTCATGATGGTTGTCGTATACGAAGAACTTGTGATGTCGCGCGGATACACGCCTAAGCCTCCGTTGCTGTCTATATCAATGCCTGCTTTCAGCAAAAAGGCAGACCATAGGAGCTTTGAACAGTTTTTGGCGCCGTCATGGCCGGTATTTCTGTTATTGACGAAGTTAAATGAGTATGGGTCGCCGACTTTTGATACCGCCCAGTCAGCGGCAGCTGTTTTTTGAGATGAGGATACGCTGACGGTTTGCACAATGGAGTTGTCTTCCACGTCTCTGGCATTATAAGCGATCTGCCTGACGCCGTCGCCCGGGACAGATTCAACAATTTTGTCAGCAGCGGAGTACATGCCGACGTGGCCGTGATTGTAGTAGGCTGTGTAGGAGTTCGTGTAATAGATATTGCCTTTCGCGCTTGTCGGGAGTTTTTTCGTGCCGGACGAGCCGCCCATGATAGACATGCCGCTTTCCTTGGCGAGCCGCTCTCCCTCTGCTTTATCAGCCGTGATTTCCTTATAGAACTGTTTTAAGATAACATCCTGCTTTACGTGCTGCTGTTTGGCAATCTGGCTGGCAGATTTCATGATTTCTTCCGGTGTCGTGCCTGGCTGCAGTGCGGCGATTTCTTCAGCATAATTTGTGGTCTTTACGGCTTTGGCGGGAGAAACAAATAGGCCGCCGCATATTGTAAGCGCTACCAAAAACATCGACACTCGTTTCTTCAACTTCATTACATCTCCTCTTTTCTTGTGAGTGTAGGAAAGGTAATTTCCTCACCCACATTATATTAGGAAAATAAGGAAAGTAACTAGGTTATTTACAGAATTTTTAGATATCATTTACAGAAAAAGGCCTTTATCGGCCCTTTTCGTTAAAGCTTCTTGCTCATCACTACGTCTGTTTCTTGAAATCCGGTTTGCTCATATAGCTTTCGCGCCGTCTGATTATGAGCAAAGACATGAAGGGACAGCTTGCGGATTCCCATACTGCGTGCTGCTTGATCTAATGCCGCCAATGCTTGCTTTGCGTAGCCCTTTCCCCGATACGGTTCATATAACCCAAAATCATAAATAAACGCTTCCTGCTGCGGATGTTCCGGTTCAGCATGTATCCAGAGCCAGCCAACGATATCCTTTTCATTCAGCTTGAGGCTTCACAAATGGTGATGGGGTGTTTCCAGCCCTCTCGGAAGCAGATCAGTAAATGCCTGCTTAGACAAAAGCTGTGCATCTTCAGGCAGCCATGTTCCCGCTTTTACCTTTTCTTCCGCGTAATGCTTTGTTGTGTACGTGAGATAAGACCGAAATTCTTCTGTCTGCATAGGGGTCAGCATGATTGTCATATCATCTCCCCTTCATATATTGACTAGAGGATTTTACATAAAATAGAAAGAGGTGTTACTATCAGAATAAGCAACTGAGATTGATAAGTCACTAGGAAAGGAGTTTCACATGAATAAGATTGCACCCGCAGAAATCGCTAGCATGCTCAACGATTGGTACCTTGCCATCAAGAAACATGAAGTTGAAGAATCCTCCCGTTTATTTGAAGAAGTGAAGCCTTTATTGGATGACATGGAAGAGGATCAGGAGGTGCTTGCCTACTTCTCCTTATTGGAACTGCGCCACAAGGTTTTGCTTCACGAGGCGAGAGGACAGGGCTTTCAGCATGAGGAGCCTTCTCATATGAATGCTACGTCTGACATGCTGAAATATTACTTTTTTCTGTTTGAAGGCATGTATGAGGCCTATAAAAATAATTATGATATTGCCATTGGGCTGTATAAAGATGCAGAGCAGTATCTCGACAACATTCCCGATCCGATTGAGAAAGCTGAATTTCACCTGAAGGTCGGAAAGCTCTATTATAAGCTGGGACAAAATATTGTGTCCCTCAATCATACACGGCAAGCGGTCAAAACGTTCAGGGAAGAAACTGATTATAAAAAGAAGCTGGCTTCAGCCCTGATTACCATGTCAGGCAATTTTACAGAGATGAGCCAGTTTGAAGAAGCTGAGGCTTATTTGGACGAAGCAATTCGGATCACGAGTGAATTAGAGGATCATTTTTTTGAAGCCCAGCTTTTGCATAACTTCGGCCTTCTTCATGCGCAAAGCGGCAAATCAGAAGAAGCGGTTTCGAAATTAGAGGAGGCTCTACGGAACGATGAGTATGCCCGCTCCGCCTATTATTATCATTCTGCCTACTTGCTGATACGAGAGCTGTTTAAGATCAAAAAGAAAGAACAGGCCTTATCTTATTACCAAGACGTGAAGGAAAAATTGACTGCTGAGCCGAATAGAATATGTGAGGCAAAAATAGACATTTTATATGCCATTTATGCAGAAGGGGGTCATGCGGAAACGTTTCACTTATGCAAACAACATATGGATGACTTGTTGTCCGAGAAAGAGTATGACAGTGTAAGAGAACTTTCCATTTTGGCTGGCGAACGGTATAGGGAACTTGAGCTTTACAAAGAAGCTGCCCACTTTTTTTATGAAGCATTACAGATTGAAGAACTGATTAAACGAACGGAGGTTATATAAATGAAAAGATTTCTGATTGGCGCAGGCGTCGCAGCGGTGATTTTATCAGGTTGGTTTATTGCGGACCATCAAACCCATTCACAGGAAATGAAAGTCGCTGAGAAAATGATTGGATAAATGAAAAACCCCCGCGGGTGCGGGGGTTCAATTTAACGAAAGAATCCTAAAACGGTTTGTAGTTTTAGGATTCTTTCATCTTTTCAGCGTGATTGAAAACCCTTGAAGTCTAGGAAGAACGAGCATTGGAGCGCAGCGAATGTTTGGAATTCGTGAGCACCGAAGCGCAGGCCTGACAACGAATGCGAGGGTTTGTCGACACGCTGAAACCCCCGCGGGATGCGGGGGTTTTCTTATTACAGCAGCTTCTTCCCTAACAGGGATTCTACGAGCTCTACTGCTGTTTTGCCCGTTTTGTTTTTGTGATCAAGGATCGGGTTAACCTCAACGAATTCGGCTGAGGTAATGATGCCTGCGTCATACAGCATTTCCATAGCCAAATGGCTCTCCCGGTAGCTGATGCCGCCGACGACAGGGGTTCCGACACCCGGTGCGTCGTTCGGATCAAGTCCGTCCAAATCAAGGCTCAGATGGACGCCATCACATGCTGATAAATAATCAAGGGTTTCTTCAATGACCTTTGTCATGCCAAGACGGTCGATTTCGTGCATTGTGTACACCTTCATGCCGCTTTCCTTAATGTACTTGCGCTCCCCTTCATCAAGTGACCGGGCGCCAATGATGACGACGTTTTCCGGTTTGATTTTAGGCGCGTAGCCTTCAAGGTTAACAAGTGACTCGTGGCCAATGCCTAGGCTGACCGCGAGCGGCATGCCGTGAATATTGCCCGATGGTGAAGTTTCAAGTGTATTCAAATCGCCGTGCGCGTCATACCAGATGACGCCGAGATTATCGTAATGCTTCGCTGTGCCTGCAAGCGTGCCGATCGCAATACTGTGGTCACCGCCCAGGACAAGCGGGAATTTTTTCTCTTCAATGACTTTGTTGACCTTTTGCGCGAGTTTTTCATTTCCCGCCAAAACGGAATTCAGGTTTTTCAGTTCCTCGTCATTTTTGATTTTTTCGCGGTTGATCGGAATGTCACCGAGATCTTCAACCGTATACCCCATGTCTGACAGCCGCTCGATCAGATGAGCGTACCGGATGGCACTCGGGCCCATATCCACTCCGCGTCGTGCTTGTCCTAAATCCATTGGCATTCCAATAACCGAAATCGTTTTATCCATCTGTGATTCCACCTCAACATTTAAGATAATGTCCTATGCGGGTTATAACAAAGATGACTTGCGGACAACGTTTTTAAAGCTCTAGCTGACGATTTGCCTGCTGGCGTTTTTTAATGACGACATGATAAATGATGTAGCAAATGATCATAAACGGTACGCCGCAATACAGCGCGATACGCTGCTCCGGATCAAATGCAAGGCTGATAAGCACGACCGTATTTAACGTCAGGCCGATCAGCGGAAGCACCGGATACAGCGGTGTTTTGAATTTCAGATCTTCTGTCTTGCCGCCTTCGCGGATATATTTGCGTCTGAACATGATTTGGGAAAGCGAAATCGTAATCCAGCCGACCTGCGCGCTCATGCCCGCCAATGATAACAGCACCATATATACGGTTTCAGCCTGCGCAAACTTTGTCAGAAGTGATAGGCAGGCCACAGCCATCGTTACGATTAACGAGTACATCGGCACACCGCGCTGATTTGTTTTTCCGAGCGCTTTGAAGGCCTGTCCTTCATTCGCCATCGCGTACAGAATACGTGTCGATGCGTATAAACCTGAGTTCGCAACAGATAACAGTGCGATTAAAATAACAAAGTTCATGATATCAGCTGCATATGGGATTCCGATTTGCTCAAATACGGCAACAAATGGACTTTCCACGACACCCGCCTGTTTCCACGGAATCATGCCGGCAATGACAATGATTGAAAGCACAAAGAAAACAAGCGTTCTCCATACTGTCTGTTTGATCGACCGTGGAATCGTTTTTTCAGGGTCTTCACTTTCTCCGGCTGCAACCCCGATCAGCTCAGTTCCCTGAAACGCAAAGTTCACGGTAATCATCGTAATCAGCATTGCCTTTATGCCGTTCGGAAATAACCCGTCTTCATAAAAATGTGTCAAAAACGGCGCATGCTCTCCGCCCTTCAGATCAATCAGGCCAAACATGGCAGCTCCGCCGAGAATAATAAATAAAAGGATAATCAAAATTTTAATGCCTGAAAACCAGAATTCTGATTCTGCAAAGGCTTTTGTGGTGATTGCATTTAAAATAAACATCAGTGCCGCAAAGACCAGACACCAAATCCACACGTCTATATGCGGAAACCAGCGTTGCATCAGCTGCCCCGCTGATAAAAATTCAATGGCGCATGTAACCGCCCAGCCGAGCCAGTACAGCCAGCCGAACGCAAACCCGAAAGCCGGGCTGATAAATTTCGTGGCATAGGTCTGGAAGGACCCCGACACAGGAAAGGCGACTGCCAGCTCTCCTAAGCAGAGCATGGTCAAAAACATGATAAAGCCGCCCACTAAATAGGACAGAACCGCGCCGAGCGGTCCCGCTTGGTTAATGGTAAACCCGGTTCCAAGGAAGAAACCGGTTCCGATCACTCCGCCCAATGAAATCATAAACAAATGGCGTGATTTCATTGTCCGCTGGAGCTGATTTCCGTTATCTTGGTTTGTATTCACATTCTGCACCCCTTCAGCAACTTGTATTGGATCTAAGCTGGAACATCTGCATGGTGCTATCCCAGTTTGCTGTCCAAAGAGTCTCTATCTATTTAATATAAAATTCACTTCTTCTCATAAAGATACATTATACTAAAATACTGTAGCTGAGCAAATAGGGAGTGCTGATTTTTCTGTTGTAAATTTATACAAACGAAGTGAATATCCCGCCATGGTGCGGATTTATGCGTTTTGCAGCACGTGCTTAATTTTCTCTATCGCCCAATCCAAATCCTCTTTGGAAATGATTAATGGCGGTGCAAAACGAATGACTGTATCATGCGTTTCCTTGCATAAAAGCCCTTCTTCCTTCAAACGCTCACAATACGGACGTGCCGCTTCCGTCAATTCCACACCGATAAACAGCCCTCTGCCGCGGACTTCTTTAATAACCGGGCTGTCAATGCTCTCAAGCTCGCTCTTAAAGTATTCGCCGAGCTCAAGAGAACGATCCGCCAGTTTTTCATCCTCCAGCACTTCTAATGAAGCGATAGACACTGCACATGCAAGCGGGTTTCCGCCAAATGTTGAGCCGTGTGAGCCCGGGTTAAACACGCCTAGGATCTCGCGGTCCGCCGCAATGCATGAGATCGGAAACACACCGCCGCCAAGCGCTTTGCCCAAGATATACATATCAGGAACAATGCCGTCCCAGTCACAGGCAAACGTCTTGCCTGTACGTCCGAGACCCGTTTGAATTTCATCCGCAATAAACAAGACATTCTCTTCCTTACAAATCGCCGCCGCTTCCTGTAAAAATCCTTCAGGCGGAATCACAATGCCCGCTTCGCCTTGAATCGGTTCAAACAAGAATGCCGCTGTATTCGGCGTAATGGCCTGTCGAAGCGCTTCCACATCGCCGTAAGGAATGAGTTTGATTCCCGGAAGCATCGGGCCGAATCCTCGTTTATATTCTTCTTCAGAAGAAAGAGATACCGCCAGCATCGTACGGCCGTGGAAGTTCCCGACACATGCGATAATTTCCGCTTGATTGTCTGCTACGCCCTTCACTTCATACGCCCAGCGTCTCGCCGCTTTCACCGCGGATTCAACCGCTTCGGCTCCTGTATTCATCGGCAGAATCATCTCTTTGCCTGTCAGTTTAGCTGTTTTTTCGTAAAACGGCCCAAGCTGATCGTTATGAAACGCGCGTGACGTGAGGGTGATTTTATCAGCCTGATCCTTTAATGCCTGAATGATTTTCGGGTGTCTGTGTCCCTGGTTTACCGCAGAGTAAGCACTCAGCATATCCATATATTCATTGCCTTCCGGGTCCTTTACCCAAGCACCCAGCGCTTCAGAAATAACAATTGGGAGCGGATGATAATTGTTGGCTCCATAATGAGACGTCTGATCAATAATTTCTTTGGATTTAGATAAAGCTGGCATATTTAAATTCCCCCTTGTTTTCTGTTTCAACATGTTATCCTGCTTTCCCTTTATATAAATGCAAGTTCTGTGCCAAATCAAGAATTCGTGTGTTTTCTACAATTTTCGAGGGCAAGGTGCAAAAACATTCTGATATTTCGAGCAAAAATTTCAGCAAGTGCAAAATTCTTTTGCATATCCTCTCCATTTTTTTATAAAATAGAAGCAATATTAAGAAAACTGAGGGAGGTTCATACAGTGGTCAAAGACAGCGAATTCCTCACATTGGTTTTTCAGAGCATTTTAGATGAAATCGATGTTGGCCTGCACGTGGTAGACGATCATGGAAACACAATCGTTTATAACAATAAAATGATGCAGATTGAAGATATGGAGAAGCATGACGTCTTAAATAAAAACCTGATGGATGTGTTTATGTTTTCAAAGCAGCAGGACAGCACACTGGTACAGGCTCTTCAGGAAGGCAAGACGATTAAAAACATCAAACAGAGCTATTTCAATAATAAAGGCCAGGAAATTACGACGATCAATCATACATATCCCATCGTCCAAGACGGCAAAATCAGGGGCGCCGTTGAAATTGCCAAGGATGTGACAAAGCTTGAACGGCTGATCAGGGAGAATATGAACAAAAAAGGCAGCACAACCTATACGTTTGACAGTATTCTCGGCACCAGTCCGGCCATTCAAGACGTCATCGAAAACGCCAAGCGGGCAACGCGTACGTCATCATCTGTCCTTCTCGCAGGCGAAACCGGCACGGGAAAAGAACTGTTCGCGCAAAGTATCCATAATGGAAGCGATCGTTCTGGCGGCCCGTTTATTTCGCAAAACTGTGCGGCACTGCCAGACAGCCTTGTGGAAAGCATTTTGTTTGGGACGAAAAAAGGCGCGTTTACCGGCGCTGTCGACCAGCCCGGCCTGTTTGAACAAGCCCACGGCGGCACGCTGCTGTTAGATGAAATCAACTCGCTGAATCTCAGCCTTCAGGCGAAGCTGCTGCGCGCCCTTCAAGAACGGAAAATCAGGCGCATCGGTTCGACAAAGGATACACCGATTGACGTACGTATTATTGCCACGATGAATGAAGACCCAATTGATGCGATTGCAGGCGAACGAATGCGGAAGGACTTGTATTACAGGCTGAGTGTCGTCACACTGATCATCCCGCCGCTTCGGGAACGAAAAGAAGACATTTTGCTTCTCGCGTCGGAGTTCATCCAGAAAAACAACCATCTGTTCCAAATGAATGTTGAACACATCAGCGATGACGTGAAGCAATTTTTCCTTTCTTATGACTGGCCGGGAAATATTCGCGAGCTTGAGCATATGATCGAAGGCGCAATGAATTTCATGACGGACGAGCAAACGATTACGGCTTCCCATCTGCCCTATCAATACCGAATGAAAATCAAGCCTGCTGACATCCCAGAGCCGGAAACACCAAGACACCAGCCGGCCGCGGACTTAAAAGAAAAAATGGAAAGCTTCGAAAAATATGTGATAGAGAACGTGTTAAGAAAACACGGCCATAACATCTCGAAAGCTGCTCAGGAGCTTGGCATCAGCAGACAAAGCCTCCAATATCGGCTGAAGAAATTTTCTCACTCGTCTAACGAATAATCCGGAGCAGGAAGCCTGATCAGAAAAACAGTGCCTCTGCCTATTTCACTTTTCACGTCAATCGACCCATTGTGGCTGTCGATAATCGATTTCGTTATGGCAAGACCCAATCCCGACCCTCCATATTTCCGGGAGCGGGATGGGTCTGCCCTGTAAAACCGGTCAAATAAATGCGGCAAATGCTCCGGCGCGATGCCTGTGCCATTGTCTGCTATCATCAGCATCACGCCGGAACTGCCTTTTTGCAGAGAAATGGTGATGGCACCGGTTCTCTCATTTGTATACTGCACCGCGTTATAAACCAAATTCAGAATGACCTGTTTCATCTTATCCCGGTCAAACACCGCTTTAGCGTCATCCTCAAGCAGCAGCTGCAGCCTTCTTTCTTTCGCAAGCAGACTGAGCTGCGGCTCCATCTCCCTTATGAGCGCATCGAGATTTCCTCTCTTCATTTCAAAGCTCGGCACCCGATCAATTTTTGCTAAAAACAACAGATCCTCAATCAGCCGAGTGGCTCTCTTCGACTCTTCATACATACTATTCAGCGCCCTATCTCTCTGCTCCGGCTGAAGCGCGGCGCCTCTCAGCAGCACTTCGATAAAGCCGTGTATGGACGTTAAAGGTGTCCTCAGTTCATGTGAAGCGTCTGATACAAATTGCCGGATGCGCTCCTTCGCTTCTTTTTCTGCTTTAAATGACGTTTCAATCCGCTCCAGCATGCGATTAAACGAAATAGCGAGCGTGTCGATTTCCATTTGTTTTCGATATACAGGAAGCCTTTTATTCAAATTTCCTGCATTGATTTCTCCCATCATATGTACCATTTGTGATAACGGTTTAAGCGTATGTCTGACCACAGGCAAGAACGTGAAAAGCCCGAGCAGGAGCGCAACCAGCGAGAGCGTGGAATAAATGCTGATTTGCCGGAGCAGTACGTCCTTCAGTGGTTCTGTTAAAGTACTCATTTGGATCACGCCTGCTTCTTTTCCATAGTAATAGCCTGAAACACAATCAGCACTTCCTCGCCGGATTCATTTTTCGTGATTTTGTAATGCAAGGCCATCGTATCTTTTAATGCCTCATCATATACACTTTTTTTCACTTTTGGCGGTGCTCCCGCATATGGATCGGTCGACAATACCGTACTGTCTTTTGTTTTCTTATCGATAAAAACAATGGTCACGCCCGGATAGATAAAGGCGGGACGGACAGCACCATCTGACTTTTCCGAGCTGTCGGGATGGCTTTTGTATGTTTTAATATTATTCCAGATGGTTGGCTCCGTTGAGTTGATATAACTTTGAATGCTGACAGCTCGGTTTTCATATAAGAGGCGTTTTCCAAACACATATTGCATAGCGCCGACAAACACCAATAGAAGAACGAGAATGCATAATGAACGGAATAAAAGCTGAAAGCGCAGTGTTTTGAATCGTTTTTTCATTCAATATCCACCCGATAGCCCGCACCCCGAACCGTTCGGATCACTTCATGCTTTTTGTCATTCAATTTTTCCCGCAAGGAACGAATGTACACTTCAACAATATTCTCTTCTCCATAAAAATCATACCCCCATACTTTATCCAGAATCCTTGCTTTACTGAGCACAAGGCCGTGATTCAGCACCAAAAACTTTAAAAGCTCGTATTCTGTTGCTGAAAGCTTGAGCACCTCTTCCTTATAGCGGATTTCTCTGCGCCGATCATCAATTCGAAACGGACCGAGCGCGAATTCTTCAAACAGGTTGGGAAAGTGATCCCGAATTCTTGCATAGATTCGCGCCAGCAGCTCTTCAAAGCTGAAGGGTTTGATCATATAATCATCAGCGCCCTCTGTCAGCGCTTTTACCCGAACCCCCACCTCATCCTTGGCCGTAAGCATAATAACCGCGGTATGGCCGGTTTTTTTTATCATTTTTGATACTTCCAGTCCATCCATTCCGGGCATCATCACATCCAAGATGGCCACATGCGGCTGAAATGTCTTTACGGTGTTCATCGCTGTCATTCCGTCAGCTGCTGTCTTCACTTCAAAGCCTTCATTTTCAAGACCCATTGTCAAAAAATCTAATATCGCCGGTTCATCGTCCACGAGCAAAATCTTGATGCCTTTCATCCTATTCATGCTGTGCTCTCTCCTTAGTTGGCATAAACCTCTGATTAGTTTTTTCCCTTCCCCTCCTATTATTCGTTTTTACCTGAAAACAAACTGAATCTTCCCTAAAAATCAGCTGAATTCAGCAAGTTTTCAGCCAGCCCTCATTTGATTTTCAGCTTCGGCCTATACAATTGCCTTAGTTGGTACAGCCAACAATGAAATAAAGGAGGAATCTCACATGAATATCACTAAAGTTTTATCAGGAGCTGCACTGGGAACGATTATTTCAATCAGTTCTTTCACTTCTGCTCACGCCGCTGTCATTCAAAAGGATGATACATCAACGAAGGTTGAGACGAAGCAACAGGCTTCCATCACAATAGCAAAGGCAAAACAGGTTGCGTTGAACAAATGCAAAGGTACTGTTCAAACGGCCCAAATGAAGAAAGTGAATGGCACATACGTATATGTTGTGAAAGTTCTCGGTGAGGACGGCAAACAGCATACGATGAACGTCAACTGCAACAGCGGCAAAGTTGTGAAACATGATGTTCAAAAGAAACAAAGCTATATCAGCAAAACAAAAGCCCAATCGATCGCTTTGAAAAACTGCAAAGGTGCGGTTCAATCTTCTGAGCTGAAGCAAGAAAACGGTGTTTACGTTTACGTCGTAAAAGTAATGGGTGAAGACGGAAGCCTTCACACGTTCCATATCAATGGAGAAAACGGCAAAGTCGCAAAACACGAGCAAAAGAAGCAAGCACATCTTTCTAAAACAAAAGCGCATCAAATCGCACTCAACAAATGCAAAGGCGCAGTTCAATCTTCTGAACTGAAGAAAGAAAACGGCGCATACATCTACGTTGTCAAAGTGCTTGGCGAAGATGGAAGCACTCATATAATCCATGTCAACTGTGACAGTGGTAAAATCGTAAAACAAGAAGTGCAAAAGAAAAACGCAGCCGTTACAAAAACAAAAGCACATCAAATTGCACTAAATAAATGCAAAGGCACAGTGAAATCTACTGATTTGAAGAAAGAAAACGGCACATTCGTTTACGTGATTAAAATCACTGCCCAAAACCACACTGAACAAACAGTGAAAGTGAACGCTGAAAACGGAAGCATTTGCAAATAAAATAAACTGCCTGCCAGCAGTAAAATAACTGAAATTCAACGTATAACACCAGTCTTGTTTTAACACAAAGTTCTAAGTTCATGTCTACCTTTTTCTAAATACTCTTTTTAACTGAACGTGCGTGACCCGCGTTCAGTTCTTTTTCTAAGGAGGACCTACAAATGAATATGAAAATATGTTCTGCAGCTGCTTTAGGCGCGGTCATTTCAATCAGTTCTTTATCATCCGCACACGCGGCTGTTCTGCATAAAGAGAACACTGCTAAAGTTCAAACCCAGCAGCAGGCTTCTATTACGCTCTCTAAAGCAAAAACTGTCGCTTTAAAGAACTGCAAAGGCGCAGTTCAATCAGCACAAATGAAGAAAGCAGATGGCGTTTATGTCTATGTCATTAAAGTGCTTGGTGAGGATGGCAAAATTCACACCTTTAACATTAACCGCAGCAGTGGAAAAATAGTCAAGCATCACGTTGAAAATAAACAAGCCGCGATCACAAAAGCAAAAGCACAAAGCATTGCGTTGAACAAGTGCATAGGCACCGTCACATCTTCTGCATTGAAGAAAGAAAATGGCACCTATGTGTACATCATCACCATCACAGCCAGCAACCACACGGTACAAACCATTAAAGTGAATGCTGAAAATGGAGGTATTTGCAGTTAACAGCCATTTGCTGCTGTTTCACGTGTAACAACCATCTTGTATTTTTCTTCATATTCGATATATCCTTTTCAACTGAACGGGCGTGACCCCCGTTCAGTTTTTTTGCATATCAAAACAGCCTGGCAAACGATGCCAGACTGTTTTGATTAACTTCCTAATTGGTCTGCGGAGGACAGCTTGATATCAACAGATTTTTCTTTTCCGCCGCGATAAAACTTCACCTTCACCCAGTCACCGACTTTTTTCTGATAAAGCCGTTTTCGCAGGTCAACAATATCATTTACTTTGTATCCGTCAAATTCCGTGATGACATCCAGTTCCTTCAGCCCCGCTTTTCCGGCAGGTGAAAAGGCGTCTACACCCATCACAACCACTCCATTGGTGACGTTCTTAGGAAGCTTTAATGTTTTATCCCAATGATAGCTTGCGATGTCGCTTAGGGATTTCATCTCAATGCCAAGGAACGGGCGTTTGACCTTTCCGTATCTCTCTAAATCCTCTATCACAGGGATCACGAGCTTAGACGGAATGGACAGGCCAATCCCTTCAACCGCTGACTCGGCAATTTTCATTGAATTGATGCCAATGACCTTCCCATCCATATTTAACAAAGCGCCGCCGCTGTTCCCAGGGTTAATGGCCGCATCTGTTTGCAGGACTTCTGCGTTCCAGTCAGGCTGTCCATCACCGTTTGAATCTACTGGGATCGCCCTCTCCGTACCCGAGATGACGCCTTGTGTGACAGAGCCAGCAAACTCAAGGCCTAACGGGTTCCCGATCGCGATAACCGGCTCCCCAGACTTCACTTTATCTGAATTTCCGAAATCGGCGACTGCTTTAATTTTATCGCTTTTCACCCGTAAAACGGCAAGGTCCATCAGCTGGTCGCTGCCGACAAGATCAGCTGGTACACGCGATCCGTCTTTCAAGCTGATTTCAATTTGGGAAGCGCCTTCGATGACATGATGGTTGGTCACGACATAAGCGGAATGGTCATTTTTCTTATAGATGACGCCTGAGCCGCTCCCAGCCTCGCCGCTCTCTCCCCAAATATCTGATTTTTGGATGTTCACAACACCGACAACGGCGGGCGACACATTGCTGACAATCTTGGTGACGGCATTGTTGACACTGACATTCACCGTCCTGATTGATTCCCGGCCGTTGTTGTTTTGCTGCTGATCTAAGACGCCTGTATCCAGCCCTTCATTTGAAAGGTACGGCATGATAAACGCCATTAATACGGCACCGACAATCACGCCAATCAGACTCGAAAGAAAATATCCTTTTTTGCTTCTCTTTGGCTGTTCAGGAGTAGTATGTTCTTCCTCACGTTCGTAATTCACCATATTCCATCCTTTCCAAGAACGTTAATATGGTTATATTGTGGGTTAGAAACTGCTAGAATAGTCATGATTTACACAGAAAAATTATACAGCGCAAAGCGGAGTGGCCTTCTTCGGATCGGTGTCATATAAGTCAAATGTCTCACCCGTCACAAATCCTTTAGAAGCCAATGTCTGCTGCACAGACATTCTTGCCAGCTCCTTCATGTTGTTGTCCTGGCTCAAATGCGCCAGGTAAATACGAGACGTCTCATCGCCAATGACATCCGTCATCGCCAAGGCAGCATCTTCATTTGACACGTGCCCGACGTCACTTAAAATCCGCCGCTTAATGCTCCATGGGTATCTTCCCATTTGCAGCATACCGACATCGTGATTGCTTTCAAACACAAATACATTCGCTGAACGGATAATGCCTTTCATCCGGTCGCTGACATATCCCGTATCTGTCATTAACGCGAGCTTTCGGCCGTTATAATGGAATACATAAAACATCGGTTCCGCCGCATCGTGGGAAACGCCAAACGATTCAACATCAAGTCCGCCGAACGATTTCACCGTCTCCATTGGAAATACAAACTTTTGATCGGTGTCAATTTTGCCAATTTGATTCTCCATCGCTTTCCAAGTCTTCTCATTCGCATAGATCGGAAGCTTGTACTTTCTGGCGACGACACCAAGGCCCTTAATATGGTCACTATGCTCATGCGTCACAAAAATGCCGTCTACATCATCCAGCTTACGCCCGATCTGTGCCATTAGCCCATCCATGGCTTTTCCGCTCAAACCGGCGTCCACTAAAAATGCGTGATCCTCTGTTTCGAGGTAAAACGCATTTCCCGTACTCCCGCTCGCAAGTACGCTAAATTGCAAGCTCATGTTTGTCTCACTCCATTATTTTCATTGATCTGTATCTAAAATCGTACTCTCCAAAGCATTCACAGTAAAATACTCTTGTACTGTCTTTTTCTCACCGTTCACTTTTTTCTCGTACTCGACCGTAATTCTCCATACCGGCGCCAGCACCTGCGTACTTGTCAGCGGATATTGTGCTACATAGCCGAATTTACAGCTCTTCACAGTGCTGTATTCTTTTAATTGATTTTGATAGTACAATAGCTCAACCGCATCCATTTCAGTAATTAAGCTTTCTTTCTGGATTTGCTTGAAGGTCTCAAGTGTAGTCTGGTCGTATGACACAACCTCGTTTTTACCGTTTAAGTGCAGCACCACTTGCCCGATCATATTAGAGGGATTGTCGGTCTTTTGGTAAATATAATGACCTTCGTACGTTTGGAAGAAAATAATTTCTTTCTTCGATTTATCAACCTTCCAAAGCTTATATTTTTCGCCATCTTGAATTTTCGAAGAAACAAGTGCCTGAGCATCGTCCTCGATATCCTTCTTTGATAGTGCGATTGGATTTGCAAACTTCATTTTCAGGCTCGTTACTTTATGATCATCACTAGGCATGTCCATCAAAGGCTTTTGATCCTTCAGCGCCTCAATTTCCTCCTTGGAGAAAGACTTTTGATTTGCCGTGATCCGATAGCCTTCTGTCGCTTCCTTATTCAAGCCTTCATACGTGATATGATCGGCCTTCATGTCATGCTCGACATCATTTTTAATGACTTCATATTCTTTGCCGGTAGCCTGCCATTTTTGAAAAAACTGATAGCCTAAGAAAATATCTAAAATGAGGAAGGCAACGATGAAGATTGATTTTGTCTTATTCCACTCCACTGTTAGCCCCCTCCTTCCTCAATAAATCCTTTGTAATCGGCACAATTTTTCCATTTACTTTCATCGCCCAAACCGGTTCCAATTCAACGAGAGGATCATCGTTGGTTGATGTTGATACCAATTGATAAGCAAGGAAGATCTGATCAATTTTGTCCGTATCATAAGCGGTTTGTTTCGAAAGCAGCATCCTCACTTCGCTGCCGCTCATGAGCTCTGTTTCACTTGTTTTAATCGGATTCGTTCCGAGACTGTAATTCGGCCGCTTATAGCTGAGAATATCATCATTCGCCCATTGCACCGTAATCGCCGATGTCACCCCGAAAGGTTTGGCGGTGCTGTTAATGACCGGGATCTGATCCATAAAGATATAGAAGCTCAGCTGCTGGCTGTCATTAATATTGAAAAATTGATAGTGATCCGTCCAGCTTCCGGTATCCTCAAGGTATTTTTGGCTCTTTTTGATTAATTCACCTGTTTGATAGGATGTGCTCTGCACCAAATTGCGCTGTTGAAATTGCACCTGTCGCTGGCTTAGATTCACATCTAAACGGCTGATCCCATCTGTCAGCACATTTCTGTTGTTGTAATTCGAATCTTCCCTTACGATGCTCGGATCGCTAAACAAAGCCTGCTTAAAGGTACTTGTTTTAATCGATTCAGTGACAAATTCTTTTTTGTCCATCGTAAGCGGTTTGTTTGGCAGCAAAAACTCTTTCTTTGAGCCAATGGAGAACAAACTGAACGCCGGCATATTTGATTGCCTGTTTTTCAAGTCGTTCATAATATTCCGGTAGTTTGCTGATTCAACCGTCACTTCAAGAATGAGCTGCTTGCTGTATGACACCAAATAGATTTTCTTGTTCGCTTTTGTTTCATTGAACGGGATCAGAATATGGTCAAACGAACTGTATTCAAACGACTGATTAGACCATTTAAACAACGTTTGGAAAATATCAATCGGGATCGTATCGCTGAATTGCAAGTCAAGCTTGGCTTCAGAACCGCCTATTCCATAAAACCAGCTTTTGAATCCAGCCTTGTCATACTGATCCGAAATATCTTTAATTCCTTTCACATCCCAATGCGGCAAGTCAGACCATATTTCTTCATAGAGGGCATTGTCATCCACTTTGTAATGAGCGCCGTCATCATGGATAAACATGTCCCTTGGCCTTACCGTTTCAGACAGCTTTTGGGTGGTTTTTTCGATTTTATGTTTCACACGAACAGTAGACTCTGTTGAGGATGAGCCTTCAGAAAAGTTTGGCTGGAACGTCCATATCCCCCATGTAAAAACAAGACTGATGACGACGAGTACCGTAAGTAATATCGTTTTTATATTTTCACGCTTCATCCCAATCATCCTCTTGTTCCTCTTTATATGGAAGAGTAAATGTAATCGTCGTGCCTTTTCCTTCTATGCTGTCCGCCCAAATATCTCCGCCGTGCGCCTGTACCATTTCCTTGGCAATCGCCAATCCCAGACCGGTGCCGCCAAGTTTTCTCGTTCTCGCTTTATCCACCCTGTAGAAGCGGTCAAAGACTTTTTCGACATCTTTTTTCGGAATACCAATCCCTTCATCCTTCACGCTGATATAGAGAAGTTCTTCCTCTTCATTGACATCAATCGAGAACGTGACATGTCCGCCTTCCGGTGAATATTTTAAAGCGTTAGAAATAATATTATCGAGCACCTGCGTAATTTTATCCTGGTCGATCTCGACGTACAGATCTCTGTCCGGCAGATTGCGGATAAACTCCACATGCTGCTCTTTTGTCATTTCAAAACGGTCAATAATAAGCGACATAAACCGGACAATCTGAATCCATTCCCGGTTAAATTGATAATCCTTACTGTCAAATTTCGACAGCTGAAGCAGATCATTGACAAGCCGGATCATACGCTCTGTTTCATTTTGCGTCACCATTAAGAAGCGCGGAGCAATGTCTTTATTTTCCCACGCGCCTTCAGCTAACGCTTCTAAATAGCTGCGCATTGTCGTAAGCGGCGTCCGCAGCTCATGTGATACATTCGCAACGAATTCTCTGCGTTCCTGATCCATTTTCTCTTGTTCGGTTACATCGTAAATGACAGCGATTAAACCATCAATTTTGCCGTGTTCCCTTTGAATCACAGAGAAATTCACGCGAAGCACCGTTAATTCATCATCGCGCTCAATTTCAAGCAGCATAGAATCCTGTTGCTCCACTAAATCTTCAAAAGTATAATTCTCTTGAAGCCCCAGCAAACTCGTAATCGGCATTTCTAAGGCTGTTTCACGTGAAACGTTCAACAGTTCCAGCGCCGGGCTGTTTAAGAGAATAATCGCTCCGTTTCGGTTTGTGGCGATAACGCCGTCTGTCATATAAGCAATGACAGAGGCTAGCTTTCTGCGTTCTCCTTCAGTCATCGCCTGGGCATCTTCAAGCTCTCTCGTTAAGTGGTTAAACGTTGTGGCCAGCTGCCCAATTTCATCATGCCCGTACTTTTTAACCTTCCTCGAGAAATTCCCTTTCGCAAGCTCCATCGCCTGCTTTCGCATATCTGAAAGCGGGTGGGTAATGGTTCTTGCCAGAAAAATACCAAGAAGAGCCGTCAAAACAAGTGCCAAACCTGTGCCGGACGCCAGTATCGTGTTGATCGTCTTCATTTGATTAAAGACATCTTCCATACTCGCGACAACATAGATCGCGCCCACAACCTCTTGATTTTCAGTCATGACGGGCTTCGCGGAAATAAGAACTCTGATTTTGCTTTTCGGGTCATAATATTTTCTTAAATACGACTGTTTGGTAGAAAAAATTCTTTTGAAAATCAGATCGGTCGTTTGTTTCCCAGCCACTTCCTCACCGTACGGCTTTGAAGAACCGACCACTTCATAGCTTTTATCTACAAAGCTAATTTCCCGAACCTCATCACTTTTCGTGAAGTCATTCAAAATACGGCTGACGTCATCCTTTATGACGGTACTGTCGTTATCGCTCTTATATTCTTGTTCGATATAATAAGAAAGGTTGTCGATTCGCTGATTCAACGATTGTTCATAAGAGCTGATCAGCGACTTCTCTACCTGATTGACAAAATACACACCAATGATTTGCATGGCAATGATAATCAAAAGCACATAAATCAAGGTAATCTTAAATTGGATCGACCGAAAAAAACCAACCTTATTCATATGGGCATTAGTCCTGTTCTGGGTTTCTCAAGTAATAACCTACACCGCGGCGTGTGACGATCCAATTTGGATGGCTCGGGTTGTCCTCGATTTTTTCACGAAGCCGGCGGACTGTTACGTCAACCGTTCTGACATCGCCGAAGTAATCATAGCCCCAAACGGTTTGAAGCAAATGTTCACGGGTCATCACTTGTCCGATATGTTTTGCTAAATAATGAAGCAATTCGAACTCACGATGAGTCAATTCGATTGTTTCATCTCGTTTTGATACAACGTACGCGTCAGGGAAGATGACGAGAGAGCCGATATGAATCTCGTTAGAGGAAGGCTCTTCCTCCGCAGGCGCTGTTGTCAGCTGGCGGCGCAGGTTCGCTTTTACACGCGCCAAGAGCTCGCGTGTGCTGAATGGTTTTGTGACATAGTCATCAGCACCGATTTCGAGCCCGATAACCTTGTCAATTTCTGAATCCTTAGCCGTCAGCATAATGATTGGCATATCGTATTTCTTTCTGACTTCACGGCATACCTCAACGCCGTCTTTATTCGGGAGCATAATATCTAAAAGAATTAAATCAGGCTGAAGCTCTTCTACCATTTCAATGGCTTCGTTTCCGTCGTGGGCACAGTGCACTTCATAGCCTTCTTTTCTTAAGTTAAATTCCAATATATCTGCAATCGGTTTTTCATCATCTACTACAAGGATCTTTTTATCCATCATTTTGATTTTCCTCCTGCCGAATGACTTCATTTCATCTATATAACATTCGTTTCATCACTTATGGCCCATGTAAAGAATGGGTCCTTGTCTATTATAACGGTTTAAGGTCAAAAGATAAAAAAAATAAAGGTTTAGAAAAAAACACATGTTTCACCTTTATCCCCAGTTGTTTATCTATTGTCATGCTGGTCAACTTTTTTAAAAAAAGATAACTTTATTGAAACCTCCCCTCACCGGAGTGCGTCTTTATCAATGACGTCTTCTTCTTTGAACCGGCTGCAGGGCCGGTTCTCCCTTTTTCTTCTATTATAACACTCCTCATGTTTGCCTTTTTCCTAAAAGAAAAAACGCACCTACGATTGCAGATGCGTTTGGTAAGTGGCTCGGGACGGAATCGAACCGCCGACACACGGATTTTCAGTCCGTTGCTCTACCAACTGAGCTACCGAGCCAAATGTTTTATTTTTCTCTACTAAGTAAAGTAAAATGGCGGTCCGGACGGGACTCGAACCCGCGACCTCCTGCGTGACAGGCAGGCATTCTAACCAACTGAACTACCGGACCTTACAGTAATTGCCCGGAGAGCTGTCGTGTCAGCTCTCACAGACAAATAAGGAATTTAGCAATAACGCTAAAGTAAATCAATGACCCGTACGGGATTCGAACCCGTGTTACCGCCGTGAAAGGGCGGTGTCTTAACCGCTTGACCAACGGGCCTTCACGAAATGGTGAGCCATGAAGGACTCGAACCTTCGACCCTCTGATTAAAAGTCAGATGCTCTACCAACTGAGCTAATGGCTCTTAAAGATGTCGGAATTTCTATAGAGCAAACGACTTAGATCTAGTTCTCATCTTGTACTCTATTGAAGCAGTTTCCGTAACAACGAGATTTATAATATCACGAACAAATAGAAGTGGCAATAACTTTTTTGGTTTTTTTCATATTTTTTTCTCAGACCAACTTATATGCGGCTTTCAAACAAAAAACAAGCCCCTGATATAGGGGCTTGTTGGCATATTCTATTTAGTTCGCACGGTACACACTGCGAAGGACATTTGTTTGTGAGCGGTCTGGACCGACAGAGAAAATAGAAAGCGGAATGCCTGTCAGCTGAGACACACGCTCAAGATAATGGCGCGCATTCTCCGGAAGCTCGCTCAAGCTCTTCGCATCTGTAATATCCTCAGTCCAGCCTGGCATTTCTTCATATACCGGCTCACATTCAGCAAGTGCCTTAAGACTTGCTGGAAATTCTTCAATGATTTCGCCTTTGTAGCGGTACGCCACACAGATTTTCAACGTTTCAATTCCTGTTAGGACGTCAATTGAGTTCAGAGAAAGATCTGTAATTCCGCTCACACGGCGGGCGTGGCGGACAACAACGCTGTCAAACCAGCCGACACGGCGCGGGCGGCCTGTTGTTGTTCCATATTCGCGTCCGACTTCACGGATTTGATCGCCGATTTCATCTTTCAGCTCAGTCGGGAAAGGACCGTCGCCGACACGAGTCGTATATGCTTTTGATACACCGACAACGTGCTTGATTTTGGTCGGGCCGACACCAGAACCGATCGTGACACCGCCGGCAACCGGGTTAGATGACGTAACAAACGGGTATGTTCCTTGGTCGATATCGAGCATAACCCCTTGTGCGCCTTCAAATAATACACGGCGCCCTTCATCAAGAGCATCGTTTAAGACAACAGATGTATCGCAAACATATTTTTTAATCTGCTGGCCGTACTCATAATATTCGTCTAAGATATCCTCAAGTTTAAACCCTTCTGTCTCGTACATTTTCTCGAGAAGACGGTTTTTTTCTTCAAGATTGCGCTCAAGCTTTTCCGCAAACGCGTCACGGTCTAACAGATCCGCGATGCGAATTCCGATGCGGGCTGCTTTATCCATGTAAGCAGGGCCGATTCCTTTTTTCGTTGTGCCGATCTTGTTAGCCCCTTTACGCTCTTCTTCCACTTCATCCAATTTCAAATGATACGGCAGAATGACGTGAGCTCTGTTGCTGATTCTCAGGTTATCTGTACTCACGTTGCGCTCATGAAGATACGCAAGCTCTGTGACTAATGCTTTCGGATCTACAACCATTCCGTTTCCGATTACACACGTTTTATCCTTATAGAAAATTCCAGACGGGATTAAGTGAAGCTTATATGTGATTCCGTCAAACTTGATTGTATGCCCTGCGTTATTTCCGCCTTGATAACGGGCGATCACTTCTGCATTTTCTGATAGGAAATCTGTAATTTTACCTTTTCCTTCATCGCCCCATTGCGTACCTACTACAACTACTGAAGACATGTCCGTGCACCTCCGTTAAACTTTCAAAACGATTCTATTCAAACAAATCAAGTTTATCAGTGAAGAAACAGAAAGTCAATTGTAAATCCGAACATTAAATTAATGTAAATCTATATTCGTTCGCTTCCATTCGTTTTATAAGCGTTTTCTCACTGCTTTGTCATAAAAAGCTTGCGAAACTTTCATCCTTTAGCATAAGAAAGAATCACTTGCCCGATATCCCTTTAGAATTCATAAAAACGATTCGCCAGCCGTCCGGGTCCTCTATCGTCACGCCCCCATTGCTCCAGTACGGGTTCTCTGATTCGACCTCTTGATAGCCCATGTGTTTTAGCTTTGAAGTGATCGCTGCCAGTTCATCTGCGTTCGGCACATAAAAAACAAGAAGGCTGTCGGGATGGAGAATGGGGGCAGTGCTTTCCCCTTCATACTGGGTGAATTCCAAATGATAATCGGCATGAGGAAGGCCGAACATGACACCGTCATACCCGTTATGCTGTGAAAATTCTCCTATTCGTTTCAAACACAGTCCCTCTTCGTAAAAACGAATAATCTCATCAAGCTGGCCCGTAGGACGCGCAATTCGGATTTATGCTGCGTGAAAAGACGAAAAACCTTTTCCCATATTGTTACCATCTCCTTTTTGCACCATTTTATTAAAACGCTTTCAAAATCTCATCTGCTGAGCGAACGGTATTTCTTCCATCTTTCGAATGAAAAAACCCCAAGAGCAGCTCTTGGGGCTTATGCGCCGGGCGGAACACCTGCGTCATCAAAACGCCGTTCCAGGTTGACGAATTTGTTGTATTCTTTTACGAACGCAAGAGACACGGTTCCTACCGGGCCGTTACGCTGTTTGGCGATAATAATTTCGATAATATTTTTATTCTCGGTTTCTTTGTCATAGTAGTCATCACGATAAAGGAACGCGACAATATCCGCGTCCTGCTCGATACTTCCTGATTCCCGGATATCAGACATCATCGGCCGTTTATCCTGACGCTGCTCAACACCCCTGGAAAGCTGGGAAAGCGCGATAACTGGGACTTGCAGCTCCCTGGCAATCGACTTCAGTTCACGGGAAATTTCAGATACTTCCTGCTGACGGTTGTCCTTTGAACGACCGCTTCCCTGAATCAATTGCAGGTAATCAATCAAAATCATGCCCAGCCCGCTTTCCTGCTTCAAGCGGCGGCACTTGGCACGGATTTCGCTCACCCGAATACCCGGTGTATCATCGATGTAAATCCCGCTGTTCGACAGGCTTCCCATTGCCATCGTCAGCTTGCCCCAATCCTCTTCGGTCAGGTTACCTGTACGGAGATTCTGGGCATTGATATTTCCCTCGGCACAGAGCATACGCATAACGAGCTGCTCGGCACCCATCTCAAGACTGAAAATCGCGACGCTCTCATCGGTTTTCGTCGCCACGTTTTGTGCGATGTTCAGGGCAAAGGCTGTTTTCCCTACTGACGGACGGGCAGCCACAATGATCAAGTCGTTGCGCTGAAAACCCGCAGTCATCCGGTCAAGCTCTGTAAACCCTGTTGGAATCCCCGTGATATCACCTTTTCGATTGTGAAGCTGTTCGATATTATCATAGGTTTGGACAAGGACGTCCTTAATATTTTGGAAGGCACTCGTGTTTTTGCGCTGTGCCACTTCCATAATCGTTTTTTCCGCTTCACTGAGTAAATCCTCGACCTCATCCTCACGGGTATACCCGTCTTGAGCAATCGTTGTCGCAGTTCTGATTAATCGGCGAAGAATCGATTTTTCCTCAACGATTTTCGCGTAATATTCTATGTTAGCCGCTGTCGGCACCGAGTTTGCAATATCTGTCAAATATGAAATGCCGCCTACTTCTTCCAGCAGGTCTGTGTTCGCAAGCTCTGATGTTACCGTCACCAGATCAACCGGTTCACCTCGGTCACCGAGCACCAGCATCGCATTATAGATTTTTTGGTGGGACATTCTATAGAAATCATCTGGAATCAATACTTCTGAAGCCAGTGTTAAAGCAGACGGCTGTAAAAAAATAGCGCCTAACACGGCTTGTTCAGCTTCTATATTTTGCGGAGGAAGCCGGTCATTCAGAAGGTCTGTCATGCTAAGCACCGTCCTCTCATTAAAAAATCTCCAACCTCCATTCTACCATTTCTACAGAAAAAAAATAGAAAAATTGTCTGTTTCCTGTTTTTTTCAGTTAGCAGATTGGATCGTTTCGGACAGCAACAAGGCGGGAAAAATGCAATAAAACATGAGGGAGGAATGAAAGATGATAAAGAAATATGCGATTACGCCTAATGTTGATGCGGACGGCTGGTTTATTGAGGTGGAGAATGTAGCGCCGACAGCTTTGTATACGTCTAAAGACGCCGCTATTGAAAAGGCCAAACAGGTGGCTAAGGAAAACAGTCCGTCTAAGCTTGTAATTTATGACCAGTTTAAAAATGTGGAAGAAGAACACTCATTTTAATGAATGAAAGCCTTCGCTGCAGCGAGGGTTTTTTAGCGGTTATCGGTTTATTTCATCCATTGGATGCCTATGTGCATCATCAAATCTGCCGCTTTTTGATACAGATCCCACTCCCCGATCGAAGCAAATTTCCCCATCAGCTCCTGAAGCTTTAGCCTCATTGCTATATATTCTTCGAAAGTGACAGCTTTTTCAGTGTCTATTTGGTGTTCCTTCAGCATTTGTTTTAATAAGGATAACGGTGCGTGCATAAGAACCCTCCTTACCTCTTTTATAACGGTCATTTTCCGATTGCTCTATTCCTTTGTGACATCTTCTTACATTTCACATCTGATTCTTGTACAATGGACAGAAGAGAGGAGGGATCTTTTGTGAGACCTTTGCAAATTTCTGCTGAAACTGCACAAAAGCTTGCAGAGTCCTTGAATCTGCCGCTTGAACAGATCATGCATATGCCTCAGTATATTCTGCTTGCCAAAATGGCTGAACTGCAAAAAGAGGACAAATCATAGCCTTCATTCACATACTTGCTTACCTGTTTCGGGATAATATCATGTATATGTTAGAAAAGAGGAGTAACTGCTTTGCCACATCCACATAATAAAAAAATCCAATCATTTTGGCTGATCACCGGCATTATCTTTATCGCCTTTAACTTACGGCCCGCGATCACTTCAGTCGGTCCGGTCATTAGCTCTATCCGGGCAGAGCTGCACATGTCCAATGGGGCAGCCGGTTTTTTGACCGCACTGCCGCTGCTTTCGTTTGCAGTTCTTTCTCCGCTTGCACCTAAGCTTGGACAGCGCCTCGGAAATGAGCGAACTTTATGGCTAGGTCTCGTGATACTGCTTATCGGCGTTTTGACTCGTTCTACCGGCTATACTGCCGCTTTGTTTTTCGGAACGGCACTTATCGGCGTCGGGATTGCGATTGGTAACGTACTTTTGCCAAGCTTAATCAAACATAAATACCCTGAAAAGCCAGGGATCATGATCAGCCTGTATACGACATCAATGAATATATTCGCAGCTTTAGCATCGGGTGTCAGCGTTCCTTTAGCGACCCAGATGGATGGCGGATGGAAACAGGCCTTTCTCTTATGGGGCGGGCTGGCTTTACTTGCATTGCTAATCTGGATACCTCAGCTGCGCCACCGGGATACGGCAAACCAGACAATGAAGCTGCAATCCAGTTCCATTTGGGCTTCCAAAATGGCATGGTATGTCACCATCTTTATGGGCCTGCAATCGTTTTTATTTTACAGCAGCATCGCTTGGTTTCCTGAAATTCTCCGTTCACACGGGATTGATACGGCAACAGCCGGATGGATGGTATCACTCATGCAATTTGCGAGTCTGCCTTCCACTTTTCTGACACCAGTTTTAGCTGACCGTGTGAAACAGCAGCGCGGTATCGTTGCGGCGCTGGCCTCAGTTTATCTGATCGGCCTTTGCGGATTATTAGCGGGCGGAAGCCATACATTGCTTGCCATCTGGATGATCATTATCGGTATCGGACAAGGCTCCAGCATTAGTCTGGCGCTCACTTTGATTGGTCTCCGCAGTGAAAATGCCCAACAGGCCGCTGCGCTGTCAGGCATGTCTCAGTCATTCGGCTACCTGCTGGCAGCAGTCGGGCCAATCTTTGTCGGCTATCTCTTTGACCAGACGCATTCATGGACGATGCCGATAGTGCTTCTCATTGCTGCCCTGATCGTAATGGGAGCAGCTGGACAGAGAGCCGGACGAGATCGATACATTTTTCAGTCAGAAAAACAAAGAAATTCAGCATAAAAGCGGGGAAAATATCTCCGCTTTTTTCTTTGAATATTTATTGTTTATTCATAAGTTTTTCATATTTGTTTTTTACAATGAGACACCATAAAGAGGTGAAAAACGATGAAAACCAAACGATTCGACGCAGCCCTTATTCTTATTTTGCTGGCAGCAGCTTTTTTGAATACGTATCACATTTGGCAGGATGATACAGCGAACCAGTACTATTTGGCGGCTGTAAAAAGCATGACGCAAAGCTTCCATAATTTCTTTTATGCGTCATTTGACCCTTCTGGATTTGTGACAGTAGATAAGCCTCCTGTCGTGTTATGGATTCAAACGATTTTCGCACTGATTTTCGGTGTTCACACGTGGAGTGTCATCATTCCCCAGGCTCTTGCCGGAGTTGGATCTGTCTTCCTTCTCTACAGAATGATCAAGCCGACTTTTGGAATTGGAGCGGCCCGCATTTCCGCACTTGTTATGGCACTGACCCCTATCGCAGTAGCTGTCAGCCGGACAAACAATATTGACAGCATGCTTGTCTTTACCATATTGCTCGGTTCAGCTTGCCTGTTTCGGGCAGTAAAACAAGGCAAGCTGGTTTGGCTGCTGACGGCATTTGCCCTAATTGGGCTCGCCTTTAATATGAAGATGATGCAAGCGTTTATGGTATTGCCTGCATTTGTGTTATTCTACCTGGTTGCATATCGGGTTTCTCTGAAGAAAAAAATCGGGTCCCTGCTTCTGTCTCTTGTCCTTCTGACAGGCCTTTCACTCTCATGGGCGATTGCAGTGGATTCAGCCTCTTCCTCAAGCCGGCCTTATGTAGGAAGCAGCCAGACCAACTCAGTGCTAGAACTGGCCTTTGGCTACAACGGCACAGAGCGTCTGCTTGGGCAAACTACGGGCCTGGCAAAGGGTGATATGAATGCTGCTGGCGGAGGGAAGATGCAGAATCAAGACAACATGCAAGCGCCAAATGGCAACGGTTCATCTTTTTCTCAGAACGGAAATCAATCATTCGGAAACCATTCACATGCGCCTCAGCCGTCTAACGGACAAACCGGCGCTCTCAATGGAGGCGGAGGCACACCTCCCACAGGTGGCAACGGACCTGGAAATGGAGGGCCTGGCGGTGGAGGCGGAAAAAGCGTGAATATGTTCGGCACCGGTGATCCTGGACCGCTTCGTCTTTTCCAATCAGCACTCTCCGGCCAAATCAGCTGGATGCTTCCATTCTCATTGATCGGATTACTGGGCGCAATCGTCAGCTGGTACCGTGATCGCCGCGGACATGCTGCTGAAATGAAAGAAACGCTATTCTGGGCGGCTTGGCTTGTTCCCGTGGCTGGTTTCTTCAGCATCGCAGGATTCTTCCACCAGTATTATTTGATTATGCTGGCACCGCCGATTGCCGCCCTTTCTGGTATCGGATGGTATACGATGCACCGCTTATACAAAAATAATAAAGACTGGTCCAGCTATCTTCTGCCGGCAGCCGTTCTGATCACAGCCGCGTTCCAGGTGTATATTCTGAGTGCTTATACAAGCCAAATCGGCAGTGTATGGATGTATGTCCTGGGGCTCTTAGGACTGGGCATCACCCTTGCACTTCTGATGCTTAAACGCAGCCATCCGTTCAGTAAGCAGCTGACCATCATCAGCTTGTGCGTTCTGCTTCTCACACCAGTTTACTGGTCAGCAACGCCGCTTCTATACGGTGGCAACAGCGTCCTTCCTGAATCCGGCCCGCAGCTCAAAGGCTCAGCAAACGGCGGGAACATGTTCTCTTCAGAGGTCGACAGCGGGCTCCTGTCCTATCTGAGAAAACACAATACCGGCGAAGAATATTTATTTGCTACTTTGACAACCGTAACAGCTGCGCCATACATCATTTACGAAAATGAATCTGTTATGGCAATGGGCGGATTTAACGGCACGGATCCCATTCTGACTGTGTCGGAACTGAAAAAACTGATCAAAGAAGGCAAAGTGAAATACTTCCTTCTGTCCGAAAACAACTCAGGCAACAGCGAACTTGTTTCCTGGATTAAGAAAAACGGAAAAGAAATAACATCTGACGAGTACAGCGGTTCCTCCAGCAGCACGAACAGCGTGCAGGGAATGCGAGGAGGACCTGGCGGAGAAAGCCAGCAAACTCTTTATCTCGTGGAATAAAAAAAAGAGGCTTGGATGAATCCAAGCCTCTTTTCTATTAAGCTTCTTCTTTTACATGTACCTTTAACACAGCCTGCACTTCAGGATGCAGCTTCACAGGCACGTTCGTATATCCTAATGCACGAATGCCGTCCGGCAGTTCAAGCTTCCGCTTATCTACTTTAATGTTATGGTCTTTTTGGAGCTGTTCAGTAATTTGCTTGCTTGTCACTGAACCAAATAAACGGCCGCCCTCACCTGATTTTGCGCTAAGCTCAACAGTCAGTTTTTCTAATGTCTCTTTCAAGCTCTTAGCCTGCTCAAGCTCAGCAATGGCTTCTTTTTTCTCTTTCTGCTTTTGTCCGTTTAGCGCGCTGATGTTTGAAGCGTTCGCTTCAACCGCGAGGCCTTTTTTAATTAGAAAGTTATGCGCATAACCGTCTGCTACGTTTTTGACTTCGCCTTTTTTTCCTTTTCCTTTTACATCTTGTAAGAAAATAACCTTCATCTCTGTACGCCTCCCTCAAAATACTCATCTATGGCGTGCTTCAGCCGTTCCAGCGCTTCAGAAACTGAAATGCCGGACAACTGAGTCGCCGCATTTGTTAAATGCCCTCCGCCTTCCAGGGCCTCCATGATGATCTGAACATTTACCTCGCCAAGCGACCGCGCACTGATACAAACCGTTTGTTCATCCCGTCTCGCCACCGCAAATGAAGCCTCAACCTCACTCATCGACAGCAGCGAATCGGCAGCCTGCGCAATCAGCACTTGATCGAAGTATTCCTCTTCATTTTCAGGAAGAGAAGCAATCGCAATGTTATCTTTATAGAGGACCGTATGCTGGATCAGCTTCGCCCGTTTAATATAGGAATCAACGGTTTCTTTCAGGAACTTCTGCACCAGCACCGTGTCGGCGCCTTTTGCCCTTAAATAAGAAGCCGCATCAAAAGTCCGCGAGCCCGTGCGGAGAGAAAAGCTCTTTGTATCCACTATTATACCAGCTAATAGGGCCGTTGCTTCAATCATATTGATTTTTAAACGCTTCGGCTGATATTCAAGCAGCTCTGTCACCAATTCCGCTGTGGAAGAAGCGTATGGTTCCATATAAACAAGCAGCGGATCTCTGATAAACTCCTCACCTCTTCGGTGATGGTCGATGACCACGATATGTTCAATTTTATTGACCAGCCGTTCCTCCATGACGAGTGACGGCTTATGTGTATCAACGATCACAAGCAGTGTGTCATCATTGGAAATCTCCATTGCTTCTTCAGGCGTAATAAATCTTGACCACAGTTCTTCATATTTTTTGATTTCCCCAATCAAACGCTGCACACTTGATCCGATTTGGTTTGGGTCAATCACGATAAAACCATCTTTGTTATTTGCCTGAGCCACCTTTAAAATCCCGATCGCTGCGCCGATAGAATCCATGTCGGGGAATTTATGCCCCATGATAATCACATTGCTGCTTTCGGTGACGATTTCCTTTAAGGCGTGAGAAATCACGCGGGCCCGCACCCTTGTTCGTTTCTCCATTGGGTTTGTTTTACCGCCGTAAAACTTCACCTTGCCGTTTGGCAGCTTAATGGCTACCTGGTCTCCGCCGCGTCCCAGTGCTAAGTCCAAGCTGGATTGCGCCAAATCGCCAAGTTCTTTCAGGGAAGAGACTGAAGCCCCGACACCGACGCTTAACGTCAGCGCTACACCGTCAAACGAGGTTTTTTCCCGCACTTCATCAAGAATCGAAAACTTCGAATTTTCGAGTTCAGTTAAGATGTGTTCATTAAGTACAGCGATAAAGCGCTCTGAAGACGTCCTTTTCAAGAAGATCCCGTACTCCTGCGCCCAAGCGTTCAGCAAAGATGTCACCTGGCTGTTCATCGTGCTTCTCGTCTGGTCATCCAATCCTTGTGTCACATCATCATAGTTATCAAGGAAAATATATGCCAGGACGGTTCTTTCGTTTTCATATAGCTTTTCAATCTGAATTTGTTCTGTTACATCAAAGAAATATAAGAGACGCTCATCCCGTTTGATGACAACCCTAAACTTGCGGTCATTCAATGTAACCGTTTCCGATTCCACCTCTTGTTTGATAAGCGGCACTACCGATTCACAAGTATCGTAAAGTGATCTCCCCACTAAAGTGCTTTCATTAAAGCAAGAGGAAAGAAACGGATTTGCCCATTCTATATAATATTGGTCATTAAAAAGCATGATTCCAATCGGCATTTCCATCAATGCCTCTTCACCGACTTTTTTCAACCTGTAGGACAACGTAGAAATATAAGCATCAATCTCTTGTCGAATAAGAGAATCAGCACGCTTAATAAAAAACAAAATAACTGCCAGCAGCAGCACTTCGACGGTTCCTAATATCCAGTTAAAATAAAAGCTGATGAGGATTGTAATAATTGACAGAGCAATCAATGCATAGATGGGATACCGAAACAGCGGTTTTTCATAAAAGCTTGGCATTTCTATCACTCCCCACCATGTGAGTAAAACTCATGTTCACTTCACCTTATTCCTTATATGAAAGCCCATATCTAAAACGCCTAAAATGCGAATGGCCGCCATGAAGACCGGATGCACAAACCCAAGTATGACAGCAATCACAGCCGCAGCCTTTGGATATTGTTTCTTATGGCAATAGAAAAAGATAAATGATAAACCTTGGATGAAAATCAGAAACCCGAGTATAAACTCCCCATTTAAAGCGATAGAGTACAGCATTTGGCCTTTTTCTAAAGGCAAAAATGAAAGCATGACAATAATCAAATACAGTACTACAACACTTTGCGGAAACTTCAACTCTCTAAAAGGCTTTAGATTAGGAATATCGGGGGAGAATCGCCTTAAGAGCGGCTTAGCGATAAGGTAACTGAGGAAAGAAAAAATAACTCCTACCATCACAATAGCTGTTGGAAAAAGATATTGAACGATACCCAATTGTTCTTCCATCAGTTTTAATTGCTTCTCAAACTGTCCAGCATTGCCCGACTGCTTCGCTACAGTTTCTACCATATCAAGAGATTGCCGGTATTGTGTCATCGCCTCATCAATGATATTGATACCCAAAAACTGAATGCTTATCACAAAATAGAAGACAATACTAAGCATATAAATAAGAGCGCCCGAAATAATGGCGTGCCCGGGCTCTTTCCTTTTGAAAAAATGTCCCATGGCAATGCCGGCGCAAGCTGACATAAAAGCTACAATAAGCCCGTTAAAGGACCCGACAATAAAAACAACCGGAAGACTGACAGCGCCCATCCATATCCCTAGCTTCAATCCATGTCTGATCGTATACAAGATCATTGGCAGCGGCAGTGCAAATAACAGAATTGTTCCAATCACAGGAACATAAACGACCAGAAGCGTGATGATCGCAAACAGACTGATTAAAATAGCACCTTCCATTAAAGCTCTCGTTTGTTTCACTTAGTCACCTCGTATCATCCTGAACATACGAATAGAAAAGAGCAGCATAAACGACTGCTCTTTTTCATCGCTGCAACATACTTTGCACCGAATGTTTTTATATCATCTCTAAATTTTACTTTTATATTTTAACATAAGTCCAAATCGTAAGTAAAATGACGCTAATGTTTCATGTGAAACATGAAAAATGAAAAGACATTCTTTGAAAAGAATGCCCATCACAATTAATGTTTATCATCCATAAAGCCAGAAGATTCCTTGTTTTTCTTTTTCGTTTTTCTGACATACATAAAAATTAAGATCACCAGTAAAAGGGTTGTTGCTTGCAGAACGCCGCTGCTAAACAAGAAAAAGTTCTTTATCATGTCCCACATTGTGTTTCACCTCTTTGTGCATGTTCTCAACCCGTATCCTATATAAGGTGAATTTCCCTTTTTAAAAACTTCAAAACATCATGAACAACATTGAGCATTGGGCATATGCTGATATGGAATCTGATCGATAAAGGAGAATTTTCACATGGATGAACGCAGAACATTGGCTTGGCATGAAACATTAGAAATGCACGAGCTGGTTGCTTTTCAATCAAACGGACTCATTAAACTGAAGAAAATGATAAGAGAAGTAAAAGACCCTTAGCTCAGACAGCTTTATAACGTGTCTATTCAGGGTGTTGAGCAAAATTTAAGAGAGCTTCTTCCGTTCTTTCCACAGGCTCCGCACAGAGAAGATGAGGAAGAAGAACGCGCAGATAACCCATTTTACAGCGGTGACCTGCTCGGTTTTGCTAAAACATCTGTCCGCAGCTATGCCATCGCAATTACAGAAACAGCAACACCTCAATTAAGAAACGTACTGGTCAAACAGCTGAATGCTGCCATCCAGCTGCACGCCCATGTTTATCGATACATGTATCAGCATGGATATTATCCGTCTTACAACCTTTCTGAACTGTTGAAAAACGATGTCAGAAACGCCAACAGAGCCATTTCAATGAAATAAAACAAGCAGCAAAGGAGTTTTCCCTTTGCTGCTATTTCTGCTGATCCTTCAGTAAGCCGTTCGAACGATAAGATTCCAGCACGTCTCTGTTGGATTCTCCCCATTCTTTCATTTGCAAAACAATCGGTTCAAGCGTTCGCCCGAATTCCGTCAGAGAGTACTCAACCTTGGGCGGCACCTGTTGATAAACCTCACGATGCACGATGCCGTCCGCTTCCAGCTCCCTCAGCTGAAGAGTAAGCATTCTTTGAGTAATACTCGGGCAGATTCGCCGAAACTCATTAAATCGTTTCTTGCCATCTATCATGTGATAAAAAAGAATTCCTTTCCACTTTCCGCCAATGACATCTAGAGTAAATTCAACTGGACAGCCTTCTTTGTTCGGGTATATATTCTTTTTTCCACTCATTCTTGATCCTCCAATAGTACCTTTTTTGATACTACATTACATTTTGCAACTAAGCTACCCAGTATTTTACACACCTTTTCTCCTTAGCTCAAAGAAAATGCTTCTTATTCACATCAATTTTTAAGGGTTTGCATGATTACACCTGCAGCCAGACGTGTTAAACTATATAAAGATTACACTACTTAAAAAAAGGATAGGAGCTATCATGGAAAAGATACTTATTTTCGGACACCAAAACCCAGACACAGATACGATTTGTTCTGCGATCGCTTATGCTGATTTGAAAAACAAACTCGGCTACAATGCTGAGCCTGTCCGTCTCGGACAAGTCAACGGCGAAACACAATACGCGCTTGACTATTTCAAACAAGAAAGCCCGCGTCTTGTTGAAACAGCTGCAAACGAAGTAAACGGCGTTATCCTGGTTGACCATAACGAACGCCAGCAAAGCATCAAAGACATTGAAGAGGTTCAGGTTTTAGAGGTTATCGACCATCACCGCATCGCTAACTTTGAAACAGCTGAGCCGCTTTACTATCGTGCTGAGCCTGTAGGCTGTACGGCTACCATCTTAAACAAAATGTACAAAGAGAATAACGTGAAAATCGAGAAAGAAATTGCCGGCCTTATGCTGTCTGCGATCATTTCTGATTCCCTGTTATTTAAATCTCCAACTTGCACGGACCAAGACGTAGCGGCAGCAAAAGAGCTTGCGGAGATCGCTGGCGTAGATGCTGAAGAATACGGCTTGAACATGCTGAAAGCAGGCGCTGATCTAAGCAAAAAAACAGTGGAAGAGCTCATTTCTCTTGATGCGAAAGAATTTACACTCGGCAGCAAGAAAGTCGAAATCGCACAAGTAAACACAGTGGACATTGAAGATGTGAAAAAACGCCAAGCTGAATTAGAAGCTGTGATCTCAAAAGTTGTGGCTGAGAAGAATCTTGATCTGTTCCTTCTCGTTATCACAGATATCTTAGAAAATGATTCACTTGCTCTTGCAATCGGTAACGAAGCAGCGAAAGTGGAAAAAGCGTTCAACGTTACTTTAGAAAACAACACAGCCCTCTTAAAAGGCGTTGTTTCCCGTAAAAAACAAGTCGTTCCTGTCTTAACAGACGCAATGGCTGAATAAGCAAAAAGCATCCCGCGTCGGGATGCTTTTTCTTATTCACCCAGCTTCTCAATTTGTCCCATCACATCAGTAATTTGCTTTGCGTTTTGGACCAGGTCTGACTGCTCCAATTCTTCAAGCGATACCTTGCCTTCCTCCACTTGCTTCAGCACATCTTCAGCGCTTTTCTGCAAGGTTTCGTTATGCTCCTGAATGGTTTGATGAATCTCCGCTGCGGCATCAGGCGGCGTTAATTCATTAAAATCAGCGGCAGCCTTCTGAATCGACTCAAGCTGCGCTTCAAGTTTTTCTTTCGCCTCGGTGTCATTTACAGCTTTCTCAGCCAATTCAGGCGCTTCCTCTGCAAATGTCTTGACCTTCTCCACATACCCCGCTGCTTCGCTCGTATAGTTCAAACCGTCATTCACCTGATCAAGCATGCCGCATCCGCCTGCACTCAAAAGTCCCACTCCGGCAAGTACTGTCAAAATGATCTTCATCTTCAGCCCCCTCATCGTTTCTTCTTCATTTTTTCTTTTAAGATCGGAATCAATTTCTCTTTCGCTAACGGCAGCCCTTTCCTCACCAATTCACGCTTCAGCCACTTTCAGACATTCTGATGCTCCTCTCCCTTTTTGATAAAAATGAAAAAACTCCACCGATTTGGTGAAGTTCTCAAACAAAAAGACCTTCACCAAATCAGATTTGGCAAAGGTCTCGCTAACAATGAGATTGCCAGCAAAGCCGAGGACACCTTGTCCCGTAATGACGACTTTACTGTGAAAGCTACTCCCCTTTGGAGTGTTCATTTTTATTACTTTCATTCTAAAGCACCGATCTGTTCCAGTCAAATTCCTGCCGTTTATATAAAAGCGCGCTGTGGTATTTAAAATTTGAATGGTTTTTCTATCAGGAGATCATGCTATGACAGAGGAGGTTTTCATCATGAGTCAAGAGCGCGTGAAACGGCCTGGGCATACCAGATGGTACATATCTTCGTTACTTAGCGGCATTATTATTCTTAATTATTTTGACCGAGTGGCCATCTCGGTAGCGGCCCCTGCGATACAAGATTCGTTTCACCTTACTGCAACCGCATCGTGTTTTCCATTTACACCCATTCCTATACACTGATGCAGCTGCCTGTCGGAAGTTTGCTGGACCGTTTTGGGGTGGCATGGGTCACGAGGGTTGGAATGACAATATGGAGCTTTTTAACGATCATTCTTGCTTTTTTGCAAGGAAAATTGCTGTTGTATCTGTTCCGGTTTCTCATTGGGCTGACGAGCGCCTCTGCGTTCCCTGCTGCCTCTAAAGCAACCGCTCTCTGGTTTCCTCCAAGTGAGCGGGGATTGGCAAACTCACTGTTCGATTCGGCCGCCAAGTTTTCAAATGTAATCGGCGCGCCATTGGTCGCCTTTCTTGTCACAACATTTGACTGGCGTGTCGCTTTTTTGACGATTGGATGCATCAATGTGCTGTTTACGATTTTTTTCTGGCAGTATTATGAACAGCCTGAACGGCACAAACGCATTTCTAAAAGTGAACTAAACTATATTCAAAAACACAATGCCATTACAACAGAGCAAATCCCTTACAAAACGGGCCCGCTTTTAAAAAAGCTTTTCACCAATCGGAAAGTATGGGGCTTAATGATCGGATTTACAGGGTACGGGTATACATTCAACCTGCTGCTCACCTGGCTTCCGACTTTCTTTAAACATACATACGGTATGGATCTCATGTCGTCCGGTTTATTTACAGCAGTGCCGTGGCTGATCTCAACCATTTCCGGAATTGCCGTCGGCGGCTGGCTCGTCGATTATTTTATTAAGAAAGGCTATCCTAACACCAAGGTGTACCGAACCGTAATCATAGTCGGAATGAGCTTTGGCTTTTTCTTTTTAGGATCCATTCTGACGAACAATATTACCGTAGCCATTATTTGCATTTCCATCGGCCTCGCCGGAATTTCCGCAACCGCTCCGGTCGGCTGGTCCATCTCCGCAGAACTCGCGCCGATCGGTTCCGTATCCATGCTGAGCTCCATGGTGAATCTCGCAAACAACCTGTTCGGAGGCATTATTGCTGCGTCACTGACAGGGTATTTGTTTGATGTGACAGGCTCCTTTACCCTCAGCTTTCTGGTAGCTGGTTTTGTGCTGTTGCTGGGATTGGTTTTTTATGTGTTTGTACTAGGGGATGTAAAACGAATTAAACTGGAATGAAGAGTGCTTGCTGAAAAGCACTCTTTTCTTTGAATCCGCCAGGTGTTATTTTCTTTCTCCCAACATTCACTAGGCTGTTCTCGGACGAAAACACCACCATTTTATCCTTGACTCCAACCAAAGGTAAGGCCTCATAGTGAAAGAAGAAAGGAGGAGTCAGATGGTGAAATTAACAGTAAAAGAACTATCCAATATTGCGAATGTCACAATCAAAACGCTTTATCATTACCACAAAATCGGCTTGCTAGCCCCAAAGGAAATAAGCGAAGCCGGATATCGGTACTATGGTGCTGACGAACTAAAAAGACTGCAGGAAATCCTTTTTTACAAAGAATTAGATATTCCTTTGTCAGAAATCAAAAGATTATTAAATGAGGATGCTGAAAGAACAAGTACATTAGAAAAACAAAAAAAGCTGTTTGAAAAGAAAATTGAAAAGTATCAGCGTCTCATTCAAACAGTCAACACATCTTTAGAATACACGAGAAAAGGTGAAAACATGGATCATAAGGTAATGTTTAAAGGATTTGAAAGCGCTGAAGAATGGAAACAATCTTTAGCAGAACAAAATGGGTATTTAAAAGAGCGTTACGATTTTGAATTGGATACACATACAATCAATGTCGATGAAATGAACAAAATGGCAATAGAGGCTAAACATTTTCTTGATAGGATGGCTGATTTTTTAAGAAACGGTGTAACGTATCATGACCCTTCCGTGCAAGAGCATGTCATGAATCATCTTAAGTTCCTAAATCAGAACGGGCATCCGACAAGTAAAGAAGATTACGTAAAACAAACACGTTTTTTTATGCAAGATGATTTCCATAGAGGAATGTTAGAAGAGCAGCAAACCGGTTTATCTTATTATTTGGTTGTCGTTGCAGAACACCTGTAGTGTTTTGTCACCCTTTATAGGGTGACAGCCATCAGGATTACGAGACAGCACCGCCAACAATCGAAACATTCTGCCGGTCAACGGCAAAACGCCGTCCGTTCCATTTCAATACGGTTTGAACATATCCCAATGAGTCGGCGTTATACCTTCCCGCTATCCGCTGGTACGCCAATAATTCGTATACGCCGTCTCTGTCAAAATCAACCGGATACAAGCCCGATAAAGGATTCACCCATCCTTCTATCGGCATTTTTAACACACCTTGGCTGTTATAAATCTCATTCAAATATTCCCTGCCTTTGTAAGTAAGGTCGAGGATATACATTTCGTTTTGCTGATGACTGATGACGCTCGCTTTATATTGATTTTGATACCTCACACTGTACTTTAATTCATCATTCAATACATCTGAATTGAAAATTCGCCGAAACTGCCTGTTTAGATAGGCAAACACGTATGCATAAATAGCACCGCCGCTTCCCCCTGTATCTATTACCACTGCCACATCCTCAATCTTGTCGCCTGTCATATCCCCCAGAAAAAGTGACGGATTGTATCCCATATTGTTTTGAAGCTGAATCCGCTGCTCCTGATGGGTTCTGCCATCACGGATCACCAATGTGATATTTCTCCATAACGGGCTGCCGGGCATTTGATTTCCAGTTAGAAAGACCTCGTCAATAACGCCGTCTCCCGTTACATCGCCGCGGGTAGATGCAATGATTGCACGTGAGGAGACAGGCTGACGAAATACGTATGGATGTTGAACAAGTCCTCTGCTTTCATAAAACCAATAAGGAGCCATTCTGATGTCATACACATTCAATTGTATCACCTTCCCTAATCAGCTGAATGAATCATTATATGCAGAAATGGCACATCAAAGACATATCTTACACACCAATTAAATCCGTACCATATGAGTTATCGATTACACAAAGCCACTCGCCTTGCGCATTCTTCTTAAATACATAGGTCGCCCTTCTTTCCATCGCATACTCGGAGTCCTTTTTATCTGAATCAAGCAGTGTCTGAGAAAGGACGAGTACCGTGTCACCTGCTTCCAGCATGATCATTTCCCTTTGTCTCGGCACAATATGATGATTGAAATAGTTCGCAATCGTGATAAACGCTTTTTTGATTTCTTCTTTGCCTCGCGCGATCATGCCCGGCTTCACGACTAAAACGGCATCTTCCGAATAATAATTCATCAGTGTATCAAAATCTTCATTTTGGATTGCCAAATCACACGCAGAGATGATGTCTTTCAATTGCTGTTCCAAATGAATTCCCCCAATCATCATGATTGGATATATTATACATCGCTAGACCACTGAAACCGTGAAAACAAAATGAAAAGTATCCTTTTTTCCTATATAATCAAATAGATATATTTAACAAAGTACCCAAGTGAAGGGGTGAACATTATTGTCTGCGGAAGTAACGTTACATGACAATATACATCATGATTTAAGTGCGGATTGCCAGCACTGTTTTGGCCTGTGCTGTGTCGCCTTGCCTTATGCGAAGTCGGCAGATTTTGCTTTTGATAAAGACGGGGGCACGCCTTGCCGCAACTTACAATCAAACTATCAATGTTCTATACATAAAGATCTCAGAGAAAAAGGATTTCGAGGCTGCTCTGCATATGAATGCTTTGGCGCCGGCCAAAAAGTATCCCAAATCACTTATGAGGGAAAGGATTGGCGAAACAGCCCCGAAACGGCCAACCAGATGTTTGACGTTTTTCCTATCATGCAGCAGCTGCACGAAATGCTCTGGTATTTACATGAAGCTCTTTCTATAGATATAGCCAAGCCGATTCATCCCGAACTGAGAACCAGTTTCGAAAAAATAGAAAAGCTCACCAGACTCAGCAAAGAACGCCTGCTGACACTGCAGGTGGACGAGCATCGAGCTGAGGTCAATGAATGGCTGTTAAAAACAAGTGAGCTGGTGCGTGCCCAAGCCCGCCATCCAAAACTCCCGAAAAAGGTCAGCCGGGGAAGTGTCCTGATCGGCGCGAAACTGAAAGGGCTTGATCTGCGAGGAGCAAATCTAAGAGGGGCGCTGCTCATAGCCGCCGATCTGAGAAATGCCGATTTGAGAATGACAGACTTTATCGGTGCAGATATGAGAGACGCTGATCTCAGCGGCGCCGACCTGACCGGGAGCATCTTTTTGACACAGGCACAGGTGAACGCCGCCAACGGCGATTCGAATACAAAGCTGCCGCTGTCTGTACGAACCCCTGCCCATTGGAAATAAAAAAGGACCCGCTAACGGTCCTTTTTTACTGATCAATTCAATCCTTTTTCGTTCCTTTTATCCGGCATTTTCACACTTCTTGCCAAGTATCCCGACAGCCATAACGCAACCAGCAGCATGAAGGTGATCATACCGACGACGCCCAGCCAGTGAAAAGCAGACCAGAATAGCCCTCCGACTGTTCCGCAAACACTTGAACCGGCGTAATAAAAGAACAAATACAGCGATGAAGCCTGTGCTTTGTTATGAAGGGCTCTCCTGCCCACCCAGCTGCTGGCAACTGAATGTCCTCCGAAAAAACCGAATGTAAAGAGGGCAATCCCCAGAATTTTCACTGCCAGCATACTGTTTATCGTGAATAAAGCACCTGCAATGACGATGAAAATATTCATCACCAGTATTTTTGGATAGCCATATCGATCAACCATTCTTCCAATGAAAGACGAGCTGAAAATGCCTACAATCATCACAATAAATATCCAGCTGGCAAATGCTTTATTAAGCGAATACGGCGGGCCCAACAGCACATACACAATGTAATTAAACAATGCAACATTGCTTCCGAGCAGCAAAAAACCAATGAGAAACAAGCTGAATAGTTTACGGTCCCTCAAGTGGTCGATCAGAGACATTCCCAATTTCCCGAGCTTCAATTTTCTTGGCGTAAAATGCCTGGATGGCGGCAAATTCATAAAAAATATAATACTAGCAATCAAACTAATGACACCAATTGACCCCATCGCCATATGCCAATTCAAGTACTCGCTCAGGAGCCCGGAAACGATCCTTCCGAAAACGGCGCCGATTGCATTTCCGCTGATATATAGCCCCATCGCCGACCCAAGACTTCCGGGTTCAATTTCTTCCCCAAGATAAGCCATCGCAATCGACGGAAGGCCTGCGAGCGCAACGCCTTGAATGGTTCTCAATACGAGCAGTGTATGAAAGCTCGGACTAAAGGCCGATGCCAGACAGAGAACCGATGCGGCCAGCATGGAAATACCCATAATAGGCTTGCGTCCCCACACCTCGGATAATGAACCAAAGACAAGCATGCTCACAGCTAACAGCATTGTGGTAACAGATAAAGAAAGACTCGCCGCAGTAGGCGTCACATGAAATTCCCGCGTGAATTCCTCCATGAGCGGCTGTACGCAATATAGAATCGCAAATGTATTGAAACCCGCAGCGAAGAAAGCAAACGTAATTTTTCGAAAAACCGGTGTGCCTTTTCGAATGTATGTCATCAGGACTTTATCGGTCCCTCATCATGTTGTGGAGCACTGCCATTCATAAACAACCATCCTTTATTTCTTCCGAATTCAAACATCCTCGAGTCTGTTTATATTACTATCTTAGCACCGTTGATATATGTTGTATAATGCATATAAAATATTATTTTCATGCTTATATGTAATAAAGGAGGGATGATAATTGGAATGGGAACAACTTGAATATTTTCAAACACTGGCCCGAATGCAGCACGTCACGAAAGCCGCAAAAAGCCTCTCCATCACACAGCCTGCGCTTTCACGCTCTATCGCCAGGCTGGAAAATCATTTGGGCGTGCCGCTATTTGACAGGCAAGGACGATCCATTAGCTTAAATCAATACGGACACATTTTTTTGCGGCGGGTTCAGGCGATGATGAAGGAGTACACCGAAGGAAAAGAAGAAATCCAAGCCTTATTAAAGCCAGACCAAGGCGTAGTCTCTCTCGGTTTTTTACATACATTAGGCACCACGCTCGTGCCCGATCTCATCGGCTCCTTTCAGCAGGAATACTCCAACATTTCCTTCCAGCTGAAGCAAAACCACTCTTATTGGCTGCTTGAACGATTAAAATCCGGGGATCTGGACCTCTGTCTCCTCGCTTCGATTAAGCCTGAAGATCCGATCCAATGGATCAAGCTGTGGAGTGAAGAACTCTTTGTATTTGTGCCAAATGATCACCCATTAGCCAGTCACGAAAGCATTACCCTGAATGAGATTGCCGGGGAGCGTTTTATTTTATTGAAAAAGGGCTATGCGCTTCGGATGACCGTCGATGAGCTGTTTGAGAAGGCTGATATACAGCCGAACATTATGTTTGAAGGAGAAGAAGCAGCTACTGCCGCAGGTTTTGTGGCAGCCGGACTGGGCATATCTATTCTCCCAGACCTGAAAGGCTTAGACCAAAGCAAAATCACCAAAATCCGCGTCAGCTGGCCGGAATGTCAGCGTGTCATAGGAATTGCCTGGATAAAAGGCAGGTTTTTATCACCGGTTGCTGAGACCTTTAAACAATATGTGATCAGCCATTTTTCTGAGTAGGGAGGATTCAAGCATGAATGTCAAAAAAATCACGTCAGAACAGGATTTACATACAGCTTTTGAAATCAGAAAGGCAGTATTTGTAGAGGAACAAGGCTGTCCCATTTCGGATGAATTCGATGAGTTTGATACACTCCACGGTGACTGCCAGCACATCCTGGCTTATCATCAGAATGTACCTGTTGGCACTGCACGTGTCCGTATCGTTGGCCACACGGGGAAACTGGAACGAATCTGCATTCTGAAGCCTTACCGCAAATTCGGTTTGGGAAAAGTGATCGTCGGTGCATTAGAACGTATTGTGAAAGAACAAGGCATTTCTGCCTTCAAACTGCACGGCCAGACACAGGCGGCAGGCTTTTATGAAAAGCTCGGCTATCAGACTGCATCAGAAGAATTTATGCTGGACGGCATTCCGCATGTGCTGATGACAAAACAAGACGATTCTGCGCTATAGATTGTTCACAAATTTGTCACTTATGAGCATGAACAGTTCATTGGTATACTAATCACCGATTATGAAGAGAAGGAATGATTGTATGCCAGCAAATAAAAAAGAGAGTCTTATATTTGGCGTGATGATGTGTTTTGGAATGGTCTGCGTCATGTCGATTTACAATACCATCAACAACGGAGCCATCCACGATTTTTCACTGATGACGGTTTTTGAAATGGTCATCGGTTTTATGGTCGCCCTCCTGTTAGATTTACTGTTAGTGGGCCCCCTCGCCAAGAAGATTGCATTCCGCATGCCGTTCGACAAGACTAAAAAAATTTATGTCATCCTTGCCATGTCAACTTGTATGGTGATTGGCATGGTACTTTGTATGTCTGTGTTCGGTTTAGTGACAGCGGTTCTAGCAAATGGGCTGAACGGGGACAGCCTCTTCAGTGCTTATCTTATGATTGTGTTGAAAAATTTCATCCTGGCCTATCCATTGCAATTACTGATTATGGGCCCATTAGTCAGAGGGATTTTCATGAAATTTGTAAAACCAAAGCTCACAGCCACAATTTAAATAGAATAGGAGTGAGCCTGACACTCACTCCTTTTGCTCATGAATCGAATGTATAACAAGCTCCGCAAAAGCCTCTGCGGCAGGCAGCTGCCATTTTTTCTTTTTGGGTGTGAGTAAATCGGATCGAGAGCTGCACCATGCTGAAGAATTTTCAGCTTATGTTTTTCACTTCCATTAATCCCTATACCTTACCACATAGTTTTTATACAATTCTTCGTTATAAAGAATTTCTTCGCCATGTGAAGAGCAAATGAGCGTTGGTTTGATTTGATCTATGATTGAGCCGCTATCGATGTTCTCATTTATATCAACACTGAATCTTCTTATAGGTGGGTGTAAATCCTTCTTACTTGTGATAAAAAGGTCGCCCGTTAATAGCGTACGATCAATTTTATGATCATACACGACATGCCCCGGCGAATGGCCAGGTGTTAAATAGTATTTCAGAGGCAGGTGAGCAAGCGTTTGCTCCGTCAGCGGCTGGACAATATGGGCTACCCCTGTGTTCTCCACTTCATTTTTGTTCGGATATGGCTCTTCCCCATTGATGTACTTTAGTTCTTTCTGGTGCGCAAAAATCGGAATATCAAATCTCTCTAACCATTTTGATGCACCTCCGATATGATCACTGTGGCCATGGGTAAGCAAAATGGCTTTTGGATTGCCGATCGCTAACGCTGCCCTAATTTGAGCATCAGCAAAACGTTCTATTCCCGTATCAACAATATAAACATCATCACCATCTTTGATAAACCAAGTATGAACCGGAATACGAAGAGGCACATCAAGCTCAAATTCACATTGATAGACATGTTCTGATAGTTGTCTCAAGTTCACGCAAACCATCTCCTTTGGAAATTTTTTGATAGTTTTAAAGAAAACAGAAGTGAACGGACCATTTTCCAGGCAGATTATCTTGAAAATGGTCCCACACTCCAGCAGACTGGTATTCTTGAGAGGAGACGCCGATTTTCGCCAGCATCAGCTCAAATTGTAAACGTTATCCATTAATAATCCCTTTTGTTCCCCTTCTTCACATATTCCCAATCACGTTCTATATTCTTCCTCACTCGATGAAGGAGTGCAGAAATGGTTTCCTTTTCCTCTGAAGTAAAACCGGACAAGGCCACTTCCGTGGAATGTTCTCCTTCTCTTCTTAACAATGGATATACCTTTTTCCCTTTCTCAGTCGGGAACAGTTTTTTTATTTTTTTATTTTGCTCATCTGGCAGTTTTTGAATAAATCCCTGCATTTCCAGCTTCTTAATGGCCCGCGCGGCCGTTGTCCGGTCCACTTTTATCATTTCCGCCAATTTTTCTTGAATAATTCCCGGATTTTCGTATATACGTACGAGATAGAGATACTGCCCTCTTGTTAAGTCCAAATCTTTAAATTCGATGTTGCTTATGGAATCCAACGCTCTTGCTATCATGCCGATCTCACGCAAAATATCATTCATTCCTAAAACCCCTCACGTACTTTTGTTGCAATTACAACAAAAATGTTTTAACCTTACTATAATAAGACCACATGCATGCTGTACAGTCCAGACTAATATCAGAAAAGGATTGATTCATAATGAATATAAAAAGAATAACAACTGAAGCTGATTTACATGAAGCTTTGAATATTAGAAAGACGGTTTTCATTGAGGAGCAACATGTATCGGAATCCGAAGAGTTCGATGAATTTGATACGCTCCAGGAACAATGCCAGCATGTCTTGGTATATCATGAGAATCAGCCTGTCGGCACGGGCCGTGTGCGCATCGTTGACCATACAGCAAAGCTGGAAAGAATCTGCATCCTAAAACCTTACCGTAAGTACGGATTGGGGAAAGTCATCGTAAGCGGGTTAGAAGAAATCATAAAAGAAAAAGGATTGACTGCATGTAAGCTGCATGGTCAAACACAAGCAGCAGGCTTTTATCAAAAACTGGGCTACCAGATTTCTTCACAGGCATTTATGGAAGACGGCATCCCTCATGTCTTGATGACAAAAGACATATCGCGGAATATAACATGAAATATATTTTTTACGGATTAGGCATACTCATATTAAGTTTGGGCATTTCCTTAACCATACAATCAGGACTGGGCACATCACCCTTCGATGCCCTTTTGGTTGGTCTGTCAAAAGAAATCGGTCTTACCGTAGGGAGCTGGGAGGTCCTTATTTCTGTGATCCTCTTAATCTGCAACGCTATATTAACGAGAAAAAAACCTATTTTGCTAGGCTTAATTACAGCATTCATTACTGGAATAGGCATTGACCTATGGTTGTTTGTTGTAAAAAACACCATCTATCTAAATGCGTTGTTAAGCAAACTGATTTGTTTCGGAATTGGTTTGGTGCTCATCGGTCTTGGAACAGCCATCTATCTTCAGACGAAATTCGCATCAACACCCATCGATCATTTAACACTTATTATCCGAGATCTCTCCAAAAGAACAATCTTGTTTTCAAGAACATTGGTATACGCTCTTTTCTTAGTATTAGCCATCATCTTTAAAGGCCCTATCGGCATCGGAACCCTATTAACCGTCTGTTTGGGAGGAATGATCCTTCACGTTTTTATGCCTATTGTGGAAAAACAATTCTTATCAAAAAAAAGAAGGGGTTAAAAAACCTCTTCTTTGAAAAAACGAAACGCAAAACAAGCTACGTTTCGTTCAATAATTTTATGATAAATTAAAATTTATAGTACCAAAAAATCGCAATTTCATTTGCTGTTGGAAGGTTGGAATAAAGCATCGTATCAACTGCACCTATTATAAAGTGATGTTTGGCATAAAAACGACAAGCTGAAACATTAATATCTTGTGTTTCAAGCATAAGACCACAAAAGCGATTCTCCTTTGCCCACTCAATCGCTTTATGTAATAATGCTGTTCCAACGCCTTTTTGTCTATAGTCTTTTGCAACGGCAATGTCCTCTATTAGTGCATACCCATTCCAGTTAGAACGAATCTTAATCCGGCCGATGCAGTTGTTTTCAACATAATATAAAAAAACAACCTTTCCTTCACCTTCAATATAACTAACATCCATTTCATCATCTTCATATTGTTTAAAATAAGATTCAGAAAATCGTTCCTCAGTATATGTCCAAACACCGTTTTCAAAAGCAGGTATCATTCTCCCAAAAACAACGAAAGGTTCATTTGGTTTATTGAAATCTTTCAAATTCATTTGAGTCATTTTCTTGATCATATCAATCCCCTCCTAAACGAGATTATATTAGCATACTCGTTTCGATCGATAACAGCTTCCAAAAGGGCACTCTTTAAAAGAACAGCATCCATTACCTTTTATATATAGCGATTTTTCTATTTCACTGTCTTAATGGGGTATTTCAACAGAGGCTTGTGGTACAGTAAAAAGGAATAGAAACAAGAGAAAAGAAGATGAACCTATGCCCACTAACAATAAACTCAATGAGAAATATCATACACAGCTTCTGCCATTGGTGACATCTCTATTGAAGTATCCAAAGGACAACCAAGGATCGCTCTTTGATTTTTTCAAGAAGAAAGTAGAGTGAATAAAGGAGTGATTGAGTATGTTAACAAGAGAAGATATCTTTAAACACGTCAAAGAAAAATACGGTACATCGCCTGATTACCCGTGGGAGAAATACCCAAACTATGCTTCTTTGAGACATACATCAAACAAAAAATGGTACGGTCTTATCATGAATGTTCTCCCAGAAAAATTAGGCTTGGATGGTCATGGCGAAATAGATATTCTAAATCTAAAATGTCCCCCTGACATAAGTGATAGCTTAAGAAACGGGGAAAATGTCTTACCCGGATATCATATGGATAAGGAACATTGGATTTCAATTGTTTTAGAACGGACAGATCCAGAAGGCGAAATCTATAACTTAATCGAGCAGAGCTTTCATTTAACCAAGTGAAGATAAAGAGTGCTCCTGCTAATCAAGCTGCGAGGAGTAGTGGGCACTTTCATTTTAGGATACTGTTCTTCACTCTGTCCACAAACGCAACTTAGTCCATCTGGTGTGTGAGTGGGAGAAGAATTTCTACCAACTTCTTATGTAAAAGGATGAATAGTAATGACAAATAACTTAAAACAGAGAAGAATCATTTTAGATTTAGCAGTTACTTTAGATGGTTTTATTGAAGGGAAAAATGGAGAAGTTGATTGGTGCATTATGGACCCTGATATGGGGTTTACTGATTTTTTTTCCAGAACACAAAATGAGATTGATAATCAAGCCGTATTTATAAATGATAATATTCTTGAAGAAGTAAATAAATTGAAGAAAAAGTCTGGCAAAGACATCTGGCTATATGGTGGAGCGAGTATAATTACAACTTTTATAAATTTGGGGCTTGTTGATGAATTTAGATTATCTATTCACCCTGTTGTTTTGGGAGAAGGAAAACCGTTGTTTATTGATGTAAAACAGAGGATAAATTTAAAAATGGTGAATACAAGAACATTTTCCTCTGGCGTTGTGCAAATCGTTTATCATTGGAATGGCTAAAAAAATCTTTCCCTCCAAAATATACATTGTAAGGTAACACTCGACAGTTATTTTTCTTATTGAACTAAAGGGGGAATCCAATGGGTTCTCCTTAATACTATTGAATTATCAACATCAAATTTTAACAGAGCTAAAAATATCCATTCTCTTGTATTAAAAGAAAAGAAGACTGGAAAGGACGCATTAACATAATTAAACATTATAGTATATTTCATTCTCCCTCTTTTAAGTAAATCGGCTAAGTTTTGTGTTTATAAAAAAACGAAAAGGTGATCCTATGCCCAATAACAATAAATCCAATAGATTAATCGCTGAGAAGTCTACTTATTTTACTTCAACATGCTCATAACCCTGTGGACTGGTTCCCTTGGGGAGAAGAAGCATATGAAAAAGCGAAACGCGAAAACAAGCCTGTTCTCGTATCTATTGGGTATAGCTAACGATGGCTATGGCTAATCTAAAGAACATGCTATTGATGCCATGTTTATTCATTTTACAAAAAAGGATCAACCTTGAATTACTTTAACAAGATTGATCCTTTCACTCATTTAGCCATGTCTCCGCGAACGTTTATATACATTCAAGATTACAAGCCAACAAATAACAATGATTCCTGCAAAAAGTATGAGCATATTGCTATACAAATAGGTAGAGTGATCAACGTCAATAGGCAGCAGCCTATGATCTAGGAAGCCGATAGATAATAAACCGCCTACAATCGCAATACCCGTTCCCTCTGATAAAAAGCTCGTGAAATTAAGCAAACTCATTCCAGCGCCCGCTTCCTTTTCTTTCAAACTGCTAGACACAACTGTAGATATAACTGTTTTTGTGAAAGATAGCCCCCCAAAAACAAAAATTACTATAATTGTCATGATCCATGGTGCTGCATCTATAAAAAAGGCAGCGATTAAAAAGCCGGAAGAAAGCAATGCACTTCCAATAGTTAGTACATACAAGGAACCTTTCCGATCAACAAGCAATCCCCCAATGTAACCAAAGATGATAACACTCATTGTTCCGGGGAAAATAATGCCGCTTCCAATTGCTGCAGTACTTAAATGGTGAACATCTTTCATCATGTAAGGAACCATAGAGACAAATCCTGCTACTGTACCAAATATTAGTCCTCCGCAAAGGGTTCCAATCACAAAAAAGACGTTTTTCCCTAATTCAGGGTCAACAAAAGGGTCCTGAGCTCGGGTTAACCCCCTAATTTTGGACACATACTACTCTTAGCTCATTATTTCATAGAATTGCTCTTTATTTTAGGTGAGGCAAGAAAATCATCCTGCCTCATACTCTCACTTCTTTAATCGTTAGCTCTTCTGTTTGGTTTCGTTGATAAAATTCATTTGGTGCTAAATCTAAAATACTCGAATGGATTCTTCGATTATTGTAGAAATCCATGTATTCAGCCACCTCATGATACGCATCTGCGTAGGAATGAAAAGCGAACCGCCTCAAACATTCATACTCTAGTAATCGGTGAAACGACTCGATATGGGCATTCATATTCGGTGTTCTCGGCGGAATGCGTTCATGTTCGATGTGGAACGTTTCACATGCTTTCTGAAACGCTAGAGAAATAAATTGTGGACCATTATCCGTTCGAATGACTGGCTTTGTTTCTCTTTCAAATTGCTGACGCTTAAACAAGGCACGCTGCACGAGTTGGCCAGCGTCGTGTCCGGTACAATGTAAACCAATATGATAATCAATGATGGAACGGTCATATACATCAATGAGCGATAGAATAAAGAAGAAACGCTCTTCACCTTCGATGTAGCCGTATTTAATATCTGCTTCCCACAGCTGATTCGATTCAGTGATGATCCGGTTCCTCGCTAATTTTCTTGGATAGTGGAACTTCACTTCTCGCTGTGGCTGTAGGATATCGAGTTCCTTACATAATCGGTACACTTTCTTTTTGTTAATCTGTAGCGCATACTCGCTTCGAAGGCGGAGGCACAACTTTCGATAGCCATAGACACCGGCTTCACCTGAGATGAGTTCCATCAGCCATTCCTGTATTTGTTCATCCGGTATTTTTTTGCCGTTCTTAGTGAGTGAATAGCCCGGAATGGGTCTGCCCTCACTTACTGACTTTTCTTCTTTCTTGTATTGATAATAGTACGTAGAAGGAGAAATCTCTAAAATCTTCAGGACTTTACGGACGGCATAACCTTTCGCAATCCACTCATTCGCTATTTCAAGCGTTTCAGTAAGTGAGGGTTCTTCTTTTTTAGTACGTCACGGAGAATGGAAATTTCTAAATCTTTTTCGCCTAACAGCTTTTTAAGCTGGTCATTCTCCTCCTCCAACTGTTTGATCCCTGAGGGAGAAACAATATCTTGAATGCCGGAATGATCTAGATTGCCTTTTTCCTGAAAAGCTTTTACCCATTTGCTTACGAGATTTGGACTGAGCTCGTGACGTCTCGCCACCAAAGCTTTATTGCCTGTTTCAATTGCTTCTTGTACCACCTGTTGTTTAAATTCAGCAGAATGTTTTCGTCTTTGCATCACAAAAGCCCCCTTATTTGGCAACCTTAAGTATAAAACCACTCTTAGTAGGTGTCCAAATTCATTAGGGGGCTAAATAGAGCTTTCCTAATGTGTTTTACAAATATGAAGAAAGCAAGAATACTGATGATCAGAAAAGAAAATCTATAAGATGTTGTAAACAGCATAAAAAATACGATACCTGCAGACATCAATATAATCCCTTCCATATCAATGTGTCCTCTTATTCTCTCTTCCTTTTTCAACAATTTTATAAGGAATGGAACGGTGATAATTGTTGCAGTTGGAATAAGCAGCAAATACGACCAATGGATATAATGAGCAACCATTCCGCCAATAGCTGGCCCAACACCTTCTCCCATTGCTACCAGGGACCCGATCAGGCCAAATGCTTTCCCCCTGTTCTCTTTTGGAGTATAGCGCGCAACGACAACCATCACAAGAGCTGGGAATGCGGCTGCACCAATTCCTTGAATAAATCGGGCTAGAATGAGAATAGGAAAGAAAGAGTGTCCAACAAATCCAATGATCGACCCTAAGCCATTTACCATAATCCCAAATAGAAGCAGATTTTTGATGCCCATCTGGTCTGATAGCTTTCCATATAGAGCTGTTCCAATGGAGAAGGTTAACATAAAGGCAGTATTCACCCAGTTTGCACTTGCTGGCAGTTTATTAAACTTGTTGGCAATATCAGGTAATGAGACGTTCAGAACCATTTCATTTAATACGCTGAAAAATGATAGAACACAAAGCCAAATCAAAACTTGATTGTGCCGTAAAGTTGACTGTGAATAAGACGTATTCACAATTTCCCCTCCATTAATGAGGGCAGACGCAGTTTATAGGGTCATTGATACGCTTCCCTCTTTTAATTGTACCCTGTTCATTTTATTGCACTTCATAATAACTCCCCCTACATTTGATTGATATGATCTTATTATATATAGACTAAGGTTTAAACTTTTACTTTTTTTATAAAAATTTGACCAGATTGCGAAACAAGGAAAAACGTTATTCGCATTTATCTCAAGTGGCAAAATGAAACATTAGTTTATATTTTCACATCACAATTATCGATAAGCAGTCAGTTATTGTATTTGTTTAGGATAACTGTGGTAACCTGAATATAACCAACTTAGGAAGAAGCTGATCCCATGCCAAACAAAAGCAAACCCAATAGATTAATCGCTGAAAAGTCTCCTTATTTACTCCAACACGCCCACAACCCCGTTGACTGGTTCCCGTGGGGGGAAGAAGCATTTGAAAAAGCAAAACGCGAAAACAAGCCGGTTCTGGTCAGCATCGGTTATTCGACTTGTCATTGGTGCCACGTGATGGCTCACGAAAGCTTTGAAGACGAAGAAATCGCGCGTCTTCTCAATGAACGGTTTGTGGCGATTAAAGTCGACCGGGAAGAGCGGCCGGATGTGGATTCTGTTTATATGAGAATCTGCCAGCTGATGACCGGGCAGGGCGGCTGGCCGCTGAATGTGTTTATCACGCCTGATCAGAAGCCGTTTTACGCGGGTACATATTTTCCAAAGACGAGCAAATTCAATCGTCCCGGTTTTGTTGATGTGCTTGAGCATCTGTCTGAGACGTTTGCGAACGACCGTGAGCATGTCGAGGATATTGCGGAGAACGCCGCTAAACATCTGCAGACCAAAACAGCCGCCAAATCAGGCGAAGGCCTTAGCGAGTCAGCGATTTCCCGGACATTCCAGCAGCTTGCCAGCGGGTTTGATACGATCTACGGCGGTTTCGGGCAGGCACCGAAATTTCCGATGCCCCATATGCTGATGTATTTGCTTCGTTATCATCACAATACGGGGCAGGAGAACGCTTTATACAACGTGACGAAAACGCTGGACAGCATGGCGAATGGCGGCATTTACGATCATATCGGCTATGGGTTCGCCCGCTATTCGACCGATGACGAGTGGCTCGTTCCCCACTTTGAAAAAATGCTGTACGACAATGCTCTGCTGCTGACCGCTTATACAGAAGCCTATCAGGTCACGCAAAACAGCCGCTATAAAGAGATTTGTGAGCAGATCATTACGTTCATTCAGAGGGAAATGACCCATGAAGACGGAAGCTTTTTCTCTGCTTTAGACGCGGATACAGAAGGAGAAGAAGGAAAGTACTACGTGTGGTCAAAGGAAGAGATTCTAAAAACGCTCGGAGACGATCTCGGAATGCTGTACTGCCAAGTGTATGACATCACTGAAGAAGGAAACTTTGAAGGCAAAAATATTCCTAACCTCATTCACACAAAGCGAGAACAAATCAAAGAGGATGCCGGGTTAACCGAAAAAGAGCTCAGTCTCAAACTCGAAGACGCAAGACAGCAGCTCTTGAAGACACGCGAGGAAAGAACCTATCCCCATGTCGATGATAAAGTGCTGACCTCATGGAACGCGCTGATGATCGCGGGTCTTGCGAAAGCGGCAAAGGTATACCAGGAGCCGAAATATCTCAGCCTAGCGAAAGACGCCATCACATTTATTGAAAACAAATTAATCATCGACGGCCGTGTGATGGTCCGATATCGTGATGGCGAAGTGAAAAACAAAGGCTTTATCGACGATTACGCTTTTCTCCTATGGGCCTATCTCGATCTCTATGAAGCTTCGTTTGATCTTTCTTATTTACAAAAAGCGAAGAAACTGACAGACGATATGATCGGCTTATTTTGGGATGAGGAGCATGGCGGATTCTACTTCACCGGACACGATGCTGAGGCCTTAATCGTCCGGGAAAAAGAAGTGTACGACGGCGCCGTGCCTTCCGGAAACAGTGTGGCAGCCGTTCAGCTGCTTCGTCTTGGACAAGTCACAGGCGACTTATCACTAATTGAAAAAGCAGAAACGATGTTTTCCGTGTTCAAGCCAGACATCGACGCGTATCCGAGCGGCCATGCTTTCTTTATGCAAAGTGTGTTAAGGCATCTGATGCCTAAAAAAGAAATCGTGATTTTTGGAAGTGCAGACGATCCAGCCAGAAAACAAATCATAACGGAGCTTCAAAAAGCCTTTAAGCCTAACGACTCCATTCTGGTGGCAGAGCAGCCCGTGCAATGCAAAGACATTGCACCATTTGCAGCAGACTACCGCATCATAGACGGCAAAACAACCGTGTATATTTGTGAAAACTTCGCCTGCCAGCAGCCGACAACGAATATCGAAGAAGCCATCCAAACGTTAATAAGCAGCAGGGATTAAGACCCTTGCTGCTTACTTTTTGATTTCTTATGGTACCATAAAGCGATCCCCGCAAACACAAGATTGACCGCTATCGTAAAGAAAGCCTCCCACATCGGGTTCCCCCGCGTAACCGTAAAGAGAGAAGGAATTCCTCCATACACACTGTTTTTTTCTGTAATAAACATACACAAAAACATATTATTCGCGGCATGGGCGCCAAGTGATATTTCGATGCTTCCAGTTTTAATCGTGTAATAGGTCCACACAAAACCAAATGTTAAATACTCAATTCCTGCCCAGACAGCGCCATTGTTCATTTCTGGATTCGCAAAATGCAATACGCCAAACAATCCTCCGACAATCAGTGTCAAAAATAGAGGATTTTTCGTCAATCTCCCGAAAGCTTGAAGCAAAAATCCCCTGAAAAACAGTTCCTCAGCTGATGTCTGAATCGGAACCAAAATGAGGGCAGCCGCTAGCAGCCAGATAAAGCGTGAGGCATTAAACTCTTGCATTGAATAGCTATCAGGATGAATCGCAAAATCAATCAATTGTACGGCGATCATCAGCAAGAAATAAGCAATAAAGCCAAAGGAAATTCTCCGCCAATTCATCTTTGAATTTGGTGTAATCACAGTTCGGAAAGGCCGCTTCAAAATAAAGCGCACAGCCAGCCAAACTCCCGGAATGGCGAATAAATAAATCACATGGGACAAATAAAGATCTACGAGGGGATCACTCAGCACAGCTTCATCCAAATCAAACGTGATATTGGGATTCACAATAACCGTGAACAGTATAGCGAAAAGGTAAGCTATATTCCCGAATACATATAACCCTACCATCACCAAAAAAGCGAAAAAATATCTCCACAACGTATTGTTTCCTTCTATAGGACGGATAAATGAATTCATTCCTTCTATGTCTCTTCCTTTCAATGAGAATATTACTATATATTTGCATAAATTGGTCTATGAATCTACTGTTTTGGAAATCTTTTAAGCAAAATTAAAATATAAAGTGTGAATTTAGTTCTTCCATCTAGTGATTTGAACTCTGTTGCCAATGAACCAAGATACTTATAATAGTCCTAAGAGGGGAATTTTCAGTCTTTTCTTACTACTCAAAAGGGGGTTTTTTATGAATACGATCTTCAAACAAAAGAATACACATCCTTTCTCAAACGCAGCGAATCGTTTAGACCGCCTTCCGATTTCACGCGTTCATTTCCAAGTGTTAACCGCTCTCGGCATTGTTTATTTCTTTGATCTCGCAGATTTATTTACCCTCAGCAATGTAGCGCCGGCACTGATCGAGCATTGGGGCATCCCGCTTTCAACTATTGCTAACGTAACGGCTGCTTCGTTTTTAGGCATGTTTTTAGGCGCTTCACTGGGCGGACGGCTGTCCGATCGAATCGGCCGCAAAAAAGCCTTAAATCTATTTGTCTTTGTTTTCTCAATCGCATCGCTATGCAATGCTGCGGCATGGGACATTCCATCTTTAATGACATTCCGTTTTCTCACCGGATTTGGCGTTGCAGCCGCCATGGTTATTACGAATAGCTATTTGGCGGAATTTTTCCCTTCAAGTGTACGTGGAAAATATATTTCTTTTTGTGCCATGATTGGATTGATCGGGGTTCCGATCACCAACATTGTGTCTGCCTTTGTCATTCCTCTTGGTTCATGGGGATGGAGGCTAGTATTTGTATGGGGTGCCGTCGGCCTTATTTATTTTTTCTTCATCCGCCGTCTGGAAGAGTCACCTCGCTGGCACGAAAATCGGGGGGAATATGCGAAAGCCGATGCGATCCTCAACCGAATTGAGGCACAGGTTGAAAAGGAGAAAGGCCCGCTTCCGGCAGCATCCCAGCCTAAAGTAAGCGAAACTGTTAAGCAGCATACGGGTTACGCAGGCTTATTGAAAGGCAGAAACCTCAAAATCACCATCGTATTATCTGCTGTATGGATTTTTGAAACGTTTGGGTTTTACGGATTTGCCTCATGGGTTCCAAGCCTGTTAAAAAGCAATGGTGTCACCATGGAAAATACATTGTGGTATAACGTATTGCATTCCGTCGGCGCTCCGCTTGGCGCACTGCTCGGCTCCATGATTTCTGAAAGATTTCAAAGAAAATGGATTTTAGCTGCGAGTGCGTTTCTGACGGCCATCGCCGGGCTCTTATATGGTATGACTTTTATTCCCATCATGATCATTGTATTTGGTTTTATCGTGAATATCACAGAACGGGTCTTTACCTCGAACTTATACGCCTATACATCTGAACCTTATCCGACTGAATACCGCTCGTCTGGCAGCGGTTTAGCCTATGGTCTTGGCCGTTTTTCAAACATTTTTGGCTCATTGCTTGTCGGATTTATTGCCGTTCAGCTCGGCTATATCAGCGTCTTCTTATTTATTGGGGGCTGCTGGCTCGCATGCTCCTTGCTGTTAATCTTCTTCGGTCCTAATACGAATGCGAAACAGATTTAAAAAAGTCAGTGCGGATCTGCCGCACTGATCTCATTACAATTGCTTCAAAATCCTCGCGGGGTTTCCGCCTACAACAGTATTAGCGGGTACATCCTTAGTGACAACAGATCCAGAAGCAATCACTGCGTTATCACCGATTGTCACTCCCGGGTTAATCACCGCCCGGCCTCCAATCCAAACTTGATCTCCAATTGTCACAGACTTACCGAACTCCTTCCCGGATTTCCTTTCGATCGGATCAAGAGGATGACCGGCCGTGTAGATATGTACACCTGGCGCAATCAAACAATGACGGCCGATACGCACCTCACACACATCTAAAATGACACAGTCAAAATTAACAAATGTATGATCTCCGATATGAATGTGATAGCCATAATCACAGCGGAATGTCGGCAAAATCGTGACTTGATCCCCAACCGAACCGAGCAGCTCCTTCAAAAGCTCTGTCCGCACTATATCATCTTCCGTTGTTTCGTTATATTGTCTAATCAGCTGTCTCGCATGCTTGCGTTCTAGTAATAGTTGTTGATCTTCCGAATTGTATAATTCTCCGGCTGCCATTTTTTCTTTTTCTGTCCTCAGCATTTAAGTCACTCCATGTCAGATTGTAATCTCGATCAAATTTCCTTCATCATCCTCAATCACACTTTCATAGTAGCCGTCTCCTGTTGTCCGCGGGCCGTTGACGACGGCAAAACCATCCGCCTTCAACCGAGCAGTCAGTTCATCCACTTTCTCCCGGCTCCCAACGGAAAAGGCAATATGTGCCCAGCCTGTCATTGTTTGTGAGGGCGGATCGGTCACATTTCCTTTTTTCATAATCTCCAGCCTTGCTCCGGAACCAAACGTAATAAAATAAGACTTAAAATCTTTTTTCTCATTATGATACAAATCATTCGCTTTGCCATTAAAATACGTTTCATAAAAAGACTTCATTCGCTCTAAATCATTAACCCAGATCGCTGTATGTTCAATCTGCATTTCTTCCTCCTCCTTCGCCTTCAATGAAGTTATAAGGTATGAAATGCATTTCAGTTCAAGCTTTTTTCTTAAATTTGTGCTGAATTTTAATATCAGCGGGTTCATCCTGCAAAAATAGAGAAAATGCTGCGATGCCGAGCTGCTCAAGATTCAAATCAAGCGACGGAAAACCAAGAACACGGCTGATAGAAGTATTCCCCTCGCCTATGATTTCAACATCCCAATTATTCTTTTTGGCAAATAGATGAATTCCAGCTGCCACTTCATCACTATTTGCATAAATAGCAGTCGGAACCCGCCCGCTCATATAAAAATGTTCAGCTGCCAGCTCACCATCATTCATATCGTTGCATCCGGACAGCATATGGCGGTCTTCCAACCTTCCGCAGACAGCTTTATAGGCCGCAGCTTTATCAGCCGTGCTCGGGCTCCTATCAGCTCCTCTGACACACGTAAAAGCAATATTCTCATGTCCGCGGCTCTTTAAATAGCGAAAGCTCTCTGCATAAGCAGCTTTTCTGTCATTAAAAGCACAAGGTACATCAATATCTCCGGTATCCTCACAAGCGATGACCGACCCATATTCCTGATAAGCTAAAATGCTGTCCCAATGATTGGCGCGGGAAGTAATGATGAGACCGTCTATTTTCTTCGTTCTTAACAGCTCTAAATATTTGATTTCAATATCGGGGTTATAATTGGTGGGGAGAAGGGTCGTTGCATACTCATGCTGAAAAGCCGCCTTGGTGATTCCGTTAACGATTTTATCAAAGCAGGGATGATCGCTATAAGGCAGAATCACACCGACCGTATGGGTTTTCCCGCGAATGAGATCGATTGCGGTTCGATTTGGTGTATAATCCAATTCCTTCATGACTTGATGAACAAGCTTTCTCTTTTCTTCAGACACATACGGATGATGATTCAATACACGCGAAACAGTCGAAACAGATACATTTGCCAGTCTTGCGATCTCTTTTATATTTGCCATCTCTTTCTCCTTTTTCATATAAAAAAAGCAGTAAGTGTAAAATCCTTACTGCTATCTCATCATATATTGATGATAAGTTCAACAGGACAATGGTCGGAACCCATGACATCCGCTGATATGCTGGCATCTTCAATCTGTTCCTTAAGGCTTTCAGAAACAACAAAATAATCAATGCGCCATCCAATATTTCTGTCCCGGGCACCGGCACGATACGACCACCAAGAATAAGCGCCTTCAAGATCAGGATAAACATGACGAAAAGAATCAACAAAGCCAGCTTCTAAGAAACGAGTGAATGCCTCTCTTTCTTGATCTGAAAATCCAGCGTTATTCCGGTTCGCCTTTGGATTTTTCAAATCAATCTCCTGATGGGCTACATTCAAATCACCGCATAAAATCACTGGTTTTTTCTGATCCAATTCAAGAATATAAGACAATAAAGCCTCTTCCCATTGCATGCGGTAATCAATCCGCTCTAATCCCCTTCTGGAATTGGGCGTGTAAACAGTCATCACATACACGTTTTCAAATTCCAGCGTAATCACTCTGCCTTCTTGGTCATGCTCTTCTACTCCGATACCGTAGATGACCTGCAGCGGTTCTTGCTTAGAAAAAACAGCTGTGCCGGAATATCCCTTTTTCACTGCATAATTCCAGTACACATGATAGCCTTCAGGCTGGAGATCAACCTGGCCGTCCTGTATCTTCGTTTCCTGAAGACATATAATATCTGCATCCTCTTCTTTCAAATAAGAGAGGAAATCCATTTTTCTCATCACAGCCCGCAGGCCGTTTACATTCCATGAAATCAACTTCATGTTTCATCCCCCCCCATAAAAAAGAGCAAGAACCCGAAGGTCCTTGCTCTTTACGCATCAGCTTACTCACCGCTTACGTATGGAAGTAAAGCCATTTGACGTGCGCGTTTGATCGCTGCAGTCAATTTACGTTGGTATTTAGCGTTTGTTCCAGTTACACGACGTGGTAAAATTTTACCGCGCTCAGAAACAAACTTTTTAAGAAGATCTACATCTTTGTAGTCGATGTGCGTGATACCGTTAGAAGTGAAATAACACACTTTACGGCGTTTCGCACGACCGCCTCTGCGTCCTCCTGCCATTGTCATTTCCCTCCTTTCTTTTTCATTTTAGGTGATAATCACATTAGAATGGAAGATCATCATCCGAGATGTCAATCGGTTTGCCGTCGTTGGCAAATGGGTCATCATTAAAGCTGTTCCCCTGATTGCGTCTCTGGTTGTTTTGATTTCCCCCAAATGGATTATCATTTTGGCCTCCGCCAAAGTACTGGCCTCCGCCGCTGTTTCCTTCGTTGTATCCACCTGAACCAGAACCGCCGCCGTTTTTCGGCTCAAGAAATTGAACACTTTCAGCTTGGACCTCTGTCACGAAGACACGCTGTCCTTGCTGGTTTTCATAGTTTCTTGTTTGTAAACGGCCATCTACGCCTGCAAGGCTTCCTTTTTTCAAGAAGTTTGCAACGTTTTCGGCTTGTCTTCTCCAAGTGACACAATTAATGAAATCGGCCTCACGTTCTCCGGACTGGTTCGTAAATGTACGATTCACAGCAAGAGTAAACGTAGCAACAGCCGCACCGTTTGGCGTATAACGAAGCTCTGGGTCTTTTGTCAGTCTTCCGACTAATACAACTCGGTTAAGCATAAGAAAGACCACCTTTTACCATTATATATTTCAAAATTGCTTATTCTTCTTCTTTAACAACAATGTGGCGAATGATATCGTCACTGATCTTAGCTAGACGGTCAAATTCTTGAACTGCCGCAGCGTCAGATTGAACGTTTACGATTTGGTAGAAACCGTCGCGGAAATCGTTGATTTCGTAAGCAAGACGACGTTTACCCCAATCCTTTGTTCCAGTGATCTCCGCACCGTTAGAAGTCAGAACGTTGTTGAAACGCTCGATAACTGCTTTTTTAGACTCTTCGTCAATGTTTGGGCGGATAATGTACATAACTTCGTACTTTCTCATCTGTTTGCACCTCCTTTTGGACTAAGCGGCCCATAATGGGCAAGGAGCAATAATTCTATTACTCACAATTTTATATTATACCAAAGCTCTTGTCCCTTTACAACTGCATCCTATACATTAAATCGGAAATGAATAACATCTCCGTCTTGGACCACATATTCTTTCCCTTCAAGGCGGACTTTTCCTGCCTCTTTAGCTCCTGCCATACCGCCGCCCGCAAGAAGATCCTCATAAGCAACTGTCTCAGCACGAATGAAGCCCCGCTCAAAGTCACTATGAATAATTCCTGCACACTCAGGTGCTTTCATGCCTTTTTTGAATGTCCAAGCTCTGACTTCCTGTTCTCCGGCTGTGAAATATGTTGCGAGGCCGAGAAGAGAGTAAGACGCTTTGATCAGCTGATCAAGACCTGATTCTTGAATGCCCAGCTCTTCCAAGAACATTTGCTTTTCTTCGCCTTCAAGCTCAGCGATTTCAGATTCGATTTTTGCACATACAACGATAACTTCTGCGTTTTCGCCGGCAGCGTACTCGCGAATCTTCGCTACATTTTCATTGCCAGATGGATCAGCAACTTCATCTTCACTTACGTTGGCCACGTACAAAATAGGCTTCGAAGTCAGTAAATGGAGCTGCTTCACAAGCTTTTGCTGCTCCTCAGTGAATTCTACAGATCGAGCAGGCTTTTCACTCTCAAACGCTTCTTTCAGTTTAGATAAAATCTCAAACTCAAATACAGCGTCTTTATCTTTTTGCTTCGCAAGCTTGCTGACGCGTGTAATCCGCTTTTCAACCGTTTCCATATCAGCGAGGATCAGCTCAAGGTTGATCGTTTCAATGTCATCAATCGGATCAACCTTTCCGGAAACGTGTGTAATGTTGTCATCGGAAAAAGCACGGACAACGTGGCAAATCGCGTCAACTTGGCGAATATGAGATAGGAACTTGTTGCCGAGTCCTTCTCCTTTAGATGCGCCCTTTACAATCCCTGCAATATCAGTGAATTCAAAAGCAGTCGGCACAGTCTTCTTCGGGTTGACCAGCTCAGTCAGCTTTTGCAGACGATCATCCGGCACCTCTACAATTCCCACGTTCGGATCAATTGTACAGAACGGGTAGTTGGCTGATTCGGCACCGGCCTGTGTAATTGCGTTAAATAGTGTTGATTTTCCGACGTTCGGCAAACCAACAATTCCAGCTGTTAAAGCCATTCTTTCATCTCCTCTATATAAAACCGTCATTGTATGAGTGTATTTTGAACCTAGAGCAATTATAAGGAGGTTCACTGGAAAAGACAAGCTGACAAAAAAGCATTTTCAACCTGCCAATCCCTTTGATTATGCTTTTTTCAAGCCTACTAAACAGTCAAAAAGCGTACTTCCCATTCCATTATCAGAATTTGTATCATTTGTCAGTGCATTGACTGACCCTCCAAAAGCCGCCCACATGCCTTCATCTATATTAATCGTCTTCGCATGAGCCTGCTTCATCACTTTCACCTTGCCCTTCAAGCGTCCGCGGTCATTAAAGATGACAACCTCGTCTCCATCCTGAAGATTCTGCTCAGCAGCTATATCTGGAGAAATATCGACCTGAACGTGCTGAAGCTTTTCAATAAACGGCACATGCTGTGAATGGTTGGAACGCTGCGGATGAATGGATAACAGCGTATAAGGGTACTTTTCAGCTAACTCCTCATTATGGAAAACAGATTCTTCGGGCACATTTAATTGAAGCGAGCCGCTAAATCCTTTTTGCTCAGCTAGCGACGAAGTAAATTCAAATTTTCCACTCGGCGTCAAAAACTGATAATCATCCCACGGCACCTGTTTTACTGGAAGAGGGAGGTGGCCTTTTTCTTTTAAACGCTCAAGTGTCACATCCTCTGCTTCCAATGAGGAAAGCCCCATCTCTAAAAATTCTTGAGTGCTGTATTCAAACAGCTCGCCAAACCCAAGACGTTTTGCAAGCTCTGACCAGATCCAGCTGTCCGATTTCGCTTCACCCTGCGGCTCCACAAGCTTCTTCCCGTACTGAACATAATGATGATACATACTGGAATAGTAGATATCTTCTTCTTCAAAAACAGTGGCAGTCGGCAAAACATAATCACACAGCTCTGCGGTATCCGTCATAATGGAATCAATCGCGACCGTCATTGGAACCTTTTCAAATGCTTGTCTCACCTTATTTGTATTCGGCACCTGAGTCAGCGGATTTCCGCACGTCACAATAATCATCTCAATCGCAGGATCAGCAGCGGTCAACACTTCTTCAGCCTGTGTCATCATTGAAAAAGAACGGGATGTTGTTTTTAATTCCGGCAGCGTCAGCTTTGTTTTTGCAAAGCTCTCACCAATCTGGACATTTCCGAAATTCGCGCCGCCGCCCTTAATTCCGACATTTCCGCTTGCCGCAACGAGTGCATCAATCCAACGAATCGTTCCCCCGCCGTTTTTATAACGCTGCATGCCAAGCCCCATAAAAGTAGACACCGGACCATCAGCATACAAAGCGGCCAGATACTCCAGGTCCTCCATAGAAGTTTCTGTTTTCACAATAAACTCTTCCAGAGAAACGGTCTTCAAAAGCTCTTTCACATCATCAAAACCGACAGAGTGCTCAGAAATAAACGTTTCATCCGTTCTTCCCGTCTCAATCAGAACTTTCAAAACGGCTGCCGCAAGCCAGCCGTCCATTCCTGGCTTTACAGAGATATAGCGATCGGCAAGCTTGGCAGTCGGATTGAAGATCGGATCAATCACCGTAATTGTGGCGCCCTTCTTTTTCACCTGCTGCAAGTGGTGGTATAAGTGCATATTTGTTCTGGATACATTTCTTCCCCACACAACAACATGCTTGCTGTTGTAAATATCAAGCGGTCCGTGACCGTACGAACGGCCAAAATCCCAGCTTTGCGCCTCGATACCGGAGCCCCAGCATATGCTTCCGACGATTTCGGTCACGCCGCCATATCCATTAAAAAAACGCTGATCAAGCGCTTTTAACAGACCGTTATTCGCATAATCATGGCTGTGCAAAACAGCAGTCGTCTCCGACGTTTCCTTGATTTCCCGAAGTTTATCGGCAATTTCATCAAGTGCCTGCTCCCAAGAAATCCGCACAAACTCGCCATTTTGTTTTTTCATTGGATAGCGAAGCCGATCAGGCGAATTTGTTTTTGTCTCAAGCATTCTGCCGCGGCCGCAGATTTTACCTTCCGTAATCGGATGGTTTGGATCTCCGTCCACTTTTGTTACCTTTCCATCATCAACAGTCACCAAAAAGCCGCAGCTGTCCCAACAATTCAGCGGACATGCCGACTGATGCACTTTGCTCATCGCCGTCTTCTCCTTACCTTCTATATGAAAAAGCATGAGTGTCGGCCTATTTATGAAGTAGGCTCCTCATGCTTGACTAGTACTTTTTTTAGTTTTCTTTCAAATTCTCTTCTCGGAATCATCACACTGTGAGAGCATCCCTCACACTTAATTCGAATATCCATTCCCATGCGTATAATTTTCCAGCTGTTCGCTCCGCATGGATGCGGTTTTTTCATTTCTACGATATCATTCAGGCCAAAGTCTTTATCCGCCAAGACCCTTCACCTCTTTTCCTAAACTGCTGTATCTATTGTACAAAAAAACTGATCATAAGAGCAATCAAGATACCTGAAAAGAAATACATCCTCTTATTTCCATTTACTCAAAATAGGATATAAGAGCAGACAACCCATTAAATGCTCCAGAACCGGCAGAAAATGAGTGGATTGAACCTTAAAACTGATTTTCATCACAATATAAGACGAGAAAATGAACATGATTGTAAACAGCACAATAGCAAGTCCGCTTTCCGCCCCAAAAAACTGCCATATCTCCTGACCGCTCGCATATCCGGCCCCGATCAGGCTCCCTAATATGAGCAGCATCCACTTCATTCCGGCTCTCCACAACACTATCACCTCATAGACAAAGTTCAGCTTGTTCCCGTTATTGTTACTATATAAATAAAAGAAAGCAAACATGCCATATTTTCATAGACATTTAAATACAAGGTGAAATTATCATACGAAATACACATAAAAAAAGACTGCTAATACGGCAGTCTAAAAAGAGATATTTATTTGTTTGTCCGCGCGGAATGAAGAAGTGCACTTCACTCTTCACTTTTTTATAACCATTCCTACCTATTCAAGTGTTTCATAAGCAGACCATTGCTTGATCATGATCGAAGCAATGGGGGACAATACTTGTAATCGCCCACTAACCATTCATATCATGCCCTCTACTTTTTTAAAATCTCCGGTGCCATACACAAAGCATAAAAAACCGTACTGCTGGATATACTGTAAACAACCTTACATAACGAAACACACACCATAGCAATTCTGTTACCTACTATAACAAGGAAGTGAAACCCATGAATCGAAAAGGCGGGCTTTTTTCCTCTCAGGAACGAGTAAAGCAATATGTTTCACATACAGATGCTGCAGCGGCAAAACAAATCCAAACCATCCTTTCTTCATCCCTACGTAAAGCTGCCGGCAAACCAATTGTTGTGGTTTGTATCGGAACAGACCGTTCAACCGGTGATTCATTGGGCCCGCTCGTAGGAATGAAACTCAAACAGATGCAGCTCACCAGATTCCATGTCTACGGAACCTTATCTGACCCCGTCCATGCTGTGAACATGAAGGATAAAATCAATGACATTCATAAATTACATAAAAACCCATTTGTTATAGCAGTCGATGCATGTTTAGGCCGCGTTAAGAGTGTGGGTTCATTTCAAATCGGGGACGGGCCATTAAAGCCCGGAGCCGGTGTACAAAAAGACCTTCCTGAAGTGGGAGATCTTCATATTAACGGAATCGTGAATGTTAGCGGTTTCATGGAATATTTTGTATTGCAAAATACAAGACTCAACTTGGTCATGAATATGGCCAATGTTCTCGCGGAAGGATTGAGTTTAACAGATCGGACAGAGTGGAGGCAAGAACGCCTTAACCCGTTGCAAAGGCTCACTGGGCGCATATAAAACAAAAACCATCTTCGCTTGAAAGATGGTTTCTTCATTTACGATTCTCGTTCAGACAAAAGCTCTAAAATCCGGTCAAGGTCTTCATTAGAGAAAAATTCAATTTCGATTTTGCCTTTTTTCTTCTGTCTTTTAATATTAACTGTTGTTCCAAAATAATTTTGGAGATAGGATTCCCGTTGTTTTAGAACCGCATCTTTCACAGGTTCTTTTTTCTTTGTTTCACGTGGAACATTCTGATTCAACTGCTGAATCAGCTGCTCAAGCTGGCGAACATTGAGCTGCTCCGCAATCACTTTTTGTACCAGCGGTTCAAGCTTATTTTTGTTTTTCAAGCCAAGAAGCGTGCGTCCATGTCCCATAGAAAGCGTACCTTCGGCAATAAGCTGCTGAATATTTTCTGGCAGTGTCAGCAGTCTTAAATGATTCGCAATATGCGGTCTGCTTTTCCCAAGACGTTTGGCAAGCTGCTCTTGCGTGAGGTCTAAGTGTTTCAACAAGGAGTCATATGCCTGAGCCTCTTCAAGCGGAGATAAATCTTCACGCTGAAGGTTTTCTAATAAAGCAATTTCCCTCATTAACGCCTCTGATAATTCACGGACAATGGCCGGAACTGTATCTAAACCTGCCAGCTTTGCCGCTCGAAAACGCCGTTCACCCGCAACAATATCATAGCCTTTTAAAGATTTTCTGACGATAAGCGGCTGAAGAATGCCATGCTGCAGCACAGATTCTTTTAGTTCAGCTAATGCCTCGTCATCAAAGTGTTTTCTTGGCTGATAAGGATTAGGGCGTAAATCGGCAATTTTAATTTCTTCAACTGTCTCTTCAGACAAATCTACCTGATTAAATAACGCATTAATCCCTTTTCCAAGGCCTTTAGCCATTCGCAGCCACTTCCTTTGCTAAATCTAAATATACTTCCGCACCTCTTGACCGCGGATCGTATAAAATGATGGGTTTTCCGTGACTCGGTGCCTCACTCAGACGGACATTACGCGGAATAACTGTCTTATATACTTTATCCCTAAAATACTTTTTAACCTCTTCAATCACTTGAATGCCAAGGTTTGTCCGGGCATCAAGCATTGTCAGCAATACACCTTCAATCATTAAATCAGTATTCAAATGCTTTTGCACAAGACGTACTGTATTTAATAACTGGCTGAGACCCTCCAAGGCATAATATTCGCACTGTACAGGAATCACAACGGAATCCGAGGCAGTAAGGGCGTTAATCGTCAGCAGGCCCAATGACGGCGGACAATCAATGATAATATAATCATAATTTTGCTTTACTGCTTCAAGCGCTCTCTTCAATCTCACTTCTCTTGATATTGTAGGAACCAGCTCGATTTCAGCCCCTGCAAGCTGAATCGTCGCAGGAATCACATCCAAGTTCTCTACTGTCGTTGCTTTAATAATATCTATTACATCTGCATCATCTACTAAAATATCGTACACACACTGCTCTACATCGGCTTTTTCAATCCCTAATCCGCTTGTCGCATTTCCCTGCGGATCAATATCTACCAGCAGAACCCTTTTCCCTATGTAAGCCAAACATGCCCCAAGGTTGACAGACGTCGTTGTTTTGCCGACCCCGCCTTTTTGGTTCGTAATTGCTATGATTTTTCCCACGATGTCACCTACTTTCACATGAACATGTACTATCTTGCTTCTATTCTATCAAAAAAAGATTAAAGCGTTTCATTTTTTTCATCATTTTGTTCCGAATCAGAAGGGAAATAATTGAAAATTCAAGCACGCTTTATGCTTTCTCTTATAAATTCTGCAATTTCTATGTTTTTTTGACTTAAAAAAGGAATTTCTTAAAGAAAAAAAGAAGAAGTCACAGTACAGAACGTGGAAACAGGATGGTGAGAAAATGGTTTATCAAACGAAGAGAGATGTACCCGTTACGCTGATGATTGTGTTTCTCATATTACTGATACAAGCAGATGCCATTGTTCCTTTTGTGCTGGGAAATATGAGAGTTTCCGGCTGGATCATTTTTATTCTGCTGACTCTTTTAAATGGACTCATCATTTGGAGCTTTATTGACCTAAAATATGTATTGAAGGAACACCATCTGATCATTAAAGCCGGATTGATCAAACATCAAATTCCTTATGAAAAAATCGATAAAGTCGTTCAAAAAAAGAAACTATGGTCCGGTTTTCGTCTGATCGGCTCTCGCCATGCCATCACAATATATTATCAGGGGGGATGGGGACATGCAGTAATTTCACCGCAAAAATCTGAAGAGTTTATCCACAAACTCAAAGAAAAGAATTCTAATATAATAATTTTCACTAAAAGTAAGTGATTACCTTTTATTGAAAATATAAAAAGCTCTCCTGTTTTTCAGGAGAGCTTCTATTTTGGTATGCGAATCGTTAATTGAATATATTCTTCAAATTCTTCTTCTTCTGTATTCAATTTTACACCGCTGTCTTCCACCATTGATAGTGACTGGCGAATCGTGTTCATCGCAATTCTTGTATCTCTGCTGAATGCTTTGCGTCTCGGCTTTGGTTTTCTCTGGCCTTGCTCCAGCATTTTCACCACGCGGTCTTCCGTCTGCTTTACATTTAAACTTTTCTCAATAATCTCTGTGAGCAGTGTGACTTGGAGCTCAGGCTGTTTCAGCGGAATCAGCGCTCTGGCATGGCGCTCGGTGATTTTCTTCTCCATAATCGCCTCTTGGACCGGCTGAGGCAGCTTTAATAACCGAAGCTTATTCGCGATTGTAGACTGCCCTTTTCCTAAGCGCTGTGCGAGTGCCTCCTGTGTTAAATCATGCAGCTCAAGCAGCCTAGCATAAGCATGCGCTTCCTCAATAGAAGACAGTTCTTCCCGCTGCAAGTTTTCGATTAACGCCACAGAAGCGGTTTCCGTGTCGGAAAAATCCTTAATAATTGCCGGAATCTTTTCCCACTCAAGCGATTGCACCGCTCTCCAGCGTCTTTCACCTGCAATGAGTTCGTATTGGCCTTCTTCTTCTGTATGCCTTACAACAATCGGCTGAATAATGCCGTGTGTATGAATGGTCATTGCTAACTCTTTGATTTTTTCATCTGAGAAAATGGTGCGTGGCTGAAAACGGTTGGGAACGATAGCATTTACCGGTATTTCCAGAATCTCTTCTTTGTTTGTATCATGTTCAGCAATCTCCGGCTCCTGTTCCTTCTCACCAAGCCCGAAGAAACGAGAGAATGAATGCTTCATGTACCTACACCACCTTTAAAAACTGCCATTTTTATAATTCTATTTTCTCATGGTTTTTCCTGCTGTACATCCATCAATTTTGATGAAAATATGATGGTATTGTCATATCAGGCTGTCTAAATTACCCTTCAATTGGCGATTTATTAGGAGTTCCCGGTTTTCTTGGATACTTCTTAGGTGTATTTTTTATTTTGCGTATCACCATAATATTACGATCGCTTTCTTCAATAGGCAGCTTAAAAGAATGGATATTCTCAAGTTCTCCTCCAAGCGTCGTGATTGCTTTTTTGCCTGCATTCAGTTCTTCTTCAGCTGATGCGGCTTTTAAAGCAACAAATAAACCGTTTTTCTTCACCAGAGGCAAGCAAAGCTCACTCAAAACAGATAATCTCGCAACTGCTCGCGCTGTCACAATATCATAGCTTTCACGCACGTCTTTCCGTTGCCCGAACGTTTCAGCTCTGTCATGGCAGAATGTTGTATTCTCCAATTGCAAAGCCTCAGATAACTTTTCTAAAAACGTGATCCGTTTATTCAGTGAATCCACGATTGTAACATTGAGGTGCGGAAAGCATATTTTTATCGGCAGACTTGGAAAACCCGCTCCCGCTCCGACATCACAAATCGTGTTCACCTGATTGAAGTCGACATAAAAAGCAGCTGTAATGGAATCATAAAAATGCTTTAAATACACTTCTTTTTTCTCTGTTATTGAAGTCAGATTGATTTTTTCGTTCCATTCAACCAGCATGTCGTAATACAGCTCAAATTGCTCCAGCTGACGGGGAGAAAGGGAGATCCCTTTTTCCGCCAAACCAGAAGTGAATTCTTCAATATTCATGCCGTCATCCTTTCTATTCGGCTATCTTCGCAATGCGTCCCTGCTCTAAATACACCAATAGAATTGAAATGTCCGCCGGGTTTACACCGGAAATGCGGGAAGCTTGGGCAACAGACAAAGGCCGTACATTTTTCAGTTTTTGACGCGCCTCGGTCGCAATCCCCTTAATTGCGTCATAATCAATTCGGTCTGGAATTTTTTTATTTTCCATCTTCTTCAGTTTTTCCACTTGCTGAAGAGATTTTTCAATATATCCTTCATATTTCACTTGGATTTCTACTTGTTCTGCCACGTCTTGAGGAACTGGCACTTCTGGCGGCGCCAGTTTTGTGACTGTTTCATAGTTCATTTCAGGACGCTTCATCAAGTCTGTGCCGCGAACTCCATCTTTCAATTCGCTTCCGCCAAGAGAACGGATATATTCTTGATTTTCCGGAGACGGCTTGATAATTACAGAATGAAGACGTTTTTTCTCCGCCTCGATCGCCGCTTTTTTCTTCTCAAAAGCCGCATAGCGCTCATCAGAAATCAATCCAATGCGGTGTCCGATTTCTGTCAGACGCAAATCAGCATTGTCATGGCGAAGCAGCAATCTGTATTCCGCACGTGATGTCAAAAGACGATATGGCTCATTGGTACCTTTTGTCACAAGGTCATCAATCAGAACACCAATATAGGCGTCAGAACGGCTTAAAATCACTTCTTCTTTTCCAAGCGCTTTTCGTCCTGCATTGATTCCCGCCATAATCCCTTGTCCCGCAGCTTCTTCATAACCGGAAGTTCCGTTAATTTGGCCTGCAGTGTAAAGGTTTGTGATTTTTTTTGTTTCAAGTGTCGGCCAGAGCTGTGTCGGTACGATTGCATCATACTCGATCGCATAGCCGGCTCTCATCATTTGCACGTTTTCAAGTCCAGGAATCGTTGCAAGCATTCTTTGCTGTACGTCTTCTGGAAGACTTGTAGATAAACCTTGGACATAGACTTCCTGTGTATTTCTGCCTTCCGGCTCAAGGAAGATCTGGTGACGCGGTTTATCATTAAATCGTACAACTTTATCTTCAATGGATGGGCAGTATCTTGGGCCCGTACCTTTGATCATACCGGAATACATCGGTGAACGGTGCAGGTTGCTGTCAATAATCTCATGTGTCTCAGGGCTTGTATATGTCAGCCAGCAAGGGAGCTGATCTGTGATATATTCCACTGTTTCATATGAAAAAGCGCGAGGCACATCGTCACCAGGCTGAATTTCCGTTTTGCTGTAATCAATCGTGTCGCTTTTAACGCGAGGCGGCGTACCTGTTTTAAAACGAACAAGGTCAAAACCGAGTTCCTCCAAATGCTCAGAAAGCTTAATAGAAGGCTGCTGGTTATTCGGGCCGCTTGAGTAAGACAGATCGCCAAGAATGATACGTCCTCTTAAATATGTCCCTGTCGTCATGACAACTGCTTTCGCACGATAATATGCGCCTGTTTGTGTAATAACGCCTCGGCATTCGCCGTCTTCAACGATCAGCCGCTCCACAATTCCTTGCAGCAATGTTAAGTTTGGTTCTTTTTCAAGCGTATTTTTCATTTCGTGCTGATATTGGAATTTGTCTGCTTGCGCACGCAATGCACGAACCGCAGGACCTTTTCCTGTATTCAGCATTCTCATTTGAATATGTGTTTTATCGATGTTTCTTCCCATTTCTCCGCCGAGCGCGTCAATTTCGCGGACGACAATCCCTTTTGCGGGGCCGCCGACAGACGGATTACATGGCATAAATGCAACCATATCTAGGTTGATGGTCAAGACAAGCGTTTTGGCGCCTTGGCGTGCAGATGCGAGGGCAGCCTCAACACCGGCATGCCCGGCGCCAATCACAATCACATCGTATTGGCCTGCTTCATACCCCATGATTCTAGTTCCTCCTTTTATTATTTTCCTAAACAGAATTGTGAAAAGAGCTGATCAATTAAACTTTCGTGGACAGAATCTCCAATGATTTCCCCTAAAAGCTCCCAGCATCTTGTAAGGTCAATTTGCACCATGTCGATCGGGACATCCTGTTCGATGCCGCTAAGCGCATCTTCAATGGCGCGTTTTGCTTGCTGTAAAATAGAGATGTGACGTGTGTTGCTGACATAAGTCAGATCACCGCTTTCAATGGCACCCGTGTAGAACAATGATTGAATCGCTTCTTCCAGATCATTGATGCCTTCCTCTTTTAAAAGAGATGTCGTAACAACTGGACGTCCATTGGCAAGCTCACGGACACGTTCAGTGTCAATCTTCGCCTCAAGGTCAGTCTTATTCAAAATCACGATAACATCCATGCCCTCAACGGCTTCAAAAAGCTTCACGTCTTCATCAGAAAGCTCTTCACTATAATTAAGCACAAGTAAAATCAGGTCCGCTTCCTTTAGAACCTGGCGAGAACGTTCAACACCGATTCGCTCAACAATATCCTCTGTTTCACGAATACCTGCTGTATCAACCAGACGAAGCGGGACGCCCCTTACATTCACGTATTCCTCAATCACATCCCGTGTCGTTCCGGGAATATCGGTTACAATGGCTTTTGCCTCATGAACGAGGCTGTTCAGAAGAGATGATTTTCCTACGTTTGGCCGGCCGATAATGACGGTAGAAAGACCTTCACGTAAGATTTTTCCTTGCTCAGAAGTCCTCAGCAGCGTCTCAATTTCCTTTTTCACGGCGGTTGCCTTTTCGACTAAAATCTGATGCGTCATTTCCTCTACATCATCATACTCCGGATAATCGATATTCACCTCAACATGGGCCAGTGTTTCTAAAATCTCACTGCGCAAACGGCGCACCAAAGCAGAAAGACGCCCTTCCATTTGATTCATAGCAACGTTCATTGCCCGGTCCGTTTTCGCTCTGATTAAGTCCATAACCGCTTCCGCCTGTGAAAGATCGATTCGGCCGTTTAAAAACGCACGTTTCGTAAATTCACCAGGCTCTGCCAGTCTCGCTCCCTCTCTTAATGCAAGCTGAAGCACTTGGTTCACAGTCACAATTCCCCCGTGACAGTTTATCTCGATAACATCTTCCCGTGTAAAAGTTCTCGGCGCTTTTAACACTGATACCATTACTTCCTCAACGACACGATCCGAAGGTCTGTCTACGATATGACCATAATGAATCGTATGTGATTCGACCGAGCTGAGTGTTTTCCCCTTCGGTCCCTTATAAATTTTATCTGCGATTTGAATGGCTTCTGGTCCGCTCAACCGTACAATCGCAATCGCGCCTTCTCCCATCGGTGTGGAAATTGCCGCAATTGTATCCATGTTGTTCACCTCTCTTTACTTATACTTCATCTATATAAAAAAATTTTTATTATGCCAAAACTAAAAGATAACATAGTTTGGTTCGAAGTGGAAGATTTGTTATCCACAGAAATAGAAATTCGTCCCTTATTACTTTAACTTATCCACATGTGAATAACAATTAATTTTATTTCCTGAACTTCCTTTTTATCAACAGGATACACCTAAAAAGAAAAAACTTAAACGGCAAAACCTTGATATTACTAGGAAAAGTAGATTTTTCGGATACAAAAAAACCGAAATCCAATTTTTATCGGACTTCGGTTTTATGCTATCTTTTATGGGAAATAACGAGATGACGATTTTCGCCTTCACCCATTGAATATGTTTTGATCTGGTGGTTTGCATATCCAGAAAGAGTATCGTGAATAATTTTTCTTTCGCTGGACGGCATGGGCTCAAGCTGGATGGATTTTTTCGTTTTCAAAACTTGGTCAGCAAGCTTGATGGCCAGCTGGCTCAGTGTTTCTTTTCTTTTCAAACGATAGTTTTCTGCATCCACCGTCACATTTTTATATTGGCCTGGATAACGGTTAAGGGCAAGCTGTGTCAAAGTTTCAAGGGCGTTTAAGGTTTGTCCTCTTTTCCCAATCAACAATGCTGCCTTTTCACCTGTTATATGATATCTCACTGTCTTTTTGCTTTCTTGAACAGTCACATCAGACTTCCCGGCAATGGCTTCGGCGATCGTTTGAAGATATAACTTCGCTTGCTGAATCGGATCAATCTTTTCAACCAGCTTTACGATCGCAGGCTTTTTGCCGAAAATGCCGAGAAACCCTTTGTTTCCCTCTTCAATAAGAATAATTTCTACCTTATCCTTCGTTAATCCCAGCTCTTGCAATCCGGACTGTACTGCTTCATCGACATTTCGCCCTGCAGCAGTCACATTCCTCACTTTTTCTTTCCTCCGGCTTTTTGCGGCTCAGGATTTTTTTTAATATCAGGTCCTTTAATGAGGAAAGTTTGCGCAATCATAAACAAGTTACCGACTACCCAATAAAGAGAAAGAGCCGCCGGGAAGTTGATCGCAAATACGATAATCATAATTGGCATAATCCAAAGCATCATCGCCATTTGCGGATTTTGCTGCGCATTGCCCGCCATCATCAGTTTTCGCTGAACAAATGTAGCGACACCGGCAACGATAGGAAGAATATAGTAAGGATCTTTTTCTCCTAAGTCAAACCATAAGAAGCTATGCTCTGAAATCGCCTGGGTTCTCATGATCGCATGATAGAATCCAATTAAAATCGGCATCTGGATCAAAATCGGGAAACATCCCGCCAATGGATTGACACCATGCTTTTGGAATAAAGCCATTGTTTCCTGCTGAAGCTTTTGCTGCGTTTTTTGATCCTTTGAGCTGTATTTTTCTTTAAGCTTTTGCATTTCCGGCTGTAAAGCCTGCATCGCTTTCGAACTTCTCAGCTGCTTAATCATCAGCGGTAAAATTAATAAACGAATTAAAATGGTAACTAGAATAATTGAAAGCCCGTAGTTATCTCCCGTCAATTTCGCTACATACGTAATGAGCTCAGACAATGGATATACTACGTACTTGTCCCAGAAATGCGGACTATCTGCAGTAATCGGCTCTTTCACACTCGAGCATCCAGCCAAAAGCATGAATACGCCAACCATACTTAATAGCAACCCTATTCTCCTTTTCAACAACATTTCCTCCTATAATTAATCTTTACACTCTTTTATTGCAAAGCATACTTGTATGTATTTTAGCATCTTTCAGTTTTAAATGGTGTCTTTTTCTGATCAACCAGAAAGGAAGCGCTTTTAAAAGTTGTAAGAAAGCGTGGTGATGCCTACTTTGACGAAGATTTCTTATATAATGAAGACTTTCTGAATAGATGCTGCAAACTTTTTTTCGTTTCCTCAAATGTCAGCTGGCTCGCCGGTTTTCTGGCAATAATGATGTAATCCTTTTCCTTCAGTCTCTCTTTCTCTTCAAGAAAGGCCTGCCGAATCAAACGTTTGATCCGATTTCGCATCACAGCATTGCCAATTTTTTTGCTGACGGAAAGCCCGACACGCAGTTCATCATTTTCAGGCTGATCAAGCGTATATAAGACAAACTGGCGGTTTGCAACTGATGTCCCATGTTTAAACACTTTTTGAAAATCTTCATTTTTCTTTAAACGATTTCGCTTCTTCAAATGACTCACTCCGATACTGGCTGGCAGAAACTTTTAAAATTTATTATGAACATGAGATGCATCTGAACCAGGAAGCATGCCCCGGTTCATTACGCATCACATCTATCTTTTCCCATAACGTGAAAAAAGACCACTGACATTATTCAGTGGCCTAAGCTGATAATACTTTTCTGCCTTTGCGGCGACGGCGTGCTAAAACTAGACGACCGTTTTTTGAACTCATACGGCTTCTGAAGCCATGAACTTTGCTGCGTTTACGGTTATTCGGTTGGAATGTTCTTTTCATTTATGACACCTCCCTCGAGGAATAGCTGTTAAAGACAGTCTTACTTATTATATTTGCGTTACCTATTCATTGTCAACTTCACTAGTGCTTTTATTTCTTGCAACCATAATAGGATACCATACCTTTTCAACTTTCGAAACCTTATTTTTTAGATTCCTTAATTTTACGGAAAAAAGACAAATCCAAATAATTTGCCCCTAAAATCACGCATGTGGATATCTTTTTCGGCTTTTTTTAGTATCCACAGAGGTTATCGACAACATTTTCACATTACCAACCCCTGTGGACAAGGCTTTTTCAACAGGTTGTCCGCTTTGTGGATAAGATTGTGACAACCATTGCAAGCTCTCGTTTATTTTGGTATTATATTTGTGTTTTAACTCTTGATTACTAATCCTACCTTTCCTCTTTATCCACAAAGTGTGGATAAGTTGTGGATTGATTTCACACAGCTTGTGTAGAAGGTTGTCCACAAGTTGTGAAATTTGTCGAAAAGCTATTTATCTACTATATTATATGTTTTCAACATTTAATGTGTACGAATGGTAAGCGCCATTTGCTCTTTTTTTGTGTTCTATAACAGAGAAAGACAACATTTTCTATGAAAAGGAGGGACGTGCCGGAAGATGGAAAATATATTAGACCTGTGGAACCAAGCCCTTGCTCAAATCGAAAAAAAGTTGAGCAAACCGAGTTTTGAGACTTGGATGAAGTCAACCAAAGCCCACTCACTGCAAGGCGATACATTAACGATCACGGCTCCCAATGAATTTGCCAGAGACTGGCTGGAGTCCAGATACTTGCATCTGATTGCAGATACTATATATGAATTAACCGGGGAAGAATTGAGCATTAAGTTTGTCATTCCTCAAAATCAAGATGTTGAGGACTTTATGCCGAAACCGCAAGTCAAAAAAGCGGTCAAAGAAGATACATCTGATTTTCCTCAAAATATGCTCAATCCAAAATATACTTTTGATACTTTTGTCATCGGATCTGGAAACCGATTTGCACACGCTGCTTCCCTCGCAGTAGCGGAAGCACCCGCGAAAGCTTACAACCCTTTATTTATCTATGGGGGCGTCGGCTTAGGGAAAACACACTTAATGCATGCGATCGGCCATTATGTAATAGATCATAATCCTTCTGCCAAAGTGGTTTATCTGTCTTCTGAGAAATTTACAAACGAATTCATCAACTCTATCCGAGATAATAAAGCCGTCGACTTCCGCAATCGCTATCGAAATGTTGATGTGCTTTTGATAGATGATATTCAATTTTTAGCGGGGAAAGAACAAACCCAGGAAGAATTTTTCCATACATTTAACACATTGCACGAAGAAAGCAAACAAATCGTCATTTCAAGTGACCGACCGCCAAAGGAAATTCCGACACTTGAGGACAGATTGCGCTCACGTTTTGAATGGGGACTTATTACAGATATCACACCGCCTGATCTAGAAACGAGAATTGCGATTTTAAGAAAAAAAGCCAAAGCAGAAGGCCTCGATATTCCGAACGAGGTTATGCTTTACATCGCGAATCAAATCGACAGCAATATTCGGGAACTCGAAGGAGCATTAATCAGAGTTGTCGCTTATTCATCTTTAATTAATAAAGATATTAATGCTGATCTGGCCGCTGAGGCGTTGAAAGATATTATTCCTTCCTCAAAACCGAAAGTCATTACGATAAAAGAAATTCAGAGGGTAGTAGGCCAGCAATTTAATATTAAACTCGAGGATTTCAAAGCAAAAAAACGGACAAAGTCAGTAGCTTTTCCGCGTCAAATCGCCATGTACTTATCAAGGGAAATGACTGATTCCTCTCTTCCTAAAATCGGTGAAGAGTTTGGAGGACGTGATCATACGACCGTTATTCATGCGCATGAAAAAATTTCGAAACTGCTGGCAGATGATGAACAGCTTCAGCAGCATGTAAAAGAAATTAAAGAACAGCTTAAATAGCAGGACCGGGGATCAATCGGGGAAAGTGTGAATAACTTTCCGGAAGTCATACACAGTCTGTCCACATGTGGATAGGCTGTGTTTCCTGTCTTTTTCACAACTTATCCACAAATCCACAGGCCCTACTATTACTTCTACTATTTTTTATAAATATATATATTAATACATTATCCGTTAGGAGGATAAAAATGAAATTCACGATTCAAAAAGATCGTCTTGTTGAAAGTGTCCAAGATGTATTAAAAGCAGTTTCATCCAGAACCACGATTCCCATTCTGACTGGTATTAAAATTGTTGCATCAGATGATGGAGTATCCTTTACAGGGAGTGACTCAGATATTTCTATTGAATCCTTCATTCCAAAAGAAGAAGGAGATAAAGAAATCGTCACTATTGAACAGCCCGGAAGCATCGTTTTACAGGCTCGCTTTTTTAGTGAAATTGTAAAAAAATTGCCGATGGCAACTGTAGAAATCGAAGTCCAAAATCAGTATTTGACGATTATCCGTTCTGGTAAAGCTGAATTTAATCTAAACGGACTGGATGCTGATGAGTATCCGCACTTGCCGCAGATTGAAGAGCATCATGCGATTCAGATCCCAACTGATTTGTTAAAAAATCTAATCAGACAAACAGTATTTGCAGTGTCCACCTCAGAAACACGCCCTATCTTGACAGGTGTAAACTGGAAAGTGGAGCAAAGTGAATTATTATGCACTGCAACGGATAGCCACCGTCTTGCATTAAGAAAGGCCAAACTTGATATTCCAGAAGACAGATCTTATAACGTCGTGATTCCGGGAAAAAGTTTAACTGAACTCAGCAAGATTTTAGATGACAACCAAGAACTTGTAGATATCGTCATCACAGAAACCCAAGTTCTGTTTAAAGCGAAAAACGTCTTATTCTTCTCACGGCTTCTGGACGGGAATTATCCAGACACAACCAGCCTGATTCCGCAAGACAGCAAAACAGAAATTATTGTGAACACAAAAGAATTCCTTCAGGCCATTGATCGTGCATCTCTTTTAGCTAGAGAGGGACGCAACAACGTTGTAAAACTGTCCGCAAAACCGGCTGAATCCATTGAAATTTCTTCCAACTCCCCGGAAATCGGTAAAGTTGTGGAAGCAATTGCTGCGGATCAAATTGAAGGTGAGGAATTAAATATCTCTTTTAGTCCAAAATATATGCTGGATGCACTAAAGGTGCTTGAAGGAGCAGAAATACGCGTAAGCTTTACAGGCGCAATGAGACCTTTCTTAATTCGCACGCCGAATGATGAAACGATTGTACAGCTTATCCTCCCTGTCAGAACCTATTAATCCGATACACTGCTGCCGACCCGTCGGCAGCTTTTCTATTCGGTATCTGCTCCGACAAGTTTTCCCTTTCCCTAATTCGTTTTTTTTTAGTACAATTAGATATTAGTGATATTTGAAAGAGGTCGATATAATGGCAAATCCGATTTCAATTGATACAGAGATGATTACACTCGGACAATTCTTAAAATTAGCCGATGTGATTCAGTCTGGCGGTATGGCGAAGTGGTTTTTAAGCGAGCATGAAGTGCTTGTGAACGATGAGCCGGACAACCGCCGGGGCAGAAAGCTGTATGTTGGAGATGTGGTAGAGATTGAAGGATTTGGTTCATTTCAAGTCGTCAATTAAAGCGGGTGACACTGATTGTATATCCAGAACTTAGAACTGACATCTTACCGCAACTACGACCATGCTGAACTTCAATTTAAAAATAAAGTAAATGTGATCATCGGAGAAAACGCCCAGGGGAAGACAAACCTCATGGAGGCGATCTATGTCTTGTCCATGGCGAAATCGCACCGGACATCAAATGACAAAGAACTTATACGGTGGGACAAAGACTATGCTAAAATAGAGGGAAGAGTGATGAAGCAAAACGGGGCGATCCCGATGCAGCTCGTCATCTCCAAAAAGGGTAAAAAGGGCAAGGTCAATCATATTGAACAGCAAAAGCTCAGCCAGTATGTCGGGGCCCTCAACACCATTATGTTCGCGCCGGAAGATTTAAATCTTGTAAAGGGAAGCCCTCAAGTGAGAAGGCGGTTTCTTGACATGGAAATCGGACAGGTTTCTCCCGTCTACCTTCATGATCTTTCTCTTTACCAGAAAATCCTTTCCCAGCGGAATCATTTTTTGAAACAGCTGCAAACAAGAAAACAAACTGACCGGACGATGCTCGATGTTCTGACCGATCAGCTTGTAGAAGTTGCAGCAAAAGTCGTCGTAAAACGCCTGCAGTTTACAGCACAGCTCGAGAAATGGGCGCAGCCCATCCATGCAGGCATCTCAAGAGGGCTTGAAGAACTGACCCTGAAATACCATACAGCTCTTGAGGTATCAGATCCCCTAGATTTGTCGAAAATAGGAGATAGCTATCAAGAAGCGTTTTCTAAATTAAGAGAAAAAGAAATTGAGCGTGGCGTGACGCTGTCAGGGCCTCATCGTGACGATGTTCTTTTCTATGTGAACGGACGCGATGTGCAGACGTATGGTTCTCAAGGACAGCAGCGAACGACGGCGTTGTCCCTTAAGCTGGCGGAGATTGACCTGATCCATGAAGAAATCGGAGAATATCCCATTTTACTATTGGATGATGTACTGAGTGAACTGGATGATTATCGCCAGTCACACTTGCTTCATACGATCCAAGGCCGTGTACAAACGTTTGTCACAACGACAAGCGTTGATGGCATTGATCACGAAACCTTACGTCAAGCAGGAATGTTCCGTGTACAAAATGGTGCGTTAGTGAAGTGAAGAAATGAGGTGAGCAATTGTATATTCATTTAGGTGATGACTTTGTGGTTTCAACACGAGATATTGTCGGCATTTTTGACTTTAAAGCCAACATGTCGCCTATTGTTGAAGAATTTCTGAAAAAACAGAAACACAAGGTGGTGCCTTCCGTAAACGGCACGCCCAAATCTATCGTAGTCACGGTTCAGAATATATATTACTCTCCCTTATCTTCCAGCACATTAAAAAAACGTGCGCAATTTATGTTTGAAATAGATTCTTAGAAATTTTTTATCACGAATATATCGTTTAGAAAAGTGTAGGTGAATGACGTGGCTATGGAACAGCAGCAAAACAGTTATGATGAAAATCAGATACAGGTACTAGAAGGATTGGAAGCTGTTCGTAAAAGACCGGGGATGTATATCGGTTCGACAAACAGCAAAGGCCTTCACCACCTGGTATGGGAAATTGTCGACAATAGTATTGACGAAGCCCTCGCCGGTTATTGTACGGATATCAATATCCAAATCGAAAAAGACAACAGTATCACGGTTGTAGATAATGGCCGCGGTATTCCAGTCGGTATTCATGAAAAAATGGGCCGTCCTGCGGTAGAAGTCATTATGACGGTGCTTCATGCCGGAGGAAAATTTGACGGAAGCGGCTATAAAGTATCCGGAGGATTACACGGTGTAGGTGCGTCGGTCGTAAACGCACTATCAACAGAGCTTGATGTGACGGTTCACCGTGACGGTAAAATTCACCGCCAAACCTATAAACGCGGAGTTCCGGTTACAGACCTTGAAATCATTGGCGAAACGGATCATACAGGAACGACGACACATTTTGTTCCTGACCCTGAAATTTTCACAGAAACAACCGAGTATGATTATGATCTGCTTGCCAACCGCGTCCGTGAATTAGCCTTTTTAACAAAGGGCGTAAACATCACGATTGAAGATAAACGTGAAGGACAAGAGCGCAAAAATGAATACCATTACGAAGGCGGAATTAAAAGTTATGTAGAGTATTTAAACCGTTCTAAAGAGGTTGTCCATGAAGAGCCGATTTACATTGAAGGCGAAAAGGACGGCATAACGGTTGAAGTAGCTTTGCAATACAATGACAGCTACACAAGCAACATTTACTCGTTTACAAACAACATTAACACGTACGAAGGCGGTACCCATGAAGCTGGCTTTAAAACGGGCCTGACTCGTGTTATCAACGATTACGCCAGAAAAAAAGGGCTTATTAAAGAAAATGATCCAAACCTAAGCGGAGATGACGTAAGGGAAGGGCTGACAGCGATTATTTCAATCAAACACCCTGATCCGCAGTTTGAGGGCCAAACGAAAACAAAGCTGGGCAACTCAGAAGCACGGACGATCACCGATACGTTATTTTCTGCGGCGATGGAAACATTTATGCTGGAAAATCCAGATGCGGCCAAAAAAATTGTCGATAAAGGCTTAATGGCGGCAAGAGCAAGAATGGCTGCGAAAAAAGCGCGTGAACTAACACGCCGTAAGAGTGCTTTGGAAATTTCAAACCTGCCCGGTAAGTTAGCGGACTGCTCTTCAAAAGATCCGAGCATCTCCGAGTTATATATCGTAGAGGGTGACTCTGCCGGAGGATCTGCTAAACAAGGACGCGACAGACATTTCCAAGCCATTTTGCCGCTTAGAGGTAAGATCCTAAACGTTGAAAAGGCCAGACTGGATAAAATCCTTTCTAACAACGAAGTTCGCTCTATGATCACAGCGCTCGGCACAGGTATCGGGGAAGACTTCAACCTTGAGAAAGCCCGTTATCACAAAGTTGTCATTATGACAGATGCCGATGTTGACGGCGCGCATATCAGAACACTGCTGTTAACGTTCTTTTACAGATATATGCGCCAAATTATCGAAAATGGCTACGTGTACATTGCGCAGCCGCCGCTCTACAAGGTTCAACAGGGGAAACGCGTTGAATATGCATACAATGACAAGGAGCTTGAAGAGCTGTTAAAAACTCTTCCTCAAACGCCTAAGCCTGGACTGCAGCGTTACAAAGGTCTTGGTGAAATGAATGCCACCCAACTATGGGAGACAACCATGGATCCTAGCTCCAGAACACTTCTTCAGGTAACTCTTGAAGATGCAATGGATGCGGACGAGACTTTTGAAATGCTTATGGGCGACAAAGTAGAACCGCGCCGAAACTTCATAGAAGCGAATGCGAGATACGTTAAAAATCTTGACATCTAATCATAAAAAGCCTTATTTCCAATAAGAAATAAGGCTTTTTTCTGAACAAGATCAGATGCAGCAATGCTTGCAATACCTATATATTCTAGCAATTTAATGTGTATAATCATAAGTTTATTGCTATAATGGAGAATAGTGAAATCGTATTGAAGGTCATAATGGACAATCTACTCCCACATATTTCATGTGATACTTCAGGGAGGTTTTTTAATGAGTGAACAAAACACACCACAAGTTCGTGAAATAAATATCAGTCAGGAAATGCGTACGTCCTTCTTGGATTATGCAATGAGCGTTATCGTGTCCCGTGCTCTTCCGGATGTTCGAGACGGTTTAAAACCGGTTCATAGACGGATTTTATACGCAATGAATGATTTAGGCATGACGAGTGACAAGCCTTATAAAAAATCCGCGCGTATCGTTGGAGAAGTTATCGGGAAATACCACCCGCACGGTGATTCAGCGGTATATGAATCCATGGTCAGAATGGCTCAGGATTTCAACTACCGTTATATGCTCGTTGACGGTCACGGAAACTTCGGTTCTGTTGACGGAGACTCAGCGGCGGCCATGCGTTATACAGAAGCAAGAATGTCTAAAATCTCAATGGAGATTCTTCGTGACATCACAAAAGACACAATCGATTACCAGGATAACTATGACGGGTCAGAAAGAGAACCTGTCGTTATGCCTTCAAGGTTCCCGAATCTGCTCGTGAACGGTGCTGCCGGCATTGCGGTAGGTATGGCAACAAACATTCCTCCGCACCAGCTGGGAGAAATCATTGACGGAGTACTTGCTGTCAGTGAGAATCCGGACATTACCATTCCAGAGCTTATGGAAGTCATTCCAGGACCTGATTTCCCGACTGCGGGTCAAATCTTGGGCCGCAGCGGTATCCGGAAAGCATACGAATCAGGCCGAGGCTCTATCACGATCCGGGCAAAAGCTGAGATCGAACAAACATCTTCGGGTAAAGAAAGAATTATCGTTACAGAGTTACCTTACCAAGTAAATAAGGCGAAATTAATTGAGAAAATTGCTGATCTCGTAAGGGACAAAAAGATAGAGGGTATCACAGATCTGCGTGATGAGTCAGATCGTACAGGTATGAGAATTGTCATTGAAATCAGACGAGATGCCAATGCGAATGTCATCTTAAATAATCTGTACAAACAAACTGCTCTACAAACATCTTTTGGCATCAACCTCCTTGCACTTGTTGATGGCCAGCCGAAAGTTTTAACTCTTAAGCAATGTTTGGAGCATTACCTTGACCATCAAAAAGTTGTCATTAGACGCCGTACTGCTTATGAATTGCGTAAAGCAGAAGCGAGAGCTCATATCTTGGAAGGATTGAGAGTTGCACTGGATCATCTCGATGCAGTTATCTCCCTTATCCGTAATTCTCAAACGGCTGAAATTGCGAGAACAGGCTTAATTGAACAATTCTCACTGACAGAGAAGCAAGCACAAGCGATCCTTGACATGAGGCTCCAGCGTTTAACGGGACTGGAACGTGAAAAGATTGAAGAAGAATACCAATCTCTTGTTAAATTAATTGCAGAGCTAAAAGACATCTTGGCAAATGAATATAAAGTGCTTGAGATCATTCGTGAAGAACTCACGGAAATCAAAGAGCGTTTTAACGATGAAAGACGTACTGAGATTGTCACTTCTGGACTGGAGACAATTGAAGATGAAGATCTCATCGAGAGAGAAAATATCGTAGTTACTCTGACGCACAACGGATACGTCAAACGTCTTCCTGCATCAACTTACCGCAGTCAAAAACGGGGCGGAAAAGGTGTACAAGGTATGGGAACAAACGAAGATGATTTCGTTGAACATTTGATCTCTACGTCAACTCATGACACGATTCTCTTCTTCTCGAACAAGGGGAAAGTGTATCGTGCAAAAGGGTATGAAATCCCTGAATACGGCAGAACGGCAAAAGGAATCCCGATTATTAACCTGCTGGAGGTAGAAAAGGGTGAGTGGATCAACGCGATTATTCCAGTCACGGAATTCAATGCGGAGCTTTACCTTTTCTTCACTACAAAGCATGGGGTTTCAAAACGAACATCGCTATCTCAATTCGCTAATATCCGCAACAATGGTCTAATCGCTCTGGGTCTTCGTGAAGATGATGAACTGATGGGTGTACGTCTGACTGACGGCACAAAACAAATCATCATTGGAACGAAAAACGGTTTACTGATCCGTTTCCCTGAAACAGATGTCCGGGAGATGGGAAGAACTGCGGCGGGCGTAAAAGGCATCACCCTGACGGATGACGACGTTGTTGTCGGCATGGAGATATTAGAGGAAGAATCACACGTCCTTATCGTAACTGAAAAAGGGTACGGAAAACGAACTCCGGCTGAAGAGTACAGAACCCAAAGCCGGGGCGGAAAAGGACTCAAAACAGCGAAAATCACCGAGAACAACGGCCAACTAGTAGCAGTGAAAGCTACTAAAGGTGAAGAGGATCTAATGATTATTACAGCTAGCGGCGTACTCATCAGAATGGACATCAATGATATCTCCATCACCGGACGTGTCACTCAAGGTGTGCGTCTCATCAGAATGGCAGAAGAAGAGCATGTTGCTACAGTAGCTTTAGTAGAGAAAAACGAAGAAGATGAGAATGAAGAAGAACAAGAAGAAGTGTGAGAAAAAGCGCAGCTGAAATAGCTGCGCTTTTTTGTGTCATAACCCTTTACAGTCATAAAAATTATGGTATAATCATTTCTGTTGTCTTTTTAAAGACACAAACATGACCATTATGACTAGTAAAAACTTTTTCAAAAAAGTATTGACCTAGTTAACTAAAAATGTTACTATTAAGTAGTCGCTTCGAGAGAAGCACGCAAAGTTCTTTGAAAACTAAACAAGACAAAACGTACCTGTTAATTCATTTTTATAAATCGCACAGCGATGTGCGTAGTCAGTCAAACTAGGGCCTGCACGACGCAGGCCACACAGGTGTCGCCGCAGGATGCGGTGAACTTAACCTGTGATCCATTTATCGGAGAGTTTGATCCTGGCTCAGGACGAACGCTGGCGGCGTGCCTAATACATGCAAGTCGAGCGGACAGATGGGAGCTTGCTCCCTGATGTTAGCGGCGGACGGGTGAGTAACACGTGGGTAACCTGCCTGTAAGACTGGGATAACTCCGGGAAACCGGGGCTAATACCGGATGGTTGTTTGAACCGCATGGTTCAAACATAAAAGGTGGCTTCGGCTACCACTTACAGATGGACCCGCGGCGCATTAGCTAGTTGGTGAGGTAATGGCTCACCAAGGCAACGATGCGTAGCCGACCTGAGAGGGTGATCGGCCACACTGGGACTGAGACACGGCCCAGACTCCTACGGGAGGCAGCAGTAGGGAATCTTCCGCAATGGACGAAAGTCTGACGGAGCAACGCCGCGTGAGTGATGAAGGTTTTCGGATCGTAAAGCTCTGTTGTTAGGGAAGAACAAGTACCGTTCGAATAGGGCGGTACCTTGACGGTACCTAACCAGAAAGCCACGGCTAACTACGTGCCAGCAGCCGCGGTAATACGTAGGTGGCAAGCGTTGTCCGGAATTATTGGGCGTAAAGGGCTCGCAGGCGGTTTCTTAAGTCTGATGTGAAAGCCCCCGGCTCAACCGGGGAGGGTCATTGGAAACTGGGGAACTTGAGTGCAGAAGAGGAGAGTGGAATTCCACGTGTAGCGGTGAAATGCGTAGAGATGTGGAGGAACACCAGTGGCGAAGGCGACTCTCTGGTCTGTAACTGACGCTGAGGAGCGAAAGCGTGGGGAGCGAACAGGATTAGATACCCTGGTAGTCCACGCCGTAAACGATGAGTGCTAAGTGTTAGGGGGTTTCCGCCCCTTAGTGCTGCAGCTAACGCATTAAGCACTCCGCCTGGGGAGTACGGTCGCAAGACTGAAACTCAAAGGAATTGACGGGGGCCCGCACAAGCGGTGGAGCATGTGGTTTAATTCGAAGCAACGCGAAGAACCTTACCAGGTCTTGACATCCTCTGACAATCCTAGAGATAGGACGTCCCCTTCGGGGGCAGAGTGACAGGTGGTGCATGGTTGTCGTCAGCTCGTGTCGTGAGATGTTGGGTTAAGTCCCGCAACGAGCGCAACCCTTGATCTTAGTTGCCAGCATTCAGTTGGGCACTCTAAGGTGACTGCCGGTGACAAACCGGAGGAAGGTGGGGATGACGTCAAATCATCATGCCCCTTATGACCTGGGCTACACACGTGCTACAATGGACAGAACAAAGGGCAGCGAAACCGCGAGGTTAAGCCAATCCCACAAATCTGTTCTCAGTTCGGATCGCAGTCTGCAACTCGACTGCGTGAAGCTGGAATCGCTAGTAATCGCGGATCAGCATGCCGCGGTGAATACGTTCCCGGGCCTTGTACACACCGCCCGTCACACCACGAGAGTTTGTAACACCCGAAGTCGGTGAGGTAACCTTTTAGGAGCCAGCCGCCGAAGGTGGGACAGATGATTGGGGTGAAGTCGTAACAAGGTAGCCGTATCGGAAGGTGCGGCTGGATCACCTCCTTTCTAAGGATATTATACGGAATATAAGACCTTGGGTCTTATAAACAGAACGTTCCCTGTCTTGTTTAGTTTTGAAGGAACTTTGTTCCTTGAATAAGTTAAGATGGGCCTGTAGCTCAGCTGGTTAGAGCGCACGCCTGATAAGCGTGAGGTCGGTGGTTCGAGTCCACTCAGGCCCACCATCTTATATAACGGGGCCTTAGCTCAGCTGGGAGAGCGCCTGCTTTGCACGCAGGAGGTCAGCGGTTCGATCCCGCTAGGCTCCACCAACGTGTTCTTTGAAAACTAGATAACAGTAGACATCACATTCAAGTAATACAAGATATCACATAGTGATTCTTTTTAACGGTTAAGTTAGAAAGGGCGCACGGTGGATGCCTTGGCACTAGGAGCCGATGAAGGACGGGACGAACACCGATATGCTTCGGGGAGCTGTAAGCAAGCTTTGATCCGGAGATTTCCGAATGGGGAAACCCACCACTCGTAATGGAGTGGTATCCATATCTGAATTCATAGGATATGAGAAGGCAGACCCGGGGAACTGAAACATCTAAGTACCCGGAGGAAGAGAAAGCAAATGCGATTCCCTGAGTAGCGGCGAGCGAAACGGGATTAGCCCAAACCAAGAGGCTTGCCTCTTGGGGTTGTAGGACACTCTGTACGGAGTTACAAAGGAACGAGGTAGATGAAGAGGTCTGGAAAGGCCCGCCATAGGAGGTAACAGCCCTGTAGTCAAAACTTCGTTCTCTCCTGAGTGGATCCTGAGTACGGCGGAACACGTGAAATTCCGTCGGAATCCGGGAGGACCATCTCCCAAGGCTAAATACTCCCTAGTGACCGATAGTGAACCAGTACCGTGAGGGAAAGGTGAAAAGCACCCCGGAAGGGGAGTGAAAGAGATCCTGAAACCGTGTGCCTACAAGTAGTCAGAGCCCGTTAACGGGTGATGGCGTGCCTTTTGTAGAATGAACCGGCGAGTTACGATCCCGTGCAAGGTTAAGCAGAAGATGCGGAGCCGCAGCGAAAGCGAGTCTGAATAGGGCGCATGAGTA
>NZ_JBBOUR010000001.1:1082500-1165000 GCF_038006165.1 Bacillus sp. FSL W8-1202
TGAATTAACACGTAGTCATCACTTATATGCTGTGTTAATAACTCATACCACCATTCTGTTTCATACCTTGCAATCATCCCAACGTTGTACAAAATCAAATAATGAATTGTCATTTCGGGAAGCCTCAGAAATTGCTCCCTTTGAGAAGGGATATAATATTGGTTCTTTTCCATGTCAAACAATAAGCTGGTCGATGTCCATGGCTCTTTGTCTTGTGGTGAAATTTCGAACAGCAGCCCTTGTTCATTTTTTTTTGTGAAAGACCATTGATAATGATGGGACATGTATTCAGCAAACCTTGAATCAGACATTTTGTAATTGATTACTACTTCCTCCGGTACAAAAATTTCGTTCTTATCCTTCTCAACTTTTGTCATAAATCGTTCTTTCTGCTGAAAGTAGAAAATATCGCTAAGTTCTGGAATGGCCATTAATAATTTTTTCATGGTATACCGTTCATCTACTATATCCGATTGTCCGAATAAATGTTTCATGAAATGTACGCATAGGCCATTCCGTTGTATTTTCACTTCATCGTCGCTAAAACAATAATTTTGTTTCTTTCGTTTTCTTGTTGTTACGCCATGTGCCAGTACTGATGTATGGCTTGGATAATGAGGATCACGTGTAATTAAGCATGCTTTGATAAGCTGTGCCATTCCATAAAATAAAAGAATCGGTTTGATTTCTAAGGGAGAATATGCGGCTTGTTTATAAAACGATTCGGCATGCTTTAAGAAATAAATAAACCGTTCACTGTTTTTAAAAGAGTTTTTTTTCGCATCGTCAATACCGTTTAAGATATAAACCTTTTCTAGAAATTTCTGGGTTGATTCAACGGAGTAAAATAGCGCTAAGTCTTTCCACTCATGATATGTCATGTATATTTCTTAATCCTTTCCGTTATCTAAATATTTCAACTCTTTCCCGCTTCCTTGACATGCTCTTGGCTAGTTGATAATCTACATATAATATTTTGCCGAAAAGAGGGGGATTTACTAATGTGGGAAAGTAAATTTTCAAAAGAAGGCTTAACGTTCGACGATGTGCTGCTTGTACCAGCAAAGTCTGAGGTACTTCCGCGTGATGTGGATTTATCTGTAGAACTTACAAAAACGTTAAAGCTAAATATTCCTGTCATCAGCGCAGGTATGGACACTGTAACAGAATCAGCAATGGCAATTGCAATGGCAAGACAGGGCGGCTTGGGCATCATTCACAAAAATATGTCCATTGAACAGCAGGCTGAACAAGTTGATAAAGTAAAGCGTTCTGAGCGCGGCGTTATCACAAATCCCTTCTTTTTAACTCCTGATCACCAAGTATTTGATGCGGAGCATTTGATGGGGAAATACAGAATTTCCGGTGTTCCGATTGTAAATAACGAAGAAGACCAGAAGCTTGTTGGAATTATTACAAACCGTGACCTTCGTTTTATTTCTGACTACTCAATGAAAATCAGCGATGTCATGACGAAAGAAGAGCTAGTTACTGCATCTGTAGGAACTACTCTGGATGAAGCTGAAAAGATTTTGCAGAAACATAAAATTGAAAAGCTTCCTCTCGTAGACGACCAGAATAAATTAAAAGGTCTTATCACAATTAAAGACATTGAAAAAGTCATTGAGTTCCCGAACTCATCTAAAGACATTCACGGCCGCCTGATCGTTGGCGCGGCAGTTGGTGTAACTGGCGATACAATGACTCGCGTCAAAAAGCTTGTTGAAGCCAATGTTGATGTGATTGTTATCGATACAGCTCACGGACACTCTCAAGGCGTTTTAAACACAGTCACAAAAATCCGTGAAACGTATCCCGAATTAAACATTATTGCTGGAAACGTGGCAACAGCTGAAGCGACAAGAGCGCTTATCGAAGCTGGAGCAGACGTTGTCAAAGTTGGAATAGGACCTGGTTCAATTTGTACTACACGTGTTGTAGCCGGCGTCGGTGTTCCGCAAATTACAGCAATTTATGATTGTGCGACTGAAGCAAGAAAACACGGCAAAACAATCATAGCCGACGGCGGTATTAAATTCTCTGGCGATATCACTAAAGCGTTGGCAGCCGGCGGACATGCTGTTATGCTCGGAAGCTTGCTTGCAGGCACATCAGAAAGCCCTGGTGAAACTGAAATCTACCAAGGCAGAAGATTTAAGGTATACCGCGGCATGGGATCAGTTGCTGCAATGGAAAAAGGAAGTAAAGACCGTTACTTCCAAGAAGAAAACAAAAAATTTGTTCCTGAAGGAATTGAAGGCCGCACACCTTACAAAGGACCAGTTGAAGAAACCGTTTATCAGCTAGTCGGAGGCCTTCGTTCTGGTATGGGGTATTGCGGGTCCAAAGATCTGCGTGCGCTAAGAGAAGAAGCTCAGTTCATTCGCATGACTGGCGCAGGACTTCGCGAAAGCCATCCGCATGACGTACAGATTACAAAAGAATCACCTAACTATACAATTTCATAATAAATTGTTACAAATTAAAAACATTTGACAGGGTCTCTGACTCTGTCTATTTTTTTTATACTGATTATGATAAAATTTATACTGTTGTGCATTGAAAATGTCCTTAACGGCTTAATTATAGATGAAGAAAATGAAATACGGAGGTCGTACGATTGAACATCAAGAAATGTAAACAGCTACTGATGTCATTGGTTGTGTTAACTCTAGCTGTCACGTGTCTGGCTCCAATGTCAAAAGCAAAAGCAGCCAGCGATCCAATTGATATCAATGCATCTGCTGCTATTATGATCGAAGCTTCTTCAGGTAAAATTCTTTACAGTAAAAATGCAGATAAGAGACTGCCAATTGCGAGTATGACAAAAATGATGACAGAGTATCTGTTATTAGAAGCAATTGATCAAGGTAAAGTGAAATGGGACCAAACCTATACGCCTGATGACTATGTGTATGAAATTTCCCAAGATAACAGCTTATCAAACGTTCCTCTTCGGAAAGACGGGAAATACACAGTAAAAGAATTATATCAAGCTACAGCAATTTATTCTGCAAATGCTGCTGCTATTGCGATTGCAGAAATCGTTGCCGGTTCTGAAACTAAGTTTGTTGAAAAAATGAATGCAAAAGCAAAAGAACTAGGCTTAACAGATTACAAATTTGTTAACGCAACAGGTCTTGAAAACAAAGATCTTCACGGGCATCAGCCTGAGGGGACAAGCGTAAATGAAGAAAGTGAAGTTTCTGCAAAGGATATGGCCATTCTTGCGGATCACCTGATTACTGACTACCCTGAGATACTGGAGACTTCCAGTATCGCCAAAACGAAATTCAGAGAAGGCACCGATGATGAAATGGACATGCCGAACTGGAATTTTATGCTAAAGGGGCTTGTCAGCGAGTATAAAAAAGCGACTGTAGACGGACTGAAAACAGGTTCTACTGACTCTGCGGGTTCATGCTTTACAGGAACAGCTGAACGCAACGGTATGCGTGTCATCACTGTTGTATTAAACGCAAAGGGCAACCTTCATACAGGCCGTTTCGATGAAACGAAGAAAATGTTTGATTATGCTTTCGACAATTTCTCCATGAAAGAAATTTATGCTGAAGGCGATCAAGTAAAAGGCCATAAAACAGTTTCAGTTGATAAGGGTAAAGAGAAAGAAGTAGGCATTGCGACAAACAAGGCGTTCTCTCTTCCTGTCAAAAATGGTGAGGAAAAGAATTACAAAGCGAAGGTCACACTGAATAAAGATAACTTAACTGCTCCTGTGAAAAAAGGAACCAAGGTTGGGAAGCTGACTGCAGAATACACAGGTGATGAAAAGGATTACGGATTCCTTAACAGCGATCTGGCTGGCGTAGACCTTGTTACAAAAGAAAATGTAGAAAAAGCAAACTGGTTTGTTTTGACAATGCGCAGTATCGGCGGATTTTTTGCCGGAATTTGGGGAAGCATTGTTGATACGGTAACCGGCTGGTTTTAATCAATTGAAAGAGCTCTGATGGATGTTAGGGCTCTTTCGCGTAATATACTGAAAAAAACCAATTTTTAATAAAAAATGATTTTCAAAGCGTTAAAAACCGAATAAAATAGTATATATCCATATGAATTATTGGATTTCTAGGATACAATAAGAATTAGAAATCATATAACTATACCTTGATTAGGGGGACCAAGAAATGGCTCAAACAGGTACTGAACGTGTAAAACGCGGAATGGCAGAAATGCAAAAAGGCGGCGTCATCATGGACGTCATCAATGCGGAACAAGCGAAAATCGCTGAAGAAGCTGGAGCTGTCGCTGTAATGGCGCTAGAACGTGTGCCGGCAGATATTCGCGCGGCTGGAGGAGTTGCCCGTATGGCTGACCCTACAATCGTGGAAGAAGTAATGAATGCAGTATCTATCCCTGTAATGGCAAAAGCGCGTATCGGACATGTTGTTGAAGCGCGTGTGCTTGAAGCTATGGGTGTTGACTATATTGATGAAAGTGAAGTTCTGACGCCGGCTGATGAAGAATTTCATTTAAATAAAAATGAATACACAGTTCCTTTTGTTTGTGGCTGCCGTGATCTTGGTGAAGCAACACGCCGTATTGCGGAAGGTGCTTCTATGCTTCGCACAAAAGGTGAGCCTGGAACAGGTAATATTGTTGAGGCTGTTCGCCATATGCGTAAAGTTAACGCTCAAGTGCGCAAAGTAGTTGCGATGAGTGAGGATGAGCTAATGACAGAAGCGAAAAACCTAGGTGCTCCTTACGAGCTTCTTCTTCAAATTAAAAAAGACGGCAAGCTTCCTGTCGTTAACTTTGCCGCTGGCGGCGTAGCAACTCCAGCTGATGCTGCTCTCATGATGCAGCTTGGTGCTGACGGAGTATTTGTTGGTTCTGGTATTTTTAAATCAGACAACCCTGCTAAATTTGCGAAAGCAATTGTGGAAGCAACAACTCACTTTACTGATTACAAATTAATCGCTGAGTTGTCAAAAGAGCTTGGTACTGCAATGAAAGGGATTGAAATCTCAAACTTACTTCCAGAACAGCGTATGCAAGAACGCGGCTGGTAAGAACATAGGAGCGCTGCTGACATGTTAACAATAGGTGTACTAGGACTTCAAGGAGCAGTTAGAGAGCACATCCATGCGATTGAAGCATGCGGCGCGGCTGGTCTTGTCGTAAAACGTCCGGAGCAGCTGAACGAAGTTGACGGGTTGATTTTGCCGGGCGGTGAGAGCACGACGATGCGCCGTTTGATCGATACGTATCAATTCATGGAGCCGCTTCGTGAATTCGCTGCTCAGGGCAAACCGATGTTTGGAACATGTGCCGGATTAATTATATTAGCAAAAGAAATTGCCGGTTCAGATAATCCTCATTTAGGTCTTCTGAATGTGGTTGTAGAACGTAATTCATTTGGCCGGCAGGTTGACAGCTTTGAAGCTGATTTAACAATTAAAGGCTTGGACGAGCCTTTTACTGGGGTATTCATCCGTGCTCCGCATATTTTAGAAGCTGGTGAAAATGTTGAAGTTCTATCGGAGCATAATGGTCGTATTGTAGCCGCGAAACAGGGGCAATTCCTTGGCTGCTCATTCCATCCGGAGCTGACAGAAGATCACCGAGTGACGCAGCTGTTTGTTGAAATGGTTGAGGAATATAAGCAAAAGGCACTTGTATAAAACAGTTGAAAGCTGTGGAAACTTATAGTACATTATAAGCACAAATAAAGATCGAAAAGCGTTGATAGGAACTAGTAGGGAGCCTCTCTTTCTAAGAGAGCCGATGGTTGGTGCGAATCGGTGAAAGATGCTGTCTGAATCCATCCTTGAGCGAAATGCTGAAGCGAGTAGGCATTTACGGGATAACCGTTATGTTTGAAAGTGGAAAACGAGTCTTTGATTTGTTTTCAATCAGGGTGGCAACGCGAGAGCTCTCGTCCCTTTATGGGGATGAGGGCTCTTTTTATTTTCGATAAATCAATAAAAAAAGGAGTGTTTCGCATGCTTGATACGAAAATGCTGAGAGCAAATTTTCAAGAAATTAAAGCAAAGCTTGTACACAAAGGCGAAGACTTAACTGATTTTGATAAGTTTGAGGCGCTGGATGATAGACGAAGAGAGCTTATCGGCAAGGTTGAAGAGTTAAAAGGAAAACGAAATGAAGTTTCTCAGCAGGTTGCTGTGCTGAAGCGTGAGAAAAAAGACGCGGATCACATTATTAAAGAAATGCGTGAAGTCGGCGAGGAAATTAAAAAGCTCGATGAAGAATTACGGACAGTGGAAGCTGAGCTTGATACAATCCTGCTCTCAATCCCGAATATTCCGCATGAGTCTGTACCTGTCGGTGAAACAGAAGACGACAACGTAGAAGTGCGTAAATGGGGTGAAAAGCCTTCATTTGCTTATGAGCCGAAGCCGCACTGGGATATTGCGGATGAGCTGGGTATTCTGGATTTTGAACGTGCTGCCAAAGTAACAGGAAGCCGTTTCGTGTTCTATAAAGGCTTAGGTGCTCGTCTGGAGCGTGCGCTTTATAACTTTATGCTTGATCTGCATGTGGATGAGTATAACTACACTGAAGTGATCCCGCCATATATGGTAAACCGCGCAAGCATGACGGGAACGGGGCAGCTTCCTAAATTTGAAGAGGATGCATTTAAAATCAGAGAAGAAGATTATTTCTTAATTCCAACGGCGGAAGTGCCGATTACAAACATGCATCGCGATGAAATCCTTTCAGGTGACAGCCTGCCGATCAACTATGCGGCATTCAGTGCTTGCTTCCGTTCTGAAGCTGGTTCAGCAGGACGTGACACACGCGGATTAATTCGTCAGCACCAATTTAATAAAGTTGAGCTTGTAAAGTTTGTGAAGCCTGAAGATTCTTATGAAGAATTAGAGAAACTTACAAACCAAGCAGAACGGGTTCTTCAGCTGCTTGAGCTTCCATACCGTGTCATGAGCATGTGTACGGGTGACTTAGGCTTTACGGCTGCGAAAAAATACGATATCGAAGTTTGGATTCCAAGCCAAGACACATATCGAGAAATCTCTTCTTGCAGCAACTTCGAAGCGTTCCAGGCGAGACGTGCGAATATTCGTTTCAGACGTGAAGCGAAAGGCAAGCCTGAGCATGTACACACACTGAACGGCTCAGGACTGGCGGTTGGAAGAACAGTTGCCGCTATCTTAGAAAATTATCAGCAGGAAGACGGAAGCGTTGTGATTCCGAAAGTGCTTCGTCCTTATATGGGGAATAGAGAAGTAATGAAACCGTAAATTATGGAAAGGCGTGCCTGACAAGGTGCGCCTTTTTGCTTATGTAAACACGGCATTTTCATAAAAACAAAAAAAGTTTTTAAAAATGCTTGACCACACGAGAACATACGTGATATAGTAAGTCTTGTCGATACGGAGGAATACCCAAGTCCGGCTGAAGGGATCGGTCTTGAAAACCGACAGGGGTGTCAAAGCCCGCGGGGGTTCGAATCCCTCTTCCTCCGCCATATTGATTTTAATTCTAATGAAACACAAGCATATATTGGAGATTGTTTTGTCCGTTGCATTCGGTGCGGCGGATTTTTTATTTTAAAGAAAAAGTGAATCTCGACTGAGATTCACTTTTTTTGATTATCATGAATAACTGAAGCAATTTGATCTACAATATTTTCAATCGAGTTTTCGTCGTTCAGAAGATCATAATCTTCAATGCGAAGTTTTAAAACAGGGCAGGCATTAAAACCGCTTATCCAGTTCTCGTAGCGTGTATGCATTTCTTCCCAATAAGACCGGCTTGTCTGAAGCTCCATCTCACGGCCGCGTTGTTCAATCCGGTTTAAAATGTTCTCCAGATCTCCTTCTAAATAGATCAACACATCTGGATGTGGGAAATACGGTGTCATTACCATTGCTTCGAAAAGGCTTGTGTAAGTCTTATAATCAACCTTTGACATTGTCCCTTTATCAGCATGCATTTTTGCGAAAATTCCTGTATCTTCATAAATCGAACGATCCTGTACAAAACCTCCGCCGGCTTCAAAAATTGTTTTCTGTTCTTTGAAGCGTTCAGCTAAGAAGTAAATTTGAAGGTGAAAGCTCCAACGTTCAAAATCATGATAGAACTTTTCCAAATATGGATTATGATCGACTTCCTCCAACGATGTTTTAAATCCAAGCCGTTTAGCTAAAGTTTTTGTTAAAGTCGATTTTCCGACACCTACTGTTCCTGCTACTGTAATAATTGAATTCTTAGGGATATGATGTTCCTTCATACGATAAGCTCCTTTACATGGGCGGCAATGCGTTCAAAGTCGCTCTTATTCAAAACGAAATCCTTTGAATCACCATCTACGGTTAACACTGTAAGTTCAGGGTCTGCTTCCTGCAGCTGCTTGATGGCGACTTCATAATCTGAAATCAGCTGCTCCAAATAGCTAGTTTCAATTTTTTTCTCAAAGGGGCGCCCGCGTTTTTCAATGCGGTGTAGCAACGTAGGCAGACTGGCCTTTATGTAAATGATGAAATTCGGCTTTGGCAGATCATCCGTTAGCAGGTGATAAATCTTTTTGTATTTTTCCAGCTGATGTGGAGACAAGGTGCGTTCCGCAAAAATCACATTTTTATAAATATGATAATCAGCTATTACAGGCTGTCCCTTTTTTAAAAAGTGATCACTGGTGTCTTCAAGCTGTTTGTATCTGTGACAAAGAAAAAACATCTCGAGCTGGAAGCTCCATTCCTCTATATTGTCATAAAACTTATCAAGGTACGGGTTATCCTCTACAATCTCATTGATCATAGGGAATCCGAACTCTTGTGAGAGCATCGTTGCGAGAGTTGTTTTTCCTGCCCCGATAGGACCTTCTATTGCAATAAAAGGGGCTGTATTCATCGGAATCCTCCTTATATCTGAAAAACGTGCGTCAGTTACCGACCTTCATATTGTATCACAACCCTTGGGTGCCCCCATGAAAAAAAGACGTTTCCAAATTATCGAAACGTCTTTTTGACAACATTAAATTGATCAGACAGCAGCAGCCAGTTTTGCGGAAAGGAAAGACCCAGCTTCCAATAGCTGATGCCTCTTAAATTCAGCTCTTTAATCAGATTGAATTTTGCTTGAATCGAGCGGGCATCCTCGAACCATACCTCGTGTCTTCTGTTTTCTGCATCAGTATAGCGGAAGAAAGGGGCCTGAGCGGTTTGGTCATACTGAATTTCTGCATTGTTTTGATCGGCAATGACAATGGCTTGTTGAGGGCTTATTGCTCTTGCCGGAGTTCCCCCTGCTGTATATGGCAGCGTCCAGTCATATCCATATAAATTCTGGCCCATGACAATTTTGTTCGCAGGCATTTCAGTCAAAGCATATTCTATGACATCACGGACAGGTCCAATTGGAGAAACCGCTTGAGGCGGCCCGCCGCTATAGCCCCATTCATATGTCATGAGAACAACAAAGTCGACAATTTGGCCATGTGCCCTGTAATCATGAGCTTCATACCATCTGCCCTGCTGTGTTGCACTTGTTTTAGGAGCAAGAGCCGTAGAAATTTCTAAGCCCTCTCGATGAAAAAGATCCCTTGCTTCGCGGAGAAATTGGTTATAGGCTTCTCTATCCTCAGGCCGCAAATATTCAAAGTCAAAATGAATATCATAGAAACCATATCTTTTTGCATTCTCGACTATTTCATTTAAAAGTCTTCTTTTTACAGTATCGTCGTTCAAAAGGATCCGGCCGAGTTCATCGCTGAATGCCTGGTTTTCTAGGTTCGTTATAATCATCATCAATGCCGTGTTTTGATTCTCTGCAATGCTTCTTAAATTCGTTAAAGGCGGTGCGACTAAGGTTCCGTTCCGCTGTGCCTGGAAGCTGAATGCGCCAAGGTACGTTAAGTAGGGCGACGCTTCTCTGGCCGCCTGCTGGAGATTTTCGCTGACTTGATTTCCTCGGGGCTCCAAATAAGCATTTGATTCGATGTCTCGTTTAGGAGCTGGAGGGATGTATAAACGGAAACCAATCTGAAGCACGGTATTTAACTGGATGCGGTTAACCCTTGCGAGCTCGGCTGCTGTTGTATTGAACTGCCGGGCGATGGATGTCAGGGTATCACCTCGCTTCACATCATAGAACTGGCCGGCTATTGGAATGACAATGGTTTGTCCGACAACAAGGCTGTCGGGATTCGGTATTTCATTCGTTTCAGTGATCTCACTTACGGTTGTTCTGTATTGTGAAGCGATAGCAGAAAGAGTGTCGCCTTGTTTTACCACATAAATTTGAATGAAAAACGCCTCCTTTCATATCGATATCAATGTATGAAAGAAAAGCGCTGATCATGTTTATTTTTCTGTAATTTGTTCTTCCGTCGTAATTTCTGCGAAAAGAACATTCTCCATCATAGTTAAGGCGAATTCGTTATCTTCGTCACTGTTTGACGCGATACAGTCCTTAGGAATCGTGATGCTGTATTCCCTCATATAAGCGTCATTAGCGGTAAACAGCACACATATATTGCCGGCTATACCTGTTAAGATAATATGTCTCACCTGCAACTCAGTAAGAAGGGTGTGAAGTGCAGTTTCGTAGAAAGCGGAATGTTTTGGTTTGATTAAAAAATAATCAGCGTCTTCCGGAGCTATCTTTGTGATGATATCCTTGCTTCTTTCATTTGTGCATTCTTGCTGAATGTTTTTAATGTCAGCTTGCCAAAGTCCATAATGATCATTGATGTAAATAATCGGCCATTCATTTTGTCTCGCGTGCTCCTTTAATGATAAAATATGAGGAACGATTTTTTCTGTTTTTTTAGCGAGGGTTTCTCCCATATCGAATTCAAAATTATTGATCATGTCTACAATGAGAAGGGCTGTATCTGATTTGGACAATCGACAGTCTCCTTTCCGTTTCAGTTATAGTTAATATGTAGCCTTTTTAGGCAATGAAAAAACTTTGAAAAGAGAGCTTATCCTTATGACACAAGATGAACTTTATATGAAAGAAGCAATTAAAGAAGCGAAAAAGGCTGAAGAGAAAGGTGAAGTGCCAATAGGTGCGGTGCTTGTCGTTAATGATGAAATTATAGCGCGTGCACATAATTTAAGAGAGACTGAGCAACGATCTATTGCCCATGCAGAAATGCTTGTGATTGATGAAGCGTGTAAGGCACTGGGAACATGGCGGCTGGAAGGTGCGACTCTTTATGTGACGCTTGAGCCTTGTCCAATGTGTGCTGGTGCAGTCGTACTTTCTCGAGTGGAAAAAGTGGTTTTTGGCGCATTTGATCCGAAAGGCGGCTGTTCAGGCACGCTAATGAACCTTCTCCAGGAGGAACGCTTTAATCATCAGGCTGAAGTGGTGAGCGGTGTACTTGAGGAAGAATGCGGCGGAATGCTCAGTGCGTTTTTCAGAGAACTAAGAAAAAAGAAGAAAGCTGCCAGGAAAAACTTGTCTGAATAGTACGGTTGCAATTTTTAGGGGAAACAGATATACTTAAGTGTGCATCGTAATAGATGCAACATAAAATTTGATATTTATTTTGCCGTGCTAAGCGGGGAGGTAGCGGTGCCCTGTACCTGCAATCCGCTCTAGCAGGGCCGAATCCCTTCTCGAGGTTCGTTTACTTTAAGGCCTGCCTTAAGTAAGTGGTGTTGACGTTTGGGTCCTGCGCAATGGGAATTCATGAACCATGTCAGGTCCGGAAGGAAGCAGCATTAAGTGAAACCTCTCATGTGCCGCAGGGTTGCCTGGGCCGAGCTAACTGCTTAAGTAACGCTTAGGGTAGCGAATCGACAGAAGGTGCACGGTAAATCAATCATCAAATTTTCAGACTCACCTAATATTAGGTGAGTTTTTTGTTATGTAAAAAGAGCTTTTGGAATCGAAACAAGGTTCATGTATAATGGGAATGATGAATAACGGAGGAGGGCAAACCCGTGAGTTACCAAGCTTTATATCGAGTATTCAGGCCTCAGCGCTTTGAAGATGTGGTCGGACAAGAACACATTACAAAAACGCTGCAAAATGCCCTTTTGCAAAAAAAGTTTTCTCACGCCTATCTGTTTTCCGGGCCAAGAGGAACCGGAAAAACCAGTGCAGCCAAAATATTTGCTAAGGCTGTCAACTGTGAACATGCTCCTGTTGATGAGCCATGCAACGAATGTGCGGCCTGTAAAGGGATAACAAACGGGTCAATATCCGATGTCATAGAAATTGACGCCGCTTCTAATAACGGTGTTGATGAGATTCGTGACATTCGCGATAAAGTGAAGTTTGCCCCATCGGCCGTCACATATAAGGTATATATCATAGATGAGGTGCATATGCTTTCTATCGGCGCTTTTAATGCATTACTAAAAACATTAGAAGAGCCGCCTGAGCATTGTATTTTCATATTAGCAACAACTGAACCGCACAAAATTCCTTTAACCATTATCTCTAGATGTCAGCGTTTTGACTTTAAACGAATTACCTCCCAGGCGATTGTAGGCCGCATGAATAAAATTGTTGATGCTGAACAGCTGCAAGTGGAGGAAGGATCGCTGGATATCATCGCGAGTGCTGCAGACGGAGGGATGAGGGATGCCCTGAGCCTTCTTGATCAGGCCATATCATTCAGCGGCGATATCCTGAAAGTCGAAGATGCGCTTTTAATTACGGGTGCTGTTTCTCAATTATATATCGGGAAGCTTGCACAATCCCTGCATGATAAAAACGTTTCTGACGCACTGGAAACATTAAATGAATTGCTTCAGCAAGGAAAAGATCCAGCTAAGCTGATAGAAGATATGATTTTCTATTTCAGGGACATGCTGCTGTACAAAACAGCCCCTGGCTTAGAGGGAGTGCTTGAGAAAGTAAAAGTCGATGAAACGTTCCGGGAACTAAGTGAACAAATTCCGGCTCAGGCCCTATATGAAATGATTGATATTCTGAACAAGAGCCATCAGGAAATGAAATGGACAAATCATCCGCGTATCTTTTTCGAAGTGGCCGTTGTGAAGATTTGCCAAACCTCACATCAATCTGCTGCTGATCTCCCGGAAGTGGATATGCTGATGAAAAAAATCCAGCAGCTTGAACAGGAAGTAGAACAGCTCAAAACAACGGGCATAAAAGCAGCTGCGGAAAGTCCGAAAAAAGAAGCGCCGCGTGTGCCAAAGGGCGGGAAATCCAATTACAAAGCGCCAGTAGGCAGAATTCATGAGATTTTGAAGGAAGCCACAAGACCGGATCTTGATCTGCTCAGAAACAGTTGGGGCAAGCTTCTTGCTCATCTCAAACAGCAAAACAAAGTATCACATGCCGCTTTGCTGAATGACAGTGAACCTGTGGCTGCCGGATCGGCGGCATTTGTTCTGAAATTCAAATATGAAATTCATTGTAAAATGGTCGCTGAGGATAACAACGGAGTCCGGACTAATCTTGAGCAGATTTTAGAATCGATGCTCGGAAAAAGAATGGATTTGATTGGCGTTCCAGAAGCACAATGGGGTAAAATAAGAGAAGAATTTTTAGAAGATCATCAGCAGGAAAATGAAGGATCAAATGAACCGGCTGAAGAAGACCCGCTTATTGCCGAAGCGAAAAAGCTTGTTGGAGCGGATTTAATTGAAATAAAAGACTAACAAAATGAAAGAGAGTGAATGCTATGCGTGGCGGAATGGGTAATATGCAAAAAATGATGAAACAAATGCAAAAAATGCAAAAGGACATGGCGAAGGCTCAAGAAGAGCTTGCAGAAAAGGTTGTTGAAGGAACTGCAGGCGGCGGTATGGTAACAGTAAAAGCAAACGGCCAAAAAGAAATCCTGGATGTTATCATCAAAGAAGAAGTCGTTGATCCTGAAGATATTGATATGCTTCAAGATTTAGTGCTTGCTGCAACGAATGAAGCTTTGAAAAAAGTTGACGATATCACAAACGAAACAATGGGTCAATTTACAAAGGGAATGAACATGCCAGGTTTATTCTAGGGGGATAAAAGAACATGCAATATCCTGAACCAATATCAAAGCTGATTGACAGCTTTATGAAATTGCCAGGGATCGGACCGAAAACAGCGGTTCGTCTGGCTTTTTTTGTTCTAGGTATGAAAGAAGATGTAGTATTAGATTTTGCGAAAGCATTAGTAAATGCGAAACGCAACCTGACATATTGTTCAGTTTGCGGGCATATTACAGATCAGGACCCTTGCTATATATGTGAAGATACGCGCAGGGATAAGTCTGTTATCTGTGTTGTGCAAGACCCTAAGGATGTTATCGCTATGGAGAAAATGAAGGAATACAACGGACAGTATCACGTTCTTCACGGCGCTATTTCTCCAATGGACGGCATCGGACCGGAGGATATTAAAATACCAGAATTGTTAAAACGATTACAGGATGATCAAGTGACAGAAGTGATCCTCGCGACAAACCCTAATATAGAAGGGGAAGCAACGGCGATGTATATATCAAGGCTCCTCAAGCCGTCTGGTATTAAGCTCTCCCGTATTGCCCACGGACTGCCCGTCGGCGGTGATTTGGAATATGCTGATGAGGTCACTCTTTCTAAAGCACTTGAAGGAAGACGTGAATTGTAAGGAGGAAAAAGCGATCTATGGGTTTTCTTCGCAAGAAAACATTAAGAAGAGAGTTTGATGAAAAACTAACCGAACAGCTTTTTAAGCAAAAGGAAGAGTGGAACAGGCAAAAAAAGCTGGTTGAAAAAAGCTTAGAACCGTCTGCTGAAGTGTTATACGAACTGAAAGTAGCTGAAGCGAAGTATTTTTTTTACTTAAGGGAAGCGAAGCAGCGAAATTTAAAAATCAGCCGGTGGAAGTAAGTGGTCTAAACTCCTGGATCTTCTCATAAGCTTGTACTAGAACAAGCGAAGGAGATGAGAAGATTCATGGAGCCTATTTTTATTATTGGGATTATTTTAGGACTGGTTATTCTTCTTTTTTTATCAGGTTCAGCTGCGAAGCCTTTAAAGTGGATGGGCATCACAGCTGTTAAATTTGTGGCAGGTGCTTTGCTGCTGGTTTGTGTAAATATGTTTGGCGGCAGTCTTGGCATTCATGTGCCGATTAATCTGGTTACAACAGCTATCAGCGGAATTTTAGGGATACCCGGAATAGCTGCGTTAGTCGTTATTAAGCAATTTATCATTTAATTGATATTATGTATTGACTTAGACAACTGAAGGTGTTATTCTAATATACGTCGCTGATGACGAAAAGCTTTTTTGAAAAGAAAATATTAAAAAGTTGTTGACAGTAGCGGCGGTAAATGTTATGATAATAAAGTCGCTTAAACGAGCGGTAAACAAAGTTCTTTGAAAACTAAACAAGACAAAACGTACCTGTTAATTCATTTTTTATAAATCGCACAGCGATGTGCGTAGTCAGTCAAACTACTTTATCGGAGAGTTTGATCCTGGCTCAGGACGAACGCTGGCGGCGTGCCTAATACATGCAAGTCGAGCGGACAGATGGGAGCTTGCTCCCTGATGTTAGCGGCGGACGGGTGAGTAACACGTGGGTAACCTGCCTGTAAGACTGGGATAACTCCGGGAAACCGGGGCTAATACCGGATGGTTGTTTGAACCGCATGGTTCAAACATAAAAGGTGGCTTCGGCTACCACTTACAGATGGACCCGCGGCGCATTAGCTAGTTGGTGAGGTAATGGCTCACCAAGGCAACGATGCGTAGCCGACCTGAGAGGGTGATCGGCCACACTGGGACTGAGACACGGCCCAGACTCCTACGGGAGGCAGCAGTAGGGAATCTTCCGCAATGGACGAAAGTCTGACGGAGCAACGCCGCGTGAGTGATGAAGGTTTTCGGATCGTAAAGCTCTGTTGTTAGGGAAGAACAAGTACCGTTCGAATAGGGCGGTACCTTGACGGTACCTAACCAGAAAGCCACGGCTAACTACGTGCCAGCAGCCGCGGTAATACGTAGGTGGCAAGCGTTGTCCGGAATTATTGGGCGTAAAGGGCTCGCAGGCGGTTTCTTAAGTCTGATGTGAAAGCCCCCGGCTCAACCGGGGAGGGTCATTGGAAACTGGGGAACTTGAGTGCAGAAGAGGAGAGTGGAATTCCACGTGTAGCGGTGAAATGCGTAGAGATGTGGAGGAACACCAGTGGCGAAGGCGACTCTCTGGTCTGTAACTGACGCTGAGGAGCGAAAGCGTGGGGAGCGAACAGGATTAGATACCCTGGTAGTCCACGCCGTAAACGATGAGTGCTAAGTGTTAGGGGGTTTCCGCCCCTTAGTGCTGCAGCTAACGCATTAAGCACTCCGCCTGGGGAGTACGGTCGCAAGACTGAAACTCAAAGGAATTGACGGGGGCCCGCACAAGCGGTGGAGCATGTGGTTTAATTCGAAGCAACGCGAAGAACCTTACCAGGTCTTGACATCCTCTGACAATCCTAGAGATAGGACGTCCCCTTCGGGGGCAGAGTGACAGGTGGTGCATGGTTGTCGTCAGCTCGTGTCGTGAGATGTTGGGTTAAGTCCCGCAACGAGCGCAACCCTTGATCTTAGTTGCCAGCATTCAGTTGGGCACTCTAAGGTGACTGCCGGTGACAAACCGGAGGAAGGTGGGGATGACGTCAAATCATCATGCCCCTTATGACCTGGGCTACACACGTGCTACAATGGACAGAACAAAGGGCAGCGAAACCGCGAGGTTAAGCCAATCCCACAAATCTGTTCTCAGTTCGGATCGCAGTCTGCAACTCGACTGCGTGAAGCTGGAATCGCTAGTAATCGCGGATCAGCATGCCGCGGTGAATACGTTCCCGGGCCTTGTACACACCGCCCGTCACACCACGAGAGTTTGTAACACCCGAAGTCGGTGAGGTAACCTTTTAGGAGCCAGCCGCCGAAGGTGGGACAGATGATTGGGGTGAAGTCGTAACAAGGTAGCCGTATCGGAAGGTGCGGCTGGATCACCTCCTTTCTAAGGATATTATACGGAATATAAGACCTTGGGTCTTATAAACAGAACGTTCCCTGTCTTGTTTAGTTTTGAAGGAACTTTGTTCCTTGAATAAGTTAAGATGGGCCTGTAGCTCAGCTGGTTAGAGCGCACGCCTGATAAGCGTGAGGTCGGTGGTTCGAGTCCACTCAGGCCCACCATCTTATATAACGGGGCCTTAGCTCAGCTGGGAGAGCGCCTGCTTTGCACGCAGGAGGTCAGCGGTTCGATCCCGCTAGGCTCCACCAACGTGTTCTTTGAAAACTAGATAACAGTAGACATCACATTCAAGTAATACAAGATATCACATAGTGATTCTTTTTAACGGTTAAGTTAGAAAGGGCGCACGGTGGATGCCTTGGCACTAGGAGCCGATGAAGGACGGGACGAACACCGATATGCTTCGGGGAGCTGTAAGCAAGCTTTGATCCGGAGATTTCCGAATGGGGAAACCCACCACTCGTAATGGAGTGGTATCCATATCTGAATTCATAGGATATGAGAAGGCAGACCCGGGGAACTGAAACATCTAAGTACCCGGAGGAAGAGAAAGCAAATGCGATTCCCTGAGTAGCGGCGAGCGAAACGGGATTAGCCCAAACCAAGAGGCTTGCCTCTTGGGGTTGTAGGACACTCTGTACGGAGTTACAAAGGAACGAGGTAGATGAAGAGGTCTGGAAAGGCCCGCCATAGGAGGTAACAGCCCTGTAGTCAAAACTTCGTTCTCTCCTGAGTGGATCCTGAGTACGGCGGAACACGTGAAATTCCGTCGGAATCCGGGAGGACCATCTCCCAAGGCTAAATACTCCCTAGTGACCGATAGTGAACCAGTACCGTGAGGGAAAGGTGAAAAGCACCCCGGAAGGGGAGTGAAAGAGATCCTGAAACCGTGTGCCTACAAGTAGTCAGAGCCCGTTAACGGGTGATGGCGTGCCTTTTGTAGAATGAACCGGCGAGTTACGATCCCGTGCAAGGTTAAGCAGAAGATGCGGAGCCGCAGCGAAAGCGAGTCTGAATAGGGCGCATGAGTACGTGGTCGTAGACCCGAAACCAGGTGATCTACCCATGTCCAGGGTGAAGTTCAGGTAACACTGAATGGAGGCCCGAACCCACGCACGTTGAAAAGTGCGGGGATGAGGTGTGGGTAGGGGTGAAATGCCAATCGAACCTGGAGATAGCTGGTTCTCTCCGAAATAGCTTTAGGGCTAGCCTCAAGGTAAGAGTCTTGGAGGTAGAGCACTGATTGGACTAGGGGCCCCTACCGGGTTACCGAATTCAGTCAAACTCCGAATGCCAATGACTTATCCTTGGGAGTCAGACTGCGAGTGATAAGATCCGTAGTCGAAAGGGAAACAGCCCAGACCGCCAGCTAAGGTCCCAAAGTATACGTTAAGTGGAAAAGGATGTGGAGTTGCTTAGACAACCAGGATGTTGGCTTAGAAGCAGCCACCATTTAAAGAGTGCGTAATAGCTCACTGGTCGAGTGACTCTGCGCCGAAAATGTACCGGGGCTAAACGTATCACCGAAGCTGCGGACTGTTCTTCGAACAGTGGTAGGAGAGCGTTCTAAGGGCTGTGAAGCCAGACCGGAAGGACTGGTGGAGCGCTTAGAAGTGAGAATGCCGGTATGAGTAGCGAAAGAGGGGTGAGAATCCCCTCCACCGAATGCCTAAGGTTTCCTGAGGAAGGCTCGTCCGCTCAGGGTTAGTCGGGACCTAAGCCGAGGCCGAAAGGCGTAGGCGATGGACAACAGGTTGATATTCCTGTACCACCTCCTCACCATTTGAGCAATGGGGGGACGCAGGAGGATAGGGTAAGCGCGGTATTGGATATCCGCGTCCAAGCAGTTAGGCTGGGAAATAGGCAAATCCGTTTCCCATAAGGCTGAGCTGTGATGGCGAGCGAAATATAGTAGCGAAGTTCCTGATTCCACACTGCCAAGAAAAGCCTCTAGCGAGGTGAGAGGTGCCCGTACCGCAAACCGACACAGGTAGGCGAGGAGAGAATCCTAAGGTGATCGAGAGAACTCTCGTTAAGGAACTCGGCAAAATGACCCCGTAACTTCGGGAGAAGGGGTGCTCTGTTAGGGTGCAAGCCCGAGAGAGCCGCAGTGAATAGGCCCAGGCGACTGTTTAGCAAAAACACAGGTCTCTGCGAAGCCGTAAGGCGAAGTATAGGGGCTGACGCCTGCCCGGTGCTGGAAGGTTAAGAGGAGCGCTTAGCGTAAGCGAAGGTGCGAATTGAAGCCCCAGTAAACGGCGGCCGTAACTATAACGGTCCTAAGGTAGCGAAATTCCTTGTCGGGTAAGTTCCGACCCGCACGAAAGGCGCAACGATCTGGGCACTGTCTCAACGAGAGACTCGGTGAAATTATAGTACCTGTGAAGATGCAGGTTACCCGCGACAGGACGGAAAGACCCCGTGGAGCTTTACTGCAGCCTGATATTGAATGTTGGTACAGCTTGTACAGGATAGGTAGGAGCCTTGGAAACCGGAGCGCCAGCTTCGGTGGAGGCATCGGTGGGATACTACCCTGGCTGTATTGACCTTCTAACCCGCCGCCCTTATCGGGCGGGGAGACAGTGTCAGGTGGGCAGTTTGACTGGGGCGGTCGCCTCCTAAAAGGTAACGGAGGCGCCCAAAGGTTCCCTCAGAATGGTTGGAAATCATTCGCAGAGTGTAAAGGCACAAGGGAGCTTGACTGCGAGACCTACAAGTCGAGCAGGGACGAAAGTCGGGCTTAGTGATCCGGTGGTTCCGCATGGAAGGGCCATCGCTCAACGGATAAAAGCTACCCCGGGGATAACAGGCTTATCTCCCCCAAGAGTCCACATCGACGGGGAGGTTTGGCACCTCGATGTCGGCTCATCGCATCCTGGGGCTGTAGTCGGTCCCAAGGGTTGGGCTGTTCGCCCATTAAAGCGGTACGCGAGCTGGGTTCAGAACGTCGTGAGACAGTTCGGTCCCTATCCGTCGCGGGCGCAGGAAATTTGAGAGGAGCTGTCCTTAGTACGAGAGGACCGGGATGGACGCACCGCTGGTGTACCAGTTGTTCTGCCAAGGGCATCGCTGGGTAGCTATGTGCGGACGGGATAAGTGCTGAAAGCATCTAAGCATGAAGCCCCCCTCAAGATGAGATTTCCCATTCCGCAAGGAAGTAAGATCCCTGAAAGATGATCAGGTTGATAGGTCTGAGGTGGAAGTGTGGCGACACATGGAGCTGACAGATACTAATCGATCGAGGACTTAACCATATTTTTGAATGATGTCACACCTGTTATCTAGTTTTGAGAGAACACTCTCAATTTGTTTGGTGGCGATAGCGAAGAGGTCACACCCGTACCCATACCGAACACGGAAGTTAAGCTCTTCAGCGCCGATGGTAGTCGGGGGTTTCCCCCTGTGAGAGTAGGACGCCGCCAAGCAAGCTTAAACCCAGCTCATTGAGCTGGGTTTTTTGTTTACTCAAGATCGAGAAAATCAAACAAATACAAACACCGAGGGCTTATATAGCCCATATACTGATTTAAAGTTTCAAAAAGATCTAAATAGTGTATACAATATCCGTTTTAAGGGGAGGCTAATTGTACGGAGGTGGAGAAGATGGACGAAACAGGCAAACTTAATCATACATGTGTGATTTGTGATCAAGAGAAGAATAGAGGCATTCATCTTTATACGAAATTCATATGCTTAGATTGTGAGAGAAAAGTAATTTCTACATCAACTTCTGATCCTGACTATGCCTTTTACGTAAAAAAACTAAAGAGCATTCATACACCGCCATTATATTCATAGACCTGAAAAGGTCTTTTTTTGTACTCTTAATAATAAAAAGAAGATGAAACTTGTTTAAGGATTGAACGTAGTAGATAATAATATTAAAACTGAGTATAGACACAGGAGTCGATTATCTCATGCAGAGATTTTTTCACTTTTTGATGTGGAGTTTAACTAGCAGTGCGACTTTTGTTTTCATAGGAATATTGAGCTTTTTCGGTTTAAACCAGTCGCTTTTTTTATCTTTTGTTTATGGGCTTGCTTCTGGAGCAGCCGTATATATAGCTGGCATCTGGAATGCAAGACGGTTATTTCTTAAAAAGCATGAATTGACAGGAAGAGAGTATGCTTACATTAAGAAAAACTTAGAGGAAGCAAGGCAGAAAATGATCCGTCTTAGAAAAGCCTTGTTTCAGGCTAAAAGCATTCAAATGTTTAAGCAAAATGCAGAAATGCTAAGGATTGTGAGAAGGATTTATCTCCTCACCAAAAAAGAGCCAAAACGGTTTTATCAGGCAGAACGATTTTTTTATCAAACTCTCGATTCGGTTGTTGAATTGACAGAGAAGTATGCTTTTCTATCATCTCACCCAAAAAAAAGCAAAGAACTGTCGATGTCGTTAAGTGAGACACGCATCACTCTTACTGAATTGACCAAGCGTTTAGAGGAAGATTTAACTCAAGTAATGGGTGATGAAATTGACGAGTTGCAGTTTGAATTAGACGCAGCAAAACATTCATTAAAGAAATAAGGGAAGAGGGTAAGAGCGATGAACCGAGACCAAAGCGACCTTCATATAGATGAATTATTGGCAGATCCTTTTGGTGGTAACATAGAGATACCAGGTTCGGAGGCTGTAAAAGCAGAGAAAGAGCAAGTACGGCTTGTTGATGTTCTTCCTGAGGAAAACAAGGAAAAAGCAATTCAGCTTGCCGGACAGATTGATCATAAAAATATGCAAAGTATTGTCTTATACGGTTCACAAGCTCAATCTAAACTGCTGAACTTTTCTCATGATATGATTAATCATGTTCAAAAGAAGGATGTCGGGGAGATTGGCGAAATACTTGGAGAGCTGATGAAAAAGCTGGAGCAAGTAAATCCTGATGATCTCCAATCTAAGAAAAAGGGTTTTTTGGCACGCATGTTTGGAAGAGTATCAAGTTCTCTTCAAGAGGTGCTGTCTAAATACCAAAAGACCAGTGTGCAGATAGACAGAATCAGCTTGAAGCTGGAGCACTCTAAAAATGCTTTAATCAGTGACAACAAGCTGTTAGAGCAGTTATATGAAAAAAATAAAGAATATTTTGCCGCGCTGAATGTTTATATCGCTGCAGGAGAACTGAAGCTGGAGGAATTAAAAACAAAAACGATTCCTAAACTGAAGCAACAGGCTGAATCGAGTGATCATAACCAAATGGCAGTTCAAGAGGTGAATGATTTAATTCAATTTGCTGACCGGTTAGATAAAAGGGTGCATGATTTGCTGCTGAGCAGGCAAATTACAATCCAAAGTGCACCGCAAATCAGGCTGATTCAAAATACAAACCAAGCGTTAGCTGAAAAGATTCAGTCATCCATTGTGACAGCGATTCCTCTATGGAAAAATCAAGTTGCCATTGCACTGACGCTTTTAAGGCAGCGCAATGCAGTGGATGCACAACAGAAAGTATCTGATACAACCAATGAGCTTTTGTTGAAAAATGCGGAGCTTTTAAAAACCAATACAATTGAAACTGCACGGGCAAATGAACGGGGCCTGGTTGATATAGATACCTTGAAGAAGGTTCAGGAAAGCTTAATAAGCACGCTTGAAGAAACACTGACTATACAAGAAGAAGGACGAATCAAACGCCGTCAGGCAGAAGAAGAGCTTATGATGATGGAAGGCGACCTGAAGCAAAAGCTGCTTACAATAAAGGAAAGATAGTTACCAGTAAGTCTGGCTTTAAGTTCTCTCAGAGGCACGATATAATAAGGTGTAAGAAGACACATTCAAAGGATTGTTTTCATGAACACACCTTTATATAAAGCATTAATTCAACATGCGAGAAGAAATTCTCATTCATTTCATGTTCCGGGACATCACAATGGAGATGTCTTTTTTGATGACGCTAAGTCAATATTCGATCCGCTTCTCACCATTGATGTAACTGAACTGGCAGGATTGGATGATCTCCATCATCCTTCTGGGGTGATTAAGGAAGCTCAGGAGCTTGCCAGTCAATTATATGGATCGGCGGAAAGTTTTTTTCTGGTAAATGGTACGACTGTCGGAAACTTAGCGATGATTTTATCTGTTTGTGAACCTGGTGATACAATTCTGGTTCAAAGAAACTGTCATAAATCTGTATTTCATGCTGTTGATTTGGCCGATGCTGAGCCGGTTTATCTTGCGCCTGACGTTGATTCAGCGATGCATGTGCCTACGCATGTTCCGCTTGGAACAATTAAAGAGGCCCTGGCAGCATATCCAGATGCGAAAGGCTTGGTACTGACCAATCCGACATATTACGGACATAGTGCTGATTTGACTGAGATCATTACTGAAGCCCATCATTACGGGATTCCTGTTTTGGTCGATGAAGCGCATGGTGCACATTTTATTTTAGGTGAGCCTTTTCCGGTCTCAGCTTTAAAAATGGGGGCAGATATTGTTGTTCAGTCGGCCCACAAAACGTTGCCTGCCATGACGATGGGTTCTTATTTGCATCTCAACAGCAGCTGCAGGATTAACAGGGATCGGGTTGCAGAGTATTTAAACCGATTACAAAGCAGCAGCCCGTCTTATCCGATTATGGCTTCGTTAGATATTGCCCGCGCTTATGTACAGCATATTATAGAAGAACAAAAGCTTTCTGACATTCTGCAGCGGATACAAACACTTAAACAAACGTTTGATTCACTTACAAATGCTGAAGCTGTTAACCCTGCTAATCCACTGATCATCACGGACCCGCTGAAGCTCACAATTCGTTCAAAACGCGGGCATACTGGCTATACGCTGCAAAGCATATTAGAGCGTGCCAACATATTCACTGAGCTTGCTGATGAAAATCAAGTTCTGCTCGTTCTCCCATTGGGAGGAAAACGGAGAATAAACGCTGAAACCATTAGAAGCATTGATGAAGAGATTGAGAAAACGCCTCCGGATCAGACGTTTGTTTCTGCAGAATGGGGTGTGCAGCCTGTTACTGTCTTGCCTTATCCAAAAAAGGTCTTACATTCGTTTAAGAAAGAATATGTGGACTTTGAGGAAGCAGCTGGCCGGCTGAATGCAGAAGATATCATCCCTTATCCTCCGGGTATCCCGATGATTATGGCGGGAGAAAGAATAACAAAAGAAAGTGTGCAAAAGCTCAGCCGCTTGATCAGCATGAAAACGCATGTTCAAGGGAATATGAAAATCAAAGAGAAACAACTACTTGTTTATATAGAAGAGGAGAAATCATGAGCGGTTTATTTATTACATTCGAAGGTCCTGAAGGTGCAGGGAAAACGACTGTTCTGCAGGAGATCAAAAACATACTGACAGCAGAAGGCCTTCAGGTTATGGCAACTCGAGAGCCAGGCGGAATAGATATTGCAGAACAAATTCGAGAGGTTATTCTGAATGAGAACAATATATTAATGGACCCAAAAACAGAAGCTCTCTTATATGCGGCTGCAAGACGCCAGCATTTAGTTGAAAAAGTAAAACCTGCTTTAGAACAGGGGTTTATCGTTCTTTGCGACAGATTCATAGACAGTTCTCTTGCGTATCAAGGATATGCAAGAGGGCTTGGAATTGATGAGGTTCTGTCCATTAATGAATTTGCCATTGGAGATATGATGCCCCATGTAACGGTTTATTTTTCAATTGATCCGGAAGAAGGACTGAAGCGAATTTACGCAAACGGCTCACGGGAGAAAAACAGGCTCGATTTAGAAAAACTGGACTTTCATACAAAAGTACAAGAAGGTTATCAAGAGCTGATGAAGCGATTTCCGGAAAGATTTCATTCAGTTGATGCCGGGCAATCCAAAGACCTCGTCGTTCAGGATGTTCTAAAGGTGATCGATGAAGCGTTGAAAAAAATTCAATTGTGACCTGTTTCCCAATAGTTGATATAATAATGTAAACGAGATCACGTTGTTTCCAATCTAAAGGAGGCCTTCACAGATGAAATTGATAGTGGCAGTTGTACAAGATCAGGACAGCAACAGACTTTTGAAAACCTTAACGGATCACAACTTCAGAGTCACAAAGCTTGCGACGACAGGAGGATTTCTTAAATCAGGCAATACAACGTTTATGATCGGTGTCGAGGATATACGCGTCAATAAAGCGTTGAGTCTCATTAAAGAAAACGGGCAGAAACGTGATCAGATGATTGCCCCTGTATCTCCAATGGGCGGAAATGCTGATTCCTATGTCCCTTATCCAGTCGAAGTTGAAGTTGGCGGAGCGACAGTATTTGTCCTTCCAGTCGATGAATTTCATCAATTTTAAGGATCTGAAACTGTGAAAATTAATAAAGATATACGTACATTTATAGATAATAAGCAGATTCCCTCTGTGAAAACATCTGAGATCACAGCATCGTTTAAAACATCAATGGAAAACCAAAGCAGCAAAATGAAGCTTGATCAGCTTACCAGGCTGTTATCTGATATAGAAGCATTCGGAAAAAGGCTAACGAAATCTCGGAATTTTAAAGACTTAGCGAGATTTAAAGGACTTGTGAAACGTTTTGTCAAAGAAGCTGTGGACAGCGGCCTTTCACATGAAACATCGAAAAGCTTTGACCTTTACGGGAACAGCAGAACGCTGGGACTTGTGAAAGAAATAGATGACAAATTGATACAGCTTACGGAAGAGATGATGGATCAGGAAAAACCGGCAATAGATTTGCTGAAGCGTATTGGCGAAATAAAAGGTTTATTAATTAACCTTTACACATAGAGAGTGATACAATGGCAATATCCTGGAAGGAAATGAACGAGCTTCAGCCCAGAGTGATGAAGCTTTTATATAATAGTATTGAGAAGGACAGACTATCACACGCTTATTTGTTTGAGGGGAAAAAAGGAACAGGCAAGCTTGATGCCGCGCTGCTTCTTGCAAAAAGCTTCTTTTGTCTGGAGGATGGCGCGGAGCCTTGTGAGAGCTGCCGAAACTGTAAACGGATAGAGTCAGGGAACCATCCTGATCTCCATCTTGTTCAGCCTGATGGCTTATCAATCAAAAAGGCGCAAATTCAAGCGCTCCAAGAAGAGTTTTCTAAGACAGGACTTGAATCGCATAAAAAGCTGTATATTATTTCGCACGCAGATCAAATGACAGCAAATGCGGCGAATAGCCTGCTGAAATTTTTAGAAGAACCGAACAAAGACACAATGGCCGTCCTCATCACTGAGCAGCCCCAAAGGTTATTGGATACCATCATTTCAAGATGCCAAACCCTTCCTTTTCAGCCTTTGCAGCCGAAAGCAATTGAAGACAGACTGATCGAACAGGACGTCTCGCCTCATATGGCAAGGCTTCTGGCCAACATGACTAATAATGTAGCAGAAGCAGTCGAATTAAGTCGAAATGATGAGTTTGCAGAGTCTAGAGCGAAAGTGATAAAATTGTATGAAGTCCTACACCAGCGGAAAGGACATGCTTTTTTCTTTATTCAAGATCAATGGATGCCCTTTTTCAAAGAAAAAACCCATCAAGAAATGGGTCTTGATATGCTCTTATTGATATATCGTGATGTGTTGTCCATCCAAATAGGAAATGAAGATAAATTGATTTATCAAGACTTATTCCAATCAATAAAACAGCATGCGCTACAATCAACACAACAAAGCGTTACGAATCAGATACTTGCTGTTTTAGAAGCAAAGAAACGGCTTCATTCCAATGTGAATGTACAAGGATTAATGGAGCACTTGGTGTTAATGTTGCAGGAGGGATAAGCTTGTACAATGTAATTGGTGTCCGCTTTAAGAAAGCGGGTAAAATATATTATTTTGATCCGAATGGATTTCATATAGAACATGACAGCTGCGTAATTGTAGAAACTGTCAGAGGCGTTGAGTACGGCCAGGTCGTAATTGCAAATAAACAGGTGGATGAGCATGATGTTGTGCTTCCCCTTCGAAAAGTGATACGTGTGGCTGACGAGCGCGATCTTCTCATTGTAGAAGAAAATAAACAGGAAGCACTATCAGCATTTGATATCTGCCAAAAGAAAGTGATTGAGCATGGCTTGGATATGAAGCTGGTCGATGTTGAATTCACGTTTGATCGCAATAAAGTCATTTTTTACTTCACTGCTGACGGCCGAGTCGACTTTAGAGAGCTTGTAAAGGATTTGGCTTCTATCTTTAAGACAAGAATTGAGCTGCGCCAAATCGGAGTAAGGGATGAGGCAAAAATGCTCGGAGGAATCGGTCCTTGCGGAAGAATGCTTTGCTGTTCAACGTTCCTTGGAGATTTTGAACCCGTTTCCATTAAAATGGCCAAGGATCAGAACTTGTCTTTAAATCCTACGAAGATTTCGGGCCTTTGCGGACGATTGATGTGCTGTCTAAAATATGAGAACGATGAGTATGAGACGGCAAAAGAACAGCTTCCGGATATAGGAGAAATGATTACGACAGCAAACGGTCCCGCGAAGGTCGTCGGACTAAATATTCTGGAACGGGTGCTTCAGGTGGAACTGATAAACCGTGAAAAAGTGATAGAATATACTTGGGAAGAGCTCTTGGAAGAGGGCGTCGTATCCGCACAAACCACAGATTAACGAGGTGTGGAACCTTGGATAAAAAAGAGTTATTTGATACAGTCATTAACTTAGAAGAACAAATTGGCTCACTGTACCGGCAGCTGGGGGATTTGAAGCAGCATATCGGTGAGATGATTGAGGAAAATCATCATTTACAGCTTGAAAACAAGCATTTGCGCAAACGGCTGGACGATACGACGCAGCAGATTGAAAAGTTCAAAGCTGATAAAAAAGAATCAAAAACACAGAAGACAGAGCAAACTGATATAGGGGAAGGATATGATAATCTGGCACGTCTGTATCAAGAAGGATTTCATATCTGCAATGTCCACTATGGAAGTGTTCGAAAAGAGGATTGTCTTTTCTGTCTGTCATTCTTAAATAAAAAATAGGGAAAAGGCTTCCGCATAAGACGGGAGCCTTTTTCAAAGGTACTGAAAGGATAAGAAGATGGTTTCATTACATGATGATGAAAGATTAGATTATTTGCTGGCAGAGGACATGAAAATCATACAAAGCCCAACAGTGTTTGCTTTTTCGTTGGACGCTGTGCTTCTGTCCAAATTTGCGTACGTTCCGATTCAAAAAGGGAAAATTGTTGATTTATGCACCGGCAATGGTATTGTGCCGCTGCTGCTCAGTACAAGATCAAAAGCAGACATTCTGGGAGTCGAAATTCAAGAAAGACTGCATGATATGGCTGTTCGCAGCGTGGAGTATAATAAGTTGGACGATCAGATCCAGATCATACATGATGACCTGAAAAACATGCCGGAGAAACTTGGACATAATCGATATGATGTTGTCACCTGCAATCCGCCGTATTTTAAAACGCCGAAACAAACTGAACAAAACATGAACGAGCATCTCCGAATCGCAAGACATGAAATCCACTGCACGCTGGAGGATGTCATTTCAGTCAGCAGCAAGCTGCTCAAGCAAGGGGGGAAAGCAGCTCTTGTTCACCGGCCGGGAAGGCTTCTGGAGATTTTTGAACTGATGAAGGCTTATCAAATCGAGCCGAAACGTGTACAATTTGTCTATCCGAAGCAAGGGAAAGAAGCCAATACCATTCTGGTTGAAGGTATCAAAGGCGGGCGCCCAGATTTGAAAATTCTTCCTCCCTTATTCGTTTATGATGAACAAAATGAATATACAAAAGAAATCAGGACCATTTTATATGGAGACAAATAACCATTTCTTCTACGTCGTGAAATGTAAGGACAATAGCTGGTATGCCGGATATACCAACGATCTGCATAAACGAGTGAAAACGCACAATGATGGAAAGGGCGCAAAGTACACAAAAGTAAGACGTCCGGTTGAATTAATTTTTGCCGAGAGCTTTTCAACAAAGCGGGAAGCTATGCAGGCGGAATATTATTTCAAAAAACTAACTCGGAAGAAAAAAGAGCTTTATATAGAAGAAAAGCGGAACAGCAAGGAGGCTGTATATGTTAAGGCGCCAAATGAGCTTTAATGGAAAGTCGGACATGGGGATTCTTTACTTGGTCCCAACCCCAATCGGAAATCTAGAGGATATGACATTCCGGGCGATCGACACGCTGAAATCAGTGGATGCGATTGCTGCGGAAGATACGAGGCAAACGAAAAAGCTTTGTCATGTATATGAAATTGAAACACCGCTCGTCAGCTATCACGAACACAATAAAGAAAGCAGTGGGCACAAAATTATTGAATGGCTGAAGTCGGGAAAAAACATTGCTCTTGTCAGTGATGCCGGTCTGCCGACGATTTCTGATCCCGGAGCGGAAATTGTAAAGGATTTTACGGATATAGGCGGTTATGTTGTTCCGTTGCCGGGAGCAAATGCCGCATTAACAGCTCTTATTGCTTCAGGTATTGTACCGCAGCCTTTTTTCTTTTACGGTTTTCTCAACAGACAGAAAAAAGAAAAGAAGAAGGAGCTTGAAGCCCTTAAAAAACGGCGGGAAACGATCATTTTTTATGAAGCGCCTCACAGATTGAAGGAAACCTTGTCAGCGATGGCAGAGATATTAGGAGATCGGGAAATTGCTGTAACACGTGAACTCACTAAGAAATATGAAGAGTTTATCCGAGGAACCATATCTGAGGTCATTGGATGGGCAAATGAGGATCAAATACGCGGCGAGTTTTGTCTTGTCGTAGAAGGAAGTAATAATGAAGAGGTAGATGAGGAAGAACAATGGTGGGAAACCCTCACTGCGAAAGAACATGTCGAGCATTACATCTCGAAAGGCGCTACGTCTAAAGAAGCCATTAAAAAAGCAGCAGTCGATCGCAATGTACCAAAGCGTGAAGTGTACGATGCTTACCATATTAAGCAATAAAAAAACGTTCTTGTGTCATAACAAGAACGTTTTTTGTACAAGAAATGATTATTTAAGGTTTTGAAGCTGGTTTTGGATTTCGCTGATGATTTGCTCAGCGCCTTCTTTACTAAGAACCAATTTACCGCCTGCAAGTTTAAGGTTATCATCAGAAACTTCACCAGTTACTTGGCAAGTCATGTTTGGTTTATATTTTTTAAGGATGATTTTTTCATCATCAACATAGATTTCAAGAGCATCTTTTTCTGCGATTCCAAGAGTACGACGCAGTTCGATAGGAATAACTACACGTCCTAATTCATCAACTTTACGTACAATACCAGTAGATTTCATAAACATTCTCCTCCCAAGAGATACTTATTTGTTTAAATTATATTTTTCTTCGTCATTATTCGTCAAAATCCTTACCTTCATAGCATAACAAGGTTTCCAATAATCGTCAATCATTTTGTTTACTATTGATTGTAAGAATTAGTTCTTATAGTCAGTAATGTCTTAGAAACTACCGAAATAACAGCATTTTATAAATATTTAATAAAGCTATTATCCTACTAAAAATCCTTTTAAATCAAGACTTTCGAACCAAAGTTTTTTATTTCATTTGATTATATACGACAAAATTCGACACGAACTGACTTTTTTTATTTTCATTAAAGATTTTTAATTTTAATTATTCTTTTTCAGGGTGTATGTATATATTCTTGATCTTAAAGGCTAAGATGGTATCATAGATAAAGGATAAATATAAATAATATTCATATATGATTTGCACTTATCGCCGCTCTCGTCCTTTGGGCGGGAGCTTTTTGACATTCTGATTAGGAGGTTTCAAGATGCCGCAAGAAAACAATACATTTTACATTACAACACCGATTTATTATCCGAGCGGAAAATTACATATCGGCCATGCATATACGACAGTCGCGGGAGATGCAATGGCACGTTACAAAAGATTAAAAGGGTTCGATGTTCGCTATTTAACGGGAACGGACGAGCATGGACAAAAGATCCAGCAAAAAGCTGAACAGGAAAACATTACACCTCAGGAGTATGTGGATCGCGCAGCGGCAGATATTCAAAAACTGTGGAAGCAGCTTGAAATCTCAAACGACGACTTTATCCGCACGACAGAAAAACGGCATAAAGTTGTCATTGAAAAGGTGTTTCAAAAGCTTCTTGATAACGGGGACATCTATCTTGATGAGTATGAAGGCTGGTACAGCATCCCTGATGAAACGTTCTACACGGAAACTCAGCTCGTTGATATTGAGCGGAATGAAAAGGGAGAGGTCATCGGCGGAAAAAGCCCTGACAGCGGTCACCCAGTTGAATTGATCAAAGAGGAATCTTATTTCTTCCGCATGGGGAAATACGCGGATCGTCTTCTGAAATACTATGAAGAAAACCCGACATTCATTCAGCCAGAATCACGCAAAAACGAAATGATTAATAACTTTATCAAACCTGGACTTGAGGATTTGGCAGTATCACGCACCACTTTTGATTGGGGCGTGAAGGTGCCGGAAAATCCAAAGCATGTTGTATATGTTTGGATTGACGCACTATTTAACTATTTAACAGCACTCGGTTATGATACAGAAAATGGTGAGCTTTATCAAAAATATTGGCCTGCCGATGTTCATTTGGTCGGTAAGGAGATTGTACGATTCCATACTATTTATTGGCCAATTATGCTGATGGCTCTGGATCTTCCGTTGCCGAAACAGGTATTCGCGCATGGCTGGCTTTTGATGAAAGACGGAAAAATGTCGAAATCAAAAGGAAACGTTGTAGATCCGGTTACATTAATTGAACGCTATGGTTTAGACGAGCTTCGCTATTACCTGCTTCGTGAAGTGCCGTTCGGATCTGACGGTGTTTTCACGCCGGAAGGATTTGTTGAGCGAATCAACTATGATTTAGCGAATGATTTAGGAAATCTATTGAATCGTACTGTTGCGATGATCAATAAGTATTTTGACGGACAAATCGGTTCTTACAAAGGTGCTGTTACGGAATTTGACCAAACGCTCACTTCTGTTGCTGAAGAAACAGTGAAAGCTTATGAGAAAGCAATGGAAAATATGGAGTTCTCGGTAGCACTTTCGACTTTATGGCAGCTCATCAGCCGCACAAACAAATACATTGATGAGACAGCTCCATGGGTGCTTGCGAAAGATCCGGCAAAAGAAGAAGAATTGCGATCAGTTATGTATCATCTCGCTGAATCATTGCGTATTTCAGCGGTACTGCTTCAGCCATTCTTAACAAAAACACCGGAAAAAATGTTCGAGCAGCTGGGCATTACCGATGAATCTCTAAAAGCTTGGGACAGCATTACAACTTTCGGCCAGCTGAAAGATACAAAAGTACAAAAAGGCGAGCCATTGTTCCCTCGTTTAGAGGCAGAAGAAGAAATTGCTTACATCAAAGGGAAAATGCAAGGTTCGGCACCAGCGAAAGAAGAAACAAAAGAAGAAAAGCCGCAAGAGGTCGATCGTTTACCTGAAATTACGATTGATCAATTTATGGATGTAGAGCTTCGCGTAGCTGAGGTCATTGAGGCAGAACCAGTGAAAAAAGCAGACCGTTTATTGAAGCTGCAGCTTGATCTTGGTTTTGAAAAGCGCCAAGTGGTATCCGGCATTGCGAAGCATTATACGCCTGAAGAGCTTGTTGGAAAAAAACTCGTTTGTGTAACAAATCTAAAACCGGTTAAACTCAGAGGAGAGCTTTCTCAAGGTATGATCCTTGCAGGAGAAGCAGACGGCGTTTTAAAGGTCGTATCTATCGATCAGTCGTTACCAAAAGGCACAAGAATTAAATAATGATAAACAAAAGGTGTTTCACGTGTAACAATTCGTCGAACACCTTTTGTGTTTCGACAAGAAAGGAGTTTTTCACTTATGTTGTTTGACACTCACGCGCATTTAAATGCAGAACAATATGATACTGATCTGGATGAGGTTATTGAACGGGCAAAAGCTGAAAAAGTTGAACGAATTGTCGTAGTTGGTTTTGACCGTCCGACGATTACCCGTGCGATGGAAATGATTGAGGAATATGATTTTATTTATGCAGCCATTGGCTGGCACCCTGTTGACGCTATTGACATGACAGAGGAAGACTTAGCGTGGATTAAAGAGCTTTCTGCTCATGAGAAAGTGGTAGCGATAGGGGAAATGGGACTGGATTATCATTGGGATAAATCACCTAAAGATATTCAAAAAGAGGTGTTTAGAAAACAAATCGCCTTAGCGAAAGAGGTCAATTTGCCTATTATCATTCATAACCGTGATGCAACGGAGGATGTCGTGACCATTTTGAAAGAGGAAGGCGCAGAAGCTGTGGGCGGAATCATGCACTGCTTTACAGGAAGTGCGGAAGTGGCAAGAGAATGCATGAAAATGAATTTTTATTTATCATTTGGAGGACCGGTGACATTTAAAAATGCGAAGAAACCGAAGGAAGTAGTGAAGGAAATTCCCAATGACCGGTTGCTGATTGAAACGGACTGCCCGTTTCTCACACCGCACCCTTTCCGCGGGAAAAGAAATGAGCCAAGCTATGTGAAATATGTGGCAGAACAAATCGCCGAATTAAAAGAAATGACCTTTGAAGAGATTGCGTCAATCACGACTGAAAATGCGAAAAGACTTTTCCGTATAAACTGACAAAAAACGCTAGCGGGTTTTGTAAGAGCTTGTCCCTTACAGCGTTTTTCTATAAAAGTTCTACATGCTTTCTTCTCCTCATAGGATAGGTTTGTCGACAAGTCTTTCTTCCGTTTCTCAGTGTATTTCAGGATAATGAAGAGGACACTGAGCTTTTGGGAGAAAGAGAAGGGAGGGTTGACAGCCTTTTAGATACTCTATATAATCTCTCCGAGGAGAAGGAGGCGTTTTTCATCACACAAAAAATGAAAAAGCTGTTTTCCGTAAAGCTTAGCAAAAGCAAAGTCATTCTGGTTGCTGCTTGTTTGCTTTTGGCAGGAAGCGGGACTGCGTACGCGGCTCATGAGCTGACGAAACAATCAGTCTCAGTTTCTATCAATGGCAAAAAGAAACATATACGCACACATGCAAATACAGTCGGTGATCTTTTGGAGACGCTTGATATAAAGACAAGAGACGAAGACAAGATCACACCTGCTAAACAGACAAAGATAACAGCAGACATGGACGTTGTGTATGAGGCTGCAAAACCTGTGAAGCTTACAATAAACGGGGAAGAAAAGACGTTATGGTCAACAGCAAAAACGGTCGGTGCATTACTGGACGAACAAGATGTTGATGTGAAAGAACAAGATCAAATTGATCCTGCAATAGATACAGATATTTCGAAAGACATGAAGATTAACATAGAGCCCGCATTTCAGGTTACTGTGAATGATGCAGGGAAACAAAAGAAGATCTGGACGACTTCGACTACGGTCGCTGACTTTTTAAAACAGCAAAAGATGAACATAAAAGACGAAGATAAAATCAAGCCTGCGTTAGATGCAAAGCTGACGAAAGGAAAGGCTGATATTACAATTACTCGTATCGAAAAGGTCACCGATGTAGTTGAAGAGAAGATTGCGTTCGATGTGAAAAAACAAGAAGACGCTTCTCTTGAAAAAGGGAAAGAAAAGGTCGTCCAAAAAGGAAAAGAAGGCAAGCTAAAAAAACATTTCGAAGTCGTTAAAGAAAACGGTAAAGAAGTGTCCAGAGAGCTTGTAAAAGAAGAAACAGCTGAACAAAGCAAAGATAAAGTGATTGCTGTCGGCACAAAGCAAAGCAGTCCAAAAGTTGAAACGGTCAGTGCTTCAGGTGATTCAAAAACAGTTGTGTCCCGCAGCAATGAATCAACAGGCAAAGTCATGACTGTATCATCTACGGCTTATACGGCAAGCTGCAGCGGTTGTTCAGGACATACAGCGACAGGCGTCAATTTAAAAAATAATCCGAATGCCAAAGTCATCGCTGTGGATCCCAATGTCATTCCGCTAGGCTCCAAAGTCCACGTGGAAGGCTATGGATATGCCATTGCTGCAGATACCGGTTCAGCGATTAAAGGGAACAAGATAGACGTCTTTTTCCCAGAGAAATCATCGGCGTACCGATGGGGAAATAAAACAGTCAAAATTAAAATCTTAAATTAGTATATACTTATGTATTCAGAGGGTTTTGCGCCCTCTGTTTTTTTCGTTATAATAGACAAAGTGCATTTTCTGCTTATTAGACGCTCGACATAAGAAAAAGTTTCATGAATATACAAAAGTTTTTATTTTGTCTTGGAGGAAATAATGAAAATTAAAGAGATCATTGTGGTCGAGGGGCGTGATGATACGGCCCGCATCAAATTGGCTGTTGATGCAGACACAATTGAAACAAATGGTTCAGCCATCGATGATCATGTGATTGACCAAATCCGTTTGGCCCAGAAGACCAGAGGCGTCATTATTTTAACGGATCCGGACTTTCCGGGAGAGAAGATTCGCAAAACCATCTCAGAGGCTGTACCCGGCTGTAAGCATGCATTTTTGCCAAAACATCTTGCCAAACCTAAAAACAAGCGGGGAATTGGTGTGGAGCATGCATCGGTTGAAAGCATTAGGGCATGTTTAGAAAATGTGCATGAGGAGATGGAAGCGCAGCCGAGTGACATTTCAGCTGAGGATTTGATTCATGCCGGACTAATAGGCGGACCTGCGGCCAAACGCCGCCGGGAACGACTGGGTGATCTGTTGAAAATCGGCTATACAAATGGCAAACAGCTTCAAAAACGGCTGCAAATGTTTCAAATTAAAAAAAGTGATTTTATGAGCGCGCTCGATACCGTTATGCGGGAGGAACAGAATGAATAAAGATATTGCGACACCGATTAGAACGAAAGAGATACTGAAGAAATACGGTTTTTCTTTTAAAAAGAGCTTAGGACAGAATTTCTTAATTGATACGAACATTTTAAACAGAATTGTCGATCACGCGGAAGTGACGGAGAAAACAGGTGTCATTGAAATCGGCCCGGGAATCGGGGCTTTAACCGAACAGCTTGCCAAGCGGGCGAAAAAGGTCGTGGCATTTGAGATTGACCAGCGATTATTGCCGATTCTGAAGGATACACTGTCACCTTATGACAATGTCACTGTCATTCATCAGGACGTGTTAAAGGCTGATGTCAAATCGGTCATTGAAGAACAATTTCAAGATTGTGATGAGATTATGGTAGTTGCCAACCTTCCTTATTACGTAACAACACCGATTATCATGAAACTGCTTGAAGAACATCTTCCGCTGAAAGGAATTGTGGTCATGCTGCAAAAAGAAGTGGCTGAGCGCATGGCGGCTGATCCTTCATCTAAGGAGTACGGCTCGCTTTCAATCGCGGTGCAGTTTTATACAGAAGCCAAAACGGTGATGATCGTTCCGAAAACCGTATTTGTTCCTCAGCCTAATGTCGATTCCGCAGTCATCCGTCTGGTTCTCCGAGACGGCCCGGCAGTGGACGTGGAAAACGAATCCTTTTTCTTTCAGCTCATCAAGGCAAGCTTTGCACAGCGCCGTAAAACGCTGCTCAATAACTTAGTTAACAATCTGCCTGAAGGAAAAGCACAAAAATCAACGATTGAGCAAGTGCTCAAAGAAACAAATATTGACGGTAAGCGCCGAGGTGAATCCCTGTCTATTGAGGAGTTCGCAGCGCTGTCTAACGGATTGTATAAAGCCCTTTTCTAAAAGGGCTTTTTGTTTTGCGCACCACATGGACTGCCGCTACATAGGCTAGAGAAGGACCTTTCATTCAATGATAAGAAAAAACTTGGACTCAGCGAAAAAAGGCGCTTTCTCAAGGCTCTTTCTTTCATGATGAGGCTTAGTCTATGTGTGGAGTGAGGAATGTGCAATTTCAAATAGGGGATATGGTAGCCAGAAAATCCTATCAGATGGATGTTTTGTTTCGAATTATAGGAATAGAGCAAACAAGCAAAGGAAATTCAATTGCCATTTTGCATGGAGATGAAGTCAGGCTGATTGCTGATTCGGATTTTTCTGATCTGGTAGCAGTGAAAAAAGATGAGCAGATGATGCGGAAAAAGAAAGATGAGAGCAGAATGAATGAGTCGCTCGAATTGCTCCGCCAGGATTATAAGCTGCTCAGAGAAAAACAGGAGTACTATGCGACAAGCCAATATCAGCATCAGGAGCATTATTTCCATATGCCGGGCAAAGTGCTTCATCTGGATGGCGATGAAGCATATCTGAAAAAATGCCTGAATGTCTATAAAAAAATTGGAGTGCCGGTCTATGGCATCCATTGCCATGAAAAGAAAATGTCTGCTTCTATTGAAGAATTGCTCGACAAATATCGACCTGACATCCTGGTGATCACAGGGCATGATGCTTACTCGAAGCAAAAGGGCGGTATTGATGATTTGAATGCGTACAGACATTCTAAGCACTTTGTTGAAACAGTTCAAACAGCCCGAAAAAAGATCCCTCACTTAGATCAGCTTGTTATTTTTGCGGGGGCTTGCCAATCCCATTTTGAATCACTCATCAGAGCGGGTGCGAATTTTGCGAGTTCGCCATCAAGAGTCAATATTCATGCGCTTGATCCGGTATATATCGTCGCGAAGATCAGCTTTACGCCGTTTATGGAACGGATTAATGTATGGGAAGTGCTCCGTAATACGCTGACAAGAGAGAAAGGGCTTGGAGGTATTGAAACAAGAGGAGTTCTGAGAATTGGTATGCCTTATAAGTCCAATTAACAGTTGAAAACCTGCATAGGAGAGCTATGCGGGTTTTTTATTTTGCATAATGATACATAATTTACCGAAACTTGCGGAACATAATTGAGGAATCATAGAATTTTGTCAAAATAATTTTATTGACAACGTCTTATTAACGTTGATATAATTTAAATTTTATTTGACAAAAATGGGCTCGTGTTGTACAATAAATGTAGTGAGGTGGATGCAATGGCGAAGACGTTGTCCGATATTAAAAGATCGCTTGATGGGAATTTAGGTAAAAGGCTGACGTTAAAAGCAAACGGTGGCCGCCGAAAAACGATTGAGCGTTCGGGCATTTTAGCTGAGACGTACCCTTCTGTTTTTGTGATACAACTAGATCAAGACGAGAACTCGTTTGAAAGAGTTTCATACAGTTATGCTGATATTTTGACTGAGACTGTTGAGCTGACATTTAATGATGACGCCGCAAGCTCAGTGGCATTTTAACGGGCAGTGAACCTTTTGTTTACTGCTTTTTGTTTTGCCCTTTTTTGGTTTCCAATAATTTTAACGAAAGTTCCATCTGATTTAACAAAAGATAAAACAGTCACATATTATCGTGACGTGCACGAATGGCTATCACTTCTAAAAAAGGGGTTGTTTCGTTTGGGCAGACGTCGTGGAGTTATGTCAGATGAGTTTAAATATGAGCTGGCTAAAGACCTTGGTTTTTATGACACAGTAAAAAATGGCGGCTGGGGTGAAATTCGGGCCCGCGATGCCGGTAACATGGTGAAGCGTGCCATTGAAATCGCCGAACAGCAAATGGCTCAGAATCAGAATAACCGATAAGGATGTGACCCGGGGGACGTGCTGTTCCCTGGTTTTTTTATTTTGGATATAAATACATAATGGGCTGAATATGGATATGTTCATCCTGTACTTCAAATGTGATACAATGTTCATACTTATGTTTAGATGGAGAAGTAGGTGAAAGCTATGCGTATTTTAGAAAAAGCGCCAGCTAAGATCAATCTGTCACTTGACGTCACCCGAAAACGCCCGGATGGCTATCATGAAGTCGAAATGATCATGACGACAATTGATTTAGCTGATCGAATTGAATTGACGGAGCTTGCAGAGGATGAAGTGAGGGTTTCCTCCCACAACCGATTTGTGCCTGATGACCAAAGAAACTTAGCTTATCAGGCTGCCAAGCTGATCAAGGACAGATACAACGTGAAAAAGGGAGTTTCCATCATGATTACGAAGGTAATTCCGGTGGCTGCCGGTCTTGCCGGCGGAAGCAGTGATGCGGCGGCGACGCTCAGAGGGCTGAACAGACTGTGGAATTTAAATCTGTCTGCGGAAACGCTTGCTGAGCTTGGAGCGGAAATTGGCTCTGACGTTTCATTTTGTGTCTATGGCGGAACTGCATTAGCAACAGGGCGCGGCGAGAAAATTAAACATATCAGCACGCCTCCGCACTGCTGGGTCATTTTAGCGAAGCCGACAATTGGTGTTTCAACTGCTGAAGTGTACAGAGCCCTGAAACTGGATGGTATAGAGCATCCTGATGTACAAGGCATGATCGAGGCGATAGAAGAAAAGAGTTTTCAGAAGATGTGCAGCCGTTTAGGCAATGTGCTTGAATCTGTTACACTCGATATGCATCCTGAAGTTGCGATGATCAAAAACCAGATGAAACGCTTTGGTGCAGATGCCGTGTTAATGAGCGGGAGCGGCCCGACAGTGTTTGGACTGGTTCAGTATGAGTCGAAGGTGCAGAGAATTTATAACGGGTTAAGAGGCTTCTGCGATCAAGTTTATGCGGTGAGAATGATCGGCGAACAGAACGCTCTTGATTAAATCCGTATGTTAAGTTATATTGATCTTAAAATATTCGGATTTTGGGGGTAAGTTCATGAAGTTTCGTCGCAGCGGCAGATTGGTGGACTTAACAAATTATTTGTTAACCCATCCGCACGAGTTAATACCGCTAACCTTTTTCTCTGAGCGGTATGAATCTGCAAAATCATCGATCAGTGAAGATTTAACAATTATTAAACAAACCTTTGAACAGCAGGGGATTGGTACTTTGCTTACTGTTCCCGGAGCTGCCGGAGGCGTTAAATATATTCCGAAAATGAAGCGTGCTGAAGCTGAAGAGTTTGTGCAGACACTTGGACAGTCGCTGGCAAATCCTGAGCGTATCCTTCCGGGCGGTTATGTATATTTAACGGATATCTTAGGAAAGCCATCTGTACTCTCCAAGGTAGGGAAGCTGTTTGCTTCCGTGTTTGCAGAGCGCGAAATTGATGTTGTCATGACCGTTGCCACGAAAGGCATCCCTCTTGCGTATGCAGCTGCAAGTTATTTGAATGTACCTGTTGTGATCGTTCGTAAAGACAATAAGGTAACAGAGGGCTCCACAGTCAGCATTAATTACGTTTCAGGCTCCTCAAACCGCATTCAAACAATGTCACTTGCGAAAAGAAGCATGAAAACGGGGTCAAACGTACTCATTATTGATGACTTTATGAAAGCAGGCGGCACCATTAATGGTATGATTAATCTGTTGGATGAGTTTAACGCAAATGTGGCGGGAATCGGCGTCTTAGTTGAAGCCGAAGGAGTAGATGAACGTCTTGTTGACGAATATATGTCACTTCTTACTCTTTCAACCATCAACATGAAAGAGAAGTCCATTGAAATTCAGAATGGCAATTTTCTGCGTTTTTTTAAAGACAATCTTTTAAAGAATGGAGAGACAGAATCATGACAAAAGCAGTCCACACAAAACATGCCCCAGCGGCAATCGGGCCTTATTCACAAGGGATTATCGTCAACAATATGTTTTACAGCTCAGGCCAAATCCCTTTGACTCCTTCAGGCGAAATGGTGAACGGCGATATTAAGGAGCAGACTCATCAAGTATTCAGCAATTTAAAGGCGGTTCTGGAAGAAGCGGGTGCTTCTTTTGAAACAGTTGTAAAAGCAACTGTATTTATCGCGGATATGGAACAGTTTGCGGAAGTAAACGAAGTGTACGGACAATACTTTGACACTCACAAACCGGCGAGATCTTGTGTTGAAGTCGCGAGACTCCCGAAGGATGCGTTAGTCGAGATTGAAGTTATTGCACTGGTGAAATAATAAGAAAAGTGATTCTGGGAGAGCCCGGGATCACTTTTTTATTTACCTTATGCCCGAAATGAAAGCTTTATGACCTAATTGTGTAACTATATCCTATTTTTTCAAAAAATATTTTAAAAACGAGCAGGATTTCAGAAAAAATCGTGGAATTGATACACTAATGCTTTTATATAGGGAAAAGGTGGTGAACTACTGTGGAAGTTACTGACGTAAGATTACGCCGCGTGAATACCGATGGTCGCATGAGAGCGATTGCATCCATCACGCTGGATCACGAATTTGTTGTACATGATATTCGTGTGATTGATGGAAACAATGGTCTTTTCGTTGCGATGCCGAGTAAACGCACCCCTGATGGAGAGTTCCGCGATATTGCTCATCCTATTAATTCAAGCACGCGAGGAAAGATTCAAGATGCCGTGTTAAATGAGTATCATCGTCTGGGTGACACTGAAGCATTAGAATTCGAAGAAGCTGGAGCTTCTTAAAAAATAACCAAAAAGCAAGGACTGCTGAAAGGGCTGACATAAGCCTTTTGCCGGCGGTCCTTTTTTAATTCTGATTTTTCAAACTTAGTTGCATTCAATAGAAAATTCTTGCACTTCATGAAGTCTCCTTGAAATCAGAAGATATTTAGGATATATTTTTCTATGGATAAAAGGGATATTGGAGGCCAATAAATGGATAAGCGGTTTGCAGTTGTTTTAGCGGCTGGACAAGGAACGAGAATGAAATCGAAGCTTTATAAAGTCCTTCATCCAGTTTGCGGTAAGCCTATGGTAGAGCACGTCGTGGACGAAGCCTTAAAATTATCTTTATCGAAGCTTGTCACGATTGTCGGACATGGTGCGGAAGAAGTGAAAAAGCAGCTTGGTGATAAAAGCGAGTACGCGCTTCAAGCAGAACAGCTTGGCACTGCTCATGCGGTAAAACAGGCACAGCCATTTCTTGCTGACGAAAAAGGCGTCACAATTGTCATTTGCGGAGATACGCCGCTTTTGACAGCAGAGACGATGGAACAGATGCTGAAAGAACATACACAAAGAGAAGCGAAAGCTACGATTTTAACTGCGGTTGCAGAAGATCCAACCGGATACGGCCGTATTATTCGCAGCGAAAACGGAGCGGTTCAAAAAATCGTTGAGCATAAGGACGCCTCTGAAGAAGAACGTCTTGTAACTGAGATCAACACCGGTACGTATTGTTTTGACAATGAAGCGCTATTTCGGGCTATTGATCTGGTGTCTAATGATAATGCCCAAGGCGAGTATTATTTGCCGGATGTCATAGAGATTCTTAAAAATGAAGGCGAAACTGTTGCCGCTTACCAGACTGGTAATTTCCAAGAAACGCTCGGAGTTAATGATAGAGTTGCTCTTTCTCAGGCAGAACAATTTATGAAAGAGCGCATTAATAAACGGCATATGCAAAATGGCGTGACGTTGATCGACCCGATGAATACGTATATTTCTCCTGACGCTGTTATCGGAAGCGATACTGTGATTTACCCTGGAACTGTGATTAAAGGTGAGGTGCAAATCGGAGAAGATACGATTATTGGCCCTCATACGGAGATTATGAATAGTGCCATTGGCAGCCGTACGGTTATTAAACAATCGGTAGTCAATCACAGTAAAGTGGGGAATGATGTAAACATAGGACCTTTTGCTCACATCAGACCTGATTCTGTCATCGGGAATGAAGTGAAGATCGGGAATTTTGTAGAAATTAAAAAGACTCAATTCGGAGACCGAAGCAAGGCATCTCATCTAAGCTATGTCGGCGATGCTGAGGTAGGCACTGATGTAAACCTGGGCTGCGGTTCAATTACTGTCAATTATGATGGAAAGAATAAGTATTTGACAAAAATTGAAGATGGCGCGTTTATCGGCTGCAATTCCAACTTGGTTGCCCCTGTCACAGTCGGAGAAGGCGCTTATGTGGCGGCAGGTTCAACTGTTACGGAAGATGTACCTGGAAAAGCACTTGCTATTGCCAGAGCGAGACAAGTAAATAAAGACGATTATGTGAAAAATATTCATAAAAAATAATCCTAAATTCGGAGGTTTATCCATGTCTAATCAATACGGAGATAAGAATTTAAAGATTTTTTCTTTGAATTCGAATCCAGAGCTTGCAAAAGAAATCGCAGATATAGTTGGAGTTCAATTAGGGAAATGTTCTGTCACAAGATTTAGTGACGGGGAAGTCCAAATTAATATCGAAGAAAGTATTCGCGGATGTGATTGTTACATCATCCAGTCTACAAGTGACCCCGTTAACGAGCATATTATGGAACTGCTGATTATGGTAGATGCGTTAAAACGCGCTTCTGCAAAAACGATTAACATTGTTATTCCTTATTACGGTTATGCGCGTCAAGACAGAAAAGCAAGATCCCGTGAGCCAATCACAGCTAAACTTTTCGCTAACCTGCTTGAAACAGCCGGTGCGACTCGTGTGATTGCACTTGACCTGCATGCGCCGCAAATTCAAGGATTCTTTGATATACCGATTGACCACTTAATGGGTGTTCCGATTTTAGGAGAATATTTTGAAGGTAAAAATCTTGAAGATATCGTCATTGTTTCACCAGACCATGGCGGTGTGACACGTGCCCGCAAACTGGCTGACCGACTAAAAGCGCCAATTGCGATTATCGATAAACGCCGTCCGCGTCCAAACGTGGCGGAAGTCATGAATATTGTAGGTAACATCGAAGGGAAGACTGCTATCCTCATCGATGACATTATTGATACTGCAGGTACGATTACACTTGCTGCTAATGCGCTCGTTGAAAACGGAGCGAAAGAAGTATATGCATGCTGTACACACCCTGTACTATCAGGCCCTGCGGTAGAACGGATTAATAATTCAACAATTAAAGAGCTTGTTGTGACAAACAGCATCAAGCTTCCTGAAGAAAAGAAAATTGAACGCTTTAAGCAGCTTTCAGTCGGACCGCTTCTGGCCGAAGCGATTATTCGCGTTCATGAGCAGCAATCAGTCAGCTATCTGTTCAGCTAAACCATTTTTCGAGGTTTAAATCCTTATCGTTATGGGTATTGTTTGTAATAGGACAACTAAAACGACAATAGGATGGTGCTGAATATGGCAACTTTAACGGCAAAAGAAAGAACGGACTTTACTCGTTCGTCTCTTCGGAATATCCGTACTTCAGGACATGTTCCAGGTATCATATATGGGAAGGATACGGGCAACAAACCTGTGTCATTAGACAGTGTGGAGCTCATCAAAACGCTGAGGGACGAAGGCAAAAATGCAGTCATTACGCTTGAGGTCGGTGGAGAAAAACACTCAGTCATGGTAACAGACCTGCAGACGGACCCGTTGAAAAATGAAATCACTCATGCTGATTTTCAAGTAGTTAATATGAGTGAGGACATTGAAGTGGAAGTTCCGATTCATCTGACCGGAGAAGCCATTGGAGTGAAAAACGGAGGCGTACTGCAGCAGCCGTTATATGCACTTACTGTAAAGGCCAAGCCAAAAGCCATTCCGCAAACGATTGAGGCTGATATTTCAAGCCTCGATGTAAATGAAGTACTGACGATTGCAGATTTGCCTGCTGGCGGTGACTACTCCTTTAATCATGAATCAGATGAGGTTGTGGCTTCAATCCTTCCTCCGCAGCAGCAGGAAGCAGCTGAGGTCGATGAAGAGGAATCTGCCGATGCTCAGCGAGAAGGTGAAAACGAACAATAATAGCTTAAGGCGTAACCCTCCCGCGGTTACGTCTTTTGTGCTAGAATGAGAAGAATTATAGCCCGTTTATGAAGACGGGAGTTATGTGACTAAGGGAGGATTCGCCATGCTTGTGATTGCCGGTCTCGGAAACCCGGGGAAGAACTATGAAAATACACGGCATAATGTCGGATTTATGGTGATAGATCAGCTTGCAAAGGAATGGAATATAGAGCTGAATCAAAATAAATTTAACGGATTATACGGAACCGGATTTGTTTCCGGCAAAAAGGTTCTACTTGTTAAACCGCTTACATATATGAATTTATCAGGAGAATGTTTGCGGCCTTTAATGGACTACTATGATGTCGATAACGAAGATTTGACAGTCATTTACGACGACCTTGACCTTCCTACTGGCAAGATCCGTTTAAGAACGAAAGGAAGCGCCGGAGGGCACAATGGCATCAAATCACTGATCCAGCATCTTGGTACATCCGAGTTTGACCGTATCCGCATCGGAATCGGCAGGCCTGTAAACGGCATGAAGGTCGTTGATTATGTGTTAGGCTCCTTTACCAAGGAGGAGGCACCTGAGATCGAAGAAGCGGTTGATAAATCTGTGAAGGCTTGTGAGGCTTCTTTGAGTAAACCGTTTTTAGAAGTCATGAACGAATTTAACGCAAAGGTATAAAATGTAACAACAAAGTCCATACTACACCAAAATGACTTTTTCATCAGGAGGTCCCTTGTATGGCTTTGCATTATTATTGTCGTCATTGCGGAGTGAAAGTAGGCAGTCTCGAATCTTCAATGGTATCGACAGACTCACTTGGATTTCAGCACTTAACAAATGAGGAAAGAAACGATATGATTTCTTATAAAGAAAATGGAGATGTCCATGTTTTGACGATATGTGAAGACTGCCAAGAGGCGCTTGACCGAAATCCGCATTACCACGAATATCACACATTTATTCAATAAAAAGCTTTGGTGTAGACACTAGACCAAAGCGTTTTTCTGTTCTCACAGGAAACAGAGAGGAGGGGCCATATGGACAACATTCAAACCTTTATAAAAGAAAGCGATGACTTTAAATCCATCATCAACGGTTTACACGAGGGCCTGAAGGAACAGCTGCTCGCGGGTCTGTCGGGGTCCGCGCGTTCTGTTTTTACTTCTGCTCTGGCTAATGAAACGAATAAGCCTATCTTTCTAATCACCCATAACTTATATCAAGCCCAGAAAGTAACAGATGATCTGACTTCACTTCTAGAGGATCGGTCTGTCCTTTTGTACCCCGTCAATGAACTCATTTCATCAGAAATCGCAGTTGCAAGCCCTGAATTGCGGGCGCAGCGATTAGATGTCATTAATAGACTAACGAATGGAGAAGCGCCAATTGTCGTTGCTCCGGTAGCTGCAATCAGAAGAATGCTGCCGCCTGTAGAGGTGTGGAAAAGCAGCCAGATGCTCATTCAAGTAGGCCATGATATCGAACCTGACCAGCTTGCCTCACAGCTGGTAGAGGTAGGATATGAGCGGTCTGATATGGTTTCTGCGCCCGGGGAATTCAGTATTCGCGGTGGAATCATTGACATTTATCCGTTGACTTCAGAGAATCCGGTGAGAATTGAACTTTTTGACACCGAGGTGGATTCAATCCGCAGCTTTAATTCAGATGATCAGCGGTCAATTGAGACCCTTACCTCGATCAATATCGGTCCCGCGAAGGAATTAATTATCAGACCGGAAGAAAAAGCGCGGGCGATGGAGAAAATCGATAGTGGTCTTGCCGCGAGCTTGAAAAAATTAAAAGCTGACAAACAAAAAGAAATACTTCATGCGAATATTTCTCACGATAAAGAACGCTTGTCTGAAGGCCAGACAGATCAGGAGCTCGTGAAGTATCTCTCATATTTCTATGAAAAGCCTGCTAGTTTACTAGATTATACACCTGATAATACACTTCTGATTTTGGATGAAGTCAGTCGGATTCATGAGATGGAAGAACAGCTTCAAAAAGAAGAAGCGGAGTTTATAACAAATCTTCTTGAGGAAGGGAAGATTTTGCATGACATTCGTTTGTCATTCAGCTTCCAAAAAATAGTGACTGAGCAAAAACGGCCTCTGCTGTACTACTCTTTATTTTTGCGGCATGTACACCATACAAGCCCGCAAAATATTGTCAATGTGTCAGGCCGGCAAATGCAGAGTTTCCATGGCCAAATGAACGTGCTTGCGGGCGAAATGGAGCGTTTTAAAAAATCAAATTTCACTGTTGTGTTCTTAGGAGCAAACAAGGAACGTACACAGAAATTGTCATCTGTTTTGGCTGATTATGATATCGAGGCCGCCGTGACAGACAGCAAAAAAGCGCTTGTTCAGGGACAGGTCTATATCATGGAAGGCGAGCTCCAATCGGGATTTGAGCTGCCGTTAATGAAGCTTGCCGTTATCACGGAAGAAGAACTGTTCAAAAACCGTGTAAAGAAGAAGCCGCGAAAACAGAAGCTTACCAATGCAGAGCGCATCAAAAGCTATTCTGAGCTTCAAATTGGAGATTATGTCGTTCATATTAATCACGGGATCGGAAAATACCTGGGGATTGAGACTCTTGAAATCAACGGCATTCATAAAGACTATTTAAATATACATTATCAGGGAAGTGACAAGCTTTACGTCCCTGTAGAACAAATTGATCAGGTCCAAAAATATGTTGGCTCCGAAGGAAAAGAGCCAAAGCTGTATAAATTAGGCGGAAGTGAATGGAAGCGGGTCAAGAAAAAAGTAGAGACATCCGTTCAGGATATTGCTGATGACTTAATTAAGCTGTATGCCGAAAGAGAAGCGAGCAAGGGCTATGCGTTTTCTCCTGACCATGAGATGCAGCGGGAATTCGAATCGGCTTTCCCTTATCAAGAGACTGAGGATCAGCTCCGTTCTATTCACGAAATCAAAAAAGACATGGAAAGAGAACGTCCGATGGACCGCTTGCTGTGCGGAGATGTGGGCTACGGTAAAACAGAGGTTGCCATACGTGCCGCGTTTAAGGCGATCGGTGACGGAAAGCAGGTAGCTCTGCTCGTTCCGACAACAATTTTGGCACAGCAGCACTATGAAACCATAAAAGAGCGCTTCCAGGACTATCCGATTAATATCGGCCTTCTCAGCAGGTTCAGAACGAGAAAAGAAGCAAACGAAACAATCAAAGGGCTGAAAAACGGAACGGTTGATATCGTCATCGGGACGCATCGGCTGCTATCAAAGGATGTCGTGTATAAAGACTTAGGGCTCCTCATCATTGATGAAGAGCAGCGTTTCGGTGTAACCCATAAAGAAAAGATCAAGCAAATAAAAGCCAATGTTGATGTATTAACGTTAACAGCAACGCCGATTCCTCGTACGCTGCATATGTCTATGCTTGGCGTAAGGGATCTTTCAGTCATCGAGACTCCGCCGGAAAATCGCTTCCCCGTACAGACGTATGTTGTGGAATATAACGGCGCTCTTGTCAGAGAGGCGATTGAACGTGAGCTTGCACGCGGAGGCCAGGTCTATTTCTTGTACAACCGGGTAGAGGACATTGAGCGGAAAGCGGATGAAATTTCAATGCTAGTCCCTGACGCGAAGGTAGCATATGCTCATGGGAAAATGACAGAAAATGAATTAGAAACCGTTATGCTAAGTTTCCTTGAAGGAGAATCAGACGTTCTCGTCAGCACAACCATTATCGAAACTGGCGTGGACATCCCGAACGTCAATACGTTGATCGTATTTGACGCCGACAAGATGGGACTTTCTCAGCTTTACCAGCTGCGGGGGCGTGTCGGTCGTTCTAACCGTGTGGCGTATGCGTACTTCACGTATCGCCGGGATAAAGTGCTGACAGAAGTGGCTGAAAAAAGGCTGCAGGCTATTAAAGAATTCACAGAGCTAGGTTCCGGTTTTAAAATCGCAATGCGTGACTTAACGATTCGCGGAGCCGGGAATCTTCTTGGTGCCCAGCAGCATGGCTTCATCGATTCGGTCGGATTTGACCTCTATTCACAAATGCTGAAGGAGGCCATTGAGGAGCGTAAAGGAGACACAGCGAAGACAGAGCAGTTTGAAACAGAAATTGATGTCGAGCTTGATGCGTATATTCCGGAAACTTATATTCAAGACGGCAAACAGAAAATTGATATGTATAAACGCTTCAGGTCTGTGGCGACAATCGAAGAGAAGAATGAGCTTCAAGATGAAATGATCGACCGCTTTGGAAACTATCCAAAAGAAGTCGAATACTTGTTTACTGTTGCAGAAATGAAAGTCTATGCGAGACAGGAACGTGTCGAGCTGATTAAGCAGGATAAAGATGCTGTCAGATTGACGATTTCTGAAGAAGCAAGTGCTGAAATTGACGGACAGAAGCTGTTTGAGCTTGGCAATAAATATGGCAGACAAATCGGACTGGGAATGGAAGGGAAAAAACTCAAAATCTCCATACAGACGAAAGGCCGTAGTGCCGATGAATGGCTCGACACCGTGCTGGGCATGCTGAAGGGCTTAAAAGATGTGAAAAAGCAAACTATTTCATCAACGTAAATTTTGTTACTCTCTGGTGTATATTACATTTGATGTGACGGATACTAATTTCAAGCGAGGCGGAAGGTACATAAAGTAACTGCTTTAGGTCTTTCCCACATGTATATACCATCAAATGAAAGAGAGGCACCAGAGATGAAAGCAACCGGTATCGTACGTCGTATTGATGACTTAGGTCGGGTCGTGATTCCTAAAGAAATTCGAAGAACTCTGAGAATCAGGGAAGGCGATCCGCTTGAGATTTTTGTAGATCGTGACGGAGAAGTAATTTTGAAAAAGTACTCTCCGATCAGTGAGCTTGGAGACTTTGCAAAGGAGTATGCAGACGCGCTTTACGACAGCCTCGGCCATTCAGTGCTGATTTGTGATCGTGATGTATATATTGCCGTGTCCGGCAGCTCCAAAAAAGATTACTTAAACAAGTCAATCAGCGAAATGCTGGAAAGAACAATGGATCAGCGCAGCTCCGTGCTTGAGAGTGATGCGAAATCAGTACAGCTTGTGAATGGAATTGATGAGGACATGAATTCTTATACTGTCGGCCCAATTGTGGCGAACGGTGATCCGATAGGTGCTGTGGTGATCTTTTCAAAAGATCAGACAATGGGCGAAGTAGAGCATAAAGCCGTTGAAACAGCAGCTGGATTTTTGGCTCGTCAAATGGAACAGTAGGTCTTATTCCTTTCTTCGAAAATAGGTATGTAAAGAACAGCTCTCCTTGGGACGCTGTTCTTTTTCATGCGTGCCGAAAAAGGAATCCAAGGGTTGGGATGTGGTATAATAACCTCGTTTTTATTTGTGCCGCGGTAATACGTGAACCGTATTGCCCCTGACGTTGGGAAGGAGCTTTTGGATGGACGATTCAATAGGCGTTAAACGGCATTGGATTTGGCAGGGGGCTTTTGTTTTAATTCTGGCAGGCGTCATCACAAAAATTTTAAGCGCTGTTTACAGAGTCCCGTTTCAAAACATTGTCGGCGATGTTGGATTTTATATATATCAGCAGGTATATCCCTTTCTTGGTATTGCGGTCATGCTGTCCACATCAGGATTTCCAGTCATTATTTCAAAGCTGATGAATGATTATAGTGAAAAAAATCATCACACCATATTAAAAATATCAGCGTTGTTTTTGTCTTTAATCGGTATTTTATTATTTCTTTGTTTATATCTGGGTGCTGTTCCTATTGCACTCTTTATGGGGGATTCGCATCTAGCCGTATTAATTCAAGTGGCCGCATGCGCGTTTCTGCTGTTCCCATTTGTCGCGTTGCTTAGAGGCGGTTTTCAGGGGCGGCACGAAATGCTCCCTTCAGCCTTATCACAGATGACAGAGCAGTTTCTGCGTGTTGCGGTGCTCTTGGGTTTATCATTTTGGCTCGTGAAAAAGGGAGCCTCGCTTTATACTGCGGGAGCGGCAGCCGCTTCAGGCTCTCTTGCTGGAAGTTTGGTTGCATTGGTGATACTGGGGTTTTTTTGGTTCAAAACGAAAAGAGAAAACCAAACGGATAGGCAAAACGAAAATGTCATCACAACAAAAGAATTGACGAAAAAACTGCTTTTATATTCGGTTACAATTTGTGTAAGCAGTTTGCTGCTTTTGTTTATCCAGCTTGTTGATGCTTTGAATTTATATGCATTGCTTTCGGGTGGTGAGGCAAGCGAAGAAGCAAAACGCCTAAAGGGGATCTATGATCGGGGACAACCCTTGCTGCAGCTCGGTTCAATTTTCGCGGTAAGCATTGCGACGTCACTCGTTCCGTATATTTCTATGGCTGTAAAAAACAAAGAGCTGAAGATCATGAAAGAAAAAATCACGTCATCTTTGAAACTATGCCTTGTGCTCGGTACAGGCGCATCGGCTGGGTTGATTTGCATTCTAAAGCCGGTTAATATCATGCTGTTTCAAAATAGAGAAGGGACAGGTGCGTTACAAGTATTTAGCTGCTCCATTTTGTTTGCATCTTTGGCAGTAACGGCAGCGGCAGTCTTACAGGGCGCGGGGTACACAGTTTTTCCAGCGATAGCGGTGGGCGCGGGTGTTGCGGTGAAATGGGTGTTAAACACACTTTTGGTTCCGCGCTATGGGATTGAAGGCGCATCGCTTGCGACAGCGGCTTCCTTTGCGGCTGTCGCCGGCCTTAACTTGTATCAGCTTCGGCAAAAGGAATGGCTCGATAAGCTTAGAGGCGTTTTGATTCCGATTATTGGATCTGCTCTTTTGATGTCAGCTGTTTTGCTTGCGTATACGCGTCTATGGACTTTCTTGTTTCCTGCAACAGGAAGAGGAGCGGCTGTGATTGAGAGCCTTTCTGCTGTTGCCATTGGTGGCGCGGTGTTTATTTATTGTATGATGAGATTGGGAATATTTACAGATGAAGAGCTGAACAGTGTGCCATTCGGCAGCAAGTTAAGCAAATTCATGAGAAGGAGAGAACAAAATGGCGGGTAAAATTACAGTCGTGGGACTTGGTGCCGGAGACATGGACCAGTTGACAATTGGTATATACAAGCTGCTGACGAAGGCAGATACGCTGTATGTCAGAACCAAGGATCATCCTTTAATTGAGGAGCTTGAAAAAGAAACGAAGAACATCCGTTACTTTGACGATATATATGAGAAACATGATCAGTTCGAGGCGGTATATGAAGAAATTGCAGATATCCTCTTTGAAGCGGCGCGGCGTGAGGACGTGGTTTACGCTGTGCCGGGACACCCTTTTGTCGCAGAAAAAACAGTTCAGCTGCTGACGGAGCGGGAGGAAAAGGAAAACGTTCAAGTGAAAGTCGCGGGTGGACAAAGTTTCCTTGATGCCACATTCAATGCCTTGCAAATTGACCCGATTGAAGGTTTTCAATTTGTGGATGCCGGCACATTGTCTGCGGATGAGCTTGAGCTCAGACATCATCTGATCATATGTCAGGTTTACGACCAAATGACGGCTTCTGAAGTCAAGCTGACATTGATGGAGAAGCTGCCTGATGATTATGAGGTCGTCATTGTGACTGCAGCAGGCAGCCGTGGCGAGGAGATCAAGACAGTGCCATTATTTGAGCTGGACCGCAATGTCGCCTTGAACAACTTAACAAGTGTGTATATTCCGCCGATTAAAGAAGAGAAGCTGCTTTATCACGAATTCTCCACGTTCCGAAGCATCATCAGAGAGCTTCGCGGACCTAATGGATGTCCGTGGGATAAAAAGCAGACGCATCAGTCATTAAAGCAGTACATGATTGAAGAATGTTATGAGCTTCTCGAAGCTATTGACGAAGAAGACACAGACCATATGATCGAAGAGCTTGGTGACGTTTTGCTTCAGGTCTTGCTTCACGCGCAAATTGGTGAAGATGAAGGTTATTTCACAATTGATGATGTCATAAAAGGAATCAGTGAAAAAATGGTCCGAAGACATCCCCATGTGTTTAAAGATGTTAAGGTTCAGGATGAAAACGATGTTTTGGCCAATTGGGAAGATATAAAAAAGGCCGAAAAAAATACATCTGAATCATCGTTACTAGACAGCGTACCGAAAACCCTTCCAGCTCTTTCGAAAGCTGCTAAATTGCAGAAAAAAGCAGCGAAGGTCGGTTTTGACTGGGAAGACGTCAGCGATATTTGGGAAAAGGTAAGTGAGGAAATGAAGGAGTTTTCTTCTGAGGTTTCTGAAGCTCCTCACGAACACAATCTTAAAGCTGAGTTTGGCGACATTTTGTTCGCGCTGGTGAATGTAGCGCGCTTCTACAAAATAGAGCCAGAGGAAGCGCTGGCCATGACTAATGACAAATTCCGGAGACGGTTCTCGTACATTGAGGAAACAGCGAAGGAAGAGGGAGTCGAGTTGGCTGATATGTCCCTTGAGGACATGGACAAACTGTGGAATGAAGCAAAAGAAACTGAGAGGAGATCATAGATATGAGATTAGATAAATTTTTGAAGGTATCACGGCTGATCAAACGGCGTACACTAGCGAAGGAAGTAGCTGACCAAGGACGAATCTCTATTAACGGAAACCAAGCTAAAGCTAGCTCTGACGTAAAACCGGGAGATGAACTAACGGTCCGCTTCGGCCAAAAGCTTGTAACGGTTCAAGTTAATGAATTGAAAGACATGACGAAAAAAGAAGAAGCTGCAAACATGTACACGATTCTAAAAGAAGAAAAACTCGGCGAATAGGCTTGTTCTAAAAAAATCCCCCACCTCATACAATGCAGTAATAAAAGTATCGAGGATATGGGGGCTGAATAGATGAATTCATATTATGATCAAAAAGGTTCTTCGTCTGTTCCGGAACAGCATGATGTGACAATGAAAGGCCGGAAGCATTTAGATATTTCTGGGGTTAAGCATGTGGAGAGTTTTGATAACGAAGAATTCCTGCTGGAAACGGTGATGGGAATGCTCTCCGTCAGAGGCCAAAACCTGCAGATGAAAAATCTTGATGTGGAAAAAGGGATTGTTTCGATTAAAGGCAGGGTATTTGATTTAGTGTACTTAGACGAACAACAAGGGGATAAAGCTAAAGGGTTTTTTAGCAAGTTGTTTAAATGACGCTGACCACACAATTCTATACAATGCTGGCGATGTCCGGTATGGGTCTCTGGCTTGGTGCTTCGCTTGATACATACCGGCTCTTTGTCATTCGTGCCAAAACAGCCAGATGGCTATTATTTATTCATGATATTCTTTTCTGGATTGTGCAAGGGCTGCTTTTCTTTTATGTCTTGCTTCATGTAAATGAGGGAGAATTCAGGATTTACATCTTTTTAGCGGTTCTGCTGGGCGTTGCGACGTATCAGAGCCTTTGCAAACGAATCTATATAAAAATACTGAAATTCGTCATTTACCTTGTTGTTTCTGTTTATCAATTCTTCAAAAAACTCATTCAGCACGTGTTATTTCGTCCTATTGTGTGGACATGCGGAGCGATCATCTGGCTGGCGGCATTTTTATTCAAGAAAACATACAGCCTGATAGGTTTTCTCCTGCTGTGTCTATATAAAATAGTCATGGTTCTGTGTTTTCCGATCCATTTTATCGCGAAACAATGTTTGAAACTTCTTCCTGTGAAAATGCGTCTAACTTTTAGACGTTATTTTGAAAAAGGTGCAGGATTTCTCAAAAAGAAGAAGAAACTATTGATAACCATAAGAACGACCATTACACGGTTTTTGAAGAAATGAAAGGAGGACCGTCTGGTTTGAATTTTTCCAGGGAACGAACGATAACTGAAATACAAAACGACTATAAAGAACAAGTAGAACGGCAAAATCAGCTGAAGAAACGAAGACGCAAAGGGCTGTACAGACGGTTAACTGTATTCGGCGCCCTAGTATTCCTGACGGCAATTGTGCTGGCAAGCTCTGTATGGTCCCAAACATCTTCCCTTAGTGCAAAAGAAGAAAAGAAAGAACAGCTTGAAAAAGAACTGAAAAGTTTAAAGACAAAACAAACGGATTTAAAAGAAGAAATATCCAAATTGAAAGATGAGGATTACGTCACAGAGCTTGCCAGAAGGGACTTATTCATGTCTGGAGACGGAGAAATTATCTTCAATGTGGAGAAGAAGAGCAAGTAGCCTTGTTGACACTTAAATTTTTATTTAGGTATAATTAAGCAAACGATCTTTTTATAAGCCTAAGGAGGAGCACTTTTTTTATGTCGATTGAAGTTGGCAGCAAGTTGCAAGGGAAAATTACAGGTATTACAAATTTTGGAGCATTTGTTGAATTGCCTGGAGGCTCAACCGGTCTCGTTCACATTAGTGAGGTAGCTGATAATTATGTCAAAGACATTAACGACCACTTAAAAGTCGGCGACCAAGTTGAAGTGAAAGTCATCAACGTTGAAAAAGACGGGAAAATTGGTTTATCTATTAAAAAAGCTAAAGACCGTCCGCAAGCCAGACCTAGAAATGATTTCCGTCCGAAAGAATCTTTTGAACAGAAAATGAATAAGTTTTTAAAAGACAGCGAAGATCGCTTGTCATCTTTAAAACGCAATACGGAATCAAAACGTGGAGGGCGCGGAGCAAGAAGAGGATAACTTGCTGCTTTCTATAAAATAAATGAAGCATCCGTTCATCCCGACGGATGCTTTTTTATTATCCTCACCCTCTTTAAAAGTCAGAAAATTACAACATTAAAGTTTCTGTTGACGAAAGAGACAAACCTTTGTATTATATAACTTGTGCTTAGAAGCACAAAACAATATGGCGGTGTAGCTCAGCTGGCTAGAGCGTACGGTTCATACCCGTGAGGTCGGGGGTTCGATCCCCTCCGCCGCTACCATATTTGTTTGGCCCGTTGGTCAAGCGGTTAAGACACCGCCCTTTCACGGCGGTAACACGGGTTCGAATCCCGTACGGGTCATCCTAAAAAATCGGTTTCTCTTGCAGAAGCCGATTTTTTTCATTTTTAGACAACATTCCGGAAATTCTTTTCATAAACGAATATCAAGGCAGAAACCGTCGAAGATTTCTTTGGTATTGTTACCTTCTTTTGACAAAATCCTATCTGTGCTTTCGCTATAATGACAGGCAACGAATATAACAGGTGGGAGATGAGAGGAATGGAAAAAGCAGAAAGAAGAGTGAACGGGCCAATGGCGGGACAAGCTTTGGAAAAACTCCAATCGTTTTTTAACAGGGGCACGAAGCTGGTGACTCATCATTTGCATTCACTGTTTTTCTATAAAGGATTCATTTATGTTGTCATCGGATTTTTGCTTGGACGGGCTTTCATATTATCCGAGGTGCTTCCTTTCGCACTTCCTTTCTTTGGAGCGATGCTTCTTATCAGAAGAGACAAAGCGTTTTATGCGGTTTTGGCTGTGCTTGCAGGTGCGCTGACCATATCTCCAAAGCACTCATTGCTCATACTGGCGGCATTGCTGGCATTCTTCGTATTTTCTAAAGTGGCTGCCTTCATTACCGACGATCGTGTTAAAGCGCTCCCGATTGTCGTGTTCTTCTCGATGGCTGCAGCAAGAGCCGGGTTTGTTTATGCCCAAAATGGCGTATTTACAACCTATGATTATGTAATGGCTATCGTTGAGGCTGGACTATCGTTTATCTTAACACTGATTTTCCTTCAGAGCCTTCCGATTTTTACTGTGAAAAAAGTGAAACAATCATTAAAAATAGAGGAAATCATTTGCTTTATGATTCTTATTGCCTCTGTTTTAACGGGGCTGGCCGGCTTGTCCTACCAAGGGATGCAGGCAGAACATATATTGGCTCGTTATGTTGTGTTGAGTTTTTCCTTTATTGGCGGAGCAAGCATCGGCTGTACGGTTGGGGTTGTGACCGGCCTGATTCTTGGCTTGGCGAATATCGGAAACCTATATCAAATGAGTCTGCTTGCTTTTTCCGGTTTATTGGGCGGTTTGCTGAAGGAAGGGAAAAAAGCGGGTGCAGCAATCGGTTTGATCGTTGGATCACTTCTTATATCTTTATATGGTGAAGGCTCTGCCGGTCTGATGACCACGCTCTATGAGTCATTAATCGCAGTCGGCCTGTTTTTGCTCACACCTCAATCTATTACAAGGAAAGTGGCGAGATATATTCCGGGAACTGTCGAGCATCTTCAAGAGCAACAGCAATACGCTAGAAAAATCCGTGATGTCACTGCTCAGAAGGTAGACCAGTTCTCCAATGTATTTCACGCGCTGTCTGAAAGCTTTGCAACCTTTTACCAAGCATCAGACGAACAGACAGATGACAGCGAAGTTGATCTGTTCTTAAGCAAAATCACGGAGCATTCCTGTCAGACGTGCTACAAGAAAAACAGGTGCTGGGTACAGAACTTTGATAAAACATATGATTTAATGAAACAAGTTATGCTTGAAACAGAGGAAAAAGAATATGCATCAAACCGAAGGCTGAAAAAAGAGTTTCAACAGTATTGTTCTAAATCCAAGCAGGTTGAAGAGCTGATTGAGGACGAGCTCGCACATCATCATGCCCATTTGACACTCAAGAAAAAAGTCCAAGACAGCAGGCGCCTTGTTGCTGAACAGCTTTTAGGCGTTTCTGAAGTCATGGCCGACTTTTCTCGGGAAATAAAAAGAGAGCGAGAACAGCACTTTCTGCAGGAAGAGCAAATCATAGAGGCGCTTCAGCATTTCGGAATTGAGATTCAGCATGTCGAGATCTATAGTCTTGAACAAGGAAATATCGATATTGAAATGACCATTCCGTTCAGCGGACATGGAGAAAGTGAAAAAATCATTGCCCCTATGCTGTCTGACATTCTGGAAGAACAAATTCTTGTGAAAGCCGAACAGCACTCTCCGCATCCGAATGGATACAGCCATGTCGCCTTTGGATCAACAAAATCATACAGGGTGTCCACGGGAGCTGCTCACGCTGCGAAGGGCGGCGGCCTTGTCTCCGGCGACAGCTACAGCATGATGGAGCTTGGAGCCAGAAAATATGCTGCAGCAATCAGTGACGGAATGGGCAATGGCGCAAGAGCGCACTTTGAAAGCAATGAAACGATCAAGCTTCTTGAAAAAATCCTTGAATCGGGAATTGATGAAAAAATAGCAATTAAAACGATCAACAGCATACTGTCTCTAAGGACAACTGACGAAATATATTCCACGCTTGACCTGTCTATTATCGATCTTCAAGATGCCAGCTGTAAATTTTTGAAGGTTGGATCGACGCCTAGCTTTATCAAACGGGGTGACCAGGTCATGAAAGTTCAAGCGAGCAATCTGCCAATCGGTATTATTAATGAATTCGATGTGGAGGTTGTGAGTGAACAGCTGAAAGCGGGTGACCTCTTAATTATGATGAGTGATGGTATTTTTGAGGGGCCTAAGCATGTGGAAAATCACGACTTATGGATGAAACGTAAAATGAAAGGGTTGAAAACAAATGACCCGCAGGAGATTGCCGATTTGCTTATGGAAGAAGTCATCCGCACAAGATCCGGCCAAATTGAGGACGATATGACTGTTGTTGTTGTCCGGATTGATCACAATACACCGAAGTGGGCATCCATTCCTGTTCCGGCAATCTTTCAAAACAAACAAGAAATTTCATAACGCTTCCGTATAAATCAAATTTCTTCTGGCGAAGATGGGAATATATGAATCTGAGAATCCTCGTATTCTCCAGGAGGAATGAATGTGAACAACGGACATTTAAATCAAATTTTGCTGATAACGGATGGCTGCTCAAACCATGGGGAAGACCCGCTTGCAATGGCTGCTTTTGCTAAAGAGCAGGGGATTACGGTAAATGTCATTGGTATAATGGAAGAAAATCAAATTGACCCTGAGGCAATGAAGGAAGTCGAAGGGATTGCACTTGCCGGAGGAGGCGTGCACCAAGTCGTTTATGCATCTCAGCTTTCACAAACTGTTCAAATGGTAACAAAGAAAGCGATGACGCAAACCTTACAAGGTGTAGTCAATCAAGAACTGAAACAGATTCTCGGAAAGAATGTGGAAATGGAAGAGCTTTCTCCGGAAAAACGCGGCGAAGTCATGGAAGTGGTAGACGAGCTTGGAGAAACGGTGCATCTTCAGGTTTTGGTTCTTGTTGATACAAGTGCAAGTATGGCGCCAAAGCTTCCAACAGTAAAAGAGGCGCTGATTGATTTGTCTGTAAGCCTCAATTCCCGAATCGGGAATAACGAATTTGCGATGTGTATATTTCCCGGGAAAAAACAAGAGGTCGAGCTTGTGCTGAACTGGACACCGAAGCTGCAATCTCTTTCCACACTCTTTGCGAAGCTTTCGACAGGCGGCATCACGCCGACAGGTCCGGCGATTCGTGAAGCGACACTGCAGTTTGAAAAAATACGCTCAAGAAGGGGCATGCTGGCAGATGATGAACGACGCTTTGACGAGTTTGGCATGTAGCCTCAAGCCGGGTACGACAATCAAAGGCAAGTGGAATGGAAACACTTATACATTGCGTAAACAGCTTGGTAAAGGGGCCAATGGAATTGTGTATTTGGCAGAAGCATCAGATGGACATGTTGCCTTAAAGGTGAGTGATGACAGCCTGTCTATTACTTCTGAAGTGAATGTCTTGAAATCTTTCTCAAAGGCCCAGTCCGTTACGATGGGGCCTTCTTTTTTTGATACGGATGATGCCTATATTCCCGGTGCCAATACGAAAGTTTCATTTTATGCAATGGAATACATAAAAGGGCCGCTGCTTTTGAAGTATGTCAGTGATAAAGGAGCAGAGTGGATACCTGTATTAATGATTCAGCTGTTATCCAGCTTATCGGTGCTTCACCAGCAAGGATGGATATTCGGCGATCTTAAACCTGATAATCTGATCGTAACTGGTCCGCCCGCAAGGATCCGCTGCATTGATGTGGGCGGCACGACAAAGGAAGGCCGGGCGATAAAAGAGTATACGGAGTTTTATGACAGAGGCTATTGGGGGTATGGAACAAGAAAGGCAGAGCCATCCTATGATCTGTTCGCAGTTGCCATGATTATGATCAACAGTGTGCATAAAAAAGAATTTAAGAAAACGAACCAGCCCAAAGAACAGCTTAGGTCTCTCATCGAAGGAAACCCGCTGCTTCAAAAGTATAAAAAAGTGCTTTTTTCAGCCTTGAACGGAGATTATCAATCCGCAGATGAAATGAAAAAGGATATGCTAGACGCGGGGCAAAAAGCAGCACAAAGAAAACAGCCTATAAAAGCATCACCGCAGCCTGCCACACGACAAAGACAGCAAAAACCGCGCCAAGGAAAAATAACGAAGACGCGATATACCCCAAAACAGAAATCGGCTAAGTCGGGGGGGGTATTTGAAACAACGCTGATCGTGATCAGTGTTTTAGCGCTTTATTTCGCCTATATTATCTTTTTCTTAATCTGAATGGCGCAAACTGCAGAGCCTATGCTTCTTCTTTGCTTGGAGGGGTTGAAAGTGTTAGGATATGAATATCTTTAAAATACCTGCTCATTGTGAGGAGGACATTGTGAAAAGTGTCAAAGATTTTTTAAACAAACACAATCTTACGTTAAAAGGGGCGACAATCATTGTAGGCGTTTCCGGCGGTCCGGACTCAATGGCTCTTCTTCACGCGTTGCATACGTTATGCGGCCGTTCAGCGAATGTTATTGCAGCTCACGTTGACCATCGGTTCAGAGGTGCGGAATCCGAGGAGGACATGCGTTTTGTCCAAGCTTATTGTAAAGCTGAACAGCTCGTGTGCGAAACGGCTCAAATCAATGTAACCGCATATGCACAGGAAAAAGGACTCAATAAGCAGGCTGCAGCACGTGATTGCCGCTACCAGTTTTTTGAAGAAATCATGTCGAAGCACCAAGCGGACTATCTGGCTCTTGCGCATCATGGTGATGACCAGGTTGAAACAATGCTTATGAAACTGGCTAAGGGTACGCTTGGAACGGGACTTGCGGGAATGCAGCCGGTTAGACGTTTTGGGACGGGGCGGATCATCAGGCCGTTCTTAACCATTACAAAGGAAGAGATCCTTCACTATTGCCGTGAAAACGGTTTGAGCTACCGGACGGATGAAAGCAACGCCAAAGATGACTACACAAGAAACAGATTCAGAAAAACAGTGCTCCCGTTTTTGAAGCAGGAATCTCCGGATGTGCATAAAAGGTTTCAGAAAGTGAGTGAAGCACTGACGGAAGATGAGCAATTCTTACAGTCATTAACGAAAGATGAAATGAATAAAGTAATCACAAGCCAGTCTAATACATCAGTTGAAATCAATTCCTCTCAATTGCTTGCCCTCCCGATGCCTTTACAAAGAAGAGGAGTTCAACTAATATTAAACTATCTTTATGAAAACGTTCCATCATCCTTTTCGGCCCATCACATTCAGCAGTTTCTCGATTGGGCGGAAAATGGCGGTCCTTCAGGAGTACTGGACTTTCCGAAAGGGCTGAAGGTGGTCAAATCATATCAGACATGTTTGTTTACATTTGAACAATGGCAGTGCAAAAATGTTCCCTTTGAATACCAAATTAGCGGAGCTGCTGATGAAACGGCAGTGCTCCCTAATGGATATCTGATAGAGGCAAAGCATTATGCGGACTCGCCTGAAGAACATGGGAATGCTGTTTTTATCACAAGTGAAAAAAAGGTGCGGTTTCCCTTAACAATCCGGACGAGAAAAGCTGGAGACCGGATCAAACTAAAAGGGATGAACGGCTCAAAAAAGGTAAAGGATATATTTATTGATAAGAAACTGCCTCTCCAAGAAAGAGACAACTGGCCGATTGTGACGGACGCAAGCGGTGAAATTATCTGGATACCTGGCTTGAAAAAATCAATTTTTGAAGATCTTGTGATTCCAAACAGCGACCGCATTGTATTACAATATAGACAGCATGAAAAGTGTAGGGGGCAAGCAAAATCATGATGAAACATGATATCGAGAAAGTACTGATCTCAGAGGAAGAGATACAAAAGAAAGTAAAAGAGTTAGGTGCAGAATTAACGAGCGAGTATCAAGATACATTTCCGTTGGCAATCGGTGTGTTAAAAGGAGCACTTCCTTTTATGGCGGATCTTATCAAGCATATTGATACATATTTGGAAATGGATTTCATGGATGTATCAAGCTACGGAAATTCTACGGTTTCTTCTGGAGAAGTAAAAATCATTAAAGATTTGGATACATCTGTAGAGGGCCGGGACATCTTAATTATTGAAGATATCATCGACAGTGGGTTAACCTTAAGTTATCTCGTAGAGCTCTTCCGATACCGTAAAGCAAAATCAATTAAGATTGTTACCCTTTTGGATAAACCGAGCGGAAGAAAAGCGGACATCAAAGCAGACTTTGTCGGTTTTGAAGTTCCTGACGCGTTTGTAGTGGGTTACGGACTTGATTATGCTGAGCGCTATCGCAATCTGCCTTATATCGGAGTGTTAAAACCGGCAGTTTATGAAAGCTGATCGGCAGCCTGCTTCCGAGATGGTTATTGTTTGTATTGGAATGATTTTCTATGGTACTATTGAACATAGTTGTGCTTACTGTGGGAGGAGGTAAGGAATGAATCGGGTCTTCCGTAATACCATTTTTTATTTACTTATTTTATTAGTAGTAATCGGGGTTGTGAGCTACTTCCAGACCTCAAATCCGAAAACAGAAAATATGTCGTACAGTACGTTCATCAAAAACCTGGATGACGGGAAAGTTGATAGCGTATCGGTTCAGCCTGTCAGAGGTGTTTATGAGGTAAAAGGGCAGCTGAAAAACTACGACAAAGATCAATACTTTTTGACTCATGTTCCTGAAGGAAAGGGAGCAGACCAGATATTTAACGCTTTGAAAAAGACAGACGTAAAGGTTGAGCCCGCGCAAGAAACAAGCGGATGGGTGACGTTCCTGACGACCATCATCCCATTTGTCATTATCTTGATTCTGTTTTTCTTCCTGCTCAATCAGGCTCAAGGCGGCGGCAGCCGTGTCATGAACTTTGGCAAGAGTAAAGCGAAGCTGTATACAGAGGAAAAGAAACGCGTCAAATTTAAAGACGTTGCAGGGGCTGACGAAGAAAAGCAAGAACTTGTTGAAGTTGTTGAGTTTCTGAAAGATCCCCGCAAGTTTGCCGAGCTTGGCGCCAGAATACCGAAAGGCGTGCTTTTAGTGGGGCCTCCGGGTACCGGTAAAACATTGCTTGCCAAGGCTTGTGCAGGAGAAGCCGGCGTACCTTTCTTCAGCATCAGCGGATCTGATTTCGTTGAAATGTTTGTAGGGGTCGGTGCTTCCCGTGTGCGTGACTTGTTTGAAAATGCGAAAAAGAATGCGCCTTGTTTGATCTTCATTGATGAAATTGACGCAGTCGGACGCCAGCGTGGCGCTGGTCTCGGCGGTGGACACGATGAACGTGAACAGACGCTAAACCAATTGCTTGTTGAAATGGACGGATTCAGCGCTAATGAAGGAATTATCATCATTGCTGCGACGAACCGTGCGGACATCTTGGACCCAGCCTTACTTCGTCCGGGACGTTTTGACCGTCAAATCACAGTGGACCGCCCAGATGTCATTGGCCGTGAAGCTGTATTGAAAGTCCATGCGAGAAACAAACCGCTGGATGAAACGGTTAACCTAAAATCAATTGCCATGAGAACACCAGGCTTCTCAGGCGCTGACTTAGAAAACCTCTTGAATGAAGCTGCGCTTGTAGCGGCTCGTCAAAACAAGAAAAAAATCGATGCGCGTGATATTGACGAAGCGACGGACCGTGTAATTGCCGGACCCGCTAAGAAGAGCCGCGTTATCTCCAAGAAAGAACGCAATATCGTGGCTTATCACGAAGGCGGACACACCGTTATCGGTCTCGTTTTAGATGAGGCGGATATGGTTCATAAAGTAACGATTGTTCCTCGGGGCCAGGCTGGCGGTTATGCTGTTATGCTGCCAAGAGAAGACCGTTATTTCCAAACAAAGCCGGAGCTGCTTGATAAAATTGTCGGCCTCTTGGGCGGACGTGTTGCTGAAGAGATTATCTTCGGTGAAGTCAGCACAGGGGCGCACAATGACTTCCAACGTGCGACGAATATTGCAAGACGAATGGTTACGGAATTCGGTATGTCAGAAAAACTGGGACCGTTGCAATTTGGACAGTCTCAGGGCGGTCAGGTATTCTTAGGCCGTGATTTCAACAACGAACAGAACTACAGTGATCAAATCGCTTACGAAATTGATCAGGAAATTCAGCGCATCATCAAAGAATGTTATGAGCGTGCGAAACAAATCCTGACTGAAAATCGTGACAAGCTTGAATTGATTGCCCAAACGCTTCTGAAAGTTGAAACGCTTGACGCTGAACAGATCAAACACCTTATCGATCATGGAACATTACCTGAGCGTAATTTCTCAGATGATGAAAAGAACGATGATGTGAAAGTAAACATTCTGACAAAAACAGAAGAAAAGAAAGACGATACGAAAGAGTAATTCGCTTTCTTTCTAAAAAAACTGCCGGCTGACGCTGGCAGTTTTTTTATGTGAATGATGGGCTCAGCAGCGGCTTTGACAATCATCCAATTCTGGTATCGATTTGTTTACAAATGAGCCGCTGATCGTGTATGGTATTGTAGAATGTTTGTAAAAAGTAATGTAGAGAAACTATTCAAAAGTGGTGATAGAGGTTGTTACTGGTTATCGATGTGGGGAACACCAATACTGTACTTGGTGTATATCATGATGGAAAATTAGAATATCACTGGCGTATAGAAACAAGCAGGCATAAAACAGAAGATGAGTTTGGGATGATTCTGCGCTCCTTATTTGATCACTCCGGGCTTATGTTTGAACAGATAGATGGCATTATTATTTCATCAGTAGTGCCGCCAATCATGTTTGCGTTAGAGAGAATGTGCACAAAATACTTTCATATCGAGCCTCAAATTGTTGGTCCAGGTATGAAAACCGGTTTAAATATAAAATATGACAATCCGAAAGAAGTGGGGGCAGACAGAATCGTAAATGCTGTCGCTGCGATACACTTATACGGCAATCCATTAATTGTTGTCGATTTCGGAACCGCCACAACGTACTGCTATATTGATGAAAACAAACAATACATGGGCGGGGCGATTGCCCCTGGGATTACAATTTCGACAGAGGCGCTTTACTCGCGTGCAGCAAAGCTTCCGCGTATCGAAATCACCCGGCCCGACAATATTATCGGAAAAAACACTGTTAGCGCGATGCAATCTGGGATTTTATTTGGCTATGTCGGCCAAGTGGAAGGAATCGTTAAGCGAATGAAATGGCAGGCAAAACAGGAACCAAAGGTCATTGCGACAGGAGGCCTGGCGCCGCTCATTGCGAACGAATCAGATTGTATAGATATCGTTGATCCATTCTTAACCCTAAAAGGGCTGGAATTGATTTATGAAAGAAACCGCGTAGGAAGTGTATAGGAGGTTTAGTAATGGATTATTTAGTAAAAGCACTTGCGTATGACGGAAAAGTTCGGGCTTATGCGGCGAGAACGACTGATATGGTAAATGAGGGGCAGAGACGCCATGGTACGTGGCCGACAGCATCCGCTGCATTGGGACGCACAATGACAGCTTCACTCATGCTCGGCGCTATGCTGAAGGGCGATGATAAGCTGACCGTGAAAATCGAGGGCGGAGGTCCGATCGGAGCTATTGTAGCTGATGCCAATGCCAAAGGAGAAGTCAGAGCCTATGTCTCTAACCCGCAAGTTCATTTTGATTTAAATGAACAAGGCAAGCTTGATGTCAGACGTGCGGTTGGAACAAACGGAACGTTAAGTGTCGTAAAAGATTTAGGTTTGCGCGAGTTCTTCACAGGACAAGTAGAAATCGTTTCAGGAGAATTAGGAGATGATTTCACTTACTATCTTGTATCATCTGAGCAGGTTCCTTCATCAGTGGGCGTAGGTGTGCTCGTGAATCCTGACAATACCATTCTTGCGGCAGGGGGCTTTATTATTCAGCTGATGCCGGGAACAGATGATGAAACAATCACAAAAATTGAACAGCGTCTATCTCAAGTAGAGCCGATTTCTAAGCTCATCCAAAAAGGACTGACACCAGAAGAAATTTTAGAAGGAGTCCTAGGCGAGAAACCTGAGATTTTGGAAACGATGCCTGTCAGATTCCATTGCCCTTGTTCAAAAGAACGGTTCGAAACAGCCATTTTAGGACTAGGCAAAAAAGAAATTCAAGATATGATAGAAGAAGATGGACAAGCCGAAGCAGTATGCCATTTTTGTAATGAAAAGTACTTATTTACAAAAGAAGAGCTGGAAGGGCTTCGTGACCAAACTACCCGCTAAGCTCTTTAGCGGGTTTTTATTTTGAGAAAAGGGGCTGAAAGCAGGTTTGAAATCAAGAACAATCTGGACCATTATTTTAGGGGCGCTGTTGGTTTGCTGTATTGCTGTTGCATATACGCTGACGAAATCCCAAGCCGGCGCATCGTCATCCGGTGAGTCTATTGCGACTATCGGGGGCAAGAGTGTGACAAGAGAAGAATGGCTGAAAGAAATGGAAGACCAGTATGGTAAGTCAACGCTTGAAGATATGATCAATGTCCGAGTTGTTGAGCAGCTGGCTAAAAGGAACAACCTTAAAGTATCCAAAAGCGAAGTTGATCGTGAGTTTTTGCTGATTAAAGCGGTCAATAATTCCTTTTACGAAGATGAACATACGACGGAGAAAGAGTGGAAAGACCAAATTCGTTATAATATCCTCCTTGAAGAATTGTTAACAAGGGATATCGATATCTCAAACAAAGAACTGGAATCATTCTATAATAAAAATAAGGAACTATATCAGTTTGATGATTCGTATCGAATTCGGCACATTGTTGTAAAAGATGAAGAAGAAGCGAGAGAAGTCCTGAAAGAACTGAAAGGCGGCTCAAGCTTTGAAGCTGTGGCTGCCGAAAGATCTACAGACAGATATACATCACCATACGGCGGAGATTTAGGTTTTGTCACAGAGGCATCAGACAACATTCCATCAACATACATTGAAGAGGCAAAAACACTCAAAGAGGATGAATGGTCTCAGGAACCAATAAAGGTCAGCAATGGATATGCCATTATCCAGCTGAAAGAAAAACTAAAGGCAAGAACGTTCTCATTTGATGAAGTAAAGGACCAGATCAGACGGCAAATCGCAATGGATCAGCTAGGCGATAAAGCGACAGTTAAGACACTGTGGAAAGAAGCCGATGTATCTTGGTTTTATGGGGAAAAAAGTACTAAGTGATTGACAAAAAATTTAGAAATTGATAGATTATATACATAATACCAATACAAATAGTCGGAAATTGAGGTGTCGAGAATGGTACGTGTAGCAAACTCCATTACTGAATTAATTGGGAATACGCCAATCGTTAAATTAAATCGCCTTACAGATGAAACCAGTGCGGATGTATATCTAAAACTTGAATACATGAACCCTGGAAGCAGTGTAAAAGACCGTATCGGTTTAGCCATGATTGAAGCGGCTGAAAAAGAAGGAAAATTAAAAGCCGGTGATACAATCATTGAACCGACAAGCGGAAATACTGGTATCGGGCTTGCAATGGTTGCTGCTGCTAAAGGATTAAAAGCCATTTTGGTTATGCCTGATACAATGAGCATGGAGCGCCGCAACCTTCTTCGCGCATACGGTGCTGAGCTTGTGCTGACTCCTGGTGCGGAAGGTATGAAAGGTGCCATTAAGAAAGCTGAAGAGCTTGCTGAAAAGCACGGATACTTTGTGCCGCAGCAGTTTAACAACCCGTCTAATCCAGAAATTCACCGCCAAACAACGGGTAAAGAAATCGTTGAGCAATTCGGTGATGACCAGCTTGACGCATTTGTAGCCGGAATCGGAACGGGCGGAACAATTACGGGAGCGGGCGAAGTGCTTAAGGAAGCATACCCTTCCATCAAGATTTACGCTGTTGAACCGTCAGATTCCCCAGTGCTTTCAGGAGGAAAACCAGGCCCCCACAAAATTCAGGGAATCGGAGCTGGATTCGTGCCGGACATCTTAAACACTGAAGTATATGATGAAATCTTCCCTGTGAAGAATGAAGAAGCATTCGAATATGCCCGCAGAGCTGCACGTGAAGAAGGAATTCTCGGAGGCATCTCATCAGGTGCTGCAATTTATGCTGCTCTTCAAGTAGCAAAAAAACTCGGAAAAGGCAAAAAAGTATTGGCCATCATTCCAAGTAACGGCGAACGTTATCTAAGCACGCCGCTGTATCAATTCGATTAAAAAAAGCCAAAACTCCCGGTCCGCCGGGAGTTTTTTTATATTTCGTGCATCAAATATGCCATGTCTGCGACGAATGTTATTCTTGGAAGAGAAATTCACTTTTTTCACTCACAACATTGCTTTACAATTAAAAACAAGTAAAAAAGAAAATAGAGGAATGATACAAATGGCACAACGCAGACCGGCAGGCAAAAAAGTACCTTTTCAAAAAGACTCATTCTTACAACAATTTGAGAAACTTGCGCAATCCCGAAAACACCATGTACTTCTCGAAAGTGCAAGAGGCGGCAGATACAGTATAGCCGGTCTTGATCCAATTGCGACTGTGAAAGGAAAAGACGGAATAACTACAATTAAGCATGGTGATGAGATGCTGTTTAAAGAAGGTGATCCATTACGGGCCTTCCACAGCTGGTTTAAAACGCTGGAAACAGAAACGAATCATGAGTTCCCTGACTTTCAAGGCGGGGCAATCGGGTTTCTCAGCTATGATTACGCACGGTACATTGAAAATTTTAAAATGCTCTCATTAGATGATCTAGAAACACCAGATATTTATTTTCTTGTTTTTGATGATATAGCAGTTTATGATCATCAAGAAGAGTCTCTATGGCTGATTACTCATGTTAATGGTTCTGATCAGGAAACAGCGGATGTGAAGCTATCTGAGTTAGAGCAGATGTGGCTGACTGAGCTTCCCGCTGTCTCTTTGCGAGAGATGAACCCTGAAACAGCTGGTTCTTTCGCGGCGCCATTTACCGAGGATGGGTTCTCACAAGCTGTAGAGAAAATCAAACAATACATTGCCAGCGGAGATGTGTTTCAAGTCAATCTATCAATAAGGCAGTCACAGTCACTGTCTGCCCACCCATATCAAATTTACAAAACCTTGAGAGAAGTAAATCCTTCTCCTTATATGGCGTATTTAGAAACACCTGATTTCCAAATCATTTGCGGCTCGCCTGAACTGCTTGTCAGCAAAAAGGGCAAGCTATTAGAGACGAGACCGATTGCGGGCACCCGTTCCAGAGGGAAAACAAATGAAGAAGACGAGGTGCTTGCAAACGAATTGATACACAATGAAAAAGAACGCGCGGAACATGTCATGCTGGTTGATCTTGAGCGAAATGATCTGGGAAGAGTATCGCGTTACGGGTCTGTGCGCGTAAATGAATTCATGGCAATTGAAAAATACTCGCATGTAATGCACATTGTGTCTAATGTCCAAGGTGAACTGCAGGATGGGTATGATGCTGTTGATATTATTCATGCTGTGTTTCCCGGAGGAACCATTACTGGTGCACCGAAAGTAAGAACGATGGAAATAATAGAAGAACTTGAGCCGACACGCCGGGGGCTTTATACTGGATCTATAGGATGGTTTGGATATAATCTCGATCTGCAGTTTAATATCGTCATTCGAACCATTTATGCAACCGGAGGGCAGGCATTTATGCAGTCCGGCGCAGGAGTTGTGATTGATTCTGTTCCGAAGCACGAATACAAGGAATCATTCAAAAAAGCTTTTGCGATGCAAAGAGCATTAGAGCTGAGCAAAGAAGAGACAAAAATTAGATGAGGTGAGCGGAGAAATGATTTTAATGATTGATAACTACGATTCATTCACGTACAACTTGGTACAGTATTTGGGCGAGCTTGGGGAAGAGCTGGTTGTGAAACGCAATGACAGCATCACAATCGAAGAAATTGAAGAACTGTCTCCGGACTTTCTGATGATATCTCCCGGACCGTGCAGCCCTGATGAGGCGGGAATCAGCCTCGAAGCAATTAAACATTTCGCAGGGAAAATTCCTATTTTCGGTGTATGTCTCGGACATCAGTCCATCGCACAAGTGTTCGGTGGTGATGTTGTTAGGGCAGAACGGCTTATGCACGGGAAAACCTCGGATATCGAGCATGACGGCAAAACCATTTTTGAAGGGTTGAAAAACCCCCTTGTTGCGACGCGATACCACTCGCTGATCGTAAAACCTGAGACGCTGCCAAGCTGTTTTACAGTAACAGCACAAACGAAAGAAGGAGAAATCATGGCTATTCGCCACAATGACCTCCCGATAGAGGGCGTGCAATTTCACCCAGAGTCTATTATGACCTCCTTTGGGAAAGAAATGCTCAGAAATTTTATTGAGACATATCGCAAGGAAGTTATTGCGTGATGATATATGTGAACGGCCGGTATATGGAGGAGAAAGATGCAGTTCTTTCTCCTTTTGACCATGGGTTTTTATATGGGATCGGTGTTTTCGAAACCTTCAGGCTCTACGAAGGCTGCCCGTTTTTGCTTGATTGGCATATAGAAAGGCTTGAACGCGCGCTTAAGGATCTGCAAATCGAATATACTGTTTCAAAGCATGAGATCCTTGAGATGCTGGACAAGCTGCTTAAGCTAAATGATATCAAGGATGGTAATGCCCGCGTCAGACTGAACATATCAGCGGGAATCAGCGATAAAGGCTTTGTCGCCCAGACGTACGATAAGCCGACCGTTTTATGCTTTGTGAATCAGCTGAAACCAGAAAGTCTTCCTTTGCAAAAAGAAGGGAAGGTTTTATCGATACGGAGAAACACTCCTGAGGGATCGTTCCGGTTAAAATCTCATCATTATCTAAATAATATGTATGCGAAACGGGAAATTGGAAATGATCCGAGTGTCGAGGGAATTTTCCTAACGGAGGATGGAGCTGTTGCAGAGGGTATCATATCTAATGTCTTTTGGAGAAAAGGTCGCTGTATCTATACGCCATCGCTTGATACTGGTATTCTGGACGGCGTCACGAGACGTTTTATCATAGAAAATGCAAAGGATATCGGCCTGGAGCTCAAAACGGGCCGATATGAGCTAGAAGCTCTCTTGACAGCTGACGAAGCGTGGATGACGAACTCGGTTCTTGAAATCATCCCGTTTACTAAAATAGAAGAAGTAAACTATGGAAGCCAAAGCGGAGAAGCAACCTCCGCTCTTCAATTGTTATACAAAAAAGAAATAAAGAACATGATTGATGAAAAGGGAGGAAGAGCATGGCGCAGCACACAATAGATCAAACACAAGTGATCCACACCAAGCCCAGCGCTTTATCATATAAAGAGAAGACGCTGGTGATGGGAATTTTAAACGTAACGCCTGACTCTTTCTCGGACGGCGGAAAATATGACAGCTTGGACAAGGCGCTGCTGCACGCGGAAGAGATGATCAATGATGGTGCCCATATCATTGATATCGGAGGGGAATCGACAAGGCCTGGCGCTGAGTGCGTATCTGAGGATGAGGAGATGTCCAGAGTCATTCCGGTGATTGAGCGGATTACGAAAGAGCTTGGTGTTCCTATTTCTGTAGATACGTACAAGGCTTCTGTCGCAGATGAAGCTGTGAAAGCCGGCGCATCCATTATCAATGATATTTGGGGTGCCAAACATGATCCGAAGATGGCTTCCGTTGCAGCTGAACATCATGTTCCAATTGTTCTCATGCATAACCGCCCTGAAAGAAACTACAATGACTTATTGCCGGATATGCTGACGGACTTAATGGAGAGTGTAAAAATTGCTGTTGAGGCCGGAGTAGACGAGAAGAACATTATTCTTGATCCCGGTATCGGTTTCGCGAAAACCTATCACGATAACTTGGCAGTGATGAACAAACTAGAGATTTTCAGCGGAGTGGGATATCCGGTTCTTCTGGCAACCTCCCGAAAAAGATTCATCGGGCGTGTTCTGGATCTTCCGCCTGAGGAGCGGGCTGAGGGCACAGGCGCGACTGTGTGTCTCGGCATTCAAAAAGGCTGTGACATTGTCAGGGTCCATGATGTAAAGCAAATTGCCAGAATGGCGAAAATGATGGACGCGATGCTGAATAAGGGAGGGGTGCACCATGGATAAAGTTTATGTAGAAGGTATGGAGTTTTACGGATATCACGGTGTGTTCAAAGAAGAAAACAAACTTGGCCAGCGGTTTAAAGTCGATTTAACCGCTGAGCTGGATTTAAGCAAAGCTGGACAAACAGACGACCTTGAGCAAACGATCAACTATGCTGAGCTCTATCACGTATGTAAAGATATCGTGGAAGGGGAGCCTGTAAAATTGGTGGAAACGCTGGCAGAACGTATTGCTGGCACTGTTCTCGAAAAATTTCAGCCGGTTCAGCAATGTACGGTGAAAGTGATTAAGCCAGACCCGCCAATTCCCGGACACTATAAATCAGTAGCCATTGAAATTACGAGAAAAAAGTCATGAACAACATAGCTTATATTGCACTTGGATCTAATATTGGAGATAGAGAAACGTATTTAAGGCAAGCAGTGGCTTTACTGCATCAGCATGCTGCGGTGACAGTCACTAAAGTGTCGTCTATTTACGAAACTGACCCGGTCGGATACGAAGATCAAGCTCAATTTTTGAATATGGCTGTTGAAATCAAGACATCATTGAACCCTTTTGAACTCCTTGAACTGACGCAGCAGATAGAAAATGAATTAGGCAGAACAAGGGAAGTAAGATGGGGGCCGCGGACGGCAGACCTTGACATTTTGTTATTTAATCGTGAAAATATTGAAACAGAGCAACTAATTGTTCCGCATCCGAGAATGTATGAGCGTTTGTTTGTCCTTGCGCCGCTTGCGGAAATTTGCCAGCAGGTTGAAAAAGAGGCTACAAGCGCCGAAACAGACCAAGAAGGTGTAAGAGTATGGAAGCAGAAATCTGGGGTAGACGAATTCGTGCATTCAGAAAGCTGAAAGGTTATACTCAAGAAGGATTTGCAAAAGCATTAGGTATATCAGTTTCTATTCTCGGCGAAATTGAACGCGGAAACCGATTGCCGTCAGCTGCCATCATTCAAGATGCAGCAGATGTTTTAAATATAAGTGCGGACGAATTGGCGCCGCCAGAAAAATAGAACAAATGAAAGGAGGAGAAAAATTGTTCAAAATCGGAGATATTCAATTGAAAAACCGGGTTGTGCTCGCACCTATGGCTGGTGTCTGCAACTCTGCGTTCAGATTGACTGTAAAGGAATTCGGAGCCGGATTGGTATGCGCTGAAATGGTCAGTGACAAAGCGATCCTTTACAACAATGCAAGAACAATGGGTATGCTTTATATTGATGAACGTGAGAAACCACTGAGCCTTCAAATTTTCGGAGGAAAAAAGGAAACCCTTGTGGAAGCGGCGAAGTTTGTAGACCAAAACACAACTGCTGATATCATTGATATTAACATGGGATGTCCCGTGCCGAAGATTACAAAATGCGATGCGGGAGCCAAATGGCTTCTCGATCCTGATAAGATTTACGAAATGGTTTCTGCAGTAGTGGATGCTGTTAATAAACCAGTTACAGTGAAAATGAGAATGGGCTGGGATGAAGACCACATTTTCGCAGTGAAAAATGCACAGGCTGTAGAACGTGCGGGCGGTAAAGCAGTTGCGCTTCACGGCCGTACGAGAGTGCAGATGTACGAAGGAACGGCAAACTGGGATATTATCAAAGAAGTAAAACAATCAGTATCGATTCCGGTTATCGGAAACGGCGATGTTAAGACACCGCAGGATGCTAAGCGTATGCTCGATGAGACAGGAGTAGACGGGGTCATGATCGGACGCGCTGCATTGGGCAACCCGTGGATGATTTACCGTACGGTTCAGTATCTTGAAACAGGTGAATTAAAAGAAGAGCCGCAAGTACGCGAAAAAATGGCCGTATGCATACTGCATCTTGACCGCCTGATTGACTTAAAAGGTGAAAACGTAGCGGTAAGAGAAATGAGAAAGCACGCTGCATGGTATCTGAAAGGCGTGAAAGGCAATGCGAACGTTCGTAATGAAATCAATCATTGCGAGACGAGAGAAGAGTTTGTACAGCTTTTAGATGCATTTACGGTTGAAGTTGAGGCAAAAGAGCTTCAAAATGCAAAAGTAGGATAATACTCACCTCTATTTGCTGCTCACTGCTAGTTTTACGCTGGCAGTTTTTCTGCTTTTTTCATGAAACAATATCTGTAATGGAGTGATAACAATGAGTCAAGAAGAGCATAACCATGAAGAATTGAATGATCAGCTGCAAGTCAGACGCGATAAAATGAATCAGCTGAGAGATAACGGCATCGATCCATTCGGCGCACGTTTTGAAAGAACTCATCAGTCTCAAGAAGTTATTTCGGCATATCAAGATCTAACCAAAGAAGAGTTAGAAGAAAAAGCGATTGAAGTTACAATCGCAGGCCGCATGATGACAAAACGCGGCAAAGGAAAAGCCGGCTTTGCCCATCTTCAGGATTTAGAAGGCCAAATCCAAATCTACGTAAGAAAAGACAGTGTCGGTGACGACCAATATGAAATCTTTAAGTCTTCTGACCTCGGTGATCTTATCGGCGTAACCGGAAAAGTCTTCAAAACAAATGTAGGCGAATTGTCTGTTAAAGCAACTTCCTTTGAATTGCTGACAAAAGCGCTTCGTCCGCTTCCTGACAAATACCATGGTTTAAAAGACGTTGAGCAGCGCTACCGTCAGCGCTATCTGGATCTTATCGTAAACCCAGACAGCAAACATACGTTCATTACACGAAGCAAGATCATTCAAGCTATGAGAAGATACCTTGATGATCATGGATACTTAGAAGTAGAAACACCTACAATGCACAGCATTCCTGGGGGAGCTTCTGCGCGTCCGTTTATCACTCACCACAACGCGTTAGACATTCCACTCTATATGCGTATTGCTATCGAACTGCACCTAAAACGTCTAATTGTCGGCGGTTTAGAAAAAGTATATGAAATCGGCCGTGTTTTCCGTAACGAAGGTGTCTCTACACGCCATAACCCTGAATTTACAATGATTGAGTTATATGAAGCATATGCGGACTATAAAGATATCATGAGCTTAACTGAAAACCTTGTCGCTCATATCGCCCAAGAAGTGCTTGGCACAACTACGATTCAATACGGGGAAGAGCAAATCGACCTTAAACCGGAGTGGAAAAGAATCCATATGGTTGACGCAGTCAAAGAAGCGACCGGCGTTGATTTCTGGGAAGAGGTTACTGTTGAACAGGCGCGTGAATATGCAAAAGAACATGGTGTAGAAATTAAAGATTCTATGACAGTAGGCCATATCATCAACGAATTCTTCGAACAAAAAATTGAAGAAACGCTTATTCAGCCAACGTTTATTTACGGGCATCCTGTAGAAATTTCTCCTCTTGCTAAGAAAAACCCTGAGGACCCGCGTTTTACAGACCGTTTTGAGCTGTTTATCGTTGGCCGTGAACATGCCAACGCGTTTACAGAGCTGAATGATCCTATTGATCAAAGAGAACGCTTTGAAGCGCAATTAAAAGAGCGTGAAGCCGGTAATGATGAAGCTCATCTAATGGATGAAGACTTTGTTGAAGCTCTGGAATACGGTATGCCGCCAACAGGAGGTTTAGGCATCGGTATCGACCGTCTGGTTATGCTGCTGACGAATGCCCCTTCTATTCGCGATGTGCTGTTATTCCCGCAAATGAGACAACGTTAATAAAGAAGAGCGGTATCCTCCATATAGAAAGGATGCCGCTCTTTTTAAATTCCTTAGTATTTCTTCAAAAAAACTATTGCACTATTATTTACTAGGTGGTATATTATTATTCGTTGCCGCTAAACAAGGCGATAACGAAAAAATAACTTAAAAAAAGTTATTGACTTCACTGAGTCAACGAGTTATAATAATAAAGTCGCTTGAACGAAGTGAACAAAATGATCTTTGAAAACTAAACAAGACAAAACGTACCTGTTAATTCATTTTTTATAAATCGCACAGCGATGTGCGTAGTCAGTCAAACTACTTTATCGGAGAGTTTGATCCTGGCTCAGGACGAACGCTGGCGGCGTGCCTAATACATGCAAGTCGAGCGGACAGATGGGAGCTTGCTCCCTGATGTTAGCGGCGGACGGGTGAGTAACACGTGGGTAACCTGCCTGTAAGACTGGGATAACTCCGGGAAACCGGGGCTAATACCGGATGGTTGTTTGAACCGCATGGTTCAAACATAAAAGGTGGCTTCGGCTACCACTTACAGATGGACCCGCGGCGCATTAGCTAGTTGGTGAGGTAATGGCTCACCAAGGCAACGATGCGTAGCCGACCTGAGAGGGTGATCGGCCACACTGGGACTGAGACACGGCCCAGACTCCTACGGGAGGCAGCAGTAGGGAATCTTCCGCAATGGACGAAAGTCTGACGGAGCAACGCCGCGTGAGTGATGAAGGTTTTCGGATCGTAAAGCTCTGTTGTTAGGGAAGAACAAGTACCGTTCGAATAGGGCGGTACCTTGACGGTACCTAACCAGAAAGCCACGGCTAACTACGTGCCAGCAGCCGCGGTAATACGTAGGTGGCAAGCGTTGTCCGGAATTATTGGGCGTAAAGGGCTCGCAGGCGGTTTCTTAAGTCTGATGTGAAAGCCCCCGGCTCAACCGGGGAGGGTCATTGGAAACTGGGGAACTTGAGTGCAGAAGAGGAGAGTGGAATTCCACGTGTAGCGGTGAAATGCGTAGAGATGTGGAGGAACACCAGTGGCGAAGGCGACTCTCTGGTCTGTAACTGACGCTGAGGAGCGAAAGCGTGGGGAGCGAACAGGATTAGATACCCTGGTAGTCCACGCCGTAAACGATGAGTGCTAAGTGTTAGGGGGTTTCCGCCCCTTAGTGCTGCAGCTAACGCATTAAGCACTCCGCCTGGGGAGTACGGTCGCAAGACTGAAACTCAAAGGAATTGACGGGGGCCCGCACAAGCGGTGGAGCATGTGGTTTAATTCGAAGCAACGCGAAGAACCTTACCAGGTCTTGACATCCTCTGACAATCCTAGAGATAGGACGTCCCCTTCGGGGGCAGAGTGACAGGTGGTGCATGGTTGTCGTCAGCTCGTGTCGTGAGATGTTGGGTTAAGTCCCGCAACGAGCGCAACCCTTGATCTTAGTTGCCAGCATTCAGTTGGGCACTCTAAGGTGACTGCCGGTGACAAACCGGAGGAAGGTGGGGATGACGTCAAATCATCATGCCCCTTATGACCTGGGCTACACACGTGCTACAATGGACAGAACAAAGGGCAGCGAAACCGCGAGGTTAAGCCAATCCCACAAATCTGTTCTCAGTTCGGATCGCAGTCTGCAACTCGACTGCGTGAAGCTGGAATCGCTAGTAATCGCGGATCAGCATGCCGCGGTGAATACGTTCCCGGGCCTTGTACACACCGCCCGTCACACCACGAGAGTTTGTAACACCCGAAGTCGGTGAGGTAACCTTTTAGGAGCCAGCCGCCGAAGGTGGGACAGATGATTGGGGTGAAGTCGTAACAAGGTAGCCGTATCGGAAGGTGCGGCTGGATCACCTCCTTTCTAAGGATATTATACGGAATATAAGACCTTGGGTCTTATAAACAGAACGTTCCCTGTCTTGTTTAGTTTTGAAGGATCATTCCTTCGAAACGTGTTCTTTGAAAACTAGATAACAGTAGACATCACATTCAAGTAATACAAGATATCACATAGTGATTCTTTTTAACGGTTAAGTTAGAAAGGGCGCACGGTGGATGCCTTGGCACTAGGAGCCGATGAAGGACGGGACGAACACCGATATGCTTCGGGGAGCTGTAAGCAAGCTTTGATCCGGAGATTTCCGAATGGGGAAACCCACCACTCGTAATGGAGTGGTATCCATATCTGAATTCATAGGATATGAGAAGGCAGACCCGGGGAACTGAAACATCTAAGTACCCGGAGGAAGAGAAAGCAAATGCGATTCCCTGAGTAGCGGCGAGCGAAACGGGATTAGCCCAAACCAAGAGGCTTGCCTCTTGGGGTTGTAGGACACTCTGTACGGAGTTACAAAGGAACGAGGTAGATGAAGAGGTCTGGAAAGGCCCGCCATAGGAGGTAACAGCCCTGTAGTCAAAACTTCGTTCTCTCCTGAGTGGATCCTGAGTACGGCGGAACACGTGAAATTCCGTCGGAATCCGGGAGGACCATCTCCCAAGGCTAAATACTCCCTAGTGACCGATAGTGAACCAGTACCGTGAGGGAAAGGTGAAAAGCACCCCGGAAGGGGAGTGAAAGAGATCCTGAAACCGTGTGCCTACAAGTAGTCAGAGCCCGTTAACGGGTGATGGCGTGCCTTTTGTAGAATGAACCGGCGAGTTACGATCCCGTGCAAGGTTAAGCAGAAGATGCGGAGCCGCAGCGAAAGCGAGTCTGAATAGGGCGCATGAGTACGTGGTCGTAGACCCGAAACCAGGTGATCTACCCATGTCCAGGGTGAAGTTCAGGTAACACTGAATGGAGGCCCGAACCCACGCACGTTGAAAAGTGCGGGGATGAGGTGTGGGTAGGGGTGAAATGCCAATCGAACCTGGAGATAGCTGGTTCTCTCCGAAATAGCTTTAGGGCTAGCCTCAAGGTAAGAGTCTTGGAGGTAGAGCACTGATTGGACTAGGGGCCCCTACCGGGTTACCGAATTCAGTCAAACTCCGAATGCCAATGACTTATCCTTGGGAGTCAGACTGCGAGTGATAAGATCCGTAGTCGAAAGGGAAACAGCCCAGACCGCCAGCTAAGGTCCCAAAGTATACGTTAAGTGGAAAAGGATGTGGAGTTGCTTAGACAACCAGGATGTTGGCTTAGAAGCAGCCACCATTTAAAGAGTGCGTAATAGCTCACTGGTCGAGTGACTCTGCGCCGAAAATGTACCGGGGCTAAACGTATCACCGAAGCTGCGGACTGTTCTTCGAACAGTGGTAGGAGAGCGTTCTAAGGGCTGTGAAGCCAGACCGGAAGGACTGGTGGAGCGCTTAGAAGTGAGAATGCCGGTATGAGTAGCGAAAGAGGGGTGAGAATCCCCTCCACCGAATGCCTAAGGTTTCCTGAGGAAGGCTCGTCCGCTCAGGGTTAGTCGGGACCTAAGCCGAGGCCGAAAGGCGTAGGCGATGGACAACAGGTTGATATTCCTGTACCACCTCCTCACCATTTGAGCAATGGGGGGACGCAGGAGGATAGGGTAAGCGCGGTATTGGATATCCGCGTCCAAGCAGTTAGGCTGGGAAATAGGCAAATCCGTTTCCCATAAGGCTGAGCTGTGATGGCGAGCGAAATATAGTAGCGAAGTTCCTGATTCCACACTGCCAAGAAAAGCCTCTAGCGAGGTGAGAGGTGCCCGTACCGCAAACCGACACAGGTAGGCGAGGAGAGAATCCTAAGGTGATCGAGAGAACTCTCGTTAAGGAACTCGGCAAAATGACCCCGTAACTTCGGGAGAAGGGGTGCTCTGTTAGGGTGCAAGCCCGAGAGAGCCGCAGTGAATAGGCCCAGGCGACTGTTTAGCAAAAACACAGGTCTCTGCGAAGCCGTAAGGCGAAGTATAGGGGCTGACGCCTGCCCGGTGCTGGAAGGTTAAGAGGAGCGCTTAGCGTAAGCGAAGGTGCGAATTGAAGCCCCAGTAAACGGCGGCCGTAACTATAACGGTCCTAAGGTAGCGAAATTCCTTGTCGGGTAAGTTCCGACCCGCACGAAAGGCGCAACGATCTGGGCACTGTCTCAACGAGAGACTCGGTGAAATTATAGTACCTGTGAAGATGCAGGTTACCCGCGACAGGACGGAAAGACCCCGTGGAGCTTTACTGCAGCCTGATATTGAATGTTGGTACAGCTTGTACAGGATAGGTAGGAGCCTTGGAAACCGGAGCGCCAGCTTCGGTGGAGGCATCGGTGGGATACTACCCTGGCTGTATTGACCTTCTAACCCGCCGCCCTTATCGGGCGGGGAGACAGTGTCAGGTGGGCAGTTTGACTGGGGCGGTCGCCTCCTAAAAGGTAACGGAGGCGCCCAAAGGTTCCCTCAGAATGGTTGGAAATCATTCGCAGAGTGTAAAGGCACAAGGGAGCTTGACTGCGAGACCTACAAGTCGAGCAGGGACGAAAGTCGGGCTTAGTGATCCGGTGGTTCCGCATGGAAGGGCCATCGCTCAACGGATAAAAGCTACCCCGGGGATAACAGGCTTATCTCCCCCAAGAGTCCACATCGACGGGGAGGTTTGGCACCTCGATGTCGGCTCATCGCATCCTGGGGCTGTAGTCGGTCCCAAGGGTTGGGCTGTTCGCCCATTAAAGCGGTACGCGAGCTGGGTTCAGAACGTCGTGAGACAGTTCGGTCCCTATCCGTCGCGGGCGCAGGAAATTTGAGAGGAGCTGTCCTTAGTACGAGAGGACCGGGATGGACGCACCGCTGGTGTACCAGTTGTTCTGCCAAGGGCATCGCTGGGTAGCTATGTGCGGACGGGATAAGTGCTGAAAGCATCTAAGCATGAAGCCCCCCTCAAGATGAGATTTCCCATTCCGCAAGGAAGTAAGATCCCTGAAAGATGATCAGGTTGATAGGTCTGAGGTGGAAGTGTGGCGACACATGGAGCTGACAGATACTAATCGATCGAGGACTTAACCATATTTTTGAATGATGTCACATCTGTTATCTAGTTTTGAGAGAACACTCTCAATTTGTTTGGTGGCGATAGCGAAGAGGTCACACCCGTTCCCATACCGAACACGGAAGTTAAGCTCTTCAGCGCCGATGGTAGTCGGGGGTTTCCCCCTGTGAGAGTAGGACGCCGCCAAGCAATTGCACGTTAGTGCAAGTATGGAGGATTAGCTCAGCTGGGAGAGCATCTGCCTTACAAGCAGAGGGTCGGCGGTTCGAGCCCGTCATCCTCCACCATTTTGCCGGTGTAGCTCAATTGGTAGAGCAACTGACTTGTAATCAGTAGGTTGGGGGTTCAAGTCCTCTTGCCGGCACCACTTTTATATGATATAATACTCAAGTCTCTTGTAAGAAGAGCCATTAGCTCAGTTGGTAGAGCATCTGACTTTTAATCAGAGGGTCGAAGGTTCGAGTCCTTCATGGCTCACCATTTTACGCGGGTGTGGCGGAATTGGCAGACGCGCTAGACTTAGGATCTAGTGTCTTTATGACGTGGGGGTTCAAGTCCCTTCACCCGCATTATATAGGATAACAGTTAGAAAAACTGGACATCCTGTCTGCGGAAGTAGTTCAGTGGTAGAACACCACCTTGCCAAGGTGGGGGTCGCGGGTTCGAATCCCGTCTTCCGCTCCAACTATACCATCCACGCCGGGGTGGTGGAATTGGCAGACACACAGGACTTAAAATCCTGCGGTAGGTGACTACCGTGCCGGTTCAAGTCCGGCCCTCGGCATTATGTTTTGCGCCCGTAGCTCAATTGGATAGAGCGTTTGACTACGGATCAAAAGGTTAGGGGTTCGACTCCTCTCGGGCGCGCCATATCTTTTAATAGAATAGATGGGAAATCGGGAAGTAGCTCAGCTTGGTAGAGCACATGGTTTGGGACCATGGGGTCGCAGGTTCGAATCCTGTCTTCCCGACCATTTTTTATGGGGCCTTAGCTCAGCTGGGAGAGCGCCTGCTTTGCACGCAGGAGGTCAGCGGTTCGATCCCGCTAGGCTCCACCAAAAGTTTTTAAAAAAAGTTGTTGACTTTGAAGAAGTGACATTGTATACCAATAAAGTTGCTTTAACAAAGCGGACAAACAAAATGATCTTTGAAAACTAAACAAGACAAAACGTACCTGTTAATTCATTTTTTATAAATCGCACAGCGATGTGCGTAGTCAGTCAAACTACTTTATCGGAGAGTTTGATCCTGGCTCAGGACGAACGCTGGCGGCGTGCCTAATACATGCAAGTCGAGCGGACAGATGGGAGCTTGCTCCCTGATGTTAGCGGCGGACGGGTGAGTAACACGTGGGTAACCTGCCTGTAAGACTGGGATAACTCCGGGAAACCGGGGCTAATACCGGATGGTTGTTTGAACCGCATGGTTCAAACATAAAAGGTGGCTTCGGCTACCACTTACAGATGGACCCGCGGCGCATTAGCTAGTTGGTGAGGTAATGGCTCACCAAGGCAACGATGCGTAGCCGACCTGAGAGGGTGATCGGCCACACTGGGACTGAGACACGGCCCAGACTCCTACGGGAGGCAGCAGTAGGGAATCTTCCGCAATGGACGAAAGTCTGACGGAGCAACGCCGCGTGAGTGATGAAGGTTTTCGGATCGTAAAGCTCTGTTGTTAGGGAAGAACAAGTACCGTTCGAATAGGGCGGTACCTTGACGGTACCTAACCAGAAAGCCACGGCTAACTACGTGCCAGCAGCCGCGGTAATACGTAGGTGGCAAGCGTTGTCCGGAATTATTGGGCGTAAAGGGCTCGCAGGCGGTTTCTTAAGTCTGATGTGAAAGCCCCCGGCTCAACCGGGGAGGGTCATTGGAAACTGGGGAACTTGAGTGCAGAAGAGGAGAGTGGAATTCCACGTGTAGCGGTGAAATGCGTAGAGATGTGGAGGAACACCAGTGGCGAAGGCGACTCTCTGGTCTGTAACTGACGCTGAGGAGCGAAAGCGTGGGGAGCGAACAGGATTAGATACCCTGGTAGTCCACGCCGTAAACGATGAGTGCTAAGTGTTAGGGGGTTTCCGCCCCTTAGTGCTGCAGCTAACGCATTAAGCACTCCGCCTGGGGAGTACGGTCGCAAGACTGAAACTCAAAGGAATTGACGGGGGCCCGCACAAGCGGTGGAGCATGTGGTTTAATTCGAAGCAACGCGAAGAACCTTACCAGGTCTTGACATCCTCTGACAATCCTAGAGATAGGACGTCCCCTTCGGGGGCAGAGTGACAGGTGGTGCATGGTTGTCGTCAGCTCGTGTCGTGAGATGTTGGGTTAAGTCCC
>NZ_JBBOUR010000001.1:1170000-1292500 GCF_038006165.1 Bacillus sp. FSL W8-1202
TTTATTCAGGACGCACTAAGCAGTTGGATGAAGCAGAAAGGACCTGAAAGTGACATTGTACTCAGCAGCCGCATACGTTTAGCAAGGAACTTTGAGCATATTCGGTTCCCTACGCGGTATTCCAATGAAGAAGCCTCATCCATCATACAGCAATTTGAAGATCAGTTTTCAGAGCAAGAAATTCCCGGAATCGGCAAATTTGTTTTGATTAGAATGAATGATGCACAGCCTTTAGAGAAGCGTGTACTTGTTGAAAAACATCTAATCAGTCCTAATCTGACAGAGTCTCCTTTTGGCGGCTGTTTGCTTTCTGAAAATGAGGAAGTAAGCGTCATGTTAAATGAAGAGGACCATATTAGAATTCAGTGTCTTTTCCCTGGATTTCAGCTTTTAGAAGCAATGAAAGCCGCAAACCAGGTCGACGACTGGATTGAAGAAAAAGTTGATTATGCATTCAATGAGCAAAGAGGATACTTAACCAGCTGTCCTACAAACGTAGGTACAGGTTTAAGGGCTTCGGTCATGATGCATCTGCCGGCACTGGTTTTAACTAGGCAAATAAATCGAATTATACCGGCAATTAATCAATTAGGCTTAGTTGTTAGAGGAATTTATGGGGAAGGCAGCGAAGCAGTAGGGAATATCTTTCAAATTTCAAATCAGATCACGCTTGGTAAGTCAGAGCAGGATATTGTAGAGGATCTTAACAGTGTTGCTGCTCAGTTGATTGAACAAGAACGATCTGCCCGAGAAGCGATTTATCAAACTTCTAAAATCGAACTTGAGGATCGGGTATATCGGTCTTATGGGGTCTTGTCTAATTGCCGGATGATAGAATCGAAAGAAACTGCAAAGTGCCTTTCAGATGTTCGGTTAGGCATAGACCTAGGCATTATAAAAGGACTTTCAAGCAACATACTTAACGAACTTATGATTTTGACGCAGCCAGGATTTTTACAGCAATACTCGGGAGGCGCTTTGCGTCCGAACGAAAGGGACATTCGAAGAGCGGCTCTCATCAGAGAACGGCTTCACTTAGAAATGAATGGGAAAAGACAGGAGGATGAATCGATATGATGTTTGGAAGATTTACAGAACGAGCTCAAAAAGTACTGGCGCTAGCACAGGAAGAAGCACTTCGGTTAGGTCATAATAACATTGGCACTGAGCATATTTTATTAGGACTGGTAAGAGAAGGAGAGGGCATTGCTGCTAAAGCTCTTCAAGCGCTTGGACTCGGTTCAGATAAAATTCAGAAAGAAGTAGAAAGTTTGATCGGGCGCGGGCAGGAAATGTCTCAAACGATTCATTATACTCCTAGAGCTAAAAAAGTCATTGAGCTTTCAATGGATGAGGCAAGAAAACTCGGTCATTCTTATGTCGGAACAGAACATATTCTTCTTGGTCTGATTCGTGAAGGAGAAGGTGTTGCTGCGAGAGTTCTGAATAATCTCGGTGTCAGCTTAAATAAAGCAAGACAGCAGGTGCTCCAGCTTCTAGGAAGTAATGAAACAGGATCATCAGCGGCAGGAACAAACAGCAATGCGAATACGCCTACGCTTGACAGCTTGGCAAGAGACTTAACTGCTATTGCGAAGGAAGACAGCCTTGACCCTGTAATCGGCAGAAGCAAGGAGATCCAGCGTGTCATTGAAGTGTTAAGCCGCAGAACGAAAAACAACCCTGTTCTCATTGGGGAACCAGGTGTAGGTAAAACGGCTATCGCAGAAGGTTTGGCACAGCAAATTATCAATAATGAAGTACCCGAAATTTTGCGTGATAAACGTGTGATGACATTAGACATGGGAACAGTTGTTGCCGGCACAAAATACCGCGGAGAATTTGAGGATCGCCTGAAGAAGGTCATGGATGAAATTCGCCAGGCAGGAAATATCATTCTATTCATCGATGAGCTCCATACATTAATCGGGGCAGGCGGAGCAGAAGGTGCTATTGATGCATCTAATATTTTAAAACCTTCACTTGCTCGTGGCGAACTCCAATGTATTGGTGCAACGACTCTTGATGAGTACCGTAAATATATTGAAAAAGATGCAGCCCTGGAACGCCGTTTTCAGCCGATTCAGGTTGATCAGCCATCTGTAGATGAAAGTATTCAAATTTTACAAGGTCTGCGTGACAGATACGAAGCCCACCACCGCGTTTCTATCACTGATGATGCCATTGAAGCTGCGGTTAAGCTTTCTGACAGATATATTTCTGACCGCTTCCTTCCGGATAAAGCAATTGACTTGATCGATGAAGCAGGTTCAAAGGTGAGACTGCGCTCATTTACAACGCCTCCTAACTTAAAAGAGCTTGAGCAGAAGCTTGATGAGGTTCGTAAAGAGAAGGATGCGGCAGTGCAAAGCCAAGAGTTTGAAAAAGCTGCTTCCTTGCGTGATACTGAACAGCGCCTGCGCGAGCAAGTAGAGGATACGAAGAAATCATGGAAAGAGAAGCAAGGGCAGGAAAACTCAGAGGTTACTGTGGATGATATTGCGATGGTTGTATCCAGCTGGACCGGTGTGCCTGTATCTAAAATCGCCCAAACTGAAACTGATAAGCTTCTCAATATGGAAAACATTCTTCACTCCCGTGTCATCGGCCAGGATGAGGCAGTTGTAGCGGTTGCAAAAGCCGTCAGACGTGCAAGAGCAGGATTGAAAGATCCTAAACGCCCAATCGGCTCATTCATTTTCTTAGGCCCTACAGGTGTAGGTAAAACAGAACTTGCACGAGCACTTGCTGAATCCATTTTTGGCGATGAAGAATCCATGATCAGAATTGATATGTCTGAATACATGGAAAAACACTCAACTTCAAGACTTGTCGGTTCACCTCCGGGTTATGTGGGATATGATGAAGGCGGTCAATTGACAGAGAAAGTCAGAAGAAAACCTTACTCTGTCGTGCTTCTTGATGAGATCGAGAAAGCGCACCCTGATGTCTTCAATATCCTTCTGCAAGTTCTTGAAGACGGACGATTGACTGATTCTAAAGGACGCACAGTCGATTTCCGCAATACCATTCTGATCATGACATCAAACGTCGGAGCAAGTGAGCTGAAACGCAATAAATATGTCGGCTTTAACGTTCAGGATGAAACTCAAAATCATAAAGACATGAAAGATAAAGTGATGGGTGAATTGAAACGAGCGTTTAGACCTGAGTTCATCAACCGTATTGATGAAATCATTGTCTTCCATTCACTGGAGAAAAAACATCTTACTGAAATTGTGTCATTAATGTCTGATCAATTAACGAAACGCTTGAAAGAACAAGATCTTTCTATCGAATTGACAGATGCTGCAAAAGCGAAAGTCGCGGAAGAGGGCGTTGACCTGGAATACGGTGCCCGTCCGTTAAGAAGAGCGATCCAAAAACATGTCGAGGATCGTTTATCTGAAGAACTCCTCAGAGGAAATATTCATAAAGGACAGCATATTGTTCTTGATGTAGAAGATGGCGAATTTGTCGTAAAAACGACTGCTAAAACGAATTAATATAGAAGACGGAAATGAGGCATACAGCATGTAAGTGTATGCCTCACTTTCATATCAAGAAATAGAACAAGGGAGAGGTCTTACACTATATATGGCTAAAACAAAATCGAAGTTCATCTGCCAATCCTGCGGCTACGAGTCTCCAAAATGGATGGGGAAATGTCCGGGCTGTGGTGCTTGGAATACAATGGTGGAAGAAATGATTAAAAAAGCACCGGCCAATCGGAGAGCGGCTTTTTCTCATTCTGTTCAAACTGTACAGAAACCTTCACCTATTACATCAATCGAAACATCAGAAGAACCCCGCGTCAAAACCCAGCTTGGCGAGTTTAACAGAGTACTCGGCGGAGGTGTCGTTAAAGGCTCCCTCGTTTTAATTGGCGGTGATCCTGGTATCGGAAAGTCAACGCTATTACTGCAGGTTTCCGCTCAATTATCAGGCTCATCAAACAGTGTCCTGTATATTTCGGGAGAAGAATCTGTAAAGCAAACGAAGCTGCGAGCAGACCGTCTCGGCATTAATAATCCGTCACTGCATGTTTTATCTGAAACCGATATGGAGTATATTTCGTCTGCTATACAAGAGATGAATCCAGCGTTTGTCGTTGTTGACTCTATTCAAACGGTTTACCAAAGCGATATTACATCGGCTCCAGGCAGTGTGTCACAGGTCAGAGAATGTACCGCTGAGCTGATGAAAATTGCAAAAACAAAAGGTATTCCGATTTTTATCGTAGGGCACGTGACGAAAGAAGGGTCTATTGCAGGTCCGAGACTGTTGGAGCATATGGTTGACACTGTTTTATATTTTGAAGGAGAACGCCACCATACTTTCCGTATTTTGCGAGCTGTAAAAAACCGTTTCGGATCTACAAACGAAATGGGCATTTTCGAAATGCGGGAAGAGGGGCTCACTGAGGTTTTGAATCCTTCGGAAATTTTCTTAGAAGAACGCTCTGCTGGTTCCGCAGGCTCGAGTATCACTGCCTCTATGGAGGGCACTAGACCGATTCTCGTTGAAATTCAGGCGCTCATCTCGCCAACAAGCTTTGGCAACCCAAGGCGTATGGCAACGGGAATAGACCATAACAGGGTTTCTCTGTTAATGGCTGTGTTAGAAAAAAGAGTTGGACTGCTGCTGCAAAATCAGGATGCTTATTTGAAAGTGGCTGGCGGCGTTAAGCTTGATGAACCGGCAATTGATCTTGCGATTGTGATTAGTATTGCATCAAGCTTTAGAGACACACCTCCAAATCCTGCAGATTGTTTTATTGGAGAAGTGGGATTAACCGGAGAAGTCCGGCGGGTTTCAAGAATTGAACAGCGTGTGAAAGAAGCGGCAAAGCTTGGTTTTAAACGCATGATCATACCCGCGGCAAATCTGGATGGATGGACAAAACCAAAAGGGATTGAGGTTATCGGAGTAGCAAATGTTGCAGAAGCGCTTCGTACTTCATTAGGAGGATAATAGATGGAAAAAGAGAAAAAAGGGGCGAAACACGAGTTAGACCTGTCATCTATATTGCAGTTTGTTGCTCCGGGTACACCGCTCAGAGCGGGGATGGAAAACGTCTTGAGAGCAAATACAGGCGGACTGATTGTTGTTGGATATAATGATAAAGTAAAAGAAGTAGTGGACGGCGGCTTTCACATAAACACGGCTTTTTCTCCGGCGCATTTATATGAGCTGGCTAAAATGGATGGAGCGATCATTTTAAGTGATTCTGGTCAAAAGATCCTCTACGCGAATACTCAGCTGATGCCAGATGCCACAATTTCTTCATCAGAAACAGGAATGCGGCACAGAACTGCCGAAAGAGTAGCTAAGCAAACTGGCTGTCTTGTAATCGCTATTTCTGAAAGAAGAAATGTCATAACGTTATATCAGGAAAACATGAAGTATACACTAAAAGACATAGGATTTATTTTAACCAAGGCGAACCAAGCCATTCAAACACTTGAAAAATATAAGACAATCCTCGATAAAACGATTAATGCACTGAACGCGTTAGAGTTTGAGGAACTTGTTACCTTCAGTGATGTCTTATCTGTCATGCATCGTTATGAAATGGTACTGAGAATCAAAAACGAAATTAATATGTATATCAAAGAGCTGGGGACAGAAGGGCATCTGATCAAACTGCAAGTCATTGAATTGATTACGGATATGGAAGAAGAGGCCGCTTTATTTATTAAGGACTATGTAAAAGAAAAGATTAAAGATCCGTTTGTTCTCTTGAAGGAGCTGCAGGATATGTCCAGTTATGATCTGCTGGATGATTCCATTGTGTATAAGCTTCTCGGTTACCCTGCTTCTACTAATCTTGATGATTATGTATTGCCGAGAGGATACAGGCTGTTAAATAAGATACCGCGTCTTCCGATGCCGATTGTTGAAAATGTTGTAGAAGCATTTGGAGTCCTGCCAAGGATTATTGAAGCGAGTGCAGAAGAATTAGATGAAGTAGAGGGAATCGGTGAAGTACGAGCCCAAAAAATCAAAAAAGGATTAAAACGCCTGCAAGAGAAGCATTATTTAGACAGACAACTGTGATTTCGGTTAAAACCTTATGAATACGGGTATATTAATGTTGGTTTTTGTTTATTCTGATATTCGTAGGATGCATAAGACTTTGTAAAATTAAAATGTTAAAAAAGGAGGTGGGGGTATGTTAAAACGAATAGTTCAGGCGTTCTTCATTATTTTTGGCGGCGTTGTTGGTATATTTTTGATACCTGAATTGTTTGTACTGTTAAATATACAGGACATACCTTTAATAACAAACGCATATACGTCTGCGGCAATAGGAGCAATTATCTTTTTTCTCATCAGTATATGGGGTACAGAATACGTTGTGAACTGGGTGAAGTGGATAGAGGATTCATTGTTAAAGGCGCCGGTTCCAGATTTGTTATTTGGAAGTCTTGGCTTAGTTTTTGGACTTATAATTGCTTATCTTATCGTAAATGTTATTCCTTTAGACAATATACCTTACCGCATATTCAGCACAATAATTCCTGTATTTTTGGCTTTCTTTCTCGGTTATCTCGGCTTCCAGGTGGGCTTTAAGAAAAAGGATGAATTGATCAGCCTGTTTTCCATTTCCGCCAGAATGCAAAAGAAAAAAGGAACAGCTGATGAAGAACATGAGGTTCAAGACAAGAAGCTGAAAATTTTGGACACTAGTGTTATTATTGATGGGCGAATAGCAGATATTTGTCAGACTGGTTTTTTAGAGGGAGTTATCGTGATTCCGCAGTTTGTCCTTGAGGAATTGCAGCATATTGCAGACTCTTCAGATGTTTTAAAACGAAACAGAGGACGCCGCGGTCTTGATATCCTGAACCGCATTCAGAAAGAATTAGACATTGAAGTTGAAATTTACGAAGGTGACTTTGAAGATATTCAGGAGGTTGACAGCAAGCTCGTCAAACTTGCTAAGCTGACATCCGGGGTCGTTGTGACGAATGATTTTAATTTAAATAAAGTGTGCGAGCTTCAGAAGGTAGCAGTATTAAACATTAATGACCTTGCCAATGCGGTCAAGCCTGTTGTGCTTCCTGGCGAGGAAATGAATGTTCAGGTCATTAAGGACGGGAAAGAGCATAATCAGGGAGTTGCCTACTTGGATGACGGTACGATGATTGTCGTTGAAGAAGGACGGAATTATATCGGCAAGCATATTGATGTACTCGTCACAAGTGTGCTGCAGACAGCAGCGGGACGAATGATTTTTGCGAAGCCTAAGCTGTTGGAGAAGGCGCTGTAAAGGGAGAAGAAACAATGAGTTATGATGTGGTGATTCCTGCAGCCGGACAGGGAAAGCGGATGAAGGCAGGGAGAAATAAACTGTTCATTGAGCTGAAGGGAGACCCGGTGATCATACACACGTTAAGAGTGTTTGACAGCCACCGGCAGTGCGATAAAATCATTTTGGTGATTAACGAGCAGGAGCGGGAGTACTTTCAGCAATTGCTGTCCGATTACCCGTTTCAAACTTCGATTGAGCTTGTTGCAGGCGGAGATGAGCGTCAGCACAGTGTGTATAAGGGGCTGAAAGCCGTAAAGCAGGAAAAGATTGTCCTTGTACATGACGGTGCCCGCCCATTTATAAAACATGAACAAATTGACGAACTGATCGCAGAGGCGGAACAGACAGGAGCGGCCATCCTTGCTGTTCCGGTAAAAGATACGATTAAACGCGTTCAAGATTTACAAGTCAGTGAGACGATTGAACGTTCAAGCTTGTGGGCTGTCCAAACGCCACAAGCTTTTCGTCTTTCTTTATTGATGAAGGCTCACGCTGAGGCCGAGCGCAAGGGATTTTTAGGGACGGATGACGCCAGCCTCGTTGAACAGATGGAGGGCGGTTCGGTCCGTGTTGTAGAAGGCAGCTATACAAATATTAAGCTGACGACGCCAGACGATTTGACGTCAGCTGAAGCTATCATGGAATCAGAAAGTGGGAATAAACATGTTTAGAATTGGACAAGGATTTGATGTGCATCAATTAGTGGAGGGCCGTCCTCTCATTATTGGCGGAATTGAAATCCCGTACGAAAAAGGGCTGCTTGGCCATTCTGATGCAGACGTATTGCTGCATACCGTCGCTGACGCCTGCCTGGGAGCTGTGGGTGAAGGAGACATCGGCAAGCATTTTCCTGACACAGATCCCGAGTTCAAGGACGCAGATTCTTTCAAATTACTTCAGCATGTCTGGGGAATCGTGAAACAGAAGGGGTATGTCCTTGGGAACATTGATTGCACCATCATAGCGCAAAAGCCGAAGATGCTGCCGTACATAGAAGATATGAGAAAAAGAATTGCTGAAGGCCTTGAGGCAGATGTTTCTCAAGTAAATGTAAAAGCAACAACGACAGAAAAGCTTGGATTTACAGGCCGGGCGGAAGGAATAGCGGCTCAGGCGACAGTACTGATACAAAAAGGCTAACTTGTTTTGATGCCGGGTCTATTTGGTGGTAGAATAGATTCATACATTTTTGCCTGAGGCCATACATGACATGAAAGGAAGTATTTGAAAATGGGAAACGAAGTACGCGTCCGTTATGCACCGAGTCCAACCGGACATTTGCATATTGGAAATGCCAGAACGGCGCTTTTTAATTATTTATTTGCCCGCAATCAAGGCGGTAAGTTTATCATTCGAGTTGAGGATACAGATAAAAAGCGCAATATTGAGGGCGGAGAACAAAGCCAGCTGAATTATCTGAAGTGGCTAGGTATTGACTGGGATGAGAGTGTGGATGTCGGAGGAGAGTACGGTCCATACCGTCAGTCAGAGCGTAACGATATCTATAAAGTGTACTATGAAGAGCTTCTTGAAAAAGGGCTTGCTTATAAATGTTACTGTACGGAAGAAGAGCTTGAAAAAGAGCGTGAAGAACAGATTGCCCGCGGAGAAATGCCTCGTTATTCCGGAAAACACAGAGACCTGACTCAGGAAGAACAGGACAAATTTATCGCTGAAGGCAGAAAACCAAGTATTCGTTTCCGCGTGCCGGAAGGAAAAATCATCGCCTTTAACGACATCGTAAAAGGTGAAATTTCTTTTGAATCAGATGGCATCGGCGACTTCGTTATTGTGAAAAAGGACGGAACGCCGACTTACAACTTCGCGGTAGCGATTGATGACTACTTAATGAAAATGACACACGTGCTGCGCGGTGAGGATCATATTTCTAACACACCGAAACAGATTATGATCTATCAAGCATTCGGATGGGATATTCCTCAGTTCGGACACATGACGCTGATCGTAAACGAAAGCCGTAAAAAGCTCAGTAAACGTGATGAATCCATTATTCAATTCATCGAGCAGTACAAAGAGCTTGGGTACCTGCCAGAAGCGCTGTTCAACTTTATCGGCCTGTTAGGCTGGTCACCGGTTGGAGAAGAAGAGCTTTTCACAAAAGAGCAGTTTATTGAAATTTTTGATGTAAATCGTTTATCTAAATCACCAGCTTTGTTTGATATGCATAAGCTAAAATGGGTTAACAACCAATATGTGAAGAAGCTGGATCTTGATCAGGTTGTTGAATTGACGCTTCCGCATTTGCAAAAAGCCGGCAAAGTTGGCACTGAGCTTTCTGCTGAAGAACAAGAATGGGTTCGCAAACTGATTTCCCTGTATCATGAGCAATTAAGCTACGGTGCGGAAATTGTTGAGCTGACTGATTTGTTCTTTACGGATGAGATCGAGTATAATCAAGAAGCGAAAGCTGTTCTGGAAGAAGAACAGGTTCCTGAAGTGCTCAGCACATTCGCAGCGAAGCTTGAAGAGCTTGAGGAGTTCACTCCGGATAACATCAAAGCATCGATCAAAGCAGTGCAGAAAGAAACTGGCCATAAAGGGAAAAAACTGTTTATGCCGATTCGTGTTGCTGTAACAGGGCAAACTCACGGTCCGGAACTGCCGCAATCAATTGAATTGATCGGTAAAGAGACTGCAATTCAGCGTTTAAAGAATATCTAAATAAATGATTGTTGACAGGGAAGAGTATAAAGCTTTAGGCCATTACAGAAAGGATCTCCATTGGCTGAGAGAGATCCATGAGCCGGGTTTTAGAAGTGCGCCCTTAAGACCTTTGAAGAACGTTTTTTGAAATCAGTATTCAAAGGCGGCCGCCGCCGTTACAGGCTGAAGTTGGGAGAGCAGAAGTCTGCTTTTCAAACAGAGTGGAACCGCGCGGTTAAAGCGTCTCTGTCATGTTTACATGCAGAGACGCTTTTTTTATTGGGTAGAGGAAATCAGATAGAGAAACGGGGGGAAGCATGTGTTTTTTAGAATGCTCAAAGAAGACATTGATACTGTGTTCGATCAAGATCCCGCAGCAAGAAGCTATTTTGAAGTGATTTTAACTTATTCCGGTTTACATGCTATATGGGCGCATCGGATTGCACATGCTTTATATAAACGAAAATTTTATTTCCTTGCACGCCTTATATCTCAAGTAAGCCGATTTTTTACCGGGATAGAAATCCACCCCGGCGCTACAATCGGGAGAAGATTTTTCATAGACCACGGCATGGGGGTTGTCATTGGGGAGACATGTGAAATCGGCAATAACGTAACCGTTTTTCAGGGGGTTACCCTCGGGGGAACGGGAAAAGAAAAGGGAAAAAGGCACCCAACGATTAAAGATGACGCATTGATAGCCACAGGCGCTAAAGTGCTCGGTTCTATTACGGTCGGTGAAGGCTCAAAGATTGGCGCTGGTTCAGTAGTGCTGCATGATGTTCCTGATTTTTCAACAGTTGTCGGTATCCCTGGACGGGTCGTTGTACAAAATGGCAAGAAAGTAAGACGCGATTTAAACCATCAGGATTTGCCCGATCCAGTTGCTGACCGCTTTAAGTCTTTGGAACAGCAGATTTTAGAGCTGAAGGCAGAACTTGAAGACAGAAAAGAAAGGATCAATCAAAAATGACAATCACACTTTATAATACATTGACTAGACAGAAGGAAACATTCGTTCCTCTTGAAGATGGAAAAGTGAAAATGTATGTATGCGGACCCACGGTTTACAATTACATTCATATCGGGAACGCGCGTCCGGCAATCGTTTACGATACGGTTCGAAACTATTTAGAGTATAAAGGCTATGATGTGCAGTATGTCTCTAACTTCACAGACGTAGACGATAAATTAATTAAAGCGGCAAATGAACTCGGTGAGGATGTACCCACCATTTCAGAGCGTTTTATTAAAGCATACTTTGAAGACGTAGGTGCGCTCGGCTGCCGAAAAGCCGACCTTCATCCGCGAGTAATGGAGAACATGGATGCCATTATCGAATTCGTAGATCAGCTCGTGAAAAAGGGCTACGCATATGAATCAGAAGGTGACGTATATTTCAAAACCAGAGCGTTTGAAGGGTACGGAAAGCTTTCTCAGCAATCAATCGATGAACTAAGATCAGGTGCACGCATCCGGGTCGGCGAGAAAAAAGAAGATGCTCTTGATTTCGCACTGTGGAAAGCGGCAAAAGAAGGAGAAATCTCTTGGGATAGCCCTTGGGGGAAAGGACGTCCGGGCTGGCACATTGAATGCTCAGCAATGGTGAAAAAGTATCTCGGTGACCAGATTGATATCCATGCGGGCGGACAGGATTTAACATTCCCTCACCATGAAAACGAAATTGCGCAATCTGAGGCGCTAACAGGCAAAACGTTTGCGAAGTATTGGCTTCATAATGGTTATATCAATATTGATAATGAAAAAATGTCAAAATCACTAGGCAACTTTGTGCTTGTGCATGACATCATTAAACAGCATGATCCGCAGCTTTTGAGATTCTTTATGCTATCTGTTCATTATCGCCATCCGATTAACTATTCAGAAGAGCTTCTGGAGAATACGAAAAGCGCGTTCAGCCGTTTAAAAACAGCGTACAGCAATCTTCAGCACCGTCTGAACAGCAGTACGAATTTAACCGAAGATGACGATCAATGGCTTGAAAAAGTTGAAGAACACCGCAAAGCATTCGAAGAAGCGATGGACGATGATTTTAATACGGCGAATGCCATTTCAGTCTTGTTTGACTTAGCGAAACACGCCAATTATTATCTTCAGAAAGATCATACGGCTGATCATGTGATTACGGCGTTTATTGAGATGTTTGACCGCATTGTTTCTGTCCTCGGTTTTTCGTTGGGTGAGCAGGAACTTCTCGATCAAGAGATTGAAGACTTAATCGAAAAGCGAAATGAAGCGCGCCGGAATCGCGATTTTGCATTGTCAGACCAGATCCGCGACCAGCTGAAAAGCATGAATATCATTCTTGAAGATACGGCTCAAGGCACTCGCTGGAAACGGGGAGAATAACAGATGCTTGAATTTGATACGATAAAAGATTCTAAGCAGCTTAACGGTCTTGCGCTTGCTTATATAGGTGATGCCATTTTTGAAGTGTATGTCAGGCATCACCTGCTTAAGCAGGGCTTTACCAAACCAAATGATCTTCATAAGAAATCAAGCAGGATTGTTTCAGCAAAGTCACAGGCTGAGATCCTATTTTTTCTGCAGAATCAATCATTTTTTACGGAAGAAGAGGAAGCGGTGCTGAAAAGAGGCAGAAATGCCAAGTCAGGGACAACACCTAAAAATACAGATGTTCAGACGTACCGCTACAGTACAGCATTTGAAGCGCTTCTGGGCTACCTTTTTCTAGAGAAAAAAGAGGAACGACTTAGTCAGCTCGTAGCCGAAGCTATACAATTCGGGACGTCAGGGAGGAAAACAAATGAGTCAGCAACATGATTACGTCATAGGGAAAAATGCAGTGATCGAGACGTTAAAATCTGATCGGAAGCTGTATAAGCTGTGGATGGCGGAAAACACCGTAAAGGGACAAGCACAGCAAGTGATTGAGCTTGCCAAAAAGCAGGGAATCACGATTCAATACGTCCCGAGAAAAAAACTCGATCAAATGGTGACAGGACAGCATCAGGGCGTAGTGGCACAGGTTGCAGCGTATGAATATGCAGAACTGGACGATTTATATAAAGCAGCCGAAGAAAAAAATGAACAGCCTTTCTTCCTCATTCTGGACGAGCTTGAAGACCCTCATAATCTTGGTTCCATTATGAGGACAGCAGATGCGGTCGGCGCTCATGGCATCGTCATTCCAAAACGGAGAGCTGTCGGGCTGACAACAACAGTGGCAAAAGCTTCAACAGGAGCAATTGAGCACATTCCTGTAGCAAGAGTCACCAATTTGGCACGGACGTTAGAAGAGATGAAAGAGCGGGGAATCTGGGTTGTCGGAACGGATGCGTCCGCGCGTGAGGATTACCGTAATATGGACGGCAATATGCCTTTGGCTCTAGTCATCGGAAGTGAAGGAAAAGGGATGGGCCGTCTTGTAAAGGAAAAGTGCGATTTTCTCATTAAACTCCCGATGGCCGGAAAGGTAACTTCACTAAATGCATCTGTCGCGGCTGGTCTTTTGATGTATGAAGTCTACCGGAAACGAAACCCTCTGGGAGAATAAAGACCCATGGATATCCTGTTAGTAGACGGGTACAACATGATTGGAGCCTGGCCGCAGCTGAAGGATTTAAAAGCGAACAGTTTTGAAGAGGCGAGAGACGTACTGATTCAGAAAATGGCGGAATATCAATCGTATACAGGAAACAGGGTTATTGTTGTTTTTGACGCGCATCTCGTAAAAGGGCTTGAGAAAAAACAGACCAACCATAGAGTTGAAGTAATTTTTACAAAAGAAAATGAGACGGCTGATGAGCGGATAGAAAAGCTCGCTCAGGCTTTGAATAATATTGCGACTCAAATTCACGTTGCGACCTCTGACTATACTGAGCAGTGGGCGATTTTCGGACAGGGGGCATTGCGGAAATCGGCCCGGGAGCTTCTGAGAGAGGTAGAAACGATTGAAAGGCGAATAGAGAGACGGGTAAGAAAAATCACTTCCGAAAAGCCGGCGGGTAAAATTGCTTTATCGGAAGAGGTTTTGAAAACGTTTGAAAAGTGGAGGCGGGGAGACTTAGATTAAGTTGACGCTTTTTTGCCCAATACTGTATAATATTTCTATCTACGTGCGCCGGGGGGATCGGAGTGAATCTACAGAACAACAAGGGAAAATTCAACAAAGAGCAGTTTTGCCAGTTGGAGGACGAGCAGGTCATTGAAAAGGTTCATGTTGGGGACAGTGATGCGTTAGATTACTTGATTACGAAGTACCGAAACTTTGTTCGGGCAAAAGCAAGATCCTATTTCTTAATAGGGGCGGACAGAGAGGATATTGTTCAGGAAGGCATGATAGGCCTCTATAAGTCTATTCGTGACTTCAAAGAGGACAAGCTTACCTCATTCAAAGCTTTCGCAGAATTATGTATTACCCGCCAAATTATTACCGCAATAAAGACAGCTACTCGCCAGAAACACATTCCTTTGAATTCCTACGTCTCATTAGATAAACCGATCTTTGATGAAGAATCAGACCGAACGCTGCTGGATGTCATTTCAGGAGCGAAAACCTTAAATCCTGAGGAAATGATCATTAATCAGGAAGAATTTGATGATATTGAAATGAAAATGGGAGAACTATTAAGTGATTTAGAGAGAAAAGTACTCGTCTTATATCTCGACGGGAGAAGTTACCAAGAGATTTCTGATGAACTGAACCGACATGTGAAATCGATCGACAATGCCCTTCAGCGTGTGAAACGCAAGCTGGAGAAGTACTTGGAAATTCGCGAAATCAGTTTGTAATAGGAATTTATGCTATATTGACAGTATTTTTCTGACTATGATATGTTACTAAAGATAAGAACTAATGTCTATTTAGAAAAAGGTGTAATGACATGAGAAAAAAGATTACGTTAGCATGCAAGACATGCGGAAACCGTAATTATACGACAATGAAGAGCTCTGCATCAGCGGCTGAGCGATTAGAAGTAAAGAAATACTGCAGTACTTGCAATTCACATACAGCTCATCTTGAAACAAAATAGTTTTTGCGCTTTTAAATTGTGGAGGTCTTTTACATGCGTATTATGAAATTCTTTAAAGATGTTGGGAAAGAAATGAAAAAGGTAAGCTGGCCTAAAGGAAAAGAGTTAACGCGTTATACCATTACGGTAATTTCAACAGTTATCTTTTTTGTTATCTTTTTTGCCCTCCTTGACACAGGAATTTCTCAATTAATTCGTTTAATAGTTGAATAATGATCAGCAATACGTGCTATAATAGATCATAATATTACTTGCCAAAACCCGTTCAGCGGGTTTTTTATTGTGGCTTAAAATGATAGTTATCATAGGCTTGCCGCCTATTTTTTGAAGCGTTATGGTAATTCACTAAAACCAAATGCGGGGAGGGAAGGACTGGACAGTCCTGAATAGAATGGAAAAGAATTGGTATGTTGTTCACACGTACTCTGGTTATGAGAATAAAGTAAAAGCCAACTTGGAAAAACGTGTTGAATCAATGGGGATGCAGGATAAAATTTTCCGTGTAGTCGTACCCGAAGAAGAAGAAACGGATATCAAAAACGGCAAGAAAAAAGTCGTGAAAAAGAAAGTGTTCCCTGGTTATGTGCTTGTTGAAATTGTAATGACAGACGACTCTTGGTATGTTGTCCGAAACACGCCGGGCGTTACTGGATTCGTAGGATCTGCCGGGTCAGGTTCAAAACCGACGCCGCTTCTTCCGGGGGAAGCAGAAACCATTCTGAAGAGAATGGGCATGGATGAACGAAAAACTGATATTGACTTTGAACTGAAAGAGACAGTGAAAGTAATAGACGGACCTTTTGCTAACTTTACAGGATCAATTGAAGAGATTGATTATGATAAAAGCAAGGTCAAAGTTTTCGTTAATATGTTCGGCCGGGAAACGCCGGTTGAGCTGGAATTTACCCAAATCGATAAATTGTAATGTGAAAAAACTTGAAATTGCTATATATAAATGATAATATAGCAAAGGTACGTCTTGGACTTATCCAAGGCAACTAGCATGATATTTCGTCATTCATATAAAGAATGAAACCTTGAGTGGGAGGGTTTACCCTATTACCACATCACGGACTTAAGGAGGTGTGTCTCGTGGCTAAAAAAGTAGTTAAAGTTGTAAAATTGCAAATTCCTGCTGGAAAAGCTAACCCAGCACCACCAGTTGGACCTGCACTTGGTCAAGCCGGTGTTAACATCATGGGATTCTGTAAGGAGTTTAACGCTCGTACAGCTGACCAAGCTGGTTTAATCATTCCTGTTGAAATTTCGGTTTACGAAGACCGTTCATTTACATTTATTACAAAAACTCCACCTGCTGCAGTATTGCTTAAAAAAGCAGCTGGAATTGAGTCTGGTTCTGGTGAACCAAACCGTAATAAAGTGGCAACCGTTAAGCGCGATAAAGTACGCGAAATCGCTGAAACGAAAATGCCTGACTTAAACGCAGCAGACGTTGAAGCGGCAATGCGCATGGTTGAAGGTACTGCCCGCAGTATGGGTATTGTAATCGAGGATTAATTTGTTTCTTGTCGGGTTGCGAGTTTTAACAAGTTCGCAACCCTTATTCGTGGGAGGTTATTCCGCTATAACCACATAAGGAGGAAATTTTAAAATGGCTAAAAAAGGTAAAAAGTACGTTGAAGCTGCTAAGCTTGTAGACCGTTCTAAAGCTTACGACGTCTCTGAAGCAGTAGCTCTCGTTAAAAAAACAAACACAGCTAAATTCGACGCTACAGTTGAAGTGGCTTTCCGTTTAGGGGTTGACCCTCGTAAAAACGACCAGCAAATCCGCGGAGCAGTTGTGCTTCCAAACGGAACTGGTAAAACTCAGCGCGTTCTCGTTTTCGCAAAAGGCGAAAAAGCGAAAGAAGCTGAAGCTGCTGGTGCAGATTTCGTAGGCGATACTGACTACATCAACAAAATTCAACAAGGCTGGTTCGATTTCGATGTAATCGTAGCTACACCTGACATGATGGGTGAAGTTGGTAAAATCGGTCGTGTACTTGGACCAAAAGGTTTAATGCCAAACCCTAAAACTGGTACAGTTACTTTCGAAGTTGAAAAAGCGATCGGCGAAATCAAAGCTGGTAAAGTTGAATACCGCGTTGATAAAGCTGGAAACATTCATGTTCCTATCGGTAAAGTTTCTTTCGAGGATGAAAAGCTTGTTGAGAACTTCACAACAATGTACGATACAATCCTTAAAGCTAAACCTGCTGCAGCTAAAGGCGTTTACGTGAAAAACGTTGCTGTAACTTCTACTATGGGACCTGGTGTCAAAGTAGACTCTTCAACTTTTAACGTAAAATAATATTGACATGACATCAACATTCTGATATTATTCAAAATGTTGTAAAATAGAATATCATTTATACCGTAGACAGTAGGGGCCTAACCGCTTAATTATCCTACCGAGGTGTATATTATCACAGCTATTACGTTACGTATGCTTGTATATACAGCCTCCATGTCTCATGGAGGCTTTTTATATGGAATCCGTCGTCTCAGTCGTGATCACCTAACGGTATAAGTGTTACACAAGAATCTACAGGAGGTGTAACCATGAGCAGCGCAATTGAAACAAAAAAAGTTGTTGTTGAAGAAATTGCTTCTAAACTGAAAGAAAGTAAATCAACGATCATCGTTGACTATCGCGGACTTAACGTTTCTGAAGTAACTGAACTTCGTAAACAGCTTCGCGAAGCTAACGTTGAGTTCAAAGTTTACAAAAATACGATGACTCGCCGTGCGGTTGAACAAGCTGAGCTTAATGGTTTGAATGATTTCTTAACTGGACCGAACGCGATCGCATTCAGCACTGAAGATGTTGTTGCTCCGGCTAAAGTTCTTAATGACTTCGCTAAAAATCACGAAGCTCTTGAAATCAAAGCTGGCGTTATCGAAGGTAAAGTTTCTACTGTTGAAGAAGTGAAAGCTCTTGCTGAACTTCCATCACGCGAAGGCTTGCTTTCTATGTTGCTTAGCGTACTTCAAGCTCCAGTTCGCAACCTTGCTTTTGCTGCAAAAGCTGTGGCAGAACAAAAGGAAGAACAAGGCGCTTAATCTAATTAGTTTTTCATAAATTAAAACAAAATGGAGGAATTACAAATGGCTTTAAATATCGAAGAAATCATTGCTTCCGTTAAAGAAGCAACTGTACTTGAATTGAACGACCTAGTAAAAGCAATCGAAGAAGAATTTGGCGTAACTGCTGCTGCTCCTGTAGCTGTAGCTGGCGGAGCTGCTGCAGGCGGAGCTGCTGAAGAGCAAAGCGAATTCGATCTTATCCTTGCTGGTGCAGGATCTCAAAAAATCAAAGTTATCAAAGTTGTACGTGAAATCACTGGTCTTGGCTTGAAAGAAGCTAAAGAACTTGTTGACAACACTCCAAAACCACTTAAAGAAGGTATTGCTAAAGAAGAAGCTGAAGAGCTTAAAGCTAAACTTGAAGAAGTTGGCGCTTCTGTAGAAGTTAAGTAATCTTCACTTACCTGTAGGGGAAGCTCGCTTTTATGAGGCGAGCTTTTTCTTTGCCATTCTTTAAGCCATGAAAAAAGGAGGTTCTAATAATGAGTGAGCACTATTATTCAGAAAAACCTTCAGTGAAAAGCAACAAGCAAACCTGGTCTTTTAGGCTTCGGAATAAAGATTTCACGTTTACCAGCGACAGCGGGGTTTTTTCTAAAAAAGAAGTTGATTTCGGCTCCCGCCTGCTGATTGATTCTTTTGAAGAGCCTGAGGTTGAGGGCAGCTTTTTGGATGTAGGCTGCGGGTACGGCCCGATTGGTTTATCGCTGGCCAGCGACTTTAAAGACCGGACTATCCACATGATTGACGTTAATGAGAGAGCCGTAGAACTATCAAATGAAAATGCGGAACAAAACGGAATAACAAATGTTAAGATTTATCAAAGCGATTTGTTTTCAAACGTTGATTCTGCTCAAACATTTGCTTCTATTCTTACAAATCCCCCAATCCGAGCCGGAAAAAAAGTTGTCCATGCTATCTTTGAGAAAAGCGCTGAACACTTAAAAGCTTCAGGTGAATTGTGGATCGTCATACAGAAAAAGCAGGGCGCGCCTTCTGCTATTGAAAAGCTCGAGGAACTGTTCGATGAGGTTTCCGTCGTTCAAAAAAAGAAAGGCTATTATATCATAAAAGCAAAAAAAGTTTGACTCGGTATTTTAACTATGTTAATATTGTAAAATGCCAATGTATATATTTTGCTTGATATGATGAATTGTCAATATCTATGTATAAATTATACAAGTATGGAAATGCTAATAAAATCGGTATTTGTTTTTGGATGTGGTTTTCTTAATTAGAAACCCTTTTTTCTTTTGTCTTGTAAAAGTATTTTCTTTCTTTGGAAGAAATGCTTATTACACATATAATACGCATGATTTGAGGGGTGAATCAGTTGACAGGTCAACTAGTTCAGTATGGACGACACCGCCAGCGCAGAAGCTATGCTCGCATTAGCGAAGTGTTAGAATTACCAAATCTCATTGAAATTCAAACCTCTTCTTATCAGTGGTTTCTTGATGAGGGTCTTAGAGAGATGTTTCAAGACATATCACCAATTGAGGATTTCACTGGTAACCTCTCTCTTGAGTTCATTGATTATAGTTTAGGTGAGCCTAAATATCCTGTAGAGGAATCAAAAGAACGTGATGTGACTTACTCAGCTCCGCTAAGAGTGAAGGTTCGTTTAATTAACAAAGAAACTGGAGAGGTAAAAGACCAAGATGTCTTCATGGGTGATTTCCCTATTATGACAGATACAGGTACTTTTATCATTAACGGTGCGGAACGCGTTATCGTTTCCCAGCTTGTTCGGTCTCCAAGTGTATATTTCAGTGGTAAAGTAGACAAAAACGGTAAAAAAGGTTTTACCGCAACTGTCATTCCAAACCGTGGCGCATGGTTAGAATACGAAACTGATGCGAAAGATGTTGTTTATGTCCGCATTGATCGCACACGTAAGTTGCCGGTTACGGTTCTTTTGCGTGCTCTCGGCTTCGGCTCCGATCAAGAGATTCTTGATCTCATAGGAGAAAACGAATACCTGCGAAATACGCTTGATAAAGATAACACAGAAAACAGCGACAAAGCGTTGCTGGAAATTTACGAGCGTCTCCGTCCTGGAGAGCCGCCTACAGTAGAAAATGCGAAAAGCTTGCTTGATTCTCGTTTCTTTGACCCGAAACGATACGATCTTGCCAATGTAGGACGCTATAAAATTAATAAAAAACTTCATATTAAGAATCGCCTCTTCAATCAGAGACTTGCTGAAACGCTTGTTGATCCTGAAACAGGAGAAATCCTTGCTGAAAAAGGCCAGATTCTTGATAGAAGAACACTTGATAAAGTACTGCCATACTTAGAAAACGGAATCGGTTTTAGAAAGCTGTATCCGAATGGCGGCGTTGTTGAAGATGAAGTGACTCTTCAATCAATTAAAATCTTTGCTCCGACTGATCAAGAAGGAGAACAGGTTATTAATGTAATCGGCAATGCTTACATCGAAGAAGAGATTAAAAACATCACGCCTGCTGATATTATTTCTTCAATCAGCTACTTCTTCAACCTGCTGCACGGAGTAGGCGACACAGATGATATCGATCATCTTGGAAACCGCCGTTTACGTTCTGTAGGCGAGCTTCTCCAGAACCAATTCCGTATCGGTTTAAGCCGTATGGAGCGTGTGGTTCGTGAGAGAATGTCAATTCAAGATACGAATACAATTACGCCTCAGCAACTGATCAATATTCGTCCTGTTATTGCGTCCATTAAAGAGTTCTTTGGAAGCTCACAGCTTTCTCAATTCATGGATCAGACGAACCCGCTTGCTGAATTAACGCACAAGCGTCGTCTGTCTGCATTAGGACCGGGCGGATTGACACGTGAGCGTGCCGGAATGGAAGTGCGTGACGTTCACTACTCCCACTATGGCCGTATGTGTCCGATTGAAACGCCTGAGGGCCCGAACATCGGTTTGATCAACTCACTATCATCTTATGCAAAAGTAAACCGTTTTGGCTTTATTGAAACGCCATATCGCCGCGTTGACCCTGAAACAGGGAAGGTAACGGGCAGAATCGATTACTTAACTGCTGATGAAGAGGATAACTATGTTGTCGCTCAAGCGAATGCTCGTCTTGATGACGAAGGCGCCTTTATTGATGACAGCATCGTAGCTCGTTTCCGCGGGGAGAACACCGTTGTTTCCAGAAATCGTGTAGACTACATGGATGTATCACCTAAGCAGGTTGTATCTGCTGCGACAGCATGTATCCCGTTCTTAGAAAACGATGACTCCAACCGTGCCCTCATGGGAGCGAACATGCAGCGTCAGGCTGTGCCTTTGATGCAGCCGGAAGCGCCATTTGTTGGAACTGGTATGGAATACGTATCAGGAAAAGACTCTGGTGCCGCTGTTATTTGTAAACACCCTGGTATCGTTGAACGCGTAGAAGCGAAAAACGTTTGGGTTCGCCGTTATGAAGAAGTAGACGGTCAAAAAGTAAAAGGAAACCTGGATAAATACAGCCTGCTGAAATTTGTCCGCTCTAACCAAGGTACGTGCTACAACCAGCGTCCGATCGTAAGTGTCGGCGATGAAGTGGTAAAAGGAGAAATCCTTGCTGACGGTCCTTCTATGGAGCTTGGTGAACTTGCACTTGGCCGTAACGTAATGGTCGGCTTCATGACATGGGATGGCTACAACTATGAGGATGCCATCATCATGAGTGAACGCCTAGTGAAGGATGATGTTTATACATCTATCCACATTGAAGAATACGAATCAGAAGCACGTGATACGAAACTTGGACCTGAAGAAATCACTCGCGATATTCCAAACGTCGGTGAAGATGCGCTTCGCAATCTTGATGACCGCGGAATCATCCGTATTGGGGCAGAAGTAAAAGACGGAGATCTTCTTGTTGGTAAAGTAACGCCTAAAGGCGTAACTGAACTGACCGCAGAAGAACGCCTTCTTCACGCCATCTTTGGCGAGAAAGCCCGCGAGGTTCGTGATACTTCTCTTCGTGTGCCTCATGGCGGCGGCGGAATTATCCATGACGTTAAAGTCTTCAACCGTGAAGACGGAGACGAACTTCCTCCAGGTGTTAACCAGTTAGTACGCGTATATATCGTTCAGAAACGTAAGATTTCTGAAGGAGATAAAATGGCCGGTCGTCACGGTAACAAAGGTGTTATCTCTAAGATTCTTCCTGAAGAGGATATGCCTTACCTTCCTGACGGCACACCAATTGATATCATGCTTAACCCGCTGGGCGTACCATCACGTATGAACATCGGGCAGGTATTAGAACTTCACATGGGTATGGCCGCTCGTTACCTTGGCATTCACATTGCATCTCCTGTATTTGACGGAGCGCGAGAAGAGGATGTCTGGGAAACACTTGAAGAAGCCGGCATGTCTCGTGACGCCAAAACAGTGCTTTACGACGGACGTACTGGAGAGCCGTTTGATAACCGTGTATCTGTCGGTATCATGTACATGATCAAACTGGCTCACATGGTTGACGATAAACTTCATGCACGCTCTACAGGTCCTTACTCACTTGTTACGCAGCAGCCTCTTGGCGGTAAAGCGCAATTTGGCGGACAGCGTTTTGGTGAGATGGAGGTTTGGGCACTTGAAGCTTACGGTGCGGCTTACACTCTTCAAGAAATTCTGACTGTTAAGTCTGATGACGTAGTTGGACGTGTGAAAACATACGAAGCCATCGTTAAAGGCGACAATGTTCCTGAACCAGGTGTTCCGGAATCATTCAAAGTATTAATCAAAGAACTTCAAAGCTTAGGTATGGATGTCAAAATCCTTTCTGGTGATGAAGAAGAAATAGAAATGAGAGATTTAGAAGACGAAGAAGATGCGAAACAAGCTGACGGCCTGGCATTATCAGGTGATGAAGAGCCGGAAGAAACAGCATCTGCAGACGTTGAACGCGATGTAGTAACAAAAGAATAATCTCTAGTTATAAAGGCAAGTGACATCGGTTAATCCGAAGATAAAAAGGGAGGTAGGCCCCTTGCTAGATGTGAACAATTTTGAGTATATGAACATCGGTCTTGCTTCACCAGATAAAATCCGTTCATGGTCTTTTGGTGAAGTGAAAAAGCCTGAAACGATAAACTATCGTACGTTAAAACCTGAAAAGGACGGTCTATTCTGCGAACGCATTTTCGGACCTACTAAGGACTGGGAATGTCATTGCGGGAAGTACAAGCGAGTTCGTTATAAAGGCGTAGTTTGTGACCGCTGCGGAGTCGAAGTAACACGGGCTAAAGTCCGTCGTGAGAGAATGGGGCACATTGAACTGGCTGCCCCAGTTTCCCACATTTGGTATTTCAAAGGTATTCCAAGCCGTATGGGTCTTGTGCTGGATATGTCACCTCGTGCTTTAGAAGAAGTCATTTACTTTGCTTCTTACGTTGTAACTGATCCAGCGAATACACCGCTTGAAAAGAAACAGCTTCTGTCTGAGAAAGAATATCGTGCTTATCTTGATAAATACGGTAATAAATTCCAAGCATCTATGGGTGCTGAAGCAATTCATAAACTTCTTCAAGATATCGATCTTGTAAAAGAAGTTGATATGTTAAAAGAAGAGCTAAAAACTTCACAAGGACAACGCCGTACTCGTGCGATCAAACGTCTTGAAGTTTTAGAAGCCTTCCGTAACTCAGGAAACAAGCCTTCTTGGATGATCCTTGATGTGCTTCCTGTTATTCCTCCGGAGCTTAGACCGATGGTTCAGCTAGATGGCGGACGTTTTGCGACTTCTGATTTGAATGACCTTTATCGTCGTGTCATCAACCGTAACAATCGTTTGAAACGCCTTTTGGACCTTGGTGCGCCTAGCATCATCGTTCAAAACGAAAAGCGTATGCTTCAAGAGGCTGTCGATGCCCTAATTGACAACGGCCGCCGCGGACGCCCTGTAACAGGTCCTGGTAACAGACCGTTAAAATCTCTTTCTCACATGCTGAAAGGGAAGCAAGGCCGTTTCCGTCAAAACCTTCTTGGTAAACGTGTCGATTACTCCGGACGTTCTGTAATCGTTGTTGGTCCTCATTTGAAAATGTACCAATGCGGATTACCGAAGGAAATGGCGCTTGAACTTTTCAAACCTTTCGTTATGAAAGAACTTGTTGAAAAAGGTCTTGCTCATAACATTAAGAGTGCGAAACGCAAAATTGAGCGCGTGCAGCCTGAAGTTTGGGATGTACTAGAATCAGTTATTAAGGAGCACCCGGTACTGCTGAACCGTGCCCCTACACTTCACAGATTAGGTATCCAGGCGTTTGAACCAACGCTTGTTGAAGGACGCGCAATCCGTCTTCACCCGCTCGTATGTACAGCTTACAACGCTGACTTTGACGGTGACCAAATGGCGGTTCACGTACCATTATCTGCTGAAGCACAAGCTGAAGCACGCATCTTGATGCTTGCTGCTCAAAACATCTTGAACCCTAAAGATGGTAAACCGGTTGTAACACCGTCTCAGGATATGGTACTAGGTAACTATTACCTGACACTTGAGCGTGCAGGTGCTGTCGGTGAAGGTATGGTCTTCAAGAATACAGACGAAGCGCTTCTTGCTTATCAAAACGGATATGTTCACCTTCATACGAGAGTAGCTGTTGCAGCTAACTCACTTAAGAATGTGACATTTACCGAAGAACAGCGCTCAAAATTGTTAATTACAACTGTCGGTAAGCTTGTTTTCAATGAAATTCTTCCGGAATCATTCCCTTACATGAATGAACCAACGAAGAGCAACATTGAAGAGAAAACACCTGACCGTTTCTTCTTAGAAAAAGGTGCTGACGTTAAAGCTGTTATCGCACAGCAGCCAATCAATGCGCCGTTTAAAAAAGGCATTCTGGGAAAAATCATCGCGGAAATCTTTAAACGATTCCATATTACGGAAACGTCTAAAATGCTTGACCGCATGAAAAACCTAGGTTTCAAATATTCAACAAAAGCTGGTATTACAGTTGGGGTTTCTGACATCGTCGTACTCGATGATAAACAAGAAATTCTTGAAGAAGCGCAAAGCAAAGTTGACAACGTTATGAAGCAGTTCCGCCGCGGTCTTATCACTGAAGAAGAACGCTATGAGAGAGTCATCTCTATCTGGAGTGCTGCAAAAGACGTTATCCAAGGCAAACTGATGAAATCACTTGATGAACTCAACCCGATCTACATGATGAGTGATTCTGGTGCCCGTGGTAACGCATCTAACTTTACGCAGCTTGCCGGAATGCGCGGCCTGATGGCCAACCCGGCTGGACGTATCATTGAGTTGCCGATCAAATCAAGTTTCCGTGAAGGTCTGACAGTATTGGAGTACTTTATCTCCACACACGGTGCGCGTAAAGGTCTTGCCGATACCGCTCTTAAAACTGCTGACTCAGGTTACCTTACACGCCGTCTCGTTGACGTTGCGCAGGATGTTATCATCCGTGAAACTGATTGCGGAACTGACCGAGGCATTCTTGCTAAGCCTCTTAAAGAAGGAACTGAAACAATTGAGCGCTTAGAAGAACGCTTAATCGGACGTTTTGCAAGAAAACAAGTGAAGCACCCTGAAACAGGTGAAGTGCTTGTGAATGAAAACGAACTGATCGATGAAGATAAAGCACTGGAGATTGTCGAAGCCGGCATTGAAGAAGTGTGGATCCGTTCTGCCTTCACATGTAATACGCCTCATGGTGTATGTAAACGATGCTATGGCCGAAATCTTGCAACTGGCTCCGATGTTGAAGTCGGTGAAGCTGTCGGAATCATTGCTGCCCAATCAATCGGTGAGCCTGGTACACAGTTAACAATGCGTACATTCCATACAGGCGGGGTTGCCGGAGACGATATCACACAGGGTCTTCCGCGTATCCAAGAGCTTTTCGAAGCGCGTAATCCGAAAGGTCAGGCAACAATTACAGAAATCGACGGTACTGTCGTTGAGATCAATGAAGTTCGTGATAAGCAACAGGAAATTGTGGTTCAAGGCGCAGTGGAAACACGTTCTTATACGGCACCTTACAACTCCCGCCTGAAAGTAGCGGAAGGAGATAAAATTACTCGAGGCCAAGTACTGACAGAAGGTTCAATCGATCCGAAAGAACTTCTTAAAGTGACTGACCTGACGACTGTTCAAGAGTATCTTCTCCATGAGGTTCAAAAGGTTTACCGTATGCAGGGTGTTGAAATCGGTGATAAACACGTAGAAGTAATGGTTCGCCAGATGCTTCGCAAAGTACGCGTAATTGATGCCGGTGACACTGATGTGCTTCCTGGTACATTGCTTGATATTCACCAATTTACTGAAGCGAACAAAAAGGTATTGCTTGAAGGCAATCGACCTGCTACAGGCCGTCCTGTCTTACTCGGTATTACAAAAGCATCTCTTGAAACTGATTCATTCTTATCTGCTGCTTCCTTCCAGGAAACAACACGTGTCCTTACAGATGCAGCGATCAAAGGTAAGCGTGACGAGCTTCTCGGCTTGAAAGAGAATGTTATCATCGGTAAGCTTGTTCCAGCTGGTACAGGAATGATGAAATACCGTAAAGTAAAACCAGTATCAAATGTTCAGCCGACTGACGATATGGTCCCGGTTGAATAACTGATTTCATTCTGCTGAAAGACTGCAAAAACAGTCTTTCAGCAGATATATTTATGAAAAAGTCACTCTATGAGAAGAACAAATCTAAAAAATGTCATACCTTGTTGACATTCGTCTCCTAGAATGATAATATAACCAAGGTGCTCGAAATAAACCTGTTACTTTGGAGGATATGTTTATGTCTTATGATAAAGTATCACAGGCCAAATCAATTATTATTGGTACGAAGCAAACAGTGAAAGCTCTAAAGCGAGGTTCAGTAAAGGAAGTAGTCGTTGCAAAAGACGCAGATCCGATACTCACGTCAAGTGTTGTTTCACTTGCTGAAGATCAAGGTATCTCTGTCTCAATGGTTGAATCCATGAAAAAGCTCGGCAAAGCCTGCGGAATTGAGGTAGGAGCAGCCGCTGTTGCCATTATTTTATAACGTACTTTTGTTTTTGCGTAAGATTCCATCTTGTGTAAAGACATTGTTTTTTTGCCTTTTGATGAACCACCTGGGTATGTGGGTTATAAAACGTAATGAAGGGAGGAAAAATTCATGCCTACAATTAATCAGCTAATTCGCAAAGGACGCGTGAGTAAAGTAGAAAACTCAAAGTCTCCTGCACTTAACAAAGGATACAACAGCTTTAAAAAAGAGCACACTAACGTATCTTCTCCACAAAAACGCGGGGTATGTACTCGTGTTGGTACAATGACACCGAAAAAACCGAACTCAGCACTTCGTAAATATGCTCGTGTTCGTTTGACTAACGGAATCGAGGTTACTGCTTACATTCCTGGTATCGGTCACAACCTGCAAGAGCACAGTGTTGTACTTATCCGCGGCGGACGTGTAAAAGACTTACCAGGGGTACGTTACCACATCGTTCGTGGTGCGCTTGATACTGCTGGAGTTGAAAACCGTGCACAAGGCCGTTCTAAATACGGTACGAAAAAACCTAAAGCAAAATAATATACGAAAATACGCATAATTGATGAAGGGAGGATATTCAGATGCCACGTAAAGGTCCTGTAGCAAAAAGAGATGTTTTACCAGATCCGATTTACAACTCTAAGCTTGTATCTCGTCTAATCAACAAAATGATGATCGATGGTAAAAAAGGTAAGTCTCAAACAATCCTATACAAGTCATTCGATATCATTAAAGAACGTACTGGCAATGATGCAATGGAGGTTTTCGAACAAGCATTGAAAAACATCATGCCTGTACTTGAAGTAAAAGCACGCCGTGTAGGTGGTGCGAACTACCAAGTTCCTGTAGAAGTTCGCCCTGAACGTCGTACGACTCTTGGACTTCGCTGGTTAGTTAACTACGCTCGTCTTCGCGGAGAAAAAACGATGGAAGAGCGTTTAGCTAACGAAATCCTTGACGCAGCTAACAACACTGGTGCTGCTGTTAAGAAACGTGAAGACACTCATAAGATGGCTGAAGCAAACAAAGCATTTGCTCACTATCGCTGGTAGTATTTATAGATTAACAAAACACAATTTCCTAATAAGGAAGGAGAAATTACCCAATGGCAAGAGAGTTCTCCTTAGAAAAAACTCGTAATATCGGTATCATGGCTCACATTGATGCCGGTAAAACGACTACTACAGAACGTATCTTGTTCTATACTGGTCGTATCCACAAAATTGGTGAAACTCATGAAGGAGCTTCACAAATGGACTGGATGGAGCAGGAACAAGAACGTGGTATCACAATCACTTCCGCTGCGACAACTGCACAGTGGAAAGGATACCGCGTAAACATCATCGACACTCCAGGACACGTAGACTTCACAGTTGAAGTTGAACGTTCTCTTCGTGTACTTGATGGTGCTGTTGCTGTACTTGACGCGCAATCAGGCGTTGAGCCTCAAACAGAAACTGTTTGGCGTCAGGCAACAACTTATGGAGTACCGCGTATCGTTTTTGTTAACAAAATGGACAAAATCGGTGCAGACTTCCTTTACTCTGTAGGAACTTTAAGAGACCGTCTTCAAGCAAACGCTCATGCAATTCAATTGCCGATCGGTGCTGAAGATAACTTCGAAGGTATCATCGACCTTGTAGAAAACGTTGCGTATTTCTACGAAGATGACCTCGGAACTCGTTCTGATGCAAAAGAGATCCCTGAAGAGTACAAAGAGCAAGCTGAAGAGCTTCGCAACAGCCTTATTGAAGCTGTATGTGAGCTTGATGAAGAGCTTATGGATAAGTACCTTGAGGGTGAAGAAATCACAATTGACGAGTTAAAAGCAGGAATTCGTAAAGGTACATTAAATGTTGAATTCTACCCTGTTCTTGTTGGTTCTGCCTTCAAAAACAAAGGTGTTCAACTAGTACTTGATGCTGTTCTTGACTACCTTCCTGCACCAACTGACGTTGCTGCAATCAAAGGTACACGTCCTGATACAAATGAAGAGATTGAGCGTCATTCTTCTGACGAAGAGCCATTCTCTGCATTAGCATTTAAAGTTATGACTGACCCTTACGTTGGTAAGTTGACGTTCTTCCGTGTGTACTCTGGAACACTTGATTCTGGTTCATACGTGAAAAACTCTACTAAAGGCAAACGTGAGCGTGTTGGACGTATTCTTCAAATGCACGCTAACAGCCGTGAAGAAATCTCTACTGTATACGCAGGGGATATCGCAGCTGCTGTAGGTCTAAAAGATACAACTACTGGAGATACTCTATGTGATGAGAAGGATCTTGTTATCCTTGAGTCAATGGAATTCCCAGAACCAGTTATCGACGTTGCTATTGAGCCTAAATCAAAAGCTGACCAAGATAAAATGGGTATCGCTTTAGCGAAACTTGCTGAAGAAGATCCTACATTCCGTACTCAAACAAACCCAGAAACTGGCCAAACGATCATCTCTGGTATGGGTGAACTTCACCTTGATATCATTGTTGACCGTATGAAACGCGAATTTAAAGTAGAAGCCAATGTTGGTGCTCCTCAAGTTGCGTACCGTGAAACATTCCGTACCGGTGCAAAAGTTGAAGGTAAATTCGTACGTCAGTCTGGTGGACGCGGTCAGTTCGGACACGTTTGGATCGAATTCGAACCAAACGAAGAAGGCGCTGGCTTTGAATTTGAAAATGCGATTGTCGGTGGGGTCGTTCCTCGTGAATATATCCCAGCTGTTCAAGCAGGTCTGGAAGAGGCACTTGAAAATGGTGTACTAGCAGGCTTCCCGCTTATCGACATTAAAGCTAAACTTTTCGACGGTTCTTACCATGATGTTGACTCAAACGAAATGGCATTTAAAGTTGCTGCTTCTATGGCATTGAAAAATGCAGTCAGCAAATGTAACCCAGTTCTTCTTGAACCAATCATGAAAGTGGAAGTGGTTATTCCAGAAGAATACATGGGAGATATCATGGGTGATATCACTTCACGTCGCGGACGCGTAGAAGGTATGGAAGCACGCGGTAACGCTCAAGTTGTTCGCGCTATGGTTCCTCTTGCTGAAATGTTCGGTTACGCTACTGCACTTCGTTCTAATACGCAAGGTCGCGGTACGTTCACTATGCACATGGATCACTACGAAGAAGTGCCGAAGAGCGTCGCAGAAGAAATTATCAAAAAAAATAAAGGCGAATAATTGATTTTGCCTCTTAACTCAAGTATAACTACTATTGTAAGATGAGGAAGTGAAAGCTTTCTTTCACTTCCTATCACTCTATACATTACTAATTAAAAGCTCTTAAGGAGGATTTTAGAATGGCTAAAGAAAAATTCGACCGTTCCAAATCACATGCCAATATTGGTACAATTGGACACGTTGACCATGGTAAAACAACTTTAACTGCTGCTATCACAACAGTACTTCATAAGAAATCTGGTAAAGGTACAGCTATGGCGTACGATCAAATTGATGGTGCTCCAGAAGAACGCGAGCGTGGTATCACAATCTCTACTGCACACGTTGAGTACGAAACTGAAACTCGTCACTATGCACACGTTGACTGCCCAGGACACGCTGACTATGTTAAAAACATGATCACTGGTGCTGCGCAAATGGACGGAGCTATCCTTGTAGTATCTGCTGCTGATGGCCCAATGCCACAAACTCGTGAGCACATCCTTCTTTCTAAAAACGTTGGTGTACCATACATCGTTGTATTCTTAAACAAATGCGACATGGTAGACGACGAAGAGCTTCTTGAACTAGTTGAAATGGAAGTTCGCGATCTTCTTAGCGAATACGACTTCCCTGGTGATGATGTACCAGTAATCAAAGGTTCTGCTCTTAAAGCTCTTGAAGGTGACGCTGAGTACGAAGCGAAAATCTTCGAACTTATGGATGCGGTTGATGAGTACATCCCAACTCCAGAACGCGACACTGAAAAACCATTCATGATGCCAGTTGAGGACGTATTCTCAATCACTGGTCGTGGTACAGTTGCTACTGGCCGTGTAGAACGCGGACAAGTTAAAGTCGGTGACGAAGTTGAAATCATCGGTCTTCAAGATGAGAACAAGAAAACAACTGTTACAGGTGTTGAAATGTTCCGTAAGCTTCTTGATTACGCTGAAGCTGGTGATAACATTGGTGCCCTTCTTCGCGGAGTATCTCGTGAAGAAATCCAACGTGGTCAAGTACTTGCTAAACCAGGTACAATCACTCCACACAGCAAATTCAAAGCTGAAGTTTACGTTCTTTCTAAAGAAGAGGGTGGACGTCATACTCCATTCTTCTCTAACTACCGTCCTCAGTTCTACTTCCGTACAACTGACGTAACTGGTATCATCCATCTTCCAGAAGGCGTAGAAATGGTTATGCCTGGAGATAACACTGAAATGAACGTTGAACTTATTTCTACAATCGCTATCGAAGAAGGAACTCGTTTCTCTATTCGTGAAGGCGGACGTACTGTTGGTTCAGGCGTTGTTTCTACAATCACTGAGTAATAGTATGATTTTAAACGAGACCCCTGCGGGTCTCGTTTTTTGTTTGCTTATCTTTTTCTTGTATAATAGGATCTATCATATTCGAGGGGTTAATATTTATGATTCCTGAAAAGAAATCAATCGCAATCATGAAAGAACTAAGCATTGGAAATACAAAGCAAATGCTGATGATTAATGGAGTTGACGTAAAAAATCCATTGCTGCTTTTTTTACATGGCGGGCCGGGAACGCCGCAAATCGGATATGTTAGACATTATCAAAAAGAGCTGGAACGGTATTTTACAGTAGTTCATTGGGATCAGAGAGGATCTGGGCTTTCTTATTCTAAGCGAATTTCGCATCACTCTATGACAATAAATCACTTCATTAAAGATACAATCCAAGTCACTCAATGGCTTTTAGCTCATTTTTCAAAATCAAAACTTTACCTAGCCGGTCATTCTTGGGGGTCAATACTGGCGCTTCATGTTCTGCAGCAGTGTCCTGATTTATTTTACGCGTATTATGGAATCAGCCAGGTTGTTAACCCTCACGATGAAGGATCAACTGCTTATCAACATATTCGTGAAATTTCTGTATCAAAAAAAGCCAGCATATTATCTTTCCTCATACGTTTCATTGGTGCTCCGCCATGGAAGCAGGATATCCAGCACCTTATCTATCGGTTTTGTGTCGAGCTAAGCAGGGGAGGATTCACTCGCCGTCATCGTCAATCTCTAGCTGTAATATTTCAAATGCTTACTGGCAATGAGTATGGAGTGCGGAACATGCACAGCTTCCTTAATGGATTGCGCTTCAGTAAAAAACATTTAACTGATGAGTTGTACCGGTTTAATGCTTTTACATCAGTTCCTTCTATTAAAGTACCGTGTGTTTTCATTTCAGGGAAACATGACTTAATTGTTCCTGCTGAAATATCGAAACAGTATTATCAAGAACTTGAGGCACCCGAAAAGCGCTGGTTTCAATTTGAGAACTCAGCTCACACCCCGCATATTGAGGAGCCGTCATTATTCGCGAACACATTAAGTCGGCATGCACGACACCATTTATGATAGATCCTTGATAAATAAGAAAAACCCCTGTATAATAAAAAAAGTGTGCAAACCATGCATATTTTAAATAAGTCTTGCAACATGCGCCTATTTTCTGTATAATGGTGTATGTTGGTCTTTGACTGCGATGAAGTGAGAGGTTGCTGACACACCCGGCCGCTTTGCCATGGCAAGGTGTTCAGGTTTTTCTCACGGAGAACTGTCTAACGTGATGTAGGCGAAAAGGAGGGAAAATAATGGCAAAACAAAAAATTCGTATTCGTTTGAAAGCATATGATCATAGAATCCTTGATCAATCTGCAGAGAAGATTGTTGAAACGGCAAAACGTTCTGGTGCCAGCGTATCTGGTCCGATTCCGTTGCCAACTGAAAAATCAGTTTACACAATCCTTCGTGCGGTGCACAAATACAAAGATTCTCGTGAGCAATTTGAAATGCGTACACATAAACGTTTAATCGACATTGTGAACCCAACACCACAAACTGTTGATGCTCTTATGCGATTAGACTTACCATCTGGTGTCGATATCGAAATTAAACTTTAATTCTAAAATATAGAATGATCTTAATAGGAGGTGTGACGAATGACCAAAGGAATCTTAGGAAGAAAAATTGGTATGACGCAAGTATTCGCTGAGAATGGTGATCTTATTCCGGTAACTGTTATCGAGGCTGCTCCAAACGTTGTTCTTCAAAAGAAAACAGCTGAAAACGACGGTTACGAAGCAATCCAGCTTGGTTTTGACGACAAGCGTGAAAAGCTTTCTAACAAACCTGAAAAAGGGCACGTTGCAAAAGCGGAAACTGCTCCTAAGCGCTTCGTTAAAGAATTACGCGGAGTGGAAATGGATGCGTATGAAGTTGGTCAGGAAGTCAAGGTTGAAATTTTCTCTGCTGGAGAAATCGTAGATGTAACAGGAGTATCTAAAGGTAAAGGTTTCCAAGGTGCGATCAAGCGCCACGGACAATCTCGCGGACCTATGTCTCACGGTTCACGCTACCACCGTCGTCCTGGTTCAATGGGACCTGTAGATCCTAACCGTGTATTCAAAGGTAAATTATTACCTGGACGTATGGGCGGAGAGCAAATCACTGTTCAAAACCTTGAAATCGTAAAAGTTGATGCAGAACGCAATCTTCTTTTGATCAAAGGTAACGTACCTGGTGCGAAGAAATCTTTAATCACTGTTAAAAGTGCTGTTAAATCTAAATAATTCTCTTAGGAAAGGAGGAAATTGATTATGCCAAAAGTAGCATTATACAACCAAAACGGTTCTACTGCTGGTGACATCGAATTAAACGCTTCTGTATTTGGTATCGAACCAAATGAGAGTGTTGTATTCGACGCTATTCTTATGCAAAGAGCTTCCTTACGTCAAGGAACTCACAAAGTAAAAAATCGTTCTGAAGTACGCGGCGGAGGTCGTAAACCATGGCGTCAAAAAGGTACTGGACGTGCCCGTCAAGGTTCAATCCGTTCACCGCAATGGCGCGGAGGTGGTGTCGTATTCGGCCCAACACCACGCAGCTATTCTTATAAATTACCTAAAAAAGTTCGCCGCTTGGCAATCAAATCAGTATTGTCTTCTAAAGTGATCGACAACAACATCATCGTTCTTGAAGATCTTACTCTTGATACGGCTAAAACAAAAGAAATGGCAGCTATCCTTAAAGGATTATCTGTTGAGAAAAAAGCTTTAATCGTAACTGCGGATGCAAACGAAGCAGTAGCATTATCTGCTCGTAACATTCCTGGAGTTACTGTTGTTGAAGCTAATGGAATCAACGTTTTAGACGTTGTCAACCACGAGAAGCTTCTGATTACAAAAGCAGCGGTTGAAAAAGTAGAGGAGGTGCTTGCATAATGAAAGATCCTCGTGATGTTCTAAAGCGCCCCGTCATTACTGAACGTTCTGCCGATTTAATGACTGAAAAAAAATATACTTTTGAAGTTGATGTAAGAGCTAACAAAACAGAAGTGAAAGACGCGGTTGAAAGCATCTTTGGAGTGAAAGTTGACAAAGTCAACATCATGAACTACAAAGGCAAATCAAAACGTGTTGGACGCTACACTGGTATGACTAGCCGTCGCAGAAAAGCGATCGTAAAACTTACTGCAGACAGCAAAGAAATCGAAATTTTTGAAGCTTAATTATCTGTAAAAAGAAGGAGGGAAATTCAAAATGGCGATTAAAAAGTATAAACCGACTTCTAATGGACGTCGTGGCATGACAACTTCAGATTTTGCTGAAATCACGACTGACAAGCCGGAAAAATCCTTGCTTGCTCCCCTTCACAAAAAAGGCGGACGTAACAACCAAGGTAAATTGACTGTACGTCACCAAGGTGGCGGACATAAACGCCAATACCGTGTTATCGACTTCAAACGCGATAAAGATGGTATACCTGGACGCGTTGCTACAGTTGAATACGATCCAAACCGTTCAGCTAACATCGCTCTAATCAACTATGCAGACGGAGAAAAACGTTACATTCTTGCTCCTAAAGGAATTCAAGTAGGTACTGAAATCATGTCAGGTCCTGAAGCTGACATTAAAGTAGGTAATGCACTTCCACTTATCAACATCCCTGTTGGTACAGTTGTGCATAACATTGAATTAAAACCTGGTAAAGGCGGACAGCTTGTACGTTCAGCTGGTACATCTGCTCAGGTTCTTGGTAAAGAAGGTAAATACGTTCTTGTACGTCTTAACTCTGGTGAAGTTCGCATGATCCTTTCTGCTTGCCGTGCTTCTATCGGTCAAGTAGGTAACGAACAGCATGAACTTATCAACATTGGTAAAGCTGGACGTTCTCGCTGGAAAGGCATCCGTCCTACAGTTCGTGGTTCTGTAATGAACCCTAACGATCACCCACACGGTGGTGGTGAAGGACGTGCGCCAATCGGACGTAAATCACCAATGTCTCCATGGGGCAAACCAACTCTTGGATTCAAGACTCGTAAGAAAAAGAACAAATCCGATAAATTTATCGTACGTCGTCGTAAAAATAAATAACGGGGTTGTCTACGGTTCTTTTCGGACCGTAGTGCAATCACGAAGGGAGGTTCCAAAATGGCTCGCAGCTTAAAAAAAGGACCATTTGTCGATGGACACTTGATGACTAAAATCGAGAAATTAAATGAAACAGACAAGAAACAAGTCGTAAAAACTTGGTCTCGTCGTTCTACTATTTTCCCACAGTTTATTGGTCACACAATCGCAGTCTATGACGGACGTAAACACGTGCCTGTATTCATCTCTGAAGATATGGTAGGGCACAAGTTGGGTGAATTCGCTCCAACTCGTACGTACAAAGGTCATGCTAGTGATGACAAAAAAACAAGACGCTAAGAGAGGAGGCTTTTAAATGCAAGCTAAAGCTGTTGCAAGAACAGTCCGTATTGCTCCTCGTAAAGCACGTCTAGTAATGGACCTGATTCGAGGCAAGCAAGTAGGTGAGGCAGTATCAATCTTGAACCTTACACCAAGAGCTGCTTCTCCAATTATCGAGAAAGTATTAAAATCCGCTATTGCAAATGCTGAGCATAACTATGAAATGGACGCTAACAACCTGGTTATTTCTCAAGCATTCGTTGACGAAGGCCCTACGTTAAAAAGATTCCGCCCACGTGCTATGGGACGTGCGAGCCAAATCAACAAACGTACGAGCCACATTACAATCGTTGTATCAGAAAAGAAGGAGGGATAAGTAGTGGGTCAAAAGGTAAATCCAGTCGGTCTTCGTATCGGAGTCATTCGTGATTGGGAATCTAAGTGGTACGCTGGTAAAGATTACGCTGACTTCCTGCACGAAGATTTAAAAATTCGTGAATACATTAGCAAACGCCTTTCTGACGCTTCTGTTTCTAAAGTAGAAATCGAGCGTGCAGCAAACCGCGTTAACATTACGATCCACACAGCTAAGCCTGGTATGGTTATCGGTAAAGGCGGTTCTGAAGTCGAAGCACTTCGCAAAGCCCTTAACAGCCTTACTGGCAAGCGTGTACACATTAACATTCTTGAAATCAAAAGAGCAGATCTTGATGCACAGCTAGTTGCTGACAACATCGCTCGTCAATTAGAAAACCGTGTTTCTTTCCGCCGTGCGCAGAAACAACAAATCCAACGTACTATGCGTGCTGGAGCACAAGGTGTGAAAACAATGGTTTCTGGTCGTCTTGGCGGTGCAGATATCGCTCGTTCTGAATACTACAGTGAAGGAACTGTTCCATTGCACACATTACGTGCGGACATTGACTATGCAACATCTGAAGCTGATACTACTTACGGTAAGCTTGGTGTAAAAGTCTGGATCTATCGTGGAGAGGTTCTTCCTACTAAGAAGAAAAATGAGGAAGGAGGAAAATAATATGTTATTACCAAAACGCGTTAAATATCGCAGAGAGCATCGCGGAAAAATGCGTGGCCGTGCGAAAGGCGGTACTGAAGTACATTTCGGAGAATTCGGTATCCAAGCTCTTGAAGCTTCTTGGATTACTAACCGTCAAATCGAAGCTGCACGTATTGCGATGACTCGTTACATGAAACGTGGCGGTAAAGTTTGGATCAAAATTTTCCCTTCTAAACCTTACACTGCTAAACCACTTGAGGTACGTATGGGATCCGGTAAAGGGGCTCCAGAAGGTTGGGTAGCTGTTGTAAAACCGGGCAAAGTTTTATTTGAAATTTCTGGTGTGTCTGAAGAGGTTGCTCGTGAAGCGCTTCGCCTTGCATCTCACAAATTGCCAATTAAAACGAAGTTCGTAAAACGTGAAGAAATTGGTGGTGAATCAAATGAAAGCTAATGAAATTCGTGACCTTACCACTGCTGAAATTGAACAAAAAGTAAAGTCTCTTAAAGAAGAACTTTTCAATCTTCGCTTTCAATTAGCGACAGGACAACTTGAAAATACTGCTCGCATTCGTGAAGTGCGCAAAGCTATCGCGCGCATGAAAACTGTGATTCGTGAAAGAGAAATTGCTGCTAATAAATAATCACTGAGGGGAGGTCGTGAGCATGAGCGAACGTAACCAACGCAAAGTTTACCAAGGCCGTGTTGTTTCTGACAAAATGGATAAAACCATTACTGTTGTTGTTGAGACATACAAAAAACATACACTTTACGGTAAACGCGTAAAATACTCAAAAAAATTCAAAGCACATGATGAAAATAATCAAGCTAAAATCGGTGACATCGTTAAGATCATGGAAACTCGTCCATTGTCTGCAACTAAGCGTTTCCGTCTAGTTGAAGTTGTCGAAGAAGCTGTTATTATCTAATAAAGTTCGGAATTCTTTTTCCGAAGGGAGGTAACAAATAATGATTCAACAAGAGACTCGTTTAAAAGTAGCTGACAACTCTGGCGCACGTGAAGTACTTACTATTAAAGTTCTTGGTGGTTCTGGACGTAAAACAGCTAACATTGGTGATGTAATTGTTTGCACGGTTAAACAAGCAACACCAGGAGGCGTTGTCAAAAAAGGTGAAGTCGTAAAAGCTGTTATCGTTCGCACTAAAAGCGGAGCGCGCAGAAGTGACGGTTCATACATCAGCTTCGATGAGAATGCATGTGTTATCATCCGTGACGACAAGAGCCCACGCGGAACTCGTATCTTCGGACCAGTTGCTCGTGAATTGCGTGAAAACAACTTTATGAAAATTGTTTCTCTAGCTCCAGAAGTTATCTAATGAAATAAATGCCTTACTCAAGGAGGTGCGATCAGGATGCATGTAAAAAAAGGCGATAAAGTTATGGTTATCTCTGGTAAAGATAAAGGCAAACAAGGAACAATCCTTGCTGCTTTCCCTAAAAAGGACCGCGTTTTAGTTGAAGGTGTTAACATGGTAAAGAAACACTCTAAACCAACTCAAGCTAACCCTCAAGGCGGTATTTCTAATCAAGAGGCGCCAATTCATGTATCAAACGTTATGCCGCTCGATCCTAAAACAGGTGAAGTGACTCGCGTAGGATACAAAGTGGAAGATGGCAAAAAAGTTCGTGTAGCAAAAAAATCTGGGCAAGTTCTAGATAAATAGTATTAAAAGGAAGGGAGGTCTATCTCATGAACCGCCTTAAAGAAAAGTACAATAAAGAAATTGCACCTGCTTTAATGACTAAGTTCAACTATGATTCAGTCATGCAAGTGCCTAAAATCGAAAAAATCGTAATCAACATGGGTGTTGGTGACGCTGTTCAAAACGCCAAAGCAATCGACAGTGCTGTTGAAGAATTAACGTTTATCGCAGGTCAAAAACCTGTCGTTACTCGTGCGAAGAAATCAATTGCTGGATTCCGTCTTCGTGAGGGAATGCCTATCGGTGCGAAAGTAACTCTTCGCGGAGAGCGCATGTATGATTTCCTTGATAAACTTATTTCTGTATCTTTACCGCGTGTACGTGACTTCCGCGGGGTTTCTAAAAAATCTTTCGACGGTCGCGGTAACTACACACTTGGTATCAAAGAACAGTTAATCTTCCCTGAAATTGACTACGATAAAGTAACAAAGGTTCGCGGAATGGACATCGTTATCGTAACAACTGCTAATACTGACGAAGAAGCTCGTGAGCTATTAACTCAAGTAGGTATGCCGTTCCAGAAATAATCAATGAAAGGGAGGCGAAATCGTGGCTAAAAAGTCTATGATTGCGAAACAACAACGTACACCAAAGTTTAAAGTACAAGAGTACACACGCTGTGAACGCTGCGGACGTCCGCATTCAGTCATTCGTAAATTTAAACTTTGCCGTATTTGTTTCCGTGAGCTTGCATATAAAGGACAAATTCCTGGCGTGAAAAAAGCCAGCTGGTAATCCCCAAGAAAGGGAAGGAGGTAATTATATAATGGTTATGACAGATCCAATTGCAGATATGCTAACTCGTATTCGCAATGCAAACATGGTACGTCATGAGAAGCTTGAAATTCCTGCTTCTAAATTGAAAAGAGAAATTGCTGAAATTTTAAAGCGTGAAGGTTTCATTCGTGACGTTGAGTTCGTAGAAGACAGCAAACAAGGTATTATCCGCGTTTTCTTGAAATACGGACAAAACAACGAGCGCGTTATCACTGGTCTTAAAAGAATCAGCAAGCCTGGTTTGCGTGTTTATGCTAAATCAAATGAAGTACCTCGCGTACTTAACGGTCTTGGAATCGCGATTATTTCTACATCACAAGGTGTTTTAACGGACAAAGAAGCCCGTGCAAAACAAGCTGGTGGAGAAGTTCTAGCATACGTTTGGTAAGAAGTTTAACATGAATGGAGGTGTTTGGTATGTCTCGTGTAGGTAAGAAGCTACTTGAGATTCCTTCTGATGTTACAGTAACGTTAAATGATAACAACACTGTAGCTGTGAAAGGACCAAAAGGAGAATTAACTCGTACGTTTCACCCTGATATGGAGATTAAAGTAGAGGACAATGTGCTTACAGTCGCTCGTCCTTCTGATCAAAAAGAGCACCGTGCCCTGCATGGTACGACTCGTAGTCTGCTTGGCAACATGGTTGAAGGTGTATCTAAAGGATTTGAAAGAGGTTTGGAATTAGTCGGTGTCGGTTACCGTGCTTCTAAATCCGGAAATAAACTTGTTTTAAACGTTGGATACTCTCATCCTGTTGAGATCGTTCCTGAAGAAGGCATCGAAATCGAAGTTCCTTCTCAAACAAAAGTAGTTGTAAAAGGTACAGACAAAGAACGCGTAGGAGCTATTGCTGCTAACATCCGCGCTGTACGTTCTCCAGAGCCTTACAAAGGTAAAGGAATCCGCTACGAAGGTGAAGTTGTTCGCCGTAAAGAAGGTAAATCTGCTAAGTAAGATCGCTTAAAGTGAAGAAAGGAGTGACCTAGATGATTACGAAAACTAGCAAAAATGCTGCTCGTCTTAAAAGACACGCTCGTGTTCGCGCTAAACTTTCCGGTACTGCTGAAAGACCGCGCCTGAACGTTTTCCGTTCTAACAAGCACATTTACGCTCAAATCATCGATGATGTAAATGGTGTAACACTTGCTAGTGCATCTACTCTCGATAAAGACTTGAACGTTGAAAGCACTGGAGATACTTCTGCTGCTACTAAAGTTGGAGAATTAGTTGCAAAACGCGCTGCTGAAAAAGGCATTTCTGACGTAGTATTTGACCGTGGCGGATACTTATACCATGGACGTGTAAAAGCTTTGGCTGATGCCGCTCGTGAAGCTGGACTTAAATTTTAATAAAAGAAGGAGGGACACATGATTATGCGTCGTATTGACCCAAGCAAATTAGAGTTAGAAGAACGCTTAGTTACGGTTAACCGCGTAGCGAAAGTTGTTAAAGGTGGTCGTCGTTTCCGCTTCGCAGCTCTAGTCGTTGTCGGTGACAAAAACGGACACGTAGGATTCGGTACTGGTAAAGCACAAGAAGTACCAGAAGCGATCCGCAAAGCTGTTGAAGATGCGAAAAAGAATTTGATTGAAGTACCAATGGTTGGAACTACAATTCCACACGAAATCATCGGACGTTTCGGTGCAGGTAACATCTTGTTAAAACCTGCTTCTGAAGGTACTGGAGTTATCGCTGGAGGCCCTGTACGTGCGGTACTTGAGCTAGCTGGTGTAGCTGATATCCTTTCTAAGTCTTTAGGTTCTAACACACCGATCAACATGATTCGTGCAACACTTCAAGGTTTAAGTGAACTTAAACGTGCTGAAGACGTTGCGAAGCTTCGTGGAAAATCTGTAGAAGAACTGTTAGGATAAGGAGGGAACATTAATGGCTAAATTAGAAATTACCCTCAAACGAAGTGTAATCGGTCGCCCGGAAGACCAACGCGTTACTGTAAGAACACTTGGTTTAAAGAAAACAAACCAAACTGTTGTTCATGAAGACAACGCTGCGATCCGTGGTATGATTAATAAAGTATCTCATTTAGTTTCTGTTAAAGAACAATAAAAATATTTGATCGGATAAGGAGGTGTCCTAATGAAACTTCATGAATTAAAACCTTCAGAAGGTTCACGCAAAACGCGTAATCGCGTAGGTCGTGGTATTGGTTCTGGCAACGGTAAAACAGCTGGTAAAGGTCACAAAGGTCAAAACGCTCGTTCTGGCGGCGGTGTACGCCCTGGATTCGAGGGGGGACAAATGCCTTTATTCCAACGTCTTCCTAAACGCGGTTTCACTAACATCAACCGCAAGGAATACGCTGTAGTCAACCTAGACAAATTGAACGGTTTTGCAGAAGGAACGGAAGTCACTCCTGAACTTCTTCTAGAGACTGGTGTTATTAGCAAACTTAATGCAGGAGTAAAGATTCTTGGCAACGGTAAATTAGAGAAAAAATTAACTGTAAAAGCCAATAAATTCTCTGCTTCTGCGAAAGAAGCTGTTGAAGCTGCTGGCGGTACAGCTGAGGTGATCTAACTTGTTTAAAACAATCTCCAACTTTATGCGTGTGAGTGATATCAGGAATAAAATCATATTCACTTTACTCATGCTTATCGTCTTTCGCATAGGTGCGTTTATTCCTGTGCCTTACGTTAACGCTGAAGCGTTACAGGCGCAGTCTCAAATGGGTGTTTTTGATCTCCTTAATACATTTGGCGGCGGTGCGCTTTACCAATTTTCCATTTTCGCAATGGGAATTACTCCTTATATCACGGCTTCGATCATCATTCAGCTGCTTCAGATGGATGTTGTACCGAAGTTTACCGAGTGGTCTAAGCAAGGTGAAGTTGGCCGCCGTAAATTAGCTCAGTTCACAAGGTACTTTACGATTGTGCTTGGTTTCATCCAAGCGTTAGGTATGTCATATGGATTCAACAATCTGGCAAACGGTATGCTGATCGAAAAATCCGGTGTATCGACATATCTTATCATTGCTTTAGTACTCACTGGCGGAACTGCCTTTTTAATGTGGCTTGGGGAACAAATTACTTCTCATGGAGTAGGCAACGGAATATCGATCATTATCTTCGCGGGGATTGTGTCTAGTATTCCAAAAACAATTGGGCAAATATATGAGACTCAATTTGTCGGTAGCAACGATCAGTTGTTTATTCATATTGTGAAAGTCGCACTTCTTGTGATTGCGATTTTAGCAGTTATTGTTGGAGTTATTTTCATTCAGCAAGCCGTACGGAAAATTGCGATTCAATATGCTAAAGGCACAGGTCGTTCACCTGCTGGCGGGGGTCAGTCTACACACCTTCCATTGAAAGTGAATCCTGCAGGGGTTATTCCGGTAATCTTTGCGGTTGCGTTTTTGATAACGCCGCGGACGATCGCGTCATTCTTTGGAACAAACGATGTGACAAAGTGGATTCAAAACAACTTTGATAATACGCATCCGGTGGGTATGGCGATATATGTTGCGTTGATTATTGCCTTTACGTACTTTTATGCTTTTGTACAGGTAAACCCTGAACAAATGGCTGATAACCTTAAAAAACAGGGTGGCTATATCCCGGGGGTTCGTCCAGGGAAAATGACTCAAGATAGAATTACGAGCATTTTGTATCGACTTACGTTTGTGGGTTCTATATTCTTAGCCGTGATTTCCATTCTTCCTATCTTTTTCATTCAATTCGCTGGATTGCCTCAAAGTGCACAAATTGGCGGAACATCTTTGTTAATTGTTGTCGGGGTAGCCTTGGAGACAATGAAACAACTAGAAAGCCAGTTGGTGAAACGAAACTACCGTGGATTTATGAAAAACTAGAGGAAATGGATTTATCCATTCCCTCTTAATAAAGAGAGGACGGGGGAAATCCGAATGAACTTAGTCTTAATGGGGCTTCCTGGTGCCGGTAAAGGTACACAGGGCGAACGAATTGTTGAGGATTATGGGATTCCTCATATCTCAACAGGAGATATGTTCCGTGCTGCTATGAAAGAAGAAACACCACTCGGACTCGAAGCAAAATCTTATATTGATAAGGGAGAGCTCGTACCTGACGAAGTCACAATCGGAATTGTAAAAGAGAGACTTGGCAAAGATGATTGTGAAAGAGGTTTTCTTCTGGACGGATTTCCGCGAACAGTCGCTCAAGCCGAAGCTCTTGAAGAAATTCTTGAGGAATACGGCAAGCCGATTGATTATGTCATTAACATTGAAGTCGACAAAGACGCTCTTATGGAACGTCTGACTGGACGCAGAATTTGCAGTGTTTGCGGCACAACCTATCATTTAGTCTTTAATCCGCCGAAAACGCCGGGTATTTGTGATAAAGACGGAGGCGAACTCTATCAACGGGCAGATGATAATGAGGAAACCGTCTCTAAACGGCTTGAGGTAAACATGAAGCAAACTCAGCCTTTACTTGATTTCTATTCAGAGAAAGGTTATCTTGCAAACGTGAATGGCCAACAGGACATTCAAGACGTTTATGCAGATGTGAAGGATCTTCTTGGAGGATTAAAAAAATGATTATCTGTAAAACCCCACGTGAACTTGGTATCATGCGGGAAGCAGGGCGAATCGTGGCTTTAACTCATGAAGAGTTAAAAAAGCACATTAAACCAGGAATCTCGACAAAAGAATTGGATCAAATTGCCGAACGTTTTATTAAGAAGCAGGGTGCAATCCCATCTTTTAAGGGGTATAATGGGTTTCGCGGGAGCATTTGCGTATCAGTTAATGAAGAACTCGTTCACGGCATACCTGGCAGCAGGGTGCTGAAGGACGGTGACATCATCAGTATTGATATCGGTGCTAAATTAAATGGTTATCATGGTGACTCTGCATGGACATATCCGGTAGGAAACATCAGCGATGATGACAAAAAACTTCTGGAAGTGACAGAGGAGTCTTTATATAAAGGCTTGCAGGAAGCAAAACCAGGTGAACGTTTGTCGAATATTTCCCACGCAATACAAACGTATGTCGAAAATGAGCAGTTTTCAGTTGTTAGGGAGTATGTCGGACATGGTGTTGGTCAAGACTTGCATGAGGACCCGCAAATTCCTCATTACGGTCCGCCCAACAAAGGACCACGGCTTAAACCTGGCATGGTTCTCGCTATTGAACCTATGGTGAACGCTGGCAGCCGCTACGTGAAAACATTGGCTGATAACTGGACGGTTGTAACGGTAGATGGGAAAAAGTGTGCTCATTTTGAACATACGATTGCGATTACGGAAACGGGTTTTGATATACTGACAAGAGTCTAGATGATGAAAATAATTCCGAAGACAGATGTTTTTCAAGCTTGATAGGGCAGAAAGCTTGGGTGAACATTGGCAAGACCGAATTCATCTTGCTGCTTGTCGTTGGAATTTTAACCATCATCAATGTACTAACAGCAGACGGAGAAAAGCGTACATTTCATTCTCCTAAGAAAAAGAATATCAATCATTTAACCCTTTATGATTGCGTATCTCCGGAAGTTCAGAACAGTATAAACGAAACAGGGCGTGTGACAAACTTCTTTTGAAATTTGTCAGAAAGCAAGTTACTGATTTGAAGAAGGGAGAACACTTGAATGGCGAAAGACGATGTAATTGAAGTGGAAGGTACTATAGTCGAAACACTGCCAAACGCGATGTTCAAAGTTGAACTTGAAAATGGCCACACTGTTTTGGCTCATGTATCTGGTAAAATCCGCATGCACTTCATTCGCATTTTACCTGGAGACAAAGTTACGGTAGAATTATCTCCATATGACTTAACTCGTGGCAGGATTACGTACCGTTACAAATAAAGCACTCCGGAAACTGAAGGAGGTTGGAAACACATGAAAGTGAGACCATCAGTTAAACCAATCTGCGAAAAATGTAAAGTTATTCGCAGAAAAGGAAAAGTAATGGTGATCTGTGAAAATCCAAAGCATAAACAAAAACAAGGATAATTTATAAGGAGGTGCCCAGAGAATGGCTCGTATTGCTGGTGTAGATATCCCACGTGACAAACGTGTTGTTATTTCTTTAACATACATCTTCGGAATTGGCCGCACAACGGCTCAGCAAGTTTTAAAAGAAGCTGGAGTTTCAGAAGATACTCGTGTGCGCGATCTTACTGAAGAAGAACTTGGTAAAATCCGTGATATTATTGACAAACTGAAAGTAGAAGGTGACCTTCGCCGTGAAGTTTCTCTTAATATCAAACGTCTGATCGAAATCGGAAGCTACCGCGGAATCCGTCATCGCAGAGGATTACCTGTTCGCGGACAAAACTCTAAAAACAACGCGCGTACTCGTAAAGGTCCGCGTCGTACTGTAGCTAACAAGAAAAAATAAGTAAGGGAGGTTCTTAAACAATGGCTGCTGCTCGTAAATCTAACACGCGTAAACGTCGCGTGAAAAAGAATATTGAGTCTGGAATTGCTCATATTCGTTCAACTTTCAATAACACGATCGTTACGATCACTGACACTCATGGTAATGCTATTTCTTGGTCTAGTGCCGGAGCTTTAGGATTCAGAGGTTCTCGTAAATCTACTCCTTTTGCTGCGCAAATGGCTGCAGAAACAGCTGCTAAAGGTTCAATCGAACATGGTCTTAAAACTCTAGAGGTTACTGTTAAAGGACCTGGTTCAGGCCGTGAAGCTGCAATCCGTGCACTTCAAGCTGCTGGACTAGAAGTCACTGCTATCAGAGACGTAACTCCTGTTCCTCATAACGGATGCCGTCCACCAAAACGTCGCCGCGTGTAATTTGTTTGTATAGATTTTGTGTCCCTGTCAATAATGGGTTATGATACAGTTATTTATGAAACGAATGCACCGACTCGTTGCCTGAGCACATACGGGACTAAACAATGGGGAATTTCGGATGGAATCTCATATGATTCTATTCGAGGTTTCGACGTTTTGAAGGAGGGTTTTAAGTAATGATCGAGATTGAAAAACCAAAAATCGAAACGGTTGAAATCAGCGACGATGCCAAATTTGGTAAGTTTGTCGTAGAGCCACTTGAGCGTGGATATGGTACAACTCTGGGTAACTCCTTACGTCGTATCCTCTTATCCTCACTCCCTGGTGCCGCTGTAACATCAATCCAGATAGATGGTGTACTGCACGAATTCTCGACAATTGAAGGCGTTGTGGAAGATGTTACAACGATTATCTTACACATTAAAAAGCTTGCATTGAAAATCTACTCTGATGAAGAGAAGACGCTAGAAATTGATGTACAGGGTGAAGGAACTGTAACGGCAGCTGATATTACACACGATAGTGATGTAGAGATCTTAAATCCTGATCTTCATATCGCGACTCTTGGTGAGAATGCGAGTTTCCGAGTTCGCCTTACTGCTCAAAGAGGACGTGGGTATACGCCTGCTGACGCAAACAAGAGAGACGATCAGCCAATCGGCGTGATTCCGATCGATTCTATCTATACGCCAGTTTCTCGTGTATCTTATCAGGTAGAGAACACTCGTGTAGGCCAAGTTGCAAACTATGATAAACTTACACTTGATGTTTGGACTGATGGAAGCACTGGACCGAAAGAAGCAATTGCGCTTGGTTCAAAGATTTTAACTGAACACCTTAATATATTCGTTGGTTTAACTGACGAAGCTCAACATGCTGAAATCATGGTTGAAAAAGAAGAAGATCAAAAAGAGAAAGTTCTTGAAATGACAATTGAAGAATTGGATCTTTCTGTTCGTTCTTACAACTGCTTAAAGCGTGCGGGTATTAACACGGTTCAAGAGCTTGCGAACAAGACGGAAGAAGATATGATGAAAGTTCGAAATCTAGGACGCAAATCACTTGAAGAAGTGAAAGCGAAACTAGAAGAACTTGGACTCGGACTTCGCAAAGACGATTGACTAGTTTCCCTTGTGAACTAGGATTTTCGTGTGTTTATTATTCAGAAACAGAATTCCAATAAAGGAGGGGACATCACATGTCATACAGAAAACTAGGACGTACGAGTGCACAGCGTAAAGCTATGCTTCGTGATCTTACAACTGATTTGATCATCAACGAAAGAATCGAAACAACTGAAACACGTGCGAAAGAACTTCGCTCTGTAGTTGAAAAAATGATCACGCTTGGCAAACGCGGTGATCTTCACGCTCGCCGTCAAGTTGCTGCATACATCCGCAACGAGGTTGCAAACGAAGAAAATAACCAAGATGCACTTCAAAAATTATTCTCTGACATTGCAACTCGTTACGAGGAGCGCCAAGGCGGATACACACGTATTATGAAGCTTGGTCCTCGCCGTGGTGACGGAGCACCAATGGCAATTATCGAATTGGTTTAATCACATATTTTTGTGTATCTAAAGAAGGGCGGGACAGTTTCTAACTGGATCTATGCCCTTTTTTTAGATACTGCAACTTTTAATATAGAGAGAAAAGCAGAGCATTAGCTGAGAGGAGGCCGGTTTTCCATGAATCAGAATCAGTTGATATCGGTAGAGGATATCGTATTTCGATATCGGAAGGACGCAGAAAGACGAGCACTAGACGGCGTCTCCCTGCAGGTGTATGAGGGTGAATGGCTTGCAATCGTAGGTCATAACGGTTCAGGGAAATCAACACTGGCCCGGGCATTGAATGGTTTAATTCTTCCTGAATCAGGCGACATTGAGGTTGCCGGGATTCAATTGACAGGGGAATCTGTTTGGGAAGTGCGTAAGAAGATAGGTATGGTCTTTCAAAATCCGGATAACCAATTTGTCGGAACGACTGTTCGCGATGATGTGGCTTTTGGTTTAGAAAACAATGGTGTACCGCGGGAAGAAATGATTGAGAGAGTAGACTGGGCAGTAAAACAGGTGAATATGCAAGATTTTCTCGATCAAGAGCCGCACCATCTCTCCGGAGGCCAAAAGCAGAGAGTTGCGATTGCGGGGGTTATTGCCGCACGTCCTGATATTATTATCTTAGATGAAGCAACATCCATGCTTGATCCGATCGGGCGAGAAGAAGTGCTTGAAACGGTAAGACATTTAAAAGAGCAGGGCATGGCGACTGTCATATCCATTACACATGATCTGGATGAGGCAGCAAAAGCAGACAGGATCATTGTCATGAATGGCGGTAAAAAATATGCTGAAGGGCCGCCTGAAGAGATTTTTAAATTGAATAAAGAACTTGTGCGAATCGGGCTTGATTTACCCTTCTCATTCCAGCTTAGCCAGCTTTTAAGAGAAAATGGACTGGCTTTGGAAGAAAACCATTTGACTCAGGAAGGGCTGGTGAAAGAGCTGTGGACATTACAATCAAAGATGTAGAGCATCGCTATCAGATGAAGACGCCGTTTGAGCGCCTAGCACTGTATGATATCAATGCATCGATTAAAGAAGGAAGCTACGTAGCCGTTATCGGGCATACAGGCTCTGGCAAGTCCACTCTTCTTCAGCACCTAAATGGTCTCCTGAAGCCGACGAAGGGACAGATATCACTAGGCAGCACTGTCATTCAGGCAGGGAAAAAGAATAAAGATCTGAAAAAACTTCGTAAAAAAGTCGGAATCGTTTTCCAATTTCCTGAGCATCAATTATTCGAAGAAACAGTTCTTAAAGATATTTCATTCGGACCGATGAACTTTGGTGTTAAAAAAGAAGATGCGGAACAAAAAGCGAGAGAGATGCTGCAGCTTGTAGGTTTATCAGAAGAGCTTTTGGACAGGTCACCCTTTGAATTAAGCGGGGGACAAATGCGCAGAGTTGCAATTGCCGGTGTACTTGCAATGGACCCTGAAGTGCTTGTTCTGGATGAACCGACTGCAGGATTGGACCCAAGAGGGCGAAAAGAGATTATGGACATGTTTTATGAGCTTCATCAACGTGGGAACCTGACGACGATCCTTGTGACACACAGCATGGAGGATGCAGCTGCATACGCTGATGAAATGATTGTTATGCATAAAGGAACGATACAAGCATCAGGCAGTCCGCGTGATCTGTTTTTAAAGGGTGAAGAGATGGCCGGCTGGGGGCTGGATCTTCCAGAAACAATAAAATTCCAAAGACACCTTGAAGCTGCACTGGGTGTGAGATTTAATGAGCCTATGCTCACAATCGAAGATGCCGCTGCCGAAATCCGTGCTCTTTTTCAGGGGGAGAAGACTTTATGATGGACAGCATGATTATCGGCAAGTATGTACCGGGTACTTCACTTGTGCACCGGCTTGACCCCAGAACAAAACTGATCACGATCTTTTTATTTGTCTGCATCGTATTCTTAGCCAATAATGTTCAGACATACGCGTTGCTTGGTTTATTTACAGTTGGCGTCGTTTCTTTAACAAGAGTTCCATTCTCTTTTTTAATGAAAGGGCTGAAGCCAATCATCTGGATTGTCCTTTTTACGTTCCTTCTTCACATCCTTATGACACATGAAGGATGGGTTATCTTTCAAATAGGTTTTTTCAAAGTCTATGAGGGCGGTCTGGTTCAGGGGATATTCATTTCTCTTAGATTCGTCTATTTGATTTTAATCACAACCTTATTAACGCTTACGACCACACCGATTGAGATTACCGATGGAATGGAGCAGCTGCTGAACCCATTGAAAAAATTAAAGCTTCCTGTTCATGAGCTGGCTCTTATGATGTCAATTTCTTTACGGTTTATTCCGACACTGATGGAGGAGACAGATAAGATCATGAAGGCTCAGATGGCGCGAGGCGTTGATTTTACAAGCGGGCCTGTCAAAGAAAGAGTGAAGGCTATTGTCCCGCTTCTTGTCCCGCTCTTCGTCAGCGCATTTAAACGCGCCGAAGAGCTTGCGGTGGCAATGGAAGCAAGAGGCTATCAAGGCGGAGAAGGACGTACGAAATATAGAAAGCTTGTATGGACAGGAAAAGACACTTCTGTCATTGTCAGCTTAATTGTATTAGCTGCTTTGTTATTTTTCTTAAGGGCTTAGAGGTGCTGTATGAGACTGAAATGCACGATTTCTTATGACGGACATTTGTTTAACGGTTATCAGGTTCAGCCGGGCAAAAGAACGGTTCAGGATGAACTGGAGAAGGCTTTGGCTGTCCTGCATAAGTCAAAAGACAGAATTCCAGTAGTTTCGTCTGGAAGAACAGACAGCGGGGTTCATGCAGCCGGACAGGTGATTCATTTTGACACTCCGCTGTCTATCCCGGCTGAGAGATGGCCATATGCCTTAAATGCACTGCTTCCGGACGATATCGCAGTCAAACAGGCAGAAATTGCGGATGATGGGTTCCATGCACGATTTAGCGCAGTTAAAAAAGAATATCGCTACTTTGTATACACGGAGAAACACCCGGACGTATTTAAACGGCATTACGCTTACCATTTTTCATATCGCCTTAATGTGCAGGACATGAGAGAAGCGGCAAAGCATCTTATAGGGACACATGATTTTACGAGCTTTTGCGCGGCTAAAACAGAAGTGCAGGACAAGGTAAGAACGATATACGAACTTGATTGGACTGAGACGGCTGACGGCCTGCAAATGCGGATCACAGGCAGCGGTTTCTTATATAATATGGTCAGAATTATTGCGGGTACTTTGCTTGATGCAGGTATTGGAAAAATTTCTCCCGATGAGGTGAAATCCATGCTGGAAGCGAAGGATCGCGAAGCGGCAGGGCGCACAGCGCCGGGGCACGGGCTATATTTATGGAACGTTTACTATGACAACTAAACCAGGTGTATAATATTTTCTTGACAGAGTCTGCATAAAGTTATAAGATATCATATGGTATGTATTTCAACCCCACGATAAGCCCCGGAACTTATTGTGTTGTGAAATAGAACGTAATCGAAGTTTATTGAAAATGACAGATCATTTAGGAGGGAAATTCAATGCGTACAACACCTATGGCTAACGCAAGTACTATTGAACGCAAGTGGTTAGTTGTTGATGCTGCTGGCAAGACTTTAGGTCGTCTTTCTTCAGAAGTTGCAGCTATCCTTCGCGGAAAACACAAACCAACTTACACACCACACGTTGATACTGGAGATCATGTGATCATCATCAACGCTGAAAAAATCGAGTTAACTGGTAAAAAGTTAACTGACAAAATCTACTACCGTCACACTCAACATCCAGGCGGATTAAAATCAAGAACTGCTCTTGAAATGCGTACAAACTACCCTGAGAAAATGCTTGAGCTTGCTATCAAAGGCATGCTTCCAAAAGGTTCTCTAGGTCGTCAAATGTTCAAAAAATTGAACGTATACCGTGGTTCTGAGCATCCACACGAAGCACAAAAACCTGAAGTTTACGAACTTCGCGGTTAATTAAAAAGGAGGTTACCAATTTGGCACAGGTTCAATATTACGGTACTGGCCGTCGTAAAAGCTCTGTAGCGCGTGTGCGTTTAGTTCCAGGAGAAGGCCGTATCGTCGTTAATAATCGTGAAATCAGCGAACACATCCCATCTGCAGCTTTAATCGAAGATATCAAACAACCATTAACTTTGACTGAAACAGCTGGCACTTATGATGTTTTAGTAAACGTACATGGAGGCGGCTTATCTGGTCAAGCTGGAGCAATCCGTCACGGTATCGCTCGTGCTTTGCTTGAAGCAGATCCAGAATACCGTACAACTCTTAAACGTGCAGGTCTTCTGACTCGTGACGCTCGTATGAAAGAACGTAAAAAATACGGTCTTAAAGGCGCTCGTCGTGCACCTCAGTTCTCAAAACGTTAATTTTGCGTTTTCAAAAAGCTCTCGACCTTGGGTTGGGAGCTTTTTTCTTTAATAAAACGTGGCAGCCCCGCATAAAAATAACAACTGAATGGACGCTTGACGGGGTTAATTGTTTGTTTATAAACGGTCTCTTTGTAATAATCATGATAGCTTTCATTCTTATTCAATTGGAACTTCGGTCAATGTTTATTATCGTTATGTGATCAGCCCAGCTTCATCTAACCACTGTATCTCATCCGTTAAAGTTCACTGCTGATTCCTAACCCGGAGAAACAATAGCTCTCATTGCTAATGGCTTTATGTAACGAAGTAAAAGTAAATCTGATGATATAAATCACATATCTCCTTTGTGGTTTTTTTGCGTTTTTATGAACTTTTTTCTAAATATGCAAAGGGAAAGCGATATTAATCTAGAAATATTTGTTATACTCTATACATTAAAGTAAGGAGAAGATTCATGAATGCGTTAGTAGCTCATAATAGCAAAGCCTGGGATAAAAAAGTAGAAACAGGCAATGAATGGACTGTTGCTGTTGAGCAGCAGGTGATCGAACAAGCAAAAAAAGGCAATTGGGATATAAGGGTAACACCAATGAAAGATGTACCGAAGGATTGGTTTCCGCCTGTCAAAGGTCTGAAAGTACTCTGTTTAGCATCAGGCGGCGGCCAGCAGGGCCCAGTTTTGGCAGCCGCAGGCGCGGATGTCACCGTACTAGATAACTCAGAAAAACAGCTGAATCAGGATAAAATGATTGCTGAGCGAGATGGTCTCACAATACACACTGTCAAAGGAAGCATGGACGATTTAAGTGTATTTAATGATGAATCATTTGATGTCATTGTACATCCTGTTGCCAATGTTTTTGTTGAGAATGTCCTCCCGGTATGGAAGGAAGCGCACCGTGTGTTGAAAAGGAACGGCATTCTAATCTCGGGTTTTGTCAATCCTGTTGTATTTCTGTTTGATACTGAATTAGAACAGCAAGGTGTTTTAAAAGTAAAACACTCCATTCCATACGCTGACCCAGAAGATCTTCCGAAACATAAAGTGAAAAAACTGATCGAAAATAATGAGGCTCTGGAATTCGGCCATTCCTTAGAAGACCAAATCAAAGGCCAAATTGATGCCGGTTTTATCGTTACTGGTTTTTATGAAGATAAAGGCGGGTTTGTATTAGACCAATATATCCATACATATTCTGCAACAAGAAGCGTGAAAGTATGAAAAGCAGCGACCTGTTAGAGGGGCTGCTTTTTTCATAACTAATTATAGAACGTTTGTTCCAGACCCTGCAGAAAGGTGATTTTTTATCAATTTTACACCTTCATTTGGGCGAATTTCCAACCGAATTCGGGCATTGTTTCATCATCCAAACCTCAAAATAATCGATAAAAGGAGAGTGAATTTATATGGCAGAAGTACTGTCTTTTATGGATGTGAAACGCCAAAAGGATTTTGAATTAGAAAAGAACTTGCTCAAAGAACTCTCTCTGAGACAAATTATCCAGTCTGTTAAGGATTGTTTAGAACCATTATTTCCATTTTTACATGATGAACGAGATATTATTACCGAAGGCTGTATTGATTTTGCTATAGAAGCCTATTTGTTAGGCGGGCGTTTTGGGATATTCGGCTATTACGGAGAATCCATGCATAGTATCAGTGCCCGCTCTGCAAGAGAAGAAGAAGAGCTGCGTATGGAGTTTTTTGATTATCTCTATAATTGGATACACGAGCAATACGCAACATTTGATAAAAACACTGTTTATGAAGCGGCACGCAAGTTCATTAAAGATTGGTGGACAGCAGGGTTTGTTCAAAGAGAAAAACAGTGTAAGCTTCGCATGCGGTAATCATATTTCCCGGCCCTGTCCCATAGTTATGTAATAACGGACAAGCGGGAGGGGAAGGGATGAGGAAAAAGCTTAAATGGCTCAGTTTTTTGCTAGGCTTCATCATATTACTATTTCTGTTCAAGTATCAGTTCAGCAATAACGACTCTTGGAAGCCGTGGAGCCTGCCCTTGAGCGGTAAAATCATTTATCTAGATCCAGGTCATGGCGGGCCTGACGGCGGAGCAGTCGGCGGAAAGCTGTTAGAGAAGGATGTTACCCTGGAAGTGGCCTTTAGAGTCAGGGATTATCTTCAAGAACAAGGAGCGCTTGTTATCATGACCAGAGAAAGTGATACTGATCTCGCTCCAGAAGGAACTAAAGGCTATAGCCGACGAAAAGCTGAGGATCTAAGACAACGAGTCAAATTAATAAACCATTCAGAGGCGGAGCTCTATATCAGCATTCATCTTAATGCGATTCCGTCACAAAAATGGAGCGGAGCCCAAAGCTTTTATTACGGGAAATATGCGGAAAATGAGAAAGTCGCAAAATACATTCAGGATGAGCTGAGAAGAAATCTGGAAAACACAACCCGGAAAGCAAAGCGGATTCATGGTATCTACTTAATGCAAAACGTCACCAAACCGGGGGCGCTTATAGAAGTCGGATTTTTATCCAATCCAAACGAAGCAACGCTGCTCGGTAAACCGAAATATCAAGACAAGGTGGCATCTTCCATATATAAAGGCATTTTGCGATATTTCACAGAAAAAGGAGACCCTCTGGAGTAAAGGAGGGTTTTCTTGCGGTTCTAAGCATAAGACACCCGCCATTTATGTATGATATAATAATAATTGTAAACGAATACACAAAAGGGTGAGGTTCGATGATAAGAGAAGATGAAGTAAGAAAACTAGTCGGAGAAATGCGCGAACCTTTTCTTCAAAGACCTCTGGGAGAATTGGATGCCGTTAAGGAAATTAAAATAAAGCCTGAAAAACGGCATATCAGTGTAAAAGTCGCTCTTGCAAAAACAGGAACTGCAGAACAAATGCAGATTCAGCAAGAGATCGTAAACGTATTAAAAGGGGCAGGAGCTGAGACAGTCGGCCTTCGATTTGAAGAGCTGCCTGAAGAAACGGTTGCTAAATTCCGGGCGCCGTCAGCTGAGAAAAAAACATTATTAAATATGGATAACCCGCCAGTCTTTCTTGCTGTAGCAAGCGGAAAAGGCGGCGTAGGCAAGTCAACTGTGTCGGTAAACCTAGCTATTTCTCTGGCTCGTCTAGGGAAAAAGGTTGGTTTAATTGATGCGGATATTTATGGGTTCAGTGTGCCGGACATGATGGGTATCACTGTGCGTCCAACAATTGAAGGAGAGAAACTTCTTCCTGTTGAACGCTTTGGAGTAAAGGTCATGTCAATGGGCTTTTTCGTAGAAGAAAATGCTCCGGTCGTATGGAGAGGGCCGATGCTCGGCAAAATGCTGAATAACTTTTTCCACGAAGTAGAGTGGGGAGAAGTAGACTATATCGTTCTTGATCTTCCGCCTGGTACAGGGGACGTTGCTCTCGATGTACATACAATGCTTCCGAGCTGCAAAGAAATTATCGTATCTACGCCGCATCCGACAGCTGCTTTTGTCGCGGCCAGAGCGGGCTCTATGGCGATTAAAACCGATCATGAGGTCGTGGGGGTCATAGAGAACATGGCTTATTATGAAAGTGCAAAGACAGGGGAAAGAGAATATGTCTTTGGAAAAGGCGGAGGAGATAAACTGGCTGAGGAACTAAACGTGCCTTTACTCGGCAGAATCCCATTGAAACAGCCCGATTGGGATAAGGACCAATTTGCTCCGTCTGTTTATGACGAAAATCATCCAATCGGAGAAATATATCAGGACATCGCAAAAAAAATAGATGTAAAAATGTCAGTGCAGGTATAAAAGGTGAACCGGGATTCCAGATCCCGGCTTTCCCTTTATTCACTTTCTTTTGCTGTGTCTTTTGCTGCTTTTTTCAGCTCATCTTCGAACTGCTTTTTGTAAAGCGGACTAGAAAGTGTTTCGTTAATAACCTCTTCTAAATAACTGCGGAATTCTTGGCTTTTTGCCAGCTGGCTGTACTTTTTATCCATGCCGGGATCCTGCATCACGCTCATCAGCATCTTCTGGTAATCTGGATCCTTCATCAGCTTTTTAATCACTTTTTCATGCTCTGTCTGAAGAGTTTTGGCAAAGCCCTCAGCAAAATCAGTGTCTTCAAAGATGTTTTTCCAAAATTCTTCACCTTTTTTTGATGTGAGTGTTTTTTTCTATTGTTCCTTTAATTGCATCTTGGTCAATCACCAGCGCTTCATTCATGGCATCATCATTTAATAATTCCTTAATAGCTTTCTTTCCATCATCAGTTTTTAATATATCAACAACCATTTTTTTGGTCTGATCATAGTCCATATCCGCTGCTTGGTCTTTTGGAGCGCAAGCTGTTACAGATAATAACAAAAAACAGCTCATCAATAGCGTTTTGGCTTTTGACATGCTTAAGCTCCTTTCACATACTTGTCTTACCTTTAATATGATTCATCTGTTTGGAATTATACATAACAAAATATCGCTGTTCGCGATTTTTGAGGGGATGAATAAAGAAATGAAAAGCCGTGGTTTAGTTCGTTTTTTCTTTTCTATTTTAGCTGTCGGAGCGCTTATCACGAGTATTGTGGGTTTTGCTTTAAAATGGGGAGAATATAGAGGGCTGTTTCTTACATTTGAAGCGGGGCAGATTTTCTCTGTTTTATTTTGGTTTATCGGTGTAGGCATGATTTTCAGTGTGATCAGCCAAATGGGTTTTTTCGTGTTTTTAACAGTTCATCGGTTTGCGCTTGAGATATTAAGGTCCTCCTCTTTGTGGAATTTGCTGCAGTTGTTTTTCATCCTGTTTGTTGCTTTTGATTTAATGTACGTGCGTTTTTTATTTTTTGGAGAGAGCGGAGAATCGCTGGCTGGCTATGCGTGGTTACCGGTGTTTTTATTGATCTTTGGAGTGATTACAGCTTATATAAAGCAAAAGCAGTCCTCTAAGAAAACATTTGTGTCATCGTTGTTTTTGATGGTTGTGATTACCGCATTAGAATGGTTCCCTGCATTAAGAGTAAATGATGAGGACTGGCTTTATTTAATGCTTTTTCCGTTAATGGCATGTAATGCCTTCCAATTGCTGATGCTGCCGAAGTTTGCAGCAAAGTAATTACTTTACCTCTGCGGATTTGGCATCAGAATTTGCGATGAGGTCACTCACGGTTACATTTTTTAATCCTTTTTCTTTCAGCTGATGGATGATATCAGGTAATGCTTCTTCTGTTTGTTTTGCCGAATCGGAGGCATGTAAAAGAATAATGTCTCCACCGGAAACTTGCTTGGTCACATTGTCGATGATTTTTTCAACTCCGGGATTTGTCCAGTCTTGAGAGTTCACACTGTAATGAACGACTGTATAATTGTATTGCTTTGCGACCTTTAGAACATTCTTATTGAATTGGCCGGTAGGGGGTCTTAATAGCTGTATGTCTTTGACCCCTAACTTTTCAAAGGCTGTTTGCGCACGGTTCATGTCCTTTTTTATTTCGCTGCTCTCTAAATTGGCATAGTTTTTATAAGCGTAGCCCATGCTCCCAATTTGATGTCCATCCTTTACGATACGGGCCACTGTGTCGGGATGGCGTTCTGCCCAAGAAGCGGAAAGAAAAAACGTTGCATTTTTAATCCCGTTTGCTTTCAGAGTATTAAGTATCGGTTCTGCTCTCTCATCACCCCAGCTGATATCGAAAGTAAGTGCAATATCTTTAGAGTCTGTTTCTCCTTTATAAATGGCTTTAGGTCCGGTGTCAGTTGAAAACACGGGAAGCGGGACAGCTCTTTGGATATAAAAAAAGCTGGCAGCTGCAAATGCGGCTATAAGTATAATAATTAATTGTTTCACCCGTTTAATGTGCCACACATAGAAGTGATTCACTGATGATGCCTCCTTATCTTGTCCATCATTCTTGTTTTACATCTTATGAGCATGGACAATTGAATATAACCGATAAAATGTCTCTTCACATACAGCCTAAATTGGGTGTTGACCTTTTGATAATATCCGTGATATATTATTATTCGTCGCTGATAAACAGCTGACATCAACTAAAAGCTTCATTAAGTACTTTGAAAAAAGTTGTTGACTTAAAAGAAGCTAAATGTTATATTAATAAAGCTGCTTCGTTAAGCGGCGGTAATGATCTTTGAAAACTAAACAAGACAAAACGTACCTGTTAATTCAGTTTTTAAAAATCGCACAGCGATGTGCGTAGTCAGTCAAACTACTTTATCGGAGAGTTTGATCCTGGCTCAGGACGAACGCTGGCGGCGTGCCTAATACATGCAAGTCGAGCGGACAGATGGGAGCTTGCTCCCTGATGTTAGCGGCGGACGGGTGAGTAACACGTGGGTAACCTGCCTGTAAGACTGGGATAACTCCGGGAAACCGGGGCTAATACCGGATGGTTGTTTGAACCGCATGGTTCAAACATAAAAGGTGGCTTCGGCTACCACTTACAGATGGACCCGCGGCGCATTAGCTAGTTGGTGAGGTAATGGCTCACCAAGGCAACGATGCGTAGCCGACCTGAGAGGGTGATCGGCCACACTGGGACTGAGACACGGCCCAGACTCCTACGGGAGGCAGCAGTAGGGAATCTTCCGCAATGGACGAAAGTCTGACGGAGCAACGCCGCGTGAGTGATGAAGGTTTTCGGATCGTAAAGCTCTGTTGTTAGGGAAGAACAAGTACCGTTCGAATAGGGCGGTACCTTGACGGTACCTAACCAGAAAGCCACGGCTAACTACGTGCCAGCAGCCGCGGTAATACGTAGGTGGCAAGCGTTGTCCGGAATTATTGGGCGTAAAGGGCTCGCAGGCGGTTTCTTAAGTCTGATGTGAAAGCCCCCGGCTCAACCGGGGAGGGTCATTGGAAACTGGGGAACTTGAGTGCAGAAGAGGAGAGTGGAATTCCACGTGTAGCGGTGAAATGCGTAGAGATGTGGAGGAACACCAGTGGCGAAGGCGACTCTCTGGTCTGTAACTGACGCTGAGGAGCGAAAGCGTGGGGAGCGAACAGGATTAGATACCCTGGTAGTCCACGCCGTAAACGATGAGTGCTAAGTGTTAGGGGGTTTCCGCCCCTTAGTGCTGCAGCTAACGCATTAAGCACTCCGCCTGGGGAGTACGGTCGCAAGACTGAAACTCAAAGGAATTGACGGGGGCCCGCACAAGCGGTGGAGCATGTGGTTTAATTCGAAGCAACGCGAAGAACCTTACCAGGTCTTGACATCCTCTGACAATCCTAGAGATAGGACGTCCCCTTCGGGGGCAGAGTGACAGGTGGTGCATGGTTGTCGTCAGCTCGTGTCGTGAGATGTTGGGTTAAGTCCCGCAACGAGCGCAACCCTTGATCTTAGTTGCCAGCATTCAGTTGGGCACTCTAAGGTGACTGCCGGTGACAAACCGGAGGAAGGTGGGGATGACGTCAAATCATCATGCCCCTTATGACCTGGGCTACACACGTGCTACAATGGACAGAACAAAGGGCAGCGAAACCGCGAGGTTAAGCCAATCCCACAAATCTGTTCTCAGTTCGGATCGCAGTCTGCAACTCGACTGCGTGAAGCTGGAATCGCTAGTAATCGCGGATCAGCATGCCGCGGTGAATACGTTCCCGGGCCTTGTACACACCGCCCGTCACACCACGAGAGTTTGTAACACCCGAAGTCGGTGAGGTAACCTTTTAGGAGCCAGCCGCCGAAGGTGGGACAGATGATTGGGGTGAAGTCGTAACAAGGTAGCCGTATCGGAAGGTGCGGCTGGATCACCTCCTTTCTAAGGATATTATACGGAATATAAGACCTTGGGTCTTATAAACAGAACGTTCCCTGTCTTGTTTAGTTTTGAAGGATCATTCCTTCGAAACGTGTTCTTTGAAAACTAGATAACAGTAGACATCACATTCAATTAGTAACACAAGATATCACATAGTGATTCTTTTTAACGGTTAAGTTAGAAAGGGCGCACGGTGGATGCCTTGGCACTAGGAGCCGATGAAGGACGGGACGAACACCGATATGCTTCGGGGAGCTGTAAGCAAGCTTTGATCCGGAGATTTCCGAATGGGGAAACCCACCACTCGTAATGGAGTGGTATCCATATCTGAATTCATAGGATATGAGAAGGCAGACCCGGGGAACTGAAACATCTAAGTACCCGGAGGAAGAGAAAGCAAATGCGATTCCCTGAGTAGCGGCGAGCGAAACGGGATTAGCCCAAACCAAGAGGCTTGCCTCTTGGGGTTGTAGGACACTCTGTACGGAGTTACAAAGGAACGAGGTAGATGAAGAGGTCTGGAAAGGCCCGCCATAGGAGGTAACAGCCCTGTAGTCAAAACTTCGTTCTCTCCTGAGTGGATCCTGAGTACGGCGGAACACGTGAAATTCCGTCGGAATCCGGGAGGACCATCTCCCAAGGCTAAATACTCCCTAGTGACCGATAGTGAACCAGTACCGTGAGGGAAAGGTGAAAAGCACCCCGGAAGGGGAGTGAAAGAGATCCTGAAACCGTGTGCCTACAAGTAGTCAGAGCCCGTTAACGGGTGATGGCGTGCCTTTTGTAGAATGAACCGGCGAGTTACGATCCCGTGCAAGGTTAAGCAGAAGATGCGGAGCCGCAGCGAAAGCGAGTCTGAATAGGGCGCATGAGTACGTGGTCGTAGACCCGAAACCAGGTGATCTACCCATGTCCAGGGTGAAGTTCAGGTAACACTGAATGGAGGCCCGAACCCACGCACGTTGAAAAGTGCGGGGATGAGGTGTGGGTAGGGGTGAAATGCCAATCGAACCTGGAGATAGCTGGTTCTCTCCGAAATAGCTTTAGGGCTAGCCTCAAGGTAAGAGTCTTGGAGGTAGAGCACTGATTGGACTAGGGGCCCCTACCGGGTTACCGAATTCAGTCAAACTCCGAATGCCAATGACTTATCCTTGGGAGTCAGACTGCGAGTGATAAGATCCGTAGTCGAAAGGGAAACAGCCCAGACCGCCAGCTAAGGTCCCAAAGTATACGTTAAGTGGAAAAGGATGTGGAGTTGCTTAGACAACCAGGATGTTGGCTTAGAAGCAGCCACCATTTAAAGAGTGCGTAATAGCTCACTGGTCGAGTGACTCTGCGCCGAAAATGTACCGGGGCTAAACGTATCACCGAAGCTGCGGACTGTTCTTCGAACAGTGGTAGGAGAGCGTTCTAAGGGCTGTGAAGCCAGACCGGAAGGACTGGTGGAGCGCTTAGAAGTGAGAATGCCGGTATGAGTAGCGAAAGAGGGGTGAGAATCCCCTCCACCGAATGCCTAAGGTTTCCTGAGGAAGGCTCGTCCGCTCAGGGTTAGTCGGGACCTAAGCCGAGGCCGAAAGGCGTAGGCGATGGACAACAGGTTGATATTCCTGTACCACCTCCTCACCATTTGAGCAATGGGGGGACGCAGGAGGATAGGGTAAGCGCGGTATTGGATATCCGCGTCCAAGCAGTTAGGCTGGGAAATAGGCAAATCCGTTTCCCATAAGGCTGAGCTGTGATGGCGAGCGAAATATAGTAGCGAAGTTCCTGATTCCACACTGCCAAGAAAAGCCTCTAGCGAGGTGAGAGGTGCCCGTACCGCAAACCGACACAGGTAGGCGAGGAGAGAATCCTAAGGTGATCGAGAGAACTCTCGTTAAGGAACTCGGCAAAATGACCCCGTAACTTCGGGAGAAGGGGTGCTCTGTTAGGGTGCAAGCCCGAGAGAGCCGCAGTGAATAGGCCCAGGCGACTGTTTAGCAAAAACACAGGTCTCTGCGAAGCCGTAAGGCGAAGTATAGGGGCTGACGCCTGCCCGGTGCTGGAAGGTTAAGAGGAGCGCTTAGCGTAAGCGAAGGTGCGAATTGAAGCCCCAGTAAACGGCGGCCGTAACTATAACGGTCCTAAGGTAGCGAAATTCCTTGTCGGGTAAGTTCCGACCCGCACGAAAGGCGCAACGATCTGGGCACTGTCTCAACGAGAGACTCGGTGAAATTATAGTACCTGTGAAGATGCAGGTTACCCGCGACAGGACGGAAAGACCCCGTGGAGCTTTACTGCAGCCTGATATTGAATGTTGGTACAGCTTGTACAGGATAGGTAGGAGCCTTGGAAACCGGAGCGCCAGCTTCGGTGGAGGCATCGGTGGGATACTACCCTGGCTGTATTGACCTTCTAACCCGCCGCCCTTATCGGGCGGGGAGACAGTGTCAGGTGGGCAGTTTGACTGGGGCGGTCGCCTCCTAAAAGGTAACGGAGGCGCCCAAAGGTTCCCTCAGAATGGTTGGAAATCATTCGCAGAGTGTAAAGGCACAAGGGAGCTTGACTGCGAGACCTACAAGTCGAGCAGGGACGAAAGTCGGGCTTAGTGATCCGGTGGTTCCGCATGGAAGGGCCATCGCTCAACGGATAAAAGCTACCCCGGGGATAACAGGCTTATCTCCCCCAAGAGTCCACATCGACGGGGAGGTTTGGCACCTCGATGTCGGCTCATCGCATCCTGGGGCTGTAGTCGGTCCCAAGGGTTGGGCTGTTCGCCCATTAAAGCGGTACGCGAGCTGGGTTCAGAACGTCGTGAGACAGTTCGGTCCCTATCCGTCGCGGGCGCAGGAAATTTGAGAGGAGCTGTCCTTAGTACGAGAGGACCGGGATGGACGCACCGCTGGTGTACCAGTTGTTCTGCCAAGGGCATCGCTGGGTAGCTATGTGCGGACGGGATAAGTGCTGAAAGCATCTAAGCATGAAGCCCCCCTCAAGATGAGATTTCCCATTCCGCAAGGAAGTAAGATCCCTGAAAGATGATCAGGTTGATAGGTCTGAGGTGGAAGTGTGGCGACACATGGAGCTGACAGATACTAATCGATCGAGGACTTAACCATATTTTTGAATGATGTCACACCTGTTATCTAGTTTTGAGAGAACACTCTCAATTTGTTTGGTGGCGATAGCGAAGAGGTCACACCCGTTCCCATACCGAACACGGAAGTTAAGCTCTTCAGCGCCGATGGTAGTCGGGGGTTTCCCCCTGTGAGAGTAGGACGCCGCCAAGCAGATTTGTTAATTCTACCATGTTTGTTTATGAAGCTTTATATTATTCCGCAGTAGCTCAGTGGTAGAGCTATCGGCTGTTAACCGATCGGTCGTAGGTTCGAATCCTACCTGCGGAGCCATTGCTTCCATAGCTCAGCAGGTAGAGCACTTCCATGGTAAGGAAGAGGTCAGCGGTTCGAGCCCGCTTGGAAGCTTATCTAAAATACGTTGATCTTATGCAGTTTCCGCGAAATATGGAACTGTTATTTTTTTTGTCTAAAATATGTGGGTGTCATACGGGTGGCAAATTAGAGAATTTCTCTAAAATGTCCCCGTTTTTAATATATTATTGATTGCATCAGCAACTAAAATATCTGATTCACGGTTAGCGTGAGTGTAAATATTCAATGTGGTTTGGACGTTAGCATGGCCAAGCCTCTGAGAAATAGCTTTAATGTTTAATCCAGGTACCTTCCCAATTTGATTTATCAACATTGTTGCGTGTGAGTGCCTCATATCATGAAGACGTCCTGGCTTGATGTTGTGCCTCTTAGTGAATCTCTGCCACCAGGTATTAGGTGAGGTTGGATACTGCGGTTGTCCCATATCCCCACCAAATAATAAAAGCTTATCTGTTCCTCTCCACAGTTCACCCAACAGTAATTTATTCTTCTTGATCTCCCGTAACAAAATAGCTGCTTCTTGCATTATATCCGGCGGCATCGTAACTTTACGGAAAGAGTTACTTTTAGGATCTTTAAACCGATAACCTTTCTTCTTTGTATATTGTAAAGACTCATCAATTCTGACTTCATTAGTATCAAAAAATAAATCTGTTTCATCGATTGCTAATAGTTCTCCTCTACGAAATCCACCTGTAAAAGCAAATTTAATCATAACTCTGTTCCTCAATGGAGCGTGTTCATCTAATAGCATAAAGATTTCCTTTATTTCTTCTTCAGTATAAATTTCATATTCATTGTATTTTTGTTTTGGCCGCTTTACATTCTCTGCAGGGTTTTCTTTTATAATCTTCCACTCAGCTGCTCTTCCTAAGATATCTCTAATGATTCGATATCTTGCATGAATGCTTGACGTTGAGACATCATTTTCTCGTTGGTATTCTTCTAAGAAATTTAATATGTGAATCGGCTGTATCTCGTCTAAGTACATGTCTCCAAAATAGGGCTGTATTTCTTTCCCCATAATATATTCATAAGTTTCACGAGTTTTATCATCGAGATGATCCAGGGCATACTTTTTCTCCCAGTCCTCTATGAACATATTGAATGTTCGTTTGTGTGGTGTGATATAAGCGCCGGCTTCAACTTCTGTTTTGAATTTATACCATTCACTCTCCAGGTAATTGCGCAGCTTTTTAGTGGTTTTTAATAAAGCTGGATCCTCTATTCTAATTGTTTTGACCTTTCTTTTACGCTTGCTCTTTGTACCGATATCAACAACTAATCGAAATGACTTTTCGCCTCTTTTTTCAATTGTTGGCATATAAAATTTTCTCCCTTTCTTTATTCTTTTGAATCATGAATGATTGGTACTTAAAGCTGAATAACTTACGGAAGTACATATCCAATCTTTTTTCCGCAAAAGGATGAGTAACCTGAAAAAGATCAGATATGAGGTTTATTGATTCCCGCTTGGTTGCCGGTAATTTGATGTTTTTCAGCATAAAGCTTGGTACAGCAAAGTGATACATAAATGCATTTGCTTGATTCTCCTGTAATTCTCTGAAAAGTGGGGGTAATTTATATTGAACACCCACATGATTTATGTGATGACACAGCTCGTGGGAAAAGTCTTCCCATTGCTTCTTTTTGGATATTCGTGAATCAAGAATAATGCAAGCCATGCCCAACAACTTTACTGCGGCTGAAGATCGATTCTTATAATGAACTATTATTTTTAACCTATCAGCGATTAGTTCTAAGTCCCATGCACCGGGAGCAGTAATACCGATGCCAGTGTAAATTGTCCGTATTCTTTCCTCAAGAAGTGATAAATGATACAAGGTAAAGCCTCCTACTAACGAAATGCAAACTTATGTTCGGTTTTGTTTTCTAAAGAAAAGCCCCAAAATAGGGCTTGGTTTTAATGCTCTAAGTTAATTTTTAAATCAAGATCGTCACCTAAAGCATTTGCGTCCTCATCACTCGGAGCAGAGGTTCTCAGCCGAATGGAATCTAAATCTTTTATATCCTCTTCGTTATCAAAAATATAAAAGATGGATCCACTATCATTTACTTTTCCCACATACTCTCCAAGAAAATCGTCACTTTCGTCAGAAGATGGCTCATTAATTTGTACCCCAGTGCTTGTTGCTAATTTTGCATTATCTGGGCCGAAATAAACTACTTTATCTGATGTATTTTTTGTTTCAAGTTGAACCTCAATAAAAGGTGTTTTTTCGTTGGCAACAGCGGCAATTACTTGTTTCACAGTTAATTGCATCGGGCCAGTCTTTGCAGTGGTTTCTTTATTGCTGATGGCCATTACTTTGGCCGTACCGCCATCAATTTCATAAACATTCCCAACCTTTTCAGGACCGTTAACAGAGATGTCTTGGCTTTCTGATGCGTTGGTATCAGTTGCACTGTTTGTACCTTCAGAAGATGTAGAAGACTCTTCACTATTTTTGCAGGCTGCGAGCAATATCAGCGAAGTGATTAATAGTAAAGTCCCCAATTTTTTAAACAATTTTAGTTCCCCTTTTTACTCCAGTTAAGTTTTCTTTATCTTTCATTTAACTCAATGAATGTTAAACAGTTTGTTTTACAGTGTGCACCTATCATAAACCCTTGATATATCTATGTTTTTAGGGGGTGCAAAAAGTTTTATTTAACACTTAGACTTCTTTTTGTTAAACAAATGTTTAACAAATGTTTTACCAGAAGAAGAATTAAAGAATTAAGAATAAAGAATAGCTGCTACTGTTCATCGAACCCTTTTTTCAAAAGATAATCCAAAAGTTCTTTTGCTTGTTCTTTAGTGATTTTTCCATCACGACCAGCAATTAAGGTTTCGGGATCATTTAAAAGTTCATCTATTTGAGAGTCGTTTGAATTTCCCTTTAACAGATAGTCTGTCGTGACATCCAAGACTTCAGCTAACTTGATTATTTCTGAATCAGTAATAGGTCGAGTTCCTTTTTCTATACGGTTCATAACAGCATAATTTAGGTCTACACGGCGGGCTAGTTCCCTTTGGGACCAACCTTTTCTTTCTCTTAATAAAACTATCCGATCACCTATATTCATTGTTTTCACCACTTTCTAAGTAAGACAAATGATAACATGTTTCCGTTATGGAAATAAAAAAAGTTTCTAAATTGTAAACAAAACTCATTGACATTTCTGTTTTAGAACTGTATTATGTGGTTACAAAGTTTCTGAAACAGAAACGAAAGGAGTGAAAGATATGCAGAAACTTGATTTAGTTTTTATCAAGAATAGAAGAATCGAATTGAAAATTTCTCAACGAGATATGGCAATAAAGCTAGGATTTAAAACTGGTTCAAGTTATTTAAAGTACGAGCAAGGTGTTTATGCATTTAAAGCAGAGCAATTGCCAACCTTAGCGCAACATTTAAAATGCAAAATCACAGATTTTTTTGTTGAAAACGTTTCTGATTTAGAAACAAACAGTGCTTAGGAGGATTTCATTATGAGCAACAAACCATTAAACCCTCAGGAAGCTGCTAGTGTACTGAGGGTTCATAAAGAAACCATCTATACCATGGTTAGAAATAAGGAAATTCCACATTTCAGAATTGGAAAGAAAATATTTTTCCGACCAGAAACCCTAAATGCTTGGATAAGCCAATTAGAACAGAACAGTGTTGATGATTCTGCTTAATATCTTTTAACTAAAGTTTACCAATCCGTAGTTAAAAATTTGGTAGAAAAAGGAGAGGTTTAAAGTGAAATTTGGTAGAGCACCGAAAGCACTAAAAAGCGCTCGTAAAGAGGCGGAACTTACCCAACAGCAGTTATCTATGGACGATGAATTATTTCTTTCACGTGAATCTGTATCTCACCAGGAATGCGGCCGCCACAAAGTTCAACCGGAGGTGGCCCAGTACTTTGCTGAGAAACATAATGACCCGCGGCCTGCCCTTGAAGCTGCTTCTGATTATACAGGGTGGGGACCTTTAATCTTGGATGGGGAAAGTGCTGATTTGCACAGGGTGAACCTTCTTGTTCAATCCAAGATACAAATGACAGAAGCCTTGGACGCCTTACAAAATTCAGTCGAACATATTTCAGTCAATCCCAAAACATTGTCAGATACAAAAATGATTGAGAAATCGATTCAGGAATGTTTAGACGTCATAACAGCTTTAACTCAACTAATCGTTGTTCTCTGTAAGGAATATTCAATTTCATGGGTTAAGATGTGGGGCAAGCATAAAATGAAGCTTTTAACGAGGGGGTTAATCAAAGGTGCTTCTTGAGGACATGGTTTTAAAAATACACTCTGATTCAGCAAGGCGGGAACAAATTTTTATTGAGGAATACTCAAAGCGTTTAATCAAAGCTGTTGCCAACGGAGATATGAAAAAGGCAAATGAAACGGTTAATGAACTTCGCAAATCTGTAAAACAACTAGATCACTACATAAAATCCAAGCAAGACTTCGATCGCATTGTTGAAGTGATTCCGTCAAAAGATTTTTTTGAAAAAAAGTTAGAGGGGATGATTTGAATGAAATTTGTATTATCTGCAAGCCGTTTAATGAAAGCTTCTGAGGTTGTGAATCATTGTCGGGAAGTAAAGAGGAATCCAGCACAGATCCTTCTGGTGAATGCAGAGGCTAAGAAGGCTATTGAAAATATAAAAAAGCAGCAAGCTCCTACACTCACTGCTTAAGGAAAATATAAAACGTTATGAAAGTATTATATCGCTCTTTATTGAGCACGGCAAGCTTGTTCTTGTCGTCAGGCCAGGGGGAGATCTTTTTTATCCATCCTAAACCCCCTTTATTTTACCACCATCCTCTCTCTGGTCTGACGATGCGTACAAGCATCAGAAAGGAGGATTTTCGGTGTTTAACCTGGTTATTCCGCCAAGGAAGTGCCCTAATTGCGGAAAGGTCGAAGAACGATCTTACAAAATTTATTGCAGCAATTGTGAACACAAAATTCCAGATAGTGTTCAGGAACTACTTCAAAAAGCCAAATAAAAAAAGCTCGCTTTGCAGAGCGAGCCGTAGAAGGTGTTACAAACTTTGGTATTCATAGTTTACTGTATCACCTTCCAAAAATCAAATCTTTGGAGGTCTTTGACAAATGAATGAAGTTTTTTACACTGAGCCGTTTAGTGATCATCGTCGCGATCAAATTAATCTTACCACTGTAGGTGGATCAATTTCTTATGATCTTAAGGGGAATCCATGTTTTCACTTCCCGACAGCTGAGGCGCGAAATGAGTATCTTTCTCGCAAGTTTAAAGAGAAAGGACGTGAAGCCAAATGAAAAAGGAAATTAAACTGCTCAAATTAGAACTTCGAAATTTTAAGGGGATTAGACATTTTACTCTTGATACTCAAGGCGGGAACGTCAAGGTCTTCGGTGATAATGCAACAGGAAAAACAACTTTGTTTGATGCTTTTATTTGGCTCTTATTCGATAAGGACAGCCAAAACAAAAAAGATTTTCAGATTAAAACTCTCACAAAAGAAAACAAGCCTATTAGCGGGCTGAATCATGAAGTCAGCGGCTTGTTTTTGATCGATGGAGCTGAATTGTCTCTGAAAAAGGTGTACTCCGAGAAGTGGACAAGAAAGCGGAGTAGTGCTGAAGCCGTATTCTCTGGACATACCACTGACTATTTTATTAACGAAGTACCATCAAAGAAAAAAGAGTTTAATGATCGAGTCAGCTCAATTATTGCAGAAGACAAATTTAAACTCATTACTTCTCCATCATTCTTCAATGAGCAATTGAAATGGCAAGACAGACGGAAGATTCTACTTGAGATTAGCGGCGATGTAACAGACGAGGAAGTATTCAGTAAAAACCCTTCTGTGGCTGCCTTGGAAAGCGTCTTAAATAAACGTTCACTTGAAGAGCATAGGAAGGTGATCGCGGGAAAACAGCGCGAGATAAATAAACAGCTTGATGCAATACCAGTAAGAATCGATGAAGTCCAGCGCACAGTCGAAGATACATCGGGTCTAAATGAACAAGAATTACATGACGAGATAAATTTTCTTCAAAAAGAAGTTGAGTCATTGGAGGAGAAACTTCGTTCAGCTCGTAATGGTGAAGCTATTTCTGAGAAGAGGAAAGTAATTCTCCAGCTACAGAATGATCTTCAGGAAATCAAAAATGATCATCAGGAAAAAGAATACAAAAAGATCAATGAGATTAAAGAGCAGCTATACCCTGTGAAAAGCAAGATTGATGAAATTTCAATGGAGATTAAGTCGAATCAGCGGCAGTTATCACTTGAAAAAAACAATTTGGATCGATTAAATACGGAAATCGAGTCGCTGCGCCAGAGTTGGTGCGACAAGAATGAGGAGACGTTTGATCAACATCAAACTGAATGCCCTACATGCGGCCAAGAATTACCGAAAGAAAAAATTGATCAAGCCATTGAAAAATTCAATTTTCATAAAAGCCAAGCTTTAGCTGAAATCAATGAAAAAGGCAAGTCGGTTAAGAGTCAAAAAGAAAAGTCTGAGGATGCTATTCAGGAATTAGAAGCTGCAATATCTAATTTGCAGGATGCCTATAAGAGTGAAGAAGAGACTTTATTATCACTTGAAAAAGAATTAGAGGGCGTGCAAAGCAATAAATCAGATATTTCAGCGGATCCAATTTATCAAAATAAACAAGCTGAAATTGAGGCCGTACGGAATGAAATTCAGCATTTAGAATCTTCCATAGATCAAGCCGTTCAATTGATTAAGGCTGATATCAACAGTAGAAAACAAGAGATTTTGCTGCTTCAAAAAGATCAAGCGAAAATTGATCACGCAAGGCATGTTAATGATCGGGTAAGGCAGCTTGAGCAGGAACAAAAAGAGTTAGCAGAACAATATGAACAGCTACAACATCAACTCTTTTTGACTGAAGAATTTGTTCGCACTAAGGTGCATCTCCTCGAAGAGAAGATAAACAGTAAGTTTAAATATGCTCGTTTCAAGCTCTTCAAGGACCAGATCAACGGAGGACTTGAAGAGACGTGTGAAACCCTTTATGAAGGTGTGCCGTATTCGTCCGGCTTAAACAATGCTGCACGTATTAACGTTGGGTTAGACATCATTAATACCCTTAATGATTACTACGGAATCACTGCTCCTATTTTCGTTGATAACTCTGAAGCGGTGACGAAATTGATCAACACAAATTCACAGATCCTCAGTCTGATTGTTTCCGAGAAAGATAAACAGCTTCGTGTTGAGTTTCAAGACGAACTCGTTCAGGAGGCAATCTAATGGGAGCCTATTACATTATCGAACATGTTGAGACCAAAACTACTAAATCGTTAATTGTTGCTGACAGCGCACAGGATGCTTACAGATGTCTTGAACGTGGCTATTATGACGAGTTTGACAGTGAAATCAAAGTTGAAACTCATGTAAGTGTCAAAGAAGCATGTACTCCAAGGGAAAAGCAACTATTATTGACTGCACCACAAGAGGGGGATATTGATGAGTAATACACAGGTGGCAACAACAAAGAAAAATACGGTAGTTGAACAAGTAACAGCAAAAGTACAAGCGTTCCAACAAAATGGGGAAATTCATTTCCCCCCTTCCTACTCGCCTGAGAACGCTCTTAAATCAGCTTATCTTATGCTGCAAAATACAAAAACAAGCAAACAAGATGGTAATAGACCAGTTCTTGAAGCGTGCACGAAAGAGAGTATTGCCAATTCTTTGCTTGATATGGTTGTTCAAGGCTTAAATCCAATGAAAAAACAAGGGTATTTTATAGCCTACGGCAATGTTTTGACCTTTCAACGCTCCTATATGGGAACAATGGCGGTGACAAAAAGAGTTGCTGGGGCTAAGGAAATAAACGCTCAGGTTATCTATGAAGGTGATGACGTTGAATATGAAATGGATAAAGCGAAAATAGTTAACTTCAAACATAAAACTAAGTTCGGAAATATCAATAAAGACAAGATTGTTGGTGCCTATTGTGTGATTGAGTTTGTAGATAAATCTAAGAAAGAACATATAGAGCTTATGACAATTGAGGAAATCAGAAAGGCATGGAGCAAAGCACAATTCTGGAGTAAAGATGCCACTGTAGAAAAAAAAGGTTCAACACATGATGAATATAAGCAGGAAATGGCTAAAAAAACAGTTATCAATCGGGCGTGTAAACGCTATTTGAACAGTTCAGATGATGACAGCTTACTAATGAATACTATTAACCAATCTGATGAATCAGCATATGAAGCTGCAACTCAGGCAGAAATACAAGAGAATGCAAATTCCGAGGTTCTGGATGTTGAATATGAAGAAGTACAGGAAGATTCAACTGATCTAACAAGTGAGGAGTCGGATCCTGAGCAACATCAGTCTAATGATGAAACCTCACAAGGTAAGCAGTCAGCTTTTGAAGTAGGGCCAGACTTTTGATTGAAATTACAGCCCTTTCATCGAGTAGTAAGGGGAATTGCTATCGGGTCACCGATGGTAAGACCCCACTTCTTTTGGAATGCGGCATCAACTTTAAACAAATGCAGAAGGGGTTTCAGTATAAAATTTCTCAATTCGCTGGCTGCCTTGTTTCTCATGAGCATGGGGATCACTGCAAAGCAATTAAGGATGTTCTGAAAGCCGGCATTGATTGTTACATGTCTCCTGGGACGGCCGGAGCAATTGGCATTTCTCATCACAGAATAAAGCCTGTGCGCGCTAAACAGCCGTTTAAAGTTGGTTCTTGGTCTATTATGCCCTTTGACGTGCAGCACGATGTGGCGGAGCCGTATGGCTTCCTGTTGGCTAATGAGGACGGTGACAAGCTTCTGTTTGCCACTGATACCTATTACATCAAATATAAGTTTCCAGGACTCACTCACATTATGGTGGAATGCAATTACTCGAATGAAATACTGAACGAAAATATCGAAAGCGGCCGTACACCGCCATTTATGAAAAGACGACTCTTACAGTCGCACTTCAGTTTAGAAAACGTAAAAGAGTTTTTGAAGGCAAATGACTTGAGCAGGGTTCAGGAAATTTGGCTGCTGCATCTTTCTGAATCAAACAGCGACGAGAAGCTTTTTAAAGAAGACATCATGAAATTGACTGGAAAGGTTGTTTATATACCATGACTGACAATGACTTAATTGCGGTTCCTTATCCTTATTGTTATGTGTCATTGGCCAAGACAGTGGCTCCAGATATGCGTAAGGATACTCTATTAATGTACGTTTCAACCTATTTTCGTAAATATGAACCCAATCTTACTCTTGTGACAATCAAAGGGTTAAAAGCTATCTGCAGAAAGAAATAGCGATGGAAAGGAGGCGAGGCCCTTGGCTGGATGGGTGAGACTATATAAGTCAATGGTCGATCATGAGATCTTTACAGATAATGTCGGCTTTAGGTTGTTCACTTTCTTAATTGCCAAAGCTGCGTTTCAGGACGGTATGAAGATTAATGATTATGAGTTGAAGAAAGGCCAGTATATCCGCTCATATTCAAAACTATGTGATGACTTAGCGATTAAAAAGGGCAGAGGTTTAACCAAATTCACAAGAGCAGCAGTAAAGGCTGCAGCTGAAAGGCTTCAGGCAAAAGGAATGATTACTGCAGAGGAAACTGAATACGGAATGCTTTGGACAGTATTAAATTATTCAAAATTCCAAGGTGCTGCTGAAGAACCTGCATATGAAAATAAGGCTAAAGAAAAGCCAAAAGCAACTCAGCCGAAGGACGAGGGCTCGACTTCTTTCCAAAAAATTGAAGAAAAATTCACTTCGAGAAAAGGCTCTCTATTTTTATCTGCTGTAGATACAGCGGCAATCAAAAGAGTCATAGAGGCAGAGATACCTATCGACGATGTTTTGACTTGGATAGATGAAATTTTTGATCAATATAAACCTAAATATCCAGGTGACAAGATAAATTCTTTTTCTTACTGTGAACCAATTATTCGTGATAGATGGGTTGCTAAACAAAGCGAAAAACAGCCTTCTAATGTCTCGGAATTTAGGCCGCGAGGATCGATACAAGAAAAAAGCTTTGCTGCTCTCGAGGATTATGCTAGAGAGAACGGCATTAAGGTGAATTAGGAAGGTGATTACTTTGGAAAAAGCAGAAGCAATGAAATTATTGTTGCGGCTTTCCGCAGCATATCCGCGTTTTGATTTAAGCGGCGATGTTGGGAAAGAGCGAATTGAATTGTGGATGGACCATCTTCAAAAAATGCCGTTCGAAGCCGCAAAAATAAAGATAAATGAGCATATTGCAAATAAACCATTCCCTCCAACAATTTCGGAGATTAGCGTCAAACAACCAGAGAAAAATGAATTTTTAGAGCAACAGAAAGAGTGGGAACGAAATGCAAAACATGCTAAAAAACCTTGAAGCAGAAGAGAGCCTGTTGGGCTGTATCCTTGTTGAAGGCGAGCTGATTAAGGAAACCACTTTGGAACCAAAGCATTTTGCAGATGAGCGGCATAAACGGATTTTTAAGGCTATGCGTGATGTTGATTCCTCCGGACAGCCTGTTGAAATGGTGACCGTGGTTACAGAGTTAGGGGATACAGTCGAAGCGATCGGCGGCACCTCTTATCTTGTAGATCTAGCAAGTGCGGTTCCTTCTGTTATTAATTTTGAAACCTATCAAACATTAATCTATGAAGCTTTTAAACTTCGAGATATGCAAAAGACCGCGCTTGATTTTGCAAACAATCCAAGCGATGAGGGTATTTTGCAAGTCTATCAGAAGACCGTGGAGCTGCAGGAGATTGGAATTAAAAAACATCGAACCAAGATGGATGTTTTAACTGAAATATACAACGACATGTATCAAGAGAAAGGCGAAATAACAGGAGTGGAAACTGGGCTAGCTGATCTAGACGCTATGACCGGAGGCTGGCAGGATAGCGATTTAATTATCGTAGCTGCCCGGCCTTCCATGGGAAAAACAGCTTTCGCTCTAAATTTGGCGCAGAATGCGGCACTAAAAGGTGGGGTTGTGGATGTTTTTTCTTTGGAGATGTCCGACCGTCAACTCGTTAACCGGATGCTCAGCAATTTAGGTTCAATCGAAGGTACAAAATGGAGAAACCCGCACAAGTATTTCAGTGAAAAAGATTATGAAAACGCGAATCGGGCCATCGGTGAATATGAAAAATTAGACATCTATATTCACGACAAACCGTCACAGTCAGTGGCTGATATTCGTTCTGCCATTCGGAAGACCACAAAGGACCATCCGGATCAAAAGCATTTGGTTGTGATTGATTATCTTCAATTAATCCGACCTATTGGAAAATTTGAAACGAAAAACTTAGAGGTCGCAAGCATAACAGGCGAATTGAAGAACATAGCCCGGACCTTCAATGTTCCAATCATTCTACTTTCTCAACTTTCTCGTGGTGTTGAGCAACGGCAAGATAAGCGGCCGATGATGTCTGATCTTCGAGATTCAGGCAGCATTGAGCAAGATGCCGATATCGTTAGTTTTCTCTATAGGGATGACTATTACGATAAGCAAAGCGACCTAAAAAACATAGTGGAGATCATATTTGCAAAACAAAGAAACGGCTCAGTTGGCACTGTCATGGCTGCCTTTATTAAAGAGTACGGCCGATTCTTAAACCTTGATAGACAAATGGAAGCGAAGCTCGCTTAAAAGAAAGGAGTACATATTATGCCTTCAGATATAACACAGACTGCCACAGACGAGCGGCGGGAATTTTTAACGAATGAGCTTATCAAGTATGGCCAGTATGAATCGGAGGACGGGCAACAGCTGTATGAACTGTCTTTGCCGGAACTGGAGCGGCTACATATTAACGTTAAATGTAAGTTTGGCCGTGAAATGTCCTTCGAGGAGGGAGATTGATGCTCGGCACGCTCCGCGCCTTAACATTCATAATCATGAACGCGGATTTAATAATGAATGAAATAGAGCAGCTGGAAGCAGCTGACGGGAGGTAACAGTATTGATCAGTTTTACAATTTACGGCGAACCGGTAGCGCAAGGGAGACCGAGAGCTACTACGCTTAATGGTATGACCAGACTGTATGATCCAAAGAAATCAAGAGACTTTAAGCAATATGTTAAGCTGGCTGCTTCAGATTATCGTCCAGCTAAATTGCTAGAAGGACCACTTGAATTATCTGTAAAGGTTTATAAATCCACTTTGAAAAGTTTCAGTAAGAAAAAAACTGCAGAAGCAGAACAAGGGCTGTTGAGGCCCAGCAAAAAGCCAGATGTTGATAACTATATAAAGGGCATCAAGGACGGCTTAAATAAGGTTATTTGGCATGATGACAGTCAAATAGTAGACCTTCATGTCAGCAAGTTTTATAGCCAAAAACCAAGAATTGAAATACAGGTAAAACCACTATCACAAGAGGAGGAACAGTTATGTCTTTCGTTGATTTCAAAGGGTTAGTAAAAAAGGTGAATCATAAACCAAAAGGTATCACTGAAGTTGTTGTGGAGGTTCCAACCAAAGAACTTGGAAACAACATTCAAAATTTAGCTGAAATGATTGATAGAGAAGTAGAAACACAACTTGAATCTAAAGTAATTCAATACACAGTAGAAATTAATACTAAAACAGATCGACCGATTACAAATTACACAGTGGATCAAAACGGCATCGTAAATGTCTCTGATCCAGAACCGGAACAACTTGAGGCAGATCTTGGGCTTCCTAAAGAAAAGCCTAGAATCGAAGAAAAATCAATGGAAATTGAGCGAGAAATCGTTGATTCTTTCATCACTGGAGGTATGGCTCCCACTCTTGATGGATTCCCTGAAAATATTGCTGAAATTGCGAAACGCTGGATTGAAGGTGAATCATATAGCAAACTGGCGAATGAGCTTGAAATGTCATCTGGTGTCATTGTGGACCTCATTAACGAGTACAGAAAAGGGGTTGCTCCGCTTGCTGTAGCCTGGTGGGATTGGAAGCAAGATCAAGAGGCTGAAGCGGAGCCGATGGAGAAAGATGCACCACTTGTTCCTCTCGATGAAAGTAAAGAAGCTGATGCATCATCCAAGGATGAAAAAGAAGACAACCAGGATGAGGGCGAACACGGAGCGGCTTAATGGTTAAAAGGCAACGGCGTTGGTATTTGCTGTTTCGCATGGAGGATGGACGAGCAGTCCACCTCTATGAGCCTTTGAGAAAATACGAGCTGTTCCAGCGTATTAAAAATGGATGGAGGGTTATTGGTGGCCTCAAGGAGAGAGTATCTTATAAAACGTCTTACGGAAGATTTCATAATGGTTCCAGGACACGGACCGGATCTTTCTAAGATGTCAGATGAAGAACTTGAAAAGCGATTGAAATTTTTAGAATCTGCTTTCAAGATGGCTTGGGAAGAAGAAGAGGGCGAGGAGGAAGAGAATATATATAAAACCGCAGCACAAGGCCCCGGTTTAGTTAATCTCGACAATTAATTATAACACGGGGAGTGCTGCAAAATGAACCGACCTATTGAACTCGAAAATTTACACCAACTTTCCGTTGGAGACTTGATTGAACGAAACAAAATAAAGCTAGTTATTCTTGATGGTAAGGATGGCTGCGCATATTTAGCAGATACACCTGAGTACGGCATTACAAACGTGCATACCAGAGACAATGAATATACAAGAATCCATTTTGACTATGGATTTAAGAAGTAAAGCGGAGGGGACACTCTCTGCTGTTATTGGGGGGAGGAGCCAATATGAAAGAAAAGATTCAGAAAATCGAAAATGAATGCCGGCAGCAAATGGGGCTATCTTTGGCCTCAACGGAGTGGCTGATTGAAACGGCTAAGCAACAGCTGGCCGTCATTGAGGAAAACAAACGGCAGGAGGAAATAGCAGTTAATCAGTTCAAGCAGGCCCAGCAAGATATCCGACGCTTGAGCTGGGAAAGTAGCAGATATAAAAGGGATTTACAGCAAGTTATCAAGAATCTGCAATTCACAATAACAGCTGTTAAAAATGAATTAGAAGGTGAGAATTGTTGATACGAATTTATGAGAAAAGTGATTCGCAGTTTAATAATATGGCTGCTGCCTGGTCTAAAATGACTCACCTTGATAAAAACTTGTTTGAAGTGAGCGCCATCATTCTGGCATCGGATCATCAAGAGAAAGAGGCGGAAAAAGTAGCTGCAGCGTTGAAAGGATCAACAACATCGAGAACGGAAAAATTCACTTCTGTTATGCCTTGTATCATGGTTTGTTTGTTATCTGAAGTGTAAAAGGAAATATCTATTATTTTTATCAAAAACCCCATAAAAAGGATATAATCAAAATTAAAAGAGAAAAAATGGGGGATTTCAATTGATTGAGAATGAGAAGAAGTATAAATGGTATGGTAACGAAAATTTTTGGATGTGGGCAGGGATAACAGCATGTGGATTGGCGCTCATAATTCCATTTGCAATTTTATTTTTTACAAATAACTTTTCTCTAAAAGGAATCGATGGTTTAGGGACGTTTGGAGACTTCTTTGGAGGTACCACAGTAGGATTGTTTAATTTATCTAGTATCCTTTTAGTCTTAACTGCTGTGATAATGCAAAGGAAAGAATTAGAACAAACTCGTAATGAGTTTGTCCAGACAAACAAAACCCTAATAAAGCAACAATTTGATAATACGTTCTTTAATATGATAAACCTTCATAATGAAATTGTTAGAACTTTAAATGAACACAACGTCTCAGGAAAAGAACTTCTTGGTAGTATTGAAAATGATATCAGTTATTGGATTGAGAATGAAGATTTAGACTCACTTGAGGATGAGCATGTAGAAGAAATGTTATTATCATTTTATGAGAGTGCTTATAGGCGATATGAAAATATATTAGGGCACTATCTTCGTAACTTGTATAGAATAGTTAAGTTTATTCATGAATCTAATTTGTCTGATGAGGAAAAAAAGAATTATATTGGTATTTTAAGAGCACAGCTTACTATAGATGAAATATTAATTATCTTTTACAATTCTTTAAGTTTAAGAGGAGAGAATTTTAAAAAGTTTATTGTGAAATATGACTTTTTTGATGATCATTTAAATGCAAAACCTATATATAACAGATGTAAAATGCTTTTAAAAAAATAACATAGTACGGACACTAGTTTAAGCAATAGCTATAAATTATGTGTCCGTTTCTATTTGAAAAAGGAGGTACTATATGACTGCAGCAGAGCAATTATCATTTTTGCCTCAAGTTAATGAAAAAGAGGTGCGAAACACAGTCATCAAAGAACTGAAAACGTATAGATCACTAAAAATTCAAGCGGAAAATAGGAGAGAGCAAAAGGAAAAGGGAGTTATTGGGTTATTCCCGCAGCTGCGGAAAAGCACCGAATATAATGAGCTGAAGGTCAAGCAGATGGATAGGGCGCTAAAGCACTGCCTTGATCAAGATGAATACAGCATCATAGAAAAGAAATATTTGTCTCCAGAAAAAATAAAGGATCTTGAAATCATGATTGAACTGGGTCTTAAAAGAGATAAGTTCTATCAGGTGAAAAGACAAGCTATATACAATATCGCAACAGCGCTCGGAATAATCTGAGCGCTGTTTTTTTATGTTTAATTGTAGTATAAATATGGAAAAGGGGTGTGCGCTATGTTGATAAAATTTTTAAGGCCAGAACACGTATCAGCTTTTTTAGATGGTTCTCTTTTCTTTATGAATACTGGTTATTTTATAGATTTAGAAAAGAACGATGCAAAAAATAAAGGAATTGGAGACCAATACGAAGGGGCCCACTTTAAGATACTAGATAATAAGAAAGATGTGTTGAGTATTGAAATTGATGGTAAGTACCACGAAATTCCCTATAATAGAGGGTTTGCGACTCGAAATAATACATCAGTACACCAATTACTTTTAAGTTGCTTTACATTTATCAAATTTAATTCTGAAAATTTTTATCTGGATGGTTGTAAGGATGAAGAATATGTCTATAAAATCAAACCAACAGTAATAGAAGGATTGGAAAAAGAATTTGAAGGTCGTATACCAGTTTTAATTAATATTGAACTTTTCTTTAAACGATTTGAATCAATAGTAGAAAAAAATCATTTTAGAAGAGGATTGGTTCAATATTTTGATGAATACGCGAATTATCCATTATCGAAGGACCAACTCGAAAAAGATCCTATCTTGGCGCTCTTTTACAAAAGAAAATACTATGAACAACAAAAAGAATATAGAATCATTTTGGCGAATCCATTAGGGCTAGAAAGCAAAACAATTGAGCTAGGTGATTTAAGAGATTGTATTGTGCAATTTGAAAGTATTCAAGATCTAGAAAGAAGGATGATAGTCACAACAAAGCCTACCGAGGAGCATTCTGTTTAATGAGTGCTCTTTTTTGTTTGGCGATAAAACGCCGATAAAATACCGACAAAAAGCCGATAAAATGGGTACTTTTTTAAATCGTGTTTTGTCATACGATAGAGACAAGAAAACGAACGTGAATAACAGTCCAAAAAGGAGATACCTACGGACGCTGATCTTTTGTACATGGGAATTTGTACAGCTGATTAGTGGCCGTTTTTTTTTGGCCAAACCAGGAGACGCACCTTTCCTTTATCAAGTGTGCACTCGGATGTATCGAATGACTATGAAGGTCGTTAGCTTCACAGGAGGAGCGACTGGAGTCTATGCAGTATTGCGCACGATAGTCACGGGGAACGCAAGCGGTGAGATCCCGCTTGGAAGGAAAGTCTTAAACCGGCTCTCATTTTCTTTGCTTACCTCCTGGGGGAAATCGGCGGGCCAAAATAAATAAAAGCGAATAGCGTAAGGCGGTGCTTATGCGGCAAGGAGTAAAAGATGAAGATGAGAGACGTTTTACCTGCTGACACGAAACAGCAGCTTAAAAGAGTGTTAAGTCCCTCAACAAAGGCAGATGAACCTTTGACGAGAAGGGATTGGGAAGAAATCATGGGAACGAGACGAGATACCTTTAGACGTGTAGGCAGCCGGATCCGGAGAAATTAGGTTTTGAAAAAAGGGTTAATAATGGCCGCTATTTGTAAATGGGTAACAAATTTTTGGGCAAAATTCCTTTTTTTTAATATACTTAAGTAGCAGGGCTGATATGTTGATATTAGTCTTGCAAAAAAAGGGGGAATAGAAGATGAGTGAATTTACTGGTAAAGAAGTAAAAAGGGCTATAAGAGACTTTGAATCAGCAGTAGAAGATGTAATGAATGCAGGTTATAACACTTATAAGTCAAGGATTAAGCGACTTGTAAATTTATCGCAAACTAACAGAGTTGTGAATTCAATTGTTGGTCCCATCTTTAATTTAGATGTGAATTTATCGGAAATTCATTATCATAGAAACGGTAGTGGTTGGGTTGATATTAAACTACCGACAACCATAGATGAACAAATCGCTTATGTTATCAAAGTATTTCAATTAGTTTCTGAAGAAAGCCTATCACTCGATAACTTAACCTTTAAAATTTATAAACAGCAAAGAATTGCAGATAACATAAATATGTATTTATCTGAAGTTTGCTATCCATGTTTAAGAGAACTTATTTATAAACTCCGTGACTTAATTGAGGATGAGGTTGAAGGCAAAGAAGAGGTACCAAAGGCAGCACTTCAAATTATTAATTATGGGAATTTATCAGCTCAGAATGGAAGTTCTATTGCCGTAGGTAAAGATATTCAACAAAATATAAATTACAAAAATTTGAGAGAAGAAATTATGGAGAAGGTTAAGGAAGCTCAATTAGTACATGAAGATTCTCTTGAGGAAGTAGAAAGACTATCAGGTGAAGTGGAAGAAGAGCTAAATCAACCTGAACCCTCTCAATCCAAATTGAAAAGTCTAGCTAAAAAAGCATATGAGATTGGAGAGAGTGGCCTGCTTAAAGTATTCACAACTGTTGTTAACGACCCGCGTTGGGGACAGGCTGCGGCAGAAGCTCTACTAAATATACAATAATAGCTTAAGCATCCTTAGATGGGATGCTTTTTTGTTTGGAGGTTAGAACATGATAATAAAATCTATTCCGGTTAAAAAAATAAACCCTGCTCCTTACAACCCTCGGATTGACCTTCAGCCAGGCGATCCCGATTATGAAAGAATAAAAGCATCCATTGAACGGTTCGGTAATGTCGAGCCGCTTGTTTGGAACGAAAGAACAGGGAACCTTGTAGGTGGCCATCAGAGGTTCAAAATACATATGGAGAATAACCCTGCAGAGCTTACTGTTTCGGTGGTGAATCTCGATGATAACGAGGAAAAAGCCTTAAATATTGCACTAAACAAAACAGGCGGCGATTGGGATGAATATAAGCTCGAACAAGTTTTAAGAGAGCTTGAAGAAAATAATTTTGATCTGACCTTCACCGGCTTTTCAGAAGGCGAACTAGAAAGTATTTTAGAAGATCTGACAGAGCATGCGGGGAAAGGCGGGAAGGTTACCGATAATCATGAAATCGATCTTGATGATTACGAAGAGGATCAATTTGAACATACCTGCCCTAAATGTGGATTCTCTTTTAATGAGTAGGTGAGCAATAATGAACAGTTATAGATGGTATCTGTCTGATCTGAAAAATGTTGAGCAGAACGGATTGAAGGTTTTTAGTACGTTTTCATGTGGTGGCGGTTCCTCCATGGGTTACAAGCTTGCTGGATATAACCTTCTCGGAAACTGTGAAATTGATCCGCAAATGATGAAAATCTATAGAAAGAATCACAATCCTAAATACTCGTTTTTAATGGATATCAGGAAATTCAACAAATTGGACGATCTGCCGGAGGAATTATTCGATTTGGATATTTTCGATGGATCTCCTCCCTGTAGCGTGTTTTCAATGGCTGGTGATCGTGAGGATGCTTGGGGAAAGGAAAAAGCTTTCAGAGAGGGACAGGCCAAGCAGTCGCTTGATGATTTGTTCTTTGATTACCTGGATGCAGTTGAAAGACTGAAACCAAAAACTTTTGTAGCCGAGAACGTAAAAGGCATGATCATTGGCAAAGCGAAAGGATATGTGAAGCTTGTTATAGAAAGAGCGAAAGAAATCGGGTACGATGTTCAGGTGTTTTTGTTGAATGCTGCCACAATGGGAGTCCCGCAAAGAAGAGAGCGGGTCTTTTTTATTGGCCGAAGAAAAGATCTGAACTTACCTCAGTTAAAGCTCTCGTTTAATGAGCGGCCTATCCCTTATAAAGAGTTTAGGAGCGGGAGAGGTTCCCGATTGAAAGAGACATCAAAATTGTATAGGAGATGGGTGAAGAGAAGGCCATCAGATAGCAACATAGGTGACATAACGAAAAGGACAGAAGGGAAAGAATCTAATTTCAATACCATTTTAGTGAAAAACAGTCTGGTGCCGCCTACTCTTGCAAGTGGTTCTGTCTTTGTCCGATATGACGAGCCTTATTATATCTCTGAACGAGATATTATTTTGATGCAGTCGTTCCCCTTAGATTATGATTTCATGGACGCTTCAGTGCAGTATGTCTGTGGCATGAGCGTGCCACCCTTGATGATGAAGGGGATAGCGGAGCAGATTTATAAACAATGGTTTTTATAATTGTTAATAATACATTTAGAAAAATGTTATTATTTTTCTAAAAAGGGTGGAATCTATGAACGTAGTGCCTGAGAAATTATTCTGCAGAATATGTAATAGAAGAACAAATCATCATATAGTTACTAATGAACACGGTCATGAATTTAAGTATGTGATAAGTCATTTAGATTATGATGAAGTAGATATAGAATTTTTTGAGGAATATTCTATAGTTCAATGCAGAGGTTGTGATACTATCGCCTTTTTAAAAAAGTATGGCGATGAGGATATGTTTCACCTAATTGGTCCAAATTATCATTCTGATAGAGAATACTTTGAGGAGTATACTGTATATCCAGAAGAGCCGAAGAAGGATACTCTTGAACAGTTATTGCAATTTAATGAAAAATTCGAGTTCGATCATTTACCTAATTTAATAAGTGGAATTAGAAATGAAACGATAAATGCTTATAAACACCGAATGAATTTATTATGTAATACAGGTATTAGAATGATAATCGAATCAATATGTAAAGTGAATGGGATTGATAAAAAACCAAAGGTGAGAAGAGGAGAAACAGTATTAGATAAAGATAACAACCCAGTAATGGTGAATTTAAGTTTGTTTGAAAAGATAGAGGAACTTCAAAAGAGAAACTTAATCGATGAAAAACAGAAAAATATACTGAATCAAATTAGAGATATTGGAAATGAGACAGTTCATGAAATTGTAAGACCTAAAACAAGGGAACTCCTACAATATTTAAATATTATAGATTTTATTCTTTATAACATCTATGAATTACCAAATTTGAACTTCGCCAAAAAAACAAGTCCTAAATAGGACTTTTTTTATTGGAAAAAGAGGGTGCTGATAACACCCTCCCTCTCTAAACAGAGATAGACTCCCTGTCAAAGAGCGTGATCAAGACGCGGCCGCGTTGTGGGAAAACATCACGCTCTCATCTCATATTGTAATGGAGGACAGGGAGGATGGCAATAGAAAATAGAAACATATGTTCCCTTTCTGACGATGAAAAAGAAAATCTCCTGCTCCTGCATAGTGCCGAGTTGTTAGAGAACATCAGTCAATCAAAAGAGAAATACCGAAAAATTATTCAAGCAGGTATTGCCCAGTGGGTCAAAGACTTCCAAAGTGGCCATATCAAGGTGAATACTGTGGACGATTTAAAAAAGCTCATAGAACTTGATATAGAGCTTCAGAAAGATGAGGAAATTTAAAATTTTCATAGTCTGGTTATCATTTCTAGTATTTGTATATATAATCTAGATAGATGAGGCAAAGGTCGGAATACTTATGTTTAGCACCTAGTTCTCATAACAAAACTAGACTAAAGGGGAAATGTAATATGACACTAAAGTTCACAAAAGAGCAACGAGCAATATTGATCAACCAAATGGAAATTCTAAAAAGAGTAGATCCACAGAATTCTGATGAATATGAAAAAAATATTGATATTCTCTATAATGGATTCTCATATTTTTATAGTGAAGTTTGTGGAGAGATTGAAGATGAGTTTCCTGAAATTATTACACGCCAAGTTTTCGATATTCTGAATATGTATAGAACTCTATATTTTAGTTACGAGAACTTAACGGAGGAAGAAAAAGACGAAATTTCAGAAAGAGATGTTCTTTTCCAAGGTTTTGATGGTAATGAAGAACCTTATCATTATAGCTTTGTAAACTATGTTGTAAAAAGAGCTGGTCTGTATTCGGAAATGAGAGACCTGTTGGAAGAAGGGAAAATTGAATTAAACTCCCATAGAAATAGAATAAGTTATTATAATGAGTTACTATCGCGTTGGTCACAAGTAAGCAAAGAGACTAATGAAATTTATTTAACTCTACAACAAATAAAGACTGTTCTAGGTAAATAATCTAAAGGGCCCTACAAGGCCCTTTTTGATTTCTTAAAAACAAACTCAAACTTAATTATGAGGTCCGGAGGTGGGTGAGATGTAATGCCGAGACCACGAGATCCTAAACGAGATGAAGCGTTCCGTCTTTGGAAAGAAAGCGGCGGAACCCGCTTGCTAAAAGAAATAGCTGAGGAGCTCGGTTGCTCCCCTTCACTTATTCGTAAGTGGAAAAACCAAGATCATTGGGAAGAAAAATTGAATGGTAACGTTACTAAACAAAATGATAAACCCAATGGTAACGTTACTAAACGCCCTGGTGCTCCAAAAGGAAGTAAAAACGCCAAAGGAAATAAGGGAGGAAAGGCGCCGCCTGGCAATCAAAACGCCAAAGGGAATAGAGGCGGTGCAGCTCCTAAAGGAAATAAAAACTCTGTGCGAACTGGTGAGTATGAATCAATCTTATTTGATTTCATGGATGATACAGAAAAAGAACTGTTTGGCCAGATCGAAACAGACCCGCTCTATCAAATTGATCTAACAATAAGGGAGCTCAGCCTTCGGGAGCGGCGGATGATGCAGAGAATAAGCAAAATAGAAAACGGCTTGAATGAAACGCAACGCCGCGTCCTTCAGCAATTGCGAAAGGTAAAAGACATCGTGCCGACCAAGGACCAGAAAACCGGTTTAGTGAAGCACAAGGCACTTATGAATGAGCGCCTTGTCGTTACTGAAATTGAAGAGGTATCTGAGCCGAGTGTAGATAAGATTCTTCGTTTGGAAGAAGCGATGACACGCGTCACGGATAAGCGGTTAAAAGCAATCCGCCAGAAATACGAAATGATTCGATCCATGGATGAGCACGAGCTGAAGCTGCGTGGTATTTATCTTACAAATGAGACCAAACAGGCAGAACTTGAAAGGCTCACAGCCCGTTCAGTCGATAATTCTGTTCACATTACTATTGAGCATAAGCGTGAGGAAGAGGGCAAATGATTAACAAGGAAGTAAATCCACACTTTGAAGATTTTCTTTTTGATTGGAATCAAAAGTTTCAGTTTTTAGTCGGCGGTTATGGATCCTCGAAGAGTTATCATGTGGCGCTCAAGATTGTTCTTAAATTGCTTGAAGAGAAGCGGACCGTTCTTGTCGTGAGGGAAGTATACGACACACACAGGGACTCAACTTTTTCCCTCTTTGATGAAATTATCAATGACCTTGAGATCGATCATATTGTTAGATGCGTTTCTTCACCTATGCAGATCCGCTTTCCAAACGGAGGCCGGATCATATTTAAAGGGTTGGATAAGCCGGCCAAACTGAAATCAATCAATAACGTTTCTCTTATATGGATTGAGGAATGTTCTGAGGTGAAGTATGAGGGGTTCAAGGAGTTGCTTGGACGTCTGCGTCACCCGACATTGCCGCTTCATATGATTCTTTCAACAAACCCGGTCGGAGAAGATAACTGGACATATAAGCATTTCTTCAAAGATGACCGCCAAAAACGGTTTGTGCTCGATGATAAAGAGCTATACGAAAAGCGGACTGTCGTAATTAACAACACCTATTATCACCACTCAACAGCGGACGATAATCTATTTCTTCCGGAAAGCTATGTGGAGCAGCTTGATGAAATGAAAGAATACGATCCAGACCTTTACCGAATTGCGCGGAAAGGTCATTTTGGTGTGAATGGGGTTCGTGTGCTGCCTCAATTTGAAGAGAGGCCACATGAAGAGGTTATGACAGCAATCGCTAATATTAACCGTCCGCTTAAACGGGTAGGCATGGACTTTGGTTTTGAGGAGTCATACAACGCCGTTGTCCGGCTCGCTGTGGACCACGAAAAGAAATACCTGTATATCTATTGGGAGTATTACAAAAATGGAATGACGGACGACCAGACGGCTGAAGAACTAAGTGAATTTGCTGAGACCAAGGAGTTAATTAAGGCGGACTCAGCGGAACCCAAAACAATCCGATATTTTCAGCAGCAAGGATTCAACATGGTGGGCGCCCACAAATATAAAGGATCCCGCCTTCAATATACAAAGAAGATCAAGCGGTTCAAGAAAATCATATGTTCTGCTCGATGTGAGAATACGATTTATGAGCTGAAGCCGCTCACCTACGCTAAAGATAAGTTGGGCCATATCATAGAAGATGAGTTCACCATAGACCCGCATACACTTTCAGCGATATGGTACGCGCTTGATGATTACGAGGTAACCGATCTGAAAGAAGAATCAAAAGGAAGACCTAAACGGTCAAGACCACGAAGCAGAGAAAGGGGGGAAGTGAATGAGTAAATCTACAGTTAAAGCGCGAGTATTTAAAGCTGCTCCGCCTAATGAAACAACAAAGCAGATTTATGAAGATGAATTTGCGGAAATGTACGGAGAGAATATCATACCCCCGCCGTATAACCTGAAAGAGCTTAAACACATCGCAGAGTATTCGACGATCTTACAGCAGTGTGTGGATGCCTACAAGACCAATATAGTAGGCTTCGGCTTCGAGATGAAATACTCAAAGGATATCAATTCTGATGAAGTGGATTCTGCAGAAAAAACGGCAGCGGATAAAGAATGGCAGCAGCTTGAAGAATTCATCAAGTATATTCATTTTGATGAATCAGCTGAAACATTACTCGGCTTTAGCATAGAAGACCGGGAAAAGACCGGCAACGGATATATAGAAGTGATCCGAGACGGAGCCGGGAAACCGGCTGGCATTGAACATATGGCATCTGAGTATGTCCGAGTTTGCTCATTATCAGAACCTATAGAGGTCCCATACAATTATTTTGAGTCAGGTAAATTAAAGAAGATGCTGCGTCAAAAACGCTTCCGAAAATATGTGCAGATCATCAATGGAAAAAGGGTGTTTTTCAAAGAATACGGAGACCCTCGAATCTTGAATTCCGAAACAGGAGAATATGATGAAAAGACTCCTTTTGAAAAGCAGGCCAATGAGGTTGTGCATTTTAAAATAGGGAGCGGAGCATACGGGAAGCCGCGGTGGATTGGCCACATCGTCAATTTATACGGCGCGCGTAAGGCTGAAGAGTTGAATTTCATGTACTTCAAACAGGGCCGGCATGTTCCCGCTGCTATAACCATTGAAAATGGAATGCTGTCTGAAGACTCATATAAGCAACTGCAGGACTATATGAACGGTCTTGAAGGTGTGGAAAACGCTCATAAGTTCCTTTTGCTTGAAGCGGAAGGGATAGCCAAGGGGAAAAACATTCAAGGTGATGAGGAAATCACGCCAGTTAAAGTGGAAATCAAGTCACTGGCTGAAATCCTTCAGCAAGACGCATTATTTCTTGAATACGATCAAAAGAGCAGGGACAAGCTCCGCTCCGCCTTCCGGTTGCCGCCGCTCTATACTGGCGAAGCCCAGGACTATAACAAGGCGACAGCTGACACGGCCAGAAAGATCACTGAGGAACAAGTATTTCAGCCGGAAAGAAAATTAATCACAGGTAAGCTGAATGCTTTATTCTTAAATGATCTTGAAATTCATAAGGTTGAGCTGCAGTTAAGAGGACCGGATTTCCGGGATCCTATCGAGATAGCAAAGGTTCTGACTCCTTTTATTAATGCTGGAGCAGTCTCACCGAATGATCTGCGTGATCTTGCTGGACGTATTCTTGGTAAGACACTTGAAGAATGGCCAGAGGAAGAGTACAGCAGGCCGATAGGTAAAAATACCGCGGCGCCCGCTTCTGATCCGTTGGCTGCGCTCTTTAAGTCTAAAAGCGGCACTCCTAATGTAATCGGCATACTAAAAGACATGCGGGATGTTCTGGAGGATCTAAAGCGATGAACAAAACGGATAAGCTGCTGGAGAGTTTAAATGCCTTTATTCAAAAAGCCGAGGAAGATGACAAAGAGAAGCTCGTGAAGGTCGTACCTAATTTCCCCGGCCTTTCTAAGATACCCGGATTCGTCGAAGAATATGAGAAAGGCATCGCCAGATTGCTCAGACGCCAGCGTAAAAAGTTTTTAGAAGGTCTGAATGGTTTTATAGGCAAAGATTCAAAAGAGACGCTGGAAGCCCTTCTGGTGTTTTTTACGCAGAACCTATTTGCTGAGGATGAGTTCGAGGAAGAATTTCAAGAGCTTACCGAGGGATTTCTGCAGCAGACCGTCGAGGAGCTCGCTGAAGTGATAATGGATTCATTGGATCCGGATGTCCCATTTGAAGCTTTATCAACCAGGGCGGCGGATTGGATCAAAGGTTGGTCGGAAAAGCTGGCCAAGATCATGAAGCTGAATACTCATGAGGCAGTGGAAAACGTACTGACAGAAGCCATTGAGGACGGTTCGTCCATACAGGACATAGAATTGACTCTCAAAGATATGGCTCAGTTTGATAGGGACCGGGCACGTACCACGGCAATAACTGAAGTGCTTGCCGCTTCCTCTGCCGCTCAGCATGAATCATATGCACAATCGCCGGCAGTAAAGAAAAAGAAATGGCGGCACAGTGGCGGGAAGAAGAACAACCCGCGTGAAAATCACATCGATCTTGATGGCACAGTAATTGGAGTAGATGAAGAATTTCAGATACCAGGTAGCAGCGAGACCTGCATGTTTCCGAGGGATCCTAAACTGTCAGCAGGAGAGCGAGTTCATTGTCATTGTGTTTTGTCTCCTGTGGTAGATGACGAGATTTTAGGATTGTCAGCTGAGGAAAAAGAAGAGATTCGCAGAGAAGCCTTAGCAAACATGGAATAAAATAGTATAATCTCCATATGAAAATAGATTGGAGAATAATATGGATATCGTTAAAACAATACTAACGTCTTGGCCTTTAGCCACAGTAATAATCGTGTTTGCTATCAGGGGAAGTTTGAAAAAAATAATCGAGAATAGACTCTTCAGTTTAAAAGTGGGGAATGTTGAAATCGCCTTTGATAAGCTTATAAAGGAAGCTGACGAGGGACTCAATCACTACGATAAAAATCTACAAGAAAAAATACAATCTAAGAGCGATAAAACTGATGAGGAGCACGGAGATGAACAAACCGAGGCTGATCAAAATGATGATGAAAAAATGCCGCTATTGACACTTAATGAACTGAAAGAAATTAAAAAAAATACAAAAACCCCTAAAGAGGCAATACTTTATTCGTGGTTTTTGGTTTCATCTGAATTGAGGGACTTTGCAAATTCAATTGGTGAACAAAATCTTGAAGATGACGTCGATATTATTATGACATTATGGGTTAAGAGAGCTATAACGGATGATTTGGCTAAAGCACTTAATACTTTGAATGAAATATATAATGAATTTAAAGTAGTGAAACTGAAAAAATACCAAGCAAATGAGTTTCTTAAAAAATGTCTTATAGCAAAAAAACAATTACAAATTGCGAAAGAATTTTGGCTTGGAAGGGGGTGAAGACATGCCAAGAGAATTGGTGAATGCAAAAATCACGCATGTTTCTTATGTAGACAAGGCTGCTAATCAAAAGCAATTCTTTTTTATGAAGTCAGAAAAACAGCCGGACTTTCAAAAAGAAGTCAAAGTCATTGCGAAAGAAGCGGACGAGCAAAAACTTGTGTACGGTATCGTATATGAGCCTGATACAGTGGACGCTCACGGGGATTTCATGACTGCTGCTGAAATCGAAAAGGCCGCTCATGGCTTCCTGAAAGATGCCCGTGAAATTGATAAGCAGCATGACTTTCAGGGTGGCGTTGGCGCAGTGGTAGAGTCCTATGTCGCACCTGCAGACTTTGAAATGAATGGGGAACTCATCAAAAAAGGATCCTGGGTCCTTGTGACAAAAGCCTCCGAGGAAATATGGGAGGAAATCAAGAAAGGCGAGATCACTGGTTATTCAATGGCCGGCATCGCGGATATTGCAAAACAAAAAGAAAAGCCTGTTTCTCAAGAAAAACACGACGAGAAAGGGCTTTTTAATTTGCTCAAAAACTTTTTTGTTGGAAAACAACATCAATCATATGAAGAGCCAGTTGAAAAGGCGGGCAGAAAGTTTTCCGCTTCAAACTTACAAGAAATTAAAAGCGCTCATACTGCTCTCGGCAATTTGCTGAGTCAGGTGGAGACGGAAGGAGAGGAAGAAATGAACGCAGAGGATGTAGCAAAATCCATCGAAGAAGCATTAGAGCCAATTAAGAAGCAGCTCGCAGAATTAGAAAAAGATGAGGATCCTAAAAAGAAGAAAGACGAGGAAAAAGCAACTGAGGAAGAAGAGGCTAAGAAGTTGAAAAAAGCCATCACAGACGCTGTTCAACCGCTCGCTGATCGTATTGAAGCGATTGAAAAAAGCCGCGGGATTTCTAAACAAGATGAAACAACTTCCGAAACTGAGACACAAGTAAATAAATCAATCTGGTCAGGGCTCCTTTAAACCCTGACTTTTTTCATAAGGAGGAAATGAAGTGACAAACCAAGAGGCAATTAGAAAAGCAGAAATGACGCTGTCCAGTTTAAATACAGGCGGCTTAATGAACCCTACCCAGGCTAGTGCATTTATTCGCATGGTTCAAGATGCGCCAACTATTTTAAAGGATGCGCGTGTCATTCCTATGGATCATGATACTCAAAAAATCGAAAAAATCGGCTTTGGTCAGCGTATTTTAAGAGCTGCTCAAGAAGGTAAGGGATTGACCACAGATCAAAAAGCAGTACCTACTACAAGCACAGTTGGTTTAAGCACAAAAGAAGTAATTGCTGAAGTTAACCTCACATACGATACACTCGAAAACAACATTGAAAAAGAAGGCCTGCAAAATACAATCATGCAAATTTTAGCAGAACGAGCTGCTGTTGATATTGAGGAGTTAATCGTCAATGGTGATAAAACTTCATCTGATCCGTATCTGGCGCAGCTGGATGGTCTCCGCAAACAAGCAGTCTCTCATATCGTGGACGTAAACGGTGAGGAACTAACAAGAGCAACCTTTAAGAAGGGTGTAAAAGCTGTGCCTTCTAAATATTTGCGGATTCCGCAGGATTTCCGTTTCTATACTTCACCTGGTCTTGAGGTCGAGTGGAAAGATCGTGTGGCTGATCGTCAAACAAATCTAGGGGATGCAGCTGTTCAAGGTGGCCTTTCCTCTGCTTTTGGTATTCCGGTTAAAGGAATTTCTAATATGCAGCCTTACACGATTGGTGAAGCTGATGCGACAACTGACGTTTCAGACATTATCCTTACCCATCCGAAAAATATCATTCTTGGATTCTCTCGTAATATTAGAATCGAAGTTGATAAGGACATCCGCCGCCGTATGTTTGTTATCGTCCTGACAGCTAAGCTGGACAGCACATTCGAAGAGGAAGATGCTGTGGCTAAAATTGTGAAAGTGAAAGAGTAGGTGAGGAGCTATGTATACAGCTAAACTCATTAAAGGCAAGAACTATCACGTAATGGACAAAGTTTTTAAAATCGGAGAAGAACAGCCGGTTTCAAGAAAATTGTATCTTTACTTGAAGCAAAACGAAGCCTTCGAAGTAAATGAGGTGCAAGGCGAGAATAATGGCGGTGAAGAACCGATAAAATATACAGAAGCTCAATTGAAAGGTATGCAAAAATCGGAACATGAAACCATTATTTCTAATCTTGGTGGCAATCCGTCTGACTTCAAAAACGCAGACGAAAGAATTGCCTTCATCCTTAATCATCAAGAACAAAGCGGGGAGTGAGCGGCGTGTTAATCACACCTGCTGACCTAAAGGATTACACTGTTTTTGATTCTGTAAGGGATCGGCCTGATCCTCTTCTTACTCAGGACATCATAGAAGCTATAGCTGAAATAACCTATCAAGTTGGCCATGATTTTTCTGGCCCAGAATATGATCCGCTCCCTGAAACGGTTCGGCTGGCTTTATTAAAAATGGCGCAGTATTTCGCGTTAATTAATTCTGATGAGTCAATCACCAAAGGATATACAACCGAGAAGATCGGTGACTATTCATATTCTCTTGGGAACGGCAGCTCTATTCAAAAACCAGACGTCTACACACTCATTAAAGATTATGTTGTACCATCTGAGCCAAGTTTGGAAGGTACAGAAGTAAAAATGCGAATGAGGTCCATATGAGCTATCGATCTTTATTAACTCATCGATGCGACGTTTATCATCTGCAGGAGAAAGCAGAAAACAAAAAACAATCCTTTGGGGTGCCGGTTGAAGATGTTCAGCCGGCTTTTTCATATCCTGAAGTTCCAGATATAGCGGGACAGCCGTGTTACTTCACAGAAAAGAACCAATCCATTGTGCAACTGGAACCGAACACAACCATATATCAATCATTTCTGGTCCATTTCCCAGCTTCTGCAGATATTCGCTTGAACGACAGGGTTATTTGGGAAGGTACAGCTTATAAATTACAAAAGCCGCGCAAGATCAAGAATCATCATTGGGAAGTGACGGCAGTCCGGGAGTTGGAATACTTATGAAAATTAGGGGTCTCGATCAGTTCATACAATCATTAGACCGGGCTTCTCGAGGGGGACTGAAGAGGAAATATGAGCAGTGGCTTGAAGCAATGGGTTTTGAGTTCTTAGATACCATCCAAGATGAGATCATCAGGACAAAGACCGTGGACACCCGCCGCTTACTCAATTCCTTTCAGAAAGGTGACCAGGACAATATTTTTTCAATGTCATCAGGCAGCTTAAAACTGGATGTCGGAACAAATCTGGAGTACGCCTCATATGTGAATGATGGTCACTTTACAATTGATCCGTCTAAAAATCAGGATCGCCGGTGGGTCCCCGGACGCTGGAAGGGTGAACGGTTCGAATATGATCCTGCTGCCAAAACCGGAATGCTGCTGAAATTCCAATGGGTTGATGGATCAGGCTTTTGGGATAATGCTATGGCCATCTTTGAACTAATGTTTGAGAGAAGCCTTGAGCGGAAGCTGCAGCAGTGGATCGATGAAGAATTTTAAGGCGGTGCTGCCATGAATCAAGAAGTGGGCTCAATTATGGGCTACCTATACAAACTGTATCCTGTACAAGTGTATGAAAAAGAAATACCGCAGGACTTTGTTGTCCCATCTCTTTACATTCCACCGGCTTCCACAGTCGATGGGGTGGACACAGTATCTACGTTTCAAAAATCCTATGTTTTAAACGTGAAACTCTTTCACGAAAACGCGCAGGAGGCTCATAACGAAGCGGAAAGGATTGCGGATACACTTAGAAGTAAGAGGGGATTAATTCCGCTCATACGGGAATCTGGTGAAGATACGGGGGATTTTATTCGCTTATCACGTATAGAAACCCGTATCTCAGATGATTATGCGAGCGTTGTTCTAAATTGGACGAGTCGCTATTGGTATGAACGAGAACAGCATCCTTCTCTTGAAAACTTTGATTTTACAAGCGGGGTGAAATGATGGCCACTAAAAAAGAGAAAGTGGAAAACGCTTTTTATATTAAGGAATTGCGAGAGCACAGTCGAGAGCTCTTTGGGGTAAAGCCCGAGGTGTTTGACGGTGCTCTTTTTCATGTAGAAAAAAACAGCATCACTAAATCAGAAGCGAAGAAGCTGATCACTCAGTTTCTTCAGAAGGAGGTCAAATAGATGAACGGCGGAACATTTACAGTCGGCAAGGAAAAAGAGCGGGCCGGTATTTATTTTAACTTTAAAACGACCGCAGAGGATCGTGTATCAGTTGGTGAACGCGGGACAGTTGCGCTGCCGATAGCATCCAGCTGGGGAGAGGTTAAGAAATTCATTTCTATCTCTTCCATCGAGGATTTGAATAAAAAAGTGGGGCTTAACATCGATGATCCATCACTTTTGCTTTTACGTGAGGCAATGAAGAAGGCAAGTACAGTCTTGCTTTACCGTTTGACGGAGGGGCTACGCGCACAAGCAGACATTAGTGAAGGCGTGAAAGCAACCGCTCTTTATGGCGGAACTAAAGGAAATGACATCATTATCAGAATTACAGAAAACGTTATTGATTCTTCAAAAGTTGATGTCACAACCTACCTTGATCAGTCAGAAGTGGATAAACAAACGGTATCCAAAGCTGAGGAACTGAAAGCAAATAAGTTTGTCGAGTTTACAGGCAAAGGGGATTTAACAGTTTCTATTCCACTAACAGGCACAGCTCCGGAGGACGTCAGCGGGGATCTTCCGGCATCTTCCGGAATCCGCTTGTCAGGTGGAACAGACAAGACACCGACAAATGCTGATTACACTGCTTTCTTGGAAGCGGCTGAAACTGAATACTTTGACACAATCGCGCTGCCTGTTGAGGATAACGAGCAATTGAAAGCAACGTTTGTCGCATTCATCAAACGGCTGAGAGACAATCAAGGCTTAAAGGTTCAAGGCGTACTCTCTAATTACAAAGGTGATCACGAAGGCATTATCAATGTCACAGGTGGGGTTCTGCTTGAAGATGGAACAGAGATCACTCCGGAAAAAGCCACTGCTTGGGTAGCCGGCGCCAGTGCGGGTGCTACGTTCAATCAGTCGCTTACGTTTGTAGAGTATGCAGGAGCGGTGGACGTCCTTACACGATTGGATAATGACCAGGTAATTCAGCGGCTGGCGAATGGGGAATTCCTGTTTACTTATGATTCTCGAGACAAATCTGTTTCAGTTGAAAAGGATATTAACTCACTCACAAGCCTAACAGCAGAGAAAAATAAGATGTTTCAAAAGAACAAAATTGTCCGTGTGCTGGATGCAATCAATAATGACCTGACATCACAATTGAAAGCATTGATTAAGTCCCGTAAAGCGAGCGGAAGCGACGTCCCTGCTACAAATGACGGCCTTCAGTTCGTGAAAACGTTGATTACTCAATACTTGAGTGTTCTTCAAGATAATGGGGGCATTACAAATTTTGATTCAGAGAATGACATCACAATTGCCCTGAATAGCGATCGTGACGGTTTTCTGATTGATCTTGCTGTGCAGCCAGTTGATGCAGCTGAGAAATTCTACTTTAACGTGGAGGTGAAGTAAGGTGGCTTTTAAAGCGCAGAATACGATATCTGGTAAAGAGGGACGCCTTTTCTTGGACGGTGAGGAACTGGCGTTTATCAAAACATTTGAAGCGAATGTGGAGAAAAATAAATCTGAAGTCAACGTTATGGGGCGCCGCATGACCGGTCATAAAACAACAGGCGCAAACGGAACAGGCACAGCAACATTTTATAAAGTCACATCCCGCTTTGTGCAGCTGATGCTTAATTATGTGAAAAAAGGCGAAGATCCGTATTTCACTCTGCAAGCGGTGCTGGATGATGCGTCTTCCGGTCGCGGAACTGAGCGTGTCACGCTGTATGATGTGAATTTTGACTCTGCGAAAATTGCAGGGCTTGACGTTGATTCTGAGGCATTAGAGGAAGAGGTACCGTTTACCTTTGAGGACTTTGACCTTCCTGAAAAGCTGAAGGATACGTTCTAATTAACCGCTTATTTATAATAAGAGTTAATTCTCTGTTTGGATTGCAAACGGTATATACTCGGTATATACTGGGTATATACTTTACTACATTAGTCATCTATGTGATGACTAATGTAAAAAAACAGATGTTTTAACATTAGATTTTTGCATAAAATAAAAATACCGGAGTGTTGGCGCACTCCGGCTTGTACAAATGCTGGCTCCTCAGTGGAGCGCTGGCTATGAAGGTACGCTATGGACCAACCCTTACAAGTTTGCAGGCTCAAAGGGTGGTCTATTTCTTGTGCGACAAGAAGTCGCTTGGTAATAGTGCAAACGCTATCCCAGTCGTAAGGGATATTCCCACTCGAAACAGCCTTTTGAGTAATCGAAAGGTTGGTTGCATGAGAGAAAGCCTAAGACGTAGGTGAACGCACACTGAAGTCGGGCGAGGGAAAGATAGGCATGGTAAACGAAAGTGAATTTCTATAATCTTCGTCAGACCTAGCAAATGAAATGCGTTGATACATTTGTCGAATAGTCAGGAAATGTGTATTAAAAAAGACACAGTGATACGACCCACAGAACTATCGGAGTAAAGGAAATACCTAACCTTATCGTATCTATTACAAGTGGAACTTGGTAAGCCCCACTCGCTCTCCAATACAGGAGTAGGACAACTGCAAAGAAGTCACAATGCGGAGGGGGTAAAGGATTGCGGAGTAAGCAAAAGCCATCAGGGCGAAAGCCTAGGGGAAAACATAACTCGATGGATAGTACCTATGGTATGACGTGAAAGCGTGCAGAATTCCGCATGGTCTTCAACACGAGAAAAAACGGAAAGTAGAACTCTAAAAAAGAGAGGTTAAGATATGAACACTTATCAAAAACATAAGTCAGCGTCTTCCTCTCTACATATTACCAATTGGGAATCAATCAATTGGAAAAACATCAATAAATATGTCAAGAGACTACGCCAACGGATTTTTCGTGCCGAACAGTTAGGTCAAAAACGGAAAGTTAAACGACTTCAACGACTAATGATAAGAAGTAAAGCCAATTTGCTACTATCAATTAAAAGAATCACACAAATAAACAAAGGGAAACGCACCGCAGGTGTAGATGGATACAAAGTTCTGTCACCTAAAGAAAGAATAAAGCTATACAATACAATGTGTAGACAGACAATACGACATCACAAAGTCAAACCTGCTAGACGTACGTATATTCCAAAAAAGAATGGCAAGTTAAGACCTCTTGGAATACCGACGATAAAAGATCGAATCTACCAAAATATCATTAAAAATGCCTTGGAGCCTCAATGGGAATCGCGATTCGAAGCCACTTCTTACGGGTTTAGGCCTAAAAGAAGCACCATAGACGCAATCGAGAATCTGTTTACCAAATTGAATTCGAGGAGCAACAAAACTTGGATTTTTGAAGGAGACTTCAAAGGTTGTTTCGATAATTTAAATCACCAGTATATCTTAGAGTGCATTCAAGACTTCCCAAACAAAAATGTGATTTATAAATGGCTTAAAGCTGGGTATGTCAATAATGACACATTCCACGAAACTGAGACAGGTACACCACAAGGTGGAATCGTCTCACCTCTCCTAGCTAATATAGCCTTACATGGGATGGAAAAGGAGATCGGGATAGAATACAAAGGTATTCATATTAAACGAGGATCTAATGCGCTAGTTAGGTATGCCGATGACTTCGTCATCCTTTGCAAAACAAGAGATGAAGCTGAAAACATGTATACATTACTAGCCCCTTATCTCAAGAAAAGAGGGCTTGAATTAGCCGAGGATAAAACGAAAGTCACCCACATAACTGAAGGGTTCGACTTTCTGGGCTTCAATCTCAGACAATATAAAGTAAGGAATAGAGGCAGGGACGAAAAAAGACTTCTAATCAAACCGTCCAATGCCAGTATTAAAAAGACCAAGCAGACTATAAATGACATTTTTAAAACTTACTTAGGTAGACCTGTAAGAGAGCTTATTTATAAACTTAATCCCGTCATTAGAGGAGCTGCAAATTACTGGTCAAGCCAAGTCGCTAGTCAAACCTTTAGCATAATGGATCATCATGTATTCAATAAGACGGTTAAATTCCTTAAACGAATGCACAGTGGAAAGTCGTGGGGATGGATTAGGAAGCAATATTTCAGACCTGATCACACTGGCGTAAGTAAAGATAAATGGATATTAACCGACCCAAATGATACTACGAAACAAGTTAAGAAATTCAGATGGGTACCAATCAAACGACACCTGATGGTGAAATTCAAAAACAGTCCAGATGATCCTACGCTAAAAGAATACTGGAAAAAACGGGATGAGAAAGAGTTCTTGCGATTCAACACTTTAAGTAAGCAAAAGTTGGCAAAAAAGACAAAATTCAAATGTGAACTATGTAAACAATCATTAGTTGGCGAAGAATCACTTGAGGTAGACCACATCATACCTAAGTATCTTGGTGGAAAGGATGAGTACAAGAATCTAAGGCTTATACATACATCCTGCCACATACAAAGACATCAAAAGGAAATGAACTGTCTTGGATAATGGAAGGCTTGAGCCGTATGTCTTGAAAGAGACAAGTACGGTTCTTAGGGGAGAAGGGGCTTGTGAAAGCCCTGACTTACCCGACTTTGTCTAAATACGTCAACAGTGCGAGGATAAACATCCCAAATCCAAGCATTAAAGTAAGTGCTTGAAATGTTGACATAGGCGTCACCCCCTTTCGTGGGGGATTTAGCCAGCAGACCACCTTTGAGTTAGCCGGACAAATGTACAGGAATAATTATACACTAGACAACCGTATAGCGGTTGTCTTTTTTTGTTGGCAAGAGTCAACTAAATCTAATATCCAAAGGAGCTAATAAACATGAGCGAAAAACAAAACGAAAAAACATATGATCTTTCATTCTTTATGCCAGGACAAACAATCGAAGCCGAAGAAATCAAAGTGCCGATCTCTAAACGTTTTGTTGATAAAAAAGGAAATATCGTACCATTTATTTTCAAAGCGATCACGACAGAACGAATTGACGAGTTGGAGAAAGAAAACACCACTTACAAGAATGTAAAAGGCCGCGGCCGTGTGAAGGATTTGGACAGCCAACGTTTCTATGCTCGTATTGCCGTTGAAACGACTGTTTACCCGAACTTTAAATCTAAGGAACTGCGCGAAGCTTACAAAACAGAGGATCCGGTGGAAGTTGCAAAACGTGTTCTTTCTGTCGGCGGTGAATATGCAAACTGGCTGAACAAAGCAATTGAGATCAATGGCTTTGAGGATGATCCCGAAGACCTTGAAGAAGCAGCAAAAAACTAATAAAGGACGGGGATAAAGAGACTGTGTATCTTTATTACGCTATGCACGAGCTCAAATATTCCCCGTCAGAATTACAAGAACTATATGAGGCGCCGAGAGAGTTCAAGGCGCTTTTATATGGTTTGATCAGTTACAAGCTTGAGCTGTTAGAAAAGGAAGCGAAGAAGGGAGGTAATTAACTATGGCTAAACTAACAGCTACGTTTGATTTACAGGATAAGATCACCCGCAAGCTTCGAAAGATACAAGGGAATGCAGAAAGACTTCAGAGGGCCGCTAATGGCCCTCTTATTTTTGATGCTGAAGATCGAACAGAGCGGGTTATGAGACGTATTGACCGATCAGCAAGCCGCTTGACCGGACGGGCTCGATCTCTTGAAGTTGGTCTGGATGATCGGGTTTCGAATGGTTTACATTCTATACGCCAACAAACGGAGGATCTTACGGAAGGCAGCCATGAGGTGACGGTTTCCGTTAATGATCAGGCTACACCACGTTTTCGCTTGATTCGTGGAGGCCTTTCAGATTTGAACCGCTCGCATGCTGAACCTACTGTTTCAGTTCGTGATCGTGCTTCAAGCCAATTAGATGAGATTCGGCGCCATGTGTCCGATGTAGACAGCGAACATGCTGAGCCTACGGTTTCTATTAAAGACAAAGCTTCAGGGGTTCTGGATGCAATTGAAGCAAAATTAGACGGTCTGAAAAACGCTGCTGTCACCCTGGCAGTTGGTGGCGGACTGTCAGCTGGTGCGATTATGGGTAGCGGGAAAAGTGCTATGTCCCAAGACGCCTATGTTTCAGCGACTTCGAAAGTCAGCAAAAAAGACGCTGCTAGAATGACAGACCAGATCTATTATGACAACAAAGCGGGAGGGTCCCGGGAAGAAGTCAGCTTATCTCTGAGAACCTTGTCACAACAGACAGGAGCTTCTAAAAAAGCCCTAGCGGAATTGACAGAGTCATCTAGCAAGATCGCGCAGCTTATGAATGCTGATCAGGCGGAAGTGGACCGGGCCTTCAGCTCAATGTACAACAACTTGAAAATGTCCGGGAAGGACAGCGGGGATTTAATCGCGTATGTGTATCGGAACGCCGGTGACCAGGCTGACGATTTGCTGGACACGATGAATGAATACAGTTCCACTTTTAAAGACATGAAACTCACAGGCGGCCAGATCGCTAACGCCATGATTAAAGGGACAAAGGGTGGGGCCAGAAACTTCGACAACCTCGCTGACAGTATGCGTGAATTTAACATTCGCCGTACTGAAATGTCTGATAGTCAAGTAGACGCGTTCAAATCGCTATTCGGTGCCAAAGAAACAGAGAAGATGTTCAAAGGGTTTAAAGACGGTTCAATTAGTGGTCAAGAAAGCTTATTTAAGGTTGCTGATGCCTTATCAAAAGTCAAAGACAAGACTAAGCGGGCATCTATCGCCACGGAGCTAATAGGAACGCAATATGAAGACCTGAAGCAGCCGATTTTAGATATGGCTGAAGGCATTGGCACAAGTGCAAAAACAACAGGCGAACTGGAACGCAGCTTTTCTCAGCTTCGGGATAATAACCCGATGACACCGATTAATGACGCCATGCGGGATTTTGAAAGCATATCTAAGGATATGGGAACCTCACTGCTTACCGGTTTAGGCCCAGCCTTTGATAAGATCGACTCGTTCCTAAACAGCAAGGAAGGTCAAGAAAAACTCAAAGAGATCAAAAAGGATATTACTGATCTTGGCGAGGCAATAGGTGACAAGCTGAATGTGGCCATTGAGTGGACGGTGAATCATTGGGACGATTTAAAAACAGCCTTTAAAGTTGTGGTTCCTCCTTTAATTGGATTGATTGCATATTTGAAAATCCTACGGCCGCTCTTGAAAGGAATTGGAACTGTCGGAAGCGACGCAGCGGGAGTAATTCGGAGGTTAATTCCCAACCGTGTTCCCGGCGGTGATCCTAATACACGAAGCGGAAGACGGAATGGAAAGGCTACTCGTAATACAGGGAGAAGATGCGGACGTTCTGGAACCGCTTCGAGTCCAACGAGTCTACCTCGGAGCGGCGGCTTAACTTGTTGCTCTTGTAATGGTATCGGCGGAAGTGACCGCAGCCGTAAAGGGAGAGGGAAAAATGCTTCTGGCCGACGCGGGAATCCAACGAGTGTGAATCCTTCTAACAGATCTATTACTGTGTCATCCGAACAGCTAGAAAGAAGGCGTTCAGGAAGAACGGCAGCTGATCCTGTTAGAAGCGCAGGTTCGAGAGCTATAGTAAACACCACCAGATCAGAACTTCGTGCAGCAGGCCGAGCGACAGGCGGAGCCTCGAAGTTCGGGAAAGTTTTAAGTCCTCTAAAGAGTGTCGGTAAATTTGCGAAAGGTATCCCTCTTTTGGGAACTGCATTAGCGGCAACTGATTTACTCGGGATGAACAAAGAAAATGCAGGTGAGAAAGTTGGTTCTTTCGCCGGGAATCTTGGTGGAGCTGCTGCAGGTGGAGCCGCGGGAGCAGCCATTGGTTCTGTTGTCCCTGTTGTCGGAACTGCTGTTGGTGGAGTTGTCGGTAGTATCGCAGGCGGTATAGGGGGTTCTGATTTAGGATCCTCTATTGGCAAGTGGTTTGATGATGGCGGCGCTTCAAAAGCATGGGATGGAATTGTAGACGGTGCAGGAAATGCCGTCGATTGGATTGAGGATACTTGGTCTGATTTCTCAGATTGGTTTATGGATAACGTCTGGACCCCTGTTAGTGATTGGGCCGGAGACAAGATTGATAAGATCACCGATAAATTTGAGGATGCTAAGAAATGGCTGACTGATACCTGGAATGACGTGTCATCCTGGTTTGTGGATAACGTGTGGACACCTATTTATAACACTGCTGTTCCGATCATAAATTTAGTAGTTGGTGCCTTTTTATTTGCCTGGGATGGTATCAAAGCTCTCTGGAAGATTGTATCGACTTGGTTCATGGATAATGTTTGGAATCCATTAGTTGACGGTGTCACTGATGCTGCTGATTGGATTTGGACAAAAATAAATGATGCTTGGACTTGGATCTCAGATACATGGTCCACTGTCTCCACTTGGTTCATGGATAATGTCTGGAATCCAATTAGTAATGCAGTTGCAACTGTTGCTGGCTGGATCCAAGCACATATTGATTATGCGCGAATCTGGATCCAATTAAAATGGCTTCAGGTGGCAACTTGGTTTTATGACAACGTCTGGAACCCAATCAGTAACGCTGTTAGTAACGTAGCAAATTGGATTTGGACGAAGATCAACGAAGCATGGACTTTTATTTCAGAATTATGGTCTACAGTTTCAACTTGGTTCATGGATAATGTTTGGACGCCAGTGAGTGATGCTGTCACTAATGCAGCAAACTGGATCTGGACAAAGCTTAACGAAGCGTGGACATGGATTTCTGACAAGTGGAGTGCAGTTTCGGCTTGGTTCAGTGAAAATGTTTGGAATCCGATTGTCTCAAAAGTAGAAGATGCCAAAAAATCCATTTCGGAAAAATTTGAGTCAGCAAAAACTGCAGTGACAGACGCATGGAAAGGTGTTAAAACTTGGTTTACTAAAAATGTGGGTGATCCATTAGGTGAAATTGCTGACGGAATTAAGGAGAAGTTTGAAGATACATTCTGGTGGGTCATTAAGCTAAAAGGATTAGCTGATGCTGGAGGGGAGATCATAGGCAATATCATAGGGAGAGGTGAAGAAGCAACAGGTCTTCATCAAAAAAGATCTGGTAAATCCTCATCCGGTAAAAATTCTAGCGGTGGCGGAGGAATTGGTCTTGCTCAGTCTCAGCCATCAGCGCCAACAAGTATTTTTCCTAAACAAAAAAGCGTTCTTGAAGCTGAAAGGAATGCGACGGGCGGTTTTATTACGAAACCAACCATTTCGTGGATTGGTGAAGCGGGTAAAGAGTTTGTTATCCCTGTTGATAACAACAAGGGACGCGGTAAAATGCTTCTTTCTCAGGCTGCTTCTAAACTAGGGATGAGCGTTGTTGATGACATGGCTTCTGCTTCATCAGCAGGTGGAGAAGCTGCTGTTTCTCCATTAGCTGGCGGATCAACTGTTTCCGCTACAGTATCTCCTACCATTGACACATCGAGCCTTAATGAACAGGCTGCTTCTTTCGGTCAACAGTTCACGCAGGGCTTTGATCAAGGTATTGGCGATAACGTCGTTTCAATGGATGCTTGGAAACAGAAAAACGTTGGCCAGCCTATGAAAAATTTGATCTCCTACTCTCCGAATTACGGAAAACAAGTGGTCAATGGTTATGCTAACGGCCAGAACAGTACGGCAACCGGTACAGATGGCTTCCTGCAGACGAAAGTCAAAACACCATTCCAGAACACTGTGAATAAATCCTCTTCATGGGGAACTGGTACGATCAAAGGGTTTGCTTCCGGTCAAAATAGTTCACAAACTGGCACTGATCAGTATGTAAATACACATGTGAATAAGCCGTTTTTGAAGTCTAAAGAATCATCAAACGGCTGGGGAACCGGAATGATCGGGAATTTTGTTTCAGGTATGAATTCAAAGGGCAGTGAGGTCCATGAGGCAGCCAAGGAACTAGCAAAAAAAGTCGCGAAAGCTTTCCGTGAAGAGTTAGATATCCATTCACCTTCTCGTGTCATGATGAGCTTGGGGCGTTTTGCCTCTGTCGGTGTTGTAAAAGGACTGGATTCTGTCGATGTGAAAAAATACGCTGAAAAACAAGCAGGTTCACTGGCAGCTGCTTATTCCGGAATGGGCGCAGTAGGCGGAAATGTTAAACAGTGGCTTATGGCTGCAATGATGGCCACAAAAACACCATTAAGCTGGCTTCCAGGATTGATGACAATTGCAAAGTTTGAATCAGGAGGCAACCCTAACGCCATTAACCTGTGGGATAGTAACGCAAAGGCAGGCAATCCATCTCAAGGGCTCATGCAGACAGTACCGACTACTTTTAACGCACATAAAGCACCAGGCATGGGTAACATTAGAAACCCGATTCACAACGCTGCTGCCGCGATTGGCTACATCAAAAGCAGATACGGCTCTATTGATAATGTACCTGGTATTAAAAGCTTGAGACGCGGTGGACCGTATGTTGGTTACGCTAACGGCGGCCTGATCACAAGAGAACAAATTGCACGTGTGGGTGAAGGAAATAAACGTGAATGGATCATTCCGGAGGAGCGGGGCATACGTGGCCGCTATCTGTTGGCTCAAGCAGCTAAAGCTCTCGGAATGGAAGTCACGGATCCTGTACAAAAAGGCCAAACTGAATTATCATCTGGCCAGGTAACTGCTGCCACGACAGGCAGTCAACAAACAACTGTTACCGCTGCAGGAGGTAAAGAGGTCGTTATTCAGTTTAACGGCGATCAGCACTTTCACAATGACCAAGACATGAATAGTCTTGTAGCCAAGATTAAACAGGCTCTTGTCGAAGAGCTTGAACAAGATATTAACATTGGAACGAAGGGAGTCGTCGCGTTTGACTAGATCTGTTTATGAATTCTGGATTTCACAAGGGAAGGACAAGCTGCGGCTTCCTGTCCTTCCTGAACAAATTGATATATCTAACACAATTCAAAATGAGTCTGTAAAAGTGGCTAGTTTTGGGGAGATCACTTTTATAGATAAACCGGGAGCGAAAGAGATTTCGTTCTCTTCTTTTTTTCCAAAGAAACACAGTCCGCTTGCTGAGTATAAGGGATTTCCTTCTCCTGAAAATGCTATCGCTAAGATTGAGAAATGGGCAAAAGCGAAAAAGCCGGTTCAATTTTTGATTACTGGCACGAAAATAAACTTCACCTGCAGCATTGAGGGCTTTTCTTATAGTGAAGGTCAAAAAGACATAGGTGATCGTGATTATGAAATCAAACTGAAGGAATACAAAACCGCTGCGCCGCGGAAGATCAAACAAAAGAAAAAGACGAAGAAAAAACGGCCGTCTAAATCAGCTCCTAAAACATACACGGTTAAAAAAGGGGATACCTTGTGGGACCTTGCCGGCAAATTTTATGGGGACAGCACAAAATGGCGCAAGATTTGGAACGTCAATAAAAAGGCTATGATCAAACGAAGCAAACGGAATATCAGGCAGCCAGGACACTGGATCTTTCCTGGTCAAAAATTAAAGATACCGCAGTGACATGGGTATGGCTCCTCGTACTAGCTATACCTAATAGATACGAGAACAGGTTTGTTTTTTCGTTTTATTTTTTCAAATGCTAGGCAACCAATTCAGGGCTATAAGTATCTCGGAGGCATAGGTTAATCTATTGGTATTACTGGATCGGCAGTCCCTTGCGCACAATTTTTTTCCTAAAAAAAGACTTATAATCAATTTCTCTTTCTTGTAAAGTTTTAACGAATATAAAAATAATTAACCTATAGAGGTTGCGCTTAAAACACAGGTTTTTAATTATTTGATTTTTTTACAGGAGGGAGAAATAACAATGGCATATTTATATTTAGTGCTTGCAATTTCGGGAGAACTTATTGGTTCTTCTATGCTCAAGGCAGCCGAAGGTTTTTCAAAACTTTACCCTACTATTGGTACAATTATTGCTTATATAGGCTCCTTTTTCTTCCTATCACTTGCAATGAAGACCATTCCATTGAATACCGCCTATGCACTTTGGTCTGGAATAGGGATTATTGCTACCACAATAATTTCAATTTTGATTTGGAAAGAAAAAATTAATGTCGCCAGTGTCACAGGGATTGCTTTAATTCTTGTAGGAGTTGTAATTTTAAATCTTTTTGGACCTGGTCATGGTGAAGCAGATAATGTTGAAAATGCAAGCATAACAACAAACAATGAAAACAATTGAGGCAGTGAAGTTTTATAGGTTTGATAGGGAGGTATAAAACCTCTCTTTTTATTTATATAGAAATGAAGTCTTATGCCATAAAAAGCAGGTGATGACATGATAGAACTTTTCGTCATTAAAGAAACGGAATGGCTTGAGCTGGTAACTGAAAGTGTTTCACTTGAGGGACAACGATATCAGGCGCCGCGATCGATCACGGCCAAGATCATTACGAAACAGGGAACCCATTCATATTACAGCGTATCTGAAGGGGATACAGTTTTATTTAAGTGGAAGGGCAAAGAACTGTTCCGGGGCATTGTGTTTTCTCGCAATCCGGAAGAACACGGGCTGACCTTTACGGCTTATGATATGCTGCAATATCTGGTCAAAAACAAGGATGTTTATGTTTTCTCTAATAAGCGTGCAGACGAGATCATAAAACGTCTGGCAAGAGACTTTCAGATTCCCACAACGTCTATTGCAAACACAGGTCATACAATTAAATCACTTGTGTTCAAAGACGATACGAGCCTTTATGACATGATTCTGAAAGCCTTGAAACAAACGAAAAGCCAAACCGGAAGGAATTATCAATTATATTCTGCGAAGGGAAAGCTTGGCCTTCGCACTTGGCCTGATCCGTCAGAAGTATGGGTGCTGGAGACGGGTGTGAACATCACCGGCTATCAATACAGCACTTCAATTAATGACACGGCCACAAAAGTAAAGCTCCGCCGGCAGAAAGACAATAAAACATACACAGCCTCCGCAAGTGACAGCTCAGGCATCAGTAAATATGGTGTGCTTCAGTATGTCGAAACGGTTTCTGATAACATTAACCAGGCACAGCTTCAGGAGCGTGCGAAAGTCAAACAAGCACAGAAAAAAGGTGTTAAAAAAGAACTCAAGAGTATTCAGGCGATTGGGATTCCGGATCTTCAGAGCGGCTTGCCTGTCTATATCTCAATTCCGGAAGTCGGGGTTAAGAAAACATACTGGATCGATACAGACAAACATGAATTTAAAGGATCCACACACACGATGACCATTGATGTTGTGGAGAAAAACTCTATTCCTGATGGTGTTTCCTCATGAGACTAAGTGAAGCGATCAAGCACTTGGCCGTCGGTGCCGTTGATTCAGAGTCGCCGGTGGATATCCTGCCGGCTGAAGTGGTTTCCGTTTCTCCTGTTGATATTAAACTCAATGAAAATGAAAAGCTAATTATTCCGTCTGATTTGATTATTATTCCTAAGCGGCTGTGCGCTGGAGGAGATGAAGAACTAAAGATGGGTGAGAATGTGATGGTTGTCTCCTTAAAAGGCGGACAATCATTTTTTATTCTCGACAAAATATAGGGGGTGCCTGAGTTGGCCCTTTCGCCAGAAATTGAATTTGATGATATTGAAGATGACAGCGAAGTAATAGAAACCTCGCAAACCTACAAAATAGATTTTGAAAATGGCCGTATCACAAATGAAATGATAACAGGCCTTGAAGCGATCAAGCAGTTTGTATATTTATCCCTTCATACTGAGCGATACGCCTATTCTGTTTTCAGTCATGACATTGGAAATGAGCTTCAAGACGTCCTGGCAGATAATGAAACAACAGACGCATATAAGAAAATGGAGATTCCGCGGCTGATAGAGGAAGCGCTGATCTATGACGATCGTGTTTCCTCTGTGTCAGATTTTGAGATTGAAAAACATGGCGATTCGTTCCATGTTTCCTTTACAGTCGAAACTGACGAGGGAACATTGGAGATCGAGGAGGTGCTTGGTGAGGATGTTTGAAGATCAAACCTTTGAAGAAATTATGGACCGGATGCTGAACAGTATTTCCGCGGATATTGATACAAGGGAAGGCAGCGTGATTTATAATGCATTAGCTCCTGCAGCTGCAGAATTGGCCAAGTCTTATATTTGGCTTGATACGGTGCTGGAACTTGTCTTCTCGGACACAGCACAAGGGGAATTCTTAGATCGTCGAGCTACAGAAGCCGGCATCGAGCGAACGGCTGCCACAAAAGCAGTCAGGGCGGCGGAGTTTACTGAAGGTGTAACCATTCCGGTGGGTTCCCGCTTTTTTGTTGAAAACCTCTACTTTCAATACACAGCAGACGGGACTTTGGAATGCGAAACAGCCGGGGATGCGGGGAACGCGAATATTTCTGGCCAAAATCTCTTGTCATTAGACACTATACCGGGACTCCAAAAAGCGATTGTGAAAGAGATCCTGATTCCTGGACGGGAAGAAGAGGGTGACGACAGTTTAAGAGAACGCTACTTTACTCGCGTGCGCCGGGAAGCTGTCAGCGCTAATAAAGCACACTACAAACAGTGGGCAGAAGAAGTTGACGGAGTGGGGAAGGCAAAGATCTTTCCGCTTTGGAACGGGGATGGCACGGTCAAGATTATTATTACAAATGCCAATCTCGAACCCGCTTCCGATATTTTGATATCTAAGGTCAAAAATTATATCGATCCAGAACCCGGACAAGGTGAGGGACAAGCGCCAATAGGTGCCTTTGTCACGGTGGAGAGTGCGGTCTGGAAAGAGATCGAGATTTCTGCCGAGGTACTTCCCGAGGTTAATAGCTCTATCGATCAGGTAAAACAGGAAATCGAATCAGGCGTATTAAACCTCTTTAAAAAGATGGCTTTTGAAGATAACGTCATCCGCTTATCGCAGATTAATAACATCGTCTACAATTCGCCTTCAGTAAGTGATTACGCAGATATTAAAATCAACGGCGTGGCAGAAAATTTGGTTCTGAGTGACATAGAAATCCCTAAATTGGGGCAGGTGAACATCATTGAGCAAACTCGATGAAATGACTGCTTACCTACCACCGTTCCTTACCAAGTTAAAGGAAATGACCGAGCTTCTTAAAGCGGAAGCTCCGGAATTTGAGAAGCAAAATAACAGCATCTTTGATCTGACAGATCAGCTGTTTGTCACTACCGCAACCTGGGGGCTTGAACGGTGGGAAAAGATATTGAACGTGCCTCGAGAGCCCGGTGATACGTATGAAATCCGAAGGCTGCGACTAATCTCTAAAATGTCCAATATACCGCCGGCAACATATAAAGCCATTGAACAGGCATTGAACCGGTTCTTAAAGAATCCGTCCGCTCAGGTCCGGCTGCTTCCCGGAGAGTACCGTTTTAACGTGGATATTGATATAGATGATATGCAGCACATGAGCGAGCTCATAGAAACTTTAGAGAATATGAAGCCGGCCCACTTAGCATATACTCTGCGAGCTGCTTTGAATGAGCCGCTCCAGATAAAAGATACTGTCATTCTGAATAACAGACGATATCGAAAAGTAAGCGAGCTAAAGGTGGGCTATTCTGTCACGCTTAATAATAACGAGGTGGTTTTAACATGATTTCACAAGTTTATAGAGAGCGTACAGCTGCAGATCTTAAAAGTAGAATATCGAAAGTGCTGCTGAATGGAAATGAAACAAAGATTGTAGAAATAACCATTCAGGGTGCTGTTGTCATGGTACTTACTCATCGAGAAGAAGATATCAAACACATTGAAAGTGTTCAGGTCCTTGATGAACAGAACAACGTGATTACGGAAAGAACTACAGATTTAGATGTAAGTAACAATAGAACGCTGGACTTTAGATTTACTTTTGAGGTGGTGTAACAAATGGCATATGAAGCAAAAATAGACTGGTTGCCGGATGATCCGATCAATGAGGATGATGTGAACCGTTGGGAGAAAGGCATCCAAGACTCGCATAAAGATTTAGCAGCACATAAAAATGACATGAACAACCCTCACAAGGTGACAAAGGAACAGTTGGACCTTGGGAATGTTGATAACGTGCAGCAGGCCGCGAAGAAAGATTTTGATCTACACAATCAAGATCAGGAACGGCATATTACGAATGAAGAGCGAGCTAAATGGAATGGGGCGCAGCTTTCGAAAATGACGAAAGACGATGGATCCATTCTTATTAACGTTGGCAAAGGTTATGATTTCCATAGCGTCGCCATCGGGCAGAAAAAGACTTTTACTTTTTACATTTCGAATGATGCCATTAATTCCCCACCTCAAGCGGTACGTGGTGTCTATTTGTATTCGTCATCAATGAATGGAGAAGCAATGGCCATGGCTTCAGATGGCGGGTTTTGGAGAAAGTCCTTAGTTAACGGATCCTGGTCTGATTGGATAAAGTACGAAACCGAAGAAGGATCAATTAGAAGATTGGCTGTTCACACTGATAATAAAGATATCCATGTTACTAAAAGTGATAAAGACAAATGGAATGGTGCTCAGCTTTTTAAAATTACAAATGATGTCGGAGGTGTCTTGGTATCAATAGCTGATACAGACGACTTTCTGGAGAGAATTGTGAAAGCGGGCAAGACCTTCGGAACTTTTTACTCAACAGGGAAGCCGACAAATGCTCCTTCCACCTTATCAACTAGAGGTTTTTTTCACTTCACATCCATTGATAGTAACGGTAACGGTACTTTTGGATATGTCGTGGCTATAGATTATAAGAATAATATGTATTCAAACTATGTTGACGGTAATTCAGGCTGGTCCGGCTGGAATAAGTATGAGACCGAGGTTAACGCCCAGAATAAAGCTGATAAGGCTCTTTCAGATGCAAAAGCCTTTGTTCAAGAAAATTTTTCTATTCAAAAACTGACCGTTCTTACAGGAACAAACGCAATTCAGGACGCGAGAACAAGCGGAGAATCATATCCACTCGGCCTTTCTCTTATGGATATAGGCCAAGGAAATACGACCGGGTACCCTTTACGATATGGGATTGTGAAAAATGAAAAGTATAATAACTCCCGCTTTACACAATATTTTTACGGTACAGGCAATGAATCAGGAACCTATATTGACAGTACAGGGATATGGGTTCGTCATTGGTGGAGCGGTTCTGGCTGGACTCCTTGGGAAAAAATATCTGGATTTGCACATGCCAATGTTGGTACAACTGGAAAACAGCTTCTTATCAAAGGTGAACAGCAGAAAGTTCGTTTTAATAGAAAGATAAAAGACAGTCATAATGCTTTTGATGTCACTAATAACCGGTTTATCTGTCCTAATAGCGGTATGTTTTTAGTCAATGCAGGTTTATATATCGAGAACGTTCAAAGATATGCTAACTATGAGATGGAGATTTATCTTAACGGAAAGATTTATAAAAATATAGCGCATTACAGAAACAGTCCAGCAAACCCTTCTGATTCTACCCAATTCAACGTAGGGGTTTATGGAGCCGCCACCGTTCCAGCTAATGCAGGCGATTATATAGAGATTTATCTGTATGTTGGATATGACGGAGATGTTCAGCGTTACATCACTGACAACTCAGGATGGTATAACTATTTTGATATCACAGAAATGGGCGGCAGAAATTATCCGAGATTATAGGAGGTACTTTTATGATTTTGTATGATGCGATTATGTACAAGTACCCTACTGCGGTACCGAGAAAGGATTTTGAACTGCGGAACGACGGGAACGGCTCATATATTGAGAAATGGAATCTCCGGGCGCCGTTACCGACCCAGCAGGAATTACAATCTTGGTGGGAAGAATCGAAAAGTAAACCACTATATGAGCCTCCTGATCAGGTCGAATTGCTTGCTCAAGAATTGTCGCAAGAAAAGCTGGCCCGCAAACAGCTTGAAGAATTAAACCAGACTTTAGGAAATGCGCTGTCTGAAATAAAGCTGCAGCTGCTTTCCTTAGAAGGAGGGAATGAAGAATGAATTATTGGGTACTGGCTTTATATTATAACTGGGCTACCCCTGAAATGGTGAAGCAGGCAATCCACTATAAAGATTGCTCGCACGAAGATTTACAGGAAGGAATAGAAAAAAATCTAATCACTGCAGAACAGTATAAAGACATCACAGGAGAAGCCATGTAGGGCTTTTTTATTTTGCCTGAAAGGGGGTGAGTACGATGTAACGCCCATGATAGACCGCTAAAGACTAACAAAAGCAAGGAGGAATTTTTAAATGACGCAGTATAGTTTTCAATTTCCAACAGATGCAGCCGGTAAGCCGGGGGCAGCCAAGCCATACAGAGAAGGGAACAGAGATTTTGTGGTGCCGATGGCTGCCATTTCAGGTAATGCTGAGCTGTTGACAAATGCAGTCTTAAAAGCGACTGAAGTGTATACACAGTATGGTCAAGATCGATTAGGTCAGGTTTTAATTTCAAAAGTAAAAGGACATGCTTATTCTGATCGTGAAGGTACATTATTTATCGAAGAAAGTAACGATCAAAATACATGGACCACAGTATCTTCCTTAGTGGTTAAGGCGGGGACACTTGGCGAGACTGAATGGATCCACTTAACACAACGATATTTCCGCTTTAGGTATGCAAACGGTAATCTGCAACAGTCCGAATTCTTACTTTATCAGTCGCTTGGCGCTGGGGAAGAAGATATAAATATTAAACAAGCTGTTCCAATTACGACAGCTGCTCCGCTCACTATGCAAATAGATAAGAGCGGCTTAACCGATGAAGGTCGCTTAAAAGTTCAGACTGAAGGCTTGAATATTAGCTCATTGGACACTCAAGCAAAAACAATGGATGTTGTTTTTCATGATAAAACAGAAACAGTGGGGGAAGGTACTCCGTTCACTGTTGGCTCATTTAAAACGTTGCTTATTGAGGTTTATGGGACAGCTGAGACAAGCGAATTGATATTCTGGGGTAAATCCCTATCTGGAACAAAACGAGCCCTCAGAGGGCAAAAAGTGGACGATGGCACGTTTGCCACTAGCACAAAAGGGAAGTCAGAAGCCTGGTCTTTTGATATTACCGGTTTTAAGGAAATCGTGATGGAACTTAAATCTTTGACGAATGGAAACTTTTCAGTAAGAGGGACGGCCGTCTCCTAAAATCCGGTTGTCCTTTTATTTTGCCTCGGAGGAGGTGAAGAAGATGAAATAAAAGGGGGGTGTACTGATGTCACAACCGACGGAGGTACCGGATTTGCTCGCACTACAAAGAGAAATATCAGAGATTAAAAGTGAGAATAAAGCGATAGAGCAGCGCGTCAATGCCCTTGAGCGTGTCTCGGATAGACAAGATCAGCAGATCATGACGCTGAATGAAAAACTAAACAAAATAGAAGAAAATACAACATGGATCAAGCGCTCGATCACAGGCGCTATCATAACAGCGGTATGCACTGGCGTTATTGGCGGAGCAATCGCTATTTTTTATACCGTTTTGCAAAAATAAGGAGGAACATACAAAATGAAAAACTACGACAAAGGCACGGTCATTCGGACTGTGCTTCTTTTAATTGCACTTATCAACCAAACTATGTTGATGTTTGGAAAGTCACCTTTAGATATTACGGAGGACCAAGTGAATCAGCTTGCTGATGCTCTTTACACAGCAGTGTCTGTGATCTTTACTATCGGAACGACACTCGCAGCATGGTTCAAAAATAACTACGTGACAACCAAAGGGCACAAGCAGAAAACAATCTTAAAACAAAACAATCTAACTAAATGAGGTTGCCGGCTGGCGTCCTTTTTTAATCTAAAAAAGAATAGGAGAGGAAATATTATGGCCATTAAAGTGGTTAAGAACTTAGTCTCTAAAGAAAAATACAGTTTGAAATGTTCGAATCCCATGGTTCCGGAATATATCACTATTCACAACACAGCAAACGATGCTTCAGCAAAAAATGAAATTTCATTCATGAAGAACAACACGAGCTCTACAAGCTTTCATTTTGCAGTGGATGATAAAGAGGTTATTCAAGGGCTGCCATTAAATCGTAACGCATGGCATACAGGAGACGGCACAAACGGCACCGGGAACCGTAAATCTATCGGTGTTGAAATCTGCTACAGCAAGTCAGGGGGACCTAAATATAAGGCGGCAGAAAAGCTCGCAATCAAGTTTGTGGCGCAGCTGCTTAAAGAACGTGGCTGGGGTGTTGATCGAATCCGCAAACATCAAGACTGGAACGGTAAGTATTGCCCGCACCGTATTTTGTCAGAGGGAAGATGGGAAGAGGTTAAAGCTGCCATTGAAGCAGAATTGAAGGCCCTGGGCGGGAAAACAACCTCTAAACCGTCATCATCTGCGCCTAAAGCTTCTGGGGGCACTTACACAGTCAAAAAAGGCGATACTCTTTCCGTAATTGCAAAAGAACACGGGGTGAGTGTGGCAACCCTGCAAAGCTTGAACGGTATCAAAAACCCGAATTTGATCAAGGTCGGCCAAGTATTGAAGATCACAGGCTCAAGCACTTCGAGCCCTAAACCAAGCAGCAAAAAAACGTCATATGCGCTGCCTTCTGGTGTCATTAGAGTAACAAGCCCTATGCGAAAAGGGGATGCCATAAGGCAGATTCAAAAAGCGCTGGCAGCTCTTTATTTCTATCCGGATAAAGGGGCGAAGAATAACGGCATTGATGGCGTGTATGGTCCGAAAACAGCAAATGCAGTCAAACGGTTCCAGTCAGTTAATGGCCTGACTGCTGACGGCATTTATGGACCTAAGACAAAAGCGAAAATTGAATCCCTACTAAAATAAGAGAATCCCTTCTCGTTATGAGAAGGGATTTACAGTTTATTCCTCGTATAGTTTATTAACTAACTCGGGAAATGAATCACATATATGACTCAGAGCTCTATCAGGATCTTCATGTGCAATTTCATGGTCCCAAAAAACAATAGAAGGACTACTGAGTCCTTTTCGAAAATCGTAACAGATTTCATTGCCAAACACATCATCCGCAATCGGTATTACTTTGTCTGGCATTCTACCATCTCGATAACGATTTGAAACGTTAACTATATATGACTCACTTTCTTTATGAAAGCTATGTAAGTATCCGAATGCAACTCCTTCCCTATCTTCAAGGTCAAAAGTTTCGGGAGAAGGGGTAGCGCCAGAATAGATTTTGACATATTCTAAATAATCCTTTGGGAACTTTACTTGTAAAATGTTTTCTACTTCAATAATTTCCTCGTTACTAACAGGATGCTCTCCGAAATCCCATTCAACCATTTTGAAAACTCCTTTTATCTGTATTTGGAACCTCCGCCCCATATGTTTCTTCCGCCAGTATGTCCTGTCTTGCCATGAATATCTGCATCTACTAGCTGCATTATACCTTCATTTTGATGGTGGTGCCATGTAAAACCTTTTGGTTTTTTGCCTTTTGAAATCTGCTTTAACTGCATTTCTGTAAAATGTTTTTTTAACTCTGGATTTTTATTAATTTCTTGCTGTAATAGTTCAGTGGCTTTTTTAAATTGTGCAGTATCTTTCTGTAGATATAATGATTTATCAATCTTTACTTCGGCAACTGGTTCAAAAATTGGGAAGCCATCTTTATCATAAGGTACTCCGGTTACAGGGTGAACATCATTTTTTAAATGTCCATTTTTTAAGTTGGTTGTGACGGTGTTACCGAATGCATCTTTATGCGTATATGGTGCAGCTTGGACGAATTGATCTTGTTTGGATTGAATCTCTTTTTTTAATATAGATGTATTCTTTACATTGTAAGTGTTCTCTATATCTTGAGCTATTCCTACAAGAGCCAGTTCATCTTTATTTCCAGATAAGGATTTGATGTATTTTTTTCCTTTAGAGATTCCTTTATTTACATGGTTAGTTGCTGTCTTTTCTCCAGCTTTCAAAACTTTATCTACTTTAGTTGCGCCAGTTTTGGCGATCTTACTAGATACTTTTACAGCAGTTCCTGCGCCTTTTAATCCAACTAGATTGCCGATTACATATGTAACATAGTGTGCCTTTGAGTATGTATCACCGTTTATAAATTTATCGTTCCATGAATCAGCTATATTTTGCCATATGATTTTAGCATATGAAGGTGTATTCAACACAGTACTAATTGTTGTGGCAACTTTTTGCTTATCAGAGAGTTGGGAGAATTCCCAGACACCGACAGCTAAGTCTTTTAAACCAATTACAGTATCTTTTCCAACATCATAAAGACCGACACCGACTCCTTTGAAGCCCTCCGTGAGTTCATGTGTGTTTTCTATCTGTGTGAAATACCTTTGCTGATCCTCTGTCAGGTTCTCGTAACCAATAGTTTTAGCCATTGAATAGAATTCATCTGCATCAGCATAGTCGTAATTTTTCAGTCTTTCTTTCAGTTTTTCGATTTCCCGTTCTTTTTCTTCTTTCTTTTTAATCGTCAAATAAGCATCCGTTCGCTTCTCAATATCACTTTTTTTCTTATGTATATCACTCTCACGGTACGCCTTGGCGTTGTAATGGATGGGTGTAGCATTCTTGCCTTTGCCTGTTGATTCCTCAAGCTTTTGGAAGTCCTTCTTGATGAATTGCTCGTTTGGCTCTGATTGGGCATATTCAGTAACAAGTGCTTCGTCCACGCTGCCTAGTTTATCGACTGTTTTTTTGCGTTTGTCCTCCGCATCGGTGAGTTCGTCTTTAAAGTCCTCAGTTGAAAACAGATCAAGCGGAAGGATATCGTCGATATCATGTAAGATATCTTTCATCGCTTTCTTTTGTTCAGACATAATTGATTTTGATTTTGTGTAGGCGTTAGCCAGCTCATGTTCTAAGAAGGATTCTTCTATGTAAGCATCAGATAAACTGGCCTCCTCTAAAGTGCCGGAAATGCTTGTCAAAAAAGCAATTTTCATATCAAGTAAGTCAATCCAATTGTCAGCTACACCTGCGTGATCTTGGTAAAATGCTTTAATGTTGTCGGCGCCTTTGCCGGAAAACTCACTGTCATCTAAATCAGCTACGGCTTTAAAGGCCTTTTTTAGATTGACCATCTGACTTCTTAATTCTTTGTATTCCTTTGCGCGTTTATCTGCTTCGGAAAGCAGTGATTTGGCTTCAAAAACTTTCATGATCATATCCTTTCTTGTTAAGCTTTTTGGTTCAATAACTAACAAAATTTTACCATATAAAGAGAGTGAGAAATACAATAAACCCTGGAAGATGAGTAATTGAACGAAGTGAACCGAAGAAAAAGTTTGCGGTTTTTTTGCGGCATAAACACTTTTTGGAAATGTTACAATATTACAAAAATAGACATAAGAGGGAGGGGTATGTATGGACCAAGTTTTACCGTCATCCCGAGTGGGAGTCAAGATCAATGAATGGTATAAAATGATTCGTCAATTCAGTGTTCCTGATGCAGAAATCTTAAAGGCGGAAGTTGAGCAAGAAATAGAGGAAATGGAAGAGGATCAGGATTTACTTGTTTATTATTCATTGATGTGTTTCCGTCATCAATTGATGTTAGATTCATTGGAGCCAGAAGACAGATATCGGGATCGTCCCACAGTCGATGAACTACTTGAAAAAATAGAAAAACCGCAAAAAAGACTTACAGGCCTTTTAAAATATTACTCATTATTTTTCCGAGGGATGTATGAATTTGATCATAAAGAATACGTGGAAGCGATAAGTTATTATCGTAAAGCTGAGGAAGAATTGACTGCAGTTTCAGATGAAATGGAACAAGCTGAATTTCATTATAAAATAGCAGATGCCTACTATCAAATTGATCAGCATTTTGTTTCCCTGAATCATTTAAAAAAAGCTAAGCATTTGTTTGAAAAAAATCAATTGTATAAGGTGAAAGTGATCGGATGCAATATGATGTTTGGAGCTAATATGTACGATATGTACCGGCTGAAAGAGGCGGAATCATATTACCGAGAAGCTTTAAGTGTCGCTGAGGGAATGAATGAGAAAAAGACAAAAAGGATCATTGGAGTGATCTTTCATAATTTAGGCTTAGTTTATTTAAGGACCCAAAACCTAACTGCAGCTGAAGAGCATTTCAAAAAAGCAATAGACATGAAAGAACATCTTGATACAGTGTATGGAGTAAGATCATTATATATGATGGCAAATGTACTTTACCAAAGCAACAAACCTAAGGATGCACGGTTCTTTTATGAAACAGCTTTAAAACGGGCTGAAGATTCTAATGAAGAAGAATATATGGCGAAATTAAAGATCATTAATTCATTATATGAAGAATATAATGAAACAGAAGTAAATCGAAGCTTAGACTATTTGGAAAAGAAACGCCTGTGGTCTGATTTTGCAGAATTAACAGAAAAATTGGGTGACTTTCATTATAATCAAAGAAACTATGCAGAGGGAAGAAGCTTCTTAAAGAGAACTATACATGCACAAACACAAATACTTAAGGTTACGGAGGCTATATAATGAAAAAAATTTTAATCAGCTCCGCTTTAATCGGTATTCTTTTTGCAGGTTTATTAAATGTGGAAAATGTATATGCTGCTATGAATGATTCTGGAACTTTCCATGTAGCCGAAAAAGCTATTAATATCTAAGTGATATTACCCTGTTAAACCCCATCTTTTAAGGTGGGGTTTTTAAACAATCCATTTATTCTTTTTCTTATCCCATTTTAACAAACGCTTCCTCATAAGATTCTTAACTGCTTCCCGTATAGCTCGTTCATCCTTCCCAGTCTTTCTCAGCAATTGATCCAACGAGGGATTTTTTCCGAAGTGGGTCATATTAAAAATAATCCGATACACTTTTTGCTCAAAATCATTCAATTCAATTGCCTCCTTGAGTAAATAATACCAGAACAAACATTCGTTTTTCAACTTGAGATAGAACTAATGTTCGTATAAAATGATGGTAAAGAAGGAGGAGGAAAGCATGGAATCGATTTTAAAACGTTCATTAACTGAGAAAACACCATTAGATATGATATATATGAAAAATGACGGTCTCATTACAAAGAGATCAATTATTGTTCGGCAGATTAATCAGAGTTACATACGCGCTTATTGTTTCAGCAGCCGTCAAATAAAGACGTTTACGATCGAGAATATCCTTGCTGTTTCTCCTTCAGCATATAAAAGAGGGGCCAAGAATTATGCGTAAAATTACAGAACGACAATTTGAAACGCTCCAAGTTATCGAAAAATAAATTAATGAAAAAGGGTTTGCTCCTACATATAGAAAATTAATGAATATGTTAGGGTTAACCTCACCGAGTACAGTGAAAGGACTTTTAGACGCTCTGAAAAGAAAAGAATATGTAACTTGGGAAGCAGGATCTCCAAGAACATTAAAAGTTATTAAATAAAGAACCCATCGTCATAGATGGGTTCTTTTTGTTATAAATTAAAAGGGGGCTTTGCGAGGATTGATTAACATTGCTTTATTGCAGTACTCTTAGGTTGGCGAAGCCAGCAGTATCAATATCCATTCTTAGTACATAGCTCCTTGTGTAGTAGTCAGCTATGTTCCCGAAAGCATACAACGTAAATTGGCCACTTGTTTCTGTAATCCCCATTTTTGGGCTTGTGGCATTTTTTCGAATGATACGGCTGGACTGTTTATCGTTTTTAGCGAATGTACCTTGGAAGCCATGGTAAGCTCTTCTTACAGTTAAGCTTCTTCCTTCATGTTTAATATCTGCTTTGACAGAAATGTTGGCATTTGCTGTGACATAGAAGTATTGTTTTCTTAAAGTGTATGTTTTGTATGTGGCTTGGATGTCAGCGTCACTTTGGGTGAGGTTCTTAGGAAGATTTTCTTTTGATGTAGGAGTTGTTTCTAGGGAGTAGACAATTCGGCTGCCGTCATCAAATTTAACTTCGAGAGATTGTCCATCTTTGAATTGGAGTTTTTCTGGATCTTGTCCTAATTCTTTTAGTTTTTTAACTTCGAGTTCTGTGTCCATTGCTTGAGACGTAGCAAGTTTGGCTTGCATAGCATTTGGTGTAGTGTGAACTTGAGGTGTTTCTGACGCTGATGCTGGTGCAACAGGGACCAATAACAAAGCGGCGAGACTAGGCATTAAAAAAGATCGTTTTTTCATTTCTTTCCTACCTCTTTCCTATTTGAAGTTTGATACATTCGTAGTATACTTGAAAAAATAGGGGAATAATAGGATTTATTGTAAAATAAAAGAAAAATAGGAGGAATTTACTATGGCGACTTTAGGTATCATTATTCCGATTATTGTTTGGTTAGGTATCATTTATTTAATTGTTAGATGGTTCTTGAAAAGAAGAAAGAACAAAATTTAACCATAGTAAATCCTCTGTATTGCTCAAAAATATCTTTATAGGTGTATTCGCCACCTTAAGGTGGCAGAAAGGTGGCAAACACGATTATTCGCCACCTTTCTAAATTTGTCTAAACCGTATTGACATTTATCGAAACACTGCTATAATTACTTTTGTCCTAAGAAACCGGATATAAACTTTCAAGATGCTCTTCCATGGTAAGGAAGAGGTCAGCGGTTCGAGCCCGCTTGGAAGCTTTATTAAATGTATTATTACCAAGGTTTCTCATAAGGAGAAAGCTTTTTTTATTGCGATATGCGGAAGTAGTTCAGTGGTAGAACACCACCTTGCCAAGGTGGGGGTCGCGGGTTCGAATCCCGTCTTCCGCTCCATTTATCCCAACGGGATATTGTAAATTGAATTGCGCCCGTAGCTCAATTGGATAGAGCGTTTGACTACGGATCAAAAGGTTAGGGGTTCGACTCCTCTCGGGCGCGCCATATCTTTTAATAGAATAGATAGGAAATCGGGAAGTAGCTCAGCTTGGTAGAGCACATGGTTTGGGACCATGGGGTCGCAGGTTCGAATCCTGTCTTCCCGACCATTTTTATGGGGCCTTAGCTCAGCTGGGAGAGCGCCTGCTTTGCACGCAGGAGGTCAGCGGTTCGATCCCGCTAGGCTCCACCAAAAGTTTTTTAAAAAAAGTTGTTGACTTTGAAGAAGTGACATTGTATACTAATAAAGTTGCTTTAACAAAGCAAGTAAACAAAATGATCTTTGAAAACTAAACAAGACAAAACGTACCTGTTAATTCAGTTTTTAAAAAATCGCACAGCGATGTGCGTAGTCAGTCAAACTACTTTATCGGAGAGTTTGATCCTGGCTCAGGACGAACGCTGGCGGCGTGCCTAATACATGCAAGTCGAGCGGACAGATGGGAGCTTGCTCCCTGATGTTAGCGGCGGACGGGTGAGTAACACGTGGGTAACCTGCCTGTAAGACTGGGATAACTCCGGGAAACCGGGGCTAATACCGGATGGTTGTTTGAACCGCATGGTTCAAACATAAAAGGTGGCTTCGGCTACCACTTACAGATGGACCCGCGGCGCATTAGCTAGTTGGTGAGGTAATGGCTCACCAAGGCAACGATGCGTAGCCGACCTGAGAGGGTGATCGGCCACACTGGGACTGAGACACGGCCCAGACTCCTACGGGAGGCAGCAGTAGGGAATCTTCCGCAATGGACGAAAGTCTGACGGAGCAACGCCGCGTGAGTGATGAAGGTTTTCGGATCGTAAAGCTCTGTTGTTAGGGAAGAACAAGTACCGTTCGAATAGGGCGGTACCTTGACGGTACCTAACCAGAAAGCCACGGCTAACTACGTGCCAGCAGCCGCGGTAATACGTAGGTGGCAAGCGTTGTCCGGAATTATTGGGCGTAAAGGGCTCGCAGGCGGTTTCTTAAGTCTGATGTGAAAGCCCCCGGCTCAACCGGGGAGGGTCATTGGAAACTGGGGAACTTGAGTGCAGAAGAGGAGAGTGGAATTCCACGTGTAGCGGTGAAATGCGTAGAGATGTGGAGGAACACCAGTGGCGAAGGCGACTCTCTGGTCTGTAACTGACGCTGAGGAGCGAAAGCGTGGGGAGCGAACAGGATTAGATACCCTGGTAGTCCACGCCGTAAACGATGAGTGCTAAGTGTTAGGGGGTTTCCGCCCCTTAGTGCTGCAGCTAACGCATTAAGCACTCCGCCTGGGGAGTACGGTCGCAAGACTGAAACTCAAAGGAATTGACGGGGGCCCGCACAAGCGGTGGAGCATGTGGTTTAATTCGAAGCAACGCGAAGAACCTTACCAGGTCTTGACATCCTCTGACAATCCTAGAGATAGGACGTCCCCTTCGGGGGCAGAGTGACAGGTGGTGCATGGTTGTCGTCAGCTCGTGTCGTGAGATGTTGGGTTAAGTCCCGCAACGAGCGCAACCCTTGATCTTAGTTGCCAGCATTCAGTTGGGCACTCTAAGGTGACTGCCGGTGACAAACCGGAGGAA
>NZ_JBBOUR010000001.1:1302500-2040000 GCF_038006165.1 Bacillus sp. FSL W8-1202
TTTCTTAATCCCTGATGTTCCGTTTACCTTTGAAACACTGCAAATTATTTTTCCTTATTCAATTGCTTTAGCGTTTGTCGGGTTGCTTGAATCTTTGCTGACAGCGCAGATTATTGATGAAATGACGGATACGGACAGTGATAAAAATAAAGAGAGCCGCGGACAAGGAATTGCGAATATCGTGACTGGATTCTTTGGCGGAATGGCAGGCTGCGCTATGATCGGACAATCTGTCATTAATACAAAAGCGGGCGGTCGCGGACGTTTGTCAGCATTTGTTGCCGGTGCTTTTCTGATGTTTTTAATTGCGGTGTTAAGTCATGTCGTGGTGAAAATCCCAATGGCGGCGTTAGTAGCTGTAATGGTTATGGTGTCTGTCGGCACTTTTGATTGGTCTTCTTTAAAAGGTCTCAAAAAAGCGCCGCTCACGGACTCGATTGTCATGGTTGTGACTGTGGTTACGGTTGTTGTGACGGATGACTTATCTAAGGGTGTATTTGTCGGTGTTCTTTTAAGTGCCGTGTTCTTTGTAGCAAAAATCTCGAAGCTGAAAATCGTTTCTCATGCAGAGGATCAAAAGCTTAGAACGTATCAAGTGAAGGGGCAAATCTTTTTTGCGTCAGTGACTGATCTTACGAATGCGTTTATATATCAAGAGGATATTGAGCGGGTTGTGATTGACTTAACTGAAGCTCACGTATGGGACGATTCTGGTGCGGCCGCACTTGATAAGATTGTTGCGAAGTTTAAGGAACAAGGCATTGAAGCTGAGTTAAAAGGTTTGAATAAAGCGAGTAAATCTCTAATGAAACAGATGGCATAAAATAGAGAAGCCCAGATGAATGAGATCTGGGCTTTTTTATATAACATACACTTAAGCAGCATTGATATAATAGAGAGAAGAGAAATTTTAAATAGGGGACTTGCATATGATGCTTCAGAAGCTGAACCGTGTATTGGGGAGAGTGATGCCGCTGTTAACGCCGACTAGTGTGGTGCTGGGCGTGCTGCTGTCTCAGTTTTTAAATGGGTATGAATGGGCTGTGCCTTGGATCTTTGCTTTTATTACGTTTGCAGGCAGTTTGAGCGCGAACTTTCAATCTTTGAGACATGCATTGTCTCACCCTCTCCCTATGATTCTTGCACTATTCGTTCTTCATATTTTCATGCCGCTTTTTGCTTGGGGCAGCGGCCATCTTATATTTAAAGGTGATCCTTTGACGATTACCGGTTTAACATTGGCTGTTGTGATTCCTACGGGGATTACAAGCTTGATTTGGGCAGCGATGTACAAAGGGAATGTCGGTTTGACACTTTCGATTATTTTAATTGATACTGTGCTGTCACCGCTAATCGTACCGCTGAGTCTTTCATTGCTGGCCGGCGCTCAGGTTCATATGGATGTGTGGGGAATGATGAAAGGTCTGATTGTAATGGTCGTGATTCCTTCTTTTCTGGGCATGCTGTTTAATCAGATGTCATCTCCAGAAAGAACTGCGTCTGTGAGCAGTGCGCTGTCGCCTCTTTCAAAGCTTTGCTTGATGGCAGTGATTGCGATTAACAGTTTCAGCGATTGCTCCTTATTTCAAAGCCATTGATTTGAGATTTGCAGGAATAGCTGTAACAGTATTCTTTATCGCGTTAACAGGCTATGCCGCTGCTTGGCTGATCGGAAAAATGATGAAAAGGCGCCAAGAGGAAATAGTCTCTCTTATTTTTACGGGAGGCATGAGGAATATAAGTGCCGGCGCAGTTCTTGCCGTTACGTTCTTCCCGTCTCAGGTTGCCGTTCCTGTTGTGATCGGCATGCTGTTTCAGCAGATATTGGCTGCTTTGTTTGGCTATATGCTGAATCGTTTTGAATTAAAACCAATGTTGCAGAAGGCATAAAAAAACCGCTCATAGGGTTGAGCGGTTTTTTCCGTATAGCCATTCGAGCGCGTTGATGAACTGTTTGCAGAAATACTTGTGGTGGTGCACCGCTCCTTTTTCAATTGAAAGACACAACTGGTCTTCAGTGAAGCCTTTTTCTTTTAGACTTTGATGAACTTGCTTTGTTTTTTTCAGCATATGTCGCTGAATGGATTGTTTTTCACGGCCTTCTTCACTCCCGATAGACATGAAAACACGTGCAGTGCCGGGCTTTAAAGAAGATATATGAATGGTTTCCGCTGCGTTCTCGTACCAGTATGAACCTGATATAGAGCCTATTTTCCCGAACATTGACGGATATTTTAATATGGCGAACATTGAGATGAGGCCGCCTAATGAGGCACCGATCATTCCTCTTGACTGCGGTTCCCTGGTGACGTTCCAGTTTTCTTCGATTAGCGGAATGAACTGGTTCGTTATATCAGACAGATAGTGATATCCCATTCCGCCGAAGTCCGTGAACCGATCACTGAGTGATGCAGCCGGCCATGGGGTGTATTCATCAAGCCGGTTTTCGGGTTCGATACCGATCAGCACGAGTTCAGGGAGCCTTTGCTGTTGAAAGGCGCTTTCTAGTAATTCGATTTGGTTTTGGAACAAAGAACTGCCATCCTGCACGTAAACAGCAGGAAATCCCCCGCTGTCTGTGCTGTAGGAAGGAGGGAGGTACAGCGTGAACCTCCTGTTGCCGGCTTTGTGTTCTGAAAGAGATCCTTTCAAGCATTCTCCCCCTTTTTTTGCTTGAAAAGCAGATATAAGAAATAAGGAACTCCGAGGATCGCCAAAATGATGCCTGCGGGCACTTCTGCGGGCTGAAAAAACAGTTTTCCGGCAAAGTCTGCGCTTATCACAAGAAGCATCCCGATTAAACCGCTCAGTGGCAGGATATAGCGATGTTCGACGCCAGCCAGTCTCCGTGAGATATGGGGAGCAATTAAGCCGACAAACGCCATACTTCCCGCTACGGAGACACAGGCGCTGATGATTGCTACACAGGCAACGAGAAGGATGGTTTTTTCTTTATTTGATGAAATGCCGAGGCTTCTGACTGTGTCTTCATCAAAACGAATGGTGTCGAGCAGGCGGGATTTGCCGATAAGAATCGGTATAAACAGCAGCATCCATGGGAGTACAGCTGTAATATACGTCCAGTTGGCAGACCAGATGCTTCCGTTTTTCCACACCATGGCCATTTGATAGTCTTGCGGGTCCATTTTTAAAGATAAAAACAAAGACAGGGCGCTGAATCCTGAATTGATCGCAATCCCTACCAAAATAATTCTTCCTGAATCTAAATTGCCTCTGTGCCATGCAAATATGTAAATCAGGATCGCCGCGATGAGCCCGCCTATCAATCCAAAGAGCGGCATTCCCATCGCTGCAGCTATGGATGTCACTTCCTTCTGGCCTTGGAATAAGAGCATAAACGCTACAATGCCAGCTCCTGCCCCTGCGTTGATTCCGAGAATTCCAGGGTCAGCAAGCCCGTTTCTCGTGATGGCCTGGATAACAGCGCCTGCAATGCCAAGACCGAGTCCAATAATAGCAGCCATGACAACCCGCGGCAGTCTTAAATCGAACAGCAAAATTTCATACTGCGGATTCGGGTCGATTTGAAAAAGAGTGGAGAGCAGCTCAGCAGGACGAACAGAAAATGATCCGCTCGTTAAGCTGAAATAGCTGACAACAAGAATCAAAGCGATGAACAATGCATATTTTTTAGCCATTTTGCTCCCCTCCTTTTCGTTTAATTAAATAAAGGAAGAAAGGTACGCCGATAATGGATGTTACGACCTCAATCGGTGTTTCAAACGGATAGTTGATAAATCTGCTTGCGAGATCACACAGGGTTAAAAAGATTCCGCCCAAAATACAGGAACACGGAATCAGCCTGCTGTAATCAGAGCCGACGAGAAATCTCGTGATATGCGGAACAACCAACCCGACAAACGCAATTTTTCCGGCCAGCGCTACGGCACTGCCGGTTAAAATGATGACGGAAAGCATCGCCATGATTTTAATGGTTTTTTTCTTTTGCCCCAGGCTTTTAGAAATGTCGTCCCCTAATGATACAGCGGTTACCTTTTTGCTGAGAGAAATGGCCATTATAATGCCAATCAGGAAAAACGGAGCGGCAAGCTTCAGGAAATCCGGACTCATTTGATGAAGTCTGGCACTGTACCAGAAACTGAGATCCTGAGAAATTTGAAAATAAATCGACATGGCCGCTGATAAGCTGCTGAGCAGCATGCTTGTGACTGTGCCGATGATGGCGAGCTGCACGGGGGTAAATCCGTTTGGCATCATGGCGGCAAGGCCGAATACTAACACCGCTCCTAACGCTGAGCCGATAAAAGAGTATATCATCATTTCAATCGAAGATGATTGCGGGAGCAGAACCATGCAAAGCGTAATGATAAACGCTGAACCATCTGAAACACCCATAATGGATGGCGAAGCTAAATAATTGCGCGTAATGCCCTGCATAAGCGCTCCAGAAACAGCAAGGGCTGCCCCTATGAGCAGAGCGCCGGCAGCCCTTGGAATCCGGGAATGCCATATAATTTGATGGTCTGTGTTTCCCGGATCGAAATGAATAAGAGATGTAAAAACAATATCTGTGCTGAGATGCTTTGCCCCATAAAGGATTGAAAGCAAAAGTGACAGCGCTATAGCAAATGGAGAAGTAATCAATATGATACGTGTCCACTGTTTTGAATACATACAAAAACCTACTCTGAATTAGTTTTGTGTCAATTTTTCAGCAGCCGCTTTCAGGAAACGGACTTTGCTCCAAGCTGTGCCGCCTTGTGCGAGAGGGTCCACTGAGTTGACATACACATGGTCTTCTTTGACTGCTTTAAGGCTTTTCCAGATTGGATTTTTCTCTAAATCTTTTAAGGCATCAGGTTTGTCTGCATTTTCATCATCAGAAAATTGGACGAAAATATGGTCCGGGTTCATTTCACTTAATTTTTCTAATGAAATCAGCTCTTGCGCTTTTGCAGCCTTTACTTCGTTCGGCGCCTTAAGGCCTAAATCACCGTATAGTGTGGAGTTGAAATACACCTGTTCAGGGTAAATGTAAATGTTGCCTTGTCTGATTCTGATGACAAGCGCTTTTGAATCTTTCGCTTTATCGTTGATTTTTGTTTTTGTTTCTTTTAGATCCTGTTCATAGTCTGCAATAATTTTCTTTGCTTTTTTCTCTTTTCCAGTCAGCTGGGCAAGAAGCATCATGTTTTCCTTCCAGTTTGAAGAGATATGAGAAACTGGGATCGTCGTGCCTGCTGTGCTGATTTTTTGCAGCGTTTTTTCCGGAAACTTTGTTGAAGCAAGGATAACATCTGGCTTCATTTCAAGAATCTTTTCAATATTTGGCTCCATTTTTTCTCCGGTTGGTTCGGCTTTATCAGTGATGTCTTTGAACATATCAGGGAATTTGCCGGAGAATGAAATTGCGCCTTGCGGATGAACGTCAAGCAATTTCGCGTCTTCCATTGATTCAACGCTTCCCGTAATGGCAATTTTGTCTGTCGGTACAGTTACTTCATATGTTTTATCAAGGTATTCAATTTTCTTCTTCTCAGATGCTGTGCCGCTTGCCTTGCTGGCAGTTGATTCATTTTTGCTGCCGCAAGCTGCCGCCGTCAGCGCGAGAAGTAAGATTAATAAGGTAAGAGATATCTTTTTCATCTATAGAGCCTCCTGTTCAATTGATAACTATTATCAATTGGAATTATAGAGAATGAACAGATATAACACCATGGACAAATTCCTGATTTATCATGGACAATCTCCGGATAGTAAAGAAACAGTTTGCTGAACGATGCGTTCGTGCCCGCAAGCTGAGTATTCATTCCACGGGTCAAGGGATAGAAGATAAACACGGTTATCTCGTACCGCGCTTAGGTTTTGCCATGCTTCTGTCTGCTGTAATTGCTGGTAGTAAGCTATGGTCTCCGGCTCTTTAAAAAGAAAAAGCATCATACAGTCAGCTTGGTAATTTGCGATATTTTCTAACGAAATCGCTTGTTCTGAAGGTGTGTCAGCCGTTGTTGCCGAGCTGAATCCTAAATCCCCAAAGAAAACTTCGCGGACACTTCGGTTATGAGCCAGATAGAAGTTTTGCTTATGCAGCCTCAAAAAGAGAAAACGCAGCCCTTGAACGTGCTGAAGTGTTTTTTTGGCGGCCGTTGTCTGCTGGTCATAATCCGCTAGCCACTTTTCTGCTTCGGACTCCTCCTTTAAAAATGAGGCAGTTTGCAGAAAGTGGGTTCTCCAGCTTTCTTCTGAAGGAAGGTACATGACTTCTGCGATGCGATTCAGGCGATCTTGTTCTTCTGGAGAAATAGAATCCATGCTGACAATCACATCTGGTTCTGCCTGTGATAACGTGTACAGGTTTTCTTCCCACTTTTCATTAAACCGGTATGCACTGAGCTGGACGGGTATATCTGTCGAATAATGCTGATAGTAGTAAGACGTCCATTTCGGATGCAGAGCGGCCGCAAAAGGTATGTGGTGAAGAGGGATGAGATGGCCCATTGTGCCCCTTCCGTATGCGGCGATTTTCTTTCGGCGTTTTTTCATATAGCTTGTAGGTGAACAGCCTGTATATTTTTTAAAGATTCTGCTGAAATAAAATTCATCTTGATAACCGGTTTGGTGTGCGATTTCTTTCAATTTGCAGTTTGATTTTGCCATGAGCCGTTTTGCCTTTGTGATTCGTGTTTTCGTAATAAATTCTGTTACGCTCTGTCCTGTCCATTTTTTAAAGCTTTCACTGTAGTGTTTGGCACTGATTCCTGCCATTTGCGACAGCTGGGCAAGCGTGATTTTTGTATCGGCATGGGTTTCGATATAGTGTTTTGTTTTTTCGATTGCTGAATGTGTATCCGTTTGATCAGATAAACTGGCAGTAAAGAGGTCATAAATCAGGCTTTGTACTTCAATCACACATTTAAGCTGAGAAAGCTGAGACGATTCATTCCATAGTGCGGCAAGCTCTTGAAGCCGGACTGCAAGATTCTCGATATGCGAAACATTCATAAGCTTCAGGTTGGCTAATTCCGATTCTGTGCACGGTGTGTAAATATCTTGGCCGGCTTCCTTGATATAGCTTTGAAGCCTGATCAGACAGGCATCTATATGTCCATCGGCTGCTGGCGTAAAGCCAAAGGTCTCGTTAGGCGGACAAACATAAAGTGTCTTTTTTTGCAAAGGATTGGTGTTTGTTCCGATCGAAATATAGCCGTTTCCTTTTAAATGAAAAATCAGCACGAATGAATCGGCTAATTGCTGTTCTGAGAAGAGATCACTTGTCTTTTTTAGATATTCAATTTGTACCGGTTGATAAATCACTGCATTTTGCACGAGTAGACCACCTTTTCAGAAACTTTCAATTGATAATCATTTTCAATAAAAATTGTACCAAATAAATGAAAGTTTTCCTATATAAAGCGGGTGGGTTTTTAGCATGAAAAAAACCCTTACTTATGTGTAAAAGTAAGGGTCTTTCGTTCAGTAAGAATATGTTACACGTGTAACATACGATGCTTACGTTCTAATAAATGAGATATTTTTTTCTTGTTTTGCTGAATTGTTGGAGTGTTTTTTCATAGCTGTTTATGATGTCCTCAACCGAAGTTCCATTTTCAATTTTTGTCCTGATCCAGCCGTTGCCTGCCAGTTTATCAAATGAACCTGTTGACAGGAACTCAAAATCCTCAGGATAGAGATCGTGTATGGTTTTAATGACTGAAAGACCTGTTTTAACGGCTTCAAACTTATCTCTGTCTGTCACATAGAGCTGCACACCGTGGCAAAGCGTTCCTTGATGTTTAGAAAACGTCGGTGTGAAGGATGCTGCCCTAAATGTAACGCCCGGCAAATGGAGGCTGTTTAATGTTTCTTCAAGTTCTGTGCTTTTGATAAAGGGAGCTCCGATCAATTCGAATGGTTTTGTTGTCCCTCGCCCTTCGGATATATTTGTTCCTTCAATCAGCCCGGTTGCAGGATAAACAAATGTGCTTTCCACCGTCGGCATGTTAGGCGAAGGGAGGACGAAAGGCAATCGGGTATCGTCAAAATCCATTTTTCGTTTCCAGTGTTTCATTTTTACCACTGTAAGATCGGCATCAATATCAAATTCTTTGTTGAACAGTAAAGCCAATTCGCCTATCGTCATCCCATGCTTCAATGGAATGGGATACAATCCGACAAATGAGGCGTATTCAGGTTCTAAGATTGGTCCTTCAATATGATTCCCGCCTTGAGGATTCGGACGGTCCAGCACCATAAATGGAATGCCGTTTTCTTTAGCGGCTTCCATTGCGTATGCCATTGTATAAATGTACGTGTAGAAACGGGTCCCGACATCCTGAATGTCAAACATTAGAATATCGACATTTTTCAGCATTTCTGGAGTCGGTTTTTTCGTTTTTCCGTAGAGGCTGTATACGGGAACCCCGGTTTTTTCGTCAATGTAAGAGCCTACTTCGTCTCCAGCCTGGGCGTCACCGCGGACGCCGTGTTCAGGGCCGAATAAAGCTGTCAGTTTGATATCTGGGTTCTCGTAAAGAATATCGACACTGCTTTTCAGAGATGCGTCTACTCCGGTTGGATTGGTGATCAGTCCGATGCGTTTTCCCTTGAGCTGTTTTTTATAGTTTGGCAAGAGCGTGTCTATACCAGTCTGGACTTTAGGCTTTTTAGCCGTTTGATTCTTTGAATCGGGTGAAGCAGAGGCAGCGGTTATCGTTCCGAACATCATGAGCCCTGTCAGAAAAGCGAATATTGTTTTTCTCATGTGTCCCTCCTTATTAAAGCGGTCTTCCCGTTTTGATATTTAATCCGTAGCCAAATGGGTAAAGGGTGTTCCCTGGTTTCGTGGCTGACGGAATGTCAACTGGAAGTGTGCCTTTAGGTTTTGCCTGGCCGAATATCGCCATCACTCCGGCCGGAATATTAGGTTGAAGATAACGGCCATTTGCGTATCCTTTAAAGCCATAGACTGCAATCAGTGCCTTTGCTTCTTCGAAATTGGCTGCGTCATAGGGGTTGCGCAGACTCATTAAGACAAATGGTTTGTTGTGCTGCAGTGCGGCTTTCATGACAGCTCTCGGAAACACGGTGGCCCATTTGCTTGAATCTGATATTGTGTCGTCGATGACACCGTCGTTGACGACAGGGTCATTTTTGACGACATAGGAGCCGGTTATGATATAATCAGCCTCTTTTACTTGTTTTTCATGCTCGGCCTTAAATACTTGGTTGGCAAAGTTCATTTTGCTGAGGGATACGGGTTTGATTTTCTTTCGCTTGATGAGATCGTGAATGGTTTGTTCGATTGAAGCAGTTTGTTCTTCGTAAGGTGCCACAATTAAGATTCGGCTGCCTTTTTTAGGCTTGAATGGCAAAGTGTGCTGTTCATTTTTTAATACAGTTACTGCTTTTTCAGCTATTTTTTTCTCTGCTTTCAGGTGCTGCTTGCTTCCTACGATTTTTTTGGCTTTGGCTATTTTTTCTTTTGTACTGTCGCTGTTTCGCGCTGGATACATGCCGCGTTTTATTTTCAGGGAAATGATTCTTTCAACTGAATTGTTGATTTGTTGTTCAGGAATATCCCCGTTTTTCACGGCTTCTTTCAAAGCTTGAATAACACGTGCGAATTTCTGTTCTTCTTTCAATGAAGTGACTGAGGCTGGCATTAATGCAATATCGACACCAGCTTTTACGGCCATGACCACAGCCTCTTCCTGTCCGAAATGATCTGCGATTGCCTTCATATTGAGCGCATCGGTAACGATGACCCCATTAAAGCCCATTTCCTGACGAAGAAGACCTGTCATCACTTTTTTTGAAAGTGTAGCTGGAACCAGAATGTCCGATCCATCGAGTTTGCTTTTGTAAGTGGTGTCATCAAAGGCGGGAAACTGAACATGGGCTGTCATCACCATATCAGCACCAGCATCAATTGCTTTTTGAAAAGGATAAAGCTCGACCTCACGAAGCCGTTCTTGGCCATGGGAAACGAGCGGCAGTCCATAATGGCTGTCAACGTCCGTGTCTCCATGTCCCGGGAAATGTTTGAGGGCAGACGCGATATCCTGCCGCTGCAACCCTTTCATCGTATATAGACCGAGGCGTGATGTCAGTTCTCGATTGGAGCTGAATGACCGTACGCCGATTACAGGATTATCAGGATTATTGTTAATGTCCACGACAGGGCTGAAATCTGTATTGATGCCTAAGGCAGAGAGCTCTTTCCCGATGATGCTGCCGGTCTGATACCCATTGATTCTGCTTCTGGCTGCGCCCAGCGCCATATTCCCTGGGAAATTAGTGCCCTCCCCTAACCTCGTTACAATGCCGCCTTCCTGATCAATACTCAGCATGAGCGGGATTTTTGGACTTGCCTTTTGGTAATCGTCTGTCAGCTGGACAGTTTGTTTTGTTGTTTTTACATTTTCTGCAAAAAGGATGATGCCTCCGAATTGATATTTCTTGACGAGGCTGGCGACTTCATCATTCATTTCTGTAAGGGCTTGCGGAGAGGACTCGCCTTCCTTTTGCCAATTTCTAAAATCAGGCATCAGCATCTGGCCGAGTTTTTCATCTAACGACATACGATTGACAATCTGATTGGCATCGATTGAACGTTTGGATGCAGAGGCTTCTGTCTGTCTGGCCCCGAAAAAGCATGAAAGAAAGAGAACGGCTGAAAGGATAAGCGGAAAGACAGGTCTCATAGAAACTTCCTCCTATCGTCTAATTATTCACTCCATCGCTTCATAAATCGCGGTTATGACACTTTCATAACTGCCTGTTGCAAATTGATCACCCTCAAAGACGTTTGGATTTTCTTCCGGATCAATAACTGGTGTATGCTTTTTATTTGTTAACAATGCGATGCCTAAATTGTATGCTGGATCAATAATTGTAACTGTCCCTGTCCAGCCGGTATGCCCGTAAGCATTTTCACTGGCATGAGGGCCAAACATCCATTCCATGCTTTTACTTCCGTTCCGCCTCCAGCCAAGAGCGAATGTCGGGTCTGTTGCTGAAGGTGCTGTAAACAGGTCGGCTGTTTTCTGATCAAATAAAGAAATGTTTCGGTATGAACCTTTGTTTAACATGACTTGCAGCAGTATGGCCATATTATCTGCATTTGAGAACAATCCGGCATGCCCAGACACGCCATCCATTGAGTAAAACGCTTTTTCGTCATGCACCTCTCCTTGCAGCGTGTTTGTGCGGATGTTAGGGAATTGAATAACGCCGTCACGTGTATTGCCCATTCGTTCAGTAGCTGCGAACTGTTTCGGTTTAAAGCCCTTTTGCAGCGGATTGTACAAGGTATGCTTCAGCCTGAGCGGTTTGTAAAGCTCTTGCTCCGTGTAGACATCAAGCGGTTTGCCGGTGAGTTTTTCGACAATACACCCAAGTAGCATATATCCAATGTCACTGTATACGTGTTTTGTCCCGGTTTGATAATCGAGCGGAATTTTCGTCAAATATTCAATCGTTTTGTCCCGTTCTTGGGAATAGTACTTGCCGGCTTTTTCCGGCGTGTAAAAGTAAAAGCTTGATGGGAGCCCTGATTGGTGCTGGAGGACATCAATGACACGTATCTTGTCTTTTCCTTTTATGAGGTCACCCGGCTGATCCTTGAAACCCGGCAAATATGCAGAAACTTTTTCATAGACGTCAAGTTTTCCTTGGCTGACTAAGCGCTGCAATGCAAAATTTGTTGCGTACATTTTTGTATTTGAGGCTAAGTCAAACATCGTGCGGGTTTTCATTTTGGCCGGACGGCGCAGCAGTTCTGACCCTTCGTACTTTTTACTGTAGCCGTATGCTGCTTTTTTTATGATGCGTCCATCCTTCACCACCACAAGAACGGCGCCTGGAAATCCTGCTGCAATATCCCGTTCTATCATCTGATCTACCTTCCTTAGCTTCTTCGGCGAGAATTGTGCAGTTTCTGCATTTATGGTTTTCGGCTCAACCAAGTTGTCTGCTGTTTGTGCGAAGGTTTCATTTGGCGCGAATATCGATAGGGTTAAAATGGCACTGAATATGAACAGTGTCTTTGTTTTCACAGGCTAGCCCCTTTCTGTGCTTCTATCCCGTTTACTATCCCTAAAACAGAAACAATTTAATCGAACTGAGAAGCCATTTCATCTTTATATCCGAATGCATAGGTCAATAAAAAACCGGCCGCGTAGGAAATAAAGAGCCCAACGATATACAGGATGATTTGCGAAGGCAGGACTAGAAAAGAAAGCGGCAGTCCGGAGACACCAATCGCAATGGTGGCTACTTGAAAATACGCTTGAAAGGCGCCGCCGATTCCAGCTCCTAAACATGCTGTTAAAAACGGACGGCCAAGCGGCAGCGTGACTCCGAAAATAAGCGGTTCACCAATGCCGAGCAGTCCCGATGGAAGCCCGCCGGCGATTGCTTTCCTCAGTGTTGTTTTTTTCGTCTTCACGAAAACGGCAAAGGCCGCGCCTACCTGTCCTGCACCTCCCATAGCCAAAATAGGGAGCAGAGGATCATTGCCAATTGAATTGATCAGTTCCATGTGCACAGGCGTCAAGCCTTGATGCAGTCCGGTTACGACGAGAGGAAGGAAGGTTGCGCCCAGAATAAAGCCTGCAGCGATGCCGCCGATGTCCAGGATGGACAGAAGGCCGGATGTAATGGCATCAGAAATGAATCCGCCTAAAGGCATAAATACGACATACGTTACGATTCCGGTGATTAACAGTGAAACGGTGGGTGTGACAATGATATCGAGTGATTGAGGGATAAAACGGCGAATAAATTGTTCAGTGTAAGCAATGAATATGGCTGCGAAAAGGACGCCGATCAGACCTCCCCTGCCCGGGAGAAGCTCTTCTCCAAATAAACTGATTTTTGCGATCTCCGGATTGATAATCAAGATCCCGGCCAAAGCCCCGAGTGCGGGTGTCCCGCCAAATTCTTTCGAAGCGTTAATACCGACGAGAATGCCGAGATAAGTGAAAAGCCCTGATCCGATGACTGTCAGGATAACCGCAATTTGTGAGTCTGCAGAGAGCCAGCCTGCTTGAATAATTGCTTTGGTAATCCCAGTAATTAAACCGGAAGCGACTAGAGCGGGAATAAGAGGGATAAAAATGCTGGCAATTTTACGTAAGAAAAGTTTAAAAGGAGTGGCGTTTTTTCGATTGATATCGGCTTTCTTTTTGGCCGCTGCTTCTTTGACATCGGCACCTTCTTCTGCTGACACGAGCTTTGAGAAAGCAGCTGTAACATGATTGACAACTCCTGTGCCGAGGATAATTTGTAAGGTTTCAGCTTCAACGACCCCCAATACGCCGTCAAGCTTTCTTAAAGCCTGAGCATCCGCTTTGCTTTCATCGTAAGGCGTAATGCGCAGGCGTGTCATGCAATGCGTATATGAAGAAATATTGGATTTTCCTCCGCATAGCTCAAGGATTTTCTGTGCGAGATGATGGTAGTTATTTTCTTTGCTCATTAAAACCCCTCCCCTTCAAGATGCCTTATTTTTTTCTCATAGATTGGATGGCTGCTCTTGTTTTATCGATATAACCGGTTGTCATTTCATACTGCTCAGCCGCCATGCCTAAAAACAAAACATCAATTATAAAAAGCTGGGCGAGGCGGGAGGAAGTGGCTGCACTTCGAATCAAGGCTTCATTGGAATGGGCTGTATACAAATGGACATCAGCCAGTGCGGAGACGGATGTCTGACTGAATTGTGTGAGGCTGATCGTTGTGATGCCTTTTTCCTTGGCCATGGCAAACAGTTCAATGATTTCCTGTGTCTCTCCTGAAAACGAAATGGCGAATACGATATCGTCTTTATCTGCATTTGCGATTAAAGATGCCACAAGATGAGTGTCTGTAAACGCGGTTGCTTGTTTATGAATGCGAAGCCACTTTTGCTGGGCGTCCTTGGCGACAATGCCGGAAGCCCCGAGGCCGATAAAATGCACGGTATGAGCTTTGAGAAGCAGAGAAACCGCTCGTTCAAGCTCTTTGTAGTCCATCAGGTCTGAAGTATCCTGAATGGCTTGAATGGCATTGCCGGCCGTTTTTTCGGAAATGGAGGGCAGCGGCTCGTGGGGAACAATATCCCGGTAGCCCTGAGACGTAGGCTTTGCCAGATCGCCCGCTACTCTCATTTTTAAATCTTTAAATCCTTTTAAACCGAGTGATTTGCAGAGCCTGATGACGGCAGCGTCACTTGAATTGGCTAAGGCGCTGATTTCGTTGACCGTGCTTTCGATTGCTTTGTGGGGATGGGCTAGGATATAATCTGCAAGTTTGCGCTCGGATGGAGGGAGCTTATGCTTCATTGATTGGATGATCGCTAAACCGCCTGTGGCCATTCTAGTTCTCTCCTTATCATGGATGGTAATGTTCGATTGCTTTGTCAATGAAACCGTTTGCTTCATCGAGTAATGTCTTTGCTTGTTTCTGATCTGTGCTTGTTTTGAGCATGACGATTGCTGTTTTGACGTGATGATCGGCTTGTTCCAGAGTGTATCTGGCTGTGTCGTATGAAGCGTTTGTAAGGCTTTGGATGATGCTGATGGCGCGTTCTTTTAGTTTTTTGTTGCTGACGTTGACGTCTACCATCAAGTTTTCGTAAACCTTGCCGATTTTGACCATTACAGCGGTAGATATCATGTTTAGAATCATTTTATGAGCGGTTGCGGCTTTCATACGTGTTGATCCTGTAATGGCCTCAGGCCCGACGACAACCTCAATGCTGTGATCCGCATCCTTGCTGATGGCGGAATTTTCATTGCAAGTAAGGGCGATGGTGTGTGCTCCGACTTTGCGGGCGTATCTTAGGGCGCCTGCGGCGTACGGTGTGCGGCCGCTTGCTGCGATGGCAATGACGGTGTCATTTGAAGTGAGCTGTATGTTTCTTAAATCTTCAGCTCCTGCTTCTTCACTGTCTTCAATGCCCTCTGCTGCCTGTAAAAAGGCTTCGGGGCCTCCAGCCATGATTCCGATGACCTGATCTGGGCTTACGCTGTAGGTGGGAGGACATTCAACAGCATCCATGACGCCGAGTCTGCCGCTTGTGCCGGCGCCTGTATATATGAGCCGGCCTCCATTTTGAAACGATTCATATGCGCAGTCTACAGCTGTTTTGATGTCGGGGAGAACCTCCTGAACGGCTGCAGCGACTTTCATATCTTCGTTGTTGATCATTTTGAGGATGCCGAGAGTGTTTGCTTTGTGGATTTCAACTGTTTGGCTATTGCGTGATTCCGTTGTAAGACGGTGAAGGTTTAATGGTTCTGACATGAGGATGCCCCCTGTTTTAAAATGATATATCTCAATATTCAGTATATTCATCTCTGTTATGATATTTCAACTATGTTTTTAAATTTTTGAAATTTTATTTCACTCAAGACTATAAGAAATGATGAAGGATCAACTGTTCTCCAAGCGGGCCGAATCTTCGCCGTCCTTTATCAAGGAACCCGCTTTTCATATAAAGGTGTTTTGCGCGTATGTTCAGATGATTGACGGCCAAGATGATTTCGTCGCACCATGGAAAATATCCGCTCACAAAAGCGGGAAGCAAAAGCATGGCTTTTTTCGCATAGCCTTTTCCGTGATGCACAGAGTTTAAAGACAGGGAGCTGAGCAGTAAAGCAAATCGATTGTTAGAATAAGAAGCAAGCGTTTCTTTTGATGCATGTAAATGAAAAAACCGACTGGAAGGTCGTCTTTTAAGATGACAACCGGGTATCGGTCCTGTATGCCCAGAGCCTGAGACAGCACCTCTTTCGGGAGGGAGGTAAAGCGTTTGTCATCGTTGGTGAGCGTGAATGATTGAAGCTCGGGCAAGTGTTCAGGCTTATAGAAGGATAAAGAAATGTCTTGAGTCATGGGGTGGCCTCCTTACAATATGTCGTCAAGCTCGTTTTCCGAAATGACGCGGTAGCCCGCTTGTTTTAACAGTGCGGCGGTTACTCCGCTGCCGGTGATTTTTTTGCCAGAGAATGTGCCGTTATAGATAAAACCGCTTCCGCAAGATGGACTGTTTTCTTTTAATATGACGGCAGAAGCGTTGATTTCTTCTGCGTAAGCCAATGTTTTCGCGGCGCCTTCCATATATAGTTCTGTGACGTCTTCTCCTGAAGCTGTCACGATTTTCGCTGTTCCATTGAGGACATCCTCGCCGGTGCCTCCTATGATTTCTGCGGGTTCGCGTGGGGTAGAGAAGCCGCCGAGAAGTTCAGGGCAAGCCATGACTGCTTTCTTTTCATCGACGAGTTTTCTGATTTTCTCCGACGCTGCGTGAGAGCCGTTATATCTGCATTCAATGCCTCCAAGGCAAGAACTGACTAGAATCATATTGGTTTCTCCTCTCTTGCTTTGCTTGTCTCTATCATAAAATAAATGGCTTTAGTTGGGAGGCTTTTTCAGTTAAAAAAGGAGTTAAAAAGTTTGAAAATAAAAAATTTAATTTTCCTCTTTACAAACAGGGGGTGACCTGTATATAATAACTTTTGTCAGCTCGACGAGAACACAACGGCCCGTTGGTCAAGCGGTTAAGACACCGCCCTTTCACGGCGGTAACACGGGTTCGAATCCCGTACGGGTCACCATTTGGAGGATTAGCTCAGCTGGGAGAGCATCTGCCTTACAAGCAGAGGGTCGGCGGTTCGAGCCCGTCATCCTCCACCATCTTGCCGGTGTAGCTCAATTGGTAGAGCAACTGACTTGTAATCAGTAGGTTGGGGGTTCAAGTCCTCTTGCCGGCACTGTTTTTTCAAAATTTTATGTGGAGGGGTAGCGAAGTGGCTAAACGCGGCGGACTGTAAATCCGCTCCCTCAGGGTTCGGCAGTTCGAATCTGCCCCCCTCCACCATTATTGGGCTATAGCCAAGCGGTAAGGCAACGGACTTTGACTCCGTCATGCGTTGGTTCGAATCCAGCTAGCCCAGTCACAGACACCTTTGATCAAAAGGTGTCTTTTTTCTTTTCGGGAGAATCATTCCAACTTCTAACTGTTCAGTCTGTATAATAATTTTAAAAATATGTTAAGGTAGTTTATTCACGAATTACCATCTACACCCTGCCAAAAATTTGATAAACTTATTTTATAAAAAAATTGAAACCTTTTGAAACGAAGCTCGTATACATACAGACCGGTGAAGGCAGAGGTTAGATAAATATGGAAATGATGATTAAAAAAAGAATTAAACAAGTCAAAAAAGGCGACCAGAATGCATTTGCGGACATCGTAGATATTTACAAAGATAAAATTTATCAGCTTTGCTACCGTATGCTTGGCAATGTGCATGAGGCGGAGGATATTGCACAGGAAGCTTTCATCAGAGCGTACGTTAATATCGACAGTTTTGATATTAACCGGAAATTTTCAACTTGGCTTTATCGAATCGCGACCAATTTGACCATTGACCGCATTCGCAAAAAGAAGCCGGATTATTACCTCGATGCAGAGGTGGCTGGTACGGAAGGCTTGACCATGTATTCTCAAATCGCCGCAGATGGTGTTTTGCCTGAAGATGCAGTTGTGTCGCTGGAGCTCTCAAACACGATACAGCAGAAAATTTTAAAGCTTCCTGACAAATACAGAACAGTCATCGTATTAAAGTATATTGACGAACTCTCATTAATTGAAATCGGAGAGATTCTAAACATTCCTGTGGGGACTGTGAAAACGCGGATTCACAGAGGCAGAGAGGCTCTTAGAAAACAATTAAGGGATCTTTAAGTGGGGTGATGAAATGAGCTGTCCTGAACAAATTGTGCAGCTTATGCATATGCATCTTGATGGAGATATCCTTCCAAAAGATGAACACGTATTAAATGAACATCTGGAGACATGCGAGAAATGCAGAAAGCATTTTTACGAGATGGAGAAATCCATAGCGCTTGTACGGAGCACATCGCATGTCGAAGCCCCCGCGGATTTTACCGCTAATGTCATGGCAAAATTGCCTAAGGAGAAGAAAAGAGCTTCTGTAAAAAGATGGTTCAGAACCCATCCCGTTATCGCAGCTGCTGCGGTATTCATCATTTTGATGGGCGGGGGTTTTTTTAACAGCTGGCATAATGACCACAATTTCAGCGTGTCCAAGCAGCCGAATCTTGTGGTTCATAACCATACTGTGACCGTGCCAGAAGGTGAGACGGTCAAAGGTGATGTCACTGTCAAAAACGGCAAGCTGATTATTAAAGGCAAAATAGACGGGGATGTAACCGTCGTAAACGGCGAAAAGTATATGGCCTCTGCTGGACAAGTCACCGGTCAGATTGAAGAAATCAATCAATTATTCGACTGGACATGGTACAAGATGAAGTCTGCGGGGAAAAGTGTACTCGATGCATTCAATCCGAACGGAGAAGAGTAAAGCGCGTTAGCCGCTTTGCTCTTTTTTTGCGGGCTGAGAGGGCTGGCACATTTCACTTGCTAAATCGAAATGTGGTATAATGGGCTCGCTATGTAAAGTACATATGCGTAACACGTAAAACACAAAATACGAAATGACTGAAATCTTGGAGGACGAGGAAATGGCTTTTGAGGATATCCCTTTTTTGCAGTACCTCGGCAATGCCGTTGATATTCTCCTTGTTTGGTATGTGATATATAAATTGATTATGGTGATACGCGGCACGAAAGCGGTTCAGCTGTTAAAAGGAATTGTAGTCATCGTGCTTGTTCGTATGGCCAGCCAATATTTGGGCCTCAGCACACTTCAATGGCTGATGGACCAAGCGATAACATGGGGATTTTTAGCAATTATTATTATTTTTCAGCCTGAGCTGAGAAGAGCGCTTGAACAGCTAGGCCGCGGCCGCTTTTTTTCGAGGAGCGGCACGCCTGTTGAAGAAGCGCAGCAGAAAACGATTGAGGCCATTACAAAAGCGATCAATTATATGGCGAAACGCCGTATAGGCGCCCTGCTGACCATTGAGCGGGATACTGGAATGGGGGATTATATTGAGACCGGCATACCACTGAATGCCAAAGTCAGCTCTGAGCTGCTGATCAATATTTTTATTCCAAACACCCCGCTTCATGACGGTGCGGTGATTATGAAAAATAATGAAATTGCCGCAGCCGCCTGTTATCTGCCGCTTTCTGAGAGCCCGTTTATTTCAAAAGAACTGGGCACGCGGCACAGAGCGGCTGTCGGTATCAGTGAAGTAACAGACAGTTTGACGATTATTGTGTCTGAAGAGACCGGCGGCGTCAGTGTGGCAAAGAACGGCGACCTTCACAGAGAGCTTACGGAAGAAGCGCTGAAAGAAATGCTTGAAGCCGAGTTTAAGAAAAACACCAGAGACACTTCTTCTAACCGCTGGTATTGGAGGGGCAAGAAAAATGGATAAATTCTTAAACAACCGCTGGGCTGTGAAAATCATTGCTCTGCTTTTCGCGCTCTTGCTTTATGTGGCGGTTAACAGCAACCAAGCACCGACTCCGAAAAAACCGGGTGAATCTTTCTTTCCGACATCAACAACTGATGAAGCAACTCTGACTGATATTCCGGTTAAAGCGTATTATGATGATGAAAATTACGTCGTGACGGGTGTTCCGCAAACAGTTAATGTCACGATAAAAGGCTCGACAAGCGCCGTGAAAAAGGCTCGGCAGACCAAAAACTTTGAAATATATGCTGATATGGAACATTTGAAAACCGGCACACATAAGGTTGAGCTTAAGGCCAAAAACGTGTCGGATGGGCTGACAATCTCAATTAATCCGTCTGTTACGACAGTGACCATTCAGGAACGGACGACCAAAAGTTTTCCCGTAGAAGTGGAGTACTACAATAAAAGCAAGATGAAAAAAGGCTATTCTCCGGAGCAGCCGATTGTCAGTCCGAAAAATGTGCAGATTACCGGATCGAAAAATGTCATCGATAATATTTCTCTTGTAAAAGCTTCAGTGAATTTGGAAAACGCAGATGAAACGATTGAAAAGGAAGCGAAAGTGACTGTCTATGATAAAGACGGAAACGCGCTTCCTGTCGACGTGGAGCCCTCGGTCATCAAGATTACCGTTCCGGTGACAAGCCCGAGTAAAAAAGTGCCCTTTAAAATTGAACGGACAGGAAGCCTTCCTGACGGTGTCAGCATAGCGAATATTGAATCCAGCCCCAGTGAGGTAACGGTTTACGGCTCACAGGATGTGTTGGATTCTCTTGAATTTATTGACGGCGTCAGCCTAGATTTAAGTAAAATTAACAAGGATTCCGATATCGAGGCAGATATTCCGCTTCCTGACGGTGTCAAAAAAATCTCACCGTCAAAGGTGACTTTGCATATAGAAGTCGATAGTGAAGCGGATCAGAAGTTCGAGAATGTCCCTATCAAGACTGTAGGGCTGAGCAGCTCACAAAACATTGAATATCTTGATCCTGAATCACAAGCGATAGACGTAACGGCTAAAGGCTCTCCCGCGAATATAAAAAAACTGAAAAAATCAGATATTGAATTGTATGTGAATGTTTCAGATTTAGAGGACGGGGAGCATAGCGTGAAGCTTGAAGTGAACGGGCCACAGAATGTAACCTGGTCCTTGGGGCGGAAAAACGCCAAAATCAAGCTGACGTCTAAGAAAAGCAATACATCAACGAATGATAACAGCAGCAATACATCAGGGAACCAGGATGACACAGATAAACAAACAAATGATCAAAAGAACAATCAGCAAGAAGATACAAAGAACACTGATAAAAACAACAACGATCAAAACCAAGACGAAAATAAAGATCAAAACCAAGATCAGGATGAGGATGAATCCACTGCGAATTCACAATCCTCATCGGAATAAAAAAGGAGCGATTATAAAATGGGCAAGTATTTTGGAACAGACGGTGTAAGAGGTGTCGCCAATAGTGAGCTTACACCTGAGCTGGCCTTTAAAGTCGGACGTTTCGGCGGTTATGTGCTGACAAAAGACAAACAACGTCCAAAAGTGCTGATAGGCCGCGATACACGCATCTCCGGCCATATGCTGGAGGGAGCCCTTGTCGCCGGACTTTTATCCATTGGCGCAGAAGTCATGCGCCTGGGTGTCATTTCTACACCAGGTGTATCTTATTTGACAAAAGCGATGGATGCAGAGGCGGGCGTCATGATTTCCGCTTCTCATAACCCAGTGCAGGATAACGGCATCAAATTCTTTGGGGGAGATGGATTTAAGCTTTCTGATGAACAAGAGGCTGAAATTGAGCGCCTGATGGACGAACCTGAAGATAAGCTGCCAAGACCTGTCGGAGCAGACCTTGGACTTGTAAACGATTATTTTGAAGGCGGACAAAAATATCTGCAATTCTTAAAACAGACAGCTGATGAAGATTTCACAGGCATTCATGTGGCATTGGACTGTGCCCATGGCGCAACATCATCCTTGGCGACACACCTGTTTGCTGATTTAGATGCAGATGTTTCTACAATGGGGACTTCCCCGAACGGATTAAACATTAATGACGGCGTTGGTTCGACTCATCCCGAAGCGCTCAGCGCGTTTGTCAAAGAGAAAAACGCGGATCTCGGTCTTGCGTTCGACGGTGACGGCGACCGCCTGATTGCTGTCGATGAAAAAGGAAATATTGTAGACGGCGACCAAATCATGTACATATGCTCAAAACATCTGAAATCAGAGGGCCGTTTAAAGGATGATACTTTGGTTTCAACCGTGATGAGCAACCTCGGCTTCTATAAGGCGCTCGAAAAAGAAGGCATCAAAAGCGTACAGACAGCTGTCGGCGACCGCTACGTAGTAGAAGCAATGAAAAAAGACGGCTACAACGTCGGCGGAGAGCAGTCAGGACATCTTATTTTCCTTGATTACAACACGACAGGGGACGGTTTATTGTCTGCTATTATGCTGATGAACACTTTGAAAGCAACAGGCAAGCCGCTGTCAGAGCTTGCAGCTGAAATGCAGAAGTTCCCGCAGCTGTTAGTCAATGTGAGAGTGACTGATAAATATAAAGTTGAAGAAAATGAAAAAGTAAAAGCAGTTATTTCTGAAGTTGAAAAAGAAATGAACGGCGACGGCCGGATTTTGGTGCGCCCTTCAGGAACTGAACCGCTCGTCCGTGTCATGGCTGAAGCGAAGACGAAAGAGCTGTGCGATGAGTATGTCAATCGCATTGTTGAAGTCGTCCGGTCAGAAATGGGATTAGAGTAACGAAGTCTATTATCAGAGAGTGAACAAGACAAGCGAGGATTACATAAGATAATTGTGAGACATACGGCAAAGTTGTTTAAAAAACAATTGACCGTTTATGCCACATGTTGTAAAATCAAGCTTGTCTTGTTCTTATTTTCTCAATAGGAAAAGAAGACGGGATTATTGCTTTACCTATAATTATAGCGCCCGAACTAAGCGCCCGGAAAAAGGCTTAGTTGACGAGGATGGAGGTTATCGAATTTTCGGCGGATGCCTCCCGGCTGAGTGTGCAGATCACAGCCGTAAGGATTTCTTCAAACCAAGGGGGTGACTCCTTGAACAAAGAGAAATCACATGATCTTCCAAAAACATGTAGGAGGGGACGATTGAAAGTCCCCTTGAAATTTGACTTTCTTCGTCTCCTTTTACAATCTTAGGAGGAAGAAAAATATGTGTGGAATCGTAGGTTATATCGGTCAGCTTGATGCGAAGGAAATTTTATTAAAAGGGTTAGAGAAGCTTGAGTATCGCGGTTATGACTCTGCTGGTATTGCTGTTGCCAACGAACAGGGAATCCATGTGTTCAAAGAAAAAGGACGCATTGCAGATCTTCGTGAAGTTGTGGATGCCAATGTAGAGGCGAAAGCCGGAATTGGGCATACTCGCTGGGCTACACACGGCGAACCAAGCTATCTGAACGCTCACCCGCATCAAAGCGCACTGGGCCGCTTTACACTTGTTCATAACGGCGTGATCGAGAACTATGTTCAGCTGAAGCAAGAGTATTTGCAAGATGTAGAGCTCAAAAGTGACACCGATACAGAAGTAGTCGTTCAAGTAATCGAGCAATTCGTCAATGGAGGACTTGAGACAGAAGAAGCGTTCCGTAAAACACTTACACTGTTAAAAGGCTCTTATGCAATTGCTTTATTCGATAACGACAACAGAGAAACGATTTTTGTAGCGAAAAACAAAAGCCCTCTATTAGTAGGTCTTGGAAATACATTCAACGTCGTAGCCTCTGATGCAATGGCGATGCTTCAAGTAACCAACGAATATGTTGAGCTGATGGATAAAGAAATGGTTATCGTCACTGATGACCAAGTTGTCATCAAAAACCTTGATGGTGACGTGATTACACGTGCGTCTTATATTGCTGAGCTTGATGCCAGTGATATCGAAAAAGGCACGTACCCTCACTACATGTTGAAAGAAACGGATGAGCAGCCTGTTGTTATGCGCAAAATCATCCAAACGTATCAAGATGAAAACGGCAAGCTGTCTGTGCCTGGTGATATCGCTGCCGCTGTAGCGGAAGCGGACCGCATCTATATCATTGGCTGCGGAACAAGCTACCATGCAGGACTTGTCGGTAAACAATATATTGAAATGTGGGCAAACGTGCCGGTTGAAGTGCATGTAGCGAGTGAATTCTCCTACAACATGCCGCTTCTGTCTAAGAAACCGCTCTTCATTTTCCTTTCTCAAAGCGGAGAAACAGCAGACAGCCGCGCGGTTCTCGTTCAAGTCAAAGCACTCGGACACAAAGCCCTGACAATCACAAACGTACCTGGATCAACGCTTTCTCGTGAAGCTGACTATACATTGCTGCTTCATGCAGGCCCTGAGATCGCTGTTGCGTCAACGAAAGCATACACTGCACAAATTGCAGTTCTTGCGGTTCTTGCTTCTGTGGCTGCTGACAAAAACGGCATTGATATCGGATTTGACCTCGTCAAAGAACTCGGTATCGCTGCAAACGCAATGGAAGCTCTATGCGACCAGAAAGACGAAATGGAAATGATCGCCCGTGAATACCTGACTGTATCCAGAAACGCTTTCTTCATCGGACGCGGCCTTGACTACTTCGTATGTGTCGAAGGCGCACTGAAGCTGAAAGAGATTTCTTACATCCAGGCAGAAGGCTTTGCCGGCGGTGAGCTGAAGCACGGAACGATTGCCTTGATCGAACAAGGAACACCAGTATTCGCACTGGCAACTCAAGAGCACGTAAACCTAAGCATCCGCGGAAACGTCAAAGAAGTTGCCGCTCGCGGAGCCAACACATGCATCATCTCACTGAAAGGCCTAGACGATGCGGATGACAGATTCGTACTGCCTGAAGTAAACCCAGCGCTTGCTCCGTTGGTATCTGTTGTTCCATTGCAGCTGATCGCTTACTATGCTGCACTGCATCGCGGCTGTGATGTTGATAAACCGCGTAACCTTGCGAAGAGTGTTACTGTGGAGTAATAAATGTTTAACCCCTTTGGATAAGATTATCTAAAGGGGTGTTTTTATGTCCAAAAGAGAAAGAACGTCTACAGTGGAAAAATGGATTAAAGAAGTTGATGGTACAGGATCCGACTATCGATCGGCCATGGCTATAGATTTAAGATGTTTCCTCATTAGGTCGGTTAACGAGGTTAAAAGGCATTAAAACTTGGAGAGAAACTGCTTTTGCCTAACTGAGTTTTCTGATGTTAATACAGATATTAGAGAGCAGTTCCTCATTATGATACGCTTTTGATAGCAGTTGGAATAAAGCATGCTAGAAATCCGAAAACCGGAGAGCCTATTGGAATGATAACGTGTTTTTTTTAATGTCAATTAATAAAGGCAAAGAATTCTAGAAGTCGCACTTACAATGTACTTGTGGGATTAGGTTTTAAAGCTCATTCTTTTTTTATTGAGTACATTCCGGTTTAAGTTGAAATGATTCAGTAAAGGACACGCCATAAATAAAAGGTAGCGTATGACTCCCATGTTTTCCATGGAACCGATATTTCTAAGATTTCATCTTTCGTAGGCGTTCGATTCATATTACGTAATATTTTTATCGAACGAATTAGACCCACATCATCGATCGGAAAAGCTGTCGGGAACCTAAGGCAGCGCATTAGAACATAATTGGCTGTCCAAGGACCGATTCCTCGTATTTTAATTAAGTTTTTTTCAGCATCTTTAAAGTTCATTTTCATTAATTTTTCCTTCGATAATTTTCCACTTGCCATTAACCTGGCTATTCCAATGATATATTCACTTTTTTTTACTGTCATTTTAATATCTGCCAGATCGGTAGGGGTTAACCGTGCAATTCGCTCATACGGTGGGAACACCCAATACTTTTTACCATTCCATTCAATAGAATCGCCAAATGCTTCTACAAATTGCTTCTTTAAGGAGTACGCGAAGGCTAAGTTAATTTGTTGCCCTAAAACTCCCCAATATAAAGCTTCAAATAAATCGGGAATGCCGATCACTCGCAACCCATAAAATTTTCGGGCAGGCATTTTAAGTAATGGATCTGCTTTCGCCATTTCATAAAATGGTGTTAAATCGTTATCAAGATCAAACCATTCATGAATATATTTTACAATCTCTTCCCGTTTCCACTGCTCAACAGGTCTAGATTCATTTAGGAATTGAACAACCATTTGTTTATTATTGATTACGCTTACCTGCACTAAGGACTGAATTTCCCCAATGGCCATAACTTTTGTAATGATATTGTTCTCTATTTCATACATGCATTCATTTTTATCCCTGGTTAGATAGCCTAGGTTAGCATTCATGTCGAATATTTCAGGTAATGTAATGACGATAACATCATTGACTTCATGCCATGCCACTTTTTCATTCTCCTTATCTTAAATAATTATAAGAAAACTCACGCTGGTTGAAATTTAGTTTATCACATAATCATCTTTACTCATTTTGTTATCTTGCTATTACATTCTAACCACCTTATTTTTTTCTATTTATGAGGTTATAGTGTAGTTATCAAGAATGCTAAACGGGAGTAGATAAAAATGGCCCAAGATATAAAAAAAGCGTGTCAAAAATTTAAATTGGGATTCAATTCAAAATGAATTAGATGAGCCATGTAAGGAGAGATGAGATAAATGCCGGATAGTATCAATAACGGATATAAAGAGAGCCATGATCATAGAATTTCGAATGATGCAGAAATGATAACAGATGAAAAGTGGCAAGCCATTATAAATAATGATGCAGCGTACAATAATCAATTTTTCTACGCTGTAAAATCGACAGGGATATTCTGTAAACCATCCTGTAAATCTCGCGTTCCGAAAAAAGAAAATGTATGCATTTTTCCAAACAAGCTCTCCGCGCAAATTTTCGACCTTGTAAACGTTGCAAGCCTACTAATGAAAAAATGCCTGATAGCGAGTGGGTTGATCTAATTACTGAATACATTGATAAAAATTTCACAGAAAAATTAACGCTAGAATCGTTAGCAGATATTTGTCATGGGAGTCCGTATCATATGCATCGAACATTTAAAAAGATTAAAGGCATTACCCTGGTTGAGTATATACAACAAGTTAGAGTACACGCGGCTAAAAAGTATTTGATTCAGACAAATAAATCGATTGGAGATATCGCTATATGTGTGGGTATAGCTAACGCGCCTTATTTTATTACTTTATTTAAAAAGAAAACTGGACAGACACCAGCACAATTTCGTCAAATGAGTAAAATGGAGGAAACGTACAATGGAAACAAATAAACCAACCCTTTATTGGTCTTTACTAATGTTCAAGGATTGGAATTTTTATATTGCTTCAACTTTAAAGGGGCTTGTGTTTGTAGGTTCACAGAACAAACCAATCGAGGAATTGTTCGAATGGGCTAGGAAACGCTTTCCGGGAAGTCTTCTTGTTGAAGATGATGATAAGCTTGAACCCTATGCCGTTGAAATCACTCAATATCTAGAAGGAAAGCGGAAAAACTTTACTGTTCCAGTTGAGTACGCCGGTACGCAATTTCAGCTAGCAGTCTGGAATGCACTTTGTGAAATTCCTTATGGACAGACGAAATCCTATTCCGACATTGCAAATGAAATAAATAAACCAGCAGCTGTTCGTGCTGTAGGTGCGGCTATTGGGGCTAATCCGGTATTAATTACTGTACCGTGCCATCGTGTAATAGGGAAGAATGGCTCATTAACTGGCTATCGGGGCGGATTCGAAATGAAGACACTGCTCCTCGATCTGGAAAAGCGAGCTTCATCTGAAATGGATGTTCCTCATTGAAAGTGAATCATCTATAATGGGTTGGATTCTTTTAGAGGAAAGTAAAGACCAGTTTACTGATAAACTTGACAACTTTTAAAATTTAGCATATCTTATACGTAACTTAATAATCGATGCAGATGTTTATTTTTCCTTTTAAAATATGTAGGCCTTTAGCATTCTTTTCATATTTAATTTTAAATATTGATAGGATGAAAAAGTATCCTAATAAAAAAGGAAGAGAACATGAGTCGATTTATTTGATAATCAGGACTATATTAAAGGAAATGAAAACATAGCATAAAGTAAAGACCAATAATAAGGTAGCTCTTCAAAAAACTTCGCTGAAGTTAGTTGAAGTGAAGCCGACAATTTTCAGGATTCAATGATCTAACATAATCATTGAAATTTTGAAGTTGTCGGCTTTTTTGTTGGAAAAAAATAGAGATAAATAAAAATTGAAATAAATAATAGACAAATATGATCTGATTGAAAGATCTTTTGACCAATAATGAGTTTTAAAAAAGGGAGAATTTAGAATGTTAGTTTCGCTGAGTTTGTCATCATTATTAACATTATTTTTTATTATGCTTATGGCTTCTGGGATTAGTGGACTATTGTTTTTACATCCGCGAGTACCCTTGAGTTTTGTTCGCATTCATATTGGGATCTTGGCTTTACCACTTTTGGTTTCCTTACTGATTCTTGCCGATAGTGGTGTGAGCGGAAATGTTGGCCCTTGGCACTTAGATTCCTTAGCTTGTTTAATGACTTTCTTTGTTCTTGCAATTGGATTCATCATTCAGCGTTTTTCTGTACGTTACTTAATGGGGGATCGATCTTATCGAAAATATTTTACGCTTTTTACTTTCACAACAGGTGCTGCTTCAATGACATGGTTAAGTGGCGATCTCCGCTTGATGCTTCTATTTTGGGGAGCAACTCTTGTTGGTTTAACCTTACTTATTAGGTTAAACAGTGCTTGGCAAGTGGCTAGTGAAGCAGCCAAGGTTTCTGGCCGCTTATTTTTGTTAAGTTGGTTTTCTTTGTTTTTTGCGATGATGTGGCTTTTTCATGCCACAGGTCAATGGCAGTTATCATTGGTTGTAACAAATGAAAGTTTAGCTGGGCTGGGAGAATGGGAGAGAACAGGGATTCAGCTATTGATTGTACTGGCGGTGATCATTCCTGCAGCTCAATGGCCATTCCAAAGATGGTTGGTTGAGTCTATTGTTGCTCCAACCCCTGTTTCTGCAATTATGCATGCAGGTTTAGTAAATGCTGGAGGAATAATACTAACTCGATTTTCACCTCTATTTCATGGTGGTATCGCTTCGATTATCTTACTTCTGCTTGCTGGCATTTCTGTAATGATTGGAACTGGAATTAGTTTAGTCCAGGTTGATTATAAACGCCAGTTAGTAGGCTCCACGATTGGACAAATGGGGTTTATGCTCATTCAGTGTGCATTAGGCGCCTATATAGCAGCCATTATTCATCTTATTTTACATGGTTTATTCAAAGCTACGTTGTTTCTACGAGCTGGTTCAGCAGTAGGGCGTCATGAAGTATCGGCTCGCACTAATGAAAGAACATCCTATTTATGGGTCATGGCTGGTCGGATTTTATCCTTAGTAATAGGCGTTGCTTTTTGGCTCGCTGCTCCTGGAGAGGGATATCAATTCATTAGTGCGCTGATCTTAGGGTGGTCATTGTCCGTTTCTTGGACTCAGCTTGTCGCTTTTGGAGAGGGCCGAATTGGCCGAATTGCCGGCTTAACTGTTTTAGGAGGAGCAGCCCTCGTATATTTTATTATTCATAACCTTTTCTATAAGTGGCTGCATACAACCATTTTTCAAAGTGTTCAACCTCCAATGTCAGCTGTCATGATTGTCGTATGTCTCTTACTCTTTGGCAGTGCTTTAGGTACGTGGGTTGCTCGTCATCGTTCTTCCGTTTTTTTCGCGGTACTCTATCTTTGGTTAGTCCGATTAGGTGAAGCAAAACCAAAGTCAGTAGAGAGTCACCCAGACTACCTTAAACAATATATTTCATAAGGAGCTAATCTGAGATGGGCATTACATCCGTATTAACGAAAGATAATGTAAAAAAGATAGATACAGATATTGATGTTCAAGAAAGGGATCTTAACGTATTCATTACATCTGCCAGCCGAGTGATTGCGCCACTTTGGCCTATTTCTACATTTGCTGCACGTAATCCGTGGATGGGACTTGAAAACCAATCTTTTGATCAGGTTGCAAGTTGGTTGAAAAACACTCGTGATGTTGATATATACCCTAGTGCGTCTATGATCCGTTCAGCAAAGAATAAAGGTGAGATTGATGAAGATTTTGTGGAAATGGGGCTGCAGCGTTGGCTTGATTCACATTCCTATCACATCCCACGGGACGTGGCAGAGCGATTTTGTCATGCTGCATTAAAGTTAGATCCTCTGCCTTCCGACCTTTTATCATCACATAAGCTGGAGAAATTAGTAAGTGAATGTAGTGGATTGGATCATATCGAGAATGTGTTTATGCAGCCACTAAGTTCGCATATAGAGAATCAAGATGGTGAAAGGCTAGTCAATATATTAGATCATCATGTCATTAAGTGGAGTAAATTATATCTTGATGACTCTCAAGCAGGCTGGACAATGCCTAATCGTGAGGAAGGTTTCTATCGTGCTTGGCAGCATCTCATTCAATATGATCCAGCACTTAGCAAAAAGCAGCGAGAAAGGGTAAAGGGTTGGCCGAAAGAGGCACATTTGGCTTTACAGAAAGCTTTATTCGCACTAGAAATCCCAGAGTCAGAAATCCAGACTTATCTTGAAGGTCATTTACTTTCATTACCTGGATGGGCAGGGATGATGCTTTGGCGCTCCCAGCAATCGAGCCACGAACATGCACTCCTAACAGAATATTTAGCGGTTCGAATATCCATGGAGTGGGCTCTTATAAAGCCATACTTATCTTTGACTAATGAACGATCTAAGAAAAAAATTTCAATTGCTCCCCTTATAGCAGCTTGGATTCATTGGGGTGGGCTTATATTAGAAGAATGGTCACAGATGACGGCCGTTGAACAAAACGAATATTTATCATTTGCCTACAGCTTTGATGAGAAACTTCGCAAGAAACTTTGGTTAGAAGCTTGGGAGCAAACGTACACTGATCGATTAAGCCAGAAGATCATCTCGAAACAACGTGAAACCGGCGGTAAAAAATCTGCATTAGCTCAATTAGCATTCTGCATCGATGTACGATCAGAACCTTTTCGTCGTCAACTAGAAAAAGAAGGCCCGTTTGAAACGATTGGTATTGCTGGTTTCTTCGGGGTGCCGATTGCAACTTGTGAACTTGGCAGTAAACACAGTCATGCTTCCTTGCCGATCATACAAAAACCGCAAAATAAAATAAAAGAGTTCGCAGATGAGGATGTATTCAAAAAATACAATCAACGGAAGCAAGCAATTTATTCTTTAAGCCATACCTTTAAAACGATGAAGCAGAATGCGCTTTCGAGCTTACTACTGCCTGAGCTAAGCGGACCTTGGCTTACTCTGCAAATGGCAGCCCGTAGCTTTGTGCCAAGAAAGGCGGGTCGTTTCATTCGTAATCTCCGTGAGGCTTGGCTGCGCAAACCTGATACAAAACTCTCGCTTCATCATGATACTACAGAGGCAGAAATACCTGTGGGTTTTACTGATGAAGAAAAAGTGAACTATGCTCGCCAAGCATTAAAAATGATGGGGTTAACAGAAAACATCGCACCCTTGGTCGTGATTTGCGGGCATGGCAGTCAAAGTACTAATAATCCTTATTCTGCAGCCCTTGATTGTGGTGCCTGCGGTGGAGCGGCTGGTGGATTCAATGCAAGAGTTTTAGCTGCTTTATGTAATCTTTCAGAGGTACGAGAAACTCTTTTAGCTGAAGGAATTAAAATCCCTGAGGATACGGTTTTTGCGGCAGCTGAACATAATACAACGGTGGATGAATTACATTGGCTTTATGTACCAGAGCTTTCCGAAGCTGCACAAGAAGCATTTGAACAAATTGAAGCTGTTATGCCGAAAGTGAGACATCATGTAAACGCAGAACGTCTGGCCCAATTACCGAATTTCCAATCGAAGCTAAAAAATCCGAAGGCTGAGGCAGACCGATTTGCGGAAGATTGGAGTGAGATACGTCCGGAATGGGGACTGGCTCGTAATGCCGTTTTTATTATCGGTAAACGTGAACTAACTCAGGATTGTGATTTGGAAGGCAGAGCCTTTCTCCATAATTATGATTGGAAGCAGGATGAAAGCGGTGAACTCCTAGCAAATATTATTGCAGGACCTGGAACTGTAGCCCAATGGATTAATTTACAATATTACGCATCAACGGTAGCACCTCATTATTATGGCAGCGGAAATAAAGCAACTCAAACCGTTACTTCAGGTCTCGGCGTTATGCAGGGGAATGCAAGCGACTTGTTAGCCGGACTGCCTTGGCAATCCGTCATGGAATCAGATCACGAGGCCTATCATTCTCCTCTTCGTTTATTGATACTCATCCAAGCACCTAGAGAATATGTAGAACGGTTATTAAATCATGACTCAGCATTTCTGCAAAAAGTTCAAAATGGATGGGTCCGACTGGCTAATATTGATCCAGAAGGATGTTGGGAAAGCTGGTAATGATGAATGTAAGCATTTATCAAATGGATTTGTTATTCAAAATAAAAATGATAAACATAGGGAAGAGGTGTGCTGTATGAATGTAATCCAAAATAAAAAAGTATTGTTTTTGACGGATATTGAAAACGGTTTGGAGCCTATTTTACAAGAAGCGACTAACACTTCTGCAGAGAATATGTTGACTATACAAAGCTATGGTGCCAGTATTTCACATCCTTATGGAGAAATCATGAGGTCTGTTATTTTTGCGATTTACCAGGAAAATGTTGAGGAGATTTTTGTAGTAGGAACAAAAGACAAGAAGACTTCCGCAGGTAATGGACTAACTCAACTTGAAACAATGAAAGATAAAATACAAACATTGGATTATCTCTTTCAAAATTGCAAGCCTGAATTTTTAGGTGGTACGGTCGATGAATGGCTAAATGAAAATAGCAGTGACACCATTGAAAAAAGTGTTGATATGATTCGACATCATCCCCTAGTGCCGTCATATGTTAAAGTTAGAGGTTTATTCGTTCATCATAAGGATGGAAAACCCTCAATCGCGGAGGTTCCTGATGTTAAAACAGGTCAAGCCTTACCTGATCATTGCTTGTCACGATGAAATACAGGTTCAACTTCTAAACGCACCTATATATGGAGAAAGCAGTTCTAAGGAGATTGTATGAGCGCTAATTTAACTGATTTTGTCACGAAAACAATAGAGGAAATGAACTCGTTTGATCGTGAAAATATGGAATGTATGAAAAAACTAATTAGAAAAGCAATTGATTTTTATCATCTTAAATCTTATGAAGAAGTTGAGGAAACCCATTCAGGAAATGTTCGATTTTTGCATGTCCACTCTATGATGGAAGAAAATATGTTATCCAAAATGATAGTGGTCACAAGAAACGGTAAAACTGATTTGGATATTGAAGGTGTATATGAAGGATATGTTGTAAGAGAATATTAATGAGACGAAATCACAAATAGAATATGCCAATTTTTTTGCTCAGGAGATGTATTAGATATGAAAAAGTCGAAGGGTTCTATTGAATCAGAGATCAGTAAGTCCATTACTAAATGGGAGAAGGATTATCTTGGGCGGGGGTCTGTATCTGTTAAGACTGATATACTGCGGGACATGATCATCGTCAATTTAAAAGGGATTTTAACACCGGCCGAATATGTAGTTTGTGGATCAAAAGAGGGTATGTTATCTATCAAACAAACTCGTTCGGAGTTAGTCGAATCAGGTATAGAAGGCCTTAAGGATATTATCTTAAAAATAACCGGAGAAAAAGTGAAAAGTTTTCATACTGATTTAAGCTCCCGGACAGGTGAACGAGTGATGGTGTTTAAATTATGTAATGATCTAGAGAAAAATTTGGAAAAGATCTTATAATCTAAAGAAAATAAATGTTTTGACGGTATGGAATTTGTTATGAATTGAACATATTGAACTGCCGATTCTTTTGTTTTACAATTATGGCATCATTGATAACTTTTATTCATATACGCAAATCAAACATTTCTATATTGATGCAGTAACGAAAAAAGTGTTCAATGAAAGCCTGCATGATGAGGTATTGTTTACTGCGATTGAGCGGAAAATTTTCTTTTATTTATATGAAAATAGAGACAGTATCCTGACAAAGGAACATTTCTTTGAATATCTATGGCAGCTCGAAGATAGAAACCCGAATATTGTCAATGTGCATATTAAAAAAATCAGAGCTAAAATCAATGATCAAGCGGGTGAGATGATTGAAAATATATATGGAGAAGGGTATCGGCTGAATACCGTTGTGAAGAAATGAAGCTCAAGACAAAATATCAGTTGTTATTGTTTACGGCCGTCATTAGTGTTCCGATGCTATTGCTGGCGGTCAGTGTTTTGATGTCTGTGATTTATGACAGCATGTTTAAACCGATGAATCATGGTATGCCCTTTCACAGGTCGTTTGCGTACCCGGCAATGATCGTTGTATTTTTGATATCGCTCTTATTGTTAGCTTTTTTATTTTCAAAGTCGATTCATTCTCTGTTGCATAAAATCAATCTATTAAATCAGACCATTCGGGATTTGGCGAGTGATCAAAGGCTGCCCGATAAAATTGAAGTGAAGCGTGCTGATGAAATCGGGGAACTGATCAAGTCGGTCAATTTGTTAATTGAACGGACGATATATCGTGAACTGGAGCTGAGACAGCAGGAGGAAATCAAAAAGGAGCTTTTGCAAAAACTGCGGCATGACATTAATACACCTTTAACGGCTCTCAGGCTGCAGTTATTTTATTTGGAAGACCAATGTCATGATCAGGCTGTATTCGAATCATTGTATCAGCAAATCGAATATATCTCGGAATTAACCAATGAATTCAATCTATATTCCGCTGAGACGCTGGAAAGCTCTTATATTGTAAATGAAGAAGTGCGTCTAAACGAGCTATTAGAAACAGCGGTGAAAAAGTGGGATTATTTATACAGTATGAGTGGGATTGAGCTGCACTATAAGCCGGCAGATCAAGATGTGATATGGATGAGCAACGCGTTATGGATGCAAAGGCTGTTTGATAATATTTTTCAAAATACGTTAAAGCATTCAAAAGCTGAGAAGATGGAAGTCACGATTGAACATGGCGATGTTTTTATTCGTGATGACGGTATTGGATTTGATCGGAATGAGAGCAGTGAGGGACTTGGGTTAAAGATTATTGAGGATACATGCAGGCTGCTTGCGATTACTTATGAGCTGCATACAAATGATAACGGAACGGGGTTCTTGTTTTCAAAAGAGTGATCCTGCTGATGTTTTTCTTTCTCCTATAAAATTTATATAATAGGGAGAAAGAAATGGGGTGAACATCATATGTTTAAAAAAATCATCAAAACGATTAAGTACCTCTCTAGCAGTTCTAGTGACCGATATCGCAGACATTACAGCAGCAGCCGGCGCAGACATTATCGCAGCTACAGCAGCAGCTCGGGCAAAAGAAGACACTACGACCGTTATGGCGGGAGTCATCGTTACAAACGCCGGAGCTACAGCAGCAGTTAATCCAAAAAAAGTTCTTGTTCCGCTTTTGGGACAAGGGTTTTTTTATGTGACCGATTGAATGGCCCGGTTTAGATCCTCGCGAATGGAAGCGGTGTGCTGATACTCTTCCTCAATGCCCAATAATCTTTTCAGCAGCAAGGTTACTTCCTTTGTCAGTGTTAATTCCTCCATCCAGGTGCCGTTTTTCTTCTTTTTTCCTTTATATTGAGAGTACAGCAGGAATAACAGCGTTTCTCCGAGATCGAAGAAGTCATCCTGTTTTCGTACCGTTATTTCCTCCATTTCTTCAAGAGTCAATTGTTTGGCAAGGCCGAAATCGAGGAGGCAGAGCCTGCCGTCATTGATGATGATATTAGGCGTTCTGATGTCGCTGTGGAAGATAAGGCGATCATGCAGGTATTCTATAATCTCAAGCAGCTGCGAAATCAGTTGTAATGCCATAAGCTCTGTGAACGGCTGTTTTCGAAAAAATAATAATTCTTCTATATTCTCTCCCTCAATGAACTGCATGACATAATAAGCCTGTCCGTCTATGATGAACTCATCTATGAAGCCCGGAATTTGCGGGTGGTGAATGCTTTTGAGCAGTTTTATTTCCTGTTGGAATCGGACTTTCTCTTTTTCCTTTTTCGCTTTTGTCGGCCGAAGCTGTTTTAAGACATAAGGTGTTTGAGTTAGGATATCGGTGCACAAATAAACCAAACCGTAGCCTCCCATACCGAGGCACTCTTCGATTTTGTATTGATGATTTAAGATAACGCCGTTCTTTAGAGGGCGGTCAAATAGCAGTTTTTTTAGAAGTTTTAATGCCATGTCTGCACTTCCCTTGGTTGTACTGACTATAGTTTACCTTCTAGACTGAGAATAAAAAAGAGCCGGATAACCGGCTCGGTATAAGTTAAAACTGCTTTGTCACGTCGTATTCATAATCTATTTTTGCTTTTACGTTGCTCATCGTCGATCTGGCTGTCGCTAATGTATTATATTTAAAACTCCATACCTTTGCCACACTGAGTTGATCCGACAAAGAGATATCATAAGACCCTGAAGTCGAGCTGTTTACAAGGGCACGGCGCCATTCGTTGTTTTCGCTTGTCATGATCAGATGGCGTGTATTTCCCTGGCTTGGTGTTTGAGTGGCGGTTGTCTGAACTCTGGTTACAATGGCATCACGCGGTATCCCGGATTGGTTTGTTATATCAACCTTGATCACGCTGGAATCAGAACCTGAGGGGCTAAGGCTTGTATTTCCTTTATTTTCAGCAACGCCGCTGAATTGGAATGTTCCGCTGCCTGATTTGATTCGGTCTTCAATTGAAAGTGTAAAATACATGTTTCCGGTATAGGTGCCTCGTGACACTTTCACATAAAAGGTATCCGTCGTGTTTTGGGCGTCTGCATTTGCATAAATAAAAGAAGAAAACGTAATAGGGTTAATGACTTCTGTCCCTTGAGAAACAGGTATTCTATTCTTATCATAAATTTCAATTTTCATCCCTGTATACGCGCTCTGGTATGTACTCCTCACGTATACTTTTTCTCCCTTATTAGCCGTAAAAGTGAAATAGGCTTCATCTTGACCAGCTTCCAGTATTGTTGTATCGATATTTTTATATTTCCAATAACCGATCGGCATTGCGGTATCAAATGAATTGTTTCCTGTGATAGCAGTGACTCCGGCAGCTGATGCCGAATACGTAAAGGTGAATAAGACAGACAGCATAACAGCGAATGGAATAAGCCATTTTTTCACCATGCAAACAACCTCCTTTTATTTCCATCCATCATACATATTAACGATTTATGTGTAAATAAATGTTTTTTGAGGTTAATATATACATTATCTTTGCCGATAAAAAAGAATAAGAGAGAATACTCGGGAGGGAATTCAATGCGTCTGAATCGCCAATTTATCCGCACTCAGCTGATGGCACAGAACATATTGAGCAAGAATGCGCCTGCCAAACGGGAGAATGCGACTGAAAATCCAGCGGCAGTTCTGGAAAAGGCATACAGCAGGCTTAAGTCACAATCTTCAACTGGGGGAATCAATCAGTTCAATTATTCTAAAACCAGCGTGTCGGGAAACAGCGGGACGTTCAGCAAAGTGTATCAATCAGCGAATGATCGAACAGTGACAGACACAGGGGAAGAAACAGTGATTCAATCCCAAAACCCCTATGAATCTGAGAGTGATATCAGAATCAAAATACTAGATGAAAAATACAGCAGGATGAATGCGATTAATAAAACAAAGTCTGATCCATTAGGCTATATTAAGGATAAGTACCAAAATTCAAAGTCTCCTTATTTCAGAAGTGATCTGTCAGCTGCAGAAAGACAGGCCGCTTACGATAATGAAACAGAATGGCTATTCAAAGGGAAGGCGCAAAACTATAACCTCCAGGATGCTGCGTTTCGGAATGTCACATTTCATGGGGAAGTGGAAGCTGAGAATGAAAAGGTGTATCAGCGGGGACAGGTTAACCAGCAGCTGCAAGTGCTGTTGAATCGAAACCATATTCATATTCCAGAGGGGACAGAGCTGACGTTTACGATTACGCCTATTGACTATCAGGTGCGGGTGAGCGGGACAGACGACCAGGATCTGATCAACCAAATTGAGCAAGTGCTGCAATCTGGAGACAACAGCAAAGAACTATTTTTGCACATCATGAAAAGCCAAAGCAGTGATTCCACACAATTTTCCGAAGAGGCCTATCAAAAGTATCAGGCAGCTCGTGAGATTTACGAAGTTACAGGCTATCAATTGAAGGATTTAGAAGTCATTGATGGGCGGTACGTCACGCCTGAGGGACGTGACTTAATAGATGTATATAAGGAAGAGCTTGAAAAAGATCCAGTGCAGAAGCAATCGGCTTCTTATGCTATATCTTACTATCGTTCAGAGCTCAGTAAAATCGCTGAAGCCGGGTATAATGCCATTCCGGATTTCATCCTATCAATTGATTACAGCAATGGATCTCTGAGAGATGTGGGACAAAGCAAGAGCTATGGGACCGGAGATACCGGGTGGCTTGAAGCATTAAAGAGTCAAACGGGTGTGAATTATTAGGTAAGCTGTTCATGTAGGACAGCTTATTTTTTATGAGAATCTAAGAGGTGTATTAATTTCAATATTCAAATAATTTTATTATTTTTATATAAAAGATTTTAAAAGAAGTGAACGATTCAAAACTCTGAACAAAGGTGTTTGCCTGAAAAAAACAATTGTATTTTCCAGAGAAATTTATTATGATGAAATAAGTAATTTAGGAGATTATATAACAATTTTAAGTTTGAATTTTCTGATTGTTATCACTGATTCATGTGAAGGCAAGCAGGTCTGCTGTTTTCTCATTTATGAGTATTTTGTTAGGAGGAGGAAGAGGAGTGGCAAATAAAGAATTAAAGAGGGGCCTGGGCGCGCGCCATATTCAGATGATCGCCTTGGGCGGTACAATCGGTGTTGGCTTGTTTATGGGTTCTGCCAGCACGATTTCATGGACTGGCCCATCTGTCCTTCTGGCTTATGCAATATGCGGAATTTTTATCTTTTTTATTATGCGTGCGATGGGTGAAATGCTGTATGTCGAGCCGAGCACAGGTTCTTTTGCGACGTTCGGCCATCAATATATTCATCCGATGGCAGGTTATATAACAGCATGGAGCAACTGGTTCCAGTGGATTATCGTCGGCATGTCAGAAATTATCGCTGTCGGTTCTTATATGAAGTATTGGTTCCCGGATTTGCCTGCTTGGATACCTGGTATCGTGGCAATGGTGATTCTTGGTGCGGCGAATTTAATTTCTGTTAAGTCGTTTGGCGAATTTGAGTTTTGGTTTGCGATGATTAAAATCGTGACGATTATCTTGATGATTATTGCGGGAATCGGAATTATTTTCTTCGGTTTTGGCAATGGCGGAGATGCGATCGGTTTGTCGAACCTGTGGTCTCACGGGGGCTTCTTTGCAGGAGGTTTCTCAGGTTTCTTCTTTGCACTGTCTCTTGTCATTGCAGCCTATCAAGGAGTTGAGCTGATCGGGATTACAGCGGGTGAAGCGAAGGACCCGCAAAACACGCTAAGAAATGCGATTCAAAGTATTATCTGGCGTATTTTGATTTTCTACATTGGCGCTATTTTTGTGATCGTGACGGTGTATCCTTGGGATGAGCTCAACTCACTCGGAAGTCCGTTTGTGTCTACGTTCTCGAAAATCGGGATTACGGCAGCGGCCGGCATTATTAACTTTGTCGTGATTACTGCGGCAATGTCCGGCTGTAACAGCGGTATTTTCAGCGCGGGCCGCATGCTGTATACACTGGGTGTCAATGGACAAGCACCGAAATTCTTTAAGAAGATTTCACGCAATGGTGTGCCGCTGTATGGCACAATTGCGGTGCTGATCGGTTTGGCTGTCGGTGTTGTACTGAACTATATCGCGCCGCCGAAGATCTTTGTCTATGTATACAGCGCAAGCGTGCTCCCAGGGATGATTCCTTGGTTTATCATTTTGATCAGCCATATCGGATTCAGAAAAGCGAAGGGTGCTGCATTAGATAAACATCCATTCAAAATGCCGTTTGCTCCTTTTACTAACTATTTGACGATTGCTTTCTTGCTGATGGTTCTGGTTGGCATGTGGTTTAACGATGATACTCGTATCTCCCTGATTGTAGGCGTGATTTTCTTAGCGCTTGTGGTCATTAGTTATTATGTGTTTGGGATTGGCAAACGCACGCAGGCCAATTTGACAAAAAGCGAACAAGCAGCTGAATAACGATAAAAAAGAGACATTCGCGGATGTCTCTTTTTTTATTTTTTGCGTATGGATTTTCCCTATTTTAGCAAGCTATAGGGTAAAGATAGCAGAAGGAAAGGTGTTCATAAAATGGATGTTACACTCGGTTATTTGCGCGAATCACTTTCGAATCATCTAGAAAATGAAGTCTGCCAGCGTATTTGCAAGAAGATGCTGGCGAAGCGTTATGCAAATGAAGAGGAATTTGTAAAAGACTTAGATGATAATGAAATGTCTTTTTTGAACAATGTATTAGAAAAAGAAATTAAGTATGCCCAGAATGAACAGGATCAAAAACGGGCCAAGGAATTAAACGAGGTGTATGAATTACTGCTTTGAGAAAGGCGGGTAAGAAATGGGAGCAATTGAACGAAGCGGATATACATTTCAGCCGGAGTTTAGCGTTGTCCGTCAAAACGGAGCCATCCATGTGTACCATCAAGGAGAATTTGTGGAAGAAATCGAATTTGAATTTAACGGGGAATATCCCGATCATGATTTGATTGAAGAGCTTGTGAATCATTATTGTTTTGAGCATGAGATTTAGAGCCCTGCCGTGCAGGGCTCTCAGGCTGTCGAGAAAATCTCGTCAGCCTTTATTTTTCCTTAAAATATCCATTCTTCTGTAATAAAATAAAAGAAAGACTTAAAAGGACGGTGTCTTTCTCATGTTCCACACAAGAAACTCTTCTCAAAACACAGCCGAATTTGTTCTGCTTGACCAACTCGTTGAAGAGGATCACCTGCTTCGGAAAATTGATAAACACATAGACTTCTCTTTCATCATTGAAAAGGTGAAACCTTACTACAGTGAAAACAAAGGCCGCCCCTCACTTGATCCGCTTATTTTATTTAAAATGATGTTTATCGGATACCTCTATGGTATCCGTTCAGAAAGACAGCTTGAAAAAGAAATTTACTACAATATGGCGTACAGATGGTTTCTCGGATTGAACATAAACGACCCGGTTCCACACCACTCCACCATCAGCTGGAACAGACGCACACGCTTTAAAGATACAACCATCTTCCAAGACATTTTTGATGAGATCGTTCTTCAGGCCATCAATCATGACATGGTGGGCGGACGAGTGCTATTCACCGACTCCACACACCTTAAAGCCAATGCCAACATTTCTGCATCTGAAACCTGGTGAATATCTAAAGAAACAGTATAAAACAAAAAAGCTTGTAGAAAAAACATCGTTTTCTCTACAAGCTGAGAGCCCTGCCGTGCAGGGCTCTTTTATTTAGGATGTGATCAGGCCATACTTTTTCAGGATATCCACGGTGATGTTTTTGGCTTTTGTGCCGGAATCATCGACATTGGTGACAAAGACATAAGAGCCATGCTCTGTTTTGATGAATCCGACAAACCATCCTAATCCCATATCAGTCAGGCGAGTTCCGGTTTTCCCGTAGAGCGTGTAATGATCGCCTTCCTCTTGAATCATCATGCGCTTGACGGTTTTCATCACCGGTTTGTCAAATGGAAGCTCCTCTTTAAATAGTTTCTCCAAAAAGGTTTCTTGTTCCAGCGGAGATATTGTGAGCGAGCTTTGCAGCCAAAACTGGTCGATTCCCCCGCTGATATCCTCGTTGCCGTAAGATAGTGTATGAAGCCATGATTTCATCCTTTCCTCGCCGATATCTCTCGCTAATGCCTGATAATACCAGATTGCGGATTCGCGCATGGCCGAGCCAAGCGTATGGTCGCGGTTCCATGATTCGAATTCACGCTTGACCCCGTCCCATCGTTTAACATCGTATTCATCTCTTACAGCTTTGACCTGCAAACCGATTAAAGCGTTCACGACTTTAAAGGTGGATTGCGGAGTTTGTCTTTGATTTGCCCGTTTTCTGTTATAGACAAATGTCTGCTCCTTTTGTAAATCGTGAAGAATGAAGGTTCCATCCGTATCCTTGAATTCATCATCGACATTCATTCTGCTGACATTCAAGTGTTTTTCATGAGCAGATGACGCTGCGTGGACGGAGAAGCCGCCGATTCCTGCAATACCCAGCACAAGCACAACATATATCCATTTTTTCATTTTGTTCTCCCCTTTGTTTTGATTAACTACCTTTTCTCTCTTTCGTTTGTTCTTCCTTTAAAAAATAATCAAAAAGCGCTTAAATTTGGTTTTACAAACAAATACTGTTACTGGGTTTATAGTCGGAAGATAACGTGAAAATAGAGGGTAAAAAGGAAGGCAGGGTAAGCGGATGAATGAGCAGATTCCACATGACAAAAGTCTCGATAACAGTCTGACACTGCTGAAGGAAGGGTATTTATTTATTAAAAACAGAACAGAGCGCTACAATTCAGATCTGTTTCAGGCCCGTTTGTTGGGAAAAAACTTTATTTGCATGACTGGCGCTGAGGCGGCGAAGGTGTTTTATGATACGGATCGATTCCAGCGGCAGAACGCTTTGCCTAAGCGGGTGCAGAAATCGCTGTTTGGTGTTAATGCGATTCAGGGAATGGATGGCAGCGCGCATATCCATCGGAAGATGCTTTTTCTATCATTAATGACACCGCCGCATCAAAAACGTTTGGCTGAGTTGATGACAGAGGAGTGGAGAGCAGCAGTCACAAGATGGGAGAAAGCAGATGAGGTTGTGTTATTTGAAGAAGCAAAAGAAATCCTATGCCGGGTAGCGTGCTATTGGGCAGGTGTTCCGTTGAAGGAAACGGAAGTCAAAGAGAGAGCGGCTGACTTCATTGACATGGTCGATGCGTTCGGTGCTGTGGGACCGCGGCATTGGAAGGGAAGAAGAGCAAGGCCACGTGCGGAAGAGTGGATTGAAGTCATGATTGAAGATGCTCGTGCCGGCTTGCTGAAAACGACTCCCGGAACAGCGCTGCATGAAATGGCTTTTCACACACAAGAAGATGGAAGCCAGCTGGATTCCCGCATGGCAGCCATTGAGCTGATTAATGTATTGCGGCCTATTGTCGCCATTTCTTACTTTCTGGTGTTTTCAGCTTTGGCGCTTCATGAGCATCCGAAATATAAGGAATGGCTGCGGTCTGGAAACAGCCAGAAAAGAGAAATGTTTGTGCAGGAGGTCCGCAGATATTATCCGTTCGGCCCGTTTTTAGGGGCGCTTGTCAAAAAAGATTTTGTATGGAATAACTGTGAGTTTAAGAAGGGCACATCGGTGCTGCTTGATGTATATGGAACGAACCACGACCCTCGTCTATGGGATCATCCCGATGAATTCCGGCCTGAACGATTTGCGGAGCGGGAAGAAAATCCGTTTGATATGATTCCTCAAGGCGGGGGGCACGCCGAGAAAGGCCACCGCTGTCCAGGGGAAGGCATTACAATTGAAGTCATGAAAGCGAGCCTGGATTTCCTCGTCCATCAGATTGAATACGATGTTCCGGAACAATCACTGCATTACAGTCTCGCCAGAATGCCGTCATTGCCTGAAAGCGGCTTTGTAATGAGCGGAATTAGACGAAAAAGTTAAATTAAAAAGCTCTCTTCCTTTATCGAAGAGAGCTTTTTGATTACTTCTTTTTTTTATCGTAGTATTGGACGGGATACATGGAGCCTTCTGATACCATTTTGTTGTCCTCGATATCTTGCGGGTCCGGGTGGCCGGCTTTATCAACTGGGAACGTTTCCATGTCTGGCTGTTTTGTTATTTTCATCTTCATGCTGTGAATGAATTCTCTTGCCTTTTGGCGATTTGACGGGTCCTTTAATAGATAAGAAGTGATGCCGACAGTTGAAACAGCGAGACCTGAAAGTAACAGCTTTTGTTTCATGGTGATACTCCTTTCTATTTTAAGAATAGTGTTTCCTGTATCATTACCGTTTTGGAAATAGCTAAACCTATTGTGTTTTTATCATTTGGATTAACAGTAAATCCCATTTAAGAAGAAACTAGTGACTTCATTCCTGTATTGGAAGGTAATATACATTGACTTATTATCGTTTCAGTCAAAATTCGATAAATATTGACAAAGTAAAGTAATCAGAATAATAATATAATTAGCAAGAGAATGTCATCATACATGAAAGGTGTTTACGATATGAATCAATTGCATCGAAGAATGGGAACGTTTTCCCTCATGATGGTCGGGCTCGGATCGATGATCGGTTCAGGCTGGCTGTTCGGGGCTTGGCGTGCGGCTCAAATAGCAGGACCAGCTGCTATTATTTCATGGGTTATTGGAATGGTCGTCATTTTATTTATTGCTCTTTCTTATAGTGAACTAGGTTCTATGTTCCCTGAAGCGGGGGGAATGGTAAAATATACGCAATATTCACACGGTTCGTTTATCGGTTTTATTGCGGGCTGGGCCAACTGGATTGCGATTGTGTCCGTCATTCCGGTTGAAGCGGTGGCCTCCGTTCAATATATGAGTTCTTGGCCTTGGGAATGGGCGAAATGGACAAGCGGTTTGGTGAAGAATGGAACGCTGACTGGGGAAGGACTAGCGTTTGCCTCTGTATTGCTTCTCATTTATTTTCTGCTGAACTACTGGACAGTCAATCTATTTTCGAAAGCGAATTCATTAATTACGATTTTTAAAATTATTATTCCGGGTCTTACGATTGGAGCTTTGCTGTTTGTCGGATTCCACGGAGAAAACTTTACTGGCGGTCAAAGCATTGCGCCGAATGGCTGGGCAAGTGTGCTGACGGCGGTTGCCACTTCATGTATCGTTTTTGCGTTTAATGGTTTCCAAAGCCCGATTAATATGGCGGGTGAAGCAAAAAATCCGGGGAAATCAATCCCGATTGCGGTTGTTGGCTCTCTTTTCGTTGCGACAGTGATTTATGTCCTGCTGCAGACGCCTTCATCGGAGCGGTGAATCCTTCTGATATTGCTCACGGCTGGAGCCATTTGAATTTTAATTCTCCTTTTGCTGATCTGGCGATTGCGCTGAATATTAACTGGCTAGTTATTGTGTTATATGCGGATGCATTTGTATCACCGTCTGGAACAGGGATTACGTATACGGCGACAACGTCCCGAATGATTTACGGAATGGAAAAAAACAAATACATGCCGAGTATATTCGGGAAGCTTCATCCGATTTACGGCGTTCCGCGACAAGCAATGATCTTTAACTTGATTGTGTCGTTCATCTTTTTGTTCCTGTTCAGAGGGTGGGGCGTATTAGCGGAAATTATTTCCGTTGCTACGTTAATTTCTTATATCACCGGCCCGATCACAGTTATGACATTGAGACGGACGGGGAAAGACCTGTACAGGCCTCTTCGTTTAAAAGGCTTAAACGTGATTGCGCCGCTTGGATTTATCTTTGCGTCACTGGTGCTGTATTGGGCGCGCTGGCCGTTAACAGGGCAGGTTCTGTTTATTATCCTGATCGGTCTTCCGATTTATTTCTATTATCAGGCGAAGGCGAAATGGAAAGGGTTTGGCCGGAACTTTAAAGCCGGCGTCTGGATGGTGTTTTATCTGCTGGCCATGATGGTCATTTCTTATTTGGGCAGTGATAAATTCGGCGGCCTGAATGTCATTCATTATGGCTGGGATATGGTTCTGATTGCGATGGTATCACTTGTATTCTATGTGTGGGCGCTGAAGAGCGGCTACCAGACAGAATACTTAAAGGATGCGAAAAAGATAAATTCTCAGCTGCTTAATGGACAGTCAGAAGCTGCTGCCGGAAAAGAATAAAATAAATAAGAAAACCTTGCGATAGTTGGGACTGACCCCATAAGATGAGACAAATAAAAACACCTTCAAGTTTGAATACGGATGATTGTTATCCGAAATTAGACTTGGAGGTGTTTTTTCTATGGGGACAAGAGTGAGTTATCCGGTTGAAGTGAAACAGAAGGCTGTAGAAATGAGATTGGCAGGCGTACCTATGAAAGAGATCATGCAGGAGTTGAATATCAAAAATAATACGCAGATTAAGACATGGGTCAGATGGTATAAGGCTGGTGATACACATCGATTTGAACAGCCTGTTGGTAAGCAATACACTTATGGAAAAGGTCCGGAGTATTCTTCCGAATTAGAGAAACTGCAGGCAGAGAATCGATATCTGAGACAACAGAATGAAGTGTTAAAAAAGTACAACGAATTGGAAAGGAAGTTGATAGCCAAACGTCAGTCGAACTTGTAGAAGAATTGCACAGCACAATGACCGTGCAGGATATCTGTATTCATTTAGGTATCTCTCGCTCGTCTTATTATCGTTGGAAGAAGAATCTGAAGAAAGATCATCCCAAGCGCCATTTAGAAAAACAAATCGGCACGTTGTGCCGAGAGCACCAGTATCGATATGGATATCGAAAAATCACAGCTATATTAAAAAAGAGAATGTGTATTAACCATAAAACGGTTCAGCGTATTATGCAGAAAAATCAGTGGCAGTGCCGGGTTAAGGTGAAAAAGCGCAAGAAGAATGGGCAGCCATATGCCGTGGTCGACAATATATTAGATAGGAACTTTCAGTCTGATCATCCTCTTGAAAAACTAGTAACAGACATCACGTATTTGCCTTATGGACAGAAACAATTGTACCTTTCCAGTATATTGGATGTATATAATGGAGAAGTGATTGCTTTTACGATTGGAGATAAGCAGGACACAGACTTTGTCTTACACACACTTGATCAACTGCCAACACTGCCTGAGAACTGCGTGTTACATAGTGACCAAGGATCTGTGTATACATCTTACGAGTATCAGAAAGCTGTTAAAACAAAAGGCATTACCATGAGCATGTCCCGCAAAGGGACACCCGCTGATAATGCCTCCATCGAATCGTTTCATTCCTCACTAAAGTCTGAAACGTTCTATCTTAACAGCATTGATCGAACCACGACCGCCATCGTAGAACGCACTGTCATAGAATACATTCATTATTATAACAATATTCGTATTCAAACGAAACTAAACAACCAATCACCGATAAATTATCGGCAATTGGCTGTTTAAAAGGTGTTTTGATCCCTGTCTCAAAAACGGGGGTCAGTCCCAGTTGTCGCAAGGTTTTTTGCTTTTATTAACCCTTTTTTACTTTGTGGAAAAGATCAGGATAGTTGGTGAACACTCCTGTTACGCCCCAATCAAGCAGGCGATGCATATCAGCTTCATTATTGACTGTGTAAGGGTGAAGCAGGAGGCCGTGGCTGCGGATCATACGGACGTTTTCTTGATTTAAAGCTTTATAATCCGGGCCCGCACCGACAGCGTATGTTTTGATTTCTTCCAGGGCAGCATCTGTCATTGACGCCATTTGTTTTGCTTCCAGCAATTGAACGGTCGGCAGGTTTGGCTGTAATTGATGGACTTTTACCAGACTTTCTTTGCTGTACGATTGAATGATCACCTGCCCTGGCTTAGAATGCTTCCCCAGTAATTTATGTTTCTGCAAAGAAGCGATCAGTTTTTCTTCCATACCTGGGTAGGTGTCAGGCGATTTTGTTTCAATGTAGTAGTTCGCGTGCTTTCCGAAACGGTCTAATACCTCTTCTAATGTAGGAACTTTAAGGCCGACGTACTGCGGCTTTGCTTTTTCCGGATAGGCTTCATTAAACCAAGAACCGGCGTCAAGCTTCTTAATGTCTGCGAGCGTATGGTCTTTCACCCAGCCCGTTCCGTTTGTGGTACGGTCCAGTTTTTCATCGTGCATGACAATCAATTTCCCGTCTTTTGTCATTTGCAGATCTAATTCAATATAATCTGCTTTCATTTTCTGAGCGGTTTCGTAAGACAGAATCGTGTGCTCAGGCACATATCCAGAAGCCCCTCTGTGCGCGACGGTCAGGATACGGTCAGGTGACAGCAGGTTTCCTTTTGACGCTGCCGACACTGGCGTTACCATAAATAAGAGTAAGCCCAGCGACAGAACAAACAAGGCCAGTATTTTATTTTTTCTCATGATTTCTCCTCCTTATAGATAAGCACTACCTGTCTTTCATATTAAAAAACGGATGTAAACGGCGTGTTGGAAAACTATTAATCTTTTATGTGTCTTTCTTAAACATGCTCTGCCCGTTTTCCTGTATTCCACGTCAAAGCCAAGAAGACGATGGCAAGAATGCAGGATGAGATCAGCATGATAAAGCCGCCGTTCCAGTTAAAACGGTCCACGACAAAGCCCATAATGGCGTTTGCGAAGGCGGATCCGCCGATGTATCCGAAAAATCCGGTCAAACCGGCTGCAGTTCCGGCTGCTTTTTTCGGTGCTAGATCAATTGCTTGAAGGCCGATCAGCATAACAGGTCCGTAGATTAAGAAGCCAATGCTGATCAGGGCGATATTGTCTACGAGCGGATTGCCGGCCGGATTCAGCCAGTACACCAATACGGCAATGAAAACACCCGCCATAAACAAAACGCCTGCCGGTGCCCGGCGGCTTTTGAAGAATCGGTCACTGATCCAGCCGCACAAGATCGTTCCCGGTATGCCTGCGTATTCGTAAAGAAAATACGACCAGCGCGAGTCTTCAGGAGAAAAGCCTTTGGCTTCTGTTAAGTAAGTAGGCGCCCAGTCAACCACGCCGTACCGCACGAAATAAACAAATACATTGGCAAAAGCGATGTACCAAAGAAATTTGTTGTTCAGCACATATTGAAAAAGAATTTCTTTTGTTGTTAATTCTTTTTCCTGATTTTTAAAAGCGTGTTTTGGATAGTCATTCCGATACTCTTCAATTGGCGGGAGTCCGCAGGATTGAGGCGTATCACGAACCAATAAAACAATTAAAAATGAAATGATAATGGCGATGATGGCAGGGAAGAAAAACACGCTTTTCCAAGTGACGAACATCGCGATCCCAAGAGTGACAAGCGGAGCAAGAATACCGCCGCCTATGTTATGAGCGACATTCCAGATCGACATTTTTGTGCCGCGTTCACTTATGGAGAACCAATGGGCCATCGTCCTGCCGCATGGCGGCCAGCCCATTCCTTGAAACCATCCGTTGATAAACATAAAAATAAACATGATGGTGACGCTCGAAGTCACCCAAGGCATTGAAACGAATAGAATATTAACGATTGCTGATAAAAATAGGCCTGTCGCCAGAAAATATCTCGGATTACAGCGGTCAGACACCATTCCCATGATGAATTTGCTGAAGCCGTACGCAATGGACACAGCGGCCAGCACCAAACCCAGTTCTGTTTTCGAAAATCCCTGTTCCTGCAGATAAGGAATGGCAAAGGCAAAGTTTTTCCGCAGCAGGTAGTAGCCTGCGTAGCCAATGAAAATACCAATGAATACTTGCAGCCTGAGCCGTTTGTATGCCGCATCCATCTTTGAATCATCCAGTCTCTCAATGTGAGGAGCCGGTTTAAATATATTAAGCATTAACAATTATCCCCCTTTGCTGTTTGTGCTGGATGTGTGGCGTGCCTCCTTTCCCGAAAAACAAAAAGAGCCAGAAAACACCCCTTGTCAAAAGGGGTTGGATTCCTGGCTCTCCTCATCTCCATCCAAGCTATTAACTTATAATGATAGCGCTTTCTTAAATTATCATAGTCCGGAGCGAATGTAAACGGGTAATTTTCAAATTGGGTCTTAGGAAAGTAAATATTATCCTTTTACTAAATGCAGTTATGTTTTTTTACTAGTAACATAAAAATCTGGAGGGAGGCTGTTTAAAGGTGGATGAATTAGATATCGCATTCTTTATTTTACCGTTAGGAATTATGCTGCTATCGATTGTCGGGACCTGTATTTGTAAAAACTCGTATCTGATGCCAATGCTTAGTTTGGTGATTTCTCTTGTGCTCACCTTTACCATTTTTAATGAATCATTTTTGGGATGGGCTGTTGTCTATAGCTTGGTTTCTCTGGCTTTATCCTATATCACATTGATTGTGGTAAGGAAAAGGAAGGAATCAGGAAATTAAAAAGACCTCACTTTCTAACATATCGTTGACTAAGGCAACTATATGTGATTATAATTGGCTTAGTCAACAATATTAGAAAGTGGGGATTGATTTGAAAACAAGAGAATCATCTGTCGGATTAAAATTCAGAAAGTTCAATCGATTTTATACAAACGTCCTTGGTTTCCTTAATGAGCACATTTACGACAGCCCGTTTTCCTTAACAGAAACACGGATTTTATTTGAGATTTATAATACGCCTAATTGTACGGCAAAAGCTCTTCAGGATAAGCTGGGGCTTGACCGAGGATATGTCAGCAGGATTGTGAAGCAGTTTGAAAAAGAAGATTTGATCTATAAACAGAGGAGCAAAGATGACGCCCGCCACCATTATATTTTTGTCACAGAAACAGGAAAAACGATTTATAAAAAGCTGGAGGAGAAAGCCAACGAACAAGTAGAACTGATGCTGAATGAAATCAACCAAAAGGAGCAGCACAAGCTTGTCGAGGCGATGGCAGAGATTGAAGCGATCCTTTCACAGTCGCTTTCTGCCAGATCATCAGAAATATCGATTAGAGATTATTTTCTTTCGGAGGATCTTCAACTCCTTATTGAGAAACAAAGACAATTTTACGCGGAGGCTCACGGTTGGGATGACACGTTTTTAGCTTATCTTCAGGAGACATTTGACGCTGACATCGAAAAAATATGGATTGCGGAAAGCGGCGGGAAATTTGCCGGCTCTGTCGGGTTGGTCAAGCACGATGAAAAGACAGTCCAGCTCAGATGGTTTCTGGTTGATGCGGATTTTCGGGGCAGGGGGCTCGGCACGCAATTGCTGGAGCATCTGGTTGCATACTGCCAAGACATGAAGTTTGACCGCATTTTCCTTTGGACGGTGAGCACGATGGCTGAGGCTCGTCCGCTCTATGAAAAATTTGGATTCAGGATAAGTGAAGTGAAACAAGAAGCGCCATTATGGGGACAGCAGCTGACAGAAGAACGGTGGGATTTGGAGCTGTCATGAAAAGACTGCATTATGCGTGGATTATCGTCTCCGTCACCTTCTTGATCTTATTGGCGGTTCAGGGGGTGCGGCTGTCGTTTGGTGCGTTTGTGGAGCCGTGGGAACGGCAATTTTCAATGGATAGAAGCACCATCTCGCTGATTTCGACGATGAGTTTTATTGTTTATGGCATATCACAGCCTGTGATTGGGCGGCTTGTGGACAAATGGGGTGCTCGGGCTGTTTTGTCAGGGAGTGCGTTACTGACAGGAGTCAGCATTTTCTTAACATACCTTGTGACTTCGCCTTGGCAGTTGTTTTTGCTTTATGGGCTGGGTGTCTCACTTGGAGTGGGCGGAGCATCGAATGTGGCGGCAAGTGTATTGGTCGTCAATTGGTTCAGCAAAAAGCGGGGACTAGCCTTTGGGATCATGGAAGCAGGCTTTGGCGCGGGGCAAATGCTTCTCGTTCCCGGCTCACTCATGTTGATCCATTGGTTTAGCTGGAAGCTGACGGTTGTGGTGTTGGGACTGCTATTAATCGTGATTGTCTTTCCGGCTGCGCTGCTGATGCTGCGGAACAATCCTTCAGAAAAGAATACAGAGCCGATAGGCGGACTGGCTGCATCAGAAAAAGAAACAGCACCCAAAACAACAGCTCTTTCAGTGGCCGGGATGTTTCGTATGAGGCAATTCTGGTTCTTGATTTTTCCGTTTTTGATCTGTGGTTTTACGACCGTGGGGCTGATGGATACCCATTTGATTCCGTTTTCTCATGATCATGGCTTTTCAACGACAGTCACGAGTGCTGCTGTCAGTCTTCTGGCAGGCTTTAATATTGCTGGCATCTTGCTGTCCGGAATTGTAGCGGATCGGTGGAGCAGCCGGAAAATCCTGTGCTTTTTATATGCGGTGCGGGCGCTGTCGATCGTAATTCTTATTTACAGCCACGAGCCCTACTTGCTTTTAGCCTTTGCGATTCTGTTTGGATTAGTGGACTTTGCAACGGTAGCACCGACTCAAATGCTCGCCACCCAGTACTTTCAAAACTACTCGATCGGCCTCATGATTGGCTGGCTGTCACTCGCCCATCAGATCGGATCGGCACTAGGTGCGTATGTGCCCGGCGTCATCTACACGGTAACGGGTGAGTATACACTGGCTTTTTATTTGTCGATTGGAATGCTCGTGCTTGCGAGCGTAATGAATGTGATGCTGAGGGAGCCAGCGGCGGTTACGCGTGACAGTGCGGCTGTGGTAGACAAGTGATGAGAGCAGAGGATAAGCATCTCTGATTTGGGATTATTCAGAGATGCTTTTTTTGTATTTTTGTTCTAATACGAAGTCGATCATACCGACTATGCGGGCGTTTTCGGATTTTTGTTTGAAGTTTTGGGAGACTTGAATGGCTTTTGCGTTTTTAAAACAAGAGGCAAGCCAGATAAACCCGACAACAACAAAAAATAATCTAGCAAGTAAACTCCCTGCATGGGGTAATTCATTAGTTGTAAAATATAAAAATAGAGTAACTAATGTACCGTAGATTACTGTTTTTATACTATGTATAAGAGTTAGCTGAGGCTCACTAAAGAATACTTTTAGTTGATTCAGCATGATAGAATCCTGCTTGGTTAGAAAAGTCAGGATTTCTTTATCATTTTCCTTGTACTGTTTAATAGTTTCGGCCATTTTTACTGTCTCTTTAAATGTTTGTTGATTTAGAGTCATCCAGTATCCTCCTTAAAAGTAAAGCACTACATGAGGAATGATATAGATCCATAGACCCATGTAGTGCTGATATATTATTTATTTGCAGAAGGGAATAAAGCTAAAAACGCACTTATAAAAGCTACAGCTCCACCTACTGCTAAGGTTTCAGGTATAGCTGTTAGCAAGGCAGCAATTCCTAATACAGCAGCCACTCCAAATGTAATATGAGTGAGAGTAGATTCCCAATCTGGTGAGTATACTTCCTCAGTATCTGGTAAAGTAAAGTGCTTCTGTTTTATTTTAAACGTAATCGTAGTCGTTAGTCCAGTTGTGACATTGTCACCTACTGGAATATCAGGTGTATAGATTTTAATTTGAATGTTTAAAGATTCAGCTGTTGGATTTACATAAACCTCCAAATAACCGTTGCGTACTGATAAGCTCAGACTATTTAAAAGGTTTTGATAAGAGTCGATTTGTGACGCAGTGAGAGACGTTTGAGTGTCGCCCAATAAACCCGTGATATAGGCACCTGGTTTACCATTTGTAATGGTAATTGTGTTTGGTGAACCTTCACTTGGTATGGTTGCCAGAAGTGAAGTTGATAGAATAATATCCAACTCAGGTGATGTGAAAATGGTTTCTGTCGTATCAAATTCAAACATCGCGTTTGCCAGACTTGTTAGATTTTCTAAAGCTGGAATGGTAGATAAAATGTCTGTCAGTGTACGCAGTCTTGCATCATATACCGGATCAGACGGCGGATTTACATTGCTTGCACCTGAGTCTCTTCCTGAATACCCGTCTTTATCAATCCCGATGCTTCCAGAGCCGCTTCCGATGGTTCCTTCATAAAATTGATCAAAGGCCCAATTGTTTGGCATCGGATAGCCGAGATTGCCGCTAAATCCTGTTGACATATTTGCCACAAAACTATACTTTGTCATTCCTGCTTCTGATGTACGGATACAAATGTTTCTTGGTCCGTAAACCCCTATTTCATACTTAGGTGCGGTTGAAAATGTCTGCATTTTTGTAAATGCTGACTTAATCTCTTGGAAATAAGGAATGATTTTATCGGTCACTTCATAATCGTATGCATCAAAATCGACAGCGAAATAAATGGTCGTGCCTGACGGAAAACCTAATCTTCTAGCAGCAGAAGCGGCACTATATGCATCTCTTGTGCCTTGGTCTTTGACAAAATAAGAAGATTCATAGCCGCCGTCTTGATAAATTGGGAAAACCTTCAATCCGGCATCAAGAATAACTGCAAGCTCTTTAGATGTCAGGGCTTTTGATGTGAGGCCGCTGCTTGTCCGCACATTTCCGGTCAAATATCTGCCAACCGTTTTATAACCGTTATTCCGCAGTGTTTGAGCTTTTTCTGCGGTTATAATTGTAGCAGTGTCACAAGCAGAAGCGGCGCGAGTTGTGTCTCCTGAGCTTGATAATAAAGCTTTAATGGTTGGCATATCTGCATAACCTGTTTGCGGCAGGCACATGAACTCTTGAAATGCTTTAACAGCTGAAACAACACCCACACCATATTTGCCGTCAAACTCACCAGGATCGAACGATTTTCCGTTACAATAGAGGGCGTACTGAACAATTAAGACAAATCCTGTTCTTGAATCGCCGGGAGTTAAAGTAGGGCATAAACTTGTGGTGCCGTTTCCGAAAAATCCATTGGCAACACTTGTGCTCATGCCTTCTTCTTTTTGCAGGGCATAAATAAGAGCTTTATTTGTATCGCGGCCATACAGTCCGTCACAAGGCATTAACCCGATATAGTCATTGTAGTCCCGATTTAAGTTTTGTTGAATCTGGCGAATTCTTGAATCACCCCCAGACACCAGCTTAAAAGCGCTCATGTCTAATAAGGCTTTCATAATTAACGTGGTGACAATCCCATCCTGTGTTGTCAGTCCGGCAGCTTTTTGAAATTCTTTTACCGCATTTTCTGTTTTTTCGTAAAAGACGCCTGTAAAACCGCCGGGATTAAAGCCTTTACACCATAAAGCCCCTTGTAAAATAAAATTCATGTTGCTTGGTTTTGAATCTGGAGCTTGGCGCTTAAGAGGCTTAAATAAACGCTGTGTTGTCGGCCCGAAGTTATCGGCTGGCTCTGAGATACCCAATTCAATTTGAAGCGCCCGAGTCAGACCGTAGATCGTATCCCACCCAGTTTTCCCGCTTTCTTCTACAGGGTTATACCCATGTTTGCCGCTGTACGTATCGTTCAGCCATTGCTGTGTGATTAAGACCATTTCATCAACCATTTCGATTCCTCCTTTGTTAGATTGCGTTCATTTATAGGTGGCAAACGTAGGACAAAATAAAAAAATGGATGCCGTTAAGCATCCATTTTACATCCATTCTCCAACAGCTTCGCTTTCGGTTTCATCTCCGAGATGTAGAGGCCTAAAAGCGTAAGGGCGCCTCCTAGAAGAGCGATCCATGTCATGTTTTCATGCAGGATCAGGACGGAGGCGGCGATTGTGATAACCGGGACCAGGTATATATAAGCACTGGATTTGACGGCTCCGAGCACGCCAACTGAATAATTCCAAGTGGCGAAGCACAGGGCAGAAGCGCCAATCCCTAAGAAAAGCATGTTGAGTATATTTGAAGCAGATGAAAATCGGCTTAGGTCAAAATGGAAGTCGAACAAAAATAAAGCGGGAACCATAAACAATAAGCCGTACAAAAATACTCTCTGTGTCAGCTCGATGATGTGGTATTCGTAAGCGCTTAATTTTTTCATGAATATCGAGTATCCGCCAAACACGAGAGCAGCCCCGGCTGCCATGATGTCTCCGAGCGGATTTAGACGCAGTACCACATTGCCGTTAAACGTAATCAATAAAAGCCCGATCAGTGCCGAGACAAATCCAATCAAAAAAGTCAGACGCAGTTTTTCGCCTTCGAGCAGAAAATGGGCCAAAACCGCAGTGATCATCGGTATAATGGACACGATCATGCCGACATTGGATGCGTATGTATAGGTGAGAGCTATATTTTCTAATAGAAAGTATAAGGTTACGCCAAATAAACCAGCTCCGGCAAACAACAGCTCCTGCCGCCAATTTCTGAACGGAATCATGTTGGGACGGACGAGGATAAGAGCGATAAAGCCCATCAAAAACCGATAAAATAATATTTCCATTGGAGAGAAGTCAGCCAGCAGAACTTTTGTCGAAATAAAGGTCGTCCCCCAAATCAGAATGGTCACAATGGCTGCGATATGCCCCGAAGTTTCTCTTTGTATGTTCATCTGTGAAGCTCCTTTTCAAAAATCTTCATGTATTGCTTCGGCGTCAGCCCCACCTGCCGTTTAAAAAACTTCGTCATATGACTCTGATCGCTGAATCCTGTCTGAAATGCCGCATCAATCGGCCTTACCCCTTGTTCAAGGAGTTTTTTGGCTTGATTAATCCGGATTGTTTCCATGTAGCTATTAGGGGTAATGCCTTTTTGTTTTGTAAATGAACGCAATAAATGATACTTGCTCCAGCCTGTTAATTCACTCAAATCATTGAGTGTGACATTTTCGGCATAATGCTCTTCTAAAAATTCACAAACCATTTTGACTTCGTCTGATGGTTCTGGAACGCTGCTAAGGAACGTGACATCTGAATAATGGCGGATCAGCTCCTCTAATAGATGAAGAAACAGCTCCTCCTTACGCAAAGCTTGTTTTTCCTCGGATATCAAAATATGCAATTCCTGCAGGCTGGCTGTCAGCTCATGGCGGAATAACACATGCTGGGAGAAATAAGGGAGATGCCCGGCGCCAGTAATCTCTTTCACCGCCTTCTCCATGATATCCGGCATGACATTGATACACCGATAATCAAGCGTCCGGCCGTCAATCTGTTCACAGCTATGCGTGTCACGGGGGTTAAAGAGGAGAAGATCACCTGGGTTGATGATATATTCTTGATCCTGACAGGCCAGATACCGTAGCCCTTTTTCAATAAATCCAATCACATAATAATCGTGAAAGTGGTTCGGGAATTTTTGCATAATTCCCTTGAAACGGTAGGCTTCTATATGAAGGTGTGGGTCAAGCTGCAGTGTGCGGGTTTCGTTTTGCATGGGATGCCTCCTGTCGGTGTGGTGGTCTTGGATTAAGTGTAGCATGATTTAGGGGGATTTCTTGTATGATGTTGCTGTTTAGGAATAGAGAAAGCAGACCGTTATTGCTGCTTTCGTTTAAGAATTTAAAAGATTTTAACCCTCAATATTAATTTTATCTTTTTTAATAAAAATTTATTTTTCAAATATTTCAGTTATAATGGTTTGGAACAGATAGGAGGGGCAAAGATGTATCAATCAAAGAAGGTTTTATTGTTAGGTTCAGGTGAGTTAGGTAAAGAGGTAGTGATTGAAGCCCAGCGTCTTGGGGTACAGACGGTGGCAGTTGACAGTTACGAGCATGCTCCGGCGATGCAGGTTGCGCATAATAGCTATGTCGTTGATATGCTGGATCACGAGCAGATCAGAGCCATCATTGAGAAAGAAAAGCCGGATTTGATTGTGCCTGAGGTGGAGGCGATCGCGACGGATGAATTGCTGAAGCTTGAAGAGGAAGGATTTCACGTCATCCCGAATGCCCGTGCGGCCAAGCTGACGATGGATCGGGAAGGCATCAGACGGCTTGCGGCAGAAACGCTTGGACTTGCGACGGCTGGCTATGAATTTGCGAATACATATGATGAATTTATACAAGCGGCAGCACAGATCGGTTTTCCTTGTGTCGTTAAACCATTGATGAGTTCTTCTGGAAAAGGCCAAAGTATCTGCCGCTCTGAAGCGGATTTAGAGAGCTGCTGGGAGACGGCGATGGAAGGCGGACGGGTGAAAAACGGCCGCGTGATCGTTGAGGAGTTTATCCCATTCGAATCAGAAATCACACTCTTAACCGTACGTGCGGTTAACGGTACGGCATTTTGCGAGCCGATCGGTCATGTGCAAAAGGACGGGGATTATATCGAATCATGGCAGCCGCATGATATGACAGAGCAGCAAATAGAAGAAGCGAAGCATATTGCGAAAACGATCACGGATGAGCTTGGGGGATACGGCCTGTTTGGTGTTGAGCTGTTTCTTGCGAAAGATAGGGTATATTTCAGTGAGGTATCTCCCCGTCCGCATGATACGGGTCTTGTCACGCTGGTAACGCAAAATTTGTCAGAATTTGCACTGCATGTCCGGGCGATTCTCGGCTTTCCGATTACAGAAATCACACAGCTTTCTCCTGGCGCCAGCAGGCCCCTCAAAGCGCCGGAAGAATTAGCGGATTACACTGTTGAAGGATTGGAAAATGCACTGGCAGTCCCAAAGACTCAAGTGCGAGTCTTTGGAAAGCCGATAACGAAAGCCGGACGTCGTATGGCAGTTGCGCTTTCTGCTGCTGATACAGTTGAAACGGCAAGAGAGAATGCAAAGAAAGCGTTGGACCAGCTAACGATAAAATAGAGTTTGAGCAGGCCTTGTCATCGTACAAGGCCTGTTTTTTTCTTCCTCCGTAAAAGTTTTATCATAAGAATCAGAAACCTGATTATAATGTAAAAGTCTTTCATCAATACGGGTGGTTGACACTAAAGTAGGGAGATGACAAAATGAAATTAGTTCCAAGATTCAGAAAACAACGGTTCGCTTACTTAACGGTTTTGTGTTTGGCTTTGGCAGCAGCGGTTTCTTTTGGCGTACCGGCAAAAGCAGCAGAGAACCCGCAAACTTCTGTATCGAATACCGGTAAAGAAGCTGATGCTACGAAGAACCAAACGTCAAAAGCAGAACAGGTTTCTGCCCCTTATGAGGGAACCGGAAAAACAAGTAAATCGTTATACGGCGGCCAAACGGAACTGGAGAAAAACATTCAAACCTTACAGCCTTCGAGCATTATCGGAACTGATGAACGCACCAGAATCTCCAGCACTACATCTTTTCCATATAGAGCAACCGTTCAACTGTCAATCAAGTATCCCAACACTTCAAGCACTTATGGATGTACCGGATTTTTAATCAATCCAAATACAGTCGTCACGGCTGGACATTGTGTGTACAGCCAGGATCATGGATGGGCTTCGACGATAACCGCCGCGCCGGGCCGCAATGGCTCGTCATATCCGTACGGTACTTATTCAGGCACGATGTTTTACTCCGTCAAAGGATGGACGGAAAGCAAAGACACCAATTATGATTACGGAGCTATTAAATTAAACGGTTCTCCTGGAAACACGGTTGGCTGGTACGGCTACCGGACTACAAACAGCAGCAGTCCCGTGGGCCTTTCCTCGTCAGTGACAGGATTCCCGTGTGACAAAACCTTTGGCACGATGTGGTCTGATACAAAGCCGATTCGCTCCGCTGAAACGTATAAGCTGACCTATACAACCGATACGTACGGCTGCCAAAGCGGCTCGCCTGTTTATCGAAACTACAGTGATACAGGGCAGACAGCTATTGCCATTCACACGAACGGAGGATCGTCATATAACTTGGGAACAAGGGTGACGAACGATGTATTCAACAATATTCAATATTGGGCAAATCAATAAATACAGCAAACTAGCCATATTCATGTCTATTTTGTTTTTATGCGGGTGCAGTTCGCAGACGCATTCTTCTCAAAAAGAAACGACTATTCCTGTCACTCTTCATGTGGAGGATGCTAAGGGGCTGCCGGTCGAAGGGGTTCAAGTGACGATTGTCAAAGCGCCCTCTTCAGATGAGGAGCCGAGTACAGAGATTGGTGAGATACTCGGTAAAACAGACAAAAACGGAGATATCAAATGGGATACTGGCAGAAAAGGCGATTACTCAGTCGCATTGACGAAGGGTGAAACATCAGTAACCCATCAGATCTCGTTAACAGAGGATAAAAAAAATCATGCCATTCTATTAGTCTTCAAAGAATAGCAGTTTCCTTGATTTTAAGGGAACTGCCTTTTTTATTTATTGCAGGAAACCAAACTATATACTGGAAATTTATTATGTGAGATAATAAGAAATAGGTATTTTTTCTTACGAGACAAAAGGGGCGTTATCCTTTATTTTATATCAATCAAACCCGGAGGAAAAAGAAGAAAATGATACAAGATTCAATGCAGTTTGCCGCGGTTGAAAGTGGTCTGCGCTTTTACCAGGCATATGATCAAAGCCTTTCTTTGTGGCCGATTGAGTCGGAAGCATTCTATGTTTCTACTCGTTTTGGAAAAACACATATCATTGCAAGTGGGCCAAAGGACGCACCTTCGCTTATTTTGCTTCACGGGGGCCTTTTCAGCTCTGCGATGTGGTATCCGAATATCGCGGCGTTGAGCCGTCAATTTCGTACATATGCGGTCGATATAATAGGAGACAAAAATAAAAGTATACCATCAGCAGCCATGGAAACGAGAGCTGATTTTGCAGAATGGATGAAAGATGTCTTTGATTCTCTTGGACTTGAGACAGCACACCTGGCCGGCTTTTCGCTTGGCGGGTCCCATATCGTGAATTTCTTACTCCGCGCGCCTGAAAGAGTAGAGCGGGCGGTTGTTATGAGTCCCGCTGAAGCGTTTATTTCATTTCATCCGGATGTCTATAAATACGCTGCAGAACTTACAGGGGCAAGTGGAGCTGAATCATATATCAAGTGGATCACAGGCAACAGTTATGATCTGCATCCTTTACTGCAAAGACAAATTGTGGCGGGCGTGGAATGGCAGGATGAACTAAGGAGCCTGAAGCCGACAGAAAACGGCTTTCCGTACGTGTTCACAGACCAGGAATTGAAATCGATACAAGTCCCGGTACTGCTGATGTTCGGTGAGCACGAGGTCATGTACCATCAGCAAATGGCCTTTGAGCGGGCTTCGGTATTGGTGCCGGGAATTCAGGCTGAAATCGTAAAGAACGCAGGACATCTGTTATCTCTGGAGCAGCCAGAGTACGTCAATCAACGCGTCTTGTCCTTTTTATGCGGGGGGATAAAATAGTAAGGAACATGAAAAGATTGGCATTCATTTTTCAAAAGGTAACAAATGTTGTATAATAATAGAATTTGAATGCTGCTTTTTTTGGGAGCATTCTATGTTATCATGCTTATTGGAGAAAAATTTTTCCTGTAACGCTATTCGATCACTATCGTCAAATAATATAGATGGTTTTACAATTGGAGGTTTGATTACACTGTGAATTACATCCCCTGTATGATTACGATAGGAAACTTCATTTGCGGATTGCTGGCGATTCATTCCTTGCTATATCACAACATTCATTCAGCAGTGCTTTTTATTTTTACAGGCATGTTCCTTGATTTCTTTGACGGGATGGCTGCTCGTAAGCTGAATGCCGTTTCTGATATGGGGAGAGAACTGGATTCGTTTGCCGATCTGGTTACGTTTGGGGTGGCTCCTTCTATGCTTGCTTACAGTGTCGCGTTGTATACCCTGCCATTTATCGGGATCTTATGCGCATTGACGTACAGCATTTGCGGAATGCTTCGCCTCTCTAAATTTAACATTGAACAAAGCAAGCTCCCGACGTTTATCGGTATGCCGATTCCGTTTGCGGGCATGTGTCTCGTTATTCTAAGCTACACCTATAACCCGATCCTTCTGGCAATCGGCACTTGCGGACTCTCATATTTGATGGTGAGTAAAATAAAATTCCCTCATTTTAAAAAACATGCGGCAGAAAACCTGGAGTCCGGGAGATGGAATTAGTTCAGCAGCTCATAGCGGATTACGGTTATCTCGCTATTTTTTTGATGCTGGTATTAGGGATTGTAGGATTGCCGATTCCAGATGAAGTGATGATGACCGTTGTTGGCTATTTCACGCATACCGATGTATTGAATTATGAGCTTTCGATATTGATTAGTTTTGTCGGGGCTTTGTTAGGTATGCTGATCAGCTACATGATTGGCAGAAAAGCCGGACGCCCGTTTATCGACAAGTACGGCAAGTGGGTCGGCTTAAAAGAAAAAAGAATGATGAAAGTGGAAAAATGGATGAAGAAATACGGTCCATATTCTCTTATTTTAGGTTATTTTATTCCCGGCGTCAGACATGTGACGTGCTACTTTTCGGGGATCGGCAAAATGGATCTGAAAACGTATGTTGCGTTTGCGGCAATCGGCGCCTTTTTATGGTGCTTTGTTTTTATTACAATCGGAAGGGTTATAGGGATTATTCATGTTTAATACGGCTGTAAAGATTCTGTATCGATCATTGATAGAGCTGACGAATCATCGTCTGTCATCCTATCTGATTAAAGGATTTTGCGAGTCGAAAATCAGCAAACCGGTCATTCCGCTTTTCTCAAAACATTTTCGGCTGAATTGGGATGATGTGGACGGTACGGCTGCTGATTACGGATCGCTGTCCGAATTGTTCATTCGACAAATAAATCTGGAGCGGCGCCCTGTGTCAAAAGAGGCGCATGCGGTGGTCAGCCCTGTTGATGGTGTGGTTCAGACGGTAGGAATCATCAACCCGAATCAAACCTTTACGGTGAAGGGAAAAGATTACTCATTCGCTGAGCTGACCGGCTGTAAAAGCGCAGACCATCAATACAACGGCGGTTACTTCGTCGTGCTGTATCTAAGCCCGAGGCATTATCACCGTTTCCATTCTCCGATCAGCTGCAGGTATCAAAAGCTGGCCGAGCTCGGAAATCGCTCATACCCGGTAAATCAACTAGGCTTAAAATACGGGAAAGATGTTCTGTCGAAAAATTATCGATTTGTGTACGAGCTGAATAGCGGCAGCCGAAATGTCCTGATGATTCCTGTCGGCGCGATGAATATTAATTCTATCGTGCAGACGAATACCCGTACTAAATTGGAGATCGGCGAAGAGCTGGGATACTTTTCATTTGGCTCAACCGTCATTTTGATTTTTGAAAAAGACGCGTTCCAGCCGTCCGCCCATTTAGCAGAAGGCCAAGAAGTTCAAGTCGGAGAACTGATAGGTTACGAAGAGTAAGAAGAGGAGCTTGCATAAACGCAGCGCCTCTTTTTTTGAAGAAAGGTGAGACTTATGGAGAAACAAATCATCAGCTGGATTACAGATTATCAGAACACCGGAGATGAAGCCGTCCTCCGGCAAGTGCGAGAAGTGTGCTGGCCGATCGTTGAAGCGGTTTTGCAAGAGAAAGCAATAGATGATGAACAAGCGAACAATTTGCGCGAAAAAGGAATCGAGCGGTTTCCATTCATCATCAGCAAATACCAAGCGGATGTGCAGCTTCCAGTTGAGACATTTTTACAAAATACGTATCGGTTTTACTTTCATCAGGTGATGAGAGAATCCAGCTAAAGCTTCTTTCAACAGAGAAGCTTTTTTTGTTGGCAGGAAAAGGAAACTTTTTCTATATCTATCTCGTAATGACTAGAGAACCTAATTGGGGATTCACAGAAGAGCAGATGATCCTTAAGGAACAATATGACGGTGTCATTTGGCTGGAGCATATCACGCCCTCTGTCATTATCAAGTGAGCGGCGACCTCCTGTGCTATAACAGATAGAGTTCACCTTTTGTTTGATAGTTTTCAGATAACTACCTTGATTAGTGAATGAATGGAAAATACTTGTTTGCCATGAGAAACCCTTGTGGTGCTTAGGTTTGTAAGAGCTTGGATATTTTTATCAGTCTGGGCGGATCTGTTCATCTTTGCGGCATTTTCCTGTATGATATAGTAAGAGTGTGTGCATAGCAACTAACTATAATTGAACAGGGTGTTTAAACATGGAAAAACAATACAGAGTATTACTTTACTATAAATATGTTCCGATTGAAGATCCAGAGGCGTTTAGAGAGCAGCATCTGGCTTTTTGTAAGGAGCTTGGTTTGTTAGGCCGTATCCTTGTTTCTTCTGAAGGAATTAACGGTACGGTATCAGGTACGGTTGAACAGACTGAAAAATATATGGAAACAATGAAAGCTGATCCTCGTTTTGCGGACATGGTATTTAAAATTGATGAAGCAGAAGGCCATGCCTTCAAAAAAATCTTCGTCCGCCATAAAAAAGAGCTTGTAACGCTTCGTCTTGAAGATGATGTCGATCCGAACGAAACAACAGGCCAGCATTTGAAGCCTGCAGAATTTTATGAGAAGATGCAGGATCCAAACACAATTGTCATCGACGCGCGTAACGATTACGAGTATGACCTTGGCCATTTCAGAGGTGCGGTCCGTCCTGACATCGAAGCCTTCCGCGAATTACCTGAATGGATCGAAGAACACAAAGATATGCTTGAAGGCAAAAAGATTTTAACGTACTGTACAGGCGGCGTGCGCTGTGAAAAGTTCTCAGGATGGCTGGTGAAGCAAGGCTTTGAAGATGTAGCACAGCTTGACGGCGGAATCGTGACATACGGAAAAGATCCTGAAGTGCAAGGCAAGCTTTGGGATGGCCAGTGCTACGTATTTGATGAAAGAATCAGCGTGCCTGTCAACCGTGTCGAGCATGTGATTGTCGGCAAGGACTACTTTACAGGAGAACCGTGTGAGCGTTATGTGAACTGCGCAAATCCATCTTGCAATAAAAAAATGATATGCACACCGGAAAATGAGTATAAATATATGCGCAGCTGCAGCCACGAATGCCGCACGAACCCAAGAAACCTGTATGTGAAAGAGCATAATATGACAGTAGAAGAAGTAAACGCAAGACTGGCAGCGATTGAAACAGAAGATCACGCTGCTGCTGAATAAAAAAAGAACACCTCGGATTGAGGTGTTCTCAGTTTGTCGACAAAAGGGGTTCGGAATGGTCTCATTCCGAACCCCTTTTTAGCTTTTTATGGGATTTTAAGCTATTTAATAAAAAGACAGACCTCTTCGAGTTCATCATTTAGGCCATTTTTGGACCTTGCCACGTCCAGTTGGCCATCTTCTTCAGGTTCATGGCAGCGAAAGTAAGCATCGCCTGCATCGACAATTTTTTAAGTCCCCTTAACGTTGTCCAACGCATGCCATGCTTTTCTTTTCCATCTGCGAATACACGCTCAATGGTTTCTTTACGTTTGGCATAAATCTCTTTCACCTCTGCGTGATAGCGAAGATGGTCTGCCTCTTCTACGTATTCCTGCCAAATATGACGCGTCACCACTTTCTGGTGGTCTTTACTCTCCGTACATCTGGCTAAAAATGGGCATGTCGCACAAATCTGTTTTGGCGATTTGTACTCCCGATATCCTTCTTTATTCGTTGTCGAGTAGGCCAAGATCTCACCTGCCGGGCAAAGATAACAGTCAAAGTATTCGTCATACACATAGTCATGTTTTCGGAAAAAACCTTTTTTCGTACGTGGTCGTGTGTATGGCAAGGCAGGGGTCATCCCCTGTTCCAATAAGTAACGGGTAATCGCAGGAGTTTTGTACGCGGCATCTGCGGCGACCGCTTCAGGCTTTCCGACTCTCTCTATGACCTTTCCGACCAATGGCTCTAAAATCTGACTATCATGTGTGTTGCCAGGTGTGACCATGGTGCCAAGCACAAAACCGTTACGATCCGCGGCTGCGTGAAAAGAATAGGCGAACTGCTTCGTCCGTTCATCCTTCACATAGTAACCACTCTCTGGATCGGTGGTGCTTTCTTTGATTTCTTTCTTCTCTTCCTTCTCAAACTTGTCCGGAGGAAATGTTTTTTTTCCGTGATCTTCCCGGTCCTGGTTAATCTCTTCTTGAAGGCGTTCCTGATACGCGCGTGTCTCTTTGCGAACGACTTTCTTTTCAAATTTGCGTTTGTTCGCACTCGCTTTAACATGGGTCGAATCCACGAAAACGTGCTCGGCACTGATTAGCTTTTTCTCGGCAGCTTCCTTTAAGATGCGATAGAAAATCTGTTCAAACAGATCGGTATCTTTAAAACGGCGTTCATAGTTTTTTCCGAACGTAGAGAAATGAGGCACTTTATCGTGAAAACCATACCCAAGGAACCAGCGATAGGCCATATTGGTTTCCACTTGTTCAATCGTTTGGCGCATGGACCGGATTCCAAACGTGTATTGAAGGAAGGTCAATTTAATTAAGATGACAGGATCAATACTGGGACGACCGATTTCTGAATACATGTCCTTCACCAAGTCATAGATGAACGAAAAATCAAGTGCTGCCTCTATTTTACGAACCAAGTGGCTGGCCGGTACCAATTGATTTAACGTAATCATTTCTAATTGATCTCGTTGAATGGGATTATGTTTCGAAAGCATGTCAATCACCTCAAGTTATGTAGTACTTCCATTGTAAAATAAAAAAGACTGTAGGCAAACTGGATTTCTTCCAGTTTGTCTACAGTCTGAGAACACCTCGGATTGAGGTGTTCTTTTTTCTATATGCTTTCAGTTTGGCTGTTTGCGGAAACCCATTCTTTTTGGCGGAAGGCCTTTTCCCATTTTGATACCACGATACAGGCGATCGCATGTCCCGGTACGTTCACGCCCGTTCTCGCCATGTCCATGACGCGGTCAACACCCGCGATAATGGCAACGCCTTCAGCCGGCAGTCCTACAGCATTGGCAGTCGCCAGAAGAACTACAAGCGATCCTGAGGGTACAGCTGCAATGCCTTTACTGGTCATCACAAGCACAAGCATCATGAGCAGCTGCTGGGACAATGTCATGTCTACTTGAAAGGCCTGTGCGAGAAAAATACAAGAAACCGATAAATATAAGCTGGAGCCGTCACAGTTCAATGACAAGCCGGAGGGAACGACAAATGATACCACTCGTTTGGGACAGCCGTATTTCTCCATTCTATCCATCAGCTGAGGGAGAATGGTTTCAGTGCTGGTGGTGGAAAATGCAATTAAAAACAGATCCCATATCATTTTCAATACTTCGAAATACTTAATCTGAAAGATGAGACCGACAAGCGGAAAGAGGACAAAGAGGATCAGGAACAGGCCAAGGAATACGGTGCCAACCAGCTTAAACATAGGGAGGAGGAGTTCAATGCCATATTGGCCCACAGAAGCTGCCATCAGGGCCAACACGCCGATAGGAGCAGTGACCATGACGATTTGCGTGAGCTTGAACATAATCTGAGCGGTAGATTCAAAAAACTTCATTACTGGTTCAGAAGCTTTGCCGATACCAGCTGCGGTGACACCAAATAAAATGGCGAAGAAAATAACGGCAAGCAAATCATTTCTGGCCATGACATCAATAATGTTTGTAGGGATAATATCCAGGATCATTTGCTTGAAATCAACAACTTTGTCTGTGTAGCCGGAAAGTTCATGAATATTTTTTTTTGCCAAATGGGAGAGGTCAAGCCCGACACCTGGTTTTAAGACATTCGCTAATAAAAGTCCAAGCCCTAATACCAACGTTGTAATCACTTCGAACCAAATGATCGTCTTGATGCCGAGACTGCCCATTTTTTTCATGCTTCCGCTTCCTGCGGCTCCAATGACAATGGTAGAAAACACAATCGGCACAACAATCATTTTAATCAGGCGGATAAATCCATCTCCGACAGGCCTCAGTGCCATCCCGAAATCAGGAAAAAAGTGGCCGATCACCGCGCCGACAGCCAAAGCGATTAAAATTTGAAACGCGATTAATTTTTTCAAATGAATCCCCCTTTAGAACGATAGAATGTAGGCATATTCATATCATTCGTGATTCAAATGCAAACACCTTTTTCAAGTTATTTTATTTTGACAGCGCTTTCATTATGTTGGCGAAAAAGTCCCCCGCAGCAGGGGGGACTTTTTTACTTCATTTGAATGTGCTTTAGGTCTTCTTAAGAGGTATTTGTGAAAATAACCGGTGTTATGGCTGAAGCGGCATGCTGCTTGATGTAATTGAGATCAAAGGTGAGAAGCAGTTCGCCTTGTTTGACGGCTTGTCCGCTTGTGACATGTGCTTCAAAGCCTTCCCCATTCAGTTTGACGGTATCGATGCCGACATGAATCAGGATTTCAGTGCCACTGGCGCTCATAAAGCCGATGGCGTGTTTTGTCGGAAAAATCGAGACGATCTCGCCGTCCGCAGATGCAACGACTTTTCCTTCTGATGGTATAATCGCAAATCCCTCGCCCATCATTTTTTCTGAAAAGACTTGATCAGGCACATCCCCTAAAGAGACTGTTTCTCCTTTAATCGGATAGATAAAGGTCTCACCGGAATCGGGCTTCTGCTGTTTGTCAGTTAACGTGTCAAGCGTGGCGGCGGTGGAAGGGACGCCTCCGGCCATGATTGTTTTGATGTCGTCTTTTAAGGCATCGGACTTGGTTCCGAATATTGCCTGGAAGTTGTTGTTGACCTCCAGCACACCTACTGCACCAAGCCGTTTTAATTCATCCTTGCTGACTTGGCTTGGCTGATGAACGGTCACACGAAGCCTAGTGATACACGCATCCAGGTTAGCGATATTTTGCTGTCCGCCCAAGGCCTGCAGCACGTGAAAGGCAAGCTGGTCTTTTGCAACTGGAGTTTTCTCCTCATTCTGACCGTCTTCATCTGTCTCACGGCCGGGCGTTTTCAAATTCCATTTCAGAATCGCAAATCGGAACAAATAATAATAAATGAAAGCAAACACGATCCCGACAGGAATGACAACCCAGCCGTTTGTAGACAGTCCGTAGTTCAAGACGTAGTCAATTCCGCCGCCTGAGAACGTATAGCCGTGGCGGACATGGAATAAATCACAAACGACAAAGATGACGCCGGCAAGAATAGAGTTAATCAAATAGAGCACGGGCGCAACGAACAAGAAAGAAAACTCAACCGGTTCTGTAATTCCGGTCAGCATAGATGTGAGCGCCGCAGAAATCATCACGCCGGAGATCATTTTTTTCTTTTCCGGACGCGCGGTATGGATAATGGCAAGTGCAACTGCCGGCAGACAGAAAATCATGTAAGGGAAATCCCCCATCATAAAGCGCCCGGCTGTCGGGTCTCCCGCGAAAAACCTTGTCAGGTCTCCGGTTACGGTGTTGCCTGTTGATGGGTCTGTGTATTCTCCCATCATAAAATAGAAAGGCGTATAAAAAATATGATGCAGGCCAAAAGGAATCAGCAAACGATAGATCGTTGCATAAAAGAACAGGCCGACTGTTGAATCGGCAATTAAACTGCTGGCTGCGTTAATTCCGTTTTGGATCAGCGGCCAAACGAATGAGAAAATGACGCCGATCACCAATGAACTGACGGAAGTAATAATCGGGACAAAGCGTTTTCCAGAGAAAAATCCAAGGACCGGATGCAGCTCGATTGATGAAAATCGCTTATATAAATAGGCGGCGAGAAGCCCGATGATGATTCCTCCGAAAACCCCCATATCAATCAGGTGCTCGGCTCCTTCATACGGAGGCTGAAGGCCGAGTAATTTTCCCATATTGTCGAGGGTGACGGTTAAAATTAAGTATCCGATGACAGCGGCAAGTCCGGCTACACCTTCTCCGCCGGCTAATCCGATCGCGACCCCCACGGCGAAAATCAGCGGGAGATTATCGAATACAACGCCGCCCGCATCCCTTATAATAGGGATGTTCAGTAAATCCTTGTCTCCGAAACGGAGCAAAAGACCTGCTGCCGGCAGGACGGCAACCGGAGTCATCAACGCGCGGCCAAGCTGCTGCAGAATTTGAAATGCCTTTTTAAACATGACAGTCTCCTTTTATTGTGTTATGAGAATGATGCACTCTTTAATTTTTGAGCTGCTTTATAATCGGCGATAACGGTTACATGATTGTGTTTTTGAAGAATGGAGGCTGGTACTTCTGTCGTGACAGGACCTTCAGCCATCTTTTGAATGGCGTCTGCTTTTTCCTCGCCGCTTGCTAAAAGCACAATATGTTTGCTGAATTCCATGATGGTTTTAATGCCCATTGAAATCGCGAGTCTCGGCACCATCACCGGATCACTGCCGAAGAATCTGGCATTTGCCTGTATCGTGCTTTCCGAGAGCTTCACAACACGTGTCCGGTCTTCAAAATCAGATCCCGGTTCATTGAAACCGATATGGCCATTGGCGCCGATGCCGAGAATTTGGACATCAATGCCTCCCGCCTGGCGGATGAGATCCTCGTATACTTTGCATTCCGCCTCAAGCTGCGGGTTGTCTCCTTGCGGGATATGAATATGATCAGGCTGCATATTGATATGCTGAAATAGATGCTCATGCATAAAGTGGTTATAACTTTGCGGATGAGATGGAGAGAGACCAGCGTATTCATCCAAATTAAATGTAGTAACCTTTAAAAAATCAATTTTGCCTGCCTGATAGTCTGAAATCAACTGCTTATACAAGCCGACCGGTGTGCTTCCTGTTGCCAGGCCGAGAACGGCATCTTTCTTAGTTTGTATTTGTTCTTTAATAATGGCAGCGCTTAACTTACAGAGTTCTTCGTAGTGCTCGGCGATCAGAATCTTCATGTGACACCCCCTCAAAGAGATAGACAAGCACCATATTTGTTATGACCAATTTATGATACTTGTCATTACGAATTTAGCACCGCCCTTATCAAACTGTCAATATTAATTTCAGAAAATTTGTTATAAAAGAAGGATACAAATCTTTCATATTGGGATGGCAAATGGTATCATGGTCTCAATGAAAAAGAACGGATTGCATACAGAATGGGGAGAATGAAATGACAGCTTTATATTCTGTTATCAAGTTTAAAATCATTGAGTTAATTAAATCAGGCAAATATCAGGCGAATGATCAGCTGCCGACGGAGAGTGAGTTTTGCGAACAATATGATGTTAGCAGAACAACTGTGAGACTGGCCCTTCAGCAGCTGGAGCTTGAGGGATATATTAAAAGAATTCAAGGAAAAGGGACATTTGTATCGGCGGCAAAAATACAAACGCCGATTCCGCATAAGATTACGAGCTTTGCAGAACAAATGAGAGGCCTTCGTTCTGAATCAAAAGTGCTTGAGCTTGTGGTGATTCCTGCCGATCACTCCATTGCCGAGCTTTTGAAAATGAAAGAGAATGAACCTGTCAACAAGCTTGTCAGAGTCAGATACGCCGAGGGGGAACCTTTGCAGTATCATACCTCATATATTCCCTGGAAGGCGGCACCGGGGCTGGCACAGGAGGAATGCACCGGCTCGCTGTTTGAATTGTTAAGGACAAAATACAATATTGAAATCAGCAGGGGCACGGAATCGATCGAACCGATTTTAACGGATGAAACGATCAGCGGCCACTTATTAACCAATGTCGGAGCGCCTGCGTTTTTATCAGAATCCCTTACCTATGATAAAAATGAAGAAGTGGTGGAATATGCGCAAATTATTACCCGGGGAGACCGAACGAAATTCACCGTAGAACAGTCATATCATTCATAAAGCAATGTGTTTTAAGAAGGGAATGGTGGTTCTATGTTTTTATTGACGAATGGAAAAGTGCTGTGGGGAGCAGTGATTGCTGCATTCATCCTTTCAATTGTATTTTACCCTTTTCTGCCGACGCAGATGCCGATTCATTATGATGTTGCGAACAGTCCGGATCTGACGGTTAACAAGCTGGCGGGGACTGTGATGCTGCCTGTTTTGATGGTGGTGTTTGCATGGGCGCGGAAGATCAATTGGCAATTTGTATTCGCAGTGTATATTTTGCTGATTTGCCACATTGTCGTCCTTTGTTTAGCGCTCTAAATCAAACAGCCAGAATAAAACTGGCTGTTTTTCTTTAATTTCAGCTTCATCTGACAATGAATGTGGTGTATAATAGCTGATGATCCTAAAGAATATTCTGAAATTTATAGGTGTGAAGCGGCGTATTATTAAAGGAAAGGCTGTATACTTTTTGCAGCTTTAAAAAGACTGAATATTTAAACAACTATGCGAAAGGTGTGCTGATTAGATTGAATAAGCTTATTGAACGAGAAAAAACTGTATTTCATAAAGAAAAGCCCGACCCGTCATCCTTGGGATTTGGTCAATATTTTACAGATTATATGTTTGTGATGGACTACGAAGAGGGGATTGGATGGCATCATCCGAGAATTGCGCCGTACGCACCGCTTACGCTTGATCCGTCTGCATCTGTTTTTCATTACGGCCAGGCTGTTTTTGAAGGATTAAAAGCATACAGAACAGACGATGGCAGGGTGCTCCTGTTCCGTCCGGATCAAAATATCAAACGGCTGAACAGATCGTGTGAGCGCATGAGCATGCCCCCTTTAGACGAAGAGCTGGTGCTTGAGGCATTGACACAATTAGTTGAGCTGGAGAAAGATTGGGTTCCAAAGAAAAAAGGAACGTCACTGTATATTCGTCCTTTTGTCATTGCCACAGAACCGAGTCTCGGTGTGAAGGCATCCAGGAGCTATACATTTATGATCGTGCTTTCGCCTGTCGGCTCCTATTATGGCGACGATCAGCTGAAGCCGGTTAGAATCTATGTCGAAGATGAGTATGTGAGGGCGGTCAACGGAGGAGTCGGGTTTGCAAAAACGGCTGGAAACTATGCCGCCAGTCTTCAGGCACAGCGGAAAGCGAATGAACTGGGCTATGACCAGGTACTGTGGCTGGACGCCATCGAAAAGAAATATGTGGAAGAAGTAGGGAGCATGAACATCTTTTTCGTCATAAACGGGGAAGCTGTCACACCTGCTTTAAGCGGAAGCATTTTAAGCGGGGTTACACGTGCGTCTGCGATTGAATTGATTCGAAGCTGGGGCATTCCGGTTCGTGAAGAGAGAATATCGATTGATGAGGTGTATGCGGCCTCTGCACGCGGAGAATTGACAGAGGTCTTCGGCACAGGCACGGCAGCCGTCGTTACGCCTGTCGGTGAACTCAACATTCATGGAAAAACGGTGATTGTAGGAGACGGGCAAATCGGGGACCTCTCGAAAAAGCTGTATGAAACGATAACAGATATTCAGCTTGGCAAGGTGAAAGGCCCGTTTAACTGGACAGTGGAAGTGTGAAAATCGAAAAAGAACCTGCCCGGAGGCAGGTTCTTTTTATTTTGAATGAGTCATATCAGCAGCCGGCAGGCTTTTGCGGTTTTTCACATAATACATTGCATAGCAAATGGCCATAAATGGAACGCCGCAATACAGTGCGATTCTTTGATTCGGATCAAAGGCAATGCCAACAACGGAAGCCAGGCATAACAGGAACGCGGCAATCGGCACGAACGGATACAAAGGGGTTCTGTATTTCAAATCAGTAACCTTGTTTCCCGCTTCGATATAACGTTTTCTGAACATGAATTGAGAAGCAGCGATTCCCATCCACACGACAACGACGGCAAAACCGGAAATCGACACGAGCACAACGTATACAGTGTCTGGCGCAAATACGCTGGACAGCAACGACAGAATGCCGCCGATCATGCTGAACACCAGCGCGTTAAAAGGGGTTCCTTTTGACGTCAGCTTTGCAAATGTCGGATGAAGCGTTTTTTCTTTTGATAAAGACCACAGCATCCGGGAAGAAGCGTAGAGTCCGGAATTAGCCGCTGACAGGATCGCTGTCAGGATAACAAAGTTCATGATATCGGCTGCGTATGGTACACCGACTCTGTCAAAGACAGCGACAAACGGGCTTTTGATGACACCTGCATCTTGAATCGGAATCAGCCCTGACAGCACAAAAATTGTTCCGACAAAGAAGAGTGAGAGACGCCAGACCGTTGTTTTAATCGCTTTTGGTATTGTCTTGTCAGGATCAACGCTTTCACCGGCTGCGATTCCGATTAGTTCCGTTCCCGAAAAGGCAAAATTGACGGACAGCATCGTCATCAAAATCGGGATAAATCCATTTGGAAAAAGCCCGCCTTCCGCCATGAAGTTGGACAGCATCGGAGCGGCTTCTCCGCCTTTGATCGGGATGATGCCGAACATGGCAGAGCCGCCTAAAAGAATAAATAATACAATGGCTAATACTTTGATGCTGGAAAACCAAAATTCTGATTCAGCGAAAAACTTGACCGAAAATGCGTTAAGCAAGAAAATGAACAGCGCAAAGACGGCACTCCACATCCAAACCGATGTATGGGGGAACCAGCGCTGCATTAACAGGCCGGCTGCTGTGAATTCTGATCCCAATGCCACGGTCCATGTCAGCCAGTACAGCCAAGCGACCGTAAATCCGGTGCCCGGCCCTATGTATTTGGCTGCATAGGTGTGAAAGGCGCCGGTCACAGGCATGGCGACTGACAGCTCACCGAGGCACAGCATGACCAAATAAACGATGCCGGCCCCGACTAGGTAGGCGAGTATGGTTCCGGCCGGGCCTGCTTGCTGAATGGTATAACCTGAGCTTAAAAACAGCCCGGTTCCGATGACACCTCCCAAGGAAAGCATAAAGAGGTGCCGGCTTTTCATACTTCTCTGAAAGGTTGTCTCATTCTTGTTGTGGGCAGAGTTCATCTTTTTCCAACTTTCTATCAGCGATTTATTTCCTCCTAATAAAAAATCTCATGTCAGAAAGTGACACGAGACTCCGGCGAACCGGCTTTAAGTTAGAATATACAAACTATTCCGATAAGTCAAGTTGTTTTTAAAGAGCGGGCCCAAGCCGCAATTTCTTGAATATTTTCGGGTTTTGTCCGGCAGCAGCCGCCAATCAGCCTCGCTCCTTTTTCATGCCAGGTGCGGGCGCTCGCCCCGTAAGATTCTGCGCATGCTGCGCCGTTCCACGTTTTTGTTTCCGGATCATATTGCTCACCTGAATTCGGGTAGACAATGATCGGTTTTGACGTGTTCTTTTTTAACTCCTCTATCAAGGAAGGGATATGCTGAAGCGGCGTGCAGTTGATGCCGAGTGCTGCAATTTGGCGGTGTTCATCAAGCCACGATGCGCAGTCAGCTGCAGGTGTTCCGTCACTGATATGCAAGCCGTCTTTAGCACTGAAGCTGATCCATGCATACGTTTCAGGAAATTCCTTCAACAGCCGAACAATCGCTTTGGCTTCAGTCAGACACGGAATCGTTTCGCATGCCAATACATCAGCTCCGGCTTCAATCAGCGCCTTCATCCGGGGGCGATGAAATTCAATCAGTTCATCTTCTGATATTGCGTAGTTGCCGCGATACTCAGACCCGTCTGCAAGATAAGCGCCATAAGGGCCTACAGAAGCCGCAATGATCGGTTTTGGCCGATTAAAACGGTTCTCTTCAAGCGACCAAAATTCATCACGTGCTTCAGCTGCGATGCTGACGGACAACTCGATGAGCCGGCGTGCTTCCGCTTCGCTCAGCCCGCGTGCGGCAAAGCCTTCAAATGTAGACTGATAGCTGGCGGTGATTGCACAATCGGCGCCTGCTGCGAAATAATCAGTATGAACTTGTTTAATCAGCTCCGGCTCTTCCATCAGGATTTTTGCCGACCACAGACTGTCGTTCAAATCACAGCCCTTGCGTTCAAGCTCGGTCGCCATGGCGCCGTCTAGCACAATAAGCGGGTATGTATCTAATATGTGTTGGATAGGATTCATAGAATGTACCGATGCCTTCTTTCAGATTTTTTTGAAAAAGATATGAAAATCGTAATGGAGGCTTACGTGTTTGTCAATAAACGCAAAAAGAGAAAGGTGTTCAGCCCATATGTCTGAACACCCTTTTCTTATGATATTTGTTTGTTGTGCGTGTCAGTCTTTGTGTCTGAAACCGGCCAGCACTCAATGCCATTATGGTTTTTGAGCACATCTTTATAAAAGACCGGATCCTTGCCTGCTTTTTTCTGGCGTGTATAGTCTTTCAGCGCAGTAAAAACGATCTTTGATAGTAAGAAAATCGCGATTAAATTCACGACGACCATCAAACCCATGAACAAATCAGCAAGATCCCAGACGAGCTGGACTTTGGCAACACAGCCAAACACGATCATTGCCAGCACGCCGATACGGTAGACAAAAATCAGTTTTTTGCTTTTGTTCAAAAAGCCGATATTGGTTTCGCCATAATAATAGTTTCCAATTAAAGCACAGAATCCGAATAACAAAATCAGAATGGCGAGAAAGCCTGATGCCCATGATCCGACATGGGAGCTGAGAGAGGCTTGTGTCAAGGCGATTCCGCTCAGACCCGGAGTATGATAGGCATCCGAAAACAGGATGATAAAGGCGGTGCTTGTACAAATGACCAGTGTATCCGTCAGTACACCAAAAGCTTGGATCAGCCCCTGTTTGACGGGATGGCTTGTTGTGGCGGTGGCAGCGGCATTCGGTGCACTTCCCATTCCCGCTTCGTTTGAAAAAATTCCCCGTCTGACGCCTTGCATGAGTGCCGCGCCCAAAGCCCCGCCAGCGGCCTGATCAAAACCAAACGCATTTTTCACGATTAGCGCAAGCACACTTGGCAGCTGCGTAATGTTGGTGAAAATGACGAAAAACGCAACTCCGATATACAGGACAGCCAATACGACGACAATGGATTCAGCCAGCTTTGCAATGCGCTTGACTCCGCCAAAAATAATCGTGCCGAATACAGCAATTAAAATGAGTCCCAATGTCAGGCGGTTTGTGCCAAACGCGTTTTCAAAGGCAAGGCTGACTGTATTGGATTGAACCGAGTTGAAGACGATACCGAACGATAAGGTGATTAACACAGCGAACAGCGCGCCCATCCACCTTTTGTTCAGCCCTTTTTCCATGTAATACGCCGGCCCGCCGCGGAAGCCGTTTACATCTTTTACTTTATAAATCTGAGCCAGTGTGCTTTCCACAAAGCTGGATGCTGATCCGATAATGGCGATAATCCACATCCAGAAGATTGCCCCGGGCCCGCCGAGTGCAATGGCGATGGCAATGCCCGTAATATTTCCCGTTCCGACACGGGCCGCCATGCTGATGCAAAAGGCTTGAAACGGAGAAATGCTGTTTTTTGACCGGGAAGCAGCACCTTCTCTTAATACCCTGACCATTTCTTTCAGCATGCGAACCTGTAAAAACTTAAGCCTGAACGTAAAATAGATTCCCAGAGAAAGGAGCAAAACAATCAATAGCTTTGACCACAAAAGATCATTTGCAATACCGACGATATGTTCCAGGATTTGCTGCATACAATCACCTCTTTTTTCATATTTAAAAAATGCTGAGCTCCCACTCCTGCGCCATATGCTTCAGCAGCATACCGCCAGTGAGGCTGTTGCCGTATTCATCAATGGCAGGCCCGTAAATGCCGATGCCGCATCCGGATTGAAAAGGCTGTTCTCTTCTGGCGCTTGGAGGCACCAGCGCCATGATGCCGCCGGAGACGCCGCTTTTGGCCGGCACGCCGACAAACGCCGCATATTTGCCTGAAGCGTTGTACATGCCGCACGTCAGCATTAATGCCTTGGCCAATTTTGCCACATCTTTTGGAATCACCTGCTCGTGTCGAATCGGATGATACCCGTCATGAGCAAGGATCAGGCCGATCAACGCAATATCTTCTGTGGTGCTCTCCATAGCGCATTGCTTCAAGTACACCTCAAGTGTTTCTTCTACTTCAGCTTCTAAAAAGTTTGTTTCTTTTAAATAGTAGGCCAGCGCTCTGTTGCGGTGGGCGGTTTCCCATTCAGAACGGAATACTTCCTCATGAATTCTCGGCCGTTTTCCTATCAAAGTTTCCATCACCGAGTAAAGAAACTCGAGCTTTTCGTATGCCGATTCTCCGGGAAGGATCGAAGCGATGGTGAGGGCACCCGCGTTGATCATGGGATTGAAGGGCTTTCCCGGCTTGTTGATTTCGAGCCGAATGATTGAATTAAAGGCGTCGCCTGTCGGCTCGACATCTACGCGGTCAAGCACATAGGGAATGCCGCGGCTCATGCAGGCGGCAATAAAGCTAATCACTTTTGAAATGCTTTGCAGGGTAAAAGAGACGTTCCAGTCGCCGGCGTGTATCATCGTTCCATCAGGCTCCAATACACAGATGCCGAGCTGTGAATCATTGACTTTTCCTAATGCGGGGATATAGTTTGCGCTTTGTCCATTGGCGGCAAAAGGGCGATAGTATTCAACCCAATCATGAAGCTGTAACGCCGGGTTTATGTCTTTCTGGTGCTCTTTTATCAATTCTTTCATCGAATTCCTCCTCACTGATTTTTTTCTTAAAGGACTGAGGTGTATCAAAACGAAGGCTAAAGGGGCGTTAAACGCTTTCATAATAGCGGAAGGTATAATTACTGTATAATGGAGACTACAGAATCATACAAAATACGACAAAAACATTTTGAAAATAAGCAGTAAGATTTATAAAAACCTCATGTTCTGGGTCAAAAGCAATTTGCAGGTTTTCTCCCGATTCCCCAAAATAAAAAGCGAGGATGTGATCAACATAAAACTGGAACGGTTTATTGAAAAAGACGGATATATATTGGCCCTGATGCTGATTACGGTGCCGCTGGCCGGTGAACTGAAATTTTATCCCCTCAATGAAGAATTCCGGGTCAGCTTTGGGGCACCGGTTTTTTTCTTCTTTTTATCATTGTTGCGGCATGTGCCCGCTGTGCTGCCGGGTTTTCTGACTGGAGCGGCTGTTTTCATCTTTCGCGTCTTTCTGGAATTATGGGGCGGAGGACACAATGGACTGACTCCGATTCTGTATGATCAAGCGTCTGGCTTTTTCTTTTATATGACTTACGCCTGTCTGTTTTCCATATTAAAGGCCAATCGTTTCCGTGAACGGCCGATTATGCTCGGTTTCATTGGGTTTATGATTGAAGTTGTGTCAGATTGTGTCGAGCTGGCTGTGCAATTTCTCATTTTTCATACGGTTGTCACGCCTGAGAAAATCACTGACATTGCGGTGATTGCGATTTCTCACACATTTATTGTGATGAGCTTTTATAGTGTGCTGAAGCTGTATGAAACACAATCGAGAGAAAAACAGACAAGGCAGCAGCACGAGCACATGCTGATGATCGTTTCCAATTTATATGAAGAAACGGTGCACCTAAAAAAGACATTGAAAACGACAGAGAAAGTGACAAACGATTCGTATCAGTTCTATCGGGAAATGAAGGGCAAGGATGTTCAGCTGAGCGGCAGAATCCTGAGACTGGCCGGAGAGATTCATGAAGTGAAAAAGGACAACCAGCGGATATTCGCAGGGCTTTCAAAACTGATTTCGAATGAGAGTTTGAGAGATTATATGAGGGCTTCTGATTTGCTGCAGCTCGTGATTCGAATGAATGAAAAGTACGCTGAAGCACTAGGGAAGCAGATTGATTTTTACTGCTCGATCGAGGGAGAGCATGACGAATATCACGTATTTATCGTGCTTTCGATCATTAATAATCTAACAGCAAATGCGGTAGAGGCTATGGATGAAGAGGGAATGGTCAGCCTGAGGCTCCGTAAGCCAAATGAGAGTATGGTAGAATTCCAGGTGGAAGACAATGGCCCCGGGATTTCCGAGAAAATCGGAGACATTGTGTTTGACCCGGGCTTTACTTCAAAATATGACGAATTTGGCACGCCTTCTACGGGTATCGGACTTTCCTACGTAAAGGAAATCGTGACTGAGCTAGAAGGGGATATCACGTTTGATAATCAGCAGCGGGGAGTGGTGTTTGCCATCAGGCTGCCTGTCCGGCATTTGATTCAGAAAGGGTGAACCGAAAGCTATGCGTTTTTTTATTGCAGATGATGACCGTGCGGTGCGGTCAATTTTAAGGCAGATCATTGAGGACGAAGATCTCGGGGAAGCTGTTGGTGAAGCTGACGACGGAAGCCAAGTGGAAGGGCATATGCTGCAATTTAAGCAGATTGATATTTTATTAATCGATCTGTTAATGCCCGGAAGAGACGGCATTGAGACGATTCGTCAGATCCAGAATACGTACTCCGGCAAAATCATAATGATCTCTCAAGTGGAGGCGAAGGAAATGGTCGGGGAAGCGTACTCGCTCGGCATCGAATATTTTATCCATAAGCCGATTAACCGCATTGAAATTGTCACGGTTCTCCAAAAGGTGAAGGAGCGGATCGAGCTTGAACACTCGATTGGAGCCATTCAGCATTCTCTAAGCCGGCTTGTCAATCGGACTGAACGGAAAGCGCGTCCCCAGCAGAAGAGTGACAGCGGTTTAAAAGAGGCAGGAACATTCCTGTTGTCCGAGCTGGGCATGATGGGAGAAGGCGGCGCACATGATCTCATGGCGGTCCTGCAGTATTTAGCAGAACACGAGCAATCCGAGCCGCACGAAAAACAAAGCCCTTCGCTAAAACAAATATTCACCCAAGTAGCGGTACGGAAGCTGGGGACAGGGGCCTCACAGACGGAAGTCAATCGCGAAATGAAAGCCTCGGAGCAGCGTATCCGCAGAGCGATTATTCATTCGCTGCACCATTTTGCTTCATTGGGCACAACTGATTTTTCGAATCCAAAATTTGAAACCTATGCATCGAAATTCTTTGATTTTCCGGTTGTCAGCCAGAAAATAAAAGAACTCCAATCCAAGGATGCAAAACCCCTTGCACCTGCTAGAATAAATATGAAAAAATTCATCCACGTGTTTTTTTTGGAAGCAAAGCTTTTGCATGAGACGATGAAACAAAGAAGGATATAAACCAAACAGCCGGCTGACCAGGCTGTTTTTTTGCTGCGCAGAATCCCGGACGGACAGTGATTTACCGCTTTTTTATAAATTATCAGAAAATAAAGATATTGACTTATTGTTTATTTGTCTTACAATTAAACAAAAGGATATATGGGAAGGAGCGGATGTGAAAGAAAAATTAATAATAGCGCTTACAGATAGAGGCTGTATACACAAATAACAGGAGGTTATGTTGATGAGCCGTATCAGAAAAGCACCCGCTGGAATTTTAGGTTTTCCGGTTGCTCCTTTTAACACACAAGGAAAACTGGAGGAAGAAGCTCTTTTTCAAAACATTGAGTTTTTGCTGAATGAGGGCTTGGAAGCGATATTTATCGCTTGCGGGTCTGGTGAATTCCAATCTCTCAGCCAGAAGGAATATGAGCAAATGGTGGAAGTCGCAGTCTCGGCAGCCGGAGGAAAGGTGCCGGTCTACACGGGGGTGGGCGGCAACCTCAGCACAGCGCTTGATTGGGCGCAGCTGTCGGAGAAAAAAGGCGCCGACGGCTACTTGATCCTGCCTCCGTATTTGGTGCATGGCGAACAGGAGGGGCTGTACCAGTATGCGAAAATGATTATTGAAAGCACTGACTTGAACGCGATTCTTTATCAGCGCGATAACGCCGTTCTCTCTGTTGAACAGATCAAACGTCTGACCGAATGTGAACAGCTTGTCGGTGTCAAAGACGGGGTAGGAAATATGGATTTGAATATCAACCTCGTCTATACGATCGGCGACCGCTTAGGATGGCTCAACGGAATGCCGATGGCTGAAGTGACGATGCCGGCTTATCTGCCGATCGGGTTCCACTCTTACTCTTCAGCGATTTCAAATTATATCCCGCATATTTCGCGAATGTTCTATGATGCATTGAAAAACGGAAATGACGAGCTTGTGAAGGAACTCTATCGGCATGTGATTCTGCCGATCAACGACATTCGCAAACAACGAAAAGGCTACGCCGTATCCTTGATTAAAGCCGGTATGGAAATCATGGGTTTGAATGTAAGGAATACAGCCAGACCGCCTGTCGGCCCGGTTGAAAAAGATCATTATCAGCAATTGGAAGCAATTTTGAAGCAGGCGGCTGACCGTTTTCCGAAAAAAGCCGCGACGGTTTGACCAGAAAAAACACGAAAGGGGCAATGGGCATGTCTGTGATCACGGAACAAAACACGTATCTCAATTTTATTAACGGAGAGTGGGTTAAGTCTCAATCAGGCGATATGGTCAAGGTCGAAAACCCTGCCGATGTGAATGACATTGTCGGATATGTACAGAATTCAACGGCTGAAGATGTGGAACGTGCCGTCGCCGCCGCCAATGAAGCCAAAACGGCTTGGAGAAAGCTGACGGGTGCCGAGCGCGGCCAATACTTATACAAAACAGCGGATATCATGGAGCAGCGCTTAGAGGAAATCGCCGCCTGTGCAACGCGTGAAATGGGTAAAACATTGCCGGAAGCGAAGGGAGAAACAGCCCGGGGGATTGCCATTCTGCGCTATTACGCCGGAGAGGGCATGCGAAAAACGGGTGACGTCATTCCGTCTACTGACAAAGACGCGCTCATGTTTACCAACCGTGTTCCGCTCGGTGTGGTCGGTGTGATTTCTCCGTGGAACTTCCCAGTGGCGATTCCGATTTGGAAAATGGCGCCGGCATTGGTATACGGCAATACCGTTGTCATCAAACCGGCGACAGAAACAGCTGTGACATGCGCGAAGATCATTGCCTGCTTTGAGGAAGCGGGGCTCCCGGCAGGGGTCATCAATTTGGTGACAGGCCCGGGTTCTGTTGTCGGGCAGGGGCTTGCTGAGCATGACGGTGTAAACGCCGTTACGTTTACCGGTTCAAATCAAGTCGGAAAAATCATCGGGCAAGCCGCTTTAGCGAGGGGAGCCAAATATCAGCTTGAGATGGGCGGCAAAAACCCTGTCATCGTAGCTGATGACGCTGACCTTGAAGCTGCGGCAGAAGCTGTCATAACGGGGGCCTTCCGTTCAACCGGCCAGAAATGCACCGCGACAAGCCGTGTCATCGTACAAAGCGGAATTTACGAGCGCTTTAAAGAAAAACTGCTCCAGCGCACAAAAGATATTACAATCGGAGACAGCTTAAAAGAGGATGTCTGGATGGGGCCGATTGCCAGCAAGAATCAGCTTGATAACTGCCTGTCATACATTGAGAAAGGCAAACAGGAGGGGGCTTCCCTTTTAATAGGAGGAGAAAAGCTGGAGAACGGAAAGTATCAAAACGGCTATTATGTTCAGCCTGCCATCTTTGACAATGTGACATCTGAGATGACAATTGCCCAGGAGGAAATTTTCGGTCCGGTGATCGCCTTGATCAAGGTGGGCTCGATGGAGGAGGCGCTGAACATCGCCAATGATGTGAAGTTTGGTTTAAGTGCATCCATCTTTACGGAAAACATCGGCCGAATGCTTTCTTTCATTGATAAAATCGATGCCGGACTGGTTCGGATCAATGCAGAAAGCGCAGGTGTTGAGCTGCAGGCTCCCTTTGGCGGCATGAAGCAGTCGAGCTCCCACTCCCGAGAACAGGGTGAGGCAGCGAAGGACTTTTTCACAGCGATCAAAACCGTTTTTGTGAAGCCGTAATGGTGCTGGAAAGAGGCATGCGTCTCTTTCCCAGCTTTATCACAGCCAGCATATGATTCTCTACTTTGAAAAGGAGAAGATACTATGAAAAAAGACTTTGCGAATGTTACACCGGCGGGCAAAAAAACGTCCGTGCGCTGGTTCATCGTGTTTATGCTGTTTCTTGTGACCTCTATTAACTACGCGGATCGAGCGACGCTTTCCATCACCGGCGATTCCGTCCAGCACGATTTGGGATTGGACTCGGTCGCCATGGGATATGTCTTTTCTGCCTTTGGCTGGGCCTATGTCATCGGACAGCTTCCGGGCGGCTGGCTGCTGGACCGTTTTGGTTCAAAGACTATCATTGCGTTAAGCATCTTTTTCTGGTCGTTTTTTACGCTGCTGCAAGGGGCGATTGGCTTTTTCTCCGCCGGCACAGCGATTATCCTGCTGTTTGCACTGCGTTTTCTGGTTGGTTTATCAGAAGCGCCTTCATTTCCCGGAAACGGCAGAGTTGTTGCTTCATGGTTTCCAAGCTCCGAGCGCGGGACAGCTTCAGCCTTTTTTAATTCAGCACAATACTTCGCAATCGTCATTTTTTCTCCTTTAATGGGCTGGCTTACCCACTCTTTCGGCTGGCATTCCGTCTTCGTTGTCATGGGTATTGCGGGCATTCTTCTGGCTGTCATCTGGCTAAAAACGGTGTATGAACCGAAAAAACACCCAAAGGTTAATGAAGCTGAGCTTGCGTACATCGAACAGGGCGGCGGGCTGATTTCCATGGATGACAGTAAAAGCAAACAAGAAACAGAATCGAAATGGCCGTATATCAAACAGCTGTTAACGAACCGCATGCTGATTGGCGTGTACATCGCGCAATACTGTATTACGACTCTCACCTATTTCTTTCTCACATGGTTTCCGGTATATTTGGTTCAGGCCCGCGGCATGTCTATTCTTGAAGCTGGGTTTGTCGCTTCCCTGCCGGCGCTGTGCGGATTTGCCGGCGGCGTCCTTGGGGGCATTGTGTCAGACATCTTACTCAAAAAAGGCCGTTCACTGACCTTTGCAAGAAAAGTGCCAATCATTGCCGGCATGCTGCTGTCTTGCAGTATGATTGTCTGTAACTACACAGATTCAGCATGGCTCGTCGTTGTCATTATGTCGCTCGCGTTTTTCGGAAAAGGCTTCGGCGCATTGGGTTGGGCTGTCGTGTCGGACACGTCTCCGAAAGAATGTGCAGGATTAAGCGGCGGTTTGTTCAACACTTTCGGGAATATTGCCTCAATTACAACACCGATTATTATCGGATACATTGTCAATGCCACTGGATCTTTCAATGGCGCGCTTGTGTTTGTCGGCGCTAACGCGATTGCGGCGATCCTCAGCTATTTGCTGCTGGTCGGGCCGATCAAACGGGTCGTGTTAAAGAAACAAGAACAAGACCCCGATCAATCGTTGCCTGTCTAATATTTATGAAAGCGCTTTATAAAGGGAGGAAAATGCATGAGTTCACCGATACAAGAGCAGGTTCAAAAAGAAAAAAGATCGAATATTCCCTCAATTTCTGAAATGAAGGTGATTCCTGTTGCGGGACATGACAGCATGCTGCTGAATCTAAGCGGAGCACACAGCCCGTTTTTTACCCGGAATATCGTAATCTTAACAGACAGCAGCGGAAATCAGGGAGTCGGCGAGGTGCCTGGCGGAGAGCATATTCGCCGCACACTGGAGCTGTCAGAGCCGCTTGTTGTCGGAAAATCTATCGGTGCGTACCAGGCGATATTGCAAACGGTCAGAAAGCAGTTTGGCGATCAGGACAGGGGAGGGCGAGGAAACCAGACGTTTGATTTGCGCACCACTGTGCACGCCGTCACCGCACTGGAAGCGGCTTTGTTGGATTTGCTTGGAAAGTTTCTTCAGGAACCGGTCGCGGCTTTGCTGGGCGAAGGGAAGCAGCGTGATGAAGTAAAAATGCTCGGTTACCTCTTTTACATCGGCGACCGAAAGCGGACGACCTTGCCGTATCAAAGCGATGAGCAGTCAGATTGTGCGTGGTTCCGTCTGCGCCATGAGGAAGCGCTGACGCCGGAGGCCATTGTGCGTCTTGCCGAATCCGCACAGGAGCGCTATGGCTTTCAGGATTTCAAGTTGAAAGGCGGGGTGCTGCGGGGAGAAGAGGAAATCGAAGCTGTTACCGCATTATCGAAACGTTTTCCAGAGGCAAGGATCACTCTTGATCCGAACGGAGCATGGTCATTAGAGGAAGCTATTGCATTATGCAAAGGAAAGCAAGATGTGCTCGCGTATGCGGAAGATCCGTGCGGGGATGAGAATGGCTACTCTGCTCGTGAAGTAATGGCTGAATTCCGCCGCGCGACAGGGCTTCCGACTGCGACAAATATGATTGCGACTGACTGGCGGGAAATGGATCACGCGATTCAGCTCCATGCGGTCGATATACCGCTGGCTGATCCGCATTTTTGGACGATGCAAGGGTCGGTGCGGGTTGCGCAAATGTGCCATGATTGGGGTTTGACATGGGGCTCGCACTCCAACAACCACTTTGATATTTCCCTTGCGATGTTTACCCATGTGGCAGCAGCGGCTCCGGGGCGGATCACGGCGATTGATACCCATTGGATCTGGCAGGACGGGCAGCGATTAACGAAACAGCCTTTTGAGATTTCTTCTGGCTGTGTCAAGGTGCCGGATAAGCCTGGACTAGGCGTCGATATTGATATGGAACAAGTGGAAAAAGCGCATGAGATCTACCGGAAAATGAATTTAGGCGCACGGAATGACGCGATCCCAATGCAGTTCCTGATCAGCAACTGGGAATTTGACCGGAAGCGCCCGTGTCTTGTGCGATAAGTTTGATTGTAAATATTGTCATATCCGCTATTTTGTCTTACAATTGAACAACTGAAGGGAGAGTTGTTCGTGTACGAAGGTTTAGAGGATTTGAAAGTCGATACAGTCAATCGGAAAACATTAGCCAAGCAGGTCATCGAACGGATTGTCCATTTATTATCGAGCGGACAGTTGAGGGCCGGAGACAAATTGCCGACAGAAATGGAACTGATGGACATTTTGCATGTCAGCAGACCGGTGCTACGGGAAGCACTCAGTTCACTTGAAACGCTGGGCGTCATTACGAGAAAAACACGAGGGGGCACATATTTCAACGATAAAATCGGCATGCAGCCATTTTCCGTCATGCTTGCCTTGGCCACTGATAATCTTCCGGCTATCATTGAAGCGCGGATGGCGCTAGAACTCGGACTCGTGACAATTGCCGCGGAAAAAATCAATGAGGAAGAGCTTCAGCGTTTGCAGAAGACGATCGACGATATTGCCAACAGCACTGACAATCATTATGGTGAAGCGGATAAAGAGTTCCATCGAATTATTGCGTTAAGCGCCAATAACCCCGTCGTTGAAGGGATGATTCAGTCCCTGCTGATCACCCATGCGAAAATTGACAGCCAAATTCCGTACAGGGAGAGAGATGTAACGGTCGAATATCACAAAAAAATCTACGACGCCCTTGCCAAAAGAGATCCGTACAAAGCACATTACCACATGTATGAACATCTGAAATTTGTCCGTGACAAAATTCTAAAAGGAATGGATGAAAAATAATGGTGAGCAACCGCAGTTGAAACGTAAGAGCTGCGGTTTTTTTAAAACCAATTTAGAAAACGCTTACTAAGTTATGAGGAGTGATTTTCATATGGCGATGAACCTCAGGAAGAACCAAGCGCCCCTTTACATCAAAGTGCATGAAATAGATAACACCGCGATTATTGTAAATGATGGAGGACTGCCAAAGGGCACTGTTTTCTCATGCGGGCTCGTACTTGAAGAGGATGTTCCTCAAGGCCATAAGGTGGCCCTCACCGATCTTAATCAAGGGGACGAGATCGTGCGTTACGGAGAGGTGATTGGATTTGCTGATGAGACGATCAAACGCGGGAGCTGGATACGGGAAGCCCTCGTGAGAATGCCCGCTCCTCCGGCGTTAGACGATCTTCCTCTCGCAAACAGGGTGCCGCAGCCGCGGCCGCCTCTTGAAGGCTACACGTTTGAAGGATACCGGAATGCGGATGGCAGTGCGGGGACAAAAAATATCCTCGGCATCACGACAAGTGTTCAATGTGTTGTTGGCGTTTTAAATTATGCAGTCAAACGAATAAAAGAAGAGCTGCTGCCGAAATACCCAAATGTCGATGACGTTGTGCCGCTGCATCATCAATACGGATGCGGCGTGGCGATCAATGCGCCCGACGCTGTCATTCCGATCCGCACGATTCAAAATCTTGCGAAGCATCCGAACTTCGGCGGAGAAGTAATGGTCATCGGATTGGGATGTGAAAAGCTCCTCCCGGAAAGAATTGCCTCCGAAAATGATGATGACATTCTATCGCTCCAGGATCACCGGGGTTTTGCGGCGATGATCCAATCCATTTTGGAAATGGCGGAGGAACGGTTAATCAGGCTGAACAGCAGAACCCGGGTGTCATGCCCTGTTTCGGATCTGGTTATCGGTCTGCAATGCGGCGGCAGTGATGCGTTTTCCGGCGTAACGGCGAACCCTGCCGTGGGGTATGCGGCTGATTTATTGGTTCGCGCAGGTGCAACGGTTTTGTTTTCTGAAGTGACAGAGGTGCGGGATGCCATTCATTTATTAACGCCGCGGGCTGTCAGTGAAGAGGTCGGACAATCACTGATCAAAGAGATGAAGTGGTATGACAGCTATCTTCTGCGGGGAGACGCAGACCGAAGCGCAAACCCGTCACCAGGCAATAAAAAAGGCGGATTATCCAATGTGGTGGAAAAAGCGTTAGGTTCGGTAGCGAAATCAGGCACAAGCCCCATCTCCGGCGTGCTCGGCCCTGGTGAAAGAGCAGAACAAAAAGGCCTGCTGTTCGCGGCGACACCGGCAAGCGATTTTGTGTGCGGCACCCTGCAGCTGGCTGCGGGCATGAATCTGCAGGTGTTTACGACAGGGAGGGGAACACCGTACGGCCTGGCTGCTGCGCCGGTGCTGAAAGTATCGACGCGGCATTCCTTATCAGAGCATTGGGCTGATTTAATCGATATCAATGCCGGCCGAATCGCGACAGGAGAGGCCAGTATCGAAGACGTAGGCTGGGAAATCTTCAGGACGATTTTGGATGTGGCAAGCGGCCGCAAACAAACGTGGGCTGACCGTTGGGGCCTTCATAATGATTTGTGCTTGTTTAATCCTGCTCCAGTGACTTGATTCATGTTTTTATAGCGGAAATATGGAATATGCTGTAAAGTGAAAATCAGCGTATAGGAAACGGAGGGGTTACAGCATGGCATTCATTAGATTCCGAGTGACACGAATTCAATAGTGAACAACTCTCGCCTGAATGCGGGAGAATCAGGATGAATCCGCCTATGTATGAGCCCTTATATGGTTATCAAAAAAGAGGGTGGCGTGCCTGCCCTTTTTTGTGCCTTCAAGCATCTCTTCTCTCTACTGGAGGCCGGAGCATGAGAAAGGGGAAATGGGATGACAAACCTTAACGAAAAACAGCTTATCACTGAGATTGTCGGGCTTGCACGCAGCCAAGGTTTGACGGTTCATTCTGAGAACGCGCAATTGAATGAAACCGGAATGGACTTTCAAGTTGTATTTGCCAAGGACGACACAGGTATGCCATGGGTGCTGCGAAAACCGCGGCGAAGTGATGTTGTGGAAAGAGCATCTGCAGAAGGCATAACGCTTGCCTTTCTCAGCGCGAATCTGACTGCTGATGTGCCGGATTGGAGAATTCATACACCGGAATTGATCGCTTACCCCATGTTAAAAGGAATGCCGGCTGCTGGAATTGATTTGGAACAAAAGCAATATGTATGGAATATGGATCATCAGCCGCCGTCAGACGACTTTGTCCGCACACTTGCTGGCATACTGGCTGAATTACATGGCACGGATCAAATATCTGCTGGGCAATCCGGAATAGAAGTGATAAGGCCAGAAGATTTCAGGCAAATGACAGCAGACTCTATGGTTGATGTGAAGAATAAGCTTGGCGTATCTACGACGCTTTGGGAAAGATGGCAAAAGTGGATAGATGATGATGCATACTGGCCGGGTTTCTCTTCTTTGATACACGGCGATCTCCACCCCCCGCATATTCTTATCGACCAAAATGAACGTGTCACAGGACTTCTGGATTGGACAGAAGCGAAGGTTGCTGACCCAGCTAAGGATTTTGTTCTTTATCAAACCATTTTCGGAGAAAAAGAAACTGCCCGTTTGCTTGAATACTATGATCAAGCAGGCGGCCGAATATGGGCAAAAATGCAGGAACACATTTCAGAGATGCAAGCGGCATATCCGTTGGAAATAGCTAAATTCGCTCTGCAAACACAGCAGGAGGAGCACGTCAATATGGCGCTGGAAGCACTCGGTGTAACATCGGATTAAGAATTGACTTCGTTTCATGAACCGAGTATTATAAACTCTACAAATAATAGAACGGATCAACAATCGTGAGGAAGAGCAAGTACGCATCAGAATGGAGGTTCAGAGAGTCGGTGGCAGGTGTGAACCGATCCTCCCCTGATGCCGAATGGGCTTCTGAATTGCTTTGCTGAACGAATAGTAGGCGATGCCGGGTTTCTCTCCCCGTTACCAAGAGAGGAGTATCGAAACATAGGTTTTCTGTACTTAGAGTGAACGGCTGTATAGCTGTTAATAAAGGTGGTACCGCGAGACCCTCGTCCTTTGCATAGGACGGGGGTTTTTGTGTTTCTTAAAGGAGGTGACGGCCAATGGACGATGGCTGGTGGTGGCATAGCAGATGAGTTAGAAAGGAGGATATCAAACGGTCATTGCAACTGATGATCTTGAGGTCGCATGTCCTAAATGTGAAAGAGCGGGAGAAATCGAAGGAACACCTTGCCCGGCCTGCAGCGGAAAAGGTGTTATTCTGACTGCTCAAGGATATACGCTTCTGGATTTTATCCAAAAGCATTTGAATAAGTAAAGGAGAAAAGCTGAGCTGAGATGAGAGCAGAAGAGCAGAGTAAGATTCGTGAGGCCGCAGCAGGTACGATTTTTTTGCTGATCGGAACAGTTTGTTTTGCGTCTAAATCGATTTGGATAAAATGGGCATACCAAATGGGTGCTGAGCCAGATGCCGTGCTGCTATACAGGCAGCTGCTGGCTGTTCCGCTGTTTTGGCTGATTTTTTTAATATACCGTCCTCCAATGCCAGACGGTAAGAAAAAAGGAGACCTATGGAAGGCTTGTGGCGCGGGAGTGCTTTGTTTTTTTCTGTCTCCCTTGCTTGATTTTATCGGGCTGAACCATGTATCCGCAATGGTTGAACGTATATTGCTGATGAGCTATCCGTTGTTTGTGTTTGGATTCACCGCGTGTCGTGACCGGAAAATGTCCTCAATTCAGGACCTTTTCGCAGTTCTGGCGGTCATGTTTGGGCTTTTCTTGGCGCTGGGCGGCTGGAATGCTGAGCTTTTCCAGGCGAATAGGATTGGAGCTGTATTCATTTTGTTATCTTCGGCCGTCTATGCTGGTTATCTTGTCCTTTCCGGGCATCTCGTCCATCAAATCGGGGGGATCTGTCTCAATGCATACGGGATGACAGCTGCTGGAGCTGCCATGATGCTTTACACAGGGATAAAATCGGCGGCTGGCATGAATACGCCAATGGCAGCATATCCGCTTTCTATGTATGGTTTGTTCGCGGTAATTGCAGTCGTGACCACTGTGATTCCATTTGTGCTAATGCTTGAGGGCATAAAACGAATCGGGGCACAGCGAGCCGCCGCCATTTCAATGGCAGGGCCTATCCTGACGATTTTCTATGGAGCTTTATTTCTCGGTGAACGGCTTCGGCTTATTCAAGTCATTGGATGCGCTGCCGTATTCTTTGTCATTACGGGCATGGAATACAGGAAGCTGAAAACAGGAAAAAATGAATAATTTTTATAAAACACACACGTTTTTCAATTACAATAAGTGTAATTACGTGTGTGTTTTTTGATTTTGTAAAGGTTAGGTGAGAAGATGCAGCGCATATTGCTTGTAGAAGACGACCACTCAATCAGTGAAATGGTGGATCATTATTTAACAAAAGAAGGCTTTGGAATTGTGCATGCCTTCGACGGAGAAGAGGGCATCCGGCTGTTTCAGCAGGGTTCATACGATTTGGTCCTCCTTGATATCATGCTCCCGAAGCTGAACGGCATGGATTTTCTGAAAATCATCCGGGAAAAAAGCAATATACCGGTCTTAATGATTTCGGCAAAAGACGGAGAGGTGGACAAGGCATTGGGACTGGGCTTTGGGGCGGACGATTATATCGCCAAACCGTTTTCGATGATTGAGCTGACAGCCAGAGTAAAAGCCGCGATACGGCGGGCGACGCAATATTCGGCAGAGGAGCCGGCTGTGAATAAGGTGATCCGGATTCACCAGCTTGCGATAGATATAGACAATGTTTCCGTTTTGAAAAACGGAGAGCCGCTCCAGCTGACGTCAACAGAATGGCAGCTGCTGTGCTTATTCGCATCAAATCCTAAAAAAGTGTTTACGAAAGAACAAATCTACCGTTCCGTTTGGAATGAAGAGTACTTTGATGATCAGAACATCATTAACGTACATATGCGGCGGCTCAGAGAAAAGATTGAAGATGACCCCTCCTCCCCTCAATATATTAAAACGCTATGGGGCATCGGTTATAAATTAGGAGAGTTTTAGAATGACAGTGCTATGGGTCATCGCTCTGGCGTGTCTGAATGTGATTCAATTCATAATGAAAAAGAAGCGGGACGGGAATCTGGCTTACACGGCTGACCAGCTTAGCTACATGCTCAGCCGGGATTCGGCAGGACAAATTTTGCTTCCTACAGACGATCATGCGCTCAAAGGCTTGCTTGTTAACATCAATCTTATCGTTGAGAATCGTCAGCAGATCAGCGCCCAATTTGCCAAAACAGAGCAATCCATGAAGCGGATGCTGACCAATATGTCGCACGACCTGAAAACGCCGTTAACGGTCATTCTCGGTTATATCGAAGCCATTCAAAGTGACCCGAACATGCCGGACGAAGAGCGGGAAAGATTGCTGGGGAAGCTCCGCCAGAAAACAAATGAACTTATTCAGATGATCAATTCCTTTTTTGATTTAGCGAAATTAGAATCTGAAGATAAAGACATCCCGATCACCAAAGTACATATGAACGACATATGCAAACGAAATATCCTGCACTATTATGACGCTGTTCAGTCAAAAGGCTTTCAAGCAGCCATCGATATCCCGGATACGCCGGTGTATGCGCAGGCGAATGAAGAGGCACTGGACAGAATCCTGCAAAACCTATTGTCCAATGCGATTCAATATGGCGCGGCTGGCAAGTTAATCGGCATGACGCTGTCTTATGATGAGAGGAACATCGCCATCACCGTTTGGGATCGCGGAAAAGGGATTAGTGAAACCGATCAGCAGCGGGTGTTTGAGAGGCTGTACACACTTGAAGAATCCAGAAATAAAGCATTTCAAGGAAGCGGCCTGGGTTTAACCATCACAAAACGGCTTACAGAAAAAATGGGAGGCACCATATCCGTCCAAAGCAAGCCGTACGAACGGACTGCATTTACGATCACATTGAAACGAATGACATATTAATCGTAAGAATTTCTTAAGGTTTGAGAAATAAAAATGACAGGGCTCGCCGCTACAATAGAAAACAGGAAAAGAGAGGGAAGGAGAAACAAAGTTGACTTATATCGTACAAACAAACGGGCTGACCAAAACATATCAGGGCAAAGAGGTCGTATCCAATGTCAGCATGCATATTAAAAAAGGTGAAATCTACGGCTTTCTCGGCCCGAACGGCGCGGGGAAAACAACCATTATGAAAATGCTGACGAGCCTTGTCAAACCGACAAGCGGTGAAATCATCATTCTTGGGAACAAGTTCACCCACACGTCATATGAGGTGCTGGGGAACATCGGCAGCATGATTGAATATCCGATTTTTTATGAAAACCTGACAGCTGAAGAAAATTTAGATCTGCATTGTGAATATATGGGATATCACAATAAAAAAGCCATACAAGAAGTGCTGGATATGGTGAATTTAAAACAAATCGACAAAAAACCCGTCAAAACCTTTTCCCTCGGGATGAAGCAGCGCCTTGGAATTGCGCGTGCCATCCTCACGAAGCCGGACCTGCTCATTTTGGATGAGCCGGTGAATGGTCTTGACCCTCTCGGCATTAAAAAGATCAGGCAATTGTTTCAAGTGCTGAGCAAAGAGTACGGGATGACACTGCTGATCTCAAGCCACCTGCTTGGTGAAATCGAACAAATCGCGGACACAATCGGCGTCATTCTGGACGGCAGGCTGCTAGAAGAGGTGTCAATGGAAGATGTCAGAGGCCAGAACACTGAATACATCGAGCTTGTCACGCCGAATCAGACAAGGGCCTGCTTTGTGCTGGAGAAAGAGCTGCAATTAACCAACTTTAAAATATTAAATGAGAAAACGATTCGAATTTACGAGGCTGAAGCCTCTCAGGCTGCCATATCCAAAGCATTGATTTTAAATGATGTAGACATTGAATCAATGAACAAAAAGTATACGTCGCTGGAGGATTATTTTATCAAATTGATCAACGGCAATAGCATCAGTGCGTAAAGGAGGAGAGACACGTTGATGAATTTGATCAGAATCGAATTAAGAAAAATGAAAATGGGCTGGTATATCAGAGGTGCCCTTATTGCCAACGTGATCATTATGGGTTTTATGTGGCTGATCAGTTATTCCGAAAAAGCCGATGGCGGGGTTTCGTTCCAAAGCACGGATGAAGCATTCCTCATCATCGGCACCTTCGTCAGAGCGGTATTTATCGTATTTGGCGCTGTGCTGATCGTAAAATTGGTGATTTCGGAATATAAAAACAAAACCATTCTTGTGATGTTCACGTACCCGATCAGCCGTAAAAAGCTGCTCACCGCTAAGCTCATGATCGCGGGCGGACTGACGTTTATCACGATTTTACTTTCAAATATACTCATAGCCGCCGGTTTCTTTTGGCTAAACTCGATCTACCATTTCATACCGGGAGAGCTTACTTCCGAGATCATTTCTCAACAGGCGGTCAAAATGGCGGTTTTCGCTTTTGGCGCCGCTGGAACCAGTTTAGTTCCCATCTTTTTTGGAATGCGTAAACACTCGGTTCCGGCAACCATCATTTCATCTGTAGTGATTGTGATGCTCATCAGTTCAACAAGTCCGGGCTTCTCGATTTCATCTGTTGTGTATATCCCGTTATCGTTAGCGGCATTCGGATTGCTCTTTTCCTACATGGCGATCAGGAATGCGGACAAGCAGGATGCGTAAACAAAGGCGCCCAATATGTATAAAAGGCCGATGCTGTCAGCACCGGCCTTTCTATTATGAGTCTGTTCTTGTTTCAAGATAATGCTTCTTGCCAATCTCTTTTCTCATCATATAGAAATGGAAGCAATATTCACTGATTGCCATGACGGTCGCGCCGAATAAAGCCGCCAATGCAACTTTACCGCCAGTCATCCCCATAGAAAGCGGCATGCCCATCAGCCAGATCACGAGAAAGGCCAAGCCAAAATCAGCCAAAGTTGCAATCATATTATTCCATTTCGGCAATACATAAAGATCGCCCAGCAAATAAGAAATAACCCCTAACACAATCGTCATTAGCAGCGTATCACCAAACGTGAAACCAAAGCCCAGACCAAGCACCAGATACAACACAATAATCGTCATAATACCTTTAATAGCGAGCGCTTTCACATGTGTCATTACAATTCCTCCTTTTGTCATTTGATTTGTTATGTATAATTCCTCAAATGTAAAAAGTTAAACCTTATTTCTTTTCGGAGACGGGTGCAAATCTGCTGGGGAGGGGTCAATGATGTGAATCCAGAAATTGAGGCTGCGGCGCTTCGACAGCGGAAATGTGAAGCTTGTACTGCACCGGACGCTGCTTTGATGCCCAACAGCCCATTATGTTTGCTGTTTTTAGATGAATAAATTTAAAAACTCTCCTGTCCCTCCGTCATCACTTCTGAAGTAATGAAATATGATGAAAAGAGATCAAGAGGAGGTGACGTGATGGCGGTCGTGAAAGCAACGAGTGCGGATGTCGATTTGATGGCAAGGCTGCTCAGAGCGGAAGCGGAAGGTGAAGGCAAGAAGGGGATGCTGCTTGTCGGCAACGTTGGAATTAATCGGCTGCGGGCGAATTGCTCAGATTTTAAAGGCCTCCGCACCATCAGGCAGATGATCTATCAGCCACACGCGTTTGAGGCTGTGAGTCATGGATATTTTTATCAAAGGGCGCGAGATAGCGAGCGTGCCCTTGCACGCCGGTCGATTAATGGTGAAAGGCACTGGCCTGCAAAATTTAGTTTATGGTACTTCAGGCCGCAGGGGGACTGTCCAGCCCAGTGGTATAACCAGCCGTTTGTGGGCAGATTTAAGTCACACTGCTTTTATGAGCCGACGGCGGAGACGTGTGAAAATGTATATAACACATTTTAGAGACAGGACACCGTTCAAATTGAACGGTGTTTTTCTTTGAAAAGATGCAATGCAAAATATTCCTGTGAGATAATCGAAAAAAAAGAGCTGACGGAGATGACAGAATGGCAACAATTGACCTGCAAAAGAAAAGTGTAAAGATCGTACTGGAGAAAAAGCAGTTAACGAAGGTGACGGCTCGTGTTGGACTGGTTCTTGATATTACGGGATCGATGAGACCGCTCTACAAAAACGGGACGGTTCAAAATGTGGTGGAGCGGATTTTGGCAGTGGCTGATCAGTTTGATGATAACGGTTTGCTGGATGTATGGGTGTATGATAATGAATTTTCCCGATTAAAGCCAGTTTCAGAAAAGGATTTTTCGGGCTATGTCGATCGTGAAATTTTAAATAATGACCGCTTGCATAAATTCGGCAGAAATGATGAGCCGCCAGTCATGAAGGACGTGCTGCGCAAATATATTGCGGAGGAACCGAGCTCGTATCCTGCTTTCATTGTTTTTATCAATGACGGGGGCTGTAAAAAGTCAATCAAACCGATAATTGAAGCTTCTTCTGATAAACCGGTGTTCTGGCAGTTTGTCGGCATCGGAAACGGAAACTTTGATTTTCTCAATAAACTGGATACGTTAGAAGGGCGTGTCATTGATAACACGAACTTCCTGCATATCGAAGAGATTGACCGCATTTCTGATGATGAGCTTTATGATGCTCTGCTTGCTGAATTTCCATTTTGGCTAAAAGAAGCGAAGGAAAAAGGGATTGTAAGAGAACAAGAGCCTCCTGCTGAAAAGCCGAAAAAGAAGGGCTTTTTCAGCAGATTGTTTTCGAAATAACTGATAAAGCACTGAGTCATTCTGCGAAATGGCTCGGTGTTTTTGTTTTTTTAAGATCATGTGAAGAAAAATAGTTCGAATGGGCGGCTTGCAAACGACAGGATATGCAGAAAACGCGTCATTCAGCCAGATTTCGGCATGTTTCAGCGGCAGTCTTGTGAGGGAAGAACTGTTTTTGATGTTCAACGCTTACAATCGGTTCACACTTCTTCACAGTCGTTTAACAATGATTTCCTATAATGGAGACGATCAATGAGGAGAGAGGGGATCTTGAATGGCATACTACGACAGTCGTTTTGATGAATGGGTACAGAAACTGAAAGAGGAAAGCTTTCAAAACAATACGTTTGACCGCCGCAAATTTATTCAAGGAGCGGGGAAGATTGCAGGACTTTCTCTTGGATTAACGATTGCCCAGTCGGTTGGGGCCTTTGAAGTAAATGCTGCGCCTAAATTCTCAAGCTATCCGTTTACATTAGGGGTAGCGTCAGGTGATCCGCTTTCTGACAGTGTCGTGCTTTGGACACGCCTGGCACCAGATCCGCTGAATGGCGGGGGAATGCCGAAGCAAGCAGTGCCTGTCAAATGGGAGGTCGCAAAGGATGAGCATTTCCGTAAAATCGTAAGAAAAGGCACTGAAATGGCTAAACCGAGTCTTGCCCATTCCGTTCATGTGGAAGCGGACGGGCTTGAGCCAAACAAAGTGTACTATTACCGTTTCAAAACCGGCCATGAACTAAGCCCTGTCGGAAAAACAAAAACACTGCCTGCCCCTGGCGCCAATGTGCCGCAAATGACCTTTGCATTTGCTTCCTGCCAGCAATATGAGCACGGATATTATACGGCCTACAAGCATATGGCAAAGGAAAAGCTTGATCTTGTCTTCCATCTCGGTGATTACATATATGAATACGGCCCAAATGAGTATGTATCAAAAACAGGCAATGTCCGCACGCACAACAGCGCGGAAATCTATACGCTGCAAGACTATCGGAACCGTCACGCTCAATACCGATCTGACGCCAATCTTAAAGCTGCACATGCGGCATTCCCTTGGGTTGTAACCTGGGATGACCATGAAGTTGAAAACAACTATGCCAATAAAATACCTGAAAAAGGACAGTCGGTTGAAGCCTTCGTGCTCCGCCGCACGGCAGCATACCAGGCATACTATGAACATATGCCGCTCCGCATTTCCTCTTTGCCGAATGGCCCAGATATGCAGCTGTACCGGCACTTTACGTACGGAAACCTGGCGTCCTTCAATGTGCTTGATACCCGCCAGTACAGGGACGACCAAGCCAATAACGACGGCAATAAGCCGCCTTCTGATGAATCGCGCAATCCGAATCGGACTCTGCTTGGAAAAGAACAGGAGCAGTGGCTCTTCAACAATTTGGGCAGCTCGACAGCCCACTGGAATGTGCTGGCGCAGCAGATTTTCTTTGCCAAGTGGAATTTCGGGACAAGCGCAAGCCCGATCTACAGCATGGATTCGTGGGACGGCTACCCGGCTCAGCGCGAACGGGTTATCAATTTCATTAAAAGCAAAAATCTGAATAATGTTGTCGTACTGACAGGTGATGTACACGCAAGCTGGGCATCGAATTTGCATGTCGATTTCGAGAAAACAAGTTCAAAAATATTCGGAGCCGAATTTGTCGGAACCTCGATCACTTCCGGAGGAAACGGAGCGGATAAGCGGGCGGATACGGACCAAATTTTAAAAGAAAATCCGCACATCAAGTTCTTTAACGACTATCGCGGATATGTCCGCTGTACAGTGACGCCTCACCAGTGGAAAGCCGATTATCGGGTCATGCCGTTTGTGACCGAGCCGGGCGCAGCCATTTTCACGCGGGCTTCATTCGTTTACCAGAAAGACCAAACTGGGTTGAGAAAGGTATCATCCACAACAATCCAAGGCGGGGTGAAGCAATCCGATGAGGTCGAAGAGGATCGTTTCTTTGCGCACAACAAAGCCCACGAAAAACAAATGATTAAGAAGCGGGCAAAAATCACGAATTAAGGAGTGGAAATTATGTTTTCAAATATTGGAATACCGGGCTTGATTCTGATCTTCGTCATCGCCCTCATTATTTTTGGCCCTTCCAAGCTGCCGGAAATCGGGCGTGCCGCCGGACGGACACTGCTGGAATTTAAAAGCGCCACAAAATCACTTGTGTCTGGTGATGAAAAAGAAGAGAAATCAGCTGAGCTGACAGCGGTAAAGCAGGACAAAAACGCGGGCTGAATGCTGATGAGGCAGACACCGGGTCTGCCTCTTTTTTTATGAAAGGGAGGGCTTTTTTGAATGGATAAAAAAGAAACCCATTTGATCGGGCATTTAGAAGAGCTTCGCCGCCGGATTATCGTAACCCTCGCGGTATTTTTTCTATTTCTCATCACGGCTTTTTTGTTCGTACAGGACATTTATGACTGGCTAATCAGGGATTTGGATGGAAAGCTGGCTGTGCTTGGCCCGAGTGAAATCCTCTGGGTGTATATGATGCTTTCCGGCATTTGTGCCATTGCGGCTTCTATCCCTGTTGCCGCGTACCAGCTGTGGCGTTTCGTTGCACCGGCGCTGACGAAAACGGAGCGCAAGGTGACGCTCATGTACATACCAGGTTTATTTGCGTTGTTTTTGGCGGGCATCTCCTTCGGATACTTTGTCTTGTTTCCGATCGTGCTCAGCTTTTTGACTCATTTATCCTCCGGCCACTTTGAAACGATGTTTACGGCTGACCGCTACTTTCGGTTTATGGTGAATTTGAGCCTGCCGTTCGGCTTCTTGTTTGAGATGCCCTTGGTGGTGATGTTTTTAACAAGGCTGGGCATCTTAAATCCTTACAGACTGGCCAAAGCGAGAAAGCTGTCCTATTTTCTGCTGATTGTCGTATCTATATTGATTACACCGCCTGATTTTATTTCTGATTTTCTCGTGATGATCCCGCTTCTTGTCCTGTTTGAAGTGAGTGTCACCCTATCGGCGTTTGTCTACAAATAGAGGCTGAGGGAAGAAACAGCGGCGGCCGCTTAGTGCAGCGTACCGCCCGGTGACTTCACATCCTCATCATATTGTGCGGCCGTAACAGCGGCGATTCTCAATGCCCGGACAATCGTGTCCAGGCTGAGGCTCGGCGCTGTTTTGTCGATTGTTTGCTGCGGAATGTAAGGAATATGAATAAAACCGCCGCGAATGTGCGGGGATGTCCGGCTAATGTGATCCATTAACCCGTAGAACAAATAGTTGCATACAAAGGTCCCCGCTGTGTAGGAAACCGCAGCTGGAATGCCGTGTTCCTTCATCTTAGCAGTTATTCGTTTCACGGGAAGCCCTGTCCAGTAAGCGGCGGGCCCATCTGGAGAAATCTCTTCATCAATCGGCTGATGTCCTTCGTTATCGGGGATTCGCGCATCTGCAAGGTTGATCGCCACTCGTTCCGGTGTAATCTGCATCCGTCCTCCTGCTTGGCCGACACAAATTACGATATCCGGCTGATGTGTTTGAATGGCTTGGCGCAGAATCCCCAGAGCGGATCTAAAGACAGTAGGAATTTGTTCCGCTGTAATAATGGCTTCTTCCGTCTCGAAGCCATTAAGCCGTTTCGCCGCTTCCCATGATGGATTGACGGTTTCTTTGTCAAAAGGGTCAAAACCAGTGATCAGCACTTTTTTTCTCATTCTCCCATCTCCTTTTTCTTTTATTCTATTGTTTATTTATGGGTTTTTCATCAAAATAATGTAAAGGAGTGAATCATAATGGAGCATTTACCGCAGCAGTATCGTCATTTATTCCCAACCTTGCAGACGCATACGATGCTTGCCAGCTGTTCTCAGAGCGCATTGGCAGAGCCTGTATCAAGGGCGATCCAGGATTATCATGATAGCCTGCTGTATAAAGGGACGAACTGGAAAGAAGCGATTGAAAAAACAGAGTTTGCGAGAAACGAGTTTGCAAAGCTGATCGGGGCTGAACCGGATGAAGTGGCGATTGTGCCGTCAGTTTCTGATGCACTGGTTTCTGTAGCATCGTCCTTAACTGCATTTGGAAAGAAGCACGTTGTATATACAGATATGGATTTTCCGGCGGTGCCTCATGTTTGGCAGGCACACTCCGATTATACCGTATCCGTCATTCCATCAATAGACGGCGTGCTGCCGCTTGAACAATATGAAACGCATATTTCGGATGAAACAGTACTGACGTGTGTTCCTCACGTTCATTATCGTGACGGCTATGTTCAGGATATAAAAGCGATTGCCGAGATTTCTCAGAGAAAGGGCTCTTTATTGTTTGTAGATGCTTATCAATCAGCCGGGCATATTCCCATTGATGTGAAGGAATGGGGCGTAGATATGCTGGCAGCAGGCACCCGGAAGTATTTGCTCGGCATACCGGGTGTGGCGTTTCTTTATGTGAGAAAGGAGCTGGCTGACGCACTGAAGCCGAAAGCATCAGCTTGGTTCGGAAGAGAGAGCGGATTTGATGGGGCTTATGCAAAAGACGCGCGCCGTTTTCAAACGGGCACCCCAGCTTTTATCAGCGTATCCGCAGCTGCAGCGGCTTTATCGCTGCTGAATCATATTGGGGTTTCTCATATCAGGGATCATGTGAAAACGATCTGTGTCGATGCAGTTCAATATGCCGCTGAAAAAGGCCTGCAGCTGGCGGCGGCACAAGGTGGGGATCAGCCGGGCATGGTTGCGATCCGGGATGAGCGGGCATCGGAAACGGCGGCGTTGCTGAAGAAGAAAAAAGTGATTTGCGCGCCGCGGGAAAATGTTATCCGTCTCGCTCCCCATTTTTATAATACGAAGGAGGACATGCGGCACGCGATTGATGAAATCGCGGCGAAAACGATCCACAAGTAAACATGAAAAAGCCCCTGAAAACTAGTCAGGGGCTTTTCATATTAATGATCTACCTTCACGCGCTTCATAAAGAAAGCGCCAATTAAACCGATAATGGCAACAATCATTGCAAACACAAATGCGTGCTGTACGCCTGCTGTCAAAGCTTGCGGGATGACTGCCGGATCGGCAGGGTTTTTAACTGTACTCATATAATCATGCTGGCCTGCAGCCATAATGCTGACCGCAACCGCTGTTCCGATAGCGCCGGCCATTTGCTGCAGCGTGTTCATAATGGCGGTGCCGTCTGGATAAAATTCGCGCGGCAGTTGGTTTAAACCGTTTGTTTGCGCAGGCATCATGATCATAGAAATCCCGATCATCAAGCAGGTGTGCAGGATGATAATCAGCACAGCCGTTGAAGCGGTCGTAACATTTGAGAAGAACCATAGTACAACAGTGACAATCACAAATCCCGGAATGACAAGCCATTTCGGCCCGTATTTATCGAACAAGCGGCCTGTAACAGGGGACATAAATCCATTTAAAATACCGCCCGGCAAGAGAACAAGACCAGATGCAAATGCAGTCAGGACTAAGCCGCCTTGCAGATACATCGGCAGAAGCAGCATAGATGACAGAATGACCATCATACAAATGAACACCATGATCACACCCAAAATAAACATCGGGTATTTGAACGCACGGAGGTTCATCATCGGCTGCTTCATTGTCAGCTGGCGGATTGAAAATAGGATAAGGCCGACAACGCCGACAATCAGCGACACGATAACAGTCGGGCTGGACCATCCCCCGGAGCCTTCACCCGCGTTGCTGAATCCGAACACAATGCCGCCGAAACCAATCGTCGAGAGGATGATAGACAATACATCGATTTTCGGCTTTGTCGTTTCAGATACATTCTGCATATATGCGATACCGAACACAAGCGCCAGCACAAGGAATGGAAGAGAGATCCAGAAAATCCAGTGCCAGTTGAGATGCTCCAGAACCAATCCTGAGAAAGTTGGGCCGATGGCGGGCGCGAACATAATGACAAGACCGATCGTTCCCATTGCGGCACCCCGTTTATGAGGCGGGAAAATCACCAAGATTGTGTTAAACATTAGGGGCAGTAAAAGACCGGTTCCAAGTGCCTGAACGATCCTTGCCGCCAATAAAAACGGGAAGCTTGGCGCAAGCGCCGCGATCAAGGTTCCTATAATTGAAAAGATTAGTGACACGGTAAAAAGCTGTCTTGTTGTGAACCACTGCAACAGCAGTCCTGAAACAGGAACAAGAATACCGAGTACAAGCAGGTAGCCCGTCGTTAACCATTGGACGGTTGCCGCTGTAATGTGCAATTCCTTCATAAGGTCGGTTAACGCAATATTCAGTGCTGTTTCACTGAACATGCCGATAAAACCGGCCAACAGCAAGGAAATCATAATCGGCATCACTTTGTATTGCTGAGATGCTTTAGCTGTTGTTTCCAAAATCATTTCCCCTCTCTATCAACTGCATGTAGGATGTCGTTTTTTTATCTCTTCAGCAGGTCAGGAATGCAGCTGGAGATATGAATGAGCGGCGTACTGTTTTTTGCCGTCAAAGATAAAAGAATGCCGCCTTCAATCATCGCGTTAACCACAGTGCTGGCTTCTTTTGCACGGCTCTCGCTGCAGCCAGCCTGCCGCAGTTTCTCCTCATACACAGAGGCCCATTCTTTGTAGGCTTCATGACAGGCTTCGCGCAACGGTTCGCTTTTCAATGACGTCTCAGCCGCTAGCAAGCCCACAGGCAAGCCTTCAATGTCTTCCGTACATGAAAACTGGCAGGAGAGCTCCTTCAAAAAGGCTTGAATGCCTTCCGCTGGATCGGTGCAGGCTTCCATGCAGTCCGCGATTTTCTGACGGATATACTCCTTCATCTCATTTACGGCTTCGATCGCAAGCTGTTCTTTACCCCCGGGAAAGTGGTAGTAAAGAGAGCCTTTAGGCGCGCCGCTTTCCTTTATAATCTGGTTCAGCCCCGTGCCGTAATACCCTTGCAGCTGAAAAAGCCGGGTAGCTGCCGAAAGGATTTTCTCACGGGAATCTCCATAACTCATAACATTCCCACCTTACTGAATTGCAATCAAAAATATAGTGACTGGTCTATTATCTTGATTCAATCATCAATTGTCAAGAAAAATTCATTGTATGAAAAGACAAAAAAAGAAGGATATGACAACAAAAAATACTGAGAGAAAAGCTGACTGATCTTTTGACTGAATAGATAAAATATTCAATGATTAATCATTATATGGATGTAAGGAGAGAAATAGATGAAAAAACAACGAATGCTCGTACTTTTTACCGCACTATTGTTTGTTTTTACCGGATGTTCACTTTCTCCTGAAACAAAAGAATCCCCGAAAGAAAAAACGCAGACACAAAAAGTCTCTTCGGCTTCTGCCTCTGAAAAAAAGGATCTGCCGAATATTAGAATTTTAGCGACAGGAGGCACGATAGCTGGTGCCGATCAATCGAAAACCTCAACAACTGAATATAAAGCAGGTGTTGTCGGCGTTGAATCACTGATCGAGGCAGTTCCAGAAATGAAGGACATTGCAAACGTCAGCGGCGAGCAGATTGTTAACGTCGGCAGCACAAATATTGATAATAAAATATTGCTGAAGCTGGCGAAACGCATCAACGACTTGCTCGCTTCAGATGATGTAGACGGAATCGTCGTGACTCATGGAACAGATACATTGGAGGAAACCGCTTATTTTTTGAATCTCACCGTGAAAAGTGATAAACCGGTTGTTATTGTCGGTTCGATGAGGCCTTCCACAGCCATCAGCGCTGATGGGCCTTCTAACCTGTACAATGCAGTGAAAGTGGCAGGTGCCCCTGAGGCAAAAGGGAAAGGGACGCTTGTTGTTCTTAACGACCGGATTGCCTCAGCCCGATATGTCACCAAAACAAACACAACCACAACAGATACATTTAAATCAGAAGAAATGGGCTTCGTCGGAACAATTGCAGATGATATCTATTTTAATAATGAGATTACCCGTAAGCATACGAAGGACACGGATTTCTCGGTTTCTAATCTTGATGAGCTGCCGCAGGTTGACATTATCTATGGATACCAAAATGACGGAAGCTACCTGTTTGACGCTGCTGTAAAAGCCGGAGCAAAGGGGATTGTATTTGCCGGTTCTGGGAACGGGTCTTTATCTGACGCAGCCGAAAAAGGGGCGGACAGCGCAGTCAAAAAAGACGTCACAGTGGTGCGCTCTACCCGCACGGGAAATGGTGTCGTCACACCAAACCAAGACTATGCGGAAAAGGACCTGCTGGCATCGAACTCTTTAAACCCCCAAAAAGCACGGATGTTGCTGATGCTTGCGCTTACCAAAACAAATGATCCTCAAAAAATCCAAGCTTATTTCAATGAGTATTGAAGAAAAGAAGGTGAATAAGCCTTCTTTTTTTTGGCTTTTTAGGACCAATAATGACCTCTGAATCTTAAAATTTCTTTAAAAATAAGCCAAAATTACCCTTTACTTAATTAATTTGGTAACGTAATATAATTGGAGAATTTGTTACAAAAAAAGGAAGATATTATGAAATTTGTAAAAAGAAGGATCATTGCGCTTGTAACAATTTTGATGCTGTCTGTTACATCACTGTTTGCGCTGCAGCCGTCAGCAAAAGCCGCTGAACACAATCCAGTCGTTATGGTTCACGGTATGGGAGGGGCATCATTCAATTTTGCGGGAATTAAGAGCTATCTCGTATCTCAGGGCTGGTCGCGGGACAAGCTGTATGCAGTTGATTTTTGGGACAAGACAGGGACAAATTATAACAATGGCCCGGTATTATCACGATTTGTGCAAAAGGTTTTAGATGAAACGGGTGCGAAAAAAGTGGATATTGTCGCTCACAGCATGGGGGGCGCGAACACACTTTACTACATAAAAAATCTGGACGGCGGAAATAAAGTTGCAAACGTCGTGACGCTTGGCGGCGCGAACCGTTTGACGACAGGCAAGGCGCTTCCGGGAACAGATCCAAATCAAAAGATTTTATACACATCCATTTACAGCAGTGCCGATATGATTGTCATGAATTACTTATCAAGATTAGACGGTGCTAGAAACGTTCAAATCCATGGCGTTGGACACATCGGCCTTCTGTACAGCAGCCAAGTCAACAGCCTGATTAAAGAAGGGCTGAACGGCGGGGGCCAGAATACGAATTAATGAAAAACAAAACCTTGAAGAATTCTATTCTTCAAGGTTATTCTGCTTTCAGCACAATGGTTTTCGCAGCCATATCATGAACGGTTTGTTTTTTCTTCGTAAATGCGGCAGTCAAATAGATCAGGCGGGAGAACACATGCACCCACGCTATGATGTAGCGGACAATCGCCTGTAGGAGAGAAATTTTCTCGTGTGTTTCGTCCCTCACGATTTGCAGCCCGATGATTTTTTTGCCCAGTGTGCCTTTCCAATTTGTCAGCGGCATCAGCAAAGGGTACACAATCAGCATCAATATGGCGACGATAATGACACCGGCGGACCCATCGCCAAACGTAAATCCGGCTGCCAAAATCACTGCTGCGGCAATGATTACATCAAGTAAAAGAGCGCAGGCGCGCAGCATGAAACCAGCTAGTTCCAATAGAAACACTCCTTAAAATGTTAAATAAATACCTAATGATTGTAAAAAAGAAGGGCCTAAAGTGGGAATAGGTGATAAGCCTTAAATCACAAAAGTTGGTGAAAATGTCATGGGTAAATTGGCATAATCAGCCAGCTTATTACATTACCAAATTCTTTTTTAGCCCGAAACCAAGCCCTCAGAAGTTATTTTTGTTAAAATAGAAAAGTTACAACAGAATTCGGAGGGTTTATTGTGGGAAAAGTGAAACGAAATGCCCCTTGCCCATGCGGCAGCGGCAAGAAATATAAAAAATGCTGCGGAAGTAAAGTTGTCGACTTCCCGTCGGAACTAGCGGCAAAAGAAGCGAAACAAATTCAGGAAGACTTAGTGGAGTATGCCTTCACAGTACATAGAGAAAGCATTTCAGGCTTTATCAACCAGCATGATTTTCTTTCTGCTATGGACAGACAGACGAAAGACATCAGCGTATTTAACTTAGGAATCTGGGGAATCTTCTTCCACCCGCTTGCTGGTGAGAAGACAATCTTCGAAGAGTACCTTCAGAAAAAAGGCGATTCGATCACTCGTCCGAAAACGCGTGAGATCGTAGAATCATGGCAGAGCATGACGCCTGCTTTATTGCTGCTGAAGGACCTGAAGGAAGGCATCATTCACTTTGAAGATGTGATTACGGCAAAACAATTCGAAGTGGAAATGGACGCCAGCAATCAAGACCTTCCTCCAGTGGGAAGCCTGATTCTTGGATACCCAATCCACGAAGCGGAAAAAGCAGAATTCTTCATGCAGTTCACGATCTTTCCGGTGAAGAGAACAGAAGCGCTGATCAGCAAGGTGAAGAAATATGCGGATGCCGCTGTGAAGGACGGCAAAACGCCGGAGGACTTCATGAAGCAGGAATTCAACAACGTTCTGTTCGCGTTGTTAGCTGAGAAAGATGAAGAGCCACAAGCAGAGAAAGCGGAAGTAAGCACTGTTGAGTGGGCAAACGACTTGGAGAAAGAAACCGCTGCGGCTATTGAAGAAGGCATGAGCGGGGAAGAGTATCCGACTGAATTGATCCCAGCTGTTATTGCCATCTGGAAAACATTCTGCGAGAAAAAATCACCTGTCATCAGAAAGCCGGAAGCTTTTGCGGCGGCAGTTGAATATTATGTAAACGCGATTTCTCTTAACGGCGCGTCCGTTTCCCAGGCTAAACTGGCGAAAAAATACGGCGTCAGTGCATCAACGATTTCCAGCCGTTACAAAGAAATTGAAAGCACGCTGCAAGATGAAGCAGATCGTTTTGCACAAGCGTTATCCTCATAATGAAAAAAACCTTGAAAAGCCGGGGACTGACCCCCGTTTTTGAGACAGGGATCAAAACACCTTTTAAACAGCCAATTGCCGATAATTTATCGGTGATTGGTTGTTTAGTTTCGTTTGAATACGAATATTGTTATAATAATGAATGTATTCTATGACAGTGCGTTCTACGATGGCGGTCGTGGTTCGATCAATGCTGTTAAGATAGAACGTTTCAGACTTTAGTGAGGAATGAAACGATTCGATGGAGGCATTATCAGCGGGTGTCCCTTTGCGGGACATGCTCATGGTAATGCCTTTTGTTTTAACAGCTTTCTGATACTCGTAAGATGTATACACAGATCCTTGGTCACTATGTAACACGCAGTTCTCAGGCAGTGTTGGCAGTTGATCAAGTGTGTGTAAGACAAAGTCTGTGTCCTGCTTATCTCCAATCGTAAAAGCAATCACTTCTCCATTATATACATCCAATATACTGGAAAGGTACAATTGTTTCTGTCCATAAGGCAAATACGTGATGTCTGTTACTAGTTTTTCAAGAGGATGATCAGACTGAAAGTTCCGATCTAATATATTGTCGACCACGGCATATGGCTGCCCATTCTTCTTGCGCTTTTTCACCTTAACCCGGCACTGCCACTGATTTTTCTGCATAATACGCTGAACCGTTTTATGGTTAATACACATTCTCTTTTTTAATATAGCTGTGATTTTTCGATATCCATATCGATACTGGTGCTCTCGGCACAACGTGCCGATTTGTTTTTCTAAATGGCGCTTGGGATGATCTTTCTTCAGATTCTTCTTCCAACGATAATAAGACGAGCGAGAGATACCTAAATGAATACAGATATCCTGCACGGTCATTGTGCTGTGCAATTCTTCTACAAGTTCGACTGACGTTTGGCTATCAACTTCCTTTCCAATTCGTTGTACTTTTTTAACACTTCATTCTGTTGTCTCAGATATCGATTCTCTGCCTGCAGTTTCTCTAATTCGGAAGAATACTCCGGACCTTTTCCATAAGTGTATTGCTTACCAACAGGCTGTTCAAATCGATGTGTATCACCAGCCTTATACCATCTGACCCATGTCTTAATCTGCGTATTATTTTTGATATTCAACTCCTGCATGATCTCTTTCATAGGTACGCCTGCCAATCTCATTTCTACAGCCTTCTGTTTCACTTCAACCGGATAACTCACTCTTGTCCCCATAGAAAAAACACCTCCAAGTCTAATTTCGGATAACAATCATCCGTATTCAAACTTGAAGGTGTTTTTATTTGTCTCATCTTATGGGGTCAGTCCCGCCGGGCTTTTCAAGGTTTTTTTATTTCTGAAACGGAATTTTGATTTCTAACCGGAAGACGGGGTGGCGGTAGGTAAAATCCAGCCTGCCAAAAGCGCTCTTCACCAGTTTTTGAATGATATATGTGCCCATGCCTTCATGAGCGCCGTTTTTCGTTGAGCGGCCAAACTTTTGGGTCCATCCCGGGAGTGCTGTTTTCACAAGTCAGTACATAAAGCCCGCTGCGCAGTGAAGTCTCCAGTTTAATCTCTGCTTTTTCTCGGGCCTCCGCCGCGCTGTCGAGCGCATTTTCTAATATGTTGCCGACCAAGCTGACCTGATCAGCAGGCGAAAACGGAAGGGAAGAAAGCGGTGTATGCATATGCAGCGAAACACTCACATTCGAGGCGCGGGCTTTTTCTAAAAAATCATAAAGCACCCCTGCAATGTACGCGTTCTCTCCTTTCAAAAAACAGTCATATTGGCTGTATTGATCCGCCCAGTTTTGAATATATGCTTGTGTATCTGCCTTGGGCTGAGCTGATTTGATTGCAGTGATATGTTTCATTGTGTCATGATTCCGGCTTCTGACATCAATCAGCATTTGATTGGCGTGCTGTTCAGCTTGAGTCAGCTTATCAATTTGATCAGAAAGCCTTGCCTGCAAAGCAGACTGTCCGATACGGAGCCCTTCACACCCTGCAAATATCGCGATTACACATAATACCGGCATGATGTCTGTGCCAATCAACACTACTCCCGCCGACATCACTTGAATCACCGCAATCCACGCACAAAGCCCTGAGGAACAGTGTTTCCACACTCGCTTCGTATTCCAAATGTACAATCCTGCAGCAGCTGCGCCTAAAGCAGCGGCGAGCCAAGAGGCGGCTGTGCTGTGTGAAAAAGCAGCAGCTCCCTGATAACATATGAAACTAAATAAAATCAGATAAAGACATTGAAAAAGGGTAATCACGTACTAAACTCCTCAAAAATAGTAGTTTTGAAAATAATCAAGCTGCTGCTTAGTGATCATCGCTTTTTTAGACGTTCCCTCAAAGGAAACTGTGAATGAATGCTTGGTATAAGCGGAAAAATGCTTTATGTAATGAATGTTGATAATAAAGGAACGATGCGAACGAAGAAAATCTTTTTCGGGCAGGTCGCCTTTAATATCATTTAATGTTTGATACGTTTGCACCTCTTCGGCGGTTGTCACAATCGTCGTCGAACGTCCCGTCCGTTCTGCGAAAATAATATCCTTCTTTTGCAGGACGTGCATTTCAGACTTTTGCTTTATCAATATACGCCCATTCAAACTCGTTTCCGTTTTCTTTTTCAAGTACCGGTCGAAGGAAGCGGCCAGACGGTCGGCATAGTACGGCTTCATAATATAATCATGGACGTTCAGGTCAAAGGCGTGAACCGCATAACCGCCGTGGCCGGTAACAAAAATCACATCCACATCAAGTGAATGGGATTTGATCAAATCAGCAAGCTCGTAGCCAGACATATGGGGCATCTCGATATCGGCAAGCAGCAGATCAATGTCTCCGTGAGTAAAATCGTTTTTCTGTCGCGCAAAGCGTCGATCATTTCTTTTTTATAAATATGGCGCCTTGTCTTTTTTTATGAAAGCATGCTGTCCGACAAAGGGGAGCAGTACACGCTGGCTGTCGGCCATTTGCTGCCGCCCGCACTGGAAAGCAAGCTTAATGAGATTGACGAAATCAGCGTAAAAACATTTGCGAAGCCTGAAGAGGCAGTTGATGAAGGAAAAGCAGATGCCTATCTGAACGTCCCGAAAGAGTTCGACTCATATGTCAACAGCATGACACCTTTTAAGGTTGATGTTTACGGCAATTCAATCGATCAAGGGTCTTCAAATGCCATGCAGCTTGTGCAGTCTGCCTTAGATCAGTACAAAAATGAAATTGTGCAGCAACGTTTAACAAATAAGCGTATTGATCAATCGGTCATCCAGCCATTTACGATTCAGCAAAAGGAAGCGGATGAGGAGAAAGGGACTTCCGCTATTATGCTTTCCGCCATTCTGCCCATGCTGATTCTGACTTCCATTGTTTCCGGCGCAATGCCGATAGCTCTTGATATCATGGCCGGTGAAAAGGACCGGAAGTCAATCGAGGCGCTGCTATTAACGCCAGTCAGCAGAAACAAAATGCTGGTCGGCAAGTGGCTTGCGGTTTCCACTTTTGGCGTGGCTTCAGGTGTATTGGCTTTGGTGTTTTTGATTTTGTCCACCGTGTTATTTACCGAAAATTTGAAAACGGCCTTCCAGCTGGGAGATCATATGTGGAGTGTAATCGGCGCTTCAGCCTTAATCATTGTGCTCTCTGCATTGCTGATATCTGCGATGGAGCTTTTCATCAGCATCATGTCCAGCTCGGTAAAAGAAGCGCAAAGTTATATGTCTCTCGTTGTCTTTCTGCCTGTGTTCCCGATGTTTTTCATCTTCAGCAAGGCACCGAACCAATTTGACTTATCATACTTTCTCATCCCGTTTCTGAACCTGCATGCGTTATTTAAACAGCTTTTATTCGGGATGGTTGACCCGGCTGCCATTTTGTCTACGTCAGGAACCATCGCTGTGCTGATCGCCATCTTCTTTTTACTAGCCAGAGCCTGCTTCCTGAAAGACAAATGGGTTCTTCCAAAATAAACTTGCAAAAGGAGAAATACACTTTCTCCTTTTTGTATATCCTGAAAAAAGAAGGAAAATAGAAAAAGGATATCTAATACAAAAAGTGACCCTGCACTATTTTTCATCAAAATTGGTTTCAAAGGAGACGGAACAATGGATCAAACACGTACACTCGGCAAAACGAAGCTGAAGGTGAAGCGGATCGGATTCGGCGCGAATGCGGTCGGCGGGCATAATCTATTTCCAAATCTACATGATGAAACAGGGAAGGATTTAGTGCGCACGGCATTGGATGGCGGCGTCAATTTTATCGATACCGCTTTTATATATGGATTGGGGCGATCTGAAGAATTAATCGGCGAAGTCGTACAGGAACGCGGCGTGCGGAATGAGCTCATCATCGCCACCAAAGGAGCTCATAAAGAAGTGAACGGCAGCATTGAATTAGACAACAGCCGGGTGTTTCTTCGCAGCGAGGTCGAGAAGAGTCTGAAGAGGCTGAGAACAGATTACATTGATTTGTACCTCTCGCTGAAGTGGCGGGCACTTTGAAAGAGCTGAAGGATGAGGGGAAAATCAAAGCGATCGGCGCTTCGAACCTCGATTATCAGCAATTGCAGGAATTTAATGCTGACGGCTATTTGGAGGTCTTCCAGGCCGAATATTCTCTCATACAGCGTGATGCCGAGAAAGAGCTTATTCCATACTGTGAAAAACAAGGCATCTCCTTTATTCCTTACTTTCCGCTTGCGTCCGGACTGCTGACAGGAAAATTCACGCAAGACACAGTCTTTGATGATTTCAGAAAGGATAAACCTCAATTTCAGGGTGAAACGTTTATCCACAATCTCAAAAAAGTAGATAAGCTGAAAGCAGTAGCGGAGGAAAAACAAGCGGATACGGCACATGTCGCCTTGGCGTGGCTGTTAACGAGACCGGCGATTGATGCCATTATTCCAGGAGCTAAACGACCTGAGCAATTACAGGATAATCTGAAAACCTTGAACATTGAACTCACCGAAGACGAAGTGAATTTCATCAGCGCCATTTTTAAATAAAAAGGAAATAGCCGTCATGGCTATTTCCTTTTGGTGTTTTATTCTTTGATGAATGCTTCGACTAATTCTGCTGCTCTGTAATCATCCATATCAAGCTGCCATTGGTCGATGTCATTTTTCTTCATTTTCACTTCAACTGTTTTTTCAGATGAAGCAGGTCCAAGCTTTTTGAATTCCTCAGGATAGACTTGAAGCGCGTATTTCACTGCCTCCTCATAGCTGGCACTAGAGTTTTTACTGTAGTAGTCTTTCACTTTGTCTTCAATGCGGTCTGAAAGAGAAGATGCATCTACAGGTTTAACTGTGGCTTCAACAATTGCTTCGTCTTTAGAGATTGAAGTCGTTTTTGCTTGAATGGAAGAGTTTTTGCTTAATCCCTCTTTAATGCCATTCACGATATTATCAAGCGCTTTGCTGTCCGCATATGTGCTGGAAAGGCCGGAAGCTGAGAGATAACCGTCTTTGGCTGATTCATTGAAATCATTTACAATTTCATTTTTGTTAGCGCCGGTGATTTTTTCGAAATCGGCGTTATCTTTGCCGAAAAGAAGGACATCAACATAAGCTGATAACGCTTTTGCAGAATCTTGGAGCTTATCTGCCGTCGCCAGGATTTTTTTGTCTTTTCCGTCAATTTTAAAAGTAACTGATTTTGGCTTTTTATCACCGTAAGATTCCGGCGTATAGTTAAGCTCGTATTGCTTGCCTTTATCTACAACGATGAAAAGATTTCCTTCAACGGATTTGTCAGCGTTAATGGTGCTGCCTTGAAGCTTTTCGCTATAGTCTTCAGGGTCTGTGTCAGACATTTTGGTATCACCTTGATACAATGTGAAATCCATACTGTCTACATTCAGCGGGTCTTTTCCTGTGTTTTTCACCGCGACATTGACTTTTAACACGAGCTGGTCATCTGAAGTGGACTTATCATATTTAGACGGAAGTGTGTAAGAGACATCCTTGATTTTGACTTGAGCTATATCTGAGCTTTTTTCTGTTTCTGATTCTTTCTTCTCCGCGCTTGTTTTGCTGCCGGAACAAGCAGCTGTAAACATCATCAGCAGAAGAATTAGGAAAACAGCGTACGTTTTTTTCTGAAACATTCATTTTTCCTCCTCAAATGGTTTAGGAAAGGGGAGTCTTTTGTCTTTGAGAAATGGATCTTTTTGAATGGATTAGCATCATATAACCAAAAAAATCAGTTCTTTTCTCACGGTTTTCACCGGATTTTCTGGAAACTCCGCCCTCCTTTGTCATGAATAGACCTATAAAAAGTTACAACGGAATTAATTTTAAGATTATTAGCTTTTATATTGAATAGGTTCATCATCCTATTTTTGGTGAAAAATGTTCTGGTAAAACTGGTAAACTCAGAAAACTGTGTATTTTAGACTATTACTTTTTGATTAGTTGGAGGGAACTTAAGAAGGATGAAAGGGGCTGCCTTTGTGAAGAAAGAGGGACTGAAACAAAAAGCACTGGAAATCGGCCGGGTGCCGACACACTTAAAACTGGAAATTGAAGATTATGGCGGTGATGATAAAAGAGCTCATTTTTGTTGGGCAGATCCTCAGGATGAGAATACCGGCATTATCGTGGAGCTTGGACCGGACGGAGAGCTGGAATCCCTTTCCCGTGATATTGAGCCTGAAAGCGGAGAAAGGCTGTCTGAGGAGAAACTAGAGGATATCATGCGCCAATTTGTCGAGACTCATCATCCGGGGTCACTCTCTGCCTTTGTTCGTGATGAAAATGACCGTGCATACGGCGATAAAGTGAGATTTTCATATGTTCAAATGGAGGCTGGGCTTCCTCTCCCCATGAGCGGATTTATGGCTGATGTTTCCTTATCAGGTGAGATTGTTTACTTCCGTTATTACGGCGAAGCGGGCAGCATCATCAAGCCAAAGCGGGTCGCGGATGTTGAAGAGGCACTTGCCTTTATCAAGAAGGACGTGGAGTTCGACCTTTTGTTTCAGGTTCTCCATCGTTCTGTTTACAAAAACGGAGATGATCAGCCGCATTTGGTGTATGAGCCTGAATGCAGGGCGATTACCGTACCTGCGGATTTGGTTCAAGAAGAACAAGGAGGAGTTGATGATGACGATGATTACAGGGAGCCGGAGAGCTTTCCTCTCCCTTTATTCGAGGGCATCCGCGAAAAGGCCGATCCTGACAGCATGATTGGTATTGAAAATGGGTTTGTCAAAGAGCGGGAAGCGAATTTGGGAGATGGGAGAATCGGAATCGTTTGGCGGAATCCGGTTGACCCTGTGTATCAGCCGGCGGATAAAAGCATGGACAGCTGGTTTAAGGGACGGACTCATCAAGTGCTGAAAACCATCTATAACAAAGAAACCGGAAAACTCGAAGGCGTCATGTCATTTATGGAGAAAAAAGGGCCGCTGACAGTAACCTTGGCAGAGTGTGAAAAAATCGCGCTTCGCTTTCTGTTTGCTTTATTTCCGAATGCCGATCAATATTTTAGGATCAGATACGACGAAAAGGATGAAGAAGAAAACGCAGTCGCTGGTTTTACGTTTGAAGCGCATTGTCACGGAGTTCCGATCCGATTTGGGCAGATCAGAATTTGTGTCAGCCGCCAGACAGGGGATATCACCGTTTATATGGGACCGGATATTGACCCAAATAAGCTGGCAGCCATTGATCCCATTCCGGCCATTTCAGTTGAACAAGCCAAGGCTATCTTTTGGCAGCATTTTAAAGTTGAGCTTGGCTGGGAGAGAGAATATCATGATAATGAAGAACACAGCTACCGGCTCGTCTATAAGCCGGTGTATCCGCGTTTTATCGATGCACATACAGGAGAGCCTGTCTTCAGCTCATGGTAAAACAGCCAAAAGTCACGCAATTGCCTCAGGTATAGAAGAGAGTATGTGATGAAAGTAACAGAAAGAATCTCGAAAAACAATGACAATAATAGAAAAGGACCTTTCTTCACTTTAAATGAAGAAAGGTCTTTTTATATAATAAACAGGATTCTCTTTGTCGTAGACTCTTTGAAAGGGATGACTTCATTGGTTAATAAACAGCTGAAAAAGAAGGCGCAGGAGATCGGAAATGTACCGACGCATTATGAGCTTGAGATAGAAGATTACGACCAAAAGCAAAAGAAGAACGGGCAGGCATATTTTATCTGGAAGGACCCTAAAGATCCGGAAAAGCACATTACAGTTGAACTTAGAAATGACGGCGCTTTGCTCACCTTTTCAACAACTGTCCGCTCCGAGACAGACAAACAACTTCCAGATGCCGAGCTGAAGCTGACGGCTCTTCAGTTTGCCGCTGCCCATCATCCCGGCACATTTATGAATTTTCATTTTCAAGGCAAGGAAGAACGGAGGGAGCACATCCGGTTTGTCTATACCAAAATGGAGCTGGGGCTTCCGATTCCCAATTCAGGCTTTTTAATTGATATGACACGCAGCGGTCAGGTTGTCCACTTTCTATATTACGGGGAAGGGCATAAAGCCGAAGTTCCGACGGAATTTGTAGCAAAAGAGAAGGTTGTGTCCCATTACTTAAACACAATGTCTTTTGAGCTGATGTACGATGTCATTGATGGCGAACAGGAACCAAGGCTTGTATATGAACCGATTCTCCCGGGATACAGCTATCCCGCAGATGTAGACGAAATTGTGCCCGACCAGCATATCGCAGATGAAAGAATAGAAAACACGGCGCCACTGCCGCCGCTTCAGAACAAGGAAGAAGTTGATATATTTGCCTTGCTGGGTTTTACCTCTGATATGCAGAAAGTCAGTGAAAGAGACTTTGGAGAACAAATTGGAAGCACATGGCGCAGAGGCGCTGCGCCGGAGCGTAAGGATTTAAGCATAAGAAGCTATTTTGAAACGAGAAATAAAAACACAATCAAAATGAAGACGGATAAAAGAACCGGAAAATTAAGGGACTGACCCCATAAGATGAGACAAATAAAAACACCTTCAAGTTTGAATACGGATGATTGTTATCCGAAATTAGACTTGGAGGTGTTTTTTCTATGGGGACAAGAGTGAGTTATCCGGTTGAAGTGAAACAGAAGGCTGTAGAAATGAGATTGGCAGGCGTACCTATGAAAGAGATCATGCAGGAGTTGAATATCAAAAATAATACGCAGATTAAGACATGGGTCAGATGGTATAAGGCTGGTGATACACATCGATTTGAACAGCCTGTTGGTAAGCAATACACTTATGGAAAAGGTCCGGAGTATTCTTCCGAATTAGAGAAACTGCAGGCAGAGAATCGATATCTGAGACAACAGAATGAAGTGTTAAAAAAGTACAACGAATTGGAAAGGAAGTTGATAGCCAAACGTCAGTCGAACTTGTAGAAGAATTGCACAGCACAATGACCGTGCAGGATATCTGTATTCATTTAGGTATCTCTCGCTCGTCTTATTATCGTTGGAAGAAGAATCTGAAGAAAGATCATCCCAAGCGCCATTTAGAAAAACAAATCGGCACGTTGTGCCGAGAGCACCAGTATCGATATGGATATCGAAAAATCACAGCTATATTAAAAAAGAGAATGTGTATTAACCATAAAACGGTTCAGCGTATTATGCAGAAAAATCAGTGGCAGTGCCGGGTTAAGGTGAAAAAGCGCAAGAAGAATGGGCAGCCATATGCCGTGGTCGACAATATATTAGATCGGAACTTTCAGTCTGATCATCCTCTTGAAAAACTAGTAACAGACATCACGTATTTGCCTTATGGACAGAAACAATTGTACCTTTCCAGTATATTGGATGTATATAATGGAGAAGTGATTGCTTTTACGATTGGAGATAAGCAGGACACAGACTTTGTCTTACACACACTTGATCAACTGCCAACACTGCCTGAGAACTGCGTGTTACATAGTGACCAAGGATCTGTGTATACATCTTACGAGTATCAGAAAGCTGTTAAAACAAAAGGCATTACCATGAGCATGTCCCGCAAAGGGACACCCGCTGATAATGCCTCCATCGAATCGTTTCATTCCTCACTAAAGTCTGAAACGTTCTATCTTAACAGCATTGATCGAACCACGACCGCCATCGTAGAACGCACTGTCATAGAATACATTCATTATTATAACAATATTCGTATTCAAACGAAACTAAACAACCAATCACCGATAAATTATCGGCAATTGGCTGTTTAAAAGGTGTTTTGATCCCTGTCTCAAAAACGGGGGTCAGTCCCTTAAAAGCAGCGCTTTCTTTTATGGAGCGGCCGAACAACCGCCAATGCTCCACGGAAGAATGCCAAGAGATAGCGCTTCAATTTTTGTATGCCCTCTATCCGAGAGCGGCTGAGTTTTTCAGGGTGAATCCCGTCCGAATTGATGAAAGAGGGAGAGTCCGCAACCATTTTTCTGTCTGGTATAAAGGAGTGCCGCTGCGGTTCGGCGCTGCCCGCATCATTGTCAATCCGGAAACTGGGTTGATTGACGCTTTTATGGCGCCTGATATTGAACCTGAACAATTGGAAGCGATAAATCACAGGCCGGATGTTTCCGCTGAAGAAGCGAGAGAAGCGTTTTTAGCCGCTTTTGATGTGAAGCTGGAATGGCAGCCTGACTTTACTGCAGGCAGTGACCAGCACTACAAACTTGTCTATAAGCCGGTTTACCCTTCCTATATTGATGCGCACATAAGGAAAAAGAAAAGGCTGTGAGGGGTGTCTAGTTAGGAATCATCTCCAAGTGGGGGTAGTCCTTGAATCGTTTCCAATCCCCGCCCCATTCAAAACCGAGTGTCTTAGCGATCTCGACAACCTCCAGCCAATCTGATTTTCCGTTTTGATTGCCGTCATATTCCATATCCCATATGATGCTTCCATCCTTTTTTTGAAGGGCGAAATCAATCGCTAAACCATAGTTATGATACGATTCCCCTCCTCTTGCATAGGTGACAATATTCCCTTTTTTTGTACGTCCCTGTTTATATAATTCATCTTGTTCCTTAAAGGACCTGAATCCTTCAGTAATGACGACGGTAATGCCTTTATTCGCTGCAGCGGCTTTGAGTGCATCGGCATTCTGCTTCACAATCGGATGAAGATCCGAGGGGACAGGCATGTCCTGCAGGGCGTTTTGAGAATGCCATTCATGCCGAATATAACTAAAACAAAGATCTAGAAGAAATAGAATACATAAGATAACAAATGTTTTTGCGGGTAACTTCATATCGGTCTCACTTTCTCAAGATGTGCTGAATGTTAACGCTTTTAAGTGATTGACTCTCTCTAAAAGCGAACAGCTATGATAAAATATAACATAAATAGTAGCAGGAGGAAGGAGGCAGACCGATGAGAGCAAAGATTCCATCAGAAGAAGTAGCAGTAAAGCTGAATGAATGGTACAAGCTCATTCGCGCATTTGAAGCAGATCAAGCAGAAGCGTTAAAGCAGGAGATTGAATACGATTTAGAAGATATGGAAGAGAACCAGGACTTGCTTTTATATTTTTCTTTGATGGAATTCCGGCATCGAATCATGCTTGATAAGCTGATGCCGGTGAAAGACAGCGACACCAAGCCTCCGTTCTCTGATATGCTGAACGAAATTGAAAGCAATCAGCAAAAACTCACGGGCTTATTGGAATACTACTTTTATTATTTCAGAGGAATGTACGAATTCAAGCAGAAAAATTTCATATTAGCGATCGACCATTATAAACATGCCGAGGAAAAGCTCGAGTATGTCGAGGATGAGATCGAAAAAGCTGAGTTTCTATTTAAAGTCGCAGAAGTGTATTATCACATCAAACAAACGTATTTTTCCATGAATTATGCGAGCCAGGCGCTTGATATCTATACGAAATATGAACTGTACGGTCGCCGCCGGGTTCAGTGTGAATTTATCATCGCCGGAAATTTGACCGATGTGTATCATCATGAAAAAGCACTGACCCACTTGTACAGCGCTTTAGATCATGCCAGGCAGCTTGAAGAAGCGTACATGATTGCCGCTGCCTATTATAATGTCGGACACTGTAAGTACAGTCTGGGTGATTACAAAGAAGCGGAGGGCTATTTCAAAACAGCCGCCGCCATTTTTGAGGAGCACAACTTTCAGCAAGCTGTTCAAGCTGTATTTTCACTGACCCATATCTACTGTAAAGAGGGAAAATACGACAAGGCAGTAGAGGCGTATGACCGCGGGATAAAGAGCGCGGCTGAATGGGAGGATGACATGTACTTGACGAAATTCCGCCTCATTCATGAGCTGTATCTTGGAAGCGGCGACCTGAACGTGCTTACAGAATGCTTTGACCTGCTGGAATCAAGGCAGCTTCTTGCCGACGCCGAAGATCTGTTGCATGATACAGCGGAACGTTTCAATCAGCTGGAACATTACGAGTCCGCCGCTTTCTTTTACCGCAGGCTGCTGAATATTAAAAAGAAGCTTGCCGAGCAGCGTTTTCAATAGGAAATGGCAGAGAACTACAGGTTCTCTGCTTTTTTTGTGCTGTTTTCAACTCGGAAAAACAGGGTATTTTCCACTGCATAGTGAGAAACAGAGGAGGATATCAAGTATGTACAAAGATTTAACCGGAAAAACAGCGATTGTGACAGGGTCTTCAAAAGGAATCGGGAAAGCCATTGCGGAACGGTTCGGACAGGAGAAAATGAATGTTGTTGTAAATTACCACAGCGACCCGTCTGGAGCAGATGAAACTCTGGAAATCATTAAGCAGAACGGAGGGAAAGCCGTCGCAGTTGAGGCGGACGTGTCAAAAGAAGAGGGGATTCAGGCGCTCTTGGACACAGCTTTAGAGCATTTCGGCACGCTCGATGTGATGGTAAACAACTCCGGTTTTAACGGTGTTGAGGCGATGCCGCATGAGATGAGTCTTGAAGATTGGCAGAGAGTGATTGATGTCAATGTTACCGGAACCTTTCTGGGAGCGAAAGCAGCACTTAACCACATGATGAAAAACAATATCAAGGGCAATGTGCTGAATATTTCAAGTGTTCATCAGCAGATTCCACGCCCTGTAAACGTTCAGTATTCCACATCCAAAGGCGGCATCAAGATGATGACGGAAACGCTGGCGCTCAATTATGCGGATAAGGGAATCCGCGTCAATGCGATAGCGCCCGGCACCATTGCCACAGAATCAAATGTTGATACGAAAAAGGAAGAGAGCAGGCAAAAACAATTGAAAAAAATCCCGATGAAAGCCTTCGGAAAGCCTGAAGAAGTGGCGGCAGCAGCGGCTTGGCTCGTATCTGAGGAAGCAAGCTATGTGACCGGCACAACACTTTTCGTCGATGGCGGGATGACACTTTATCCGTCTCAGCTTGAATAGAAGACAAAACAGGGGGATTGCGGGATGAAAACGGACTGGTGGAAGGATGCAGTGGTGTACCAAATTTACCCGAGAAGCTTTCAGGACAGCAATGGAGACGGAATTGGGGATTTGCGGGGGGTTATTTCCCGTCTTGACTACATAAAGGAACTCGGGGCAGATGTGATTTGGATTTGCCCGATCTATCCTTCTCCGAATGTTGATTACGGGTATGATGTGACAGACCATAAGGCGATTATGGATTCTTACGGAACAATGGACGATTTTCACGAGCTGCTGGACCAGGTGCATCAGCGGGGATTAAAGCTGGTGATGGACTTTGTGTTAAATCACACCTCGGTCGAGCATCCGTGGTTTAAAGAAGCGGAGCTGGACAAAAACAGCAAATACCGCAGCTATTATTATTGGCGTCCCGGCACAAAGAACGGCCCGCCGACGGACTGGCTCTCAAACTATGGGTGCCCGGTCTGGCAATACGAGGAGCACACCGGAGAATACTATCTCCATATGAATGCCGTCAAACAAGCTGATTTAAACTGGGAAAATCCCGAAGTTCGCCAGGCGGTGTATGACATGATGAAATTTTGGCTCGATAAAGGGGTCGACGGTTTGCGAATTGATCAGCTCCATCTCATTTCTAAGAAAGAATATCTTCCTTCGTATGAGGACTATATCAATCAGCAGGCAGAGCCGAAGCCCTTTCAGCCAAATGGCGAACGAATCCATGACTATTTTAAAGAAATGACAGATGGTGTGTTTTCCCAATATGATGTCATGTCTGTCGGAGAGGTCGGCAGTGTCACACCGGAAGAAGGCCTGAAATATACGGGAACAGATAAGCATGAGCTGAATATGATTTTTCACTTTCAGCATATGGAGCTTGATCAGCAGCCCGGAAAAGAACATTGGGATTTGAAGCCCCTCGAGCTTTCTGATTTAAAATCGGTTTTGACAAAATGGCAAAAGAAGCTTGAACATCAAGGCTGGAATACATTGTTTTGGTGCAACCACGACCAGCCCCGGATTGTGTCCAGATTCGGAGACGATGGGGAATACCGCAAAACATCAGCGAAAATGCTGGCAACCGTACTTTATTTAATGAAGGGCACGCCGTATATTTATCAGGGAGAAGAAATCGGGATGACAAACGCGCCGTTTACCCGGATTGAAGACTACAAAGATATCCAAACGATCAATATGTATCATAAACGGGTGTTTGAAAAAGGCTATGATCCAAATGATGTGATGAGATCGATCTTAGCCAAAAGCCGGGATCACGCCCGGACCCCGATGCAGTGGAACAGCGGCAAAAATGCCGGATTTACTGACGGCACGCCTTGGCTGAAGGTCAATCCGAACTTCACCGCAATCAATGTGGAGGAAGCGCAGGGAGATCCTGATTCGGTCTTAATCTATTACAAAAAGCTGATCAGCCTGAGAAAGCAGTACTCTGACCTCATGTAAGGGAGCTTTGATCTTTTGCTTCCGGACGATCCGCAGTTGTTTGTATACATGAGAGAAAACAGTAAACAGCAGCTTTTGTCAGTCAGTCAATAATTTTTCAAAAGAGCAGGCTGTTTTTCAGTGGCCTAAGAACTGCGGCAAAGCTCAGGCCTCTCTGCTTCTCAGCAATTATAACAACGATGATCTTGCTGACGAAATGGTGTTCCGGCCTTATGAGAGCAGGGTCTATCTTTTGGACAAAACAAACTAATGATTGAAGTAGCCCGGCATTCTTAGCCGGGTTTTTTAGTACATATATTCGCTCTGCAGGCGGGAAGAATAAATGAAAATGAAATTTATTCTTGCAAAACGTAATGACTTCGGTTTATTATGATATAGGATTACAAAATCGTTATCATTTTGATTTAAAGTTACTGAAAAAGAGGGGATATACGATATGTTTAAAAAATGGAGCGGTTTGTTTGTGATTGCAGCGTGCTTTTTATTAGTTGCAGCATGCGGCAACTCATCAACAAAAGGGTCGGCGGATTCAAAGGATGATAAACTGCACGTTGTCACAACGTTCTACCCGATGTATGAATTCACAAAACAAATTGTAAAAGACAAAGGCGATGTGGATCTGTTAATCCCATCTTCCGTTGAACCGCATGATTGGGAACCGACGCCGAAAGACATTGCCAACATTCAGGATGCTGATTTGTTCGTTTATAATAGTGAATACATGGAGACATGGGTTCCGTCAGCTGAAAAAAGCATGGGCCAAGGCCATGCCGTTTTCGTTAATGCAAGCAAAGGCATTGATTTAATGGAAGGCTCTGAAGAAGAACACGAAGAGCATGATCATGGGGAGCATGAGCACAGTCATGCAATGGACCCTCACGTATGGCTCAGCCCTGTTCTGGCACAGAAGGAAGTTAAAAATATTACGGCGCAAATCGTGAAGCAGGACCCGGATAACAAAGAATACTATGAGAAAAATAGTAAAGAATATATTGCAAAACTGCAGGATCTTGATAAACTATATCGTACAACCGCAAAAAAAGCGGAGAAAAAAGAATTTATCACGCAGCATACAGCTTTTGGCTATCTGGCAAAAGAATACGGCTTGAAGCAGGTTCCGATTGCAGGGCTTTCACCTGACCAAGAACCGAGTGCAGCCAGCTTGGCAAAGCTGAAAACATATGCCAAAGAACATAATGTAAAAGTCATTTACTTTGAAGAAATTGCATCCTCAAAGGTCGCAGATACGCTCGCCAGTGAAATCGGCGCGAAGACAGAAGTGCTGAATACACTGGAAGGCTTGAGCAAAGAAGAACAGGATAAAGGTTTAGGGTATATCGACATTATGAAACAAAACCTCGATGCCCTGAAAGATTCACTATTGGTTAAATCATAAGATAGTGTGCGCCGGAGGGTGCACACTATTTCTTTGTGAGAAAGGAAGATTAACATGAATCTCGTCTCATTGAAAGATATCGTTTTCGGCTATTCCCATACGCCTGTTTTAGATAAAGTATCACTTGATATTGAAAGCGGTGAGTTCGTCGGCATCACTGGACCAAACGGCGCCTCTAAATCGACGCTCATAAAGGTAATGCTCGGCATGCTGAAACCGTGGGAAGGCACAGTGACGATCAGTAAAAGGAATACAGAAGGGAAACGCCTGACCATAGGGTACGTCCCGCAGCAAATTTCTTCATTTAATGCCGGCTTTCCGAGCACGGTGCTGGAGCTTGTTCAGTCAGGCCGCTATACAAAAGGGAAATGGTTTAAACGTTTAAATGAAGAAGATCATCTTGAAGTAGAAAAAGCACTGAAAATGGTGGAAATGTGGGAGCTCCGCCATCGTAAAATCGGTGATTTATCAGGCGGACAGAAACAGAAAATCTGTATCGCCAGAATGCTCGCCAGCAACCCGGATCTGCTGATGCTGGACGAACCGACGACAGCTGTTGATTACGACAGCAGAAAAGGATTTTACGAATTTATGCATCACCTTGTGAAAAATCACAACCGCACAGTTGTGATGGTTACTCACGAACAAAACGAAGTACAGCAATTTTTAGATAAAGTGATTCGATTAGAGAGAGGAGAAAAAGGCGGATGGAAATGTTTGACTTGGAATTCATGCGACGAGCTTTTCTAGCAGGCGGCATGATCGCCGTTATGGCTCCGATACTAGGAGTGTATCTCGTTCTCAGAAGACAGGCCTTAATGGCTGACACACTTTCACATATCTCATTGTCAGGTGTTGCCATCGGCTTTTTTCTCAGCACCAATATAACCGCAGCAAGCATAGTCGTCGTGACCATTGGCGCGATCGGAATTGAATACATGCGGCGGGCGTATCGGACTTATTCAGAAGTGTCCATTGCCATCTTAATGGCAGCTGGTTTGTCCTTCGCGATGTTTTTAATCAGCCTTTCCAAAGGCACAGCCAATATGAGCATTGATCAATACCTATTTGGATCGCTTGTGACAGTAAACCAGCAGCAGGTCTATATTATCAGTATTATCACACTGCTGATCCTGCTTTATTTTATCGTACTGAGAAGGCCGCTCTACCTGCTGACGTTTGATGAAGCAACAGCCAAAACATCGGGAATCAATACAAACGTTCTCTCGTTGTCATTCAGTATTGTCACAGGCCTTGCGATTTCAGTCATTATTCCGATCATCGGGGTCCTTCTTGTATCAGCCCTGCTCGTATTGCCGGCAGCATTCGCCATCAGAATTGCAAAAGGCTTTAACATGGTTTTCATTACAGCCATACTCATTTCGTTATTCAGCGTATTTACGGGACTGACATCATCCTATCAGCTCGGGACGCCGCCAGGTCCGTCTATTACCCTGCTATTGATTGTTTTGCAATTAATCGGATTTGCAGTTCAGGGAGTTTGGACGTTTATCAAAAAAGAAGCTCAGCGCAAAAAAAGGCACCGATAACATGAAAAGCAGTTTTCCCTAGGGAAAACTGCTTTTTTTATAGAACCAATCCGGCAAGGCGCTCATACGATTCTTTTTTCGCCTCAAAATTAAACACATTGCACAGAACCATGATTTCATTTGTTTCATAGCGGTCTGTGAGGTCTAACAGCTGCTGTTTGACAGTGGTTGGAGAACCGATCACCATCCGCTTTCTGTTTTCTTCTATGAGTTTTTTATCGGACGCTGTATAGGGATGGGCTTTAGCCTCCTCGATGCTTGGCACGCGGCTGTCCAAGCCTTTCCCGACGCGAAGAAGCCACAAATCCTGGCTTAATGCGAGTTCTTCTGCCTCTTCATCTGTTTTCGCGCAAATGACAAAAATCGTAAAAAGTGCGGACGGATTCGAAAAATGGGCTGAGGGCCGAAAGCTTTCCCGGTAGATGCGGAATGCATTTTCTCCTCGCGCGGGATTAATGAAATGCCCAAACACATATCCAATCCCCTGGTGCGCCGCGCGTCTTGCGCTGTTTTCACCAAGACCGAGCACCCATAGCTCGGGTGCCGTGCCAATAAGGGGCGCCGCTTTGATTCCGGCATACGGATGGTCGGGAGGAAGGGAATCTGTTAGAAAATAAGAGACATCCTGCAGCTGTCTGTTAAATTCGGTTAAGCTTTTTTTCACCCCGTCCGTTAACGCAATCCTGGTTTTTGTCGTGCCGCCGGGGGAACGGCCGACGCCGAGGTCAATCCGGTTTGGATACAGGGCCTCAAGCTGGCGAAAGGTTTCAGCCACTTTAAATGGGCTGTATTGGGGCAGAAGCACGCCGCCTGATCCGACACGAATGGTGTTTGTCTGTGCTGCGATGCGGGCGATCATGATTTCAGGCGCTGTGCTTGCCAGTCCTTTCGTGCTGTGATGCTCGGCAAACCAATAACGCTTATAGCCCCACTCTTCGCTTAATTGGGCAAGCTCAACCGAATGCTGAAGAGTTGTCACAGGGCTCTCTCCTTTAGAAACAGGTGCCTGATCAAGTATGCTTAAATGAATCAAAAGGCCGCTTCCTTTCTGTCTGTTTTTAGATGGTGACACCAGAATAGGCAAAATGACTTGCCCGCGTCAAATGGTTTGTTTAAGAAGCGCACTTTATAGCATTTGCAAATCATATATCAAATATGGAAGTTTTTTTTCGAGGTTTTTCGTCAATTATTCTTAACTTTTACGAAACTTTGATATAATAACAAACGTATATATTAGTAATTTACGGCTTATTTTCCTTGTGAGCGTAAAAATAAATGTGACTATCTTCACATTTTGATGAGTAGGAGTGAATCGTGTGGCAATTTCTTTAGAAAAAGGTCAACGAATTGATTTAACAAAAGGAAAAGCCGGTCTGTCAAAATTGATGGTCGGTCTCGGCTGGGACCCAGTGTCCTCAGGCGGAGGGTTCTTCAGCAAACTGCTTGGCGGAGGCGGTCCGAATATCGACTGTGACGCTTCAGTGCTGATGCTGGAAAACGGAAAATTCACCGATAAGAAAAACCTGATTTATTTCGGCAACCTGAAAAGCCGCTGCGGCGGTGTACAGCATACAGGCGACAACCTGACGGGTGACGGTGCGGGCGATGACGAGCAAATTATGATAGATTTAGATAAAGTGCCTGCAAACATCGATAAGCTTGTATTTGTAGTAAACATTTACGATTGTGTCAGAAGAAAACAAGATTTCGGCATGATTCAAAATGCGTTTATCCGAGTAGTTGATCAATCTAATCATGAAGAAATGCTCAAGTACAATTTGAGAGACAATTACGCCGGCAGAACAAGCCTGATTACAGCAGAAATCTACCGCAGCGACAGTGAGTGGAAGTTTGCTGCGGTCGGTGAAGGCACAAACGATACGAGATTAGAAGATATTATCAGCAGATACGTATAAAAGAAAAGGAGTGGATGAAACATGACAATTTCATTGGCAAAAGGACAAAAAGTAGATTTAACAAAAACAAATCCGGGTCTTTCAAAGGTTGTTGTCGGTTTAGGCTGGGATACGAACAAGTATGACGGCGGGCACGACTTTGATCTTGACTCAAGTGTGTTTCTGTTAGACGCTGCAGGCAAATGCGCATCTCCAAACGACTTTATTTTCTACAACCAGCTTGAAGGCGGCAACGGTTCAGTCGTTCATTCAGGCGATAACCTGACTGGCGCTGGCGAAGGCGATGATGAGAATGTAAAAGTAAATCTCAGCGCTGTACCGGCAAACATTGATAAAATCTCATTTGTTATTACCATTCACGATGCAGAGGCGCGCAGCCAAAACTTTGGACAAGTATCAAACGCGTTTGTCCGCATCGTAAATGAAGAAACAAATGAAGAGCTCATCCGTTACGATCTTGCAGAAGATTTCTCTATTGAAACGGCAATCATTGCAGGGGAGCTTTACAGACATAACGGCGAGTGGAAATTCTCAGCAATCGGCTCAGGCTACCAAGGCGGCCTTGCCCGCATTGCAACAGACTACGGTTTGCAAGTCGGTTAAGACAAATACGAAGAGCAGAAAGGAGAGAGGCAGTATGGCCATTCAATTATCAAAAGGACAGCGCATTGATTTAACAAAAACAAATCCGGGACTGACTAAAGCGGTGATCGGCTTAGGCTGGGATACAAACAAGTACTCCGGCGGACACGATTTTGACCTGGATGCTTCGGCCTTTTTAGTTGATGCGCATGATAACTGCGTAAATGATCTCGATTTCGTCTTCTATAATAACCTTGAACATCCGAGCGGCGGTGTCATCCATACGGGTGACAACCGCACGGGTGAGGGCGACGGAGATGATGAGCAGATTATCGTTGATTTCTCAAAAATCCCTGCTCACATTGAGAAAATCGGCATCACAGTGACCATTCACGACGCTGAAGCACGCAGCCAAAACTTTGGACAAGTTTCCAATGCATTTGTCCGCGTTGTGGATGAAGAAACGCAGAATGAGCTTCTTCGCTTCGATTTGGGAGAAGACTTCTCCATTGAAACAGCTGTTGTCGTTTGTGAGCTTTACAGACACGGCGGCGAGTGGAAATTCAATGCAATCGGCAGCGGATTTTCCGGCGGGCTGGCTGCATTGTGCCGGAATTACGGTTTGCAAGTGTAAGCGAGTGACAAATAGAGAAGTCACCGTTTCAAATTAATAGGAGGAAAAAACTTGGACTTTTTACATCATATTTTGTCTACGTATGCTTCATTTTTCGATTGGAAAATGTGGGGGGAAGTTCTGACTGATCCTGTTTCCTGGGGTTTGATCGGTTCCCTTGTTGTTCTGGAAGGCCTTTTATCGGCCGATAACGCGCTTGTTCTTGCGGTCATGGTTAAACACCTGCCGGAAAAACAGCGGAAAAAAGCGTTAACGTATGGTTTGTTTGGAGCTTATATTTTCAGGTTTATTTTCATCGGGCTCGGTATGCTTCTCATTAAATTCTGGTGGATCAAGGTGCTTGGCGCGCTTTACCTGGCTTGGCTCGTCATTAAGCACTTCTGGATAGGCGAAAAAGAAGAGGAAGCGGACGGCATGAAGAAAAACTCTTGGATGGTCCGTACGTTCGGGATCTTCTGGGCGACTGTCATTTCAGTAGAATTAATGGATCTTGCCTTCTCTGTGGACAGCATCCTGGCCGCGTTTGCAGTATCTGAAAAAGTATGGGTGCTTCTGATCGGCGGTATGCTTGGTATTTTAATGATGCGTACAGTGGCAAAAGTGTTCCTTGTGCTGATTGATAAAATTCCTGAGCTGGAAAACACAGCATTCGTCTTAATCGGCATTATCGCGCTGAAAATGGCGGGGAGCGCTTTCCATTACGAAATGCCGCACTCTGTATTCTTCATCATCATTATCGCTGCATTTGCGGTAACATTGATCATTCACTACATCAATAAACAAAAGCAGGTGCGCGAACAAACAGCCGCTTCAAAAGAAGAATAAAACAAAACAAGGAGGGAGGTTCAATGTCCTTCCTTTTTTGTTACCGAAATATCGTTCAATGACAAACCGGAAAGGAGGATATGATGAGACAAGAAGAACTAACCATTCATAAAGCACTTCCGGCTGATGGCGATTGGAAAAGCCTGCTGTTTCAGCCATTGCCGGAGCGGGATCACTATGAAACTGCACAAGGCCTTTCTTTTTCTCGTCTTGCCGGTCAGATATTGGGCACGCCTATTGATGAGACGGACTACTATAACGAGTTGTATGAGCTGTCTGTAAACGACCGCATAACGATTTTGAGTGAAACGCTTGATAAAACAATCGAACCGGAAACATTTCAAAAGCTTCAGCATATTCATTCCATCAATCAGAAAGAAAAAGGGCTGTCAGTCAGCCGCTTTGTTGCCTTTCTGGACGGGGAAAAGCTGATTGCGAAGCACTCAAATCCCTTGATGCACCGCCATTTAAGAAAAGCGCTGATGACGCTTTTACATACCTTTGCGGACAGTCATGAAAAGGGGCTGAATCATCCTGATTTTCGCAGAGTGCTGCTTGATGTCTCGAAGTTTTCCTTAAACCATCTGAACCCTTGGCTGGAAAAAACCGATATAGAGCGGGAGATGCCGAAGGTTGTTTGGTATGGAGATGCGACGAAAAGCCAGCTCTATTTCTTATATTATCTGATGCTGGTCGGCTGTGATGTACTACTGTTCCATCCGGCGGGAACGGATCAGCTGGCGCTTGTCGACCCGAAGCAGGAGCTCGGTTTTACGGAAAAGCTCCCGGATGTTTCGGAGCTTCAGCCGTTTCCGAAAGAAAAACCTGACCGGAAATCAACAGTGGCTTACCGCTCAACAAAGGAAATTGAACATGTGCTGAATCACGAGGAATCCATGCTGTATAAGCCGTGGCAGTTCAGAGATCACACACCGGTGTCCGTTACGCTGAAAACGACCTATGATGAATTGTTTTTAATCACGAAAGAACGCGCCTTTATTCGGCCGAATTTCAAAGCAGATAAATATTCCATTGAGATTCCGAATGTATTCGCCAAAATTATGGGCGTGTCGAAAGACAATAAGGAATATTGGAACAGGCTTCATACTCTAGCGGATTATCAGGAAACAGAAATGGTCAGAAGCTTTCCATTTACAGAAGAAATAAAGTCGAACTATCAATTTCACTACAGCCACGCACTTGATCAAGAAGGGAACATTGATCCGGACAAGTTGATGGCAAGCAATGTGTGGCAGTATAAACAGCTGCCGGCGGGCGTTCAGACTGCCATTGCCAAAACGATTTCGAGAATGTGCAGACACCCGCGGCTTAAAGCTTTGCATCAGGAACAAGTCAAGGATGTTCAAATCTATTTGTTTAAACAAACAACAAACCTGCCTGCTAATCTGCTGAAATTGATTCAAATGTTCGACTATGCGCAAACCGTTCCGAAACTCGTTTTATATCATACGGAAATGAGCGGCGGACTCACGCGTTCGGATGCTGCCGCCCTGCTGTTCCTGAATGAAATCGGAATCGATATCATCATTTATAATCCGCCCGGACACCAGGATATTGAGCAGTTTATTGAAGAGGATCAGTATGATATCCATTGGCTGGATGACATGGTGTTTCAGCAGGACTACAAAGAGCCTTCGCTTGTGAAAAGGCTCTTCAGAACCATTACCCAAAAATAAGGAGAGAAGAAAAGCATGACAACAGAAAATCAAAATCCGCTTGTTCTCGATAAAAATGAAGAGATTTCTCAGCAAAAAGCTGACGATATCCGTCTTCAGCTCCGTCAGGAACCAGAAGTGAAGCGGCTTGCTCAACAAATTGACGTTAAAAACCAAATGGAGCTGCTTGAGTACGGCAAGGAGCCGGCCGTTGAAATATCCAAGTTCTCTGACCGCATCTTGGGGATGATGAAAACAACAAGTGTGACAGACTCCGGCACAATGCTGACTCAGCTTGGGAAAATCATGGACCGCTTTGACAAAAATGATTTTGATGAGCCAAAGGGATTAATGGCGAAAATTTTCAAACGCGGCGGCAGCATGATTGAAAAAATCTTTAAAAAGTATCAGACGCTTGGCGGAGAGATTGAAAAAATCCACGTTGAGATTTCAAAATACAAAGATGAGATGACGAAGACGAACTACACGCTCGATGAAATGTATGAAAACAATATCAAATACTATATGGAGCTTGAAAAATACGTCGTTGCCGGGCAGATGAAACTGGAAGAGATGCAGTCGATCCTTCCTTCATATGAGGAAAAAGCGGCAAGCGGAAACCAGCTGGCGCAAATGCAGCTAGATACATTGCGCAACGGCATTCAGGCGCTTGAGGAACGGGTGTATGATCTGGATATGGCAAGGATGGTGGCGCTTCAAACCGCACCACAAATCCGTCTCCTGCAGCGCGGAAATGCAAAGCTGATCGGGAAAATCAACTCCGCGTTTATCATTACCATTCCGATTTTCAAAAACGGCATTATTCAGGCTGTTACGGTAAAGCGGCAAAAGCTTGTGGCTGATTCCATGAGCGAGCTTGACCGCCGGACAAACGAGATGCTGAAACGAAATGCTGAAAACATCTCAAGCCAAAGTGTTGAAATTGCCAGAATGGCCGGCAGACCGAGCATAGATATTGAAACGATCGAATCGTCTTGGAACACGATTGTCAGCGGCATGCAGGAAACAAAACAAATCGAGGAAGAAAACAAACGCCTCCGCGAAGACGGCGCGAGACGAATTGCACAGCTTCAGGATAATATTAAAAAAGCAGCATTGCAGCAATAATAAAAACCCCGCTTGTGGAACATAAGCGGGGTTTTTCAATTACATCATTTAGTTAATGACAATGTGTAAAGACAGGTGTAAACTTAAACGGTAATCATTTTGCATATCAGAGGTGTTGGCAATGGGAAAACAACAGCCTATATCCCAGCGTAAACTGCTGGGCGTCGCCGGTTTGGGGTGGCTGTTTGATGCAATGGATGTCGGAATATTATCGTTTATTATCGCCGCGCTCCATGTAGAGTGGAATCTGTCGCCCGAAGAAATGAAATGGATCGGAAGCGTCAATTCCATCGGCATGGCTGCGGGTGCGTTTTTGTTTGGTTTGCTTGCTGATCGAATCGGCCGCAAAAAAGTGTTCATCATCACCCTTTTATGCTTTTCCATCGGAAGCGGCATTTCCGCTTTTGTGACGAGCTTATCGGCATTTCTAATCCTTCGTTTCGTGATTGGTATGGGACTTGGCGGCGAGCTTCCAGTCGCTTCAACACTCGTTTCGGAAGCGGTTGTGCCTGAAAAGCGGGGCAGAGTGATTGTGCTTTTGGAAAGCTTTTGGGCCGTGGGCTGGCTCGCAGCGGCCTTGATTTCTTACTTTGTGATACCAAGCTTCGGCTGGCAGGCCGCCCTTCTATTAACTGCGCTGACTGCTTTTTATGCGCTGTACCTGCGGACGAGTCTGCCTGATTCGCCGAAATATGAATCGATTTCTGCCAAAAAGAGGTCGGTGTGGGAGAATGTAAAAAGCGTCTGGGCAAGACAGTATATACGGCCGACCGTGATGCTGTCGATCGTTTGGTTCTGTGTGGTGTTTTCTTATTACGGGATGTTCCTATGGCTGCCGAGTGTCATGCTGCTGAAAGGCTTCAGCATGATTCAAAGCTTTGAATATGTCCTGCTGATGACGCTTGCTCAGCTACCGGGCTATTTCTCTGCCGCATGGCTGATTGAAAAAGCGGGCCGGAAGTGGATACTTGTCATTTACTTGATTGGCACAGCAGGAAGCGCCTATTTCTTCGGAACGGCGGATTCCTTAAGTCTTCTGCTTACGGCTGGGATGCTGTTATCGTTTTTCAACCTCGGTGCATGGGGCGTGCTGTATGCGTATACCCCGGAGCAATACCCGACTGCGATTCGAGCAACAGGTTCAGGAACGACAGCAGCGTTTGGAAGAATCGGCGGCATCTTCGGGCCTTTGCTCGTCGGAACGCTCGCAGCCCGTCATATTTCGTTTTCGGTCATCTTTTCAATCTTTTGCATTGCAATCTTACTCGCGGTTGCTTGTATTTTGATTATGGGGAAAGAAACGAAACAAACTGAGCTAGAATAGGAAAAGCACCTCTTGAAAGAGGTGCTTTCAGCGTGTCGACAAACCCTCGCATTCGTTGTCAGGACTGCGCTTCGGTGCTCAATGCGAAGTGGATCAACGGCTAAATTCTCAGGCGTCCTGCCTAAACGCCGTCGTCATCACATCCTGTGAATGTCCGCTCCTATGCTCGTCCTTCCTAGACTTCAAGGGTTTTCAATCACGCTGAAAAGATGACAAAATCCTAAAATGAAAACCATTTTAGGATTTTGTCAACAATCTGAGGCACCTCTTGAATGAGGTGCTTTTTTTACATTTGCGCCCGGGCTGCGGATTGGCGTTTCCCGGATGTTTGATAGAGCGTCATAGAAAGTATGAATAGTATGGCAGTAAATCCTGTGACAGCTCCGAAATGCTGTGTGCTTTGATATAAAAAACCTGCAATACTTGTACCGACAGTGGTTCCGGCATACATAGCGGCATTGGAAAGGGAAGCGATGGTTCCTCGCGCATTTGGTGCAATGGATTGAAAGACACCCATCATTAACGGAAAGATGATGCCAGCTGTAAAGAACGTGAGAAAAAAGCCGGCTTCTACTAAAAACAAGTTTGGAAAGAACGGAAGAGCGAAATAGAGAGCGCCCATTAGCAGCATCCCGCTGATCAGTGTTTTAAACATGCCCAGCTTTTCTGAAACCCGGCTGCCGATAAGGCTCCCGAGCATATTTCCCAGTCCGAGTACAAGCATAGCTGCGCCAATTTGTGACACGGTTAAATGATAATCCGCGGAAAGCCAAGTACTTAGAAAGCTGAACGATGCGAAGTTTCCGGTTTGAAACAGAAAATAGGCAAGCAGAATGACCGATGTTTTCGGCAATGAAAAAAGCTCCCGATAGGGGTTGACAATTGATGGGCGCGCCAATGGTTCAGAAGGCCGGATATCAGGCATGACCGCCGCCAGGATCAATAGAAGAATAAGCGAGCACGCTGACAAAACGAAAAATGGCGTATGCCATGTAAAGGAAGCGAGAAACCCTCCAAAAGGAAGTCCGAGCATTTGTGAAGCGGCCAAACCTGCTGTCGCAATCCCCATGCCTTTTATGATCTGAGAAGGCTGGACAATGACTGGGATGGACGCCCAAATTTGAGGCGTCACAAACGCAGCACTAACGCCTGCGGCAAAACGGAACAGGCACATGGCGGCAAAAGAGGGAGCGATGCCGCATAAAAACGTGGATACGATAAAGCCTGCAAGTCCCCACAGCATGACTGTTTTCCTGTTCAGCCGGTCTGAGATTGGGCCTGCAATGAAAGCGAAGAGCGCATAACCGAGTGCATAGGCACTGACCATCCAGCCTGACAAATCAGTAGAGACATGAAACTGATCCTGTAAAAGGGGGAGAAGCGGCGAAAGCAAAAAGGTATCCGTGCCAATGACAAACATGACACTGAAGAAAAGCCAAATGCGATTCAAATTTTATCACTCCTATTGTTTTATAACTTTGAAACTATGGAACAGATATGTATAGAGAAAACCCTTTGTTAGAGGGTTTCCAAAAAGCCAGGCAGGTATGTTTGAAATGTGTCTTCACGCAGACTGACGTATTTTGTCCGCGAATCTTTCCGGGTTGCCGTCAATCCCGCTTCACGCAGCGTTTTAAAATGATAAGATGCCGTGGTTTTGACAATATTGCACTTTTCACCTACTTCACCGCAGCTGAGTTCTTTTCCGCTGACATAAAGCGTACGAATAATGGCAAGCCTTGATTCATCAGACAGTGCTTTAAAAATTTGCGCTCTGATTTGATCATCTGATTGTTTCATAGTCATAAAACTATAATACATAATTGATGTTGAAAAAGCAACTTATTTTTCCAGTAAAGGAGAGGGAAGTCATAAGAGGAAGGAGGAATTCAATTCCAATAAAAGCGTTTTCAACTAAAGATAGGCGAAAAATCACCCGTAAAATACAATCATATAGGAGGATTACAGAGCATTTAGAAGCATAAATAAGATCATGTGGTCACATGGATGTTTATAAAGAAATGGTACAGAATAAAAGAGAATATGCTGTTTGTGTGGGAAGTTACATAAATGTTACGGTAATAAAGATTGCTTAATATGGAGGGAAAATATGAGTGTAGATGAGAAACCAATTAAGATAAAAGTCGAGAAAGTCTCTAAGATTTTTGGGAAACAAACAAAGAAGGCAGTTCAAATGCTTGCCAACGGAAAGACAAAAAAAGAGATCCTGAAAGCAACCGGATCAACCGTTGGTGTTAATCAGGCAGATTTTGAAGTATATGATGGTGAGATATTTGTCATCATGGGTCTATCAGGGAGCGGTAAATCAACTTTAGTACGGATGTTAAACCGGCTTATTGAACCGACTGCCGGAAATATTTACATTGATGGTGACATGATAACAAATATGTCAAAAGACCAGCTCCGGGAAGTCCGCCGGAAAAAAATCAGCATGGTCTTCCAAAAGTTCGCTCTGTTTCCGCACAGAACGATACTTGAAAACACAGAATACGGACTGGAGCTTCAAGGCGTAGACAAACAAGAGCGGCAGCAAAAAGCGCTTGAGTCTCTTAAGCTCGTTGGGCTCGAAGGGTTTGAACATCAATATCCTGACCAGCTTTCCGGCGGGATGCAGCAGCGTGTCGGCCTTGCCCGCGCGTTGACGAATGACCCGGACATCCTTCTGATGGACGAAGCGTTCAGTGCGCTTGATCCATTGATTCGTAAAGATATGCAGGATGAGCTTCTTGATCTTCACGATAATGTCGGAAAAACGATTATCTTTATTACGCATGACCTGGACGAAGCGTTGCGGATTGGCGACAGAATTGTCCTAATGAAGGACGGCAACATCGTTCAAATCGGCACGCCTGAAGAAATCCTGATGAATCCATCTAATGAATATGTTGAAAAATTCGTCGAAGATGTTGATTTGTCTAAAGTCCTCACAGCAGGCCACATTATGAAACGCGCTGAAACAGTGCGGATTGATAAAGGGCCTCGCGTAGCATTGACACTGATGAAAAACCTTGGAATTTCTTCAATTTATGCAGTGGATAAACAAAAGAAATTATTAGGTGTTATCTATGCGTCTGATGCGAAAAAAGCGGCTGAGTCTGATTTGTCACTTCAAGACATCTTGAATACAGAATTTACGACTGTACCAGAGAATACGTATCTGACTGAGATTTTTGACGTTGTGTCCGATGCGAATATTCCAATTGCGGTTGTGGATGAGAAGCAAAGAATGAAAGGAATTGTCGTAAGAGGCGCGCTGATTGGCGCACTTGCCGGCAATAACGAGTATATCAATGCTGAAGGCACTAACGAACAAACACAAGATCCTTCTGCACAGGAGGTGAAATAAGATGGATAGACTGCCTAGAATACCTTTAGCAGATATTATTGACCGTTTTGTTGACTGGATTACGATGACGTTTGGCGGATTCTTCGACGGAATCGCTAACGGATTGGCCGCTTTTGTAAATGGAATTGTCACCGGTCTTGGATTTATTCCATCTATTTTGTTAACGATTATTTTCGCCGCACTTGCGTGGTGGATCAGTACAAGGGGAATTGCGTTATTTACGTTGATTGGATTCCTCCTGATCGATTATTTAGGATATTGGGACCCAATGCTGCAAACATTGGCGCTTGTGTTGACATCTGTGATTATTTCGATTGTGGTCGGGGTTCCGATCGGAATTTGGGCTTCTCAGAAAGAAACGGTTCGCCGTATTGTAACGCCAATTCTTGATTTAATGCAGACAATGCCTGCTTTCGTATATCTATTGCCGGCGATTTTCTTCTTTAACATCGGTGTTGTGCCGGGTGTTGTTGCATCTGTTATCTTCGCGATGCCGCCGACAATCCGCATGACTGTTCTCGGTATAAAACAAGTGCCGGCGGATTTGATTGAAGCGACTGAGGCATTCGGTTCTACAACAGCTCAGCGTTTGTTTAAAGTTCAGCTTCCGCTTGCGACAAAAACGATTTTGGCCGGGATCAACCAGAGCATCATGCTTGCATTATCAATGGTTGTTATCGCCGCAATGGTCGGTGCACCGGGACTTGGTTCTGAAGTATACAGTGCCGTTACACAGCTGAAAACCGGGGTCGGAGTAGAGGCCGGTATCGCCATCGTTATCGTTGCCATTACCCTGGACCGTATTACTCAAAATATTAAAGTGAAGAAGAAAAGCAGGGGGAATGCCTGATGCTTAAAAAAATCATCGGCATCGGCGTTTCCGCCATGCTGGCGCTCTCACTTGCGGCTTGCGGTTCAGAAAACGATGAAAATGCATCCGCAGCAGAACAGGTGAATAAGACCATCATCGGGATTGACCCCGGTTCAGGGATTATGTCCCTGACTGACAAAGCGATGAAGGATTATGACCTGAATGACTGGACATTGATTTCAGCGTCAAGTGCTGCGATGACCGCTACGCTTAAAAAGTCATACGACCGTAAGAAACCGATTATCATTACAGGATGGACACCGCACTGGATGTTCTCCAGATATAAGCTGAAATATCTCGATGATCCGAAACAATCTTATGGCAGCGCAGAGGAAATCCATACGATCACACGCAAAGGCTTCAGCAAAGAGCAGCCGAATGCCGCAAAGCTTCTGAGCCAGTTTAAATGGACGCAAGACGAAATGGGCGAAATCATGATCAAGGTGGAAGAAGGCGAGAAACCTGCCAAAGTTGCTGCTGAGTACGTCAATAAACACAAGGATCAGATAGCCGAATGGACAAAAGGCGTTCAAAAGGTGAAGGGAGACAAAATCAACCTTGCCTATGTGGCGTGGGACAGTGAGATTGCAAGTACAAACGTCATAGGCAAAGTCTTAGAAGACTTGGGCTATGAGGTAACACTTACTCAGGTAGAGGCTGGGCCGATGTGGACTGCAATTGCAACGGGAAGTGCGGATGCATCACTTTCCGCATGGCTGCCGAATACCCATAAAGCATACGCTGCTAAATATAAAGGCAAATATGATGATATTGGCACCAGTATGACTGGTGTGAAAATGGGGCTTGTTGTTCCTCAATATATGAAAAATGTCAACTCAATTGAAGATTTGAAGAAGTAATGAAGAAAGCAGCCTGTAGCCAGGCTGCTTTTTTGCGTTAAGAAGCGTTAGCGGCAGCAAGTGATTCCGCCTTCTGAAATGTTTTGAGCACGGCATTCGCTAAAATGTGAATGCCGTTGAACATCGCATTTCTGTCAAAGGTCATGTGCGGATGATGGAGCCCCGGCTGGAGCCCGCAGCCTAGGCCAAGCATCGTTGTTTTCAGATTCGGCACCTTCACGGCGTAAAAATGGAAATCCTCTCCGCCGGTAGTGACAAGCGGGTCATCAAGCCGCTCAGCCCCGATGATATCTGTAATGGCTTCTGCCATGATCGCTTCAGCTTCTTTGTTTTGTGTTGCCGCAGGAAGGCTGTGTTCTTTTTGCAGCTCGATTTTTGCGCCGAATGCAGCGGCGGCCGCTTCACAGGCTCTTTCTGTTTCGGCGATTAACGCCTCCATGGCTTCATTGGTCTGTGCGCGCAAATCAAGGCTGAACGATGCTTTTCCTGGAATGATGTTAGAGCTTTCACCGCCGGCTTGAAGTTTTGTCATTTTGACGGTATGCGGGATTTGCGGGTCAATATGAATGAGTCCGAGCTTATGTACAAGAAATGCCGCAATTTCAATGCTGTTTTTCCCGAGGTGCGGACGGGCGCCGTGAGCCTCTTCCCCGATGATCGTTCCCTCAATGTGCTGGCTTGATCCGTGCAGAATAGACGGAGCGCAGCGGCCGTTCTGTGTTTCCTGGATCGGACGGACGTGAACGCCATACAAATAGTTGATATCATCAAGCACGCCTTCTTCTATCATTTTCAAGGCGCCGCCGCCTTTTTCTTCTGCCGGCTGAAAGATAAAACGGATTGTGCCCTTCGGAAGCTCAGGTTGTTTTTTGAGCAGCATTAACGTGCCCAATGCCATTGTCATATGTGAATCGTGTCCGCAGGAATGGTTGGCGCGAAATGTGCCGTTAACCTCCTGCCACAGCGCGTCAATATCAGCGCGTACCGCTACAACAGGTGAGCCTGAGCCAATTTCGCCGACAACCCCGGTGCAGTCTGAAAACGTGCGCGTCCGGCACCCTAAATCCTCAAGCTTTTGTTTCAAAAATGAAGTTGTCTCATATTCCTTCCAGCTGACTTCAGGGTTCGCATGCAGATGCTCGAAGATGTCCATAATGGTTTGTTTCATGTCTTCTGAAAGCTTTTGCATGGTAAGAAATACCTCCTTCTATCAGAATGAATTTTTACCTTCTTTACTTTATTTATATTGAAACAGGAAGATAGGCTGTATATAATATAGCACATATTGCTACTATTCAGAATAATTAATATTTTCAAACAGAGGGGATGGATCGAAATATGAGTATGCCAGCAGCCGAAACACAGCCTAAGAAAAAACGAATGACATTTAAAATGCCTGACGCCTATGTCCTCTTATTTATGATTGCTTTCATTTGCGCAATAGCTTCATATATTGTGCCGGCAGGTGAATTTGACCGCGTGACAAAGGGGGATGTCACGACCGCTGTTCCGGGAAGCTATCATTCAATTGAACAGTCTCCGGTCAGCTTGATCAGCTTTTTTACTTCTCTACAGGATGGAATGGTTGGATCAGCACCCATCATCTTTCTGATCTTATTCACAGGCGGCACCATTGCTATTCTAGAAAAAACGGGTGCCATTAATGGCCTGATTTACAATGTCATCAGCAAATTCCGCACAAAGCAATTATTATTTATTTGTATTGTCGGCGCATTGTTCTCCATTCTCGGAACAACCGGGATTGTCGTGAATTCAGTTATCGGTTTTATCCCCATCGGCCTCATTGTGGCACGATCCTTAAAATGGGACGCAGTCGCGGGAGCCGCTGTTATATACATCGGTTGCTACGCTGGATTTAACTCCACCATATTATCACCGTCACCGCTCGGTTTATCACAATCAATCGCGGAGCTCCCTCTTTTTTCTGGAATCGGCCTGCGAGTTGTGATATACATATGCTTTTTGCTGTCTTCTATTATTTATATCTATTTGTATACGAGAAAATTAAAAAAATCAAAAGATGCCAGTGTGTTAGGAACAGATTGGTTCCCTGCGGCAGGAATGGGCGAAGCCGGTAAAGAAGAAGATCAGCCAGTGCCGTTTACCGTTCGCCATAAGCTGATTTTGGCTGTGGCGGGACTCTCACTTGTCGGATTTTTATACGGCGCTTTGAAGCTTGGCTGGTCAGATTCCCAAATGGCTGCGACATTTATTTTTATTTCTGTCCTTGCCGGTTTAATAGGCAGACTTGCGGCGAACGATATTGCCAAAACCTTCATTACGGGCTGCCAAAGCCTTGTATATGGGGCGCTGATTGTCGGGATGGCACGAAGCATTTCCGTTATCCTTGAAAATGGAAAGCTTCTCGATACTGTCGTCAATGCTTTGGCTTCACTTTTGGACGGATTCAGCCCGATTGCCGGGGCAATCGGCATGTATATCGCCAGTGCGCTGCTTCATTTTCTCATCTCTTCAGGGTCTGGCGAAGCCGTTGTATTTATTCCAATCCTGGCGCCGCTCGCTGATTTGATGGGAATCACGAGACAGGTTGCGGTGGAGGCGGTTATGCTTGGAGAAGGGGTCGTCAACTGTGTGAACCCGACATCCGGCGTTCTCATGGCAGTGCTTGCCGCCAGCGGTATTCCGTATGTCAAGTGGCTGCGGTTTATGGTGCCGCTTGCTCTGATTTGGTTCTTGATCGGGCTTGTCTTTATCGTGATCGGCGTCATGATCAATTGGGGGCCGTTTTAACGATTGCTGCCCGCCGGCTTGTACGGCGGGCTTTTGAGTTATTCATTGCAGAAGCGCAGGCTGTTATTGTAACATGTAAGCCATAAGCCATTCGTAAAAGTGCGGGAGGAAGGTCATGAATAATCTGCATAATAGACTTTCAGGCGTGAATGGGAAAAATAAGAGGGTAAAAGAAAAACAAAAAATCTGGTCGGAGATTGGGATGATAGCGGGAGCATTTGCGCTGCTTGATGTGATCATCCGCGGCATTATGTTTGAATTTCCGTTTAAAGAATGGGCTGCAAGCCTTGTGTTTTTGTTCATCATTATCTTATATTACTGCATCAGGGCTGCGGCATCCGGAATGCTCATGCCGAGAATAGACACCAAAGAAGAACTGCAAAAACGGGTGAAGCAGCAGCGAATAGAATCAATTGCGGTCGCCTTTGCGGTAGTGGTGCTTACGATGTACGACAGGGGGATTCCCCATACATTCTTCGCTTGGCTGAAAATGATTCTTCTTTTTATCGTCTGCGGCGGCGTTCTGTTTCTGCTTCGGTATGTGATTGTGAAGCTGGCTTACAGAAGAGCGGTAAAAGAAGAAATAAAAAAGAAATCATCTTGAAAAATAGATGGTTTCTTTTTTTGTTTGGAAAGCGAGGGAAACAGTCTCGGGCAGTTTTTTATAGGAACATTGATTTGTATTCACTCTGCCAAGTTGTTTTGATAGAGTGATTGTGATAATTTAAAATGTAAGCGTGAACAAAATTCTCCAGTCTTCACATCAGTTTGAAAGGAGGAAGCGGAAGAATGAAGTAAGAGGGATTTTTGACTCCGAAGTAAGTCTTCAAAAAATCAAATAAGGAGTGTCAAGAATGTTTGCAAAACGATTCAAAACCTCTTTACTGCCGTTATTCGCTGGATTTTTATTGCTGTTTTATTTGGTTCTGGCAGGACCGGCGGCTGCGAGTGCTGAAACGGCGAACAAATCGAATGAGCTTACAGCACCGTCGATCAAAAGCGGAACCATTCTTCATGCATGGAATTGGTCGTTCAATACGTTAAAACACAATATGAAGGATATTCATGATGCAGGATATACAGCCATTCAGACATCTCCGATTAACCAAGTAAAGGAAGGGAATCAAGGAGATAAAAGCATGTTGAACTGGTACTGGCTGTATCACCCGACATCGTATCAAATTGGCAACCGTTACTTAGGTACTGAACAAGAATTTAAAGAAATGTGTGCAGCCGCTGAAGAATATGGCATAAAGGTCATTGTTGACGCGGTCATCAATCATACCACCAGTGATTATGCCGCGATTTCCAATGAGGTTAAGAGTATTCCAAACTGGACACATGGAAACACACAAATTAAAAACTGGTCTGATCGATGGGATGTCACGCAGAATTCATTGCTCGGGCTGTATGACTGGAATACACAAAATACACAAGTACAGTCCTATCTGAAACGGTTCTTAGAAAGGGCATTGAATGACGGGGCAGACGGTTTTCGATTTGATGCCGCCAAACATATAGAGCTTCCGGATGATGGGAGTTACGGCAGTCAATTTTGGCCGAATATCACAAATACATCTGCAGAGTTCCAATACGGAGAAATCCTGCAGGATAGTGCCTCCAGAGATGCTGCATATGCGAATTATATGGATGTGACAGCGTCTAACTATGGGCATTCCATAAGGTCCGCTTTAAAGAATCGTAATCTGGGCGTGTCGAATATCTCCCACTATGCATCTGATGTGTCTGCGGACAAGCTGGTGACATGGGTGGAGTCGCATGATACGTATGCCAATGATGATGAAGAGTCGACATGGATGAGCGATGATGATATCCGTTTAGGCTGGGCGGTGATAGCTTCTCGTTCAGGCAGTACGCCTCTTTTCTTTTCCAGACCTGAGGGAGGCGGAAATGGTGTGAGATTCCCGGGGAAAAGCCAAATAGGCGATCGCGGGAGTGCTTTATTTGAAGATCAGGCTATCACTGCGGTCAATAGATTTCACAATGTGATGGCTGGACAGCATGAGGAACTCTCGAACCCGAATGGAAACAACCAGATATTTATGAATCAGCGCGGCTCACATGGCGTTGTGCTGGCAAATGCAGGTTCATCCTCTGTCTCTATCAATACGGCAACAAAATTGCCTGATGGCAGGTATGACAATAAAGCTGGAGCGGGTTCATTTCAAGTGAACGATGGTAAACTGACAGGCACGATCAATGCCAGGTCTGTAGCTGTGCTTTATCCTGATGATATTGAAATCAGGTGTAACACATTCTTTCAATGATCAACTGACGATTACCTTGCGTGCAAATGCGAATACAACAAAAGCCGTTTATCAAATCAATAATGGACCAGAGACGGCGTTTAAGGATGGAGATCAATTCACAATCGGAAAAGGAGATCCATTTGGCAAAACATACACCATCATGTTAAAAGGAACGAACAGTGATGGTGTAACGAGGGCCGAGGAATACAGCTTTGTTAAAAGAGATCCAGCTTCGGCCAAAACCATCGGCTATCAAAATCCGAATCATTGGAGCCAGGTAAATGCTTATATCTATAAACATGATGGGGGCCAGGCAATTGAATTGACCGGATCTTGGCCTGGAAAACCAATGACTAAAAATGCAGATGGAATTTACACGCTGACACTGCCTGCGGACACGGATACAACCAACGCCAAAGTGATTTTTAATAATGGCAGCGCCCAAGTGCCCGGCCAGAATCAGCCTGGCTTTGATTACGTGCAAAATGGTTTATATAATGACTCGGGCTTAAGCGGTTCTCTTCCCCATTGAGGACAAGGCTAGACGGGACTTACCGAAAGAAACCATCTATGATGGTTTCTTTTTTGTTCATAAATCAGACAAAACTTTTCCCTTGCAAAAGTTTGTGAAGCGTTGCACAATATAAATGTGAAATACTTCACAAAGAAAAAGACATCAAAGAGAAACATACCCTGGAAGGATGATTAATGATGAACAAACATGTAAATAAAGTAGCTTTAATCGGAGCGGGTTTTGTTGGAAGCAGTTATGCATTTGCGTTAATTAACCAAGGGATCACAGATGAGCTTGTGGTCATTGATGTAAATAAAGAAAAAGCAATGGGCGATGTGATGGATTTAAACCACGGAAAGGCGTTTGCGCCACAACCGGTCAAAACATCTTACGGAACATATGAAGACTGCAAGGATGCTGATATTGTCTGCATTTGCGCCGGAGCAAACCAAAAACCTGGTGAGACACGCCTTGAATTAGTAGAAAAGAACTTGAAGATTTTCAAAGGCATCGTCAGTGAGGTCATGGCGAGCGGATTTGACGGCATTTTCTTAATCGCGACAAATCCGGTTGATATCCTGACTTACGCAACATGGAAATTTAGCGGCCTGCCAAAAGAGCGGGTGATCGGAAGCGGCACAACACTAGATTCTGCGAGATTCCGTTTCATGCTGAGCGAATACTTTGGCGCAGCGCCTCAAAACGTACACGCGCATATTATCGGAGAGCACGGCGACACAGAGCTTCCTGTTTGGAGCCACGCGAATGTCGGCGGTGTGCCGGTCAGTGAACTCGTTGAGAAAAACGATGCGTACAAACAAGAGGAGCTGGACCAAATTGTAGATGATGTGAAAAACGCAGCTTATCATATCATTGAGAAAAAAGGCGCGACTTATTATGGGGTTGCGATGAGTCTTGCTCGCATTACAAAAGCCATTCTTCATAATGAAAACAGCATATTAACTGTCAGCACATATTTGGACGGGCAATACGGTGCAGATGACGTGTACATCGGTGTGCCGGCTGTCGTGAACCGCGGAGGGATCGCAGGTATCACTGAGCTGAACTTAAATGAGAAAGAAAAAGAACAGTTCCTTCACAGCGCCGGCGTCCTTAAAAACATTTTAAAACCTCATTTTGCAGAACAAAAAGTCAACTAACCGCAACTTTAGAGTAAAGGGCTGATTGTCAATGTGGGAGCAGTTGTATGATCCGTTTGGAAACGAGTATGTGAGCGCACTTGTGGCGCTCACTCCGATTCTCTTTTTTCTTTTGGCTTTAACTGTTTTGAAAATGAAAGGCATTCTTGCGGCATTTCTTACCCTAGCCGTCAGTTTCTTCGTTTCCGTTTTGGCATTTCATATGCCGGTTGAAAAAGCGATTTCTTCTGTTTTGTTAGGAATCGGGAGCGGGCTGTGGCCTATTGGCTACATCGTCCTGATGGCGGTGTGGCTGTATAAAATCGCAGTGAAAACCGGGAAATTTACCATTATTCGGTCCAGCATTGCCGGCATTTCGCCTGACCAACGATTACAGCTATTATTAATTGGTTTTTGTTTTAACGCATTTTTAGAAGGCGCGGCCGGTTTTGGTGTTCCGATTGCGATTAGTGCGGCGCTGCTCGTCGAACTTGGTTTTAAACCGTTAAAAGCGGCAGCGCTCTGCTTGATTGCAAACGCAGCCTCCGGAGCCTTTGGGGCGATCGGAATTCCTGTCATCACAGGGGCACAGATTGGTAATTTGTCTGCTCTTGAGCTGTCACGGACATTAATGTGGACACTGCCGATGATCTCATTTTTAATACCATTCCTGCTTGTATTCTTATTAGACCGAATGAAAGGAATCAAACAGACATGGCCCGCTCTTCTGGTTGTGAGCGGTGGGTATACAGCGGTTCAGACACTGACAATGGCGGTGCTCGGGCCGGAATTAGCAAACATTTTGGCGGCCTTATTCAGCATGGGCGGGCTTGCCCTCTTCCTCCGCAAATGGCAGCCGAAAGAGATTTACCGCGAGGAAGGGGCCGGCGATGCTGGTGAGAAAAAGGCATACCGTGCTGCTGATATTGCGAAAGCGTGGTCTCCTTTCTACATTTTAACTGCGGCGATCACCATCTGGAGCCTTCCTGCCTTCAAAGCGCTTTTCCAAGAAGGCGGGCTGTTATATCAATCAACGCTCCTGTTCAAAATGCCTTTTCTGCATCAGCAAATTATGAAAATGCCGCCGATTGCGCCATCTGCCATGCCGTTAGATGCAGTCTTTAAAGTTGATCTGCTGTCAGCGACTGGAACAGCGATTTTAGCGGCGGTCATCGTGACAGGGCTGTTCAGCAAAAATTTCTCTTGTCGGGATGCCTTTGCTTCCTTGAAGGAGACAGGAAAAGAGCTGTGGGTGCCGATTATGACGATCTGCTTCGTGATGGGGTTTGCCAATCTGGCCAACTTCGCAGGGCTCAGCTCTTCAATTGGGTTAGCATTGGCGAAAACAGGAGACCTGTTCCCGTTTGTCAGTCCTGTTCTCGGCTGGATTGGCGTGTTCATCACCGGTTCTGTTGTCAGCAATAATGCTTTGTTCGGCCATTTGCAGGTTGTCACGGGAGCGCAGATCGGTGCGGGTTCAGATTTGCTGTTAGCCGCAAATACGGCGGGCGGTGTCATGGCGAAACTTGTTTCTCCTCAATCTATCGCCATCGCTGCCGCAGCGGTCGGCCAAACAGGCAAGGAATCTAAACTGTTTAAAAGGACAGTGGCGTACAGCCTGATTCTGTTATTGATCATTTGTATATGGACGTTTATTCTTGCAAGATTAGGAGTGTAATAGAAAAAAGCAGTACATGCCCAGCATGTACTGCTTTTTTTATGTTAATTTGCTTTCTTTGTCATTTCGGCTGTTGTTTTCACTCTGGTTTTCCCCATAAACAAAATGGTAACCGCCGCGAGGACAATTGGAATCAAAGCGAGCAAAAAGACATACGTAATACTTGATGACATCGCGTCAATAATGCGATTCAGGATCGCATCAGGAATCTGGGAACGTGTTCCCGCTTGGAATATCTCCTGCGGGTCAGGGCATCAAACAGTTATTGGGCTGATTCATGAAGGACAGTCACCTGCCGCTTCCAGTTTTAATATAGTATCCAGATGATACTTGAGGTGGATCAATGGTGAATGGGATTTACACCAAAAGTTTTCTAGAACGTATTCAGGAAGAGCTTCCTGAATGGCAAAGAATCGCTTTTGAGCTGCTGGCAGAAACTCTGGGGGACGACGCGGATACGTTTCCGTGCATTCCCAGACGCCAGGCGTTTCTGACTGATCAGCTTCGGATTGCTTTTGCCGGAGATCCGCGGGAAAACCGCACAGCGGAGGAACTGGCTCCGTTGCTTGCGGAGTACGGCAAGATATCGCGGGACACGGGAAAATACGCATCCCTCGTTGTGTTGTTTGATACACCGGAAGATTTGGCGGAGCATTATTCGATTGAAGCGTATGAAGAGCTGTTTTGGCGCTTTTTAAATAGACTGAGTCATCAAGACGAAAAAGAATGGCCGGAAGACATTCCGGCCGATCCCGAGCATTATAAATGGGAGTTTTGTTTTGACGGCGAGCCGTACTTTCTTCTCTGCGCTACACCGGCGCACGAGGCGAGAAAAAGCCGAAGCTTTCCTTTTTTTATGATCACGTTTCAGCCAAGGTGGGTGTTTGAGGACCTAAATGGATCAACTGCATTTGGCCGTAACATGAGCAGGCTGATCCGATCTCGTTTAGAGGCCTATGATCAGGCTCCGATTCACCCGCAATTAGGCTGGTACGGAGGAAAAGATAATCGTGAATGGAAGCAGTATTTCCTCCGTGATGACGAAAAACAGGTATCGAAGTGCCCGTTTTCTTATTTAAAGAACATGTTCAACAAAATGAAATAAATCAAGGACTGGCAGGGCGATCTTTATGACCCTGCTTTTTTTGATAGATCATGGTAACGATGGCGATGATCACGAGAAAACCTATGCTGACGAAAAAACCGGGCCGGCTTGATTTTTCAAACAATGTACCGGACACAGCCGCAGCAATCAGAACCATCGCTAAATAAATTTGCGTTTTTCCCATGCCCTCGGGATCAGTCAGCTTTTTGCTGGAGAACATGATAAACAGCCAAGTGTATAAAAGCATAAGCCCCGCAGCTGTTGTCATATGCTCATAAATGTTTTTAGGCAGCACTAACGACAGAATAATGGAGAGGACAAGCCCCGCAAACGTCAGCCCAAGTGCCGGCCAGCATATTTTTTTGCCTTCCTTTAGAGTAAAGCATTTCGGTGCGTCGCCGTCATCAGCCATTGTACAAAGCAATGTCGTAACGGCAAAAAGCGAAGCGACAAGGGTCGAGAACCCGGCGATGATGAAAATACCGTTAAATATATCAAGGATGATCTCAAGGTTATATCCTTTTAATGATGTAATGAACGGACTGTCCTGTTCAGTAAACGCGTGTAACGGAACCAAAAGCAGAGCAAGCCCGATTGAAATGATATAAATAATCGCCAGCGTCGCCAGCATCAGTTTCCCTTTTTTAGACGCTTCCTCAGGTTTTTTTAAGTGAACCGCCATCAGCCCCATGACCTCAATTCCGCCAAAAGCGTAAAACGCGTAGATTAAACCTGTCCACAGCCCCATGGCGCCGTATGGGAAAAACTCACTCGTCTTATTTGGAACATGTACGCCATGATTTCCGCCGGACAGGATACCGCATAAAATCAGGATGGCAATGACAATAAACATAAAAATAAGCAGCTGTTTTAATCACTGCCAGCACGTTTTCTGTTTATTCAAAGACGGACAGGCCGGTGAAAATAATAAGGAGCCCAAGTACTGCGTAGATTGAGGCAAACACCCATAGCGGCACTTGAGGAAACCAATGCTTCGTAAAGAGCGAAATGGCTGTCAGCTGGCTTCTGGTAATCAGCATTTCTGATGTCCACTACACCCAGCCGTTGCTGAAGCCTGCCCATTTGCCGAATGCTTTTCGGGCATACGCACAAAACGAGCCCTTTTCCGGCTGCTTCGCCGATAGCTTGGCGAGCTGTTCAAAGACAAAATACGTACCGATCCCTGCGATCAGAAATGAAAGGAGAACGGAAAAACCGCTTTTTACAATTGCGATGCTGGAACCGAGAAAGAAGCCTGTTCAAATCGTGCAGCCGACTCCGATCAGTGACAGCTGCCACCAAGCCAGATTCCCTTTTGGCTGGTCTTTTTTTGTTTGGCTCATTATTTATTCAACCCCTTTTATCTAAGGTTAGATTGTGATCTGTCCGAAGCTTATATACATCGGATTTTTGTCTCTTTTTACATGGAGAAGGAAGCGGACGCTCATACTAATGAAAAAAGGAGCAAACCAATGACACAGCAATATATTGTGGAGCCGAAAAAAGGCTTGGGCTGAAGCTGAAAAAGGGTCAGATTTTAAAGGTGGTTGATGTAGAAGGGCAGCAGGTGGCTGATTTTGTCGTATACCATGCCAAGGATTTTTATGAACACCTTGATCAGGGAGCGACGATAGACGCCAATCACTCCATTCATGTGAAGGTCAACGACCATCTCTACTCCAACCTGTATAAGCCGATGTTAACCCTGATTGAAGATACGGTCGGCAAGCATGATCTGCTGCTGCCCGCCTGCCGTCCTGATATGAACAGGCTCTTATATGGGAAGCAAAAGGATGAGTTTCAGGATACGTGCTATGACAATATGAACCGTGCGCTTGAGCAGTTTGGCGTACCGAAGCCCCACATGCATTACCCATTTGCGATTTTTATGAATACTGTCCTTGATGAGAAAGGGAATCTGTCTGTGGAAACGCCGCTTTCGAATGCCGGAGATTATGTAAGGCTCAGGGCGGAGATGGATTTAATTGTCGCGTTTTCTTCCTGCCCGATTGAAAAAGGGAAATGCAATGGCGACAGTGTGACATCCATACGGGTTGAAGTCAGCTGATCTCTCTTGTTCACTGTGAATGAAGACCTGTGCTATATTTAATAGGGATACATAACAGTCATGATTCATTTTCATTGATTTGGGGAAATGATCAGTAATAAGGGAAAATGTACAGGAGGAATGATTGGGATGAGCATGCAGGAAAAGATTATGCGTGAGTTACATGTGAAGCCCTCAATTGATCCAAAGCAAGAAATTGAGGACCGAGTCAATTTTTTAAAACAATATGTAAAGAAAACCGGTGCTAAAGGCTTTGTATTGGGAATCAGCGGGGGCCAGGATTCAACACTTGCGGGAAGACTCGCTCAGCTTGCGGTGGAGAGCATTCGCGAGGAGGGCGGAGACGCTCAATTTATCGCGGTCCGTCTTCCGCATGGCACACAGCAGGATGAAGACGATGCCCAGCTTGCTTTGAAGTTTATTAAGCCGGATAAATCATGGAAGTTTGATATTAAATCGGCAGTCAGCGCTTTTTCTGAACAGTATCAGCAGGAAACAGGCGATCAGCTGACGGACTTTAATAAAGGAAACGTAAAAGCAAGAACAAGAATGATCGCGCAATACGCGATCGGCGGCCAGGAAGGTCTTCTTGTGTTAGGAACAGACCATGCTGCTGAAGCAGTGACTGGTTTCTTTACGAAGTACGGTGACGGCGGAGCAGACCTCCTGCCGCTGACAGGCTTGACGAAGCGCCAGGGAAGAACCCTGCTGAAAGAGCTGGGTGCACCGGAACGCTTATACTTAAAAGAACCGACTGCCGATCTGCTCGACGAAAAACCGCAGCAGTCGGATGAAACAGAGCTTGGCATTTCCTACGACGAGATTGACGATTACCTCGAAGGAAAAGAAGTATCAGCGAAAGTATCAGAAGCGCTGGAAAAACGCTACAGCATGACTGAACATAAACGCCAGGTTCCGGCGTCTATGTTTGATGACTGGTGGAAATAAGTTGACAAAAGCCCGCTCTCGGAGCGGGCTTTTGTCGTGTACAGAAGCTTTATTTGATGCGGATATGATTCAGCTTTACCATTAATCTGTCGGCGAACCTTCGGAGGCTGCCTCTTGTATCAGGATCTAATGGGAGTTCGGCTCTCGCGGCAATGTCTCTGCCACATCCTGAATCGACAGGTTGTCTGTTTGAATGTGGTCCTCAAAAATGGGTAATGATAAACCTTCAACGCAGCGGTCAATTTGTTTGGCGGCCCATGAGTTTTTTCCTTCTGCTCTGGTGCGAAGCCTTTTTAACAAGGTTTCCTTTGAAGCCATTAGTGTAAAGTGGTGAACGATCCTGCCTTCATGTCTGAGCCTGCCGATGATCTCATTGAAGTATTCAGGATGTACAATCGTCATAGGCACAATAATGATGCCGCGGTATGTATCTGTCAGAGAAGCTAGCAAACTGTAATTGAACGCCCGCCATAAAGGATAGCTTTGAAAATCGTCCTTTGCGATCTCCTGCGGCACCATGGAGCGCAGCGCAAAACCCATTTTCTCGGGATCATACACGTAAGATGATTTCAGCCTTCTGTGCAGTTCGAAGGCTGTTTGTGTTTTTCCGGAACCGAATGCCCCGTTTATCCAAATGATCATCGCCATTTCTCCCTTCCTATTTATCATACAGAAAAAGACCCTTCCATCGAAGAGTCAGCTGTAAAAACAATAAAGGCGGAAGGTTTTAATGCTTTTTTGCGTCGAAGTATTAAAATAACTATTGAAATGTTGTACAATGAATGTCATTCAGGCAAAATGGCTAAACAACAAAGCGCACTATAAGCTTGACCGGTAAAGCCGGTATCTATATAAATATTCGCTAAATAAGCATATAATGAAGATAAAATTTCATTCCTTAGGAGGATTTCGCCGAAGATGAACGCTAAACGAGCCATCCCAGTAAGAGAAAGAAATATCGTCCTGATCGGATTCATGGGTGTAGGAAAAACAACAATCGGCCAATTGGTCGCTAAAAAATTATATAGAGATTTTATTGATATTGACCAAGAGATCGAAAAGGATTTCAATATGTCAATTCCTGAGATATTTGAGAAAAAGGGAGAAGACTTTTTCCGGAAAACGGAGAAGGAATATATTTTAGACATCTGCCATCATAAACGATTCAAAATCGTATCTCTGGGCGGGGGATCTTTTAAACAAGAAGAAATCAGAAATTGCTGTCTGGAAAACTGTCTCGTGCTTCATCTGGACCTGTCATGGGAGAACTGGAAGCAGCGCGCGGATTTATTGATCGAAAGCCGCCCTGTACTGCATAACCGTTCAATGGATGAAATGGAACAGCTGTTTAACGAAAGAAAAGTCATTTATGACAAGCACAATTCAAAAGTGGCAACAGACAACCTTTCCCCGGAAGAGGTTGCCGATTACATTGTTGAGACATTAAAAATTGGCTGGGATCTTTATCAGCCGATGTAAAAAGCCGTGCGCAGCGCACGGCTTTTTTTATCGTTTTATCCCTTGTATCAAAATCGCTTTTAAACAAAAGGAGATGGACTGTCCGTTTTGGTTCAATGTAATACAGAACGTGTCGCGTGCTTCGTCTGATGCGTGGTTCAAGTGGGCAATGATTTGTTTTTCTCGGTCAGCTGGGGTTCCGCCTCGTTTGATCCAGCTATCGTATTGAATCGGCAAGTTCCACTTTTGGATATCTTGATAGGCCAGTTGATTGGCGCTGAACATCGACTGCCATTCTGATAATGAGCTTTCTCGAACATGGGAAGGGTCTCGAAGCCGGTTCAAATGATTGACAAACTCATCAAGAATGGGATCTTCAGGCGCGTAATGATCAACTAAGAGAAAACGTCCGTCCTGTTTTAGTACGCGTGCAACCTCTCTGACAGCTTTGCGGACATCTGAAAAATGGTGGGCTGCGTATCGGCAGGTGATGATGTCAAATGAATCGTCGGGGAAGGGGAGTGACTCTGCCGTTCCTTGCTGAAAGCGTACGTTTTCAGCTCCTTTTTCTTGCGCGAAGGAGGACGCAACCTCAACCATCTCTTTCGTTGCATCAACACCGATGCACTCCTGTACATAAGGAGAAAATGCCAGGGCCGTATGGCCGGCGCCCGCTCCTATATCCAGCACTCGATGCTCTGCCCGGCATTCCGCTGTTTTGATCATCAACCCCAAATCTTCCCCCTCGGCAAATACCTTTTCATCCCGATACATCTCGGCGTTTTTAGAAAACGGTGTTTCATTTGTCATTTGAACCAGCTCCTTCTTTTCGTAAATGATGATATGGATTATGTTAGCAATTTCTGTTATGATTCGTCCAAGATATAAAAATGATGAAAATGATAGGTTCAACCTATGGAGGCTGAAATGGATATTAAAGTGATGGAATATGCAGCGGAAATTGCCCGGCGCCAAAGCTTTACAAAGGCGGCGGAACATCTTCATATCGCACAGCCGTCTCTCAGCCAGCAAATCAAAAAGCTTGAGGCTGAGCTGGGGCTTACCCTTTTTCACAGATCCCATGGCTCTGTTACACTGACACCTCACGGCAGGCGTTTCATTGAAAAAGCCGAGGACATCATTCGTTCCAGAGATGATTTGCTTCGGGAAATGCAGGAGCGATCACAGGGAATCGGTCATAAATTATCCATCGGGATTCCTGCTGTAACAGGGAGATATCTCTTTCCTCCGCTGCTGAAGCAGTTTTTGGCGCGCTATCCTCATGTGGAGGTTCAGCTTGTTGAAAAAGATCCGGTTTCATTAGAGAAGATGACGGCAAAGGGAGAAGTTGACCTTTCTGTTTTATCCTTGCCCATCGAGGATGAACGGCTCTCCATTACACCCTTGCTCACGGAACCGGTTGTTCTCGCGGTGCCGAAGGAAAAACAAAGGTGGATGCCGCCGGAATTGGTCGCGCTGATTGAGAAAGCGCTGGAAGAAGATGAGGGACGCCAGCCGTGTGTGCCGATTGACATGGTAAGGAACGTGCCCTTTATTCTGTTAAAAGAAGGCTTCGGCTTTCGCAGGACAGTTCTCGATCTCTGTGCGGAAAGCGGCTTTAAGCCGAATGCTGCCTTTAAGACGAGCCATATTGAAACCGCCCAATCTCTTGTGGCTAACGGATTAGGTGTGACAATGGCACCGAATATGGTCAGAAGGGATAAAGATCCGGGTGTGATCTATTTATCGATTCAATCCGCGCCATCACGAACCCTCGTCTTTGTCTTTTTAAAGAACCGCTATGTCAGTCTGACGGCCCAGGCCTTTATGGAACTAAGCCGGGAAAGTCTTAAACAAACGTTTGATGAAGGCTGTCTGGGAAACAAAGATGAAAATATTTAGAAAACAAAGACGAAACGTGGTAGTATAGGAATACAAACTAAATCTTATAAAACAAAGGGGAATAATCGGAAATGCAACTATTCGATCTGCCGCTCGACCAATTGCAAACATATAAGCCTGAAAAAACAGCACCGAAAGATTTTTCTGAGTTTTGGAAATTGTCTTTGGAGGAACTTGCAAAAGTCCAAGCAGAACCTGATTTACAGCCGGTTGACTATCCTGCTGACGGAGTAAAAGTGTACCGTCTCACATATAAAAGCTTCGGAAACGCCCGCATTACCGGATGGTACGCGGTGCCTGACAAGGAAGGCCCGCATCCGGCGATCGTGAAATATCATGGCTACAATGCAAGCTATGATGGTGAGATTCATGAAATGGTAAACTGGGCACTCCATGGCTACGCCGCATTCGGCATGCTTGTCCGCGGCCAGCAGAGCAGCGAGGATACGAGTATTTCACCGCACGGTCACGCTTTGGGCTGGATGACGAAAGGAATTCTTGATAAAGATACATACTATTACCGCGGTGTTTATTTGGACGCCGTCCGCGCGCTTGAGGTCATCAGCAGCTTCGACGAGGTTGACGAAACAAGGATCGGTGTGACAGGAGGAAGCCAAGGCGGAGGTTTAACCATTGCCGCAGCAGCGCTGTCAGACATTCCAAAAGCCGCGGTTGCCGATTATCCTTATTTAAGCAACTTCGAACGGGCCATTGATGTGGCGCTTGAACAGCCGTACCTTGAAATCAATTCCTTCTTCAGAAGAAATGGCAGCCCGGAAACAGAAGTGCAGGCGATGAAGACACTTTCATATTTCGATATTATGAATCTCGCTGACCGAGTGAAGGTGCCTGTCCTGATGTCAATCGGCCTGATTGACAAGGTCACGCCGCCGTCCACCGTGTTTGCCGCCTACAATCATTTGGAAACAAAGAAAGAGCTGAAGGTGTACCGCTACTTCGGACATGAGTATATCCCTGCTTTTCAAACTGAAAAACTTGCTTTCTTTAAGCAGCATCTTAAAGGCTGATAAATGTGAAAAGCCGCCGCATATCATCAGGCGGTTTTTTTCTGCAAACTGCCGGAATGAGAACAGACTGGAGACGAATAGATATGAAACAAAGAATCATTGATGAATTAAAACGGATCGAGCAGTCATACGGAGTCAAAATCGTGTATGCCGTCGAGTCAGGAAGCCGCGCATGGGGATTTCCCTCGCAGGATAGTGATTACGACGTCCGCTTTATTTATGTTCCGAAAAAGGAGTGGTACTTTTCAATTGAGCAGGAGCGTGATGTCATTGAGGAACCGATTCACGATTTGCTGGATATCAGCGGCTGGGAGCTGAGAAAAACGCTTCGGCTTTTCAAAAAGTCAAACCCTCCGCTACTCGAATGGCTGTCCTCAGACATTGTGTATTATGAAGCATTTACGACCGCAGAGCAGTTAAGAAAACTCCGCACGGAGGCATTTAAGCCTGAAGCAAGCGTGTATCACTATATCAATATGGCGAGAAGGAACGTCAAGGATTATCTACAAGGACAAGAGGTCAAAATTAAAAAGTACTTCTACGTTCTTCGGCCTATTTTGGCCTGCCAATGGATTGAAAAGCACGGAACCATACCGCCAATGGACTTTACTGTTTTGATGAATGAACTTGTTGCTGAACCCGAGCTGAAGGCTGAAATGGAAACCTTGCTTGAACGGAAAAGAAGAGGGGAAGAGCTTGACCTCGAAGCAAGAATCGATGTTATTCACCAATTCATTGAAACGGAAATCGAAAGAATCATGGAAGCGGCAAAAGAACTGAAGGCAGAGAAAAAAGATATGACATCTGAATTGAACCGTTTGCTTTTGAATACGGTTGAAGAAGTGTGGAAGGATGGAGGAAGCTGATGTTTTTTGTCGCTTCCTTTTCTCCTTTATTCGACAGAATCCCCCCCCGACTTTCTAACTATCTGATTGTGGCAAACCCACAAAAATAATCAGAATCTTTGTATTTTGAGAATATTGTGAACGCTGGTTTTGTCCATTTACAATAAACTCATACAAATACTTCTTAGATTGCGGGGTGTTGAGGTTGGAAGTGATCACAAGAGATTTTTTCTTATTTTTATCCAAAAGCGGCTTTCTCAATAAAATGGCGAGGAACTGGGGAAGTCGGGTAGCAGCGGGTAAAATTATCGGCGGGAATGACTTTAACAGTTCAATCCCGACCATTCGACAGCTTAACAGCCAAGGCTTGTCAGTTACTGTCGATCATTTAGGCGAGTTTGTGAACAGCGCCGAGGTCGCACGGGAGCGTACGGAAGAGTGCATTCAAACCATTGCGACCATCGCGGATCAGGAGCTGAACTCACACGTTTCTTTAAAAATGACGTCTTTAGGTTTGGATATAGATATGGATTTGGTGTATGAAAATATGACAAAAATCCTTCAGACGGCCGAGAAACATAAAATCATGGTCACCATTGACATGGAGGACGAAGTCAGATGCCAGAAAACGCTTGATATTTTCAAAGATTTCAGAAAGAAATACGAGCATGTGAGCACAGTGCTGCAAGCCTATCTGTACCGGACGGAAAAAGACATTGACGATTTGGATTCTTTAAACCCGTTCCTTCGCCTTGTAAAAGGAGCTTATAAAGAATCAGAAAAAGTAGCTTTCCCGGAGAAAAGCGATGTCGATGAAAATTACAAAAAAATCATCCGAAAGCAGCTCTTAAACGGTCACTATACAGCGATTGCCACACATGACGACAAAATGATCGACTTTACAAAGCAGCTTGCCAAGGAACATGGCATTGCCAATGACAAGTTTGAATTTCAGATGCTGTACGGCATGCGGTCGCAAACCCAGCTCAGCCTCGTAAAAGAAGGTTATAACATGAGAGTCTACCTGCCATACGGCGAGGATTGGTACGGCTACTTTATGAGACGCCTTGCAGAACGTCCGTCAAACATTGCATTTGCTTTCAAAGGAATGACAAAGAAGTAAAAAAGGAGAGATTATCATGACAACACCTTACAAACACGAGCCATTCACAAATTTCCAAGATCAAAACAACGTGGAAGCGTTTAAAAAAGCGCTTGCGACAGTAAGCGAATATTTAGGAAAAGACTATCCGCTTGTCATTAACGGCGAGAGAGTGGAAACGGAAGCGAAAATCGTTTCAATCAACCCGGCTGATAAAGAAGAAGTCGTCGGCCGAGTGTCAAAAGCGTCTCAAGAGCACGCTGAGCAAGCGATTCAAGCGGCTGCAAAAGCATTTGAAGAGTGGAGATACACGTCTCCTGAAGAGAGAGCGGCTGTCCTGTTCCGCGCTGCTGCCAAAGTCCGCAGAAGAAAACATGAATTCTCAGCTTTGCTTGTGAAAGAAGCAGGAAAGCCTTGGAACGAGGCGGATGCCGATACGGCTGAAGCGATTGACTTCATGGAGTATTATGCACGCCAAATGATCGAACTGGCAAAAGGCAAACCGGTCAACAGCGTGAAGGCGAGAAAAACCAATATGTATACACGCCGACTGGAGTGACAGTCGTTATCCCGCCTTGGAACTTCTTGTTTGCGATCATGGCAGGCACAACAGTGGCGCCGATCGTTACTGGAAACACAGTGGTTCTGAAACCTGCGAGTGCTACACCTGTTATTGCAGCAAAATTTGTTGAGGTGCTTGAAGAGTCCGGATTGCCAAAAGGCGTAGTCAACTTTGTTCCGGGAAGCGGAGCGGAAGTAGGCGACTATCTTGTTGACCATCCGAAAACAAGCCTTATCACATTTACGGGATCAAGAGAAGTTGGTACGAGAATTTTCGAACGCGCGGCGAAGGTTCAGCCGGGCCAGCAGCATTTAAAGCGTGTCATCGCTGAAATGGGCGGTAAAGATACGGTTGTTGTTGATGAGGATGCGGACATTGAATTAGCGGCTCAATCGATCTTTACTTCAGCATTCGGCTTTGCGGGACAAAAATGCTCTGCAGGTTCACGTGCAGTAGTTCATGAAAAAGTGTATGATCAAGTATTAGAGCGTGTCATTGAAATTACGGAATCAAAAGTGACAGCTAAACCTGACAGTGCAGATGTTTATATGGGACCTGTCATTGACCAAGGTTCTTATGATAAAATTATGAGCTATATTGAGATCGGAAAACAGGAAGGGCGTTTAGTAAGCGGCGGTACTGGTGATGATTCGAAAGGATACTTCATCAAACCGACGATCTTCGCTGACCTTGATCCGAAAGCAAGACTCATGCAGGAAGAAATTTTCGGACCTGTCGTTGCATTTTGTAAAGTGTCAGACTTTGATGAAGCTTTAGAAGTGGCAAACAATACTGAATATGGTTTGACAGGCGCGGTTATCACAAACAACCGCAAGCACATCGAGCGTGCGAAACAGGAATTCCATGTCGGAAACCTATACTTCAACCGCAACTGTACAGGTGCTATCGTCGGCTACCATCCGTTTGGCGGCTTCAAAATGTCGGGAACGGATTCAAAAGCAGGCGGGCCGGATTACTTGGCTCTGCATATGCAAGCAAAAACAATCAGTGAAATGTTCTAAGCGGGACTAAATGGGCATCCTCCCTGCGGGGGTGTCCATTTCATCCATATACTATAAAAAAGAGGAGGAAGTGCCATAGAAAACACACAGCTGATTATTTCGATTTGTATTTATATGGCGGGAATGCTGCTAATCGGCTACTTTGCTTACAAGCGTACGTCGAATCTGACGGATTACATGCTGGGAGGACGCTCTTTGGGTCCGGCAGTAACCGCTCTCAGTGCCGGCGCTGCCGATATGAACGGCTGGCTGCTGATGGGGCTTCCGGGCGCCATGTTTTCTACTGGTCTGAGCGGCGCTTGGATCGTCATCGGACTTTGCCTTGGAGCGTGGGCGAACTGGCTTTACGTCGCACCGCGGCTGAGAACCTATACTGAAAAAGCGGGGAATTCCATTACAATTCCCGGATTCCTGGAAAATCGCTTCGGAGATCAAACAAAGCTTCTCAGACTGTTTTCAGGAATTGTCATTTTAGTCTTTTTCACGTTTTATGTATCGTCCGGAATGGTGTCCGGCGGCGTCTTATTCAACAGCATCTTGGGGATGGATTATCACACCGGCCTGTGGATTGTGACGGGTGTTGTTGTGGCATACACCCTGTTTGGCGGCTTTTTGGCAGTCAGCTGGACAGATTTTGTTCAGGGGATTATTATGTTTGCCGCACTCATTCTTGTGCCGATCGTTACGTTTTTCCACACGGGAGGAGCAGGTGATACAGTTGCTGAAATCCGCTCTGTAGATCCTGATATGTTTAATATTTTCAAAGGAACGAGCGTCCTTGGCATTATTTCTTTGTTTGCCTGGGGGCTGGGATACTTTGGCCAGCCGCATATTATTGTGCGTTTTATGGCGATCAACTCTGTCAAAGAGATCAAAAGAGCGCGCAGAATCGGGATGGGCTGGATGATTTTGTCTGCAGTAGGCGCAGTGCTGACCGGTTTGGGCGGAATCGCTTATTACCATCAGCGCGGCATGACACTGAAGGACCCAGAGACGATTTTTATTCAATTAGGGAATATCTTGTTTCATCCGATTATCACGGGTTTTCTGATTTCAGCGATTTTGGCCGCGATTATGAGTACCATTTCTTCTCAGCTGCTTGTGACATCAAGCTCTCTGGTAGAAGATTTGTATAAGTCGATGTTCAGACGCTCAGCTTCAGATAAAGAGCTGGTGTTTTTAGGCCGTCTGGCTGTTCTGGCTGTTTCAATTGTCGCGTTGGTTCTGGCTTGGGAGAAAAATAACACTATCCTTGGATTGGTCAGCTACGCGTGGGCGGGCTTCGGTGCATCATTCGGGCCGGTTGTACTGCTCAGTCTGTTTTGGAAACGAATGACCAAATGGGGGGCACTCGCCGGCATGATTGTGGGAGCAGCGACTGTAATCATTTGGGCGAATGCCGGTCTTTCGGACTTTCTGTATGAAATGATACCTGGTTTTGCTGCGAGTCTATTATCTGTGTTTTTTGTCAGCATATTGACGCAGGCTCCGTCACAGGCTGTCACAGACCAGTTCAACGACTACCAAGATACAATGTCACAATAAAGATCGAAAGGAGGAGGAAGGGGCTGTCCCTTTTTCCTCTTTTCTCCTTTTAAGTGGCCATTTTTTTCTTTTGGAAACAAACGTATTTTTTTCTATACAAAAAGACCCCGTATGGATATGATTAAAGTAAAAAAAGTATAGGAGAAAAAGGTATGGAAGAGCTTTTAGAGAGAGTTTTTTCATTTTCAGATGTTGATAAGCTGATTGATTTTATTAGCTATGAGCTGCAAAAGCCAGTGATACTGGAAAGCGCGGATTTCTTTTTGTTAGCCTATAATTCTTACTATATTAACCATTTTGATTCTGCCAACCAGCAGACTATTTTTTCGAAAAAGTGTCCGGTCCAGATTTTTGAGAGGTTTCTGAAGGACGGAATTATTGAAAAATTGAAAACAGAGCCTGAGCCTTTTCGCGTCAATAAAATTGAAAGCATTGGGTTAAACCAGAGGGTGGTCGTGAGTGCAAAGCACAAAGGGAAAGTCATGGGCTACATCTGGATTCAGGAGCTGGACCAAAATCTGACGGATGAAGAGCTCGACTTTTTGTACGAGACCTCCTTCCATGTCGGGAAAATCATTTATAAAACGAATAAATTGAAACAGGAAAAGGAAGAAAAAGCAGAGGATCTCATCAAACGGGCGATCTATCAGCAATTTACCTCTGAGAAGGAACTCAGACGAGAAGCTGAAAGGATCAACACCGTGCTGCCTTCCATGTTTTCAGTTGTGATCCTGCACGCCGCAAATGGGGATGGGGAAGCGGTTGAGGATTTAAAGGAAAATATCAGGTCGTACCTGAATTTACGGGATAAGGTCAGTCATGTCTTAACGATCGAATCAAACATTGTCATCGTCGTAGCGAGTTTTTCCCAAAAAAGCTCCGTCTCCTCAGCAGCTTCTGAATTTATTAACAAGCTGTTAACACATTTTCACTTTCAAAAAATACCTACCCCTATTTATATCGGTATCGGAAACGAATATAATCACCTATTAAAACTTGGCAAGAGCTACACAGAAGCACTTGAAGTCATCAAAGCCGCAGAAATCACCGGCAATCAGGAAAACATTCCATATGAATATGCCAAACTCGGCATTTACCGTTATTTAGAAAGCATCGAACAGAAAAATGAATTTTTAGAATACGAGAATAAAGATTTAGCTTTATTAAAAGCGAAAGACGAAGAAAGCAGCACTGAGCTGCTCAAAACCTTGGAAATCTATCTCCTCAACAACTGCAAAACAAAACCAGCGGCAGAACAGCTGTTTATTCACCAAAATACATTGAATTACCGCATCAAACAAATTACTGAGATGACGTCGATCGATTTAAGCGATTTCAGAACGCGGTGCCAGCTCTATCTCGATTTGATGCTGATGAAAAAGAAATAAAAAAGAAACCAGTACTTGTACTGGTTTCGTCTTCACTTAAAATCCTCTGTAAACATACGGATCATCAGGTTTTTTAATGGTATTCCAGTCAGTTACTTTGACGACAGGGAGAGTTGACTTGAATGGCTGGTAATATTCTGAGGCCAGAGTGCCCTTAATGTGAATCCATTCATCATCCTTGATGTCCATGTCCTTCGGAAATTCCACAAGCATCCCGTACACGCCGGAATCAGCGATACAGTGAATGATGCCAAACCTTAATACGAACAGCTGATTTTTGTTAATAGCGTTTCCTTTGTAAGCAAATCCATGAAATTCTATCGTCCGTCCGAGAAATTCACCCGGATAGTTATAGATGGTTTCCATTCCTTTTAGGAAATCGTCATCGGTCAGAGAAATCTCTTTTTTGCTGGAATACTTATTAAACAGCTGTTTCATTTGTTTGTCATAGCTGTCTTGCGCGTAATAAAGGCTGGCATCAGGCCGCAAATACTGTGTTTGGGAGTAGTGATCTCCGCTCTCCATCGCCTTAAATGAGAACCCTTTTGTTTTGACAATGGATGAGTCAAGCGTTGCAATCGGGAAGAAGATGCCTGACACCAAAGGAAAAAGAAAAACAACATATATCAAATAACGCTGGTAAAATGGCTTGTTTTGTTCATGGTCATGCTCGTGATCATGGCCGCACCCGCAATCATGGTCATGGTGATGCCCGCTTTTTTCAGGCGACTTGATAAATAGGTACGCTTGGACGGCGGTCAGAATAGCCAGCAGGAAGATCGCAATAAAGGAAAGATAGGCATATTTCATATTGATATATTTTGTTAGATTTCCTGAGGCATGCAGATGATAAAAGAAAAACGTAAATCCCATCAGCACCAATAAACGAAACATCCAATCACCCCTTTACCAGTAGTGATCCCGCTAAAACAATCACGACAATGTATGTAATCAGCAGGAAAACAAATCGTTTTTTGAAGGCCGCAAGCATCATCAATAGATTCTTAATATCCACCATTGCGCCAAAGACGAGAAAGGCGATTAACGATCCTAATGAAAACGTGCTGCTGAAGGAAGACGCGATGAACGCATCAACTTCTGAACAAAGCGACAGGACAAACGCCAGACCCATCATCACGAGGGAAGAGGATACATCATTCTGCCCGATCGCAAGCAGAGTGGATGTTTTGACATACGTCTGCATAGCGGCTGCGATAAAGGCGCCGATGATTAAATATTTCCCCACGGAGAAAAATTCATCAATGGCATGCCGCAAGGTCCCGCCCAGTTTTTGGAGCAAGGTGCCGTGATGATGATGGTGCCCGGGTTCATCAGGCTTTAAAAGCTGGGTATCCTTAAATTGATAGGATAAGATGACCCCGATGATCAGCGAAACGGCGAGAGCCAGTCCGCCTCTGTAAAAGACCACGCTCCATCTATTCCCGAACGCAATATAAGTAGAAAATAAAACGATAGGATTAATGATAGGCGCGGTCAGCATGAAAGCAACGCCCGCATGCAGAGGAACTCCCTTTAACAGAAGCCGCCTCGTAATCGGGATGATGCCGCATTCGCAGGCGGGAAATAAAACGCCGGCCAGCGCACCGAATAAAACGGCGAGAAAACGGTTTTTCGGCATGATTCTTGCAATCATTTCTTCAGAAACAAACATTTGAATGATTCCGGAAAGTATGACGCCAATCAGAATAAACGGAATGGCTTCTATTAAAATGCTGATAAAAATAGAATTCAGCTGAAGAAAAGATGATTGTGCTGTCACAATAAAACCTCCGCTCATGTTAAGCTGCCTTTCTTATGATACCAGAAAAAAAGGCACTGCTTGTTTGACGGAGGAAGGGAAAGGATCGTTTCACTTTGGTTAGGATTCCAAAAAACCGAGTAGGATACTGTCTGTTTCTGCAGCTTCTTTTCCGAGCCAAATCAGGTGTCCCCATGAGTGAAGCAAACAGAGAACAGCGCCACGAATGTGCTCTTTTGCATGATGTGCATGTGACAAGTCAACCAATCCATCATAAACACTTTGCATAATCAGCACGGGACATATGATGGCTTGCAGGTCTTTTAAAGAGACAGCGGCGGTTTGTGACAAGTCAATCAGAAATCCTTCACCCGAGCGCTGCCGGCTGTTCATTTTCCGAAATGCTTCTATGTCTTTTTCATTCATCAAGGACTTGATTCGCTGAAACGGAAGCGTGCTGAATTGGGGGCTCATAGATCGAAACATCAAACGCGGGAAAGCGTTATTCAAAGAAGAAATCAGCTTACATATCCACTTTTCCACCGGCGGGCGGAAGAGAATTCTCCCCAATTTATATTCAGTGTCTTTTGGGGTGAGCCACTCTTTGGTGACCGCGGATTGCAGAGTCAATGTATTTACTCTTTCTGGATAATGTGAGGCAAAGCATATGCCGCTCGGCCCTCCTGCTGAGATGGCGATCACATGGACACTGTCGATTTGTAAATGATCTAATAATTTCACATAGAAACGGCAGGCGTTGGCAAGACTTTTTCCAATTTCTTTTGACGTTCGTCCATAGCCGGGCCTTGAAGGCGTAATGATGGAATACCCTTGTTCAATCAACGCTGTGTATCCGAATTCCTCGTAACAATTTGAATGCCCGCCATGCATGACAAGGATCGGAGTTCCCTTGCCTGTCACAGAATATTCTAGTGTACTGCCATCGAAGGTGATCGTTTCGACTCGTCTTTTCATCTGTTTCACCCAATTGGTTTTTGCCTATTATAGAGTTTTCAGCAATTGACCACAAGGTAGAAGAAATGAATAAACAAAGGCCCTTGAAATATGATATACTTTGTATTGATATTCATTCTCAATTAAAACTTTGATATAGATGTGAACGGGAGGCAGGACGGATGGCTGAGAATCAAGAGGTATATGACGTTACGATTATAGGCGGGGGGCCGATTGGGCTGTTTACTGCTTTTTACTGCGGGATGCGGGAGCTAAAAACAAAGGTAATCGAATTTTTGCCGAAGCTCGGAGGGAAGGTGTCTTTATTCTTTCCTGAGAAAATCATTCGCGATATCGGCGGCATACCGGGGATTGCGGGAAAGCAGCTGATCGAGCAGCTGAAGGAGCAGGCGGCAACGTTTGATCCTGATATCGTATTGAATCAGCGTGTGACCGGGTTTGAACGCCTGAATGACGGCACCATTGTACTGACGGGTTCTGAAGGGGAAAAGCACTATACAAGAACTGTGATTTTGGCTTGCGGCATGGGTACACTTGAGGTCAATGAGTTTGACAGCGAGGATGCGGCCCGATATGCGGGCAAAAATCTTCATTATGGAGTGGAGAAGCTCGATGCGTTTAAAGATAAGCGCGTGGTGATATCAGGCGGCGGAGATACTGCGGTCGATTGGGCTAATGAGCTTGAACCGATTGCGGCGTCTGTGACTGTCGTTCATCGGCGTGAGGAATTCGGCGGAATGGAAAGCAGCGTGACGAAAATGAAGCAATCATCGGTGCGGGTGCTTACTCCTTATCGGCTGGAGCAGTTGAACGGAGATGAAGAGCGCATCAAAAGCGTGACCGTTTGTCATACTGAGTCTAGCCAGAGGGAAGACATAGAAATTGATGAGCTGATCATCAATCATGGGTTCAAAATTGATCTCGGGCCGATGAAGGAGTGGGGACTGGAGATTGAAGAAGGCAGGGTGAAAGCTGACAGACATATGCGAACGAATCTTCCGGGCGTGTTTGTGGCGGGCGACGCGGCTTTTTATGAAAGCAAGCTGAGATTAATTGCCGGCGGCTTTACCGAAGGCCCGACAGCAGTTAACAGCGCTAAGGCTTATTTGGATCCTAAGGCTGAGAATATGGCGATGTATTCCACCCATCATAAAAAATTGGTACATAAATAAAACAGCCCTTGGGGGAAAGGGCTGTTTGCCATCAGCTGTGAAGGAGTTTTTTTTCCGCTTGTTGATTTTGGATGAAAGCAAATAATTCATCCTGTTCTTGGATGGCTGTGAATCCATAAGCCCCGGCAGCTGAGTCATCGCCTATACAGACGATAGGAGGCCGGCTTGCTGACGGTTCCGGCAAAATGCCAATTTGTTCGCCACCATTGATCAATTGCTGCACGGACAGCTTGTTCGGGCAAATGACCATGTGCAGCGGGGATTCACTGATGGTACGCTGAATCATGTGGGTGAAACGGTCATCTATGACGTTTTCATGAGTGATATAAAACGAACAGGATTCATGCTTTTGTATGAATTCCACTGCATGGCGGCTCCCGACAACAAGACGTTTCTCTGAATCAGGTTGAATGGCGGTGACAAGAAAGCCCCGTTTCTCAAGCTCTGTCTTTGCTTGCTCAGATGCTGCACTCAGTTTGGCTGTCAGCTGGCGGATGTCGATTTTCTGAGAAGCCAGTGCTCTGAAAAATTCACAAACCGCTCGGCGCGATGTGAAAAAAACGTCTTCAAAGGTGCCAATCTTTCGAAGAATGTCTTCATTGACTGGCATGTTTTCGGTCCGCCATTTCGGCCACTCGATGACATCGGCGCCGGAATCGAGCAGCTTGTCTGCAAGCGGGTCTTCATCTTCGCCATGAGTCACAACCATCAAATGCCGTCCGATGAGCGGTTTGCTTTCAAACCAGCTATGTGTTTGAAAGTTGACGATATCTCCGATGACGATAATCGCAGGGTTTGTAATCTGGTGTTCCTGCACTTTTTGCTGAATGTTCTCAAGTGTTCCTTTCACACTCCGCTGGCGGCCCCACGTTCCCCATTGGATGACAATGACAGGGACAGAAGGCGATTTCCCGTATGAAATAAGCTGCTGGCAAATATAAGACAAGTTCTTGACACCCATGTAAAAAACAAGGGTTTGTACGCTTCGTGCAAGCCCTTCCCAGTCAAGGTTCGGCGTGCCTTTTAATGATTTATCATGCGCTGTAATCATGGCAAAAGACGATGCGAAATCCCGATGCGTGACGGGGATGCCCGCATATAGCGGCGCTGCAATTCCAGAGGTGATTCCCGGCACCATTTCATAGCGAATGCCGTGCTCATGAAGAGCATCTGCTTCCTCGCCGACTCTGCCGAATACGCTCGGATCTCCGCCCTTCAAGCGAACGACGGTTAACCCATTTAATGCTTTTTCAACCAGCAGGGCGTTAATTTCTTTTTGTTTCATAAAATGGCGGTTTGGCAGTTTTCCGCAATAAATAAACTGGCAGTCCGGTGATGCAAATTCGAGCAGCTTCGGGTTGGCGAGCCGGTCATATAAAATCACATCTGCTTCCTTGAGCGCCTGTTTTCCTTTGATGGTGAGCAGGCCTGGGTCGCCGGGTCCGGCTCCCACGAAATATACGATTCCGTTCTTCATGATCATGTCATCCTTCCGTCACTGTAAAAAATGAAGGACCACTAGAAAAGTGATCCGGTCTTTTGATCAATATACGAGATAAACATGTTCTCCTTCGATCAGCGTTTCATATGTTTTGACGCATCCGTGGTCAGGTTCTTGGACGATTCCGTCTTCTAAGGAAATTTTCCAGTCGTGCATCGGGCAGAAAACATATTGACCGCTGACGATGCCTTCTGCCAGGACGCCGCCCTTATGCGGACAGCGGTTTTCGATGGCGCGGATGCTTCCGTCTGAAAGCTTGAAAACCGCGAGCTCCTTATCTTCAATATACACTGTTTTGCCTAATTGTTCAGGCAATTCTTCAATTTTTCCGATACATACTTTTGTTACGTCTTTGTTTACCATGTCCATTCCTCCTCAATGATAGTTTTTGTCATTATGATGTGGTCACGACATTTTCAAATAATTCTTTAGAGGTTTGTTTATCCTCTAAAAAGTCTTTCCACGGATCCTTGTGGACAGAGAGTGTTTCATTCATTCGGTGGTTCAGCTCCTGCCGCTTTTCCGGATCGTTTAACACGGATTGGACATGGGATAAACCGACGCGCTCAAGCCATGCGGACGTACGCTCCAGATAGTTTGCGGTTTCCCTGTAATATTGCAGGTAAGCGCCCGCGTATTCTAAGACTTCTTCATTTGTTTTCACCTTCATCAGCAAATCGCCGGCACGCAAATGGGTTCCGCCGTTTCCGCCGACATAAAGCTCCCAGCCTCCGTCGATGCCGACAACGCCAAGGTCCTTAATGCCGGATTCCGCACAGTTTCGCGGGCAGGCAGACACGGCCATTTTGACTTTGTGAGGCGTGTTCAGCCCTTCGAATTTTTTCTCAAGCGCAATGCCCAGTGCCATGGAGTCTTGTGTGCCGAAGCGGCAGAATTGCTTGCCTACACATGTTTTCACTGTGCGGAGCGTTTTTCCGTACGCGTAGCCCGATGGCATATCAAGATCTTCCCATACCTTCGGAAGGTCTTCTTTTTTCACGCCGATAAGATCAATTCGCTGGCCGCCTGTCATTTTCACGAGCGGGATCTCATATTTGTCAACGACATCGGCGATCTTGCGCAAATCTGTGGAGTTGGTCACGCCGCCGTACATCCGAGGAACGACTGAGTATGTTCCGTCTTTTTGAATATTGGCGTGCATTCGTTCATTAACAAAGCGGGATGTCCGGTCATCCTCGTATTTGGTTGGATTGATCATGCCTAAGTAGTAGTTCAGAGCGGGTCGGCATTTAGAACAGCCTTCTGGCGTTTTCCAGCCGAGCACATTCATGACTTCTCTTGTATGTGACAGCCCTTTGGCTTTGATTTCTTCTACGACTTCATCTCTCGACAATGTGGTGCAGCCGCAAATGGCTTCTTTTTGCGCTGACGCATCAAAGTCTGATCCGAGCGTATGCTGGAGGATTTCTTCTACGAGCGGCTTACAGCCTCCGCATGAGCGGGATGCGCCGGTGCATGCTTTGATTTCGTCCGTTGACGAGCAGCCCTTTTCCTGTATGGCTTGAATAATCGCACCTTTTGACACGCCGTTACAGCCGCAGATGATTTCATCGTCGCTCATCGCTGCGGTTATGCTTGTGCCTGCTTCCTGGCTGAGGGGCTGTAAGATTGATATTTTAGAGGTTTCAGAGATATCGGCTTCTTTTTGAATCATAGAAAACAGGCGATTGCCTTCGCTGCTGTCGCCGAATAAAACAGCACCGACAATTTGATTGCCTCTCAGGACTATTTTTTTATAGATGCCGTCCTGCTCATCGAAGACTTTAATCGCTTTTTTCTCCTCTGATTCGTTAAAGTCACCGGCAGAGAAGACCTCGACGCCTGATACCTTTAACTGTGTGGAGAGAACGGAGCCCTCATACGGTTTTGTTTCGATGCCGCACATATGCTTTGCCAGCACTTTTGCCTGTTCATACAGCGGCGCCACAAGCCCGTAGGCGATTCCTCGGTGCTCGGCACATTCGCCGACCGCGTAAATGTGCGGGATTTCAGTCTGCATATAATCGTTGACGATGATGCCGCGGTTAACCGGAATGCCGCTCTCGGCCCCGAGCGTTGTATTTGGGCGGATGCCGACAGCCATGACGACTAAATCAGCTTCAATGCTTGTGCCATCCTTGAATCGGAGGCCTTCGACACGGTCGTCACCGACAATTTCTTCTGTTTGCTTTTCAAGTAAAAAGGTCATACCTTGTTTTTCTAACTCGTTTTGCAGCAGGCGTCCTGCCGTTGCATCAAGCTGGCGCTCCATCAGGAATGGGGCAAGGTGGATGACGGACACGTCCATGCCGAGATTCAGCAGTCCGCGAGCTGCTTCCAAACCAAGTAGTCCTCCGCCGATGACGGCAGCTTTTTTATATTGTTTTGACGCGGCGAGCATTGTGTCTGTATCTTTTATGTCCCGGAAAGCTGTGACGCCTTTTTTGTCTGCGCCCGGAATCGGAAGGATAAAAGGGACCGATCCTGTCGCCAGGATCAATTCATCGTAAGGCTGGATTCTGTCTGCATCTGTGATGACTGTTTTGTTTTCCGTGTCCACTTTGATGACTGTTTCATTTGTATACAATTGAATGTTGTTTTCTTCGTACCAGTCCCAATCGTTTAACGTAATATCTTTAATATCTGTATCGCCTTGAAGCACTTTTGACAAAAGGATTCGGTTGTAATTGGGATGCGGTTCGGCACCGAAAATTGTGATCTGAAACTCGTCTTTAGCAACACTCAGTATCTCTTCAATGGCCCTTACCCCGGCCATTCCATTACCAACAAGAACTAGCTGTTTTTTTCCCATCAGATGATCCGCTCCTTATCAAATGTTTTTTCCAGCGTAGCACAGCAAAAAGGAATATTTAAGATACATGTTATAAAATGTAACAAAATATACGAAAAGTTCTAAAAATTTTATGAAAAATTTAAATAGGTCTGATTCGGACGGCGCATACCTTAAAACCGGGCATTTTACAGGCTGGATCTAAGGCTTCCCCGATTAAATCATTCACATTTTGAGCGTCTGCCCAATGGATGGGAACAAAAACGGTATCTTTTCTGATTTGTTCTGATAATTTGCTGCGGACGGTGATGCTTCCCCGCGGCGATTCTATTTTTACCAGTACACGGTCCTCGATATTGTAGGTCGCTGCTGTTTGCGGATGGATTTCCATAAACGATTCAAAATGTCTCGCGGCAAGGGCGGCGCTTTTTCTTGTTTGGACGCCTGTTAAGTAGTGAGACATGACTCTGCCTGTCGTTAAATAAAGCGGATAATCGGCTGTCGGCTTCTCTTTTGGAACAGGTGGTTCGTTTGGAATCACACTTAATGCCGCTTTTTGATCCGGATGAGCAAATGATTCTGTAAACAAGCGCCCAGTTCCGGGATGATCAGATTCCGGACACGGCCAATGAATGCCGCCTTCACGTCTGAGCCTGCCGTATGAGATGCCTGAATAATCGGCAATCCCGCCTCGGCTCGCTTCTCTCAATTCATTAAAAATATCCTCCGCTGACGTATAAGAAAAGTAGCGGCCCTTGCCGAGAGCGGATGCGAGATCACAAATGATCTGCCAATCATGCTTTGCTTCGCCGGGGCATGGCCGGCTTGCTTCTCTTAATGTCACGCGTCCTTCTACATTTGTCATGGTGCCTTCATCTTCTAAGTAAGAGGAGGCGGGTAAAATCACATCTGCGTATTTCGCAGTCTCAGAAATAAACAAATCGATTGCAACAAAGAATGTCAGTTTCCTTAAAGCCTTTTTCACGAGATTCGCATTTGGGCTGGAGACAGCAGGATTGGAGCACATGAGGAACAATCCTTTGATGTCGCCGTCGTTGATTTTTTCCATCATTTCATAGGCTGAGACACCTTTTCGCGGCAGATCATCCTGATGGATTCCCCACACTTTCGCAACATGTGCCCGGTGTTGTTCGTTTTCAATAGATCGATAGCCCGGAAGCTGATCGGCTTTTTGGCCATGCTCTCTTGCACCTTGCCCGTTGCCTTGTCCGGTGATCGCCCCGTAACCTGAGTAAGGCTTGCCGATTTTTCCTGTGATCAGCACCATGTTTAAGAAGCCTTTCACAGCCGCTGTTCCATCGGTTTGCTGTTCAATCCCGCGGGCTGTAAACAGCATGCCGGACGTTTCCTTGGCAAACTTTACAGCAGCTTTTCTTATATCCGCCAGCGGGACACTCGTCTGTTCGGCGATGTCATTCAGCTCCAACGAGTCAGTATGCTGCTTCAGCTCTTCGAATCCATTTGTTCGTGATTGAATGAAATCCTCGTTTATAAGCTGTTCGTCAATGATGATTTTGACGAGACCGTTGGCGAGGGCGGCGTCTGTGCCGGGTTTGATTTTCAGATGAAGATCGGAGATTTTTGTTGTTGCTGTTTCACGCGGATCAATGGCAATGATGTAAGCTCCGTTTTCTTTCGCTTTTTCAAAATACGGCATAATCGTAGGCTGGCATTCCGCGATATTGGTGCCGGCCAGAATGATCACACGGGTGTGGGGAATGTCTGATAAGGGATTCGTTAAGCCTCTGTCTGCGCCGAATGTTTGGTTGGCTGCGGTTGCTGCGGCGGACATACAAAGCCTCCCGTTGTAGTCGATGTATTTTGTCTGTAAGCCCACCCGCGCGAATTTCCCTAACAAATATGCCTCTTCATTTGTAATCGAGGCGCTTCCGTATACCGCCATGGCGTCATGGCCGTGTTCTGCTTGTATCATTGTCACTTGGTCTTTGATATGATTCAGTGCTTCTTCCCAGGAAACAGGCATAAACTCGCCGTTTTTCTTCAGCAGCGGCCGGGTGATGCGGGAGGAGTTCAGGGCATGCTGGTGGGCGTTCATGCCCTTCATGCATAACCTGCCCTGTGTCGTAGGATTATCAATCCCGATCGCAGTGTACTTTTTGCGCGTGACGATGGTTTGTTCCACGAGCTGCATTTTGCACTGCATGCTGCAAAAGGGGCATTGAGTGTCATATGTTTTTTCTGATTGGACGTCTTGCTGTTTATCACGGAAATATCTAAGCAGTCGTTCAGTCAAAATGCCTCATCCTTTCTTATATGCGCCCGTCTCTACAGTCGGGTTTTGAATCAGTGACAGATCTGTTTGGAGGCTTTCCAGCAGCTGTGCCCTTAGGTCTTCTTCGAATAGCACTTCTCTGATATGAACGATCCCGAGACGGTCTATCCACTGATGAACAGCTTCTGAGTAATGAGCCGTTTCCCGATAATACTGGATCAGTCCTTTGATCATGCCGGCAGTGCTGTCTTCGTTCTCAGTCACGCAAAACAGAGCTCCTGAACGGGCATGAGTTCCCCGGACGCCGCCGATGTAAATGTCCCAGCCACCTTGTGTCCGAATTGCGCCGACATCTTGCAGGGCGGCATCGGTGCAGTTTGTTTCACATGATAAGCTGATAGAAATGGGAGCGGGTAAGGGAAGCGTCTCAAGTTGTCTTTCGATTTGGGCTGCCAGCTGCTGAATCGATCGATTTTGCCCGCATGTACATGCTTTGATGCTTTGCAGCGCGTGTCGGGGTTCATTGGTGTAAACGGGCATTTTCAGGTCTTTTTTCATGTTCGGGAGATCCGCAGGCTTGATCCCGGAAAGCTTCAGCCTTTGGCCGTGAGTGATGGATACGTCGGAAATGCTGTATGCCTCAATGATGTTGGCGATGGTTCTTAGCTGCTCCGCGTTTGTCCGCCCGCCGTACATTTGCGGAATCAGGATGCATGTCTCTTCAGTGGCTGGCTCAGGCTGGACAAACCCAGGGTACAGCATTTCCAGATAGTATTGAATCGCAGGAACACAAGTACTGCATCCGTTTTTTGTTTTCCAGTCAAGCTGGTTCATCACTTCTGCCGGATTAGTGAATGGCCTGCGCTGAAGCTCAGCGATGATGTCGTCTTCTGTAAAATCAGTACAGCTGCAAAACGAAGGTGTGCCGGCGGGCTTCGTATATTCGCTGTTGGTCATGTACCTCAAAAGGTCCTCAACGAGCGGTTTGCATCCTCCGCAGGACCCAGTGGCTTTGGTGCAGTGCTTGACTTCCTCAACAGTTGTTAAGCTATTCGTGTGCACCGCGTCTTCAATCGCGCCTTTCGTCACTGTGTTGCATTGGCAAATCGTTTCACTGGAAGGCATGGATTCAAATAAAGGGCCGCTTGTCTCCGGTTCGATGATCTGCTTTTTGACAATGGAGATGTCTCGTTGTTTAAGCAGGCTGTCGAGAAGCCGCTGCTTGTCACGGGTGTTTCCGAATGAAATAACGCCGGCCAGTTTGTCATCTGCAAAAAGTGCTTTTTTATAAACGCCTGCTTGTTCGTCGTAGATTTTGATGCTCGTTGTGTGTTCATCCTCTTGGATCTTTCCTGCTGACCACACATCGATTCCAGCTATTTTTAACGCCGCAGATGGTGCTGAGCCTTGATATTCCTCACATGGAACGCCGCAAATATGACTGGCGAGCGCTTTTCCCTGCTCATAAAGCGGTGCCACCAATCCGTACACCGTTCCGTTATGCTCGGCGCATTCACCAACGGCGTAGATATTCGGTTCGCTTGTCTGCATGAAGTCATTCACGATGATCCCGCGGTTCACTTTGATTCCAGCGGATACAGCCAATTCAATATTCGGTCTGACGCCGGCCGCCATCACAATCAAGTCTGCTTTTAATGAAGAGCCATCTTTAAAATGGATTCGGTCTGCTTTCGTGGTGCCGGAAATGGAGACGGTGTCTTTCTCCAAAAGAAAGGTTAGGCCTTTTTGTTCCAGCTCTGTTTGCAGCAGCCGCGCCGCTGTTTGATCGAGCTGTTTTTGCATAATGCCGGCGGAGTGGTGAATGACACTGACATCCATACCGAGATGCTGTAAACCGACTGCAGCTTCCAGTCCTAATAAGCCGGCTCCGATTACCGCAGCCTTTTGAAAGTGCTGGGCCATGTTTATCAGCGCTTGGCAGTCTTCTATTGTCCGAAATCCATAGACACCTTTTTTGTCTGCCCCGGGGATAGGGAGAATATGAGGGGAGGAACCTGTTGCCACAATGAATTTGTCATAAGACAGGATGCGCTTGCGATCCGTTATGACCTGCTGCTGATCTGTATCAATTTGAATAACCGTTTCGCCTGTGTAAAGCGTGATCCCGTGCTTGTCGTACCAATCCTTGCTGTTCAGTGTAATATCATCGAGTGACGCTTCACCCTGCAATACAGAGGATAAGAGAATGCGATTGTAATTGGGATGCGGCTCGCTTCCGAAAATGACAATCTCAAACATGTGGCGATTCAGCTTTAATACTTCTTCAATACAGCGGATTCCGACCATGCCGTTTCCCGCTAACACCAATCTTTGTTTCTTCATGTATCAGACCTCCTTTGGCGAAGCTCGTAAGTTTTCTCCTATTAAAAATTATGTCACAATGCACTGTTAACGCATTAAACGTGTCACAAAAACTTACACATGTCTTTTCCAGAAAATAATGGTCCTATATCCTTGATTCAGAAAATGTAAAATAATGAGGGTCTAGAAAGGGGAATCTTATGAAGCTGTCGGAACTGAAAACTAGCGGTCATCCACTCACGTTGCTCTGTTCCTTTTTATACTTTGATGTCAGTTTTATGATATGGGTTATGCTAGGGGCGCTGGGTGTTTATATTTCTCAGGATTTTGGCCTGTCTCCTTTTGAGAAAGGGCTTGTCGTAGCTGTGCCGATTTTATCTGGATCAGTGTTTCGTATCATTCTTGGTATTTTAACGGACAGAATCGGACCGAAAAAAACGGCAGTGATCGGGATGCTGGTGACGATGATTCCGCTCCTTTGGGGGACATTCGGCGGCCGTTCCCTGACTGAGCTGTATGCCATCGGGATTCTGCTTGGCGTGGCGGGGGCAAGCTTTGCCGTTGCGCTGCCTATGGCCAGCCGCTGGTATCCGCCTCATTTGCAGGGGCTTGCGATGGGGATTGCCGGAGCGGGGAACAGCGGCACGTTGTTTGCAACCCTGTTTGGCCCTCGTCTGGCAGAGCAGTTCGGCTGGCACATTGTCATGGGAATTGCGCTAATTCCATTATTGATCGTCTTTATTCTTTTTGTATCCATGGCAAAGGATTCCCCTGCACAGCCGTCTCCCCAGCCGCTCAAAAGCTATCTGCATGTGTTCGGGCAAAAGGAAACATGGTTTTTCTGCCTGCTGTACAGCGTCACATTTGGCGGATTTGTCGGGCTCTCAAGCTTTTTATCTATTTTCTTTGTTGATCAATACCAGCTGTCAAAAATTCACGCAGGGGACTTCGTTACATTATGTGTGGCGGCGGGGAGCTTTTTCCGGCCTGTCGGGGGCTTGATTTCGGATCGTGTCGGCGGCACGAAAGTTCTTTCTGTATTGTTTGTCATCGTGGCACTGTGTATGGCCGGAGTCAGCAGCCTGCCATCTCTCTCAATGGTTATTGTTCTATTGTTTGTCGGAATGATGGGGCTCGGAATGGGAAACGGCGCAGTATTCCAGCTCGTGCCGCAGCGTTTTCGCAAAGAAATTGGCATGGTGACGGGAATTGTCGGTGCGGCCGGAGGAATCGGTGGGTTTTTCCTGCCGAACATCTTAGGATCTCTCAAACAGATGACAGGCACATATGCTATCGGTTTTATCACGTTTTCCTGTATCGCGCTGCTGGCGTTTGCACTTGTGCTTGCCGCAGGCTATTACTGGAGAAAAAGCTGGAGCGCGGAAAGCAGCCCGGCGGATGTGTAGGTTTTTGACGGACACGCGTTTGTGCGTGTCTTTTTTATTTTCTCTTGATTTTCAACAGTGAACCGATCAAAATAAATAGTAATTATTACGATTTGTTAGTGAGAGGAGTTTTCTGAATGAATCAACATACGCTGCTCCCGAAAAAAACGGAGCGTCTTCAATACTTTGGATCGGTCAGTCCGATCAAAGGCGAGAAACCAGTGGAAAAAGAGAAAATGAAGGACCTGCAAAATATCAGGAAGGATTATTTTTTTGATATTCAGCATGTAGGTGTCGCTAATGTGTCCCAACCAGTCACAATCACTTCTGCCATGATGCCTGCCGAGCAAACAACGGCTGCGAACTTTACAATGACTTGTAATTTGCCGAGAAATCAGAAAGGGATTAACATGAGCCGGTTAACAGAGCTGCTGCAAGTCTATCATCAAAATGGCTGGGTTCTCTCATTTTCCTCTCTTCAGCAATTTACGAAAGAGCTTGCAGAAAACATGGACATATCATCTGCCACAGTTGAAGTGAGGTTTCCGTGGTTTTTCGAACGGAAAAGCCCGAAGCTTGAGAAAGCGGGTTTGATGCATGCTGATATATTCATGTCTGTCACCTATCGCAAAGATCAGCCGTTTAAACAGCGTGCCGGCATCTCAGCAAAAGTAACGACTCTGTGCCCTTGCTCCAAGGAAATCAGCGAATACAGCGCCCATAATCAGAGGGGAACGGTCAGCATTTGGGCGGATATTCATCCGGCCGCATCGCTGCCAAGCGATTTTAAAGCCGATTTGCTTCACGCCGCAGAATCAAATGCTTCTGCGAGACTGCATCCGGTATTGAAGCGGCCTGATGAAAAAGCCGTGACAGAAACGGCCTATGAAAACCCGAGATTTGTTGAGGATCTCGTCCGGCTGATTGCTGCTGATTTGTTTGAGCTTGAATGGGTGTCAGCCTTTGAGATTGAATGCCGAAATGAAGAATCGATCCATCTCCACGATGCCTATGCGAAGCTGTGTTTTTCGAAGGAAGTGGATAGAATATGAAACTCTCATTATTCATTGTTGCAGTTCTTATGCCAGCCAGCCTGCTGTCAGCCTGCTCCGATCATGCAGAAGAACACGCAAGTATCAATACAAAGAAAACGGTCGAAAACATAACGGACGTTCGAAAAACAGCAAAAACAAGCATTGATTGGACGAAGCCTTCGGGCGGAGAATACCCGGATATTAAACAGAAGCATGTCTGGATTGATGTGAATGTGAAGGAGCAGAAGGCTTACATCAAGGAAGGAAGCAACACTATCTATACAATGATGATCTCTTCTGGTCTTGATCAAACAAAAGATGATGCTACGCCAAAGGGCACCTTTTATGTAGAGCCTGAACGGGGAGAATGGTTTTTCTCCGAAGGATACCAGGAAGGCGCAGAATACTGGGTATCATGGAAAAACCACGGCGAATTTCTATTTCATAGTGTGCCAATGACAAAGGATCAAAAAGTCATCAAAACGGAAGCAGAAAAACTAGGAACGAAAGCATCTCACGGTTGTATCAGGCTGACCATTCCAGATGCGAAATGGATATATGAAAATATCCCTGAACATACAAAAGTGGTGATCAGCTGAATTGAAAACCGTTGACAAAAAGGAAAAAAGACCATACAATTTAAATCGTAACAATTACGTTTTATGATAAAGGGCTTATCATTGGCTGTATCTGTGAAAAGCGGAAAGGCTAAGGATCTTGCTGTCATTGATCCCCATGAAGCGTCTCTTGAAAACTGGAGACGATACACAAGCCGCATTCTGATGAGATATTTGCGCTCTCCATCGGTTCAGCATTTCAAGTAGAGCAATTGCTTTATGCAAGCTGCGGTTTTCCGAATGTCGGCAAGGATTTGCGATGGGGAAAAGGATTAAACGCGGTTGGAGCCTTTACTGATTTATAAATCGGGCGGCAGCGAGAAATGAGCGCGAAAAGCTGCTCTACACCATTGTACATATGGCAAAGTATACAATTTAAATCGTAATCATTCTATTTTAACGGAGGCATTATTATGAAAAAAATTCCGGTTACCGTACTGAGCGGTTATCTAGGTGCGGGAAAAACAACATTGCTGAACAGCATTCTGCAAAATCGCGAAGGCTTGAAAATAGCGGTTATCGTAAACGATATGAGCGAGGTGAACATTGACGCGGGCTTGGTCAAGCAGGAAGGGGGCCTTTCCAGAACAGATGAAAAGCTTGTGGAAATGTCAAACGGCTGCATTTGCTGCACGCTTCGCGAAGACTTATTAATTGAAGTTGAGAAGCTGGCAAAAGACGGACGGTTTGATTATATCGTCATCGAATCAACAGGAATCAGCGAACCGATCCCGGTGGCCCAGACTTTCTCTTATATCGATGAAGAGATGGGAATCGATCTTACAAAATTCTGTCAGCTGGATACGATGGTGACAGTGGTTGATGCCAACCGTTTTTGGCATGATTATCAGTCAGGCGAAAGCCTTCTGGACCGCAAAGAAGCATTGGGGGAAGAGGATGAAAGAGAAATCGCCGACCTCTTGATCGATCAAATTGAGTTTTGCGATGTACTGATCTTAAATAAATGTGATTTGGTCAGCGAGCAAGAGCTCGAACAGCTTGAAAAAGTTCTTCGTAAACTGCAGCCAAGAGCCAAGTTCATTCGTTCCGTCAAAGGAAATGTAAAACCGCAGGAGATTTTGCATACAGGGTTATTTAACTTCGAGGAAGCGAGCGGATCGGCCGGCTGGATTCAAGAGCTGACGGCAGGCCATGCGGAACACACCCCGGAAACAGAAGAATACGGTATCTCTTCATTTGTATATAAGAGACGTTTGCCGTTTCATTCTACACGGTTTTATCAATGGATAGATCAAATGCCAAAGAACGTGGTTCGTGCCAAAGGAATCGTCTGGTGCGCATCTCATAACAACCTCGCTTTGCTGATGTCGCAAGCAGGTCCGTCGGTTACGATTGAGCCTGTATCTTATTGGGTGGCGGCGCTGCCGAAGCTTGAGCAGGAGCAAGTCAAACAGCAGGAGCCGGAAATCCTGGAGGAGTGGGACCCGGAGTTCGGCGACCGCCTAACGCAGCTAGTTTTTATCGGAACTGACCTGGATGAAGAAACGATCACGAAAGAGCTTGATCAATGCCTGTTGACTGAGTATGAATTTGATTCCGACTGGTCGCTGTTTGAGGACCCGTTTAAATGGAAGCTGAATCAATAGAAAAAAAGCCGTCCCATGGGGAACGGCTTTTTTTAATGAAACGTTTGTTTAAACATAATGAGCGTATTTTTTCTCAAGGATATTCTGAAAGACCGCGGCAATGGAGCAGATGGCCCAATAAATGAGAGCGGTCAGAATATACATGGTCATATAATCAAACTCTCTGCCCCCGATGATTTTCGCATGCTGGAGCAATTCCGGCACTGTAATCATCGCAGCGAGAGATGACGCCTTGATTAAGTCGAGCAATACATTGGCAAGCGGAGGCAGCGCAATACGTATCGATTGCGGCAAAATGATGCCCCTCATCGTCTGCCAATAGGAAAGACCCAGCGAGGATGCGGCTTCCCACTGTCCTTTTTCGACGGATGAAATGGCTGAACGGTTAATTTCCGCAATGTAGGCGGCGCTGTTAAGGCTAAAACCGATTAAAGCAGCCGTGACAGCGGAAAATTGAATGCTGATATAAGGAAACCCGAAATAAAGGATAAACAAAATCACTAAAATCGGAACGCCCCGCATAAATGAGATATAGAGCTTCGCCGGCCATCTTAACAAAGCAAGCTTAGACATTCTGGCGAGTGATATGAACAGGCCGATCACAGTTCCCGCAAACATGCTTACAAAAGAGATGAGCAGTGTATACCCAATGCCTTTTATGACATAAGGGAACGATTCAATAGCCAGCTTCGTGTTGAAAATATATTCCCATTGAATGCTATTGATCATGGCGTCCGATTACAAATCAACGTCCTGAACGTCGGCATCAATTTTTTTTGATACATCTGCTTTATTGAAGAATTGTTTCGACAGTTTAGTCAAAGAGCCATCCTTGCTCATCTCTTTCAATGCTTCGTTCATCTTTTTCTGAAGTGCCGCATTGCTTTTTTTCATGACAAGGGCCTGTTTGTTCGGCATGTACTTGATGTCAGGATGAATTGTAATGTTGAGATCCGGGAATGCCGCGAGCGCAAGTGTCTGCAGGTAATAGTCGTTTAAAATGACGTCAGTGCGTCCGTTGGCAACATCTTTTAAATATTGCTCATTCGTCGCATTATCATAAATCACTTCTTTGGCGCCGTATTTTCTCGCGACCTCCATGTAGACGGTTGTAGCCGCGCCAGCCGCTTTCTTCCCTTTTAAATCCTTGAGCGTTTTAATCCCTGATAAATTGTCTTTTCGGACAATTGCTGTACCGTATGAATATTTATATGGAGTAGAAAATGCGAACTTCTTCTCGCGGTCCTTCGTCACATCGATGTCATTCGCGGCTGCGTCAACCTGTCCGCTGTTCACCGCTGTCAGCATCCCGTCAATGCCCATCTCCTTGAACTCAACCTTCAATCCCAGGCGTTTTGCCGCTTCACGAACAACTTCAACCTCGTAGCCCGTCAGCTTATCGGAGCCAGAGTCGGTATCATGATAAGAAGTGGGATAAAGCGTGCCTGATGTAGCGACTACGATTTTCCCTTTATCCTTAATCTGCTCCCAGCCTGTATCCTTGGAATCGGCTTCATTTTTGCCGGAACAGGCTGCCAATATAAGAAAGAAAGCCATTGTGAAACTGAATATAACGGCTTTGGAATGCATGAATGATTTCACCTATAGTTCCCCCAATCTGTTAATCAACTAAAAAGATAGCATTGAACATAAGGGGTTGCAATATGTTGATCGCGTTTTCAAAAAGTTCGAATTGTGTATACAAAAGGCATGGGTGGGTGTTTAAAAGCGTCTATGAAGGGAAGAGGTGATGAAAAAAAGGAATTGTCCAAGGATGAATGCCAGACGTACCAAGGAAACGCATGTGAAAGTGAAGGATGCAGCAGACCCGTCACTCATCTATGCCAATACCGGAAGAAATGGTCAAGAGACATGAAACCGATAAAATTTAAGCCCTTGCTGATGCCCCTAAGGCATATGATATATTCGATGAGAAAGAAAATGGAAACATTTAAACCATAATGGGGAGTCAAATGAATATTTACAAACCATCCGGATTGTACTGCTGTACTCTATTTTGCTGCCGGTGTTTTGGCGCGGCTACCTTATCGGAAAAAGAATCTGCGGAATCAGAATCGTAAAAAAAGACGGATCACAAGTCAGCCTGTTAACAATGTTTTTACGGGTTATTGTAGCCGGCCTGGTTTACGCTATAACCTTCGGACTCGGCTTGATCGCCAGCCTGATTCTGATTGCCGTACGAGAAGACAAACGGACCCTGCATGATTTAATCGCGGGAACATATGTCACTTATGCGACACCAGGTGAAGAAGAACTTAATACTGACGAAGAGATTAGAAAGAGCGAATAATGGTTCGCTCTTTTTATTTTTATGCATAAAAAATACAAGGCAGCAAACCATATGAAAAATAGGATTGGAGGAATAAATTGGATGAAACGAATAACCATCAACATCATCACAATGTTCATTGCAGCGGCTGTCATTTCTCTGACCGGTACAGCAGAGGCCGCTGAAAAACAGCAGCAGCCTCCCGCAAATGTTACACTGACAGATCAGCAAAAGAAAGAGATTGAACAACTGGAAGCAGAGATTCTTAAAAAGCGCAAAGACGTGATCTCAAAGTATGTACAATACGGTATCCTGCCTAAAGAAAGAGGAGAACACATCAAAAATCACTTGGACAAACACTTTGAAATGATGAAACAAAACGGCTTTGTTCCAAAGCACCATCCTCATCCGCATAAATTTGAAAAAAGACATTAAAATGGAAAGCATCCAATGGGAATTGGGTGCTTTTGCGTTATTTACAGGTAGGCAATATTAGCTGAGCTGTTCCGCGACTAACATCGAGTTGATCTGAAACGCGTTTCATAGCCTATGATAGGTTTATCAAATAATTCAGGAGTGATAAACACTATGATCCACCAGCATCCAGAATCTTTTCCGAAACATTTTTTGTGGGGCTCTGCTTCTGCAGCGTACCAGATTGAAGGCGCTTGGAATGAAGATGGCAAAGGCCCCTCTGTTTGGGATGTGTTTACGAAAATACCGGGCAAAACGTTTAAAGGAACCAATGGCGACATTGCGGTTGACCATTATCACCGATTTAAAGAAGATGTCGCTCTGATGGCTGAGATGGGGTTAAAAGCGTATCGATTTTCCGTCAGCTGGCCACGGGTTTTTCCAAAAGGAAAAGGAGAGATCAATGAAGCAGGTCTAGCGTTTTACGATAGTCTGATTGATGAATTGCTTTCTCATCACATCGAGCCGGTTCTGACTTTATATCACTGGGATTTGCCTCAAGCGCTTATGGACGAATACGGCGGGTTTGAATCCAGAAACATCATAGAGGATTTTAATCACTACTGTATTACTCTTTATAAACGTTTTGGAGACAGGGTGAAATATTGGGTTACATTAAACGAACAGAACTACAATTTTAATCATGGATTTATTACAGCCATGCATCCGCCTGGAGTGAAAGACAGAAAACGATTTTACGAAGCAAATCATATTGCGTTTCTGGCTAATGCAAAAGCCATCGAATCATTTAGAGAATATGTGCCTGAAGGCAAAATAGGTCCTAGCTTTGCTTATTCTCCGGCTTACCCTTTATCAAGCCATCCAGAGGATATACTGGCATTTGAAAACGCCGAAGAATTTATGAACAATTGGTGGCTTGACATGTATTGCTGGGGAACCTACCCGCAAATTCCATTCCGCTACTTGGAAAAACAGGGATGGGCGCCGACAATCGAAGCAGGAGATATGGAGCTGCTTGCCAAAGGGAAGCCTGATTTTGTAGGTGTCAATTATTATCAGACGATCACCTATGAACGAAATCCGCTTGATGGTGTGTCTGAAGGGAAAATGAATACGACAGGCCAAAAGGGAACCAATCAGGAGACGGGGATACCCGGAGTGTTCAAAACGAAAAAAAATCCGTATCTGACAACGAGCAACTGGGATTGGACAATTGACCCAATTGGGCTGCGTATCGGTCTTCGCCGAATTACAAGCCGCTATCAGCTTCCAGTGTTTATAACAGAGAACGGTTTGGGTGAATTTGATAAAGTTGAGGACGGCTCTGTACAGGATGATTATCGAATTGATTATTTACGTTCGCATCTTGAGCAATGCAGACAAGCCATCAGTGACGGTGTCGATTTAATCGGCTATTGCAGCTGGTCGTTTACTGATTTGTTAAGCTGGCTGAACGGCTACCAAAAAAGATACGGATTTGTATATGTCAATCGTGATGAAGAAAGCACATACGATTTAAAACGCTTGAAGAAAAAAAGCTTTTATTGGTATCAAGATGTCATCAAGACGAACGGAGAAAGTTTATAAAGAGTCCCTGAGAGTTATTCTCTCAGGGGTTTTTCATTACACAGAAACAGCATCAATAATATAAGTGTCGGCGTGCAAATCTGACATTTCAGCCGGCACAGTCCAGCATGTCAATTGATAGTCTCCTTTAGGCAGATCAAAGGATAGTCTTTTAGACATGATGCTTTCAATATGAATTCCGTTTTCTGTGATATGAAAAGGAACAGTCACTTTTTTTTCATACGAGCTTACTGTTTCTGAACTGTTCAGGCGCAAAAGAATAAAGGCCTTTGTATTTCGCTGTGCCTCAAAGGAAATGGCTCCGTCTGCCGCAGCATATCCTTTTTCAATCGCTTCGTCAGTCCAATCCATTACAGGAGGTGTAGAATCCTTTTGAAATACAGTAAATTGGTGATATGAAATCGAAAGTTCTTGCGGCTTCCATGATTTGATCAATGTGCTGTTCCTCCTCTATGTACTGTTTACTGAATTGTGAATAAAACCTTTGTGCCGTCTGGGTAATCGGTAAGCTGATGCCCGACCCAAGAGCCTGCTCCGCGGTTGTCAGCGGGAGAAATGTATTCTACAGAAGCTCCCTCACCGCCTTCTTTGCACATGGCCATTGGCCATTCATCTCTGTCATACCCCTTTTTGGAAGGTACGTCCTTTAATGATTGCTCGCGGCGTTCCTCAGCTCCGTCTCTGTCGATAGTGCACACCTCTGAGTGCCCCTCATTTATCGCATCCTTAATATGCTTGGCAGTTTCGGGATACCGGTCAGATGGGAAGGCGATTGTTTCATCATATTCTTTCGTTTGAGACGTTTTTTGATCAGCTGAGAAAAAGTCTCCTTTTATCAGGCCGGCAGCTGCAGCTGCTATGATGACGATGACGAGAAGTATCGTTTTTATGATGTCCGTCGTGATGTTCACCTCCCGCTTTTAAAACTGACACAAGAGTAATCCAGAAAGCATTTGGTGTAAAGGTTTAAATTTTATGTTTTACGCTCAGTTTATTGCAGAAATCGTAATTTTAGCAGATCGAAATATTTGTTTTCAGCAAAATACGATTGCCAATTTACAATAATGATAGTAAGTCATCAGCCGTTTTCGGCTTGATTAATCATTTTAAATTGGCTTATGATACCGGTAAGCTCCTCAGCTAATTGAGAAAGTGTTTCAGAAGCTGCGGTAATCTCCTCCATTGCAGCAAATTGCTCCTCTGTTAATGCAGCCGCTTGCCGGGTATTTTTAGTAGATTCTTTAATGTCGGCCGTATTGGCTGCAAAGGAATCATTTATTTGATGTGCACTGGCTGAAATGTTTGTTACAGATGCTGATAAATCACTAATCTCGGCGCTGATTTCACCTGTTGCAGCTGCAATTTCCTTAAATGCATCTCTGGTGTGCTGGATCATGGTGACTCCTTCTGCAGCTTCTGTTTTCACATGCTCAACAGATCTTGCAGACCGGTTCATATCCTTTTGTATTTCTATGATCAGTTTTGAAATCTGCCCCGCGGACTGTTGAGACTCTTCTGCTAATTTCCGTACTTCATCAGCAACAACAGCAAAGCCTTTTCCTTGTTCACCGGCTCTGGCAGCTTCAATAGCTGCATTCAGCGCAAGCAGGTTTGTCTGATCGGCAATTTGGGTGATGACCGATAAAATTTGCTCAATTTGTTTAGAGCGGCCGTCTAACTGGTGTATGATTTCTCCGCTTTTCTGAATTGACTGGTGAATCGCATCCATTTGCGCCTGTACATTTGCAATTTCCTTTTGTCCAATGTCTGCTTTTGATTGAGCGAGCTGCCCTTTGTCAGCGATAGCGGCAGTATTTGCAGAAATATCCCGGATGTCTGCTGAAGCTTGTTTTAATGAGCTTTCACTATTTTCAATTCGGATGATCTGATCTTGGGCTCCATTTGCAATCTGCTGTACAGCTTCTGTGATTTTTTCTGAAGCTTGATTTGTTTCCTCTGCTCCGGCTGAGAGCTGCTGAGAGGCTGACGCAAGCTGAAGGGCTGATTGTTGTACGGTTTGTATGGTATCGTTCAGCTTCATTCTCATCTTATTATAATAGACGCTTAGTTCTGATAGCTCGTCACCGGTTTTGTCTGACACCTCTATTGTCATATCTCCGTTTCCGGCACTTTCAAAGGCGCTTTTTAAAGCGTTCAGGCGCTTGTTGATTTTTCTGGTGAAAACCAAGACAAGGATGACTGATAGCATAATGACGATAACAAGAACGATAGCGAATTGAGTGAAAAGTGATTGTGTAAGTGATGCTAAAATACTTTGATTAGCTCCGGTATACAGCATGCCGATGATGCTCCCGTTTTGATCTTTTAACGGCATGTATGCAGTCTGATAAGAAGAACCTGCTACATCTGCTTGTCCGTAAAAACGCTTTCCTTTCTTTAAAACAGCGGCAATAACTTCAGAAGAAGCCTGGGTGCCGACAGCTCTTTCGCCATTCTTCATGACATTGGTTGCAACACGAGTATCGCCTTGGAAAATGGTAATGGTATCACCTGTCTTTTCACCAAGCAGATCAACAATATCTTCATTTCCATTGATTTGTGTTTGCCCTTTATAGAGCTTATTGTTTTTCACCTGCCAGTCGCCTGACATGACATCATCAATATAAGTGCTGCTTAAAGCGAGATCACCTTTCGCTTTTTCAGTTGCCATTTGTTTCATGTTTTCTGTAATTTCCTTAAGCATCACAGTGCCAACTGATGCCGAAAACAAAAGAATCACCACGAAAACGAGGCAAAGAATTTTAGTTCCTAGCTTCATCTTAAATCGTTTTATCAACATAATTCCTCCTTTTAGGATTTGTAGGTCATATTACTTATCGGGTTTTCGGGTTTAAAGTTTTATTTTAGAAAAAATAAAACCGGCCTGATCTTCAGGCCGGTTGTGTGATGCTATTCAAGGTTTGCGTGGTGAGTGAACATAGTTTCAGAATCGAGTCCTTTTTTCTCCATGAGTTTTAAAATCACTGCATCATAGAAGAGCAGCAAAGTTTGTTCAAATAATGATCCCATTGGCTGAATGGTTTTATAGCTTCCGTTTGACTGGTCTTTAGGAGAACCAGGCATTCTGATGATGAGGTCCGCTTGTTTTCCGATGCTTGATTCCGGATTGATGGTTAAAGCGGCAACAATTCCGTGTAAGCTTTTTGCTTTTGCTGCGGTATGAATCAAGCTTTTTGTCTCGCCTGATCCTGAGCCGATAATAACTAGATCTCCTTCGGCGAGCGGCGGAGTGAGAATCTCACCTACAATATGGGCGTTGAAGCCCATGTGCATCAGTCTCATCGCGAAGGATTTTGCCATCAGGCCAGACCGCCCCGCACCCGCGGTGAAAATTTGGTGGGATGAAAGAATGTGATCGGCAAGCTGGTCAGCCTCTTCATTAGAAATATAAGCTGCTGAACGGTGTAACTCATTGAGAATTTCCGCTACGTATTCAGTCGTTTTCATAGGAGTTATCCTTGGACAATCAGCTGCTTCATTTTTGAAGCTGTTTCCGCCTTATCAGCTGCGCTTGTAATTCCGCCCCCAACAATGACAAGGTCAGGGTTTTGCTTGATCACTTCTGGCAGTGTATCAAGTTTGATGCCGCCCGCGATTGCGGTTTTTGCGTTTTTTACGGTATTTTTGATTGTCGTTAATTCTTCGAAAGAGTTTTTGCCCTCTGCTTGAAGATCATAGCCAGTGTGGACGCAGATGTAGTCAACACCGAGTGCGTCAATTTCTTTCGCACGGGATTCGATATCTTTCACGTTAATCATGTCCACTAAGATTTTCTTCTTTTGTTTTTTGGCTTCTTCTACTGCGCCTTTAATCGTTGCATCGTCTGTAGCCCCTAAAACGGTGATGATGTCAGCGCCTGCTTCCGACGCTTTCATAATTTCGTAGCCTCCGGCATCCATGATTTTCAGGTCTGCAAGAACCTTCAATTGAGGAAATGCTTCTTTTATTTCTTTAACGGCTCTTAGGCCTTCATTGATGACGACCGGTGTTCCAATTTCAACTACGTCGATGTATTGTTCTACCTCTTTGACGAGCTCAATGGCTTCTGGAATGTTGACGAGGTCTAATGCAAGCTGTAATTCCATTGTTGATCAACTCCCTTTCTTGAATTATTGTTCATTCTATAGGTTCCCTCTTTTGTTGAGAAGTAGGCACTTTGAAGTCAACAAGTTACTTGGAGGATACTGTGAGGAGAGACAATCAGATTTCTTTCGCTTGATTTTATGAGTGAGTATAATGAAAAAAGAGTCTGCAAAAAAAGTAAGTAAGTGATGATACGTATCTAACATACAAAAAGGTTACTAAGGGGGGATTCTATTGAGCCGGATGGACGACAAAAGGTTTAATTGTGAGAAGGAATTAACGCTTGCAGTGATTGGCGGTAAATGGAAGATGCTCATTTTATGGCATTTAGGAAAAGAAGGCACAAAGCGGTTCAATGAATTAAAAACATTGATTCCTGATATTACGCAGAAGATCCTCGTGAATCAGCTGAGAGAGCTTGAGCAGGATATGATTGTTCACAGGGAAGTGTATCCGGTTGTCCCGCCGAAGGTTGAGTATTCTCTGACCCTGCATGGAGAAAGCCTCATGCCTATTCTTGAAGCCATGTATGAGTGGGGGAAAGGCTATATGGAATTGATTGATATCGACAAAAATGTCATGAAAGAATCGTTGTAAGACGCTCTTCGCAAGGGTGTCTTTTTTTTGCCTGTTTTTCGGTTTTTGCGCGGTACACATAGTCATGTAAAGATTGTAAATTGCATTCAGCAATAAAAAAAGATTGAACGCAGCAGTTTGGTTTGAAAATTTTTATTTTTCTGTAAATAATGTTTAGTGGAAATGATTTCGGCATCCCGCAAAAATATCCCTGTAAATAAACTGGAATATTTCGGCATCCCGCATGAAACTTTTCACCCATTTTTCGGTGATAAAAACATTTTTTTCATTTAAAGTGAACGGTAGAAAGATAAAAAATATTGAAAACAATGAATAAATAGCCGAAATTGGTTTCTTATTAGGATGGGGTCTTGCGGTCTTTATCCGCTTGTGTTAAACGCCGCAATACTGACTGACGGCAGCCTGCTTTAATAGCGGCCATCTGTTTTTTGATTGGAAGCACTGCTTTTTAAGTACTTTGGGCTATTTCGTCTGTTAGTTCATAAGAATTAAAAGCTGATATGGATAAGAAAGAGAAAATGCGTTGCACATGTTCACTGCTTATAAAGATTAGGGGAGGTATGACAATATGGAAATAACTTTTTACCCTTTAACGGATGCACAAAAACGAATTTGGTACACAGAAAAATTTTATCCTCACACGAGCATTTCAAATCTTGCGGGGATTGGTAAGCTGGTTTCAGCTGATGCGATTGATTATGTGCTTGTTGAGCAGGCGATTCAAGAGTTTATTCGCAGAAATGACGCCATGCGCCTTCGGTTGCGGCTAGATGAAAACGGGGAGCCTGTTCAATATATTAGCGAGTATCGGCCTGTTGATATAAAACATACTGACACTACTGAAGATCCGAATGCGATAGAGTTTATTTCACAATGGAGCCGGGAGGAAACGAAAAAACCGTTGCCGTTGTACGATTGTGATTTGTTCCGTTTTTCCTTGTTCACCATAAAGGAAAATGAAGTGTGGTTTTACGCAAATGTTCATCACGTGATTTCTGATGGTATCTCCATGAATATTCTCGGGAATGCGATCATGCACATTTATTTAGAATTAGCCAGCGGCTCAGAGACAAAAGAAGGTATCTCGCATTCATTTATCGATCATGTTTTATCTGAACAGGACTATGCTCAATCGAAGCGGTTTGAAAAGGACAAGGCGTTTTGGAACAAACAATTTGAATCGGTGCCTGAACTTGTTTCCTTGAAACGGAACGCTTCCGCAGGAGGAAGTTTAGATGCTGAGAGGTTCTCTAAAGATGTGCCTGAAGCGCTTCATCAGCAGATTCTGTCGTTTTGTGAAGCGAATAAAGTCAGTGTTCTTTCGGTATTTCAATCGTTGCTCGCCGCCTACTTGTACAGGGTCAGCGGCCAGAATGATGTTGTGACGGGAACCTTTATGGGCAACCGGACAAATGCGAAAGAGAAGCAGATGCTTGGCATGTTTGTTTCTACGGTTCCGCTTCGGACAAACATTGACGGCGGGCAGGCGTTTTTAGAATTTGTCAAAGACCGGATGAAGGATCTCATGAAGACACTCCGCCACCAAAAGTACCCGTATAATCTCCTGATCAACGATTTGCGTGAAACAAAGAGCTCTCTGACCAAGCTGTTTACTGTTTCTCTTGAATATCAGGTGATGCAGTGGCAAAAAGAAGAGGACCTTGCCTTTTTGACTGAGGCGATTTTCAGCGGCAGCGGATTAAATGATGTCTCGATCCATGTGAAGGATCGATGGGATACTGGGAAACTCACCATAGATTTTGATTACCGCACTGCTTTATTTACAAGTGAAGAAATCAACATGATTTGTGAGCGCATGATTACAATGCTGGAGAACGCGTTAACGCATCCAGAACATACAATTGATGAATTAACGATGATTTCTGATGCGGAGAAAGAGAAGCTGCTTGCGAGGGCCGGCGGTAAATCTGTGAGCTACCGTAAGGACATGACGATCCCGAAACTGTTCCAAGAAAAGGCTGAGCAGCTTTCAGATCATCCAGCGGTTGTATTTGAAGATCGTACATTGTCTTATCGAATGTTACATGAACAATCCGCACGCATCGCCAATGTGCTGAAACAGAAAGGGGTTGGCCCGGACAGTCCTGTCGCGGTTTTGATTGAACGCTCTGAACGGATGATTACAGCTATCATGGGGATTTTAAAAGCCGGCGGGGCCTATGTGCCGATTGATCCGGGTTTTCCTGCTGAGCGCATTCAATATATTTTGGAGGACTGCGGGGCGGACTTCATCCTGACTGAATCGAAGGTTGCGGCACCTGAAGCCGATGCTGAGCTGATTGACTTAGATCAGGCAATTGCAGAAGGTGCAGAAGAAAGCCTGAATGCAGATGTGAACGCACGGAACCTTGCCTACATTATTTATACATCGGGAACAACCGGACGCCCGAAAGGAGTTATGATCGAGCATCGCCAGGTTCATCATTTGGTTGAATCTCTGCAGCAGACGATTTATCAAAGCGGCAGCCAAACCCTGCGGATGGCATTGCTTGCGCCGTTCCACTTCGATGCGTCAGTGAAGCAGATCTTCGCGTCGCTTCTTTTGGGACAAACCCTTTATATCGTACCGAAGAAAACTGTGACGAACGGGGCCGCCCTTGCTGCATATTATCGGAGAAACAGCATTGAGGCGACGGATGGAACACCGGCTCATTTGCAAATGCTGGTAGCAGCGGGCGATTTTGAAGGCCTAAAACTGAAGCACATGCTGATCGGAGGAGAAGGCCTGTCATCTGTTGTTGCGGACAAGCTGCTCAAGCTGTTTAAAGAAGCCGGCACAGCGCCGCGGTTGACCAATGTGTACGGGCCGACTGAAACATGCGTTGACGCGTCTGTTCATCCGGTTATCCCTGAGAATGCAGTTCAATCAGCGTATGTGCCGATCGGGAAAGCGCTGGGGAATAACCGCTTATATATTTTGGATCAAAAAGGCCGGCTGCAGCCTGAAGGCGTGGCGGGCGAGCTTTATATCGCGGGAGACGGTGTGGGCCGAGGCTATTTACATTTGCCTGAATTAACGGAAGAGAAGTTTTTACAAGATCCATTCGTGCCGGGCGATCGCATGTACCGGACCGGAGACGTGGTGCGCTGGCTTCCAGATGGAACAATCGAATATTTAGGCAGAGAGGATGACCAGGTCAAAGTCCGCGGATACCGGATTGAGCTTGGGGAAATTGAAGCCGTGATTCAGCAGGCGCCAGACGTTGCAAAAGCCGTTGTTTTGGCACGCCCTGACGAACAGGGAAATCTTGAGGTTTGCACATATGTTGTGCAGAAGCCTGAAAGCGAATTTGCGCCAGCCGGCTTGAGGGCGCATGCGGCCAGACAGCTTCCTGACTATATGGTGCCGGCTTACTTTACAGAAGTGACAGAAATTCCGCTTACGCCAAGCGGCAAAGTCGACCGCCGCAAGCTGTTTGCACTAGAGGTGAAGGCTGTCAGCGGCACTGCCTATACACCGCCGCGAAATGAGACTGAAAAAGCAATCGCAGCCATTTGGCAGGACGTACTGAACGTTGAGAAGGCGGGGATCTTTGACAATTTCTTTGAAACTGGCGGGCATTCATTGAAAGCCATGACCCTTTTAACAAAGATTCATAAGGAAACAGGCGTCGAGATTCCGCTTCAATATTTGTTTGAGCATCCGACGATTGCGGCTCTTGCAGAGGAGGCTGATCACAGAGAAAGCCGGGAGTTTTCGGTGATTGAACCTGCTGAAAAACAGGAGCATTACCCGCTTTCCCTGGCACAGCAGCGAACATATATCGTCAGCCAGTTCGAGGATGCGGGAGTCGGCTACAACATGCCGGCAGCAGCAATATTAGAAGGGCCTTTAGATATTCAAAAGCTGGAGCGCGCATTTCAGGGATTAATCCGACGCCACGAGTCATTGAGAACATCATTTGTTCTTGAAAACAGCACGCCGAGACAGAAAATTCACAATAGCGTTGATTTCAACATCGAAATGATTGAAAGAGGCGGCCGCTCAGATGAGGCAATTATGGCTTCATTCGTTCGGAAATTTGATTTGGCGAAAGCTCCGCTGTTCAGAATCGGTTTGCTGGGGCTTGAAGAGAACCGTCATATGCTGCTGTTTGACATGCACCATTTGATTTCTGACGGTGTATCCATTGGCATTATGCTGGAGGAGTTAGCACGCATTTATAAAGGCGAACAGCTTCCAGAGCTTCGTCTCCAGTATAAGGACTACGCTGTATGGCAAAGCAGGCAGGCTGCTGAAGGGTACAAGAAGGACCAGACTTATTGGAAGGAAGTCTTTGCAGGCGAGCTCCCGGTGCTTCAGCTTCTGTCCGATTACCCAAGACCGCCTGTTCAAAGCTTTGAAGGGGATCGGGTGTCAATCAAGCTGGATGCGGGGGTAAAGGATCGCCTCAATCGTTTGGCTGAACAAAACGGCGCCACTTTATATATGGTGATGCTTTCCGCTTACTATACGCTTTTGTCAAAGTATACGGGGCAGGATGACATCATTGTCGGGACACCGTCAGCGGGCAGAAATCACTCCGATACAGAGGGCATTATCGGGATGTTCGTCAATACGCTTGCGATTCGCAGTGAGGTGAAGCAGGATGAGACGTTTATCCAATTGATCTCGCGTGTCCGCAAACGGGTGCTGAATGCCTTTTCTCATCAGGACTATCCGTTTGAGTGGCTTGTTGAAGAATTGAACATCCCGCGTGATGTTAGCAGGCATCCGCTGTTTGACAAGATGTTCAGCCTTCAAAACGCGACAGAGGGCATTCCGGCTGTCGACGATCTGTCCTTGTCTGTTCATGAGACCAATTTCAAGATTGCCAAATTTGATTTGACGGTGCAGGCGAGAGAAACCGATGAAGGCATTGAGCTTGATTTGGATTACAGCACGAAGCTGTTTAAACAAAGCACGGCAGACAGGCTGCTTACGCATTTTGCGCGTTTGCTTGAAGAGGCTGCGGTTGATTCGGAGAAGCGGATTTCCGAGTATAAGCTTCTTTCTGAAGAGGAGGCTGCTTCGCAAATTCAGCAGTTTAACCCGGGCAGAACACCTTATCCTAAAGATAAAACAATTGTTCAGCTGTTTGAGGAGCAAGCGGCGAATACGCCAGACCACACTGCGCTTCAATATGAAGGCGAATCACTTACTTATCGTGAACTGAATGAACGGGCCAATCGTTTAGCCCGCGGCATTCTTTCTCTTGGAGCTGGCGAAGGAAGAACTGCGGCTGTCTTATGCGAGCGGTCAATGGATATGATTGTGTCGATCTTGGCAGTATTAAAATCAGGTTCGGCTTATGTTCCGATTGATCCGGAACATCCGATTCAGCGGATGCAGCATTTCTTCCGTGACAGCGGAGCAAAGGTGCTTCTCACTCAGAGAAAATTAAAGGCTTTGGCGGAAGAAGCGGAATTTAAGGGCGTTATCGTGCTAGCCGATGAGGAAGAAAGCTATCATGCCGATGCGCGCAATCTCGCACTGCCTCTTGATTCTGAAGCAATGGCCAACCTGACGTATACTTCCGGAACGACTGGAACACCTAAGGGGAATATCGTGACACATGCCAATATTCTCCGCACGGTGAAGGAAACGAATTATCTCAGCATTACAGAACAGGATACGATTCTCGGTCTTTCCAATTACGTGTTTGACGCGTTTATGTTCGATATGTTCGGCTCTTTGTTAAACGGAGCCAAGCTGGTGCTGATACCGAAGGAAACCGTTTTGGACATGGCTCGCCTGTCCCGCGTCATTGAACGGGAGAACATCAGCATTCTCATGATTACAACCGCTTTGTTCCACTTGCTTGTGGACTTGAATCCGGCGTGCTTGTCAACGCTTCGCAAGATTATGTTTGGCGGGGAACGGGCTTCGGTTGAGCATGTCAGAAAAGCTTTGCAAACGGTTGGAAAGGGCAAGCTCCTTCACATGTATGGGCCGTCTGAAAGCACGGTTTTCGCGACGTATCATCCGGTTGATGAATTGGAGGAGCACACGCTGTCTGTTCCGATTGGAAAACCGGTCAGCAATACGGAAGTATACATTCTTGACCGTACGGGACACGTGCAGCCTGCCGGGATTGCCGGAGAGCTTTGCGTCAGCGGCGAAGGACTCGTGAAAGGCTATTACAACCGTCCGGAACTGACTGAGGAGAAATTTGTTCCCCATCCGTTTACATCCGGCGAACGCATGTATAAAACGGGAGACCTTGCGAGATGGCTGCCGAATGGCGACATCGAATTTATCGGGCGAATCGACCATCAGGTGAAGATTCGCGGACAGCGCATCGAGCTTGGAGAAATCGAACATCAGCTGCAAACCCATGATCGTGTTCAGGAAAGTGTTGTGCTTGCCGTTGATCAAGGAGCGGGAGATAAACTGTTGTGTGCTTACTGTGTCGGAGAGGGAGACATCTCATCACAGGAGATGAGAGAGCATGCTGCGAAGGACTTGCCGGCATATATGGTTCCTGCGGTGTTTATCCAAATGGACGAGCTGCCGCTGACAGGGAACGGAAAAATTGACCGGAGAGCGCTGCCGATTCCTGATGCCAACGTTTCAAGAGGTGTTTCATATGTTGCGCCACGCAATGGAACGGAACAAAAAGTCGCAGACATTTGGGCACATGTGCTTCAGGCAGAACAAGTCGGCGTTTATGACCACTTCTTTGACATTGGCGGACATTCATTAGCAGGCATGAAGATGCTTGCCTTGGTTCATCAGGAACTGGGCGTTGAGCTGTCACTCAAGGATCTCTTCCAGTCACCGACGGTTGAGGGCTTGGCACAGGTGATTGCCTCTGCTGAAAAAGGGACAGCCGCAAGTATCAGCCCGGCAGAGAAACAAGATACGTATCCTGTTTCTTCACCGCAAAAACGGATGTACGTGCTTCAGCAGCTTGAGGATGCGCAAACGAGCTATAACATGCCGGCGGTTCTGCGCCTGACAGGTGAGCTTGATGTTGAAAGGCTTAACAGCGTCATGCAGCAGTTAATGCAGCGTCATGAAGCCTTGAGAACCACGTTTGAAATAAAAGATGGAGAAACGGTGCAGCGGATCTGGGAAGAGGCTGAGTGCGAGATAGCCTATTTCGAAGCCCCGGAAGAAGAGACAGAGCGGATCGTTTCTGAGTTTATTAAGCCTTTCAAAATCGACCAACTTCCACTGTTCAGAATAGGGCTTATCAAGCATTCAGACACTGAGCATGTGCTGCTGTTCGATATGCATCACATTATTTCTGATGGTGCGTCTGTCGGTGTGCTGATTGAAGAACTTTCAAAGCTGTATGACGGAGAAAACCTTGAGCCGCTCCGTATTCAATATAAGGATTATGCCGTGTGGCAGCAGCAGTTCATTCAGTCTGAGCTTTACAAGAAGCAAGAAGAGCATTGGCTGAAGGAGCTGGACGGAGAGCTGCCGGTGCTGACGCTTCCGACTGATTACAGTCGGCCTGCCGTTCAAACATTTGAGGGAGACCGCATTGCATTTTCATTAGATGCAGGCAAAGCCGATGCTCTGCGCAGGCTTGCAAAAGAAACGGATTCCACGCTTTACATGGTGCTTTTGGCTTCATACAGTGCATTTTTATCAAAACTTAGCGGGCAAGACGATATCATCGTCGGTTCACCTGTGGCCGGACGAACTCAAGCGGACGTCAGCCGCGTCATCGGAATGTTCGTCAATACATTGGCGCTGCGCACGTATCCGAAGGGTGAAAAGACGTTTGCTGACTATCTTAACGAAGTGAAAGAAACGGCACTCAGCGCTTTTGATGCGCAGGATTACCCGCTTGAGGATTTGATCGGAAATGTTCAGGTTCAGCGTGACACAAGCAGAAATCCGTTATTCGATGCAGTTTTTTCAATGCAAAATGCGAATATAAAGGATTTAACAATGAAAGGGATTCAGCTTGAGCCGCATCCTTTTGAACGGAAAACAGCCAAGTTTGACCTCACGCTGACGGCTGACGAAACCGACGGAGGGCTTACATTCGTACTCGAATACAATACAGCTTTGTTTAAGCAGGAAACGATTGAACGATGGAAGCAATATTGGATGGAGCTTTTAGATGCAGTTACTGGGAACCCGAACCAGCCGCTTTCCAGCCTGTCACTGGTCACTGAAACAGAAAAACAAGCGCTTCTTGAGGCATGGAAGGGCAAAGCGCTGCCTGTGCCGACAGACAAAACGGTTCATCAGCTATTCGAAGAGACTGTCCAGCGCCACAAAGACCGCCCGGCTGTCACATACAACGGCCAATCTTGGACGTACGGCGAGCTGAATGCGAAGGCAAACCGTCTCGCACGGATTCTGATGGACTGCGGCATCAGCCCGGATGACCGCGTCGGCGTTCTCACGAAGCCGTCGCTTGAAATGTCCGCCGCGGTGCTCGGCGTCTTGAAAGCCGGAGCGGCGTTTGTGCCGATTGATCCTGACTACCCGGATCAGCGGATTGAGTATATTTTACAGGACAGCGGCGCGAAGCTTCTCTTGAAGCAAGAAGGCATTTCAGTGCCGGATAGCTTCTCAGGAGACGTTATTCTTCTCGACGGAAGCCGCACGATTCTAAGCCTGCCGCTTGATGAAAACGACGAGGAAAATCCAGAGACGGCTGTAACCGCGGAGAACTTGGCGTACATGATTTACACATCTGGAACGACCGGACAGCCGAAGGGTGTCATGGTCGAGCACCATGCGCTTGTGAACCTGTGCTTCTGGCACCACGACGCGTTCAGCATGACAGCGGAGGACCGCAGTGCGAAATACGCGGGCTTTGGGTTCGACGCTTCCATTTGGGAGATGTTCCCGACCTGGACGATCGGCGCGGAGCTTCACGTCATTGATGAAGCGATCCGCCTCGATATCGTCCGCCTGAACGATTATTTTGAAACGAACGGCGTAACGATCACGTTCCTGCCGACACAGCTTGCGGAACAGTTCATGGAGCTTGAGAACACATCACTTCGCGTCCTCTTGACTGGAGGAGACAAGCTGAAGCGGGCAGTGAAAAAGCCGTACACACTTGTCAACAACTACGGGCCGACAGAAAATACGGTCGTTGCCACAAGCGCAGAAATCCATCCGGAGGAAGGCTCGCTTTCCATCGGACGGGCCATTGCCAATACGAGAGTATACATTCTCGGCGAGGGCAATCAGGTGCAGCCGGAAGGCGTAGCCGGAGAGCTTTGCGTGGCGGGGCGCGGACTGGCGCGAGGCTATCTGAATAAAGAAGACGAAACCGCGAAGCGGTTTGTCGCTGATCCGTTTGTGCCGGGTGAGCGCATGTACCGCACCGGCGACTTGGTGAAGTGGGTGAACGGCGGCATCGAATACATCGGCCGGATCGACCAGCAGGTCAAGGTCCGCGGCTACCGGATCGAGCTCTCAGAAATTGAAGTCCAGCTCGCCCAGCTTTCTGAGGTGCAGGATGCGGCGGTGACAGCTGTCAAAGATAAAGGCGGCAACACAGCGATCGCGGCGTATGTCACACCGGAATCAGCTGACATAGAAGCACTGAAATCAGCACTGAAGGAAACCCTGCCGGATTACATGATTCCGGCGTTCTGGGTGACGCTGAACGAGCTTCCGGTTACGGCAAACGGCAAAGTGGACCGCAAAGCCTTGCCTGAGCCGGACATCGAAGCGGGAAGCGGAGAATACAAAGCGCCAACGACCGATATGGAAGAGCTGCTTGCCGGCATCTGGCAGGACGTGCTTGGAATGTCTGAAGTCGGTGTCACCGACAATTTCTTCTCGCTTGGCGGAGATTCCATCAAAGGAATTCAAATGGCGAGCCGCTTGAATCAGCACGGCTGGAAGCTGGAAATGAAAGATCTCTTCCAGCATCCGACGATCGAGGAGCTTACCCAATATGTAGAGCGTGCCGAAGGCAAACAGGCAGACCAAGGCCCGGTGGAGGGCGAAGTCATCCTGACGCCGATCCAGCGCTGGTTCTTTGAAAAGAACTTCACGAACAAGCACCACTGGAACCAATCGGTAATGCTTCACGCCGCGAAGGGCTTTGATCCTGAACGGGTGGAGAAAACATTGCAGGCGCTAATCGAGCATCATGACGCGCTCCGTATGGTCTACCGTGAGGGACAGGAAGACGTCATTCAATACAACAGAGGTCTTGAAGCTGCTTCCGCTCAATTGGAGGTCATCCAGATTGAGGGCCAAGCTGCAGATTACGAAGACCGTATAGAGAGAGAAGCGGAGCGTTTGCAAAGCAGCATCGACTTGCAGGAAGGCGGCTTGTTAAAAGCAGGCTTGTTTCAAGCGGAAGACGGAGACCACTTGCTTCTTGCCATTCATCACTTAGTGGTTGACGGCGTGTCGTGGCGGATTCTACTGGAGGATTTCGCCGCAGTATATACACAGCTTGAGCAAGGCAATGAACCGGTTCTCCCGCAGAAAACACATTCATTTGCAGAGTATGCAGAGAGATTGCAAGACTTCGCGAACTCCAAAGCCTTTTTGAAAGAAAAAGAGTATTGGAGACAGCTTGAAGAACAAGCAGTCGCGGCAAAACTTCCGAAAGACCGCGAATCTGGTGATCAGCGAATGAAACATACAAAGACAATTGAATTCTCGCTGACTGCTGAAGAGACAGAACAGCTCACCACAAAGGTGCATGAGGCATATCACACAGAAATGAATGATATTTTGCTGACGGCATTCGGATTGGCAATGAAGGAGTGGACGGGTCAGGATCGAGTAAATGTTCATTTAGAGGGGCACGGACGTGAAGAAATCATAGAAGACCTGACCATTTCCCGCACAGTCGGCTGGTTTACAAGTATGTACCCAATGGTGCTCGATATGAAGCATGCGGATGATCTGGGCTACCAGCTGAAGCAAATGAAAGAAGATATCAGACATGTGCCGAATAAGGGAGTCGGATACGGCATTCTGCGCTATCTGACGGCACCGGAACATAAAGAAGATGTGGCGTTCTCGATTCAGCCGGATGTCAGCTTCAACTATTTAGGTCAGTTTGACGAAATGTCGGATGCAGGTTTGTTTACGAGATCAGAGCTGCCATCAGGACAGTCATTAAGCCCTGAAACAGAAAAACCGAATGCGCTGGATGTTGTCGGATATATCGAAAACGGAAAACTGACGATGTCACTGGCCTATCATTCTCTTGAATTTCATGAAAAAACAGTACAAACATTCAGTGACAGCTTTAAAGCGCATCTTCTCAGAATCATTGAACATTGCCTATCTCAAGACGGTACGGAACTGACCCCGAGTGATCTTGGTGACGACGATTTGACGCTGGATGAGCTGGATAAATTAATGGAAATTTTCTAATAGAGGTGGCATATGAGCAAAAAATCGATTCAAAAGGTGTACGCACTGACACCAATGCAGGAGGGAATGCTGTATCATGCGATGCTTGATCCGCATTCTTCCTCGTACTTCACACAATTAGAGCTTGGGATTCACGGCGCTTTTGATCTTGAAATCTTTGAGAAAAGCGTCAATGAACTGATTCGGTCCTACGATATTCTCCGTACGGTATTTGTGCATCAGCAGCTGCAAAAACCGCGTCAGGTCGTGTTAGCGGAACGCAAAACAAAGGTGCATTATGAGGATATCAGTCATGCAGACGAGAACCGCCAGAAAGAGCACATTGAGCGTTACAAACAAGATGTTCAGCGCCAAGGCTTTAACCTGGCAAAAGACATATTGTTCAAGGTAGCGGTTTTCCGCCTTGCTGCAGATCAGCTGTATCTTGTCTGGAGCAATCATCATATTATGATGGACGGCTGGAGCATGGGCGTCCTCATGAAAAGCCTGTTCCAAAACTATGAAGCGCTCAGAGCAGGAAGGACACCTGCAAACGGTCAAGGCAAGCCTTACTCCGACTACATCAAATGGCTTGGAAAACAGGACAATGAAGAAGCGGAGAGCTACTGGAGCGAGCGCTTGGCGGGTTTTGAACAGCCAAGCGTGCTCCCGGGCCGCCTGCCTGTGAAAAAAGACGAATACGTCAATAAAGAATATTCCTTTACATGGGACGAAACATTGGTTGCCCGTATTCAGCAAACCGCAAATCTCCATCAAGTGACAGGGCCTAACCTATTTCAGGCCGTTTGGGGCATTGTTCTCAGCAAATACAACTTTACGGATGATGTTGTCTTCGGAACGGTCGTCTCAGGAAGGCCGTCTGAAATCAACGGAATCGAAACGATGGCGGGGCTGTTTATCAACACCATTCCAGTGCGGGTGAAAGTTGAACGAGATGCTGCATTCGCTGATATTTTCACAGCTGTTCAGCAGCATGCAGTAGAGGCAGAGCGTTACGATTACGTGCCGCTCTATGAGATTCAAAAACGCTCAGCCCTTGATGGCAATCTCTTAAACCATCTGGTCGCGTTTGAAAATTATCCGCTTGATCAAGAGCTTGAAAACGGCAGCATGGAAGACCGCCTCGGGTTTTCGATTAAGGTAGAAAGCGCATTTGAACAAACGAGCTTCGATTTCAACCTGATTGTGTATCCGGGCAAAACGTGGACCGTCAAAATTAAATATAACGGAGCCGCCTTTGATTCCGCTTTTATCGAACGGACAGCGGAGCACCTTACCCGCATGATGGAAGCAGCTGTCGATCAGCCGGCCGCTTTTGTGCGTGAGTACGGGCTTGTGGGAGACCAAGAGCAGCGGCAAATTGTCGAGGTGTTTAACAGCACGAAAGCCGAACTCCCTGAAGGAATGGCTGTTCACCAAGTGTTTGAAGAGCAAGCGAAAGGGACGCCGGCGAGCACCGCCGTCGTATATGAAGGAACCGAGCTGACGTACCGCGAGCTGAATGCAGCGGCTAACCGTCTGGCGAGAAAGCTTGTCGAACAAGGGCTTCAAAAAGGGGAAACAGCAGCGATTATGAACGATCGCTCAGTAGAAACCGTTGTCGGCATGCTGGCTGTGTTAAAAGCAGGTGCCGCATATGTGCCGCTTGATCCAGCGCTTCCTGGGGATCGTCTTCGTTTCATGGCAGAGGATAGCTCCGTTCGAATGGTTTTGGCCGGAAATTCTTATACAGGTCAGGCACATCAGCTGCAGGTGCCGGTTCTTACACTGGACATAGGCTTTGAAGAGAGTGAAGCGGCTGACAATCTCAACCTGCCATCCGCCCCGTCTGATTTGGCGTACATCATGTACACATCCGGTTCAACGGGCAAACCGAAAGGCGTCATGATCGAACATAAAAGCATTTTGCGCCTCGTCAAAAATGCCGGGTACGTTCCTGTTACTGAAGAGGACCGCCTGGCGCAAACGGGAGCTGTCAGCTTTGATGCCGGAACGTTTGAGGTATTCGGCGCACTGCTGAATGGCGCAGCGCTTTATCCAGTCAAAAAAGAAACGCTGCTTGATGCAAAACAATTTGCTGCATTCCTGCGTGAGCAAAGAATCTCGACGATGTGGCTGACATCACCTTTATTCAACCAGCTTGCAGCAAAGGATGCGGGTATGTTCGGCACACTGCGCCATTTAATCATCGGCGGAGACGCCCTTGTCCCGCATATTGTCAGCAAAGTAAAACAGGCATCGCCGTCGCTTTCATTGTGGAACGGATACGGCCCGACAGAAAATACGACGTTTTCAACCAGTTTTCTGATCGACCGCGAGTATGGCGGCTCTATCCCGATCGGGAAGCCGATCGGAAATTCCACTGCCTACATCCTGGATGAGCAGCAATGCCTGCAGCCAATCGGCGCGCCTGGTGAGCTTTGCGTAGGCGGAATCGGTGTAGCGCGAGGATATGTCAATCTCCCTGAGCTGACGGAGAAGCAATTTCTCGAAGACCCGTTCAGACCGGGTGAGAGAATTTATCGCACAGGTGACTTGGCAAGATGGCTGCCGGACGGCAATATCGAGTTTTTAGGAAGAATCGACAATCAAGTGAAGGTGCGCGGCTTCCGAATTGAGCTTGGCGAAATTGAAACAAAACTGAACATGGCTGCGCATGTGACAGAGGCTGCGGTGATCATCCGCAAGAACAAAGCGGATGAAAATGAAATTTGCGCGTACTTTACGGCGGACCGTGAAGTGGCTGTGAGCGAGCTGAGAAAAACACTGTCTCAGTCTTTGCCTGACTATATGGTCCCTGTCCACCTGATTCAAATGGACAGTCTGCCGCTCACGCCAAACGGGAAAATCAACAAAAAGGAACTGCCTGCACCGCAATCAGAAGCCGTGCAGCCGGAATACGCAGCACCAGAAACAGAGAGTGAAAAGAAATTAGCGGAGATCTGGGAAGGAATACTCGGCGTCAAAGCAGACGTTACCGATAACTTCTTTATGATCGGCGGCCATTCTTTGAAAGCGATGATGATGACGGCGAAAATTCAAGAGCATTTTCATAAGGAAGTTCCGATAAAAGTGCTTTTTGAAAAGCCGACTATTCAAGAACTGGCACTGTATTTGGAAGAGAACGAAAGCAAGGAGGAGCAGACGTTTGAACCGATCAGGCAAGCATCTTATCAGCTGCATTATCCTGTATCCCCGGCCCAGCGGAGAATGTATATCCTCAATCAGCTTGGACAAGCAAACACAAGCTACAACGTCCCCGCTGTACTTCTGCTGGAGGGAGAAGTAGATAAAGACCGGCTTGAAAACGCGATTCAGCAATTAATCAACCGGCACGAAATCCTCCGTACATCGTTTGACATGATCGACGGAGAGGTTGTGCAAACCGTTCATAAAAACATATCGTTCCAGCTGGAGGCTGCCAAGGGACGGGAAGAAGACGCGGAAGAGATAATCAAATCATTTGTTCAGCCGTTTGAATTAAACCGCGCGCCGCTCGTCCGTTCGAAGCTTGTCCAGCTGGAAGAAAAACGCCACCTGCTGCTCATTGATATGCATCATATTATTACTGACGGCAGTTCAACAGGCATTCTAATCGGTGATCTTGCCAAAATATATCAAGGCGCAGATCTGGAACTGCCACAAATTCACTATAAAGATTACGCAGTTTGGCACAAAGAACAAACTGATTATCAAAAAGATGAGGAATACTGGCTCGATGTCTTTAAAGGCGAACTGCCAATACTGGATCTTCCCGCGGATTTCGAGCGGCCTGCTGAACGGAGCTTTGCGGGAGAGCGCGTGATGTTTGGGCTTGATAAGCAAATCACGGCTCAAATCAAATCGCTCATGGCAGAAACAGATACGACAATGTACATGTTTTTGCTGGCGGCGTTCAATGTACTCCTTTCCAAGTACGCGTCACAGGATGATATCATTGTCGGCTCGCCGACAGCTGGCAGAACACATCCTGATCTGCAAGGTGTGCCGGGTATGTTTGTCAACACGGTGGCACTCAGAACGGCACCAGCGGGAGATAAAACCTTCGCGCAATTTCTTGAAGAGGTCAAAACAGCCAGTCTTCAAGCATTCGAGCACCAGAGCTATCCGCTTGAGGAACTGATTGAAAAGCTTCCGCTTACAAGGGATACAAGCAGAAGTCCGCTGTTCAGCGTGATGTTCAACATGCAGAATATGGAGATTCCTTCATTAAGATTAGGAGATTTGAAGATTTCCTCGTATTCCATGCTTCATCATGTTGCGAAATTTGATCTTTCCTTGGAAGCGGTCGAGCGTGAAGAGGATATCGGCCTAAGCTTTGACTATGCGACTGCCTTGTTTAAGGACGAGACGATCCGCCGCTGGAGCCGCCACTTTGTCAATATCATCAAAGCGGCCGCGGCTAATCCGAACGTTCGGCTGTCTGATGTAGATCTGCTTTCATCTGCAGAAACGGCTGCTTTGCTAGAAGAAAGACATATGACTCAAATTACCGAAGCAACCTTTGCAGCACTTTTTGAAAAACAGGCCCAGCAAACACCTGACCATCCTGCGGTGAAGGCTGGCGGAAATCTGCTGACCTATCGCGAGCTTGATGAACAGGCGAACCAGCTGGCGCATCATCTTCGTGCCCAAGGGGCAGGAAATGAAGACATCGTCGCGATTGTTATGGACCGGTCAGCTGAAGTCATGGTATCGATTCTCGGTGTCATGAAGGCGGGGGCAGCTTTCCTTCCGATTGATCCTGATACACCCGAAGAACGAATCCGTTATTCATTAGAGGACAGCGGAGCAAAAATTGCGGTCGTGAATGAAAGAAACATGACGGCTATTGGGCAATATGAAGGGACAATCGTCAGCCTTGATGACGGTAAATGGAGAAATGAAAGCAAGGAGCGCCCATCATCCATTTCCGGGTCTCGCAATCTTGCATACGTCATTTATACGTCCGGTACGACCGGAAAGCCAAAGGGCGTGCAGATTGAGCATCGCAATCTGACAAACTATGTCTCTTGGTTTAGTGAAGAGGCGAGCCTGACGGAAAATGATAAGACTGTATTGCTTTCATCTTACGCATTTGACCTTGGCTATACGAGCATGTTCCCCGTGCTTCTGGGCGGGGGCGAGCTCCATATCGTACAGAAGGAAACCTATACGGCGCCGGATGAAATAGCGCACTATATCAAGGAGCATGGGATCACATATATCAAACTGACACCGTCTCTGTTCCATATAATAGTGAACACCGCCAGTTTTGCAAAAGATGCGAACTTTGAATCCTTGCGCTTGATCGTCTTGGGAGGAGAAAAAATCATCCCGACTGATGTTCTCGCCTTCCGCAAGATGTATGGACATACCGAATTTATCAATCACTATGGCCCGACAGAAGCAACGGTCGGCGCCATCGCCGGGCGGGTTGATCTGTCTGAGCCGGATGCATTTGCGAAACGCCCGACAATCGGACGCCCGATTGCGAATGCCGGCGCGCTTGTCTTAAATGAAGCATTGAAGTTTGTGCCGCCGGGAGCGAGCGGACAGCTCTATATCACGGGACAGGGGCTCGCGAGAGGGTATTTCAACAGGCCTCAGCTGACAGCCGAGAGATTTGTAGAAAATCCATATTCGCCGGGAAGCCTCATGTACAAAACCGGAGATGTCGTACGAAGACTTTCTGACGGTACGCTTGCATTTATCGGCCGGGCTGATGATCAGGTGAAAATCCGCGGCTACCGCATTGAGCCGAAAGAAATTGAAACGGTCATGCTCAGCCTCAGCGGAATTCAAGAAGCGGTTGTGCTGGCGGTTTCCGAGGGCGGTCTTCAAGAGCTTTGCGCGTATTATACGTCGGATCAAGCTATTGAAAAAGCAGAACTCCGGTACCAGCTTTCACAAACATTGCCGTCTCATATGATTCCTGCTTTCTTTGTGCAGGTTGACGCGATTCCGCTGACGGCAAACGGGAAAACCGACAGAAACGCTTTGCCGAAGCCGAACGCTGCACAATCCGCTGGCAAAACCTTGGCCGCACCGGAAACAGCGCTTGAAGAAAACTTATGCCGCATTTGGCAGAAAACGCTTGGCATAGAAGCCATCGGCATTGACGACAATTTTTTCGATTTAGGCGGCCATTCATTAAAAGGGATGATGCTGATTGCCAACATTCAGGCGGAATTGGAGAAAAGCGTACCGCTTAAAGCACTGTTCGAGCAGCCGACTGTTCGACAGCTGGCGGCTTATATGGAGGCGTCTGCCGTTTCAGGCGGCCATCAAGTACTCAAGCCGGCTGACAAGCAGGATATGTATCCATTGTCATCCGCACAGAAACGGATGTACGTGCTCAATCAGCTTGACCGCCAGACGATAAGCTACAACATGCCATCTGTTCTTCTAATGGAAGGAGAGCTTGATATTTCGCGCCTGCGCGACTCACTCAATCAGCTCGTGAACCGTCACGAATCATTGCGGACGTCATTTATGGAAGCTAATGGTGAGCCTGTTCAGCGCATCATTGAGAAGGCGGAGGTTGATCTTCATGTGTTTGAAGCCAAAGAAGACGAAGCGGACCAAAAGATTAAGGAATTTATCCGGCCATTCGACTTAAACGACGCACCGCTCATTCGCGCAGCTTTGCTTCGAATAGAAGCGAAAAAACATTTGTTGCTTTTAGATATGCATCATATCATCGCAGACGGCGTCTCAAGAGGCATCTTTGTAAAAGAATTGGCGCTGCTTTACAAAGGAGAGCAGCTTCCGGAGCCGGCGCTTCATTATAAAGATTTCGCCGTTTGGCAAAATGAAGCTCAGCAAAAAGAACGGATGAAGGAGCATGAGGCGTACTGGATGTCAGTTCTTTCAGGCGATCTGCCAGAGCTTGATCTCCCGCTCGATTACGCCCGTCCGCCTGTGCAAAGCTTTAAAGGAGATACGATCCGTTTCCGTACGGGAAGTGAGACGGCAAAGGCGGTAGAAAAGCTGCTTGCGGAAACCGGAACGACCTTGCACATGGTGCTCCATGCTGTTTTCCACGTCTTTTTAAACAAAATTTCCGGACAGCGGGATATCGTCATCGGCTCCGTTACTGCCGGCCGGACGAATGCTGATGTTCAGGACATGCCGGGAATGTTTGTCAATACACTTGCCCTGAGAATGGAAGTGAAAGAACAGCAAACATTTGCGGAGCTTTTGGAGCAAGCAAAGCAGACGAACCTGTCAGCGCTTGAGCATCAGGAGTATCCGTTTGAAGATCTGGTTAATCAGCTTGATCTCCCTCGGGATATGAGCCGAAACCCATTGTTTAATGTGATGGTGACGACAGAAAACCCTGATAAAGAACAGCTTACATTGCAAAATCTGAGCATTTCACCTTATGAGGCTCATCAGGGAACCTCTAAGTTTGATCTGACACTGGGCGGATTTACTGATGAAAATGGCATTGGCTTGCAGCTCGAATATGCGACAGATCTGTTCGCAAAAGAAACAGCTGAAAAATGGAGCGAATACGTTCTGCGGCTACTAAAGGCTGTTGCGGATAACCCGAACCAGCCGCTTTCCAGCCTGTCACTGGTCACTGAAACAGAAAAACAAGCGCTTCTTGAGGCATGGAAGGGCAAAGCGCTGCCTGTGCCGACAGACAAAACGGTTCATCAGCTATTCGAAGAGACTGTCCAGCGCCACAAAGACCGCCCGGCTGTCACATACAACGGCCAATCTTGGACGTACGGCGAGCTGAATGCGAAGGCAAACCGTCTCGCACGGATTCTGATGGACTGCGGCATCAGCCCGGATGACCGCGTCGGCGTTCTCACGAAGCCGTCGCTTGAAATGTCCGCCGCGGTGCTCGGCGTCTTGAAAGCCGGAGCGGCGTTTGTGCCGATTGATCCTGACTACCCGGATCAGCGGATTGAGTATATTTTACAGGACAGCGGCGCGAAGCTTCTCTTGAAGCAAGAAGGCATTTCAGTGCCGGATAGCTTCTCAGGAGACGTTATTCTTCTCGACGGAAGCCGCACGATTCTAAGCCTGCCGCTTGATGAAAACGACGAGGAAAATCCAGAGACGGCTGTAACCGCGGAGAACTTGGCGTACATGATTTACACATCTGGAACGACCGGACAGCCGAAGGGTGTCATGGTCGAGCACCATGCGCTTGTGAACCTGTGCTTCTGGCACCACGACGCGTTCAGCATGACAGCGGAGGACCGCAGTGCGAAATACGCGGGCTTTGGGTTCGACGCTTCCATTTGGGAGATGTTCCCGACCTGGACGATCGGCGCGGAGCTTCACGTCATTGATGAAGCGATCCGCCTCGATATCGTCCGCCTGAACGATTATTTTGAAACGAACGGCGTAACGATCACGTTCCTGCCGACACAGCTTGCGGAACAGTTCATGGAGCTTGAGAACACATCACTTCGCGTCCTCTTGACTGGAGGAGACAAGCTGAAGCGGGCAGTGAAAAAGCCGTACACACTTGTCAACAACTACGGGCCGACAGAAAATACGGTCGTTGCCACAAGCGCAGAAATCCATCCGGAGGAAGGCTCGCTTTCCATCGGACGGGCCATTGCCAATACGAGAGTATACATTCTCGGCGAGGGCAATCAGGTGCAGCCGGAAGGCGTAGCCGGAGAGCTTTGCGTGGCGGGGCGCGGACTGGCGCGAGGCTATCTGAATAAAGAAGACGAAACCGCGAAGCGGTTTGTCGCTGATCCGTTTGTGCCGGGTGAGCGCATGTACCGCACCGGCGATTTGGTGAAGTGGACAGGCGGCGGCATCGAATACATCGGCCGGATCGACCAGCAGGTCAAGGTCCGCGGCTACCGGATCGAGCTCTCAGAAATTGAAGTCCAGCTCGCCCAGCTTTCTGAGGTGCAGGATGCGGCGGTGACAGCTGTCAAAGATAAAGGCGGCAACACAGCGATCGCGGCGTATGTCACACCGGAATCAGCTGACATAGAAGCACTGAAATCAGCACTGAAGGAAACCCTGCCGGATTACATGATTCCGGCGTTCTGGGTGACGCTGAACGAGCTTCCGGTTACGGCAAACGGCAAAGTGGACCGCAAAGCCTTGCCTGAGCCGGACATCGAAGCGGGAAGCGGAGAATACAAAGCGCCGACGACCGACATGGAAGAGCTGCTTGCCGGCATCTGGCAGGACGTGCTTGGAATGTCTGAAGTCGGTGTCACCGACAATTTCTTCTCGCTTGGCGGAGATTCCATCAAAGGAATTCAAATGGCGAGCCGCTTGAACCAGCACGGCTGGAAGCTGGAAATGAAAGATCTCTTCCAGCACCCGACGATCGAAGAGCTCACCCAATATGTAGAGCGTGCCGAAGGCAAACAGGCAGACCAAGGCCCGGTGGAGGGCGAAGTCATCCTGACGCCGATCCAGCGCTGGTTCTTTGAAAAGAACTTCACGAACAAGCACCACTGGAACCAATCGGTGATGCTTCACGCCAAAAAGGGCTTTGATCCTGAACGGGTGGAGAAAACATTGCAGGCGCTGATCGAGCATCATGACGCGCTCCGTATGGTCTATCGTGAGGAAAACGGGGACATCGTTCAGGCGTATCAACCGATCAGTGAGAGCAAGGTCAGCTTCGAAATCGTGGATCTGTACGGCTCCGATGAAGAGATGCTGAGAAGCCAGATTAAGATTCTCGCGAACAAGCTGCAAAGCAGTCTCGATCTGAGAACCGGGCCGCTTTTAAAGGCGGAGCAATATCGCACAGAAGCTGGGGATCACCTGCTCATTGCTGTACACCATCTCGTGGTCGACGGTGTGTCATGGCGGATTTTGCTTGAAGACTTTGCTTCAGGCTACATGCAGGTTGAGAAAGAAGAGAGCCTTGTCTTCCCGCAAAAAACAAACTCCTTCAAGGACTGGGCGGAAGAACTGGCGGCATTCAGCCAATCAGCGCATCTTTTACAGCAGGCTGAATACTGGTCGCAAATTGCCGCTGAACAGGTTTCTCCTTTACCAAAGGATTGTGAAACAGAGCAGCGGATCGTCAAGGATACATCATCCGTCCTATGTGAATTAACGGAAGAAGACACTAAGCATCTTTTAACAGATGTTCATCAGCCATATGGAACTGAAATCAACGATATTCTTCTCAGCGCGCTCGGTTTGACAATGAAAGAATGGACAAAGGGGGCCAAAATTGGCATTAACCTTGAGGGACACGGCCGGGAGGACATCATCCCGAATGTGAATATCTCCAGAACGGTCGGCTGGTTTACGGCACAATACCCTGTTGTGCTCGACATATCTGACGCAGATGCCTCAGCTGTGATCAAAACAGTCAAAGAAAACCTGCGCCGCATTCCGGACAAAGGTGTTGGCTACGGCATTCTTCGTTATTTCACAGAAACAGCGGAAACAAAGGGCTTCACACCGGAGATCAGCTTCAACTATTTGGGCCAATTCGACAGTGAAGTCAAAACCGATTTCTTTGAACCGTCCGCTTTCGATATGGGGCGCCAAGTAAGCGGAGAATCAGAGGCGCTGTACGCATTAAGCTTCAGCGGCATGATCAGAAACGGCCGGTTTGTGCTTTCCTGCTCCTACAATGAGAAGGAGTTTGAAAGAGCTACAGTCGAGGAGCAAATGGAACGGTTTAAAGAAAACCTCCTGATGCTAATCCGCCATTGCACGGAAAAAGAAGACAAGGAATTCACACCAAGCGACTTCAGCGCCGAAGACCTTGAAATGGACGAGATGGGAGATATCTTTGACATGCTTGAGGAGAATTTAAAATAAAACGCAAGGGAATTACAGAAGGCGGGAGCGAAACATATGAGTCAATTTAGCAAGGATCAGGTTCAAGATATGTATTACCTATCGCCGATGCAGGAAGGGATGCTTTTTCATGCCATCCTGAATCCCGGCCAAAGCTTTTACCTTGAACAAATCACGATGAAAGTAAAAGGCAGCTTGAATATCAAATGTCTTGAAGAAAGCATGAATGTGATCATGGACCGGTACGATGTATTTCGTACCGTGTTCATTCACGAAAAAGTAAAAAGGCCTGTCCAAGTCGTATTGAAAAAACGGCAGTTCCATATAGAAGAAATCGATCTGACACACTTAACGGGCAGCGAGCAAACAGCCAAAATCAATGAGTACAAAGAACAGGATAAGATCAGAGGTTTTGATTTGACGCGGGATATTCCGATGCGGGCAGCCATTTTCAAGAAAGCTGAAGAAAGCTTTGAATGGGTGTGGAGCTACCACCACATTATTTTGGACGGATGGTGCTTCGGCATCGTCGTACAGGATCTATTTAAGGTATACAATGCTCTGCGCGAACAAAAGCCGTACAGCCTGCCCCCCGTCAAACCGTATAAAGACTACATCAAGTGGCTTGAAAAGCAGGATAAACAAGCATCACTGCGTTACTGGCGCGAGTATTTAGAGGACTTTGAAGGACAAACGACGTTTGCGGAGCAAAGAAAGAAACAAAAGGACGGCTATGAGCCGAAAGAGCTGCTCTTTTCACTGCCGGAGGCGGAAACAAAGGCCTTTACCGAGCTTGCAAAATCGCAGCATACCACTTTAAGTACGGCGCTGCAGGCAGTCTGGAGCGTATTGATCAGCCGCTATCAGCAGTCTGGCGATTTGGCCTTCGGTACAGTTGTTTCAGGGCGTCCCGCGGAAATCAAAGGCGTTGAACATATGGTCGGGCTGTTTATCAACGTTGTCCCGAGACGTGTGAAGCTGTCTGAGGGTATCACATTTAACGGCTTGCTCAAGCAGCTGCAGGAGCAAGCGTTGCAGTCTGAGCCGCATCAATATGTGCCGCTTTATGACATCCAAAGCCAGGCCGATCAGCCGAAACTGATTGACCACATCATTGTTTTTGAGAACTATCCGCTTCAGGATGCGAAAAATGAAGAAAGCAGTGAAAACGGCTTTGATATGGTGGATGTTCATGTTTTTGAGAAGTCGAATTATGATCTCAACCTGATGGCTTCCCCGGGAGATGAGATGCTGATTAAGCTTGCTTATAACGAGAATGTGTTTGATGAGGCGTTTATCCTGCGCTTGAAATCTCAGCTTCTCACAGCAATTCAGCAGCTCATCCAGAATCCGGATCAGCCTGTCAGCACGATCAACCTCGTTGACGACAGGGAGAGAGAATTTTTGCTAATCGGCTTAAACCCGCCGGCTCAAGCTCATGAAACAAAGCCTCTGACGGATTGGTTCAAGGAAGCAGTGAACGTCAATCCGGATGCACCTGCGCTTACGTATTCCGGCCAGACCCTGTCTTATCGCGAATTAGATGAGGAAGCGAACCGCCTTGCACGCCGGCTGCAAAAACACGGTGCGGGCAAAGGCTCTGTTGTAGCGCTGTACACGAAGCGCTCACTTGAATTGGTGATCGGCATTCTCGGTGTATTAAAGGCGGGAGCAGCCTATCTGCCGGTTGATCCGAAGCTGCCAGAGGACCGAATCTCGTATATGCTGGCTGACAGTGCGGCAGCCTGTCTTCTGACGCATCAGGAGATGAAAGAACAAGCGGCTGAGCTGCCGTATACAGGCACAACGCTCTTCATTGATGATCAAACACGGTTTGAAGAACAGGCAAGCGATCCTGCAACCGCGATTGATCCTAATGATCCGGCATATATCATGTACACGTCCGGCACAACCGGAAAGCCAAAGGGCAATATGACCACTCATGCCAATATTCAGGGTTTGGTCAAGCATGTAGACTACATGGCATTTTCTGATCAGGATACGTTCTTGTCTGTTTCGAATTACGCCTTTGACGCATTTACCTTTGATTTCTATGCTTCTATGCTGAATGCGGCACGGCTCATTATCGCAGATGAACATACGCTGCTTGATACAGAACGGCTCACAGATCTGATCCTGCAAGAGAATGTCAATGTCATGTTTGCGACAACCGCACTATTTAATCTTCTCACAGATGCGGGAGAGGATTGGATGAAGGGGCTTCGCTGCGTGTTATTCGGCGGAGAGCGCGCGTCTGTGCCTCACGTCAGAAAAGCGCTGCGGGTCATGGGGCCGGGCAAGCTGATTAACTGCTACGGGCCGACTGAGGGAACAGTGTTTGCGACAGCTCACGTCGTGCATGATCTGCCGGATTCCATCTCCTCATTGCCGATTGGAAAGCCGATCAGCAATGCCAGTGTTTATATTCTGAACGAGCAAAGCCAGCTCCAGCCATTCGGGGCGATCGGTGAACTGTGCATCAGCGGAATGGGCGTGTCAAAAGGGTATGTAAATCGTGCTGACCTCACGAAGGAAAAGTTTATTAAGAACCCGTTCAAGCCGGGAGAAACGCTTTACCGCACAGGGGATTTAGCGCGCTGGCTGCCGGATGGAACGATTGAATACGCCGGCCGTATTGACGACCAGGTCAAAATACGCGGACACCGGATTGAGCTTGAAGAAATCGAAAAGCAGCTGCAGGAATACCCAGGTGTGAAAGATGCGGTCGTTGTGGCGGACCGCCCTGAGTCTGGCGATGCATCAATCAATGCCTACCTTGTGAACCGAACGCAGCTTTCAGCTGAAGACGTGAAGGCGCACCTGAAAAAACAGCTTCCTGCTTACATGGTGCCGCAAACCTTTACCTTCTTGGATGAGCTTCCTTTAACGACGAACGGGAAAGTCAATAAACGGCTGCTCCCAAAACCTGATCAGGATCAGCTGGCGGAAGAATGGATCGGACCGCGGAACGAGATGGAAGAAACAATCGCACAAATATGGTCTGAGGTTCTCGGCAGAAAGCAAATTGGCATTCATGACGATTTCTTTGCGCTCGGAGGGCATTCCTTGAAGGCCATGACCGCCGCTTCCCGCATCAAGAAAGAGCTCGGGATTGATCTTCCAGTAAAGCTTTTGTTTGAAGCGCCGACGATCGCCGGCATTTCAGCGTATTTGAAAAACGGGGGCCCTGATGGCTTGCAGGATGTAACGATAATGAATCAGGATCAGGAGCAGATCATTTTCGCATTCCCGCCGGTCTTGGGCTATGGCCTTATGTACCAAAATCTCTCCAGCCGCTTGCCGTCATACAAGCTGTGCGCCTTTGATTTTATTGAGGAGGAAGACCGGCTTGACCGCTATGCGGATTTGATTCAGAAGCTGCAGCCGGAAGGGCCTTTAACATTGTTTGGATATTCAGCGGGATGCAGCCTGGCGTTTGAAGCTGCGAAAAAGCTTGAGGAACAAGGCCGTATTGTTCAGCGGATCATCATGGTGGATTCCTATAAAAAACAAGGTGTCAGTGATCTGGACGGACGCACGGTTGAAAGTGATGTCGAAGCGTTGATGAATGTCAATCGGGACAATGAAGCGCTCAACAGCGAAGCCGTCAAACAAGGCCTCAAGCAAAAAACACATGCCTTTTACTCATACTACGTCAGCCTGATCAGCACAGGCCAGGTGAAAGCAGATATTGATCTGTTGACTTCCGGCACTGATTTTGACATGCCGGAATGGCTTGCATCATGGGAAGAAGCTACAACAGGTGCTTACCGTGTGAAAAGAGGCTTCGGAACACACGCAGAAATGCTGCAGGGCGAAACGCTAGATAGGAATGCCGGGATTTTGCTCGAATTTCTTAATACACAAACCGTAACGGTTTCATAAATGAAGTGATGAAAGGAGGAGACGGCCAATGAGCAAACTCTTCAAATCATTTGATGCGTCGGAAAAAACGCAGCTCATCTGTTTTCCGTTTGCCGGCGGCTATTCGGCGTCGTTTCGCCCTCTCCATGCTTTTTTGCAGGGGGAGTGCGAGATGCTCGCTGCCGAGCCGCCGGGACACGGCACGAATCAAACGTCAGCCATTGAGGATCTCGAAGAGCTGACGGATTTGTACAAGCAAGAACTGAACCTTCGCCCTGATCGGCCGTTTGTGCTGTTCGGACACAGTATGGGCGGAATGATCACCTTCAGGCTGGCGCAAAAGCTTGAGCGTGAAGGCATCTTTCCGCAGGCGGTTATCATTTCTGCAATCCAGCCGCCTCATATTCAGCGGAAGAAAGTGTCCCACCTGCCTGATGATCAGTTTCTCGATCATATTATCCAATTAGGCGGAATGCCCGCAGAGCTTGTTGAAAATAAGGAGGTCATGTCCTTTTTCCTGCCTTCTTTCCGATCAGATTACCGGGCTCTTGAACAATTTGAGCTTTTCGATCTGGCCCAGATCCAGTCGCCTGTTCATGTCTTTAACGGGCTTGATGATAAAAAATGCATACGAGATGCGGAAGGCTGGAAGAAATGGGCAAAAGACATCACATTCCATCAATTTGACGGCGGGCACATGTTCCTGCTGTCACAAACGGAAGAAGTCGCAGAACGGATTTTTGCGATCTTGAATCAGCATCCGATCATTCAACCGTGATCAAAAGCGGACAGCTTCGGCTGTTCCGCTTTTTTTGTGTTGAATGCCAATTTTTGCATGGTATAATAGTCGAAATACTCAAATAAAGGCAGGTTGAAACATGCGCACGTCTCCCAAGATAAAATGGTTTGTATTGCTGTTTACGTTTGTTTTCGCCATCGGAATGAACTCATTCAGAAATTCCTTTCAATTTTTTATGCTGCCAATGGCAGACGCCTTCCATGCCGACAGGTCGCTGATTTCGGTTTCTGTCAGCATTTTTATGATCACAACCGGCATCGTCCAGTTTTTTGTCGGTTTTTTTATCGACCGTTTCAGTGTCAGAAAAATTATGGCGCTTGGAGCTGTCTGCATCAGCGCAAGCTTTTTGGTGCTTCCTTATTCACCGAATGTTCATGTGTTTTCCGCCATTTACGGTGTGCTTGGCGGAATCGGGTATTCCTGCGCGGTCGGCGTGACGACCCAATATTTCATCAGCCGTTGGTTTGACACGCATAAAGGTCTGGCGCTTGCTATTTTGACCAATGCCAACTCTGCGGGCCTGCTGCTTCTCTCACCCATTTGGGCTGCAGCTCCGTATCATGCCGGCTGGCAGAGTACCTATACCATTTTGGGAATCGTCATGGCGGCTGTTCTGCTGCCGCTCCTCGTCTTTGGGATGAAGCACCCGCCACATGCGCAAGCGGAGTCTGTGAAAAAATCTTATGATTGGCGGGGGTTTTGGAATGTGATGAAGCAATCCCGCCTCATTCATATCCTGTACTTCGGCGTGTTTACTTGCGGATTTACAATGGGAATTATTGATGCTCACCTCGTCCCGATACTGAAGGATGCGCATGTCTCTCATGTCAACGGAATGATGGCCGCGTTTGGGGCGTTTATCATCATTGGCGGATTATTGGCGGGCTGGCTGTCCGATCTCCTCGGGAGCAGAAGCGTCATGCTATCCATCTTATTTTTCATTCGGCTGCTCAGCCTCATTTGCCTGCTCATTCCCATTCTCGGAATTCATCACAGCGACCTTTGGTACTTCGGGTTTATCCTGTTATTCGGGTTCAGTTACACAGGCGTGATCCCGCTGACCGCGGCGTCAATTTCGGAAAGCTATCAAACAGGATTGATCGGATCGCTGTTAGGCATCAATTTCTTTATCCATCAGGTTGCCGGAGCTCTTAGCGTGTATGCGGGCGGTTTGTTTTTTGACATGACTCATGGTTATTTGCTGATTGTCGCTGTGTGCATCGTGTTTGTGGGTTTATCGGCTGTAATAGAGCTGGTGCCGTTTTTAGATAAACAGAAGGCAAAAGAAACCCACCATTCAATATAAAAGGATCAGCACTGTCAATGCTGATCCTTTTTAAATTTGAGTTTTTTTGTTCCGGTATTTTTAAGCATAATCTTCTTGAATCTGTTCATCTCCACTTCGGAATGAAAAAAACGTTTTGGGATCGCAATATATTGGCCACTTGATGTATTGACCCTGAAGATATTTTTATATTCGAAAACAGCTGTGATTTCATCCCAATTGAAAATGAGGTCATATTTTTTAGAACATATACGAATTCCTTCTTGGTTCAGAGTATATGTTCTTTTCAATTTCATCCGTTCGTTCTTCTTGTATGCTCTGGAAAACTTCACATATAGAAGAAGGAGGAGCAGAAGTGTAAACAGAACGGACATCACGATAATCAACATACTGTTCATAAACAAGTTAAGCGCGTCACTGCCATAAATGATACGGGGCCATCCGTTAGTGAAGTTAACTGCAGCAAATATGGCGCAAAACAACAGAAAGTAAAAGCATGATATTTTTGCGATTTGATAAAAAAAGATTTCTCTTACATCCTTAAAAGCGATTTCTCCTGGAAGATTGATACTTTCACTAGTATATTGAATCATACGGTAAACCTACACCTCTAACCATGTTTTTCCTTTCAGTCTAGCATAATTTCTCATTTTTTTGCAGGCATACCAGGGCGCTTTGTTTTTTTCTCCAGATTGATATTGCTCCCCACCACGCCAATCATAATACAAACAGCCCCGGCAAGATGATACCAGGCCAGGCTTTCGTTGAGAATCACAACTCCTGCAATCATCGTCACAATGGTAGATACATGATTAAAAGCGCTCATTTTAAACGCCTCAATTCGCGACAGCGTATAGTTAGACAGAAATGAAGTGACAAGTGAAGACAGCACGCCCAAATACACAATGGCGAGAACGAAGCCGGGCTCCCGGAACGGCAGAAAATAAGTGCCGACTGTTCCCGCCGCTCCGTGACGCACAAGGGCGATGGCGTTGAAGACGACAAAGCCGATGGCTGACATGATGTAGGTGAGCTCTGTCAGCTTGAACCGCTGCGTCATTTTTCTGGCAGCAGTATTGTACATCGCTGAAGACAAAGCGGACAAAAGGATCAGCAAAGACCCTTTTAAGCTGGCTGATTCCACGTCAACGCCTTTCATCACAAAAATAAACATGACGCCGGCAACGGATAAAACTGTGAATCCCTTTTGCGTCCACGTTGGGCGTTCCTTTAAAACATAAGCGGCAAAGACCATCGTGAAAATCGGAATGGCTGCCTGAATAATTCCCGCTTCAGAGGAGGACGAGTACACAAGGCCGAATGCCTGAAAGCTGAAAAATAACGCGGGATACAGCAGGGCGAGCGGCAAAATGGCAATGACGTCCTTTACGCGGATTGATAGCTTTACCCAGCCGAATAAGATCGGTACAGTGGCCGCAGCAAACGCAATGGTGAACCGATGCGCCAAAATATCAAACGGCTCTGCTGTTTGCAGTGCGATTTTTACGAATAGAAAGGATAAACCGATAATGAACGAATATAAAATAGCCGCTATATAAGCGGGGGCTTGCTGATGTTTAACCATAATGGGAATGGCTCCTTTACCTGAATTGCAGCGCCGGTCGCTCCCTTTATTGTATGGCCGCGGTCAGAACGGTACAATGAGAAAAACAATGAACTGTACCGGTACAAAACAGGGGGAGAAGGCATGGAGAAATATATGAGTCTAGTAACGAGGATAGAGGAGATGATGCAAAGCACCGCCTATCAAGAAGGAGACAGGCTTCCATCTATCCGTCAGATGTCCGCCCGCTACCAAGTCAGCAAAAGCACAGTGATCCGCGCGCTGCAGGAGCTGGAAAAGCGCCACCTTATCTATTCTGTTCCGAAAAGCGGCTATTATATTGTGAAAAAGACAGGGAAATCAAAAAGCGGGCAGCCTGGCCCCATCGACTTTGCCACATCTGCGCCGGATCCAGATGTGTTTCCGTATCTTGATTTTCAGCACTGTATCAACAAAGCGATTGATACATACAAAAACGATTTGTTTATTTATGGGACGCCAAAGGGGCTTCCATCACTCATCCGTGTACTCCGAAAGCTCTTGGCCAATCAACAGGTATTTGCGGATGAACGGCATATTTTCATTACATCAGGTGTCCAGCAGGCGTTATCTCTGCTTTGTGCCATGCCGTTCCCAAATGGGAAAGAGAAGATCGCCATTGAACAGCCGGGCTACCATTTGATGGTCGAACAGCTTGAGACGCTTGGGATTCCCGCCATCGGGGTGAAACGAACGGAAGAGGGACTTGATATAGCCGAGGTTGAGCGGTTATTTCAAACAGAATCGATTAAATTTTTTTATACGATGCCGCGCTTCCATAACCCGCTTGGCTACTCATTGTCAGAGCGTGATAAACAGGAGCTTGTGAGACTGGCAGAAGCGTATGATGTCTATCTCGTTGAGGATGATTACCTCGGTGATCTGGAGGAAAATAAAAAGGCAGATCCGCTGTACGCATATGATCTGTCCTCACATGTCATCTATTTGAAAAGCTTCTCGAAAATGATGTTCCCCGGCCTTCGCGTGGGGGCGGCTGTTTTGCCCGAAGCGCTGACTGACACGTTCTATGCGTACAAAAAGCTGAACGACATCGACTGTTCGATGATTTCTCAAGCGGCATTGGAGATTTACCTGAAAAGCGGTATGTACGGCAGGCATAAGGAGAAAATCAGAGATTCTTATAAAGAGCGGTCGCTGAAGCTTCATCAAGCCATTCAAACACACAGGCAGCTGGGAAGCGGCCGCTTTACGTTCTCCAGCGGGCAGGCACCCTGCATGCACACCCACCTGGTGCTTCCTCAGGATCTGCCCGCCTCAAGGGTGATTCATAGGCTGAAAAAACAAGGGGTTCTCCTTGAGGCGATAGACCGTCATTATTTATCAGATTATCAGAAAGAAAATCTATTAAAAATCAATATTTCCAATGTGAAAACGGAAGATATTGAGCGCGGTGTCAAGCTGTTGATGAGCCATTTATAAAAGCTCTTCGTACGAGACTATTGTGATATCCTCGGGGAAATCAGGGTGTGCGGCGCATACAGCCATTTTGTAGCCGGGATCGACCTCATACGTTTTGATATAGCATGGGGAATGGCTGTCCGGAAGCTCAATGGATACTTGTCCGTCCTGGTGCAGGCGCACTGAAAAGGAATCAAGCGGAAGCGATAAGCCTTTGCCTTCCTGTTTGATAAAGCTTTCTTTCATTGACCATAGATGATAAAAATAGTCTGTCTGCTCGTCCTTGTCTTTTGCTAAAAGGTCGCTGTACTCTGTTTTTGAAAAGAAGCGCTTGGCGATCTCAAGGCTGATCGGTTTCGTTTTTTCGATATCTATGCCGATCGGCTGTGAATCAAACGCGCAAATGACCCAGCGGCCGGAGTGAGAAATGTTGAAATGAGCGTCGGGAAGATCAGGGATGCACGGCTTCCCGTATTCCTGCGTGCTGAAGCGGATATCGGATTTGTCAAACTGATACTGCCTGCTTATGACTGAGCGAACGAGCACATCTCCCAGCAGGGTGCGGTGAGCATCTTCTTTATGATAAAATCTCCGGCATTTCTCCCGTTTTTCAGGTGATATGAAAGACATGAACCGTTCATTTTCTTCCTGTGAAAGCGGGCGGTCCATATAAATTCCGTAAATCTTCATTCTAGATCCTCCGTCTGCAAAAGATTGTCAAAACCATCCTATCATACTTCCACAAGACTCATATAGAGGAGAAAATAAAAAAACAAAGCCAAGGCGGCTTTGTTTTAGTGTACAGGCGGAGATGCTTTCACAGCGGCTGTCCGCCTTGCCACAGCATAATTCAGCAGCTGGATTGACTGCGGCAATGAAAAACGCAGAATGAGTCCGGTGAGGATGGCGGTCAAAATGGTGCCAAAACCGATCGGCCCACCCATACCCCATGCCGCAAACAAAATGGTTATTTCCATGCCGTTCCGCACCCATTGCACATTCCAGCCGGTTTTTTCTGTAATCAGCATCATCAGTGAATCACGCGGCCCCGCGCCAAGGCCTGCTGATACATAAACACCGACGCCGTAACCGATTAGCACCACGCCGAGAGAGAAGACGATGATCGAGCCTGTGTAGGTCGAGGGGGCAGGCAGAATGAAATTGAAAAAATCTATAAATACACCAATGAGCACCATATTCAGGAGGGCCCCAATTTTCGGCCAAGCCCTCGTAAACAATGACGTGAATCCGACGATGAGCGCTCCAATAATGATGGACCACTGGCCGACGGTAAGCCCGAAGTGCTGAAACAGGCTGTAATGAAATGCATCCCACGGACTAATGCCGAGTGCTTTTCCTTCTATCGTCAGGGATACACCAAAAGCCAAAATGATCAAACCGGCAAAATAAAATGTCCAGCGCAGAACAAGTTCTTGCTTCACGTGAGGTCCCTTCTTTCGTAAAAATCAGTCGATTGTCATTGTAGCACATCTGACAGAAGGGCGGAATAGGCGAAAGGGGCTCAACAAAAAAACAGGGCCGCCGCCGGCGCCCTGTTTCAGCGTGTTGGCAAACCCTTGCATTCGTTGTCAGGCCTGCGCTTCGGTGCTCACGAATTTAACATTCGATGTGCTCCAATGCTCGCCCTTCCTAGACTTCAAAGGTTTTCAATCACGCTGAAAATGACAAAATCCTAAAACGAAAATCGTTTTAGGATTTTGTCAATAATCTGAAACAGGGCGCTGACGCCCTGTTTTTCTTATTACAGCGGGTTCAAAATCCGGTTCAAGAACCGCTGTGTCCGCTCTTCTTTTGGTGCGGAGAAAATTTGCTCCGGCGGTCCCTGCTCCACGATAACGCCGCCGTCGATGAAGATGACTTCATCCGCAACTTCCTGCGCGAACTTGATTTCGTGGGTCACGACGACCATGGTCCAGCCTTCATTGGCCAAGTCCTTGATAACCTTCAGCACCTCTCCGACAAGCTCGGGATCAAGCGCTGAGGTCGGTTCGTCAAACAGCATGAGCTCAGGCTGAATCGCCAGTGCGCGGGCGATGCCGACGCGCTGCTGCTGTCCGCCGGAAAGCTGGAATGGATATAAATCCATTTTGTCCTTCAATCCGACTCTATCAAGAAGCTGAATCGCTTCTTTTCTGACTTCCTCTTTGTTCCGTTTTTGCACCTGAACAGGGCCCTCCATCACGTTTTCGAGGGCTGTGCGGTGCGGGAACAGGTGATACGCCTGAAACACCATTCCGGATTTTCGGCGAAGCTTTAGGATATCCGCCTGTTTCACCTTTTTGGAGAAATCGATGGAGAAATCATCAAATGCAAGCTCTCCGCGATTTGGGATCTCCAGAGCGTTCAGGCAGCGGAGCAGCGTCGTTTTCCCTGAACCTGAAGGCCCAAGTATGGCGATGACTTTTCCTTTTTCAATCTTCATATCTATCTTTTTTAAAATTTCATTTTCACCGAATGATTTGTTTAATCCTTTAACGGTAAGCATACTCGGAACCTCCTTATTTGGCCACGTAGCGGTCAAGACGCCGTTCGATGACATGCTGGACGAGTGAAAGCAGGAAGCAGATAATCCAATAAATAAAGGCTGCTTCAATATAGATCACTAAAATTTGATCAAGATTCCGCGCGCCGATTTCCTGGGCTTTTCTGAACAGCTCAGCGACCAGAATTTGAGAGGCGAGGGATGTATCTTTAATCAGGCTGATAAAGGTATTGGATAATGGCGGGATCGACACACGAAACGCCTGCGGCAAAATGACGCGGAACAGCGTTTTTTGATGTGTCATGCCAATTGTGTAGCCGGCTTCCCATTGCCCTTTCGGCACGGATAAAATAGATGCCCGAATGATTTCAGATGCATAGGCGCCGACGTTTAATGAAAAGGCGATAACTGCGCTTGGAAATGGATCTAATGTGACGTTAAAGGCCGGGAACAGATAGAAAATGATGAACAATTGAACGAGAAGAGGAGTGCCGCGTATTGCGGATACGTATACGCTGAACACCCATCTCAAAGGTCTCACTTTCGACATTCTGGCAAGCGCCGTAATCAGCGCCAGGATCATTCCGAATATAAAGGAAAGAATCGTAAGGGGAATCGTATAGTAGATTCCCCCTGAAAGTATCGGCCAGAATGACTGCTGCACCAGATCCCACGGGATCGCCGTGCCAAGCGTCAATGCCGGCAGATTATTTAGAAACATCTTCGCCGAACCATTTTTTAGAAATTTTAGAAAGAGTCCCGTCCTCTTTCATTTCTTTTAATGCTTTGTTGACTTGATCAACAACCTCGCCGCTTCCTTTGCGGAACGTGAAATATGTTGATTGCGGATCGCCTGTTTCAAACGCGATTTTCACGTTTTTGTTGCCTGATGTTTTTAAGTAGTTCAATACGGCAAGTTTATCGTTGTATGTCATATCGACGCGGCCTTGCTGGATCATTTGAAGGGCCTGCGCCATACCTTCAACGCCTTCTACTTTAGCGCCGGCATTTGTAGCTAATTTGTTGTAGTTGCTTGTCAGTGATTGAGCTGATGTTTTTCCTTTTACATCTGCTTCTGACTTAATATCGTTGTTGTCTTTTTTCGTAACGACAACGGCTCTTGATGTTGTGTATTTATCTGAGAAATCATATTTGTCTTCACGATCTGTTTTTCCGACTTGGTTGGCAATGACGTCAAACCGTTTGGAATTCAGGCCGGCAAACATGCTGTCCCATTGTGTTTCCTTAAAGTCGACTTTAAGCCCGAGGCGTTTTGCGACTTCTGTGATAACTTCGACATCATAGCCAGTCAGTTTATCAGTGTCTTTGTCGTGGTAAGTGAACGGCTCATATGTTCCTTCCGTTCCGACTGTGAGCACACCTTTTTTCTTAATTGAAGCCCAAAGATCGCCATCTTTGGCATTATCTTTTGACTGATTGTCATTTCCTGCTCCGCAAGCTGCAAGAGCTGCAATACTTACGACCATGAATAAAGCCAATAATGCTTTTTTCATCTTATTCCCCACTTTTCTGGTTGATTTTATTGAAATAAAAAAATAGCTTACAAATCTAAAGGATAACTTTTTTTTAGTATGAGTCAAGTAATTGGTTTTCATAAGGCAAAATCTTTTAAAATAAATCCAAAAATTGCTGTGCCGGTTTAGGCAAATAACTGTCCGTTCTCCACATGACAGCCGGTGTCATAATGAAGGGATTATTTTCGATATGGACGGTGTGAACGTGATTTCTCATATGAACGGGAATCATTGTGACAGGCAAAATAGACGCGCCGAATCCGGATGACACGAGGCTGAGCAAAGTTGCAGAGTCGTGGCATTCACAAACAATGCGCGGCTCCAGGTTCAAACGATGAAATTCATTCATGACCTGATTATAGACGCCTTTTCCGTTGACAGGCCGCAGCAGGATCAGCGGAAATGAAGGAATGTCCTCCATCTTAATGGTGTCTCCGCACGGATATCCGGCTTCATCTGAAAGCACGAGCACACATGGAATGTCATCAAGCTGCTTGAATTGTACTGTGTCACTTTTGATCAGTGTTGTCGTGACCGCCGCATCGATTTGCCGGCTTTCCAGCAGCTCTAACAGCGTCGCGGGTTCATTTTCCCAAATATTAAAGGTGAGATGGGGGTATCTCTCTTTGATCTGTGTTACTTTTTCAAGCATCAGAGCCGCGCAATAAATCGTTGATCCCACGGCAAGTGTACCGGCTACTTCCTCCTTCAGCTCCTGTACCTCAATGACTGCATCTTCAAACCTATGCAGAATCTCTTTTGCTCTTTTTAGAAAAACAGCTCCTTCATATGTAAGAGTCATTTGTTTTTTCTTGTTCCGGTCAAACAGAACAACACCAAGCTCGTCCTCCAGCTGTTTGAGCTGCCTGCTTAAAGGCGGCTGCGCCATGTGAAGCTTTTTGGCTGCGGACGTAATTTTCTGTTCTTGGGCAATGGTAATGAAGTATCGAGGCTGGCGAATATCCAAAAGAAAGCGCCTCCTTATCATACCTTTTAGGTATTAAATATAGATTTAATAGATATTTTTCATATGGATATATCAGGAGTATGATTGGAATGAAAGCAGAATTCAAGCGTAAAGGAGGGGGCAAAGTGAAACTCGTTGTCGGAATGACAGGGGCAACAGGGGCCATTTTTGGGGTCAGGCTGCTGCAGTGGCTGAAGGCCGCCGGAGTGGAAACCCATCTCGTTGTGTCTCCTTGGGCAAACGTCACGATCAAACACGAAACAGGCTATACCTTACAAGAAGTAGAACAACTGGCCACATACACTTACTCACATAAGGATCAGGCGGCAGCCATTTCAAGCGGGTCGTTTGATACCGATGGAATGATTGTTGCGCCGTGCAGCATGAAATCTCTCGCAAGCATTCGCACCGGCATGGCGGATAATCTGCTGACACGTGCGGCGGATGTCATGCTCAAGGAGAGAAAAAAACTCGTCCTCTTAACGAGAGAGACGCCTTTGAACCAAATTCATCTCGAAAATATGCTAGCGCTTACGAAAATGGGTACAATCATTCTTCCTCCGATGCCGGCATTTTATAATCAGCCGAGCAGCTTAGAGGAAATGGTTGACCATATTGTTTTTAGAACGTTGGACCAATTCGGCATTCGGCTTCCTGAAGCGAAGCGCTGGAATGGGATTGAAAAACAAAAAGGAGGAGCTTGATCATGGCTTATCAAGATTTCAGAGAATTTCTCGCTGCCCTTGAAAAAGAAGGACAGCTGCTTACAGTGAATGAAGAGGTAAAGCCGGAACCGGATTTAGGGGCCGCCGCACGGGCAGCCAGCAATCTTGGCGATAAAAGCCCCGCGCTCTTATTTAACAACATTTACGGCTATCATAACGCCCAAATTGCGATGAATGTCATCGGCTCTTGGCCAAACCATGCCATGATGCTGGGCATGCCGAAAGACACACCGGTAAAAGAACAGTTTTTTGAATTCGCAAAGCGTTATGACCAGTTTCCGATGCCGGTCAAACGTGAGGAAACAGCGCCATTTCATGAAAATGAAATCACAGAAGATATCAATTTGTTCGATATACTGCCTCTTTTCAGAATTAACCAAGGTGATAGAGGCTACTATTTAGACAAAGCGTGTGTCATCTCCCGTGATCTTGAAGACCCTGACAACTTCGGCAAACAAAATGTCGGCATTTACAGAATGCAGGTCAAAGGAAAAGACCGCCTCGGCATTCAGCCTGTCCCGCAGCACGATATTGCAATCCATCTGCGCCAAGCTGAAGAACGCGGCATCAATCTTCCGGTCACCATTGCGCTCGGCTGTGAGCCGGTCATTACAACGGCGGCATCGACTCCGCTTCTCTATGATCAATCAGAATACGAAATGGCAGGCGCGATTCAAGGCGAACCATATCGCATCGTCAAATCAAAGCTGTCTGATCTTGATGTTCCTTGGGGTGCTGAAGTGGTGCTTGAAGGTGAGATTATTGCCGGAGAGCGCGAATATGAAGGGCCGTTCGGTGAATTCACAGGCCATTATTCCGGCGGACGCAGCATGCCGATTATCAAAATTAAACGCGTCTATCACAGAAACAATCCGATCTTTGAACATTTATACTTAGGCATGCCTTGGACAGAATGCGATTACATGATTGGCATTAACACATGCGTGCCGCTTTATCAGCAGTTAAAAGAAGCGTACCCGAACGAAATTGTGGCAGTGAACGCCATGTACACACACGGTTTAATCGCGATTGTTTCCACAAAAACCCGCTATGGCGGATTTGCGAAAGCGGTCGGCATGCGCGCACTCACAACGCCGCACGGACTCGGCTACTGCAAAATGGTCATTGTCGTTGATGAGGATGTCGATCCATTCAACCTTCCGCAGGTCATGTGGGCGCTTTCGACCAAAATGCATCCGAAACACGATGCGGTCATCATTCCGGACTTATCTGTCCTGCCGCTTGATCCGGGATCCAATCCATCAGGAATCACTCACAAAATGATTCTCGACGCCACTACACCGGTTGCGCCGGAAACAAGAGGCCATTATTCACAGCCGCTTGATTCTCCGCTAACAACGAAAGAATGGGAACAAAAACTAATGGATTTAATGAATAAATAAGGAAAGGATGTTCGAAATGCATACATGTCCTCGATGCGACTCAAAAAAGGGAGAAGTCATGAGCAAATCGCCTGTAGAAGGCGCATGGGAAGTTTATCAGTGCCAAACATGCTTTTTTACATGGAGATCCTGTGAACCGGAAAGCATTACAAATCCCAAAAAATACAATCCAGCGTTTAAAATTGATCCAAAGGAAACAGAAACAGCAATTGAAGTTCCGGCGGTGCCGGAACGAAAGGCTTGATCCGCGTGAACAGTATGTCAGACCGTCTCTTTGAGCTGCTTGACGGGAGCTGCCTGAATGAGAAGCAGCATGAGGCCTTCGTTCTGCAAACAGTATCAGAGGATGGCTGGCCGCATGCCGCTATGATCAGTGCAGGTGAAATTATCGCGCTGAGCCGAACTGATATCCGAATCGCTCTGTGGAAAAACACAATGACTTCGGCCAACATCCTTCGCACAGGAACAGCACAGTTCACGGCATGGTGGAAGGGAGCAGCTATTATGTAAAGCTTGAATGCGCGCCTTTACCGCCTTTGAAAGATGCCGAATATGAAAGAGACCGTTTTTCCTGCCGCATTGTTTCAGTGAAGGAGGACGTTGCGAAATACGCTGATTTGACTTCAGGTGTCCGTATACAGCTTCACAGCGCTGAAGAGGTGCTGGGCAGATGGGAAAAGACCCTGGAAGATTTAAAACGGTAATATCGATAGCCTGACGCCATGCGTCAGGCTTTTTTTATATAATGAAAACAAAGGGGGCGTGAGAAATGGAACGTGCGGGGATCTGTCACTCGGACGGCTTTGATTTAGCTTATCGAATTGAGGGCAAGGGCGCACCCATCCTTGTGATCGGGAGTGCGGTTTACTATCCGCGCCTTTTTTCCTCAGATATCAAACAGAAATATCAATGGGTCTTTATCGATCGACCATAGGGGATTTGCTAAGCCTAAGCGGGAGCTACGTGCGGAGGATTCGAGGCTTGATGCCGTCTTGGCTGATATCGAAAGGATGAGAACATTTCTTCAGCTTGAGGATGTTACTATCCTGGGACATTCCGGACACGCTTTTATGGCTTTAGAGTATGCCAGGACATATCCCAAACAAGTTCGGAAGGTGGCGCTCTTCAATACTGCGCTTGATAACAGTGAAGAAAGACCGCGAAAAAGCGAATCATTTTTCATGGAAACAGCCAGCCTTGAGAGAAAGAAACGCTTTGAAAAAGACATCGCCAATTTGCCGCAGGACATCGACAAAGATCCTGAAAGGCGCTTTGTGCACATGTGTATTCGCGCTGAAGCAAAAAGCTTTTATCAAGAGCGGCCGCATGCAGCTGCCTTATGGGATGGCGTATTCACGAATATGCCGATCATTGATGAATTATGGGGCAATACATTTGCCCAGATTGATCTTATTCAGCGGTTAGCTGATGTTCGTATGCCGGTGTATATCGGATTAGGGAGATATGATTATTTGGTTGCGCCCGTTTCGCGGATGCTGTTGACGGTTTATATCCCCATATGGATAAGGTTATTTTTGAAAGGAGCGGCCATCAGCTGATGCTGGAAGAACCGGAAGCCTTTGATCAAAGCTTCAGCAAATGGCTGGATCAATAAAAAAACAGCCCGCAGATCAAAATCCGCGGGCTGTTTCTGATTATAAGACCCCTTTCATCGCGCGTTTGATCATCGGCGAGAGCAGCAGGAGAATGCCGCCAAGAACGATAGAAATCAAACCGATGGTGCCGAAGTACATTGTTTCAGGAATTTTATCAAACAATCCGGCTACTTGGGCATTGATCGCTTGGGCTGCTGCGTTCGTCAGAAACCACATACTCATTGTCTGTGCAGAGAAGGCAGCTGGTGCCAGTTTCGTTGTCACGGATAAACCGACTGGAGACAGGCACAGCTCTCCAAGCACGACAAGCAGGAAGCTGAGAACAAGCCAAAGCGGGCTTACGAGTGCTTCTTTTCCTTGCATAGCAGGGAATACCATAATGATAAATGACAATCCGGCTAAAATAATTCCGATTGAGAATTTAACTGGTGTAGACGGCTGGCGTTTGCCAAGCTTCATCCAGAGCCATGCGAATATTGGCGCAAAAATGACGACAAACAATGGATTTAATGATTGGAACCAAGATGACTGAAGTTCGAATCCGCCCAATGAAAGTTTTATGCGTTCATCAGCGTATACCGCAAGAATGGTCGCTCCCTGTTCCTGAATGGCCCAGAACATGACAGCACCGATAAACAAAGGAACGTAAGCGGCAAGACGGGATTTTTCTGTTTTGTCCGCTTTTTTGCTTGTAAACATGATGATGAAATAAATGACAGGAATCAAAATACCGAGAATACTTACAAGGTCGATAAAACGATTGATCGTCAGCACGCCTGTTTGTACAGAGATCATCACTGCGATCGCCACAATGATAACACCGATTCCGGTGCCAATCGCAGATTTTTTAGACAGCGGATTCGGCACATTGGAACCTGCAAACCCGAGGTTTTTCTTTCTTGTCAAAGCAAATACGATAAGTCCGAGAAGCATTCCGACCGCGGCAGCTCCGAAGCCGAGATGATAGTTGTACTTCTGTCCGAGTGTTCCGATAATTAACGGCGCAAGTAAACCACCGAGGTTAATCCCCATGTAGAAAATACTGAAACCTGAGTCGCGGCGCGGGTCTTCTTTCGTGTAAAGATCCCCAACCACGCTTGAAACGTTTGGTTTTAATAAGCCTGTTCCGACAATAATAAGCGCCATGCTGATATAGAATGCAATCGCGCTGCCCGGATAGGCGAGTGCAATGTGGCCGAACATAATGAATATGCCGCCGTAAAACACGGTGTTTGCGGTACCGAATACCCGGTCAGCGAGCCATCCGCCAATAATGGTGGACATGTATACGAGTGATCCGTAAATCGACATAATGGCAACCGCAGTGCCCTTGTCAAAGCCGAGCCCTCCGTTTACCGTCTCTGTATACAAATAGTAAAGTAAGATTGCTCTCATTCCATAGTAAGAGAAACGCTCCCAAAATTCGGTGAAAAATAGTGTAAATAGTCCTCGCGGGTGACCAAAGAACCCTTTTTGCGGGACGCTTTTAATGATACTTTCGTTATCAATCGAAGCCATGTCAGCCAAACCCTTTCTAAAAAAAGTGTATTATAAAAATCATATTCTTATATAATACTTGTGTCAATATAATTTATACTCATTTCAAATAGTTCCATAATGGAAAAATTATAAATACCTAAAAATAGTGATTTCCTCCTAATTTTTAAACTTTTTATCGTGAGATTTTCTTACACAACTATTCCTTTATATTTTTTTAATAAAATTTTAGAGAAATGTGCAAGCAGAACGGGCCTTTGTGAGTAACATGATAGTAATCAAAGAGAAGGAGGCTCGCAATTGGCTGAATTCATATTAAATGCAGCGGATTTCGGTGTTCCTGGAGATGGTCAAACGGATTCGACAGAACGGATTAATCAGTGTCTTAGTACAGCTGTTTCGAAAGGCTATCATACTGTCTGGTTTCCAAAGGGAACATATTTAATAGACGCAACGCTTGGCGGAGATCTTAATCAGAGGTTTCGAAACGCGGGGATCATTGTTCCCGGCAACCTTGAGATTATGATGGACCCCGAATGTATCATGAAAGTGATACCGAATAGTTCGTGGGGTTATTCCGCATTTTATGTAGGCAAGCAAGAGAATATAACCATTTCCGGGGGACAAATTATCGGCGAACGGGATGAGCATACGTATGCCTCGGCAGGGATAAGGTCAACCCATGAATGGGGCTTTGGCATATGTATTGAAGGATGCTCGAATGTTCTCATTGATGATGTGAAAATTTCCGATTTTACCGGCGATGGGATCATAGTCAGCCCAAGGGGATTAAAGACCAATCAAGATTATCGAACGTCAGAGCAAATTATCATCCGCCGCTGTGAGGTTCGGCGGTCGAGGAGAAATAACATTTCCATTACCGGATGTGACATGCTCACGGTGGAGGAATGCTTGATTGAAGATGCCGGAACGGGGAATGGAACAGCCCCGAAATTCGGAATTGACATTGAAGGATATGGCGAAGGTGACGTTGATTATGAGGAACCGATTAATGTATCAATTCGCAATAACCACTTTGTTGGAAACGTTTCAAGTTCTGTGACCAATTTTAACGGGTATGGCATTTTAATAGAAGGAAATCACTCAGACAATACAATCAGCTACGGATATGGGACGCAAACGGTGATCAAGGGAAATATTCTGAGGCGCCCTGAAGACGCGGCGGCTGCGCCGAGAGTCGGGATAACCGGACTCGGTGTATCACAAGGAAAAGAGACCAGTGATGCAGTGATCGCTGGCAACCTCATTACCGGATTTTCAACAGGAATTGATGTCAGGGGAAAGAGCGTTCTTGTGACGAACAACAAAATCAGCAACTTTGAAAACACAGGGATATTGGTTTATCAGTCCTCTGACGTAAAGGTAGATGGAAACCAAATTCAAAACGGACTGTCTGAAACAAGGCGCAGCATCGGACTTCGCGCAGTGCTGTCAGATGACATCGCTTTTCTGAATAACTGTCTCATTCAAGTCGTTGACGGTGTGAACGTTTCCGGCGGAAATATGATCATTAAAGATAATCTCCTGAGAAAATTCAGCCGGGGCATCTGGATTGCTCAAGGGAACGCGGTGATTGAAGGGAATACACTGAATCCTGACTCGTTTGAAGTAGTGCCGGAATCATATTCTGTTTCCGTCACAAACAATGCCGGCGCCATCATCAAAAACAATACATTTAAAGAGTTTAAAAATTACCCCATTTACTGCTCCACAAGTGCAAAAACCTCAATTATCGGCAACCACTTAGAGAGATCTCCGCTTTTGGTCACCATCTATATCAGCGCCGGTGTGCATGAGATTTTTGATAATACCATTTCAGTCAACAGAACAGCCGGGAATCCGATTGTGATTTATCTCAATGGCTCTGCAGGCTCTATCATCTCAGGAAACACCATCAATAACCTCTCCGCGGGCACTGCGATAGCTATTCAAACAAACACATCAACCAATACCAAAATCATCGGCAACCGCATTTTTAAAGGGACAATCAACAAACACAGCAGTGATACAATAGACGGCAATATGATTGTCTGAAAAAAGCGCCCCCTCTAGGGGTTCTTTTTTTTCGATTTATAGATCACGTAGATTTCTCTCACAAGTACTAAAACAAAAAATAAAAGCACGACCCATTCCGCAAATGTTGTCATCTTAAAGCTGAACATATTGTTATAAACGGCTTTTGTTAAACTGAACCCTTGAAGCATGTCCATCAACACAGAAATAGCTAATAAACAAATTAATATGACTCCGGTCACGCCCAATATCTTCATGCTTCATCATCCTCCGCTTTTAGTGTCTATCGTTGGCGGAGAAGTTATACCGCATCTAACCCTAATGCATAATTTCAATTTTAAAAGGAAGAATATGAGAAAACGACAAGGGAAGGTATTTGTGTATGCCTTTATTTTCTAAGCGAAAGAACAATACCGGTTCAAAAGACAAGCAGAATACTGACGAGAGGAACCAGGAACAGCAGCAAGAAAAAGAAAGGCCGGTTCTCATTTCTCCAAGTTTGCCAAAGAATATAGCGGAAACGAAAAAGGAAGTCGGAAGCAGCTCTGACGTCATCATTCGCGAGATTAAAATCGGGGAGCAGGATCATGTCCACCTAGCTGTTATCTATATTGCTGGGCTGGTCGATAATAACACGATCCATGAGTCGTTAATTGACCCATTGGTACAGGATGAGTCTATCCAGAATACTCATGCGATCCAGCAAATTCTTGAAAAAACGCTCCCGCTGGGCGGGGTGAAAGCGGAAAAGAGCTGGGACAAGCTTTTTTCCGAGTTAATGCTCGGCAATGCGCTCATTTTTGCTGATGGCCATGATGAAGCTTTGATTTGCAGCACTCAAGGGGGAGAGCAGCGCTCCATCCAAGAGCCGAGCACCCAGGCGTCATTCCGCGGTCCGCGCCAAGGGTTTACAGAGTCTCTGCAAACCAATATTTCCATGATCCGGCGATACATTAAAAATCCGAATTTATGGGTTGAAAAAATGAAAAAAGGTTCTGTTACGAATACGGATATCGCTCTCATGTACATTCAAGGAATATGCGATGAAAAGGTGCTGAAGGAAGTGAAGCTGCGCCTGGAAAAAATAGATATTGACAGTATTTTGGAATCTGGATATATTGAGCAGCTGATTGAAGATGAAACCTTTACGACGTTTCCGACTATGTATCATACAGAACGCCCTGATGTAGTAGCGGGTAATCTGTTAGAAGGAAGATTCGCGATTATTGTGGACGGAACACCGTTTGTGCTTATTGCCCCGGCCTTATTTGTCCAGTTTTTTCAGTCTGTTGAGGATTATTATTCGCGTTTTGACATTGCGACAAGCATAAGAATTCTTCGTGTTTTAGTCTTTTTCATTTCGCTTGTGGCTCCGGCTGTATACGTGGCAACCACGACGTTTCATCAAGAAATGATACCGACTGAGCTGTTAGTGGTCATTGCGGCCCAGCGGGAAAGTGTCCCGTTTCCGGCTGTTGTGGAGGCGCTGACGATGGAGGTTGCTTTTGAGATTCTGAGGGAAGCGGGATTCAGGCTGCCCCGGGTTGTTGGCTCGGCAGTGTCAATCGTAGGCGCGCTCGTAATCGGCCAGGTTGCCGTACAGGCTGGTATCGTCTCTCCGGCAATGGTGATTATCGTGGCACTCACCGCGATTGCGAGCTTCGCAACACCGGCGTTTGCAATGGCGATTTCAGCCCGGCTTATTCGGTTTATTTTTCTTATTGCCTCAGCTGTTATGGGTTTTTACGGGCTGATTTTAGGGATCATTATGATGTTTGTCCACTTATGCAGTCTTCGTTCATACGGCGTTCCATATATGTCGCCGCTTGCACCCTTTTCTTCACAAGGCGTAAAGGACGCGCTTTTCCGGGTTCCGTGGTGGGCCGATGAAAAAAGGCCGGAATCGGTCAGCAAGGAAGATAAGGTGCGGCAGGGGCAAGATCAACGCCCAGAGCCGGCCGCTTCACGAGGAATGGTGAACAAAGATTTGGAAGAAGGGGATAAGAATGGTACGTAAATGTCTATTAGTCGTTCTCATGCTTTTGAGCGCCATTGTACTGCCCGGCTGCTGGGATAAGAGGGAGCTGACGGATCTTGCGATTATCTCGGCGATTGGCATCGATCGGACAAACGACAGCAACTACGTGCTGCATCTTCAAATTATCAATCCAGGGAATGTTGCCGGCGGCCTTCAGGGAGGCGGTGATGGAGACAGGCCGCCTGTATCTGTCTATTCGATTGAAGGTAACAATTTAACGGAAGCACTCAGAAAAGCCTCCATAAAGGTATCACGGCGGCTTTATTTTGCCCATACCAATCTAGTCGTGATCAATGAAAAGCTGGCAAAAGAAGAAGGTTTGGATTTTGTATTAGATAATCTTGACCGGGACACAGAATTTAGGTCAACAGCAACATTCGTCGTTGCCCATAAAACAAAAGCAGGAAATATTGTGAAAATCTTGACGCCAATTGATAAAATTCCATCAAATAAAGTCAATAAAACCTTGGATTTCACGGAGGCGCAATACGGGCGGGTGGTCAATACCAATATTCAGGACGTTTTGAAAACACTTGCCGCCAACACTATGGCACCGGTCATCCCCGGATTTATGATGATTGGTGACGATAAAAAAGGAGTCAGCATGGAAAACACGCAGGCGACTGACCCGAAAGCCATTCTTCAGGCAGATGGTCTGGCGGTTTTTGATAAGGCAGGATATTTAAAGTATTGGCTGGAAGATGATGAAAGCGTGGGGGCAGTCTGGCTTATGAATAAGATCCAGCATACGTTGATTAATGCTGACTGGGGCAAGACGAAGGATGCGGTCAGCTTGCAGGTTATCCATCAAGATACAAAGCTGGTACCGAAAATGCGGAACGGACGTCCGTACATCCATGTGAAAGTGTCGGTTGAAGGTATTATTGATGCTGTCAAATACCCTTTCCAATTGTCTGATCCCAAGGTGCTGGCCGCTATTGAAAAAGCGCTCAACAAAGAGCTTGAAAAGGAAATTAGCCATACTGTGAAAAAGATTAAGAAGAATAAAATAGATTTTATCGGTTTTGGTGACACGATATATAGAAAGTATCCGGAGCAGTGGGAGAAAATGAAGGACACATGGGACAAAGAATATTTGCCCGAACTGCCCATCGATGTGAAGGCCGAGACGTATATCAGAAGGACGGGATTGCGAAATGATCCGATCAAACACCAGTTTAAAGATGATTAGGTCTGAAGAAAGGGGAAGTGACAGATGGAAAAAGCCAGAATAAGCATAAGGCAGCTGTTTGTCATGATTATCATTTTTGAACTGGGCAGCTCCTTATTGATTACACCGGGATCAATGGCGGGCAGGGATGCTTGGATAGCAGTTTTATTAGGCTGTGCGATCGGACTGTTTCTTTTCTGTTTGTATCAAGGCATTTATCAATGTTATCCGAATTCTTCTCCGAAAGAATATATGGATGATATGCTGGGAACCAAGCTGAGCTGGCTGTTTTCATTTCTCTATATATTGTACTTTGCCTATATTGCCGCAAGGGTGCTGCGTGACTTTGGAGAAATGCTGCTGACGTTTGCTTATCATGATACACCTATCATTATTGTAAATGCTTTATTAATGGTAGCAAGCATATATGCCGTAAGAAAAGGAATTGAAGTACTCGCACGCGCTGCCGAACTTCTTTTCGGGGTCATGTATTTACTGGGCGCGATCGGGCTCGTGCTGATTATTGTCTCAGGCACTATAGACCCGCACAATTTAAAGCCGGTTTTGGCAAACGGTATTTCTCCTATCCTTCACTCTGTTTTCACGCAGACCATGTACGTCCCATTTGGTGAAGTCGTTTTATTTGTGATGATTTTCCCTAACCTGAATGACAGAAAAGATGTGAAAAAAATGGGGATGATTGCCATGGCTATTAGCGGATTGGTTGTGGCGCTCACCGTGGCGATTAATATCAGCGTGCTTGATGTTGATCTTACACTCAGATCCCAGTTCCCGCTTATAAGTACGATCCAGACAATCAAGGTCGAAGAATTTTTAGACCGGCTCGATGTCTTTTTTATGCTGGCGCTGATCATCGGCGGCTTCTTTAAGGTCAGCCTCTACTTATATGTCACTGTGGTTGGGACATCTACGCTCTTTAAGGAAAAGAATCCCTCTCAATTGGCTTATTCGATGGGATTGGGCATCTTAATCCTTTCTTTAACGATCGCAACTAACTTTTCAGAGCACTTGAACGAAGGCTTGAACGTGGTGCCGCTGTATATTCATTTGCCTTTTCAATTATTGTTTCCGCTCTTTCTGTTTATTGTGGCTGTTTGGAAAAAGAAACGAAGAGAGAAGTCAAAAGGGACAGGAGCAAAGGAATGATAAAAAGAGCGGGGGGATGCAGCCGCCGCTCTTTTTATGTTCACTTCTATATAAAAGGGGGATATAGGGTGCGCCCCTGTCTGCACTGGCAGAGGCGCGTTTTGTTATACCACTGCGACGTTTTCCTTCACAGTAAAGCTTCCTCTTGAAAGTCTGATATTGATGTCTGACACTTTTGCAATTTGTTCATCGTGCGTCACCATAATGACGCATTTATTTTCCTTGTGCGCCAGATCTTGAAAGAGCCGTACGATCTCTTTTGATGTGTCCTCATCAAGGTTTCCGGTCGGTTCATCGGCTACGATAAGATCCGTGTCACAGCAGAAAGCCCTTGTAATTGATACCCGCTGCTGCTGTCCGCCGCTCAGTGTGAGCACTTTTTGCCGGGCTTGTTTTTCGTTGATGCCAACCTTCTGCAGCATGTCAAGCGCATATGATTCTTTGTTCTTTTCTTTAGATCCTGTGATTTCCATAGCGGTTGTGACGTTCTGCAAAGCCGTCATATACGGGAGCAGGTTGTACGCCTGAAAGACGATTGATACATATTGATTTCTGAAATTGGTTAAGCCGATTTTAGAAACCGCTTTTCCGTCGTAAAGGATGTTTCCTTCTTTTGGTGCGTCAAGTCCGCCTGCCAGAGACAGGAAAGTGGTTTTCCCCGTCCCTGATGTGCCGACGATTGTGTAGAATTTTCCTTTTTGAAAGCTGATGTTAATATCCTGAAACAATGGCTGGCTTTTGTCTTTATACCAGTAGCCGACTTGTTGAAATTCTAATAAGCTCATAGGTTCCGCCTCTTTCTATTCCTGTTTTGTCAATATCGTTTTCGGATGAAGCCGCAGTACTGAAATTGACGGCAGCAATGTTGCAATGATTGCGATTAGGATGCCGATCCCGCCCAGAATAAGCATGTCGTTCATAGAAACCGCGACGTTCAGTGAATCGATAACGTCCACGTTTGATGAACTGTGGCCGAACATTCCGCCGCCCATGCCGCCACCGCCGCCGGGCATTTGTCCGCTTGCGGTTTGCGTTGAATCGGTTGATGAACTGATTTGCTGGGATAAAAGCTGATTTCCAAGCTGATTTGCGACGAGATTTCCCGTCACAGATGCAAGGCCGATAGCGATAACGGCCACAATCAGAATCTCAGTCAAGAACTGTCCAATCAATTTCCATCGTTTTTCACCGATGGCCATTAACACGCCCATTTCGTATTTGCGCTCCCTGATTGACATCATGACAATCAGGCCAAGAATGACGGCGCCTGCCACTGATACAAGATACACCACGTTTTTAGAGAAAGAAGCCACATTTTCAATCGGTCCGACCATTTGCTGGTAAAGCTGATCGTTTGTATTCAGTGTGTACGTATCGAAGTCTATTGATGTTTTCTTCGCTGCTTTTACGAAAGCATCCATATTTTTCGCGTCGTCCATATAGTAAACAGCTGAGTCAATCGTATTTTTATAGTCGTCGCCTTTCAGCGCCGCTGTTGCTGTGTAAGGCGTATAAAGCTTGTTATAAGGGTTTAAGAAAGAGAAATTTTGGGCTTGGTCATCGCCTGAAGATGTTGTTTTATAAATACCGACGATCTTCAGCTTTACCGTCGTATCTTCATCTGTTGCTGATTCAATTGTGATCGAATCGCCAACGCTCAAATCATTTTCTTCCGCTAAAGTTTCGTTGATCACTGTTACTTTTTTGCCGACATCTGATTTTGTAATCGCGCGTCCGTCTGTGATTTTTGAATCTCCGTCAGAGAAATCATCGACTAACGCTGTGCTGATGACACCTTCAATCGAAAGATCGGCTTGAACCATTTGCGGTCCGCCTTGTCCGCCGCCTTGGCTGTTTTTAGCGTTTGAGCTTGAACTGCTGGAGCTGGAATCACTTGAACTAGAGCTTTCAATCGCATCAAAGTTTCCCGCGTTGGCTGAAGCTGATGTGGTGTAATTGTAGCTCTTCACATGATCAAGCGCTGCAAGCTTATTCGCATCAGACACTTTGATCGGTGTGGATTCGAAGCTGCGTTTTTCACCGCTGTCCTGCTGTTTTTCCATTTGCTTTTGGCGGTCAACCTGTAGTGTCACGCTTCCGCCGAGTTCCTGTCTGGCCAGTTCGCTTGATTTTTGTGCTGCCGACTGGATGGTGAGGCCTGATAGAACAAAGACACATATGACTGTAAACACAAATAATTGCAATAATGTTTTTCCCTTTTTAGCCTTCATATTCCAAAAGGCCCGTTTGATAAAGTTCATTTATGTTCCTCCGTATAGGTACTTTGATTGATAAGGCCGCCTCTGGGGCGGGCTTGCTTGTTGATAAATTAATAGTAGTCCAAAGGTATGAAAAAAATATGAACAATCTATTTCTAGTTGATGAAATAAAAACTAACAATTGTGAAACGCAAAACCTTCTGTTTAAAATGGTGCTATTATATAAAAAAGCATCAAAACAATCGGAGGATATAATGAAAATATTAATGATAGAAGATAATGTTAGTGTATGTACGATGACGGAGATGTTCTTTTTTAAAGAAGGTTTTGAAGCGGAATTCGTTCATGACGGGTTAGAAGGGTACCAGCGTTTTACGGAAGAAAATTGGGATCTGATCATTTTGGATATCATGCTTCCATCTATGGACGGCGTGACCATCTGCAGAAAAATAAGAGAGACAAGCACGGTGCCGATTATCATGCTGACTGCCAAAGACACTGAATCAGATCAGGTCATCGGCTTTGAGATGGGGGCGGACGATTATGTCACAAAGCCGTTCAGCCCGCTGACATTGGTTGCCCGCATCAAAGCCGTCATCAGAAGATATAAGGCGACAGGCAAAGCGGTTATTGATGAAGATATGATCGAAACGGAATGCTTTACCATTAATAAGAAGACGAGAGAAGTATTATTAAACGGAGAGCCTGTAGAAAATCTCACGCCGAAGGAATTCGATCTGCTTTATTACCTTGTCCAAAATCCGCGGCAGGTGTTCTCCAGAGAACAGCTGCTTGAGCAGGTATGGGGCTATCAATTTTATGGAGATGAGCGAACAGTTGACGTTCATATCAAACGGCTGCGGAAAAAGCTTGCCAGCGAGGACAAGCCTTTCCTGTATACTGTGTGGGGAGTAGGGTATAAATTTGATGAAGATTAAATATTTATATCAGCTGCTGCTAAGCCATATCAGCATTTTGATTTTAGCGTTTGTCATTATCATTTCTCTGTTTTCCCACTTTGTGAAGGAATTTGCCTATCAGAACAAAGTAGAGGAATTGACGTCATATGCGGTGCAGATTGCAAATGAATTCCAAGCCGGCCAGGTGGACATGCGCAGGCTCTATCCTTATCAGGACATTTTAAGCACAAGAAAGACGCAGTTTATCATCTTTAATGAAGAGCAGCAGCCTTATTTTCTTCCTGAAGGCTTTCATCACCCACCAAGGGAACAGCTGAAGAAATCAGAATGGAATAAGCTAAAAAAAGGGCAGACTGTCATGATCAGGGCAGATGGCCGTTTTGATGATGAAGTGTCACTTGTGGCGCAGCCTATATTTGTTCAGAACGAATTTAAAGGCGCCGTTCTGCTGATTTCTCCGATCAGCGGTGTTGAACAGATGGTCAATCAGGTCAACCTCTATATGTTTTACGCTGTGATCAGCACGCTTGTGATTACGATTCTCGTGAGCTGGCTTCTGTCCAAATTCCATGTCAAGCGGATTCAAAAGCTGAGAGAAGCGACAGATAAAGTGGCTTCCGGCGATTATGACATCCATTTGGAAAACAGCTACGGGGACGAAATCGGCGTTCTGGCGTCTGACTTTAATATCATGGCGAAAAAACTAAAGCAGTCAAGGGATGAAATCGAGCGCCTTGAGAAGCGGAGAAGGCAGTTTATTGCTGATGTGTCACATGAATTAAAAACACCGCTGACGACGATCAACGGTTTGGTTGAAGGGTTGAACAGCCATACGATTCCTGAGGATAAAAAGGATAAATGCTTCTCGCTGATCAGTGAGGAAACGAAGCGCATGCTGCGGCTCGTAAAAGAAAATCTGGATTATGAAAAAATCAGATCCCAGCAAATTACCTTGAACAAGCTAGACGTTCCTCTGATCGAGGTGTTTGAAATCGTGAAAGAGCACTTGCAGCAGCAGGCGGAAGAAAAACAAAACAAGCTGATGATCCAAGTAGAGGATCACGTCATCGTACATGCCGATTATGACCGGTTCATTCAAATTCTCGTCAACATTACGAAAAACAGCATCCAATTTACGCAAAACGGTGACATTTGGCTGCGCGGAATGGAAGGTTATAAAGAGACGATTATTGAAATTGAAGACACGGGTATCGGCATTCCAAAAGAGGATATTGAGCATATTTGGGAGCGATTCTATAAAGCAGATATTTCAAGAACGAACACGGCATACGGTGAATACGGACTCGGTCTCTCGATCGTCAGGCAGCTCGTTGAAATGCACCAGGGCACAGTAGAAATCCAGAGTGAAGAAGGGAAAGGCACAAAGTTCATCATCCGCCTTCCTTTAACGGCAAAACAGCAATAGCATACAGGGCGGCGGCATCATCTGATGCAGCCGCCTTTTTTGCACACCGCTTCGGTTTATTGCGTGCTCCCGAAAACAAAGATTGCGTGTTTTTCGGGTTGGGACGGTCTATAAACATGATAAAATATGACATAAACAGTTTTTGATGGGAGAGGGTGAAGGAATGAAGAGCGGGGTAATTCCTTCTTCAGCGGTCGGTCAAAAAATTAACGAGTGGTACAGATATATCCGGACATTCAGCGTGCCGGATGCCGAAGTGTTAAAAGCTGAAATCCAGCAGGAATTGAAACACATGCAGCATGATTCCAACTTGCTGCTTTATTATTCACTAATGGAATTCCGGCACCAGCTTATGCTGGATTATCTTGAGCCGTTAGAGAAATTAAATATCGAAGACCAGCCAAGCCTGTCTGAATTATCAAGAAACATTGACAGCAACCAGGCAGATCTCAAAGGGCTGCTCGACTATTACGTGAATTTTTTTCGCGGGATGTATGAGTTTGATAAGCGGGAATTTATTTCTGCCATTACATACTATAAACAGGCGGAGAAAAAGCTCTCCTTTGTCGCAGACCATATTGAACGGGCTGAATTCTATTTTAAAATCGCGGAAGCTTATTATTATATGAAGCAAACGTATTTTTCATTGATTAATATAAAAAACGCTTATGAAATTTACGTGGAGCAGGAAACCTATAATGTGAGAATCATTCAATGCCATTTCGTCTTCGGGGTCAACCTGATGGATGAAAGAAATTTCGAACAAGCCGCACGCCATTTCAAATTGGCGCTCAATATGGCCCAAGCGGAACAAAAAGCCCAGCTGGTCGGAAGAGCATACTACAATCTCGGATTATGCTATTACAATCAAGACCTTCTAGACCCTGCCATTGATTACTTTGAAAAGGCGGTCTCCACGTTTGAAAGCAGCAGGATCGTCAATTCTCTCCCGCAAGCCTATTTTTTAATCACCCTGATTTATTATAAACAGGGAAAACATGATAAAGCTTCGGAATATCACAAGCGGGGCTATGAATATGCTAAAGAAACAGACGATGCAGACTATGCCGTAAAATTCGAGTTTTTGCAATCCCTATATCAGGATCAGCCCAATGAAGAAGGAATCGAACGATGTTTCCAATACCTAAAAAATAAAAATATGTACGCTGATATAGAGGATTTAGCCCTAGAAGTAGCAAAATATTACTATGAACAGAAATGGTTTAAACTGTCTGCTTCCTACTTTCTACAAGTTGAAGAGGCAAGAAAACAAATACAAAGGAGTGAAGGTTTGTATGAAATTGAAATCTAAGTTGTTTGTTATTTGTTTGGCCGCAGCCGCGATTTTTACAGCGGCTGGCGTTTCTGCTAATGCGGAAGCACTCGACTTTCATGTGACAGAAAGAGGAATGACGTAAGAACAAGCCCCTTCTCATTAGCGAGAAGGGGTTTTTCTTTTCAAAAAAACACCGCAAGACATAGTCTTGCGGCGCCGCCTTCATGGAGATTACGTTTATTTAGTAGCCTCCTACAAATGCAGTTCCCACAATGATCAAGAGGATAAATAACACAACAATCAAAGCGAAAGAAGTTCCGTAACCTGACATTTTGTGCACCTCCTTGCGAGATTGCTTCAGCAAATGCTGCAAAACTGTGGCGGACAGGGTCCCGCAGAGACGGTCAGCAGCTTAGAAGCCGCCAACAAACGCAGTCCCTACGATAATTAATAGAATAAACAATACAACGATTAAAGCGAAAGAACTGATGCCGCCGTAACCGCCGCCGTTAGAGTATCCTGACATAAGGTTTCACCTCCCTATGAAGGATACTATAAGATATGCTGAACCGATCCATTTGGCAGGGATAATAGTGGACAAGAGAAAAAATGAAGAATTCGGCTATATGAAGGTGATATAAAAAAATAGCGGGCGCTGCCGCCCGCTATTTATGTACGATTAAGAGATCAGCACGCCCGCGAAAAATTCCTGGTATAACGCTTGAACGGCTTTTCTTTCTTCGGCTTCTTTTACGCCAAACATCATGCTCACTTCAGAAGACCCCTGATTGATCATTTCGATATTCACCTGTGCCTCTGATAATGCTTTGGCGGCTCTTGCCGTTGTACCGACATTGTGGCGCATCGCTTCCCCTACAACCATAATCAGGGCGAGATGATGCTCGACGATGACTTCATCGGCATGCAAATCCTCTTCGATCCGTTTGATGACGCTGCGTTCAGTGGCGGCATCCATTTGCCCCTGCCGTAAAATGATTGTCATGTCATCGATTCCCGATGGAACATGCTCATACGTCAAACCATGCTCCTCCAGGATTTGAAGGGCTCTGCGGCCAAAACCGATTTCTCTGTTCATGAGATACTTGCTGATATAAATGCTGCAAAAACCGGTGTCGCTGGCAATGCCGACGACAGGCCCGTTTGTGTTATCCCGCTTGCTGACGACGCGGGTGCCTTCGGCTGAGGGGTTGTTCGTATTTTTGATCTGAACAGGAATCCCCGCTCTGAATGCCGGAATGAGCGCTTCATCATGAAACACTGAAAAGCCCGCGTAGGACAGCTCCCGCATCTCTCTATATGTCAGCTCGCTGATTTCCTTTGGATTCTCAACGAAGGACGGATTGACAGAATACACAGCGTCCACGTCTGTAAAGTTTTCGTACAAATCGGCTTGTAGTCCGTTGGCAAGAATCGAACCGGTAATATCAGAACCGCTCCGTGAGAATGTGATCACATCGCCATCCTTGCTGAATCCGAAAAAACCGGGAAAAATGATGAGTCCGTCACGTTCCCGAAGACGATAGAGGTTTTGATAGGATTCAGGAAGAACTTGCGCGTTGCCGGGTTCATTTGTCACAAAGAGGCCGGCATCCTTCGGGTTTACATATTTCGCTTTGACGCCTTTATAACGGAAGTAAGCGGCGATCAGTTTGGCATTGTTATCCTCTCCGCTGGCCTTGACTGCGTCAAGGTATTGTTCGGGATTGCTTTTGTCTCCTTCTAAAAGCGTAAACAGATCATCTCTGATTTTTTCGATAATGCTTTGCCCCAGCTGAAGCTCATTGGCGATGAGAGCGTACCGTTCCACAACAGCTTCCGCCAGTTCAGGTGCGCTGCCTGTTGCCAAATATTGTTCTGCACATGCGATTAAGAGATCAGTCACTTTCGTATCCTCGGCATAGCGTTTTCCCGGAGCTGAAACGACTACAGCTTTCCGTGCCGGATCTGAGGTAACGATGTGAAACACCTTGTCAAGCTGGGCGCCTGAAGCAAGTGAGCTGCCTCCGAATTTAACGACCTTCATGTTTACATCTCCTAATGTTTAAAATTTTCACACAAATTTAGTATTTATTATCTCTCTTTCAGTACTGTAAATCAAGGGGGAATTTCTTTCTCAGGAGAACATTTGTATTTTTCACGAGGAATAATGTTAGGTTTGCTGACCGTATGCCTGCGTTATAAAGATAAATATGGTAAACAGCCTAACGTTTTGGGATGGAAAATGGTTAGAATGATTAGTAAAATTGATAAATGACTAGGTTAATATTTTTAAAGAATATTGACTAACCCTATAAAAATGGTAATATGTAAATGATAATGATAATCAATTACTATATGGCCATATTGTTTTGAGTCCTTGCGGAGTAGGAGATACGTTCTTTTTGCTGTAAGGATGTAAGGAGGCAGCATGAAGCTACGTTACTTATTTATTCTACTTATCATATTAGCAGTCACATCTGTATTTATCGGTGTAGAAGATCTGTCGCCGCTTGATCTCTTCGATTTAAGCAAACAAGAGGCGTCAACGCTGTTTGCAAGCCGTTTGCCGCGATTGATCAGCATTGTCATTGCGGGATTAAGCATGAGCATCTGCGGTTTGATTATGCAGCAGATCAGCAGAAATAAATTCGTGTCACCGACGACGGCGGGCACGATGGATTGGGCGAGGCTCGGCATTTTAATTTCCTTGCTGCTGTTTACATCCGCCAGTCCTTTAATCAAAATGCTGGTCGCGTTTGTCTTTGCCCTTGCAGGAAATTTTCTGTTTATGAAAATCCTTGAAAGAATCAAGTTTAACGACACCATCTTTATTCCGCTTGTCGGTTTAATGCTCGGGAATATCGTCAGTTCAATCGCGACATTTATCGCATATAAATATGACTTGATCCAGAATGTGTCATCATGGCTGCAGGGAGACTTCTCTTTAGTCGTGAAAGGAAGATACGAGCTTCTTTATCTGAGTATTCCGCTCGTCATCATTGCCTATGTGTATGCGGATAAATTCACATTGGCCGGTATGGGTGAAAGCTTTTCTGTCAACCTCGGCCTCAAGTATAAACGGGTTGTGAACATCGGGCTCATTATCGTGTCCCTGATCACGTCTCTTGTCATTTTGACTGTCGGTATGCTGCCGTTTCTCGGTTTAATCATCCCGAATATTGTATCGATTTACAGAGGAGACAATCTGAAGAGCAGCCTGCCGCATACTGCGCTGTTGGGAGCAGTTTTTGTGCTGTTTTGCGATATACTGGGCAGAATCATTATCTTCCCTTATGAAATCTCGATTGGCCTGATGGTCGGAATCATCGGCAGCGGCATTTTCCTGTTTATGCTGTTAAGGAGAAAAGCCTATGCGTAACCAGATGAAAATAGCTTTGCTCGTTGGTTTAGCCATTGTATGTATTGGCTTGTTTTTGTTTTATGACTTAGGCAATTGGGATTACACCCTGCCGAGACGAATCAAAAAAGTCGCTGCCATTGTGCTGACTGGGGGAGCGATTGCGTTTTCGACCATGATCTTTCAAACGATTACGAACAACCGCATCCTGACGCCGAGCATTTTGGGCCTTGATTCTCTCTACATGCTGATTCAGACTGGCATTATCTTTTTGTTCGGTTCTGCGAATATGGTCATCATGAATAAAAACATCAACTTTATCATCTCTGTTCTGCTGATGATACTGTTTTCTCTTGTTTTGTATCAGATCATGTTCAAGGGTGAGGGGAGAAATATCTTTTTCCTTCTGCTTATCGGAATCGTGTTTGGCACGCTGTTCAGCAGCCTGTCTTCTTTTATGCAGATGCTGATTGATCCGAACGAGTTCCAAGTTGTGCAGGACAAGATGTTTGCCAGCTTTAACAATATCAATACGGATTTGTTATGGCTCGCGTTCATCATCTTCCTGCTGACAGGCGTTTATGTCTGGCGTTTTACAAAATTTTTCGATGTGCTGTCGCTCGGACGCGAGCACGCCGTGAATTTGGGCATTGACTACGACAAAGTGGTGAAGCAGATGCTGATCGTGGTTGCGATTTTGGTTTCTGTTTCAACAGCGCTAGTCGGGCCGATTATGTTTTTAGGCCTTCTGGTCGTCAACCTGGCGAGAGAATTCCTGAAAACATATAAGCATTCATACTTAATCGCAGGCTCCGTTTTCATCAGCATCATTGCGCTGGTCGGAGGGCAGTTTGTGGTTGAGAAAGTGTTTACCTTCTCAACGACGCTGAGCGTCATTATTAATTTTGCCGGCGGGATTTATTTTATCTACTTGCTGTTAAAGGAGAATAAATCATGGTAGAGGTCAGAAATGTAAGTAAACAATATGGCGGGAAAGTTGTTCTTGAAGAGACGTCAGTCACGATTCAAAAGGGCAAAATCACCTCGTTTATCGGTCCTAACGGCGCCGGCAAAAGTACGCTGCTGTCTATCATGAGCCGCCTGATCAAAAAGGATTCCGGCGAGATTTACATAGACGGACAAGAGATTGGAGCATGTGACAGCAAAGAGCTTGCCAAGAAAATGAGCATTTTGAAGCAGGCGAACCAAATCAATATCAGGCTCACGATCAAAGACCTCGTCAGTTTTGGCAGGTTTCCGTACTCACAGGGCCGGCTGACAGAGGAAGACTGGGTTCATATCAACCAGGCGCTTAGCTATATGAAGCTGGAAGACATTCAAGACAAATACTTGGATCAGCTGAGCGGCGGACAGTGCCAAAGGGCATTTATCGCCATGGTCATTGCCCAGGACACAGATTATATCTTTCTGGATGAGCCGCTGAACAATCTGGATATGAAACACTCAGTTGAAATTATGAAACTGCTGAAACGGCTGGTAGAGGAGCTTGGAAAAACCATCGTCATCGTTATTCACGATATCAATTTTGCTTCAGTCTATTCTGACCATATCGTCGCTTTGAAAAACGGCCGAATCGTAAAAGAAGGACCGCCTGAAGAAATGATAGAAACATCGGTGCTTGAGGAAATCTACGATATGACCATCCCGATTCAGACGATTGATAATCAAAGAATAGGTGTCTATTTTTCTTAATATATAGAAGAGGTGAAGAGCATGAAAAAGTTCGCGTTACTATTCATCGCTTTGGTGACGGCAGTTGTGATTTCTGCATGCGGAAACCAAAGCACAAGCAGCAAAGGTTCTGATTCTAAGGAAGAACAAATCACAGTGAAACACCAGCTGGACAAAAACGGAACAAAAGTACCGAAGAGCCCTAAAAAAGTTGTCGTATTTGACTTTGGAAGCTTAGATACACTAGATAAACTGGGCCTTGATGATAAAGTAGCGGGACTGCCGAAACAAGCCCTTCCTAAATATCTGTCCAAATTCAAGGATAACAAATATGCTGATGTCGGAAGCTTAAAAGAGCCAGACTTCGAGAAAGTGGCAGATTTAGATCCTGACTTGATCATTATCTCAGGAAGACAATCTGAGTCTTACAAAGAATTTTCTGAAATTGCGCCGACAATTTACCTTGGCGTAGACACAGCGAAGTATATGGAATCATTTAAGTCTGACGCAGAAACAATCGGTAAGATCTTCGATAAAGAAGATGAAGTGAAGGATGAACTCGCAAAAATCGATCATTCAATCGCAGATGTAAAGAAAACGGCTGAAAAGCTTAACAAAAACGGTCTCGTCATCATGGCGAACGACGGGAAGATCAGCGCATTCGGTCCTAAATCAAGATACGGCCTGATCCATGACGTGTTTGGCGTGACACCGGCTGATAAAAACATCAAAGCGTCTACTCACGGACAAAGTGTTTCTTACGAGTACATTTCAAAAACAAACCCGGATTACCTGTTTGTCATTGACCGCGGTACAGCGATCGGTGAAACATCATCTACTAAACAAGTCGTTGAAAATGATTATGTGAAAAATGTAAACGCAGTGAAAAATGATCATGTCGTCTACCTTGATTCTGCTACTTGGTACTTATCAGGAGGCGGTCTTGAGTCTATGGCGCAAATGATCAAAGAAGTGAAAGACGGTTTAGAAAAGTAAAACCAAAAAGAGCCTCCGCTAAATAGCGGGGCTCTTTTTGGTTGATTAGCGTGCCGGCTGCTGTTCGGCAGGGCGCTGAGGTTTCTTTAATGTGAATGAGAGAAGGAAGCCGACAAGTGCAATGACGGCAGCCACAATAAAAGCGGAGTTCATGCCGTGCAGGGCGGCGTGCTTCACATTTGTCGTGCCTGCATGTGCCGCCTGGTTGCTCATCACGGAAACCAATAGTGCGGTTCCGATCGAGCCGCCGACTTGGCGAATCGTGTTGTTCATCGCAGTTCCGTGCGGAATCAAGTGGCGCGGAAGCGCGTTGATTCCGGCTGTTGTCACCGGCATCATGATCATGGCGGTGCCTAAAAGACGAACGGTGTATAAAACGACAATCCAAGCGAGTGACGTATGGTCAGTCAGCTGCATAAACGGCAGAGATGTCAGGAAGATGATGCAGAAACCGGCAATCGCCAGCCCTCTTCCGCCGACACGGTCAAAAATTCTGCCGATAATCGGTGACATGAAGCCCATCACAACAGCTCCCGGCAGGAGCATAAGCCCTGTATCAAAAGCTGTGACGTCTCTGACATTTTGTGTATAAAGCGGCAGGATGGTTTCCGTACCGATCAATAATGCAAAGACGAGGGTTCCCAGCAGTGTTGTTAAGCTGAAAACGCCAAACGTGAAGACACGGAATTCCAGCATCGGTTTTTCAAGCTTCAGTTGTCTTGTGATAAACAAGAGCAGCGCGATGACACCCACCAGCAGTGAAATCAAGACGGTTGAACTGGACCAGCCATAAGAGCCGACGCTTGAGAAGCCGTACAGAAGGCCGCCGAACCCAAATGTTGAAAGGATGACTGATAAAATATCAATCTGTGTTTTTCTTAAAGTCGTCACGTTTTTCATCAGGATGCTGGCAAGAATCAAATCAATCACAGCAAACGGTAGAATAATATAAAACAATGATCTCCAAGAGAAAGCTTCGACAGCCCATCCGGAAAGAGTCGGTCCGATCGCAGGCGCGAATGAGATGACCAATCCGACCATACCCATAGCCTGGCCGCGCTTTTCAATCGGAAAGATTGTCAGGAATACAGTCTGCATGAGCGGCATCATAATGCCGGCTCCGGCCGCTTGAATGATACGCGCTGTCAGCAGAACCGGGAAGTTCGGCGCGAACGCTCCGACGACTGTTCCGGCAGTGAAAATGCTCATTGCTGTGATGAGCAGCGCCCGGCTTGTGAATTTCTCAATTAAAAACGCGGTAATCGGAATTAAAATCCCGTTGGTTAACATAAATGATGTGGTCAGCCATTGTGCTTGGTTGGCATCGACATTGAAATCCCTCATGATATGGGGAAGTGCGGTAATCAACAATGTCTGGTTCAAAATCGCCACAAACGCTCCGGCTAACAAAATGCCGACAATGACAGAACGGTTAAAAGGTTTTTGTTCAATACTTGTGTTCAATACATATCCCTTCTTTTCTCTAAGTAATTAACAGTGTTTTTAACATGGAAACGGGCTGTGTTAAAACACTGGTTTGTTCCAGATAGCCAATCAGTGATTTGAGTAAAAAAGCGCGGGGTTCTTCCTTCTTCGCTTCTTCCTCCAGCATGGCGGCTGCGGATGTCAGTTCATCTACGTCATAGTCCGCGGCGGACAGGGAAGAGATGCCTTTATGTAATTCCTTCAGGCTTTCCGATAATAGGACTGATTTATCCTTTGGCTTGTAGGAGGATGCTGAATGAATATAAAGCTCGATGGCTTCGGGCGGAAGAAGAGACTGGCGGGTTTCCCTGTTTTTGATAATCTGATTGAGGGTGCTGATGATAAACTCTGCGATCGGGTCAAGCTCAAGCGGTTTTTCCTCGATTTTGATCAGCATTAAAAACTCACGCATCATGCCGTGAAGAATGATAACCAAATCCCACACAAACGGGAGAATGGTTTCTCCATACGCCTGGATCAGCGAATCGCGGTGCCAGCAGATAATCGTCGATCTGGTCTGATGGATATGCTGTTTGACCCGGTCATTATGCAGCTTGGGGTTTCCGTAGGTCAGCATATTGAAAAACTGCTGATTCCGCCTGAAGCCCTCCAGTTCCATTTTGACCTTTTGCGTCAAACGCTCCTCCGGTGTAAGTGCGGTATTTTCCTGAAGTCTTGAGGCCGCGGCCACCATTTGCTTCTGGTTAAATGACAGCAGCTCCAAAAGCAGATCTTCTTTAGATTGGAACAGCTTATATATCGAAGCTTTTGACATCTTACATTCTTCTGCGATCGCCTGCATGGAAACCGACGTAAAATCCTTTTCCGAAAAAAGCTTTCGCGCGGCTAACAAGATATCTGTTTTTTTATCAAGCATCTCATGGCTTCCTTCTTTCTTGAACATTAGAAAACCCATTGGTTCACAGAAAACCAATGAGTAACTATGAAAAAATTTTACCAAATAAACAAAATAAAAGTCAATGGATTTTAACCGGGTAAATGAAAGGCCTGCCGGAAAATCCGACAGGCCGAATAAGAGCTTATTTTTCAACTTTAAATCCTTGTTTTTCAAGCATTTCACGGATGTGCGGATAGTACAGGCGCTCATAGTAGGAAGCGATGCTCTGTGACCAATTTCTTGTTTCTTTTCCGTTTGTCCGTTTATTCATGTATTCAGACATCTGTTCGTCGTATGCCTGAATGTGAGACGTCAGCTCATCCTGATTCAAATAAGTTTCCTGATGATTGACAGCTTCCTGCGGCAAGCGCGGTTTTTTCGCTGAACGGTCGGCAGGATGCCCAATGACAAGGCCGGATAAAGGGAACACGTATTTTGGAAGCTCAAGCAGTTCGATCAGCTCTTGAGGGTTTCCGCGAACCGCACCGATCGGAACTGTGCCAAGTCCGAGTGACTCAGCCGCTGCTGTTGCTGTGCCGAGGGCAATACCAGCGTCTACTGCGCCGACAAGAACAGATTCCAATCCATTTGTGATTTCCATTTTGAAATCATGCAGATCTTCAAGCGCAATTTTGGCCCGGTTGAAATCTGCGCAGAACAGCAGGAAAACAGGAGCTTGATCGATCCATGGCTGGCCGCCTGCCAGTTCGGAGATTTTCTTTTTGCGCTCTTTATCCTGGACTGTGATCACAGTCACTTGCTGTCCGTTGATAGAAGAAGGGGCTGATTGCACCGCTTCAATGATTTGGTCCAATTGTTCCTGAGCTACAGGCTCATCTGTGTAGCTGCGAATCGAGCGGTGGTCTGTTAAAGATTTAATCACTTCATTCATATGAGACACCCTTCCTTTACTCGCTAAGCTCTGTGCGGACAACATCAAGAGGAGCGCTCAGCAGTTCTTTTCCTTTTGCGACAAACCCTTGGAAATGCGCAGTTTCGTTATGGAATTTCATTGCCGCTTCATCTTTCCATTTTTCAAGCATGACAAATGTATTTTCTTCGCCTACTTTTTCGAATAGGTCGTATTGCGCGTTGCCTTCCTCAGCTCTTGAATGCTGAACAAGTGATTGAGCCTCGCTCAAAAATTCCTCGCGTTTTTCTGGTTTTACTTTGATGTAAGCTTGTAATACGATCATTTAAATCTCCTCCGTTGTTATGCGAATTTATTGTTCGAATTTCATCGAACTAAATGTAACATGTATTCTAAATGAGGTAAAGGAAAAACCCTTAAATAGTAAAATTGTCATTCTAATTGTTGTGTGATACATTTGTGTCATGAACATTCCAAACCATCCAGAAACAGAAACATTGCAGCTGACAAAGGTTCTTCATGCACTTAGTGATCCGCTTCGTTTAGAGCTCGTCAAGCAATTAGCTGAAGCAAAAGAAAAAACGTGCAGCACCTGTGCAGATGTGCAGGTTGCCAAATCGACTTTGTCGCATCATTTTAAAGTTTTGAGAGAATCGGGCATCGCTCAAGTTCGGATAGAAGGAAAGCGCCGGTATTATTCGCTTCGCGCTGAAGACCTTGAAAAGGCATTTCCGGGCCTGCTTGAAGCCGTGCTGAATGTAGACCAGGACCGCTGGTGAATCAATCCCCTGTAACGGGGATCTTTTTATGTCCGTAAACCGCTTTGAAAAGCCGCTGCACACCCTCCTGAATATCTTCTTCCTTCAGCCGTGCAAAGCCGATAATGAGAGCGGGCCTGCCCGTTTGCCGCTTGTTTTCCTTCAAGTTAAATCGGCTCATTCCGAATATTTCAAGCTGCAGACCGGCAGCATGTGACAGGATGTCTTGTTCGGTGCGCCTGGTATCAAATTCGGTAACAAAATGCAGCCCCGCATTTGCTCCTTTTACGGTAACCTCTTCGCTGAACTCTGCTTCTAAAGCGGTGATCAGGCTTTCTCTCTTTTCTTTATAATGCTGCTTCATTTTTTTTATATGCTTCTGATATTCACCAGACTCGATAAATTCCTGCAGGGTGAGCTGTGTAAGTGATGAGCAAGTCTGCAGATCATAGCCCCGCTGTTTGTATGTCCTCAACAGCTCAGGCGGCAACACCATATAGCTGATCCGCAATCCGGGGAGAAGGGACTTTGAAAAGGTTCCCATATAGATGACATTTTGAAAACGGTCGAGGCTTTGCAGCGCCGGAATACTGTCTACATCATATGTGAATTCACTATCATAATCGTCCTCAATGATATATCGGCGCGGCTCCTCGGCTGCCCAGTTCAGCAGCTGAATTCTTCTGGATACAGGCATAATCGTTCCGGACGGAAACTGATGCGACGGGGTGGTCACCAGCACATCTGGCTGCTGTCTGGTGATTTCAGCAATCGACATGCCTTTTTCATCCAGCATGATCGTCTTTACTTGTTTTCCGGCATTCTTCAAAAGCTGATACATGCGCCTGTAGCCAGGCTCCTCCATCGCATACACGGCTTCCCTGGGTAAAAGCTCAGTCAACAGCTGCATGAGCACCTGTGTGCCTGCCCCTATGATCATTTGTTCTGGCCTGCATTTTACACCCCTCGTCAGGGAAATGAGCCTGGTAATGGCAGCTCTCACTTCATATATCCCTTGCGGATGTGACATATCGCCGAGCGTGCGGTATGAGCGGGAGGCCGCTTTTTGCTCGCAGCGGAACCAGCTTTTGATCGGAAAATGGTCTGTATCGGAACTCATGTGTGAAAACGATATCCAATCGCTCTGGTCGATGTGAATCTCTTTTAGATCATCCGGCAGTGCAAATGGAGGGTGCTCCTCGGCGGAAAACATGTCTAGTTCCTCCACGAAGAAACCCTTTCGTTCAATGGCGTACAAATACCCCTCAGCCAGCAGCTGCTGATAGGCTGAATTCACTGAATTTACGCTGACCTTGAGATTTTCAGCCAGCTCCCGCTTGGAGGGAACCTTCGAGTGCGGCAGCAGATTGCGGCTGAGGATTTCTTTTTTCAGCTTTTGATAAATTTGCTGATAGATATAATCGGCTTGCTCTGAACGATCGAGTGTAATTGTGATATCCATTTTGTAGTTTCTCCTTCTGATACCATCAAAAAGTTATAATTGGTACTTTTCATCATACCAAAGGGAAGTCAGAATGATAAGAAAATACCGACAGGGGGATATTCACATGAGTCAAACAACAGCAAGCATCACAACTGCACAATGGCAGCAAAAACGGGATCAATTTGTGTCAAAAGGTGTGAGCAACGGCAACCGCAGTCTGGCGGTCAAAGGAGAAGGGGCCGAGCTGTACGATCTGGATGGCCGGAGATTTATTGATTTTGCAGGCGCCATCGGCACGTTAAATGTCGGACACTCGCATCCGAAGGTGGTTGAGGCTGTGAAGCGGCAGGCGGAGGAGCTGATTCATCCTGGTTTTAATGTCATGATGTACCCGACTTATATCGAATTAGCCGAAAAACTGTGCGGCATCGCGCCGGGCAGCCATGAGAAAAAAGCGATTTTTCTTAACTCAGGGGCAGAAGCGGTCGAAAACGCTGTGAAAATCGCCAGAAAGTATACAAAGCGTCAAGGCGTTGTCTCATTTACGCGCGGGTTTCATGGACGCACGAATATGACGATGAGCATGACAAGCAAGGTAAAACCTTATAAATTCGGTTTCGGACCTTTTGCGCCAGAGGTTTATCAAGCGCCGTTCCCTTATTATTATCAGAAGCCGGCCGGCATGAGTGATGAAAGCTATGACGATATGGTCATTCAAGCATTCAATGATTTCTTTATCGCTTCAGTGGCGCCTGAAACGGTGGCGTGTGTCGTGATGGAGCCAGTGCAGGGAGAAGGCGGATTTATTATTCCTTCGAAACGGTTCGTACAGCACGTCGCTTCATTCTGCAAAGAACACGGCATTGTTTTTGTTGCTGATGAAATCCAAACCGGCTTTGCCAGAACTGGCACTTATTTCGCAATTGAGCACTTTGATGTAGTGCCCGATCTGATCACGGTTTCTAAATCGCTTGCGGCAGGCCTGCCATTAAGCGGTGTGATTGGGCGTGCGGAAATGCTTGATGCGGCAGCGCCAGGGGAGCTGGGCGGCACGTATGCCGGCAGCCCGCTCGGCTGCGCGGCGGCTTTGGCAGTCTTGGATATTATTGAAGAAGAAGGACTGAATGAGCGATCTGAAGAAATTGGCAAAATCATTGAAGACAAGGCGTATGAGTGGAAACAAGAATTCCCGTTCATCGGTGACATCCGCAGACTCGGGGCGATGGCCGCAATCGAAATCGTCAAGGATCCTGACACGCGTGAGCCTGATAAGGCAAAAGCAGCAGCGATCGCGGCCTATGCGAATCAAAACGGATTACTTTTGCTGACAGCGGGAATTAACGGTAATATCATCCGCTTTTTGACACCGCTCGTCATCTCAGACAGCCTATTAAATGAAGGGCTCAGCATCTTGGAGGCGGGCCTGCGAGCTTAATCATTGGAAAGAAAACGGCTGGGTCTGCTATCATTTTAAGTAATCATGAAAAGAAAGGAATGTTCAATATGCCAGATCAATTAACGGTCTACAACCCGGCTACGGGCGAGGAGATCAAAACGATTCCTCAGCAATCAGCCAAAGAAGTAGAAGAAGCCATTGAACGTTCACATCAAGCGTTTAAAACGTGGTCTAAAACATCAGCGAACGAAAGAGCGTCTCTTTTGAAAAAATGGTATGAGCTGATTGTTGAACATAAAGAAGAACTTGCAGATTTAATTACAAAGGAAAACGGAAAACCTTACCAGGAAGCAGTCGGCGAGGTACTTTACGGTGCAGGCTATATTGAATGGTTCGCAGAAGAAGCGAAGCGTGTGTACGGAAGAACGGTCCCGGCCCCGACAACGGGTAAACGAATTGTTGTCACACGCCAGCCGGTCGGCCCCGTTGCAGCTATCACGCCCTGGAATTTCCCGAATGCGATGATTACACGCAAAGCGGCGCCTGCTCTTGCCGCTGGCTGTACATTTATCATCAAGCCGGCGCCGGACACACCGCTGTCTGCTTATGAACTAGCACGCCTCGCATATGAAGCGGGCATTCCGAAGGATGTTCTTCAGGTTGTAATCGGCGATGGAGAAGAAATCGGAAATGTGTTCACAAGCAGTCCGAAAATCCGCAAAATCACGTTCACAGGCTCAACACCTGTAGGGAAAATCCTTATGAAAAACAGCGCGGACACCGTGAAGCACGTCTCAATGGAGCTCGGCGGACACGCCCCGCTGATCGTAGATGAAGATGCAGACATTGACCTTGCCGTTGAACAGGCGATGGCGTCCAAATACCGAAACGCCGGCCAAACCTGCGTATGTGCCAACCGCCTGATCGTTCATGAATCCATCAAGGATGAATTTGCTGCGAAACTGAGCGAGCAAGTGTCTAAGCTGAGAGTCGGAAATGGACTTGAGGAAGGCGTCAATGTCGGACCGATCATCAATAAACGAGGCTTTGAAAAAATCGTCAGCCAAATAGATGATGCGGTTGAAAAAGGCGCGAAAGTGATTGCTGGGGGCACATATGACCGAAACGATGACAAAGGGTGCTACTTTGTGAATCCGACAGTGCTCACCGATGTCGATACGTCCATGAACATCATGCATGAGGAAACATTCGGCCCGGTCGCCCCGATCGTCACGTTTTCTGATATTGATGAAGCGATTCAGCTTGCCAACGATACACCGTATGGCTTGGCTGCTTACTTCTTCACAGAAAACTACCGCCGCGGCATCTATATTTCCGAGAATCTAGAGTATGGCATTATCGGCTGGAATGACGGCGGACCGTCAGCTGTTCAAGCGCCATTCGGCGGAATGAAAGAAAGCGGCGTTGGCCGTGAAGGCGGTTCAGAAGGCATCGAGCCGTACCTTGAAACAAAATATTTGTCCATCGGTTTATAAAAGAATGCACGCTCCTGAGAGCTGCCGGATTTTCCGGCAGCTCTTTTTGTGTTCCGGCGAATAATCACAACAATTCCAGCCAAAATAACAGCAAATACATTTTGAAAGAAGGTTCCCCAACAATGGATTTATTATTGGCTCTTCTCCCGGCTTTGTTTTGGGGGAGCATTGTTCTCTTCAATGTGAAATTAGGCGGCGGGCCGTACAGCCAGACACTGGGAACGACGATCGGGGCGCTCATTGTTTCTATCGTTATTTACTTTTTTGTTCAGCCCGTTCTGTCCCTTCGCATTTTTATTGTTGGAATCGTATCCGGCTTATTTTGGTCACTTGGACAGGCCAACCAGCTGAAAAGCATTCAATTGATGGGCGTGTCGAAAACAATGCCGATTTCCACAGGAATGCAGCTCGTTTCCACCTCGCTGTTCGGTGTGATCGTGTTCCGCGAATGGTCAACACCGATTGCGATTACGCTTGGCGTTCTCGCTTTGATCTTTATCATTGTAGGAATCATTCTCACGTCCTTGGAAGATAAGAATGATAAAAAAGAGGGCGAGCCAAGCAATTTGAAAAAGGGCATTTTGATTCTCCTTGTTTCGACTCTTGGTTATTTGGTTTATGTAGTCGTGGCTAGATTATTCAATGTGTCCGGCTGGTCCGCGCTGCTGCCACAGGCAATTGGCATGGTGGTCGGGGGGTTAGTTTTAACCTATAGACACAAACCCTTTAACAAGTATGCGATCAGAAATATTCTCCCAGGGTTAATCTGGGCAGGCGGAAATATGTTTTTGTTTATTTCTCAGCCGCGAGTCGGCGTTGCAACGAGCTTTTCCCTTTCACAAATGGGAATTGTCATTTCTACGCTCGGCGGTATTTTCATCCTGCGTGAAAAGAAAACGAAACGCCAGCTAATAGCAATTGCGATCGGGATTATCCTGATTATTGCCGCCGCCGTATTCTTAGGAATCGCCAAAACAAATTCATAACAAATGGAGGAGGATGTATATGTATCCGGATTTAAAAGGAAAAGTCGTCGCTATTACAGGAGCTGCTTCAGGGCTCGGAAAGGCGATGGCTATTCGCTTCGGCAAGGAGCAGGCAAAAGTGGTTATCAACTATTATAGTAATAAACAAGATCCAAACGAGGTAAAAGAAGAGGTCATCAAGGCGGGCGGTGAAGCTGTTGTCGTCCAAGGAGATGTCACGAAAGAGGAAGATGTAAAAAATATCGTGCAAACGGCAATTAAGGAGTTCGGCACACTCGATATTATGATTAATAATGCCGGTCTTGAAAATCCTGTACCATCTCACGAAATGCCGCTCAAGGATTGGGATAAAGTCATCGGCACGAACTTAACGGGTGCCTTTTTAGGAAGCCGTGAAGCGATTAAATATTTCGTAGAAAACGATATCAAGGGAAATGTCATTAACATGTCCAGTGTGCACGAAGTGATTCCTTGGCCGTTATTTGTCCACTATGCGGCAAGTAAAGGCGGGATAAAGCTGATGACAGAAACATTAGCGTTGGAATACGCGCCGAAGGGCATTCGCGTCAACAATATCGGGCCAGGTGCGATCAACACGCCAATCAATGCTGAAAAATTCGCTGACCCTAAACAGAAAGCAGATGTAGAAAGCATGATCCCGATGGGCTATATCGGCGAACCGGAGGAAATTGCCGCAGTGGCAGTGTGGCTTGCTTCGAAGGAATCCAGCTACGTTACAGGCATCACATTGTTTGCGGACGGCGGAATGACGAAATATCCTTCTTTCCAGGCAGGCCGCGGTTAAACATAAAAAGCGACCCAGACATGACATCTGGATCGCTTTTTTATTACGCACGCTTTTTCTTAACAAGTGCTGCTACAGATAAAATAATGGCAGCCGCAGACAGCACAATCGCTGTAATGTCTAGAGCTGAAGAACCTGAGTCTTCGGAATCGTCTTCTGTTTTCGTGGCGCCGTGCTCATCTGTCACTTGCTTTGCAGACGTGATGTTTGTAATGGAATGAGGTGTATCCGCATCCTCGTCACCTGTCCACTCGACAATGCTGCCGTCTTTGTAATATTGATATGCGTCCCAAGCAGCTTCCTCCGCTTTGTCAGGGTTTTTGGCAACAAAGGTAAACTGCTGGAACTGTCCTTCCTGAATGCCTCCGTCAGTCGCCTCCCATGTCACGGACACTGATTTGTCATCATGTTTTTGAGTGGAAACCTTCCAGCCCGGAATTGGCTCATATTGCTGGAATTCAACATCCTTCGGCATTTTGAGGACAACCTTCGTTGTCGGCAGATTTTTCTCTGAAGGAACCTTTATTGTATACGTTTCCCAAGAGCCTGCAGCAGACTCAGCCGGTTTTACAGAAACATGCGCGCTGGCAGGGGCCGTAAAGAATAAGAGGGAGCCGACAATAGCCGGACATAGTGTCAATGCGATTTTTTTCAACAACGTAAACACTCCTTAATTGGTCTTTGTAAACATGATATTGATTTCGTTAAAGTCGCCGGTCAGGCCGTGGACTTTGATCTTCCAGTTTCCTTTTTCATTAATCGACAGGTTTTGATCCTGGAAGACGCCTTTTGTTTTTTCTTTTAATGTAAAGGTGCTTTTGTTTTCGCTGCCTGACAGACCTGTTTTATAAACGGTTAACGTGATTTGCTGGATGTTTTTCACGGGATCTCCGTTATGGTCGGTGACACGCAGCTCAAAAACATTTTTTCCGGGCTGGTTTGGGCTGATGCTGAGAGAAACGCTTTGTCCGTTCTCAATCGCTTTGGTTTGGTAGAACGGTTCCGGCGCTGGCTCAGGCGGGCTTGGCAGGCTTGTAAACACGGCCGCTGTGATCAATACAGCGATGCCGATTGCCCACTCCGCTTTCAACGTTCGGCTGATTCCTGTGCGGCGCTGCTTTCTGGTAAGCAGAAAATGAATCGCGCCTAAGACCAGCATGAAAACAAACAGCCCGCTTTTCACTAAAAGAGCTTGGCCATACGCTGTATGGAACAGTGAATCCATTGAACGAATGATGAAAAATCCATTGAGCAAGCCTGAAAACAAAATGACGCCGACTGCAGTGAGCGCCCATGGGGAGAACCGTCTGACCGTCTCCCACGCGAGCGTTTTGTCAGGCTGCCTCCATTCTTTTGAGAGCAGCAAAACGAGTGCCGCTATTCCGCCAACCCAGATGGAAGCGGAAGTTAAATGAAGGAAATCCATCAAAATGCCGACCGTTTTTTCTTCAACGACAGCAGCATGCCCGGTAAACGCCTTGGCAAGCAGGAGACCGAAAAAGAAAATGAGCGGCGCTATCCAATAGCCAAAGGATGAAAAGCGGTTTTTCCGTATCGCAGGAATGACAGACAGTGCGAGGAGCACGAACAGAGCGGCCTGTATGATCCAAATGGAGCCGCCTGCTGTCTCAAACAGTGTTTCTCTGATGTAGCCCGGCTGGAATGCGCTGCCCCAGCCGTCGCCTGCGTTCGCTTTTGTCTGAATCGGAAGCTGAAGCAAAAGCGCCAGCCCCAATGCTGCGATCGAGCCGGTCAGGATACGTCTCGTCCGTTTGACGAACTGTTCTGATTTCCCTTTATACCAGAAAAGATGGAAGAAAACCGTTCCGATAAACAGAGATAAGGCTGTATACAGAATCGCGCGATCTGCTGCTGTTCCCGGATTCAGAGCTGAGTCGGCTGCTTTTTGGCTGCTGAATCCGCCATCCGCTTTCCCAATACTAAACGGAATGACGCCGGAAACAGGATGCCCGTCCGCGGATACGGCATTCCATTCCGCTCTGTACACATCATGAGGCAGATTCTTCTTCAGCTTCACTGTCATGATGTGATGATTATCTTTTTTGATTTCAGTCTTGTCCGTATCCACACGGTCGCCGTTTGAATTAAAGACTTTAATGTAATGAAACCCTTCTTCAACCGGTTCATTAAATTCGATTTCCACCTGCGCAGGGGCGCTTTTTAATTCGCTGTTTTCCCCAGGTGAAGATTTGACAATATAGGCGTGAGCAAAGCTTGTTTTCGGCAGGAAAACAAGAAAAAGCAGAAGAATGATCCACCATCTGTTTCGCTTCATCACTCAGACACCACCTTCCGCTGTATGTGTTGTGTTATTTCTTGGTGCAGGTGCAGCGTTTCTTTCTGTCTTTGAGCATGTCTTCCAGCGCTTGGTCGAAAGTGCGGACGGCGCCGCCGAATCCTTTTTGAAATCGTTCGGCATGATCGAGCGTCGCAAACGGAATGGCCTGCGGCTGGCAGCAGTGCAGGTTCAATTCAGCATTTACGACGAAATAAGCCGAACCGGCACTGACGGTTGTCTGTAACAGAAAATCTCTGCAAATCAAGTGTGAAACCTCTTCCGTTTTATCCGCGTAACGCAAAAACGCGCAATGTGCGCAGCATAGCTGTTCAATGTCTTGGTTTACCGTAATCAGCTGAACCGAATGAGCTTGATTGACTGGCTTCAAGCAATAGCTGCACATATGATCTGTTTGAGGTGTTCGGACGGGGAGCGTGATGCCGCCGGCGGTTTTTATGACCTGATTTGACTGAACCAGCTGATTGACATCTCTATATACCGTCATTTCCGAAACGCCGAACCTTGCGCTGATGTCAGAAATTCTAAGCGAGCCTTCTTCTTTCAGCCACTTCAGTATGTGTTGCTGTCTATTAATCGGAAGCATTCATACACCCTCTTCATTAAGATCTATTTAAGCGTAGAGGATTTTAGAGACGGAGACAAGTAAGTGGATGATAAAAAATGTGAAAATGTGTTGAACAGCAACAAAACGAAACAGAAGGGACTCTGGTATAATAGACAGATGGAATAGAAAGTGAGGAATATCCTATGAAAGAAACACCATGCCCGAACTGCGGCAAACCTTTGACAGGCGATATGGTCAGATCATCAAATGTGCCTTGTCAATTTCGCTGCGGACACTGCCGGGAACGGCTTTATGAATATAAAGTATCAGCTCCGATTATGCTGGTATCATTAGCGGCCATCGTGCTGCTTATTTATCTTTTGCTGCTCCTCCGCAATGCGGCAGGCTCAGTGCTGCCGGCTGTACAGCACGTGCCGATGGCTGTATTTGCGCTTGTGTGCGCGTATCCCGTTTTTATTGTGAGTGAGCGGATGATTGCAAAGTACGTGATTCAAAATGGCAACATCATTTATAGAGGAAAGAGAAAAGGCTCCTGAAACCAGGAGCCTTTTTATTTTTAAAAAATTGTCACAGTCATGTGCCAAAGTCCTCTTTACTTTCAATTGTATAGGGACTGTAAGCGTTTTAACATAGAGTCAAAGGGAAGCATCATTCTCTGAACATATTTTTGTATCTTACAGCGACAAACAAAACAGGGAGGGTTTATATATGCAGCAGCAAGAACAGCAGCAAGGCGGCATGAAAGTGAAAGTGCAGCGCTTTGGGAGTTATTTGAGCGGAATGATCATGCCGAATATCGGCGCGTTTATCGCGTGGGGTATCATTACCGCGCTGTTTATTCCGGCAGGATGGTTTCCGAATGAACAGCTGAACACGCTGGTCAGCCCGATGATTACGTATTTATTGCCGCTTTTGATAGCGTATACAGGCGGAAAAATGATCTACGACCACCGCGGCGGAGTTGTCGGAGCGACAGCGGCAATTGGGGTGATTGTCGGATCGGATATTCCAATGTTTTTAGGCGCAATGATTATGGGTCCGCTTGGCGGATACCTCATTAAACAGACTGATAAATTATTCAAGGATAAAGTCAAGCAAGGCTTTGAAATGCTGATCAACAACTTTACGGCAGGGATTGTCGGCGCGGCTTTAACGATTCTCGCGTTTTACGCTATCGGCCCGGTTGTCCTGACGCTAAATAAATTGCTGGCGGCTGGTGTGGAAGTCATTGTACACGCTAATTTACTGCCGGTAGCCAGTGTTTTTGTAGAGCCGGCGAAAGTGTTGTTCCTTAACAACGCCATAAACCATGGAATCTTAAGCCCGATCGGAATCGAGCAAGCATCCCAAACAGGAAAATCAATTCTGTTTTTAGTAGAAGCAAACCCTGGACCGGGGCTCGGCATTTTGCTGGCGTACATGTTCTTTGGCAAAGGATCTTCAAAATCAACGGCTCCCGGTGCGGCGATCATCCATTTCTTCGGCGGGATTCACGAGATTTACTTCCCGTACATTCTGATGAAACCGGCCCTGATTCTTGCAGCCATTGCCGGCGGAGCAAGCGGACTCTTAACGTTTACGATCTTTAATGCCGGACTTGTCGCGGCAGCGTCACCGGGAAGCATTATCGCATTGATGGCAATGACGCCAAGAGGAGGCTATTTCGGCGTATTGGCGGGTGTATTGGTCGCTGCAGCTGTATCGTTCATCGTTTCAGCAGTGATCCTGAAATCCTCAAAAGCTAGTGAAGAAGACCTGGCTGCCGCAACAGAAAAAATGCAGTCCATGAAGGGGAAGAAAAGCCAAGCAGCAGCTGCTTTAGAGGCGGAACAAGCCAAAGCAGAAGAAGCGTCTGAGCTGTCTCCTGAAAGCGTGAACAAAATTATCTTTGCGTGTGATGCGGGAATGGGATCAAGTGCCATGGGGGCATCCATCTTAAGAAACAAAGTGAAAAAAGCGGAGCTTGACATCAGTGTGACCAACACGGCCATTAACAATCTGCCAAGCGATGCGGATATTGTCATCACCCACAAAGATTTAACAGACCGCGCGAAAGCAAAGCTGCCGAACGCGACACACATATCAGTGGATAACTTCTTAAACAGCCCGAAATACGACGAGCTGATTGAAAAGCTGAAAAAGTAATCTTATAGAAAGAGAGTGATACTCATGCAAGTACTCGCAAAGGAAAATATTAAACTCAATCAAACGGTATCATCAAAAGAAGAGGCCATCAAATTGGCAGGCCAGACGCTGATTGACAACGGCTACGTGACAGAGGATTACATTAGCAAAATGTTTGAACGTGAAGAAACGTCTTCTACGTTTATGGGGAATTTCATTGCCATTCCACACGGCACAGAAGAAGCGAAAAGCGAGGTGCTTCACTCAGGGATTTCAATCATACAGATTCCAGAGGGCGTTGAGTACGGAGAAGGCAACACGGCAAAAGTGGTATTCGGCATTGCGGGTAAAAATAATGAGCATTTAGACATTTTGTCTAACATCGCCATTATCTGCTCAGAAGAAGAAAATATTGAACGCCTGATCTCCGCTAAAAGCGAAGAAGATTTGATTGCCATTTTCAACGAGGTGAACTGACATGATCGCCTTACATTTCGGTGCGGGAAATATCGGGAGAGGATTTATCGGCGCGCTGCTTCACCATTCCGGCTATGATGTGGTGTTTGCGGATGTGAACGACACGATGGTCAGCCTCCTCAATGAAAAAAAAGAATACACAGTGGAACTGGCGGAAGAGGGACGTTCATCGGAGATCATTGGCCCGGTGAGCGCTATTAACAGCGGCAGTCAGCCCGAGGAGCTGTATCGGCTGATGAATGAGGCGGCGCTCATCACAACAGCTGTCGGCCCGAACGTGCTGAAGCTGATTGCTCCGTCTATCGCAGAAGGTTTAAGACGGAGAAACGCTGGAAACACACTGAATATCATTGCCTGCGAAAATATGATTGGCGGAAGCAGCTTCTTAAAGAAAGAGATATACAGCCATTTAACGGAAGCAGAGCAGAAATCCGTCAGTGAAACGGTAGGTTTTCCGAATTCTGCCGTTGACCGGATCGTCCCGATTCAGCATCATGAAGACCCGCTGAAAGTATCGGTTGAACCATTTTTCGAATGGGTCATTGATGAATCAGGCTTTAAAGGGAAAACACCAGTCATAAACGGCGCACTGTTTGTTGATGATTTAACGCCGTACATCGAACGGAAGCTGTTTACGGTCAATACCGGACACGCGGTGACAGCGTATGTCGGCTATCAGCGCGGACTCAAGACGGTCAAAGAAGCAATCGATCATCCAGAAATCCGCCGTGTCGTTCATTCGGCGCTGCTTGAAACTGGTGACTATCTCGTCAAATCGTATGGCTTTAAGCAAACTGAACACGAACAATATATCAAAAAAATCATCGGTCGCTTTGAAAATCCTTTCATTTCGGACGATGTGACCCGCGTAGCGAGGTCACCTCTCAGAAAACTGGGAGAAAATGATAGGCTTGTAGGTCCGGCAAAGAAAATAAAAGAACCGTATGCACTGGCGGAAGGAATTGCCGCAGCACTGCGCTTCGATTTCACCGGTGACCCTGAAGCGGTTGAACTGCAAGCGCTGATCGAAGAAAAAGGATACAGCGGCGTACTTCAAGAGGTGTGCGGCATTCAGTCCCATGAACCGTTGCACGCCATCATTTTAAAGAAACTTAATCAATAACCGACCACCCGTGACACAATGTCACGGGCTTTTTTTACTATCTCGCAATCTAGTATAATAGAAAGCGCTTACGAAAACAGGGGGAGGAGAATGACGATGAAACAATTCGAGATTGCGGCAATACCGGGAGACGGAGTAGGAAAAGAGGTTGTAGCGGCTGCTGAGAAAGTGCTTCATACAGCGGCTGAGGTACACGGAGGTTTGTCATTCTCATTCACGGCTTTTCCATGGAGCTGTGATTATTACTTGGAGCACGGCAAAATGATGCCCGAAGATGGAATACATACGCTTACTCAATTTGAAGCGGTTTTTTTGGGAGCCGTCGGAAATCCGAAGCTGGTTCCCGATCATATATCGTTATGGGGACTGCTGCTGAAAATCCGGAGGGAGCTTGAGCTTTCCATTAATATGAGACCCGCCAAACAAATGGCAGGCATTACGTCGCCGCTTCTGCATCCAAATGATTTTGACTTCGTGGTGATTCGCGAGAACAGTGAAGGTGAATACAGTGAAGTCGGCGGGCGCATTCACAGAGGCGATGATGAAATCGCCATCCAGAATGCCGTGTTTACGAGAAAAGCGACAGAACGTGTCATGCGCTTTGCCTTCGAATTGGCGAAAAAACGGCGCAGCCATGTGACAAGCGCCACAAAGTCTAACGGCATTTATCACGCGATGCCGTTTTGGGATGAAGTCTTTCAGCAGACAGCCGCTGATTATAGCGGAATCGAAACATCATCTCAGCATATTGATGCGCTGGCCGCTTTTTTTGTGACGCGTCCGGAAACGTTTGATGTCATTGTGGCGAGCAACTTGTTCGGTGATATTTTAACCGACATCAGCTCAAGCCTGATGGGAAGCATCGGCATTGCGCCTTCTGCGAACATCAATCCATCCGGCAAATATCCGTCCATGTTTGAACCGGTTCACGGCTCAGCTCCTGACATTGCCGGACAGGGCCTTGCCAATCCGATCGGCCAGATTTGGACAGCGAAGCTGATGCTCGACCACTTCGGAGAGGAAGAGCTGGGGGCGAAAATTCTGGATGTAATGGAGCAAGTGACTGCCAACGGCATCAAAACACGCGACATTGGGGGACAAAGCACAACGGCTGAGGTCACTGATGAAATCTGTTCGCGCTTAAGAAAGCTCTGATGAATCAGGCCGGGGCAGATGGCTGCCCCGGCCTGTCCATTTCCTTACGAAAATTTCCACGAAGGTCTAACCAAGCAGATCCAAATGCTGTATAATAATTTGGAATTCTTAGGAAAGCATCGGGTGAAGGAAGTTGAATGCAAAAACAATCACGTTAAAGAAAAAAAGAAAAATCAAAACGATCGTTGTACTCAGTATCATTATGATCGCAGCTCTCATTTTTACGATCAGATTGGTGTTTTACAAGCCTTTTCTTATTGAAGGATCATCAATGGCCCCAACGCTTAAAGACTCAGAAAGAATTCTGGTTGATAAAGCAGTCAAATGGACTGGCGGGTTTCACAGAGGCGACATCATAGTCATTCATGACAAAAAGAGCGGCCGCTCATTTGTCAAACGTTTAATCGGTTTGCCTGGTGACAGCATTAAAATGAAAAATGATCAGCTGTACATAAATAATAAAAAGGTGGAAGAACCGTACTTAAAGGAACAACAACAAGAGGTCAAAGAATCGGGTGTAACCTTAACGGGTGACTTCGAAGTTGAGGTTCCATCCGGTAAATATTTTGTAATGGGAGATAACCGTCTCAATTCACTGGATAGCAGAAACGGAATGGGCATGCCTTCTGAGGACGATATCATCGGTACTGAATCTCTCGTCTTTTATCCATTCGGTGAGATGAGACAGGCAAAATAAAATGCAATGCAAAAAGAACATGGAACATGACGGCACCGATAATAAAGCGCCGTGCACGTTTAAAAAAATGATGATGAAACGGTGCGGAGCCGGCTTTCCGCCCCGTTTTTTATGATAGAGAGCGTTTGGAAGAAAAGGGCCCTGTTGAAATAAACAGAATCAGGATTGGCGAAGCCGTGAAGCGCATCGAATTGATAAATCTCAAGATGGGTATGCTGTTTTTCCCGCAGTTTTTTGATAAGAAGCGCTACGTCAAACGACGGCTCATAATTAGGGAAAAACAATAGGACCGGGCAGGCTGGCACGTGATGAAGAGAGTCGCGTATCCGGGAACCGTAATAACAAACCGATCCGCTCACCTCAGGCATACTGCTGCATTTCCATGCGATAGTAGCCCCCACGCTGAATCCAATCACAAAGATGTGCCGTCCGGCGTTTTGTCTGATCAAATTCTGGATGATGGTTTCTCCCGTTTTCAGCCGTTCGTGTTTTGTAAATTGTTCGTATGCCGTTTTTTCTTCTTGCAGTGTGTAGACTTCATCCTCGCCGAGCAGGTTGGGCGTCAACACATCATATCCAGCCATTTTGATCAGCCGGCCCATCTTTTTCATATGGCTGTTTACACCGTATATTTCGTGTACGAGAATGACAAGCGGTTTTGGGGACATAACGGCCTCCTTTTGTGTTTTTTCCATTATATCCTATCGTTTCACTTTAGGCTGAGATATAATGGTCAAAAAAAAGGAGATATAAAATGAACTCATTATCTTTGCCTCACCGCTATCCATTTTTGTTTATTGATGGCGTGACGGATAGCGAGCCCGGCAAACATGCGGCAGCTTATAAGCTGATTAGCGAGAACGACTGGTTTATCACTGATACGCAAACAGAAATGCCGTTTTCACTTGTGATTGAAGCGCTTGCGCAAACCGCGGCTTTTACAGGAATTACAGATGAGAACAGCTTGGGATTATTGTCTTCGGTGAAGAAAGCGGAAAAGCTGGGAGAAGCTGTGCCCGGGGACCGGCTTGATCTTACGTTTGAAGTCACGCGCAATCGGCGCGGGTTTGTGTTCGGACATGCCAAGGCATCAGTTGGAGAGCAGCCTGTTGCTGAAGCTGAAATCGGCATCTATATTGAAAAATGAAAAAAACCCTTCACAACATTTTGTGAGGGGTTCTATTTTGTGTCGTAATCCCGTTCGCTTTGAGAGTTATCTCTTTGCTGGCGTTTGTGTTTTTCATCATTCATATTTTCCTTCAGCTCTTCATTAGGAATCGGATCGGTTAAGTCGTTGTGCTCGGGGTTTTCATTTGGTTTGTTTTGCTGTTTTTTTTCTGTCATGTTTGATCACCTCACCGTTTGTTTTCCTCTTATCCGTTCTCCTCAAACATAGGAAATCGCTTTTTTGTCCCGCTGGGTATAATGTATTAGAATAGAGAGAAGCACAACAAAAAGATAAAGAGAGGTACATATATGTCTGTTCAAAGAGAAGATGTAGATATCAAGCTGATCGCAATTGATATGGATGGTACACTGCTGAACGACGAGCAGCTGATCTCGGATGAAAACCGCAAAGCCATTCGTGAAGCGGAGGATAAAGGTGTGTATGTGGTGATCAGCACGGGCCGGACGCTGATGACGTGCCGGGAACTGGCGGAATCGCTAAAGCTGTCATCCTTTCTAATCACGGCAAACGGCAGTGAAATTTGGGATTCGAATTTTAATTTGGTGGAACGGAAGCTGCTTCATACGGACCATATTCAAATGATGTGGGATTTGCGGAATAAGCACAACACTAATTTCTGGGCTTCTACGGTGAATAAAGTATGGAGAGGCGAGTTTCCGGAAAACATTACGGATCATGAATGGCTCAAATTCGGCTTTGACATCGAGGATGACGATATCCGAAACGAAGTGCTTGAGGAGCTGAGAAAAAACAAAGAGCTCGAAATCACAAATTCAAGTCCGACAAACATTGAAGTCAACGCGCTTGGCATCAACAAAGCTGCAGCCCTTGCCAAGGTTACGGAAAAACTCGGCTTTACAATGGAGAATGTGATGGCGATGGGCGACAGCCTTAATGATATTGCGATGATCAAAGAAGCGGGTCTTGGCGTCGCAATGGGCAATGCGCAAGACATTGTAAAAGAAACGGCTGATTATATCACGGATACAAATATTGAGGATGGTGTCGCTAAAGCGATTCGCCATTGGGTACTATAAAAAAAGAGAGTCCTAAGATGGACTCTCTTTTTTAGTTTGGCAGGTTTTCTTCTGGGACCATGGTAGGTTTTCTGACAAAAGTATTTCACAAACTGATATGATTCACTTATAATGAAATAAAATTCAAAAATTCGGAATAGTCTTTCCGAATTTCGGGACAATAAATGACATAAAGCATATCGTTTGCTTTGGCAGGAGGGATTCTGTGTTTCAGATTGATTTAAACTGTGATTTAGGAGAAAGCTTCGGAGCCTACAAGATAGGCCTTGACCAAGATATTTTAGAGTATGTGACATCAGCGAATATCGCATGCGGATTTCATGCAGGAGATCCTAGTGTTATGCGAAAAACCGTCGCGCTTGCAGCGGAAAAAGGCGTCAAAATCGGCGCGCATCCGGGCTTGCCGGATTTACTCGGTTTTGGGCGCCGCAATATGGCGATTTCTCCTGAGGAAGCGTATGATCTTGTCGTTTATCAAATTGGCGCGCTCTCTGGCTTTCTAAAAGCAGAGGGACTTCACATGCAGCACGTCAAGCCGCATGGCGCTTTATACAATATGGCGGCAGTCGATCAAAAACTGTCGGATGCCATCGCGAAAGCTGTCTATAAGGTTGATCCCGGCCTGATTCTTTTCGGTCTTGCTGAGAGCGAGCTCGTAAAAGCGGGAGAACGGATCGGACTTCAGACCGCAAATGAAGTGTTCGCCGACAGAACATACCAATCGGACGGCACGCTGACACCGCGCTCCCAGCCGGACGCACTCATTGAAAGTGATGATGCCGCCGTCACCCAGGTCATCAAAATGGTGAAAGAAGGGGCGGTCAAATCTCAGCAAGGACATGATGTGTCATTAAAAGCAGATACAGTCTGCATTCATGGAGATGGAGCCCATGCGCTGACATTTGCGCAAAAAATCAGAAAACAGCTCAAAGCTGCCGGAATTGAAGTGACAGCTATTTCAGAACAGAGGTCAACATAAAGGAGGAACAATAGATGGAGCAGCAGAAAAAGACAGCAGGAAAAAAAGCGGGCAGCTGGTCATTGCTGATGGGCGCCGCCTTTTTAATGGCGACATCAGCAATCGGACCGGGTTTCCTCACCCAAACCGCAACATTCACAAACACACTCGCAGCAAGCTTCGGTTTTGTCATCTTAATCTCTATTATTTTAGATATTTTCGCCCAAACCAATGTGTGGCGCATCATCGCAGTTTCTGGAAAACGAGGTCAGGAAATTGCGAATATGGTGCTTCCCGGACTGGGGTATTTCATCGCCATTCTCGTCGTGCTTGGCGGACTAGCTTTTAATATTGGGAATATCGGAGGGGCCGGGCTGGGACTTCAGGTGCTGTTCGGCATTACCCCTGAAACAGGCGCTTTAATCAGTGCCGTTATCGCCATTTTGATTTTTGTCATCAAGGAAGCAGGAAAAGCGATGGACCGTTTTACGCAAATCGCGGGGTTCGTGATGATTATTTTAACGGTCTACGTTGCGGCGACGACAGCTCCTCCGGTCGGACAGGCAGTCGCAAATACATTCGTCCCGGAACACATCAGCATATTTGCCATTGTCACCCTAGTGGGCGGAACCGTCGGCGGCTATATCACATTTGCCGGAGGACACCGTTTGCTTGATGCCGGAATTAAAGGGAAGGAATCCATTCCGCAGGTGACAAAAAGCTCGGTTGTCGGCATTTTAATTACATCTGTTATGCGTATCGCTCTTTTTCTTGCGGTTCTAGGCGTTGTATCGAAAGGCCTGCACATCGATGAAAGCAACCCGGCGGCTTCTGTCTTCAAGCTGGCTGCTGGAAATGTCGGTTATAAAATTTTCGGATTGATCATGTGGTCTGCGGCGATTACGTCTGTTATTGGAGCAGCCTATACATCTGTTTCATTTTTCAAGACCTTTTCTCCAAAAATTGAAAAGAATTCACGCGGTATTATTATCGGATTTATTGTGGTTTCTACGTTAGCTTTTGTCACAATCGGCCAGCCTGCGAAGATCCTCGTCCTTGTCGGTTCACTGAACGGCTTAATACTGCCGATTGCGCTCGGAACGCTGCTTGTTGCCGCCTACAAGAAAAACATTGTCGGTGATTATAAGCATCCGCTTTGGCTGACAAGCACAGGCGCGCTTGTAGTGATTGTAATGGCAGTTATGGGAATCTACACGTTATGTACACAACTTCCTCAATTGTGGAGCTGATATAAGTGGAGCAATTAAACAAAATGGCGCCAAAGGATGTACGCGCCCTGATACGAGAGGGGAAAATAAACGGGCCGACCGCAGGCATGTCCGGCGGCTACGCCCAAGCGAATCTTGTGGTTTTGAAAAAGGACCTTGCGTTTGATTTTCTGCTGTTTTGCCAGCGAAATCAAAAGCCCTGCCCCGTGCTGGATGTGACTGAAGCAGGTTCGCCTGTGCCGTCTCTGGCTGCGCCTGATGCTGATATCAGAACGGACTTTCCGAAATACCGTATTTACAGGCAGGGTATCTTAACGGAAGAAGTATCTGATATTACGCCATACTGGGAGGACGATTTTGTCGGCTTTCTGATCGGATGCAGTTTCTCCTTTGAACAGGCACTGATCAATAATGGGATAGCTGTCCGGCATATTGATGAGGGGACAAACGTCTCAATGTATAAAACGAATATCGATTGTGTTCCGGCGGGGGCGTTTCACGGACAGATGGTTGTCAGCATGAGGCCGGTTCCTGAACGGCTGGCTGTACGTGCCGCACAAGTGACCTCGCGTTTTCCGGCTGTGCACGGAGGGCCGATCCATATTGGCAATCCGGGAGCAATCGGGATTCGCGATCTCGGGAAACCGGATTTCGGAGATGCCGTTTCCATTCGTGACGGCGAGGTTCCTGTTTTTTGGGCATGCGGGGTGACCCCGCAAGCCGTGGCTATGAATGTAAAGCCTGAAATGGTCATCACACATGCGCCGGGGCATATGCTCATCACAGATATTCGAGACGAGTCGCTTGCGGTGCTGTAGCCTCTCGTCATCCTGATGAACGAGAATTAAAAGAGGTGAGAAAGATGACTGTACGATATCAAATCGAACAGCTCGGTGATTCTGCAATGATGATCCGATTCGGAGAAGAAATCAATGAACAGGTCAACGGCATTGTCCATGCCGCGGCCGCTTATATAGAAGAACAGCCATTTCCGGGATTCATTGAATGTATCCCGGCTTTTACAAGTCTAACCGTATTTTATGATATGTATGAAGTGTACAAGCATTTGCCTCAAGGCATAAGCTCACCTTTTGAGAAGGTCAAGCGCGATGTCGAAGAACGGCTGGCAGAAATAGCCGAAGACTATGAGGTCAACCGCCGCATTGTAGAAATTCCCGTCTGCTATGGCGGTGAATTCGGTCCTGATTTAGAAGAGGTGGCGAAGGTCAATCAGCTGTCACCGGAGGAAGTAATCGACATTCATACAAACGGTGAATATGTGGTATATATGCTTGGCTTCGCGCCCGGTTTTCCTTTTCTAGGCGGGATGTCAAAACGCATTGCAGCTCCGAGAAAATCATCACCAAGACCGTCGATTCCCGCAGGTTCGGTCGGTATTGCGGGATTGCAGACAGGCGTTTATCCGATTTCAACGCCGGGCGGCTGGCTGCTGATCGGCAAAACGCCGCTGGCTCTTTTCCGGCCGCAGGAAAACCCGCCGACGTTGCTGCGGGCGGGAGATACTGTGAAATTCGTTCGCATCTCAGAAAAAGACTATCACGCCTATAAGGAGGAGTCCAATTGAGCATGAAAGTATTAAAGCCCGGACTGCTCACAACGGTTCAGGATATAGGCAGAACGGGTTACCAAAAATACGGCGTTCTGGCCAGCGGTGCTATGGACACGGTTTCACTGCGCATTGCCAATCTGTTGATAGGAAACGGCGAAAATGAAGCAGGTCTCGAAATAACGATGATGGGGCCCGGTCCGTCGTTTCATTTTTCAAAACAGACACTGATTGCTGTGACAGGGGCGGACTTCACGCTGCGTATTAATGACGAGGAAGCGCCTTTATGGAAGCCTGTGCTCATCAAGGAAAACAGCACGGTCAGCTTTGGCCCCTGCAAACTCGGCAGCCGTGCTTATTTGGCGGCAGCTGGCGGCATTGAGGTGCCTGCCGTCATGGAAAGTAAAAGCACATACGTCAGAGGAAGCATTGGCGGACTTCATGGCAGAGCGCTTCAAAAAGAAGATGAACTGAACATTGGAGAGATGTCAGCTCTTTCGCAAACCATCCTTTCTCGCTTAAGTTCGCAGCTTGGAAAACAGGGATTTGCAGCACCGAAGTGGTCAGTCAGCCGCGGCAGATTTCTGCCATTGAAGAAGAATCCCGTCATTCGGGTGCTGGAAGGAAAGCAATTTGCCTTTTTCACAGAAGAATCAAAAACACGTTTTTATGAAGAAGCATTTCGTGTCACGCCGCAGTCCGACCGTATGGGCTACAGGCTCAAAGGAGAACCGCTCGAACTGAAGGCCCCGCTTGAGATGGTGTCGGAAGCGGTTTCATTCGGAACAGTTCAGGTGCCGCCTGACGGCAACCCGATTATCCTGCTTGCAGACCGGCAGACGACTGGCGGCTATCCGAGGATCGCGCACATCATATCCGCTGATCTTCCGATTGTTTCCCAAATCATGCCGGGCGAGCACGTTCAGTTTGAGCCTGTGTCCCTCCAGGAGGCAGAAGCGCTTGCGGTAGAACGGGAACAGCATATAAAAGAACTGAAAACGAGAATGAAGATGGAATGGCTGACATAGCAAAGGGGATGAATGATGCAGAATAAAAATAAAACCGTAGTCAAATCTATGGCGCTGCTTAATTTGTTTTTGCATAAACCAAGCCTAACCTTAAGTGAACTGGTGTCGCTGACGGGAATGCCGAAGACCTCTGTTCACCGGATGGTCAGCTCCTTGGAGGAAATGGGGTTCCTCAGTCGGGATGCGTCCGGCGCTTATTCGCTGGGATTGGTGTTTTTGGAATTCGGACAGCTTGTCGCTGACAGGCTGGATATCAGAAAAATAGCGAAACCGGTGATGGAAGAGCTGTGCCGGGAAGTGGATGAGGCCGTGCAGTTGATCATGAGGGACGGCAATGAAGCGATATACGTTGAGAAAATAGAAGGGACACAGACTGTGCGGCTGTATACGGCGATCGGCAGGCGTTCCCCCCTATACGCGGGAGCGTGCGCCAGAAGCATTCTGTCCTTTCTTCCCCGTGAAGAAATCGAAGCATACATCAAACAAACCGAGCTCATTTCGATTGGCTCCGGAACGATTACCGATCCCGAAAAACTGCTTCAGGAGATTGATGCCTCTGTGCAAAATGGCTATACTGTCAGCTATTCAGAGCTCGAAAACTATACGGCGGCGATCGGCGCCCCGATCTTTAACCATAAGCGCCAAGTGGCAGCCGGCATTAGCATTGCAGGTTTTGAAGCGAGATTTACAGAAGACAGGCTGTCCTATTTAACAGAAAAGGTGAAGGACGCCGCTTTACAGATTTCAAGAAAAATAGGATATACATAAGTAGCCAATCTTTTCTCTGCTGCGTACATTAACGTATCGACGTTCAAGAGTGGAGGAAAGAACATGGTGCTTCGATATACAGCTCTGGGCGATTCCTTGACGACAGGGAGAGGCTCCGGGCTGTTTTCACCCGGCTTCGTCCAGCGTTTTGGGGACATGATGGAAGCTGACTTGAAAACAAGAACGGCAATAAACATATTTGCCAGATCAGGTCTGAATACAGAAGAGATTTTGGGACTCCTGTCATATCCCTATGTGCAAAAATGTATTCGAGATGCTGATATGATAACGATCACAGGGTGCGGAAACGATCTCATCGATTCGGTCTTAGCCTACCAAACCTCTAAGGATGAAACGATTTTCAGCCGTGTATCCGCCCATTGCCATGAGAATTTTGAAAAGATGATTGCCAAAGTCGCCGAGATTAAAGGAGAAAATCCTTCCCCGTACGCCATTCGTGTGTTCAACTTATACAATCCGTTTCCCGAAATTGATATCGCCGGCAAATGGATCACTTCGTTTAATTCACATTTAGAAACACTTGCATCAGCACCCCATGTCAAAATCGCGGATGCCTATAGCATCTTCAAAGGCAAGGAGCGGGAATATCTGTCCTTTGACGGTGTCCATCCGAACAGCAAAGGCTATCAAGCGATGGCTGAAGCCGTTCACAAGCTAGGCTATAAAGAATTATCAGTTTCATAAAAAACGCGCCTCATGACAGGCGCGTTTTTTATGTGTGATCGAAATATTAAAAGAAACTTAAAATTCTCTGTCTTCTGTTCTACAGACAAACAAAGTGCGCTAGAATAATGGAGGGCGTAGGCAAATATAGCCATAACGTTCAATATTTCGTATATAAGGAAGGATGGTCCTTTTGTTTCGGATTTTTAAAATGTCTTTTGCGGTTATCATTATTATACTGGCGCTTATTGCTTTTAACTATACGGAACACACCTCTGTTATCCAATCAGTCATGCTCGTCTTTCTTGGTGCGGTCATGTTTATGCAGGGGCTTGAAGAACGCAAAAAAGAAAATGACGGCTCAGGCGCTTTTAATATTTATACCGCCGTTTTTGTATGGTCTGTCTCCCTTATCGGTTTTACACTTCATATTATATAAATCTATTACACATCCTGAAAATGCTTGACCGTCGGGAACGGGGTATAGAACCGATGAAGCAAGGCTTTCCACTCTTGATACTCTGAAGAACCGCGAAAGCCTTCCGTATGGTCCTCAAGTGTTTCCCACTCCACAAGAAGCAGATATTTATGCGTTTCCTCCATGCATTTTGATAACGAGTGAGTGATATAGCCCTTCATGCCGGAAATAATCGGCGCCGCTTGCCGGAATGCATCCTCAAACTCTTGTTCAAGGCCTTCTTTAATGTGAAGCATTGCTGCCTCCCTGACCATGCGATCCCTTCTTTCTGTCTTTTCAAATAGTCTACAGCAAACGATAGGAGATTTCTGTAAAATCGGTGAACTTTTCCTTCATTTTCAAAAAAATCTTGCACGCACCAATTCAATTAAGAGAAAATAACAAGTGGAAGGCAGGGGAAAGTCATGTTAAAAAAGTGTATTCTACTAGTATTTCTATGCGTCGGATTGATTGGGTTAATCGGATGCTCCAAAACAGATTCACCAGAGGATCGCATGGAAGCATTCGTGAAACAGTGGAACGATCAGCAATTCGATGACATGTATCAAAGCCTGACTAAAGATGTCAAAAAAGAAATCTCCAAAAAAGATTTCGTCAACAGGTATAAAGCCATCTATGAGCAGGCCGGCGTAAAAAATTTGAAAGTCACTGCGGGAGAAGTAGATAAGGACGATCAAGACAACAAGACAATGAAACATATCCCGTATAAAGTCAGCATGAACACAAATGCCGGCAAAGTCAGCTTCAAGAATACTGCTGTGCTGAAATTAGAAAAAACAGATGACGAGGAGTCATGGAATATAGATTGGGACCCATCGTTTATTTTCAAGCAGCTGGCTGACGACAAAACCGTGCAAATTATGAGCATTGAACCGAAACGAGGCCAAATTTACGATAAAAATGGAAAAGGTTTAGCTGTCAATACAGATGTTCCGGAAATTGGAATTGTTCCCGGAGAGCTTGGCGATAAAAAAGAGAAAGTTATAAAAGAACTCGCCAAAAAACTTGATTTGACTGAAGACGACATCAAGAAAAAGCTGGATCAAGGCTGGGTAAAAGACGATTCGTTTGTGCCGCTCAAAAAGGTCAAGCCTGACCAGGAGAAATTAGTTTCTGAAGCGACGTCATTACAAGGCGTAACAAGAACGAATGTCAGCTCCCGCTACTATCCGTATGGCGAAAAAACAGCCCATTTGACAGGCTATGTCCGCGCCATTACAGCGGAAGAACTGAAGAAAAAGAAAGAAGGAACGTACAGCGATACGTCTAACATCGGTATCGCCGGACTTGAAAATGTGTATGAAGACAAGCTAAGAGGCACAACTGGCTGGAAAATCTACGTGCCGCAAACCGGGGAAGTCATCGCTGAAAAGAAAGCAAAGGACGGCGAGGATCTTCACCTCACAATTGATATCAAAACGCAAACGAAGCTGTATGATGAACTGAAGGATGACAGCGGGGCGGCAGTCGCGCTGCAGCCGAAGACAGGCGAAACACTCGCCCTTGTCAGTGCGCCTTCCTACGATCCAAACGGATTTATTTTCGGCTGGAGCGATAAGGAATGGAAAAAGCTAAACAAAGATAAAAACAATCCGTTTTCAGCGAAATTCAATAAGACATACGCGCCAGGTTCTACCATTAAACCGATTGCGGCTGCTATTGGAATCAAAAACGGCACCCTTAAAGCCGATGAGAAGAAAACAATTAAAGGCAAGGAGTGGCAAAAAGATTCGAGCTGGGGCGGCTATTCAGTGACACGTGTGTCTGAGAGACTTCAACAAGTCGATTTGGAAAACGCCCTTATTACGTCAGACAATATTTATTTTGCCCAGAATGCGCTTGATATGGGAGCGGATACCTTCACAAAAGGCTTAAAAACATTCGGTTTTTCAGAGGACGTTCCGTATGAATTCCCGATCCAGAAATCGTCTATTGCAAATGACAAGCTTGATTCAGACATTTTGCTTGCGGATACAGGCTATGGACAAGGGCAAATGCAAATGTCTCCGCTTCACTTGGCAACTGCTTACACGCCATTTGTTGACAATGGAGATCTTGTCAAACCGACGCTGATCAAAAAAGATTCACAAACAGCTGATGTTTGGCACAAGCAAGTGGTCACGAAGGAAGGAGCGGCAGACATTACAAAAGGTCTGAAAGGCGTTGTGGAAGATGAGCGCGGATCAGCGTATCAGCCTGTCGTGAAAGGAATCACAGTGGCTGGAAAAACAGGAACAGCCGAGCTGAAAACATCAAAAGATGATAAAGACGGCACGGAAAATGGCTGGTTTGTCGGCTACGATTACAAAAACAAAGACCTGCTTGTCGCCATGATGATCCAAAATGTGCAGGACCGCGGCGGCAGCCACTATGTCGTTGAGAAAGCGAAAAAGCAATTTCAATCGAATTAAAATGTCTTTTTAAAAGGAGCGAAAGGAAAAAGGGGATCTGAGGCCGAATGAACTAGTAAGGGGCAAAACCCGGTTTATACAAAGAAAAGAGGGATTTTGCATGCAGCGTATTCAATTGGCGGAGGATCTTCAATTTTCAAGAGTCATACACGGGCTTTGGCGGCTGAATGAATGGAACTATTCAGATGCTGAACTTCTAAGCCTCATTGAATGGTGTATCGATCACGGCATCACGACCTTTGATCATGCGGATATTTATGGAGGCTATACGTGCGAAAAGCTGTTTGGAAACGCCCTTGCCCTTTCGCCTGGATTAAGAGAAAACATAGAGCTGGTCACAAAATGCGGTATCGTTCTTGAATCGCCTGAACGGCCCGCTCACAGATCGCATCATTATAACACAAGCAAATCGCATATTTTGGCATCCGTTGAGCAATCGCTTATGAACCTTAGGACGGATTATATCGATGTGCTGTTGATTCACAGACCGGACCCGCTCATGGATCCGGAGGGGGTAGCAGAGGCGTTTCAGGCCTTGAAATGCTCTGGCAAGGTCAGGTACTTTGGCGTTTCAAATTTTAAAGATCACCAGTATCGGATGCTTGAATCGTATTTGCCCGAGAAGCTCGTGACCAACCAGATTGAGCTTTCCGCTTATGAATTAGAAAATGTGCTCGACGGCACTTTGAACCTCTGTCAGGAAAAACGGATTCCGCCGATGGCTTGGTCGCCTCTGGCAGGCGGCAAAGTATTCACTGGTGACACGGAAAAAGACCAGCGTGTCCGCACGGCGCTTGAATCCGTCCAAGGGGAAATCGGCGCTGCTTCATTGGACGAGGTCATGTACGCATGGCTGTTCACGCATCCGGCCGGCATTATGCCGATTGTCGGAAGCGGAAAGCGCGAGCGGATTTCCGCCGCGATAAATGCGTTGTCATACAAGCTTGACCAGGATCAATGGTTCCGCATTTTTACAGCCGTACAGGGTTACGATATTCCATAAAAAGCATCAGCTTACCAGCTGATGCTTTTTCAATATTGTCACACCGCATAGTGCCAAATTACCATTTATAAGTGATTGATTCTTTCTTGAAAGCGTTTTATATTAAAAGGAAACCTCTCTATATCCTCTACTGCATCTCCTTGCGACTTCATCCGCACATCAAGATTGGCTAGGAGGTCTTTTTTATGTATATGACTGCCAGAGAACAAAAGCTGTTAAAGCACTTATTATTACAAAACAGATATATAACCGTAACTGAGCTTGCTGAGCTGATGCAAGTCAGCACGAGAACCATTCACAGGGAACTCAAATCAATTAAACCGCTGATGGAAACCGTGGGGCTTACGTTAGATAAACAGCCCGGTAAAGGGTTGAAAGCAGTGGGAAGTCCCGAGGGTAAACAAAAGCTGCTTACTGATTTATCATATGAACAGCATGAATACAGCGCCGACGAACGGAAACTGCTCATTCTTTGTTCGTTATTAGAGTCTCAGGAGCCCGTCAAACTGTACACGCTTGCTCATGATCTCCAGGTGACGAATGCCACGGTCAGCTATGACTTAGATGAGCTCGAGAAGTGGATTTCTCCCTTTGGACTGACACTGATCCGCAAAAGAGGTTTTGGCATCCAGCTCATAGGGCCGGAGAATGCGAAACGGAAAATTGTCGGCAACTTGATTGTGAACCGTCTCGACATCCAAATGTTTTTGGAAGCGGTTGAATTAAACATCAAAGGAAAAACCGATTCTTCAGAGAAAATGTTCGGGGTTGTCAGCAAAGGTGAGCTGTTAAAAATGGAGCGCATCTTATTTCAGCTCAAAGAAAAAATCGCTTTTTCATTGTCCGACAGCTCCTATATAGCGCTCGTCGTCCATCTGACGTATGCGATCGAACGAATTAAGCTTGGGGAAACCATCACCATGGAGCAAAATGAGCTTGAGGAACTGAAGAACGCGAAAGAATACAGTTCGGCTCTTAAAATCGCGGGCGAGCTTGAACGTGCCTTCGGCGTGACGATCCCAGAGGCAGAGGTCGGCTATATTACAATCCACCTTCGAAGCGCCAATCGAAAATACAAAACAGAATACAAAGCGCAGGAAATTGAGCTGGAAACAGCCCTGCAAACAAAGCGGCTCATTGCTTTTATTTCAGACAAAATCAGAATGGATCTGACGAAAAACTACTCTTTATATGAAGGCTTGATTGCCCATTTGGAGCCGGCCGTCAGCCGCATAAAAGAAAATATTGAGATATACAATCCGATGAAGGAACAGATCAAGCGCGATTATTTTCTGCTTTATATGGCGATCGAAGAAGGTGTCGAAAAGTATTTTCCGGGCATGTCCTTTTCTGATGATGAAATCGCTTTTATCGTTCTTCACTTTGGCTCGGCTCTTGAAATCAAAAAAGAAGAAGCAAAAGTGAAAGCGCTTGTCGTCTGCTCAAGCGGGATCGGCTCCTCGAAAATGCTTGCCTCCAGACTGAAAAAAGAGCTGCCGGAAATTGAATCGTTTGATATGTCATCTCTGATCGAGCTAAAGGGGAAGGATGTTCAAGCCTATGATATGATTGTGTCCACTGTACCGATTCCTTATGAAAACATTGATTACATCATGGTCAGCCCGCTATTAAATGAGGAAGACGCAAACCAGGTCAAGCAGTATATCAAGCGGAAGATTCCCCTTATTCTTAACAAAAAAAGAAGCCCGAAGGAAGAGGCGCAGCAAGCTGATGTACCTGACATGCTGGAGGCGGCGGAAAGCATAGGGCGGTATATGGAGGTTATCCAAAATGTTCTGCGCCATTTTACGCTAGCTCAACTCAAAACAAACCCGGACCATAGCATGCTTCTGCTAGAGCTTTTTCAACAGCTGAAGAAGGATGGCCTGATCCGTGATCCGGAAAAAGCCGCGGTTTGCCTGGCTGAGCGGGAGAAACAAGGGGGATTGGGAATCCCCGGAACAAACATGGCGCTTTATCATCTCAAAAATGATGAAATCGTCCTGCCTTTTTTCAAAATGTTTGATCTCAGCACCTCCTATGAAGTGGATGGCATGGACGGAAATACCCTCAGGATGACACGCATTCTCGTCATGATGGCGCCTGGCTCATTATCTGCTGAAGGCTCGGAGATTTTAAGCGCGATCAGCTCGGCAATTATCGAGAGCGGAGAAAGCATGGCGGGGTTTCAGGAAGAAGGAGAACAAGAATTGTATCAGCGGTTAAACCGCATATTTTTCACATGGATGAAAGAAAAAAACATACTGTAAACCTGCATGGCACACGTCAAAAATTTGGCGTGTGTTTTTCTGTGGATGGGGAACAAAATAAGAAAATGTGGGACTATTTTATCATTCAGTATTGGAATAATTCCAAAATGAAATAGTTTTACAAGTTATCTTTTTTGGGTTAAAATGGGTGAGGTAAGGAAGAAAATCTAACAAATTATTGAAGATTCAAGAGAATATAGGAGATGACGATATGGAAACATTACAGCATCTGATTCTGCATGACATGCCGAATAGCGAAGAAATAGAGGCTGTAAAAAGCGGAGACCATACACTGACATATAAAGGTTACCGTAAACGGATTAATCAGCTGGCGAATGCCATGCTTCAAAAAGGAATTCAAAAGGGTGACCGTGTTGCATTGCTTTGCAAAAACGGCCATCCCGCATCAACTGTTATGTTCGCCGCGCTTGAAATAGGTGCTGTTGTCGTACCTGTCAGCTGGCAGCTGAAACCATATGAAATGACAGGCATTTTAAAAGCAAGTGAACCAAAAGCGATGTTTTACGGAGCGGAGTTTAAAGAGATACTGGATGAAGTTCTTCCTGAATTGTCCTCACTGTGTGTAACAATGGAAACAGGAACAGCTTACGAAACATCTGCTGAATTTGAAGCGCTGTTTGCAGGTCCTGATCATTTGCCAGAGACGGAAATGGTTTCCCCTGATGATACAGCACTTCTGATGTTTACATCTGGAACAACGGGAAACCCGAAAAGATGCATGATTACACATGGCGGCATATACAGATACGTTAAAAAATCCAACAGCTCAATAGCACGTATGAAGGGCCTTCGTTTTCTCGCGTGCCATCCGATTTATCATACGAGTGCGCTCATTTGCATCATGCTTGGAACGTTTGCAGAAACAACCTTTGTGTTTACAAAGGATCAAGATCCTGTTCACATGCTGAAGGTCATTGAAGAAGAGAAAATTCAGACCGTGATGGCTCTTCCTGTGTTTTACACGTATTTGCTTGAGGCGTGGGAAACGCACCAAACTGACTTATCTTCACTTGTTATTTTAATGACAGGCGGAACAAAAGTGCCGAGCAGCCTAATCCGCCGCTATCTTGATATTGGCATTCCGCTCGCGCATGGCTATGGAAGCACTGAGGCTTGGGGCATCAGCACATGGACGCCTGATATGGGAATGGATAAAGCGGCATCTGCAGGAAAACCTGTGGCAGGTGTTAAAGTCAAAGTGGAAGATCCTCTGACCGGAGAAGAACTTCCTCAAGGAGAAATCGGCGAAATCGTTGTTCACACGCCATTCTTATTTAAAGGCTATGAAGACAACCCTGAAGCAACAGCGAAAGTGCTTCAAAACGGATGGTTTAGAACCGGAGATTCAGGCTATGTGGATGAAGATGGCTTTATTTTCATCACGGGACGCTACAAGGATGTCATTATTTACGGAGGCGATAACGTCTATCCTGATCAGGTTGAAGAAGTTATCCAGCAGATCCCGGGAATCCTTGAAACGGCTGTGGTCGGTATTCCAGACCCGCTTTACGGTGAAAAACCGAAAGCTTTTATCGTGAAAAATGGCGGCCAGCGCATCACGGCAGAGGATGTCATTGCATTTTGTAAAGAACGCCTGTCCGCTTACAAAATACCTGAAGTTGAATTTGTTAACGAACTGCCGAAAAACAACCTTGGCAAGGTGAAAAAAGACGTCCTGCGCAATCAGGCTGTACATTCATAAAAGAAGAAGCCCGTCCACTTTATGTGGCGGGCTTCTTTGCAGTTGCACAGACGGAAAGCTCAGGCTTAATGTTCTTAAATTTTATATCAATGTCTTCGAAGCCGGCTGCTTTAAAGTCAGCAATCATCTGTCTTCCAAATGATTTGGTTTTCTCAGGACTGGCATCCGCTTCCCGCGGCTGCATCGTAATGGCTGCTTTGCCGCCTGGCTTTAATGCCCGATAAATCTGTTTCATGCCTTTTGTTTGGTCATTCCAAATGGTGTAGTTGTTAACGGAAATCACTTTATCATAAAACGAGGCGGGGAGAGGAAATGTCTCGATGCTTCCTTGTATCAGGCGCACACCCTTGGATTTCACTCTGCGGGCGGCCATCTTCAGCATGGCCTCTGACACATCAATCCCATGAAGCTGAACATCCTTCTCGCGTTTCAGCACCTTCTCTATGCAGTATCCCGGGCCAAACCCGACTTCTAAAATGCTGTCCCCGCGCGTGATACCCAGCTGATTGATTGTCCACTGATTCAGTGTTTGATTTTCAGCAGCCATGATGTACCCGGCAATCATGCCGATGACGCCCTTTGGCCTGCTGAATCTTCTAGAAAGCATGTTAATCATTCAGCAATCAACCCCCTTTTTGAGTTAATTTCCTCTCAGCGTTCCATGTGAAACATTTTTCTGATAAAGCAATGCGAAGGTGCCAAGCCATGTTTATCCAAAGAGTGTGTGAGGTACACAACAAATAGACATGAAAACAAAGGAGGAGAATCATCATGGCAAATTATCCAAAAGAACTGCCGGCACAAACTCAAAGTCGCCAGCCGGGAATTGAAAGCGAAATGAATCCAAGTCCGGTGTATGAGTACGAGGATTATAAAGGAGCAGACAAATTAAAAGGAAAAGTAGCTCTTATTACAGGCGGCGACAGCGGGATCGGACGCGCGGTTTCCGTCGCTTACGCAAAGGAAGGCGCAGACATCGCCATTGTGTATAAGGATGAGCATGAAGACGCTGAGGAGACGAAGAAACGTGTTGAACAAGAAGGCGTAAAATGCCTGCTGATTGCTGGTGACGTAGGTGAAGAGGAATTCTGCAATGAAGCGGTTGAAAAAACGGTCAAGGAACTAGGCGGCCTTGACATCCTTGTCAACAATGCAGGTGAACAGCACCCGAAGGAAAGCATCAAAGAGATTACGAGCGAACAGCTTCACCGCACATTAAAAACAAATTTTTATTCTCAATTTTATTTGACTAAAAAAGCAATTGATTACCTGAAACCGGGCAGCGCCATCATCAATACGACATCCATCAACCCGTACGTAGGGAACCCGACACTGATTGATTATACAGCGACAAAAGGGGCGATCAATGCCTTTACAAGAACAATGGCGCAGGCGCTTGTCAAAGACGGCATCCGTGTAAATGCAGTCGCGCCGGGTCCAATTTGGACGCCACTAATCCCAGCTACGTTCCCTGAAGAAACAGTTGCTCAATTTGGGCAAGATACGCCGATGGGCCGTCCTGGACAGCCTGTTGAGCACGTCGGCTGTTATGTGCTTCTGGCATCAGATGAGTCCTCTTACATGACAGGTCAGACCCTGCATGTCAACGGCGGAAACTTTGTGACGACATAAGAGGGAGTGAGACATATGGGCATCACGAAAGAAGAAGTGAACAGCTACTATCAAAAAGCAGGGATTGTATTAACGGACGAGGAAGTAGACCAAATCCAGCTGATGGATTACGGCTTAGGGAAAGAAAGAAAAGTCGGGCTCCAGCTCTTCGTCTACGTCAATACAGACCGTTATTGTTCAAAGGAATTGGTGCTGTTTCCGGGACAGACTTGCCCGGAACACCGCCATCCGCCGGTCGACGGCCAGGAAGGCAAGCAGGAGACCTTCCGCTGCCGCTACGGAAAAGTGTATCTTTACGTAGAAGGAGAAAAAACGCCGCTTCCAAAAGTTCTCCCTCCTCAGGAAGACAGAGAACATTATACGGTCTGGCACGAAATTGAGCTAGAACCGGGCGGGCAATATACAATCCCCCCGAATACAAAGCATTGGTTCCAGGCCGGGGAAGAAGGTGCCGTCGTGACGGAAATGTCATCGACGAGCACGGATAAACATGATATCTTTACCGATCCAAGAATATAAGGATGAGGCTTAGCAGCCCCATCCTTTTTTGTATTGAAAAAAACGGAATCATCGCTATAATGGGTAAAAAAGGAAAGAGGGCGAGGCAATGTTCACCTGCAAGGTAAATGAGCACATCACCATCCGTTTATTGGAGCCGAAGGATGCTGAGCGGCTGGCCGAACTCATTATCCAAAATCAGCAGCGGCTTGGCAAGTGGCTGTTTTTCGCGGAAAACCCAAGCAGCGCTGAAACGTACCGAGAAACAATCATTCCAGATTGGCGGCGCCAGTATGCCGACCTGAACGGCATTGAGGCGGGGCTCCTTTATGACGGCAGCCTATGCGGCATGATCAGCCTGCATAACCTTGATCAAGTGAATCGTAAGGCGGAAATCGGATATTGGATTGCCAAAGAATTTGAAGGGAAAGGCATTATTACAGCTGCCTGCCGAAAACTCATTACGTATGCTTTTGAAGAGCTTGAGCTGAATCGTGTGGCGATCTGTGCGGCTGTCGGAAACGAAAAAAGCAGAGCGGTTCCGGAGCGGCTCGGGTTTCTAGAGGAAGGCAGGGCACGGGACGGCTTATACGTAAACGGCATACATCACGACCTCGTCTACTACAGTCTGTTAAAGCGTGAATGGGAAGGCGAAAAATAAAGAGCACACTTTCTTGTTTAAATCTTCCCCGGATGTGGAAAAGTAACAGCGGAGACGTTAAAAAGGAGTGATTCGAGATGAATCAGCAAGACATTAAACAAAAAGTGCTTGATGTTCTAGATCACCATAAAGTAGGTTCGCTCGCAACAGTTCAAAAGGGCAAACCGCATTCCCGCTACATGACTTTTTTCCATGACGGGCTGACGATTTACACACCGACAAGCAAGGAAACTCATAAAGCAGAAGAAATTGAGAACAACCCCAATGTCCACATTTTATTAGGCTATGATTGTGAAGGTTTTGGCGACGCATATGTCGAAGTTGCCGGAAAAGCCAAAATCAACAATTCGGCAGAACTCAAGGACAAAATATGGAGTTCCAAATTAGAGCGCTGGTTTGACGGCAAGGATGATCCGAATCTGGTGATTCTTGAAATTGAACCGGAGGATATCAGATTAATGAATGCCGGGGAGAAAACACCGGTCTCACTCAAACTATAAAAAATTTGTGTTTTCAGGGGCGATATGTTATTATGAATAGCTAGTAAGAAAAATAAGCAAATAAAAAAGAAAGTAAACTTCTTTTTTCTGTTTTGAGAGAGAAGCTTACCGCTTCCCAAGCAGCATAACCAGCTGCCCTTATTCTTTTCCTTCATAACAAATCGCCCCTAACGATGAGATGGAAAAAAGACTTTTTTGTTTTACAATTCACACCGGCGCGGCTTCGGAGCCGCAGTGACGATTGAGAGGTAGGGCTTTCGTTGTCTTGTGTTCAAGAAATTTCCATGGTGTTTACTTTCCAGAATGATTCTTCGGAACAATGCTTTATGAATCTAACCCGCCTGACTTGGCGGATGATATAATCTTTATTTGCGTATAGAAAAGAATAAGACAAACCGCCCGGCGTACGCCGGACGGTTTTTTTATTGCAAAAAACACATCGTACTGAAACCTCCTTGTCTTCTTTCCAGTCTTATCTCTAGGATGAAATTGGAGGAAGAATAACGTGCATGTCATTACAACACAAGTACTTTTTATTTTTTGTTTTTTATTGCTGATTCACTCGATAGAAACCTTAGCCTATGCTACAAGGCTTTCCGGGGCCCGCGTTGGATTTATTGCGTCCGCGCTTTCTCTGTTTAATGTCATGGTCATCGTATCCAGAATGTCGAACATGGTGCAGCAGCCCTTTACTGGGCATTTAATTGATGCTGCTGGAAAAAACGCACTGGCGATTGTAGGGGAGCAGTTCCGCTTTTTAATTTTCGGATCGACAGTCGGCACCATTTTGGGCATTATCCTGCTCCCGTCTTTTGTCGCTCTTTTTTCAAGGGCGATTATTCACTTGGCGGGCGGCGGCGGCTCCGTTTTTCAAGTATTCCGAAAGGGATTCTCGAAACAAGGATTCAAAAATGCCCTTTCCTATTTGCGTCTGCCGTCCATTTCATATGTAAAAGGATTTCATATGCGCTTGATTCCGAAGCGTTTGTTTGTCATCAACATGCTGATCACATCGATTTATACGATTGGCGTGCTTTCGGCTTTATACGCAGGCCTTCTGGCGCCGGAGCGCAGCACGACAGCCGTCATGGCTTCGGGTTTGATCAACGGAATTGCGACGATGCTGCTGGCCATTTTTGTTGATCCTAAAGTATCCGTTCTAGCTGATGATGTGGCAAAAGGAAAACGAAGCTATCTCTATTTAAAATGGACCTCTATCACAATGGTCACATCAAGGGTGGCGGGCACACTCCTCGCCCAGCTCATGTTTATTCCGGGGGCCTACTATATCGCGTGGCTGACAAAGTGGTTTTAATAAGAAAGGCTGGATCATAAAGATCCAGCCTTTTTTGCGTTCCCTTATTTATATTTCCTTAATCCGCGGTCGTACAAAAAATTTCCGAATGGGACGAAAGCAGCGACGAAGCCGGCAGCTGACCATTTCAGCGGCCATTTGACAGAGAAGGTTGCATAAGCCAAGACAAGCAAATACAAAATGAACAACCCGCCGTGAACCGAACCGACAATTGTCACCGCAAGCGGAAGGCCTGCCCAATATTTAAGCGGCATAGCGATGAACAACAGGATTAAGAGTGACATTCCTTCAATAAAACCCATCGTGCGAAGTCTTCCGATCGGCGTGTGCAGCATAAATCGCCCTCCTTGTGGACACGTTTTCATTTTATACTATAAACAATCCGGAGGGGCATATGACAGCTTTCAAAAAATGTTCGGAAAACATTCATTTTTACATGCCTTTTCTAGGGAACTGTACTTGTCATTTACAAAAATACCCGAGATAATGTGTACAAAATCAAAAAAGAAGGATGTTGAAATGAAACTTGACCAGATTGATCTGAATATCATTGAGGAGCTTAAGAAGGACAGCCGTTTGTCGATGAGGGAATTAGGCAGAAAAATTAAGCTGTCGCCTCCATCTGTGACAGAACGGGTAAGACAGCTTGAATCGTTTGGCATCATCAAGCAATACACGCTGGAGGTCGACCAGAAAAAACTTGGGCTTCCCGTTTCCTGTATTGTGGAAGCAACCGTTAAAAACGCGGATTACGAGCGGTTCAAAAGCTATATTCAAACATTGCCGAATATTGAATTTTGCTACCGGATTGCAGGTGCAGCCTGCTATATGCTGAAAATCAATGCCGAAAGCCTCGAAGCGGTAGAAGATTTCATTAACAAAACATCGCCCTACGCGCAAACCGTCACTCACGTCATTTTCTCAGAAATTGACACGAAAAACGGGCGCGGTTAGAGAGTGCCGCGTGAAGTCTGTTATAATAACAGGATGAGCGCGAAAGAAAGAGAAGTGATCAAGCATGTCAAAAACAGTTGTATTAGCTGAAAAACCTTCAGTCGGCCGGGATTTAGCCCGGGTGCTGAAGTGCCATAAAAAAGGAAACGGTTATCTCGAAGGCGATCAATATATTGTGACCTGGGCTTTAGGCCATTTGGTGACGCTTGCTGATCCGGAAGGCTACGGAAAAGAATTTCAATCATGGCGCCTAGAGGATCTGCCGATTATTCCAGAACCCTTGAAGCTTGTGGTGATAAAAAAAACCGGAAAGCAGTTCAATGCAGTCAAATCCCAGCTTACCCGTAAAGACGTCAATCAGATTGTCATCGCGACTGACGCAGGCCGGGAAGGTGAGCTTGTTGCGCGCTGGATCATTGAGAAAGCGAATGTCCGAAAACCAATCAAGCGGCTGTGGATTTCATCTGTGACGGATAAAGCGATCAAGGAAGGTTTTCAAAAGCTGCGCAGCGGCAAAGAATATGAAAACCTGTACCATTCTGCCGTCGCCAGAGCGGAAGCGGATTGGATTGTGGGGATCAACGCCACCCGTGCACTTACCACAAAATTCAATGCCCAGCTCTCATGCGGGCGTGTGCAGACTCCGACGCTTGCCATGATTGCAAAGCGCGAGGCAGACATTCAGGCGTTTACGCCCGTTCCGTATTACGGCATCCGTGCTGCAGTCGACGGCATGACGCTGACGTGGCAGGATAAGAAATCAAAGCAGACGAGAACGTTCAATCAAGATGTAACAAGCCGTCTGCTAAAAAATCTCCAAGGAAAGCAAGCGGTCGTAGCTGAGCTGAAAAAAACAGCGAAAAAAAGCTTTGCGCCTGCGCTTTATGATTTAACGGAGCTGCAGCGTGACGCCCACAAGCGCTTCGGTTTTTCTGCCAAAGAAACGCTTTCTGTCCTGCAGAAGCTATATGAGCAGCATAAGCTCGTCACATATCCGCGGACGGACTCTAGATTTTTATCCAGTGACATCGTCCCGACGTTAAAAGACCGTCTGGAAGGCATGGAAGTAAAACCGTATGCCCAATATGTCAGCCAAATTAAAAAACGCGGCATTAAATCTCATAAAGGATATGTCAATGACGCGAAGGTGTCAGACCACCACGCGATTATCCCGACCGAAGAGCCGCTCGTTCTCAGCAGTCTGAGTGATAAAGAACGAAAGCTGTATGACCTGATTGCGAAACGTTTCCTGGCTGTATTAATGCCTGCATTCGAATATGAGGAAACAAAGGTCATCGCAGAAATCGGCGGAGAAACCTTTACGGCGAAAGGCAAAACCGTGCAGTCGCAAGGGTGGAAAGCCGTTTATGATATGGCGGATGAGGATGATGAGCAGGAGGATGACAGAGATCAGACACTTCCTGCGCTTCAAAAAGGCGACACACTTGCCGTCCGCACGTTAACGGAAACAAGCGGCCAAACGAAGCCGCCTGCCCGCTTTAATGAAGGAACCTTGCTGTCAGCGATGGAAAACCCAAGCGCGTTTATGCAGGGAGAAGAAAAAGGCCTCGTCAAAACGCTTGGAGAAACAGGCGGCCTCGGCACGGTGGCAACGCGTGCCGACATTATTGAAAAACTGTTCAACAGCTTTTTAATCGAGAAAAAAGGCCAAGATATTTTTATCACATCTAAAGGAAAACAGCTCCTGCAGCTTGTTCCGGAGGATCTGAAATCACCGGCCTTAACAGCAGAATGGGAGCAAAAGCTGTCTACGATCGCGGCCGGCAAATTGAAATCGGCTGTTTTTATTAAAGATATGAAGGCTTACGCTCACCAAACGGTAAAAGAAATCAAAAACAGCAGCCAAACCTTCCGACATGACAACATTACGGGAACGGCATGTCCGGAATGCGGCAAAATGATGCTGAAAGTAAACGGCAAACGCGGGACGATGCTCGTGTGCCAAGATCGTGAATGCGGAAGCAGAAAAACGATTGCCCGAAAAACAAACGCACGCTGCCCAAATTGCCATAAAAGAATGGAGCTTCGCGGCCAAGGCGAGGGCCAAACCTTTGCGTGTGTGTGCGGTCACCGTGAAAAGCTCTCTGTATTTGAAAAACGAAAAAACAAAGACAAAGCGCGTGCTACCAAACGGGACGTATCCTCTTATATGAAAAAACAAAATAAAGATGAGCCGATTAACAACGCGCTGGCAGAACAGCTGAAAAAACTCGGTTTGGATAAATAATAAAAAAACCTGTGCCTATGGGACTGACCCCATAAGATGAGACAAATAAAAACACCTTCAAGTTTGAATACGGATGATTGTTATCCGAAATTAGACTTGGAGGTGTTTTTTCTATGGGGACAAGAGTGAGTTATCCGGTTGAAGTGAAACAGAAGGCTGTAGAAATGAGATTGGCAGGCGTACCTATGAAAGAGATCATGCAGGAGTTGAATATCAAAAATAATACGCAGATTAAGACATGGGTCAGATGGTATAAGGCTGGTGATACACATCGATTTGAACAGCCTGTTGGTAAGCAATACACTTATGGAAAAGGTCCGGAGTATTCTTCCGAATTAGAGAAACTGCAGGCAGAGAATCGATATCTGAGACAACAGAATGAAGTGTTAAAAAAGTACAACGAATTGGAAAGGAAGTTGATAGCCAAACGTCAGTCGAACTTGTAGAAGAATTGCACAGCACAATGACCGTGCAGGATATCTGTATTCATTTAGGTATCTCTCGCTCGTCTTATTATCGTTGGAAGAAGAATCTGAAGAAAGATCATCCCAAGCGCCATTTAGAAAAACAAATCGGCACGTTGTGCCGAGAGCACCAGTATCGATATGGATATCGAAAAATCACAGCTATATTAAAAAAGAGAATGTGTATTAACCATAAAACGGTTCAGCGTATTATGCAGAAAAATCAGTGGCAGTGCCGGGTTAAGGTGAAAAAGCGCAAGAAGAATGGGCAGCCATATGCCGTGGTCGACAATATATTAGATAGGAACTTTCAGTCTGATCATCCTCTTGAAAAACTAGTAACAGACATCACGTATTTGCCTTATGGACAGAAACAATTGTACCTTTCCAGTATATTGGATGTATATAATGGAGAAGTGATTGCTTTTACGATTGGAGATAAGCAGGACACAGACTTTGTCTTACACACACTTGATCAACTGCCAACACTGCCTGAGAACTGCGTGTTACATAGTGACCAAGGATCTGTGTATACATCTTACGAGTATCAGAAAGCTGTTAAAACAAAAGGCATTACCATGAGCATGTCCCGCAAAGGGACACCCGCTGATAATGCCTCCATCGAATCGTTTCATTCCTCACTAAAGTCTGAAACGTTCTATCTTAACAGCATTGATCGAACCACGACCGCCATCGTAGAACGCACTGTCATAGAATACATTCATTATTATAACAATATTCGTATTCAAACGAAACTAAACAACCAATCACCGATAAATTATCGGCAATTGGCTGTTTAAAAGGTGTTTTGATCCCTGTCTCAAAAACGGGGGTCAGTCCCTATCGCACAGGTTTTTTATTGGACTTAGGTCCTGTTTTCTTAATGTTCAAAAAGGGGAAAAAAAGCTAGCAATCTGCATTTTTTTCTTTTATAGTAAATGTACTTTGTAACATGGCAGTCATATTTTCGTCTATAACTATTTGTGAGCGTCTGATTTGCTTCAGGCGACAAAGGGGGATTTGCCTGTGAGGCATGTACTAATTGCTGTCATCTTATTCTTCTTATCTATCGGACTTTCCGCAGGGTGTGCTGAAGCTGGAAACAAGACCCAAAATCAGTCGGCGACAGAAGTGAATGCCAGCCCGCTCCAGCCGGCGGAATATTTCATCTATCACAATTTAATGAATGACAAAGGGCTGATCAAAACCGATTTTTCAGACCAGCCTTCTTACTTGTCGGAATCTCTCGGACTGTGGATGGAGTTTCTGCTCAGCAAAAATGACGCACCACATTTCCAGGATCAATATCAGCATCTGACTGATTCATTTCTGATGAGCAATCACTTGGTGACGTGGAAGATTCAAAATGGCCAAGCGAGCGGGACGAATGCGCTGATAGATGATATGAGAATTATGCTGTCTCTTGACCAAGCCGCCGCAAAATGGGGCCGCAGCGACTACGCGCAAACGGCTAGGGATATCGGCACGTCTTTGAAGACATACAATATGAACAACGGGTTTTTTACAGACTTTTACGACTCACAGGCCGCTTCAAAGGATGTGACGCTTTCATACGTCATGCCTGATGCCTTAGCTGTCTTAAAGAAGAATGGAATCATAGACGAAGAAACAGAACAGCGGAATGCCAATGTTCTCTATTCAGCTCCTTTAAAAAATGGCTTTCTGCCGAAGACATACAGCTCGGAGACGAAGGAATACACATATGATAGTGAAATCAACCTGATTGATCAGCTTTACGCTGCTTGGCATTTGCCGGAAGGGGATGAAAAAGCATCTGTTTTAGCGGACTGGATCAAGCAGGAATTTCAGAAAAACGGAAAGCTGTACGGGCGGTATTCGGCATATACGAAGGAGCCTGCCGTCCAATATGAGTCTCCATCCGTATATGCCTTAGCCGTATTGTTTTTGACAAAACAGCATGAAAACAGTTCTGTCATCAAAGCCATATATGACAGAATGAATGACTTTGAAATTCATGATCCGGTGAAATCGTATTATGGAGGCTATATGAGCGGCACTCAGACGCATTCATTTGACAATCTGCTGCCGCTGTTAGCCGAAAGGAAGCTTTTTAATGAAAATATCATTCAGTGAATCACAAAAATTATTTGCTTATTTTTCAGGGCTCATCGCGGCCCTGTCTTTGTTTATTTATTATGTGTCAGCCCAGCAATCAGAAGGTGCTCTGATCCTTTGCATCACATTTGGCGTCATCGCCGCAGGCATCTGGTTCGGCCCGATTTACGCGCTGGCAGTGACCTTAATCGTACTCTTTGTTCTCGGCACCTTAATGATGTTTTTCCAGACTGGACAGACATCGCTCTTTCCGGCTGAGGAAGGGCTGCGAATGCTTGTCGTGTGGGGAATCGCGCTTTTGCTGTTTTCTTTTATTTCTGGAAGAATCCACGATATTACAGCAGAGCTTCGGCGCTCAATGACACGGCTTCAATCCGAAATTAAAAGCTATGTTGCTGTTGACAGAGTGACCGGTTTTGATAACAAGCAAAGGATGAGGCTGGAGCTTTCAGAAGAAATCAAGCGAGCGGAGCGCTATGGCAATTCTTTTGTTTTTTTGCTGCTGCATATGCATTATTTCAAAGAGTTTAAGTCTTTGTACGGTTAAAAAGAAACGGACCGCCTCTTCCAATATGTCAGTCAGCAAATCAGGACAAGCGTTCGGGAAACGGATAAGAAATTCCGTCCCTCTGACGAGCGTATCGGGATCGTGCTGACGCACACGCCTGCTGAACATATGCCGGCCGTTCTGACCAAGCTGAAGAAACAATTGGATACATATCAGCTGGAAAATGGAAAGTATGTGTCGCTTACGTTCCACGTTTGCTATTTGCCCTACCGCAACGATATCAAAACAGCTGATCAATTTTTAGAAGAACTGGAAAACGAGATGATGATGAATGAACTATAAAGGAATCACATTGCTATGCGTCATGCTTCTATTTTCAGCTATTGCGTCTTTTCCCGTTTCTGCGCAAGCGAAAGATCAAGATGCCGGCATTCTCATCATCTATTCAACCTTGGATGGCAAAGAGTCGTCACAAGTCAAAATGCTCGATTTGCTTGCGGGCCACTTTACATCCCATGTGACAGTCAAAAAAGATTTAGACGTTGAAGCATCGGATTTCAAAGGGAAAGACCATGTGATTTATTACGGCCAAACGAAAAGAAAGCTCAGCCAAAAACTGCTGTCTCTTATCAGCGGCGTTAAAAAACCGGTTGTCGCCATTGGCTATAACGCAGGCCAAATCAGCCAATTTTCCGGTCTTTCATTAGCCCGCAAAGAAAATGTGTTTCAGGTTCACAGCAGGTCGGAAAAGGCCGATGTGTCTCTGGAAAGCGGGCTTAACGTGCTGAGTGTATCAGGCCTGAAAGGAACGGCGCTTTACACCTTCAAAGCCGATGACGGCACAACGCATTCTTTTATATGGAAAACAAAAAAAGGGAATGTGTACATTGGATTAACAAATTTGTTAAATGACAATTTGATCGTGGCGAAACAGCTCAGAGAAGCTTTCGGAGAGAAGGCGGGGACGACGTTATTGTATTTGCGTCTCGAGGATATCAGCCCGATGTCTGATGAAAAATTGCTGCTTCAAGCCGGTACATACCTGCATAAGCGGCATATTCCTTTTATCCTGGCGGTCATTCCGGTTTATTTGAATCCGGAAACAGGCGACAAAGTGTATTTGTCTGATCAACCGAAGATGGTCAAGGTGCTGAAGAAGCTGCAAAGCATGGGCGGCAGTATCATTGTTCACGGCTATACTCACGCTTATCGCTACAGTGAAACAGGAGAGGGCTTTGAATTTTGGGATGCAAAGGCGGATCAGCCGATTACATCCGGAAATGCCGAAGACCCCCCGTCCATTTTGGAGAAAGAACAGGACTTCCCGAACGAACAAGCCTATCACAGCTATCTCGAACCATTTCGGGAAAAGGAAGAAACGTATACAAAACAAAAACTGACGCGTGCCATTGAGGATTTGACATCATCGGGTCTTTACCCGCTGGCGTTTGAAGCGCCGCATTACACGATGTCCGATTATGGCTATCAAATCGCCTCGCAGTATTTTACAAGCATTTTCGGCCAGGTCCAGCTCAGCAGCACAACATGGAAAACATCCGGTGCACCTCCGTTTGTGACTGCTCCTTCGATGTTGCACGGAATGACGCTTTATCCGGAAACGATCGGCTTTGTCGACACATCGAAGCAAAACCCGCTCGGTGAGATGGAGGAGCACATCTCCCAGATGATTGATTTTGAAGGCGGAGTAGCCGGAGGATTTTATCACCCGTACCTCGGGATGAAATATCTGCCGGAGCTGGTTGATCAGATGGAACGCATTCCAGACAGTGAATGGCTTGATTTAAAGAAAACGAAACAAACCGTCAAAACAGACAAAGTAGAAATTCATACAAGCGGTGATGGAACGATTCAGGTGAAAAACGGCGTAAGCGCCATTGACGAGTTTTTCGATCATCACCGGCAAACCCCTCTGGAAAAGGCGTTATGGATTCTCTCCGCTGTTGTGCTCTTATTTGTCATCATGTTTGTCAGTTATACGTTTTACTTGAGAGCCACATTGAAAAAACGAATTTTTAAGGAGAGAAGAAGCCTTGGGTAATACGCTGTTCTTTATCTCGCTAAGTTTAATATGGGTTATGCTTCTCTACCACATGTTTCTCATGCAGGGCGGGTTTCGCCACTATATGACCTTCGAACGGAATATCCCGAAGTGGAGAGAAAACATGAAGGAACTGCCGAAGGTCAGCGTTCTCATCCCGGCGCATAACGAAGAGGTTGTGATTCGGCAGACACTGAAGGCGATGGTCAACCTTTATTATCCGAAGGACCGGCTGGAGATTATCGTCGTTAATGATAATTCATCAGACCGGACGGGTGATATCGTCAATGAATTTTCCGAGAAATACGATTTCATCAAAATGGTGATTACGAAGCCGCCAAATGCAGGAAAAGGAAAATCCTCTGCACTTAACTCAGGTTTTGCCGAATCAAACGGCGATGTGATCTGTGTGTATGACGCCGACAATACGCCTGAGAAAATGGCCGTGTATTACCTCGTGCTCGGCCTGATGAATGACGAAAAGGCAGGCGCCGTGATAGGGAAATTCCGCGTCATCAATGCGGCAAAGACGCTGCTGACGAGGTTTATTAATATCGAAACGATCTGTTTTCAGTGGATGGCCCAGGGAGGCAGATGGAAGTGGTTCAAAATCGCCACGATCCCAGGCACCAACTTCGCGATCCGCAGAAGCATTATCGAAAAGCTCGGAGGCTGGGATGACAAAGCGCTCGCTGAGGATACTGAGCTGACCATCCGGGTATATAATCTCGGATATCATATCCGCTTTTTCCCTGCCGCCATCACGTGGGAGCAGGAACCGGAAACATGGAAGGTATGGTGGCGCCAGCGCACCCGATGGGCGCGCGGCAATCAATATGTCGTGCTCAAATTTTTGGCGCAGTTTTTTAAGCTGAAACGAAAACGGATTATCTTTGATTTGTTTTATTTTTTCTTTACGTACTTCCTGTTTTTCTTTGGCGTGATCATGTCAAATGCGATTTTTGTAGTGAATTTGTTTTATGATTTGCATTTGTCTGTTGGATTTTTGGCAATGATTCTCTGGATTTTGGCGTTTTTCTTATTTATGACAGAGGTCATGATTACGTTGAGCATTGAAAAAACAGAAATGAACAAGCAAAACTTTTTTATCGTATTTCTCATGTACTTCACATACTCGCAGGCATGGATTGTGCTTGTTATCTACTCTTTATTCGTAGAAATCAAGCACCGTTTATTCAAGCAAGAGGTCAAATGGTACAAGACAGAACGATACAATCAACATAAAAGCGGGTGACCTTTTTGAAACAAATAATGATTTTTCTCACAAGCTTCATGCTGCTGGCGATGACTGGACAAACGGCTCTTGCCAAAGACGTACAGGTCAGCGGTTCGCTCCTCGGGAAAAGCAGCCAAGAACAAGCCAAACAGCAGGTGCTTACAAGCGAGCTGATTACACTGTATGGATCAAAAGACAGCGCAGAGCTGACGTATCAGATCCCGGCAGGCGCCTCTTCGGGCAATCAGCAATTGGTAATCGAATACGAGGCATCAAATCTTTTAATTTCTCCATCATCGTTAACGGCTGTCATTGATGATGAACCGGTCAAGACGTTAAAGCTTGATGGTGATTCCAAACGGAAAACAGTGAAGCTGAATCTGAATAAAAGCCAGTCTGCGCAAGGCTATCACAACGTATCGCTGAAATTCTACGGCGTAATGAAAGAGGGCGTGTGCGTCAGACAGGATACATCAGGCAACTGGATCAAAATTTATCCGGACAGCCGGCTGACACTTGCTGACAGCAGTGAAGCGAAGGGAACGTCGCTGGACCATTATCCGTATCCTTTCGCCCAATCTGGAAATACAGCGGAAGAAACAGCTATCGTCATTCCGGATAACCCAAGTTCAGCAGAAATAGATGCTGCTGTTAAAACAGAAGGCTATTTGAAAACGGTGGACAGCAGTGTCAGTATTGCGTATGTCACGGAATCTGAACTGAAAAAAATCGATAAGCCGACGATTGTTATCGGCGTGGACAAACATTGGAACGGCAAAGTGAAAAAACTGTTGAAACAAGCCGGGCTACAGGCAAAAGGAGAAAACCTTCTGCTTGCGGAGCGGGTGCTGAAAGCAGAGGGCAAACAGCAGCCGGTTCTGTTTGCGCAAGCGGCGTCCGAGGACGCGCTCACTAAAAAAATCAGCGTGATGACAGATCAGACATATACAGGCCAGCTCAGCGGCGATACACTTTCAATCAGCAAGCTTCAGCAGACTGAAAAAAAAGAAAGCGATAAGCTGACCCTCGAGAATTTTGGAGCGGGTGATATCACAATTGGAGCCGACAAAACATCTTCAGTACTTTTATCCGGCTTCGGCTGTTTTAGATGAAAACCAATCGGCGAAGCTGTCGCTTAAACTGAAAAAGTCTGAAACGATTCAAGCCTCAACGGCTGAAAACGAGTCAGCCTCTCAGGCCGCAGAACTGAAAGTGATGCTCAACGGCCAGCCGCACTCGGTCCGGCTTGATGAATTAGGAAAAGAAGATAAAAACGGATTCTATCATGTCACAGTGAAAGTGGACCCTAAACTGCTGCATAAAAACCGCTACATTGATATTCAGTTCGTCACGACCGGTTTAAAGGAAAACAACCCTTGCAACACCACTGATGAAGAAAAGTGGGTTTTTATCGATAAAAACAGTACATTATCATACGCTATCAAAGGCATGTCTCCGTCAGCGGATTTTCAAGAGTGGCCGCTGCCTTACGCCGGAAACCAGGATCAAACAACGTTAATCGTGCTTCCTGACACCGTAAGCCAATCGAAGCTAGAGGAGCTTTCTCTCGTAACAGAATCCTTTGGCAGCGAAGCACAGTATTCATATACGGTAAAAAAATCATCTGACGTTACAGCAAAGGATGCGAAAGGACGAAACCTCATTTTCATAGGGGGGATCAATCAATTTTCTCTTCTGAAGGAGAAATCATCAGATCTGCTTGTGCCGCAGGAAAAGAACGGCTCGTTTGATGTATCTGGTTTCGAGATGCTAAATGAGACGACAAAACAAGTGGTATTTACCCAAGCATCGGTTTGGGATTCACGCTATACAATGGCTGTCTTTGCACCGTCAAAAGGAGATGGCACGGCTGTCACAAAAGAGATCATAAGTTATCTGAACAGCAACGATGAGTCGGCAACCGTCCTTAATGAAACAAACAGCCAGCAGGTGTTTACAAACCACCAGCAGCTCAAATCGGAAACAAACAGTTCCGATGCAGAACAACCAACACAGGATCATAGCCAGAAATGGATGTATATTGGTGTGCTGGCACTCATTATGGTGATTGCGGCAGTGTTCATTTGGATTGCCGTAAGACGCAGAAAAAGAAAGACAGATACAGAATAAAACAGAGGCGATTTTAGCCTCTGTTTTTTATTTTTGGCAAGTAAATTCCATTTGTGGAACCTGTCATTTTATTTTTTTCTCTCAGCCAATAAGCCTCTTTACAACGTGCGGGAACGGGAGTATGATCTCTTTTAGAAAACAAATCGCTTAATCTGAAATCAGAGCGGGGGACCCAATAGAACGGCTTTTTGCCGTTGGGGTGAATCCTTTTTAGGTAGGGCTAACTCTCATATGCCCGAATCCGTCAGCTAACCTCGTAAGCGTTCGTGAGAGGAGATGAATGAAACCTGTGTTCGATGTTATGGCACAGGGGCATCCGTTTGCCTCTGTGTTTTTTGTTGTTCATTTTTGAATGCAAATCACATACAGAGACATCATAGCAGAAAGGACTATCATCAACATGTGAGAGCAAGACACTGATGTTTTATTGTTTTAATTGAAAAATGAGAAATTAAAAGGGGAAGACATCGATGTATCATTCAATCAAACGTTTTTTGATTGGGAAACCACTAAAATCCCAAGCAGCTGGAGAGCAAAAACTGACGAAATTAAAAGCCTTGGCTATGCTTTCCTCAGATGCGCTGTCATCTGTCGCATATGGGACAGAACAAATTCTAATCATTTTGGCAACAATCAGTGCTGCCGCATTTTGGTACTCCATTCCGATTGCGGTGGGCGTTCTCATCTTGCTGCTCGCACTGATTCTTTCATACAGGCAAATTATTTACGCTTATCCGCAGGGCGGCGGGGCGTATATCGTTTCTAAAGAAAATCTCGGTGAAAAACCGGGATTGATTGCGGGCGGTTCATTGCTTGTTGATTATATTTTAACAGTAGCGGTAAGTATTTCCGCAGGCACGGACGCCATCACGTCAGCCTTTCCTGCATTGCATGATTATCATGTGCCGATCGCTATTTTTCTCGTGTTAGTGATTATGATTTTGAACCTGCGCGGTCTTTCGGAATCGGCATCCATTCTTGCCTACCCGGTTTATCTGTTTGTGGTGGCGCTTTTGGTTCTCATTGCAGTCGGGTTGTTTAAACTTATGACAGGACAAATAGACCAGCCAGCCCATCATACACCGCTAGGCACACCTGTAGCCGGCATTACGCTGTTTTTGCTGCTTAAGGCTTTTTCCTCCGGATGCTCAGCGTTGACCGGGGTTGAGGCCATTTCTAATGCGATTCCTGCATTCAAAAACCCGCCTGCGCGAAACGCGGCAAGAACGCTTGCGATGATGGGGATTTTGCTGGCGATTCTGTTTTCCGGCATCACGGTGCTCGCGTACGGATATGGTACGGCGCCGAAGCCTGATGAAACAGTGGTTTCACAAATTGCGTCCGAAACCTTCGGGCGGAATGTGTTCTACTATGTCATCCAAGGTGTCACATCGCTTATTTTGGTTCTTGCGGCAAATACGGGATTTTCAGCCTTCCCGCAGCTTGCCTTCAACCTGGCGAGAGACCAGTATATGCCGAGAATGTTTACAGTCAGGGGCGACCGCCTAGGCTTCTCAAATGGGATTATCTTTTTAGGCGTTGCTTCCATTGTGCTCATCCTGTTATTCGGGGGACAGACAGAGCACTTAATTCCGTTATATGCTGTCGGCGTATTTATTCCATTTACGCTTTCGCAAACCGGCATGTGCGTTAAATGGATCAAGCAAAAACCAAAAGGCTGGATCGGAAAAATGCTGATCAACTCCTGCGGCGCTCTGATATCGTTTATGGTTCTATCCATTCTGTTTGTGACAAAGTTTAATGTTGTATGGCCTGTGTTAATCTTTATGCCTATCGTCGTTCTGTTGTTTTTTGCGATTAAAAATCACTACACCGCTGTCGGCGAACAGCTTCGCATCGTAGACAAAGAGCCGGAAGAAATCAAAGGCACCGTTGTGATTGTGCCTGTGGCCGGTGTCACCACCGTTGTGCAAAAATCGATTCACTATGCGAAATCACTGTCCGATCAGGTGATCGCCGTTCACGTGTCATTTGACAGAGAACAGGAAAAGAAATTCGAAAAACGCTGGGAAGAGCTTAATAACGGCGTGCGTCTCGTTACGCTTCACTCCTCGTATAGAAGCCTTGTCCATCCGTTTGATAAGTTTTTGGAAACAGTTGAGGCAAAAGCGAAGAAGGAGCAGTTTTCCGTTATGGTGCTGTTTCCGCAATTTATAACGAAAAAACGCTGGCACACCATCCTTCACAACCAATCGGCCTTCCTCCTCAGAGTCCGGCTGTTCTGGAAAAAGGACATAATGGTTGCCACACTGCCGTATCATTTTAAAAAGTAAAGCTCTAGGACCAAGGGAATCACCTTGGTCCTTTTTTGCGGGAAAAGGAGGTATGGCGGTGTATACACAAGGTGCTTTTGTGATCGTATTGAACGAAAGTCAGCAAATTCTGCTGGTGAAACGAAAAGATGTCCCTCTATGGGATTTGCCGGGCGGCAGGGTTGATCCCGGGGAATCGGCTGAGGAAGCGGCAGTGCGGGAGGTATTGGAAGAAACGGGATACAATGCAGCGCTTTCTGCGAAAATAGGTGTTTACCAAAGGCCAAAGTTTCAAGATGAACAGCATCTGTTTTTCGGAAGCATAACAGGCGGACAAGCAGTGGCTGACGGCATAGAGACAGCGGGATTAAAGTGGGTTTCCCTGGAGCGTTTGCCGCTTTTTATGGTGCCGAACCGAAAAAGGCAGATCAATGATTTCAAGAATGGCGCTCAAGATGTAAATGTCACCGTCAAGGATAGAGGGTTGCTCGCGGCGATCGACCTGTTGAAAAGAAGACTGGGCAAGTGATTCAGGTCTCCGGGTTTTAAAGCCTTTCTCCTGTGGTATTGAAAAAAGGAAAAAGGAGGATACGTTATGGCACACAAAACTGCAGGACAAGCAATGACAGAGCTGCTTGAGCAATGGGGAGTTGATCATGTATACGGCATCCCCGGAGACAGTATAAATGAGTTTATTGAAGAATTAAGACACGAAAGAAATCAACTGAAGTTCATTCAAACCCGCCACGAAGAGGTAGCGGCACTGGCAGCCGCGGCTGAAGCAAAACTCACCGGCAAGATCGGAGTCTGTCTGTCAATCGCAGGGCCGGGAGCGGTGCACTTATTAAATGGTTTATATGATGCTAAAGCCGACGGCGCCCCTGTGCTGGCGATTGCAGGACAGGTTTCTTCTGGCGAAGTCGGACGGGACTATTTCCAGGAGATCAAGCTGGAGCAAATGTTTGAGGACGTGGCCGTGTTCAACAGAGAGGTACATAGCGCGGAATCACTTCCGGATCTCTTAAATCAGGCGATCAGGACCGCCTACAGCAAAAAAGGCGTTGCGGTATTGAGCGTGTCAGATGATTTGTTTGCGGAGAAAATCAAACGGGAGCCCGTGTATACTTCACCGGTGTATATTGAAGGGAACCTTGAACCGAAAAAAGAACAGCTCGTCACCTGCGCCCAATATATTAATAACGCTAAGAAGCCGATTATCCTGGCAGGGCAGGGAATGAAAAAGGCGAAACGGGAGCTCTTAGAATTTGCGGACAAAGCCGCCGCTCCGATCGTTGTTATACTCCCGGCAAAGGGTGTTGTTCCCGATAAGCACCCGCATTTTCTCGGCAACCTCGGGCAGATCGGAACAAAGCCGGCTTACGAGGCAATGGAGGAATGTGATTTATTAATCATGCTCGGAACGTCATTCCCGTACCGTGATTATTTGCCAGATGACACGCCGGCGATACAGCTCGATTCAGACCCGGAAAAAATCGGAAAACGGTATCCGGTGACAGCGGGCCTTGTCTGCGATTCGGCTCTCGGTCTGCGCGAATTGACAGAGTATATTGAACGCAAGGAAGACAGAAGATTCCTGAATGCCTGCACAGAACATATGCAGCATTGGTGGAACGAAATTGAAAAAGATGAGACAGAGGCAACAACACCGCTTAAACCTCAGCAGGTCGTGGCCCGTCTTCAGGAAGCGGCAGCTGATGATGCGGTGCTCTCTGTCGATGTCGGCACTGTGACAGTCTGGATGGCGCGTCATTTCAAAATGAACGCGAACCAGGATTTCATCGTCTCCAGCTGGCTTGCGACAATGGGCTGCGGCCTGCCGGGAGCGATCGCCGTCTGTGGTGACGGGGGATTTTCCATGGTCATGCAGGATCTTCCGACCGCTGTCAAATATAAGCTCCCGATCACAGTCGTCATTTTAAACAACGAAAATCTTGGTATGATTGAGTACGAGCAGCAGGTCAAAGGCAATATCGACTATGTCACAAAACTTCAAAATGTCGACTATGCCGCATTTGCAGAAAGCTGCGGAGCAAAGGGCATCAAAGTGACTAAAGCGGAAGAGCTTGCGCCGGCATTCCATGAGGCGCTGCACTCTGACCAACCGGTCGTTGTGGATGTCATGATTGGAAACGAACCGCCGCTTCCTGGCAAAATCACATACGGGCAGGCGAAAGGCTTTAGCAAATACATGCTGAAAAACTTCTTCGAAAACCAAAAATTTGAAATGCCGTCACTGAAGAAAAGTTTGAAACGGTTATTCTAAAAAAACAGAGGCCCCAAAAGGCCTCTGTTTTTTGTTGGAAACAAACGTATTTTCAGCTATAACATGCTTGAATTCATAAAATGATCGGTATACTCGAAATAGACAAAAGGACAAATGCATCTTGTTTCAAAGCAATGAGATGCATTTGTCCTTGTATGTTTATTCTTATCAAATCTTACAAAACTCTTCTCATTATAAGCTTATTTCTCTTTTTTCTTCAGCCCGAAGAAGAAAGGAAAAGCAGAACCGACCAAGAAGGTGCCGAATAAAAACATGCCGCCGATAAACACGTGGAAATTTGTGTGTCCGGCCGTAAACGCCGTGATTAGCGAAATGATACTGAGCACGACCATGGCAATGCCGGGCGTGACTCTCATTTTTCCCTTGGATTTATGGGCAGCAACAGAACATAAAATGCCGATAACAATAGGAACAATCCACAAATAAAACAGAATAAATACTGACATCATCAAAACTCCGATTTTTCTTCTATCATAACAAATTTCTGTCAAAAAGGGTATCAATGAGCTTTTGCGAAAAAATAAAAACCGGCTTTAGAAGCCGGTTTCAGTTTGTCGACAAAAGGGGTTCGGAATGGTCTCATTCCGAACCCCTTTTTAGCTTTTTATGGGATTTTAAGCTATTTAATAAAAAGACAGACCTCTTCGAGTTCATCATTTAGGCCATTTTTGGACCTTGCCACGTCCAGTTGGCCATCTTCTTCAGGTTCATGGCAGCGAAAGTAAGCATCGCCTGCATCGACAATTTTTTAAGTCCCCTTAACGTTGTCCAACGCATGCCATGCTTTTCTTTTCCATCTGCGAATACACGCTCAATGGTTTCTTTACGTTTGGCATAAATCTCTTTCACCTCTGCGTGATAGCGAAGATGGTCTGCCTCTTCTACGTATTCCTGCCAAATATGACGCGTCACCACTTTCTGGTGGTCTTTACTCTCCGTACATCTGGCTAAAAATGGGCATGTCGCACAAATCTGTTTTGGCGATTTGTACTCCCGATATCCTTCTTTATTCGTTGTCGAGTAGGCCAAGATCTCACCTGCCGGGCAAAGATAACAGTCAAAGTATTCGTCATACACATAGTCATGTTTTCGGAAAAAACCTTTTTTCGTACGTGGTCGTGTGTATGGCAAGGCAGGGGTCATCCCCTGTTCCAATAAGTAACGGGTAATCGCAGGAGTTTTGTACGCGGCATCTGCGGCGACCGCTTCAGGCTTTCCGACTCTCTCTATGACCTTTCCGACCAATGGCTCTAAAATCTGACTATCATGTGTGTTGCCAGGTGTGACCATGGTGCCAAGCACAAAACCGTTACGATCCGCGGCTGCGTGAAAAGAATAGGCGAACTGCTTCGTCCGTTCATCCTTCACATAGTAACCACTCTCTGGATCGGTGGTGCTTTCTTTGATTTCTTTCTTCTCTTCCTTCTCAAACTTGTCCGGAGGAAATGTTTTTTTTCCGTGATCTTCCCGGTCCTGGTTAATCTCTTCTTGAAGGCGTTCCTGATACGCGCGTGTCTCTTTGCGAACGACTTTCTTTTCAAATTTGCGTTTGTTCGCACTCGCTTTAACATGGGTCGAATCCACGAAAACGTGCTCGGCACTGATTAGCTTTTTCTCGGCAGCTTCCTTTAAGATGCGATAGAAAATCTGTTCAAACAGATCGGTATCTTTAAAACGGCGTTCATAGTTTTTTCCGAACGTAGAGAAATGAGGCACTTTATCGTGAAAACCATACCCAAGGAACCAGCGATAGGCCATATTGGTTTCCACTTGTTCAATCGTTTGGCGCATGGACCGGATTCCAAACGTGTATTGAAGGAAGGTCAATTTAATTAAGATGACAGGATCAATACTGGGACGACCGATTTCTGAATACATGTCCTTCACCAAGTCATAGATGAACGAAAAATCAAGTGCTGCCTCTATTTTACGAACCAAGTGGCTGGCCGGTACCAATTGATTTAACGTAATCATTTCTAATTGATCTCGTTGAATGGGATTATGTTTCGAAAGCATGTCAATCACCTCAAGTTATGTAGTACTTCCATTGTAAAATAAAAAAGACTGTAGGCAAACTGGATTTCTTCCAGTTTGTCTACAGTCTGAAACCGGCTTTAGAAGCCGGTTTTTTATCGAAACGTATCTACAATTAAAAACACATTCAAAGCAACGATCAATACAGCAATCAGCCAAGACACCACTGTGACCCATTTGGCGTTGATCAGAGATCCCATGATCCGTTTATTGCTTGTAAACATAATAAGCGGAATGAGGGCAAAGGCGATCCCGAAGGACAGCACGACCTGGCTCAGTACGAGAGCGGTCGTCGGATTAACACCTGACGCGATGATCAAGATCGGCGGAATGATCGTGATAAAACGCCGTACATACAGCGGAATGCGGTAGTTGATAAATCCTTGCATAATCACGTCGCCTGAAAGTGTGCCGACAGACGAACTGGATAGACCGGCAACGAGCAGCCCGATCCCGAATAAAGCCGCAGACATAGGGCTGACAAGATGTCCGAATTGCTGAAATGCGACGTCGAGATCCTCAACAAACAGGCCGTTTTTGAAGAATAATGCGGCAGCCACAATCAGCATACTTGCATTAATAGCCCCTGCAATCAGCATCGCTATTAAAATATCAATAAATTCAAACCTAAAGATTTTTTTCCGTTCTGCATCAGTTTTGCCAACCACCCGCCGCTGTGTAAGGGCAGAGTGTAAATAAATGGCGTGCGGCATAACAGTTGCGCCAAGAATACCCGCTGCAAGAAGCACACTGTCGGTGCCATGAAACGCCGGGACAAAAAGGCCCTTCATCACAGACACGGCATCAGGTTTTGCGAAAAAGGTTTGCAGCGCAAAGGCGATCACGACGACAAACAGCATACCGGCAATACCGGCTTCAAGTGAGCGATAACCGCGGCGCTGAAGCTCCAATATCGCGAAAGAACCGATCGCCGCAATAATAGACGCTTCAAGCATCGGAATGCCGAACAGCAAATACAGTCCCAGAGCCGCTCCGATAAATTCCGCCAGGTCAGTTGCGATAATGACAAGCTCGCCCTGAATCCATAATCCGATCGAGACAGGCTTCGGGAATTCTTCACGGGCAACCTCAGGCAGATTTTTGCCTGTCGCAATACCGAGTTTGGCGGATAGGGATTGAATTAAAAGGGCCATGATATTAGAAAATAAGATCACCCATAAGAGCATATATCCGTATTTAGAACCCGCCGAAATATTCGTTGCGAAGTTGCCGGGATCAATATAGGCAATGGCTGCTATAAATGCAGGGCCGAGAAAAGGGAGCAGCCCTCTGAATCCTCTGATTTTCCCGTCAAGCGCATCTTGGACGGCTTTGGAACGGGGAGATTGTGCTGTGATGTCCTTGTTCATCATGTCTCACCTGAATTCTGTTTGTTTTTGCCGTACAACAAAGAGTTTCCTTAAGGCAAATTATTTTATCTACATCATATGACCATCCCGGTTTCTTGTCAACCGAAAATGTTCAAAATACACTTCTGAATTTTTCCCTGTTATGTAACATGATATGTAGGAATTCGGGATAAGGTCCCATATAAAAAGACATCGTTTCAGTTCGAAACGATGCCTCCTGTATCTAATGAGTCTAGGCTTCCTTCCGCAGCCCGCGGAATATAAGGCCCAGCAAGAACACGAAGATGGCTGCCCCGATGATGGCCGGGAAAATAGCAAAGCCGGCGAGGCTCGGTCCCCATGTGCCAAGAAGTCCGTGCCCAATCCAAGCGCCGATCAGCCCGGCAATCATAGAGCCGAAAATTCCTCCCGGCAGCCGGTTTCCTACAATGGCGCTCCCAATTAATCCGATAACAATTGCAACAACTAATGAAACCAAAAAGCTAAGCATCATGATCACCTCTCATAAATGATTTACTAATCAATAACCGCTCCTGATCATTTCGAAACACTTAAAAGCATATTCCTTTATGATCCTGTTTTAATCTTTCTCTGCACACTGCCGTCAGCTAAATGAACAATGACCTCAGTGCCTTTATGCGCCGCGATTTCCTTTGCCCGTTCAATCGCTTCTTTCTTTGTATCTTTGATTTCAGACACACGTTTGGCGCCCTCGGCTTTGACTGCCCAGCCTTTTTTATGCTTAATAACATGCTCTGCTTTATTCATGAGCTCGGGGCCGCTGCCGCTGCTTGGATCAGCATCGCGTTCTGTCTCATCATCATGCGTCAGGAAATCATCAATTTCATCTGTAGAGGCGTTTTCCGCCCATTCCTTCGCTTTGCTTGTCGCAATTGGAATCGCGCGCCCTTCCTCATAGCCTTCATCAATCATCGCATTCGCAATGTCTATCGCCTTTTTTCTCACCGGCTTCTCAAGATTTTTTAATGAAGCAGGATAATCCTTCATCGACCAAGGCATGTCCATCACTCCTTTTCCTTTTATAAAAATGGTACCCGCAGGTGAAAAATAAAAACGCATCCGAAAAAATGAAGGTATACTATATAGTAGAAAAAACGGAAGGGAAGTGCGGATTGGGTGCCAACAGAACGAAAAGAAGACTTACATCAGCAATTAAAAGAGATAGAGAAATGGGAAAAAGATCAGCAAAAAGTCTGGTTTTGGGAAAAGCTCAGCCGTCTCCCGTTTCAACTCCTGGACAAGCTGACACCAGAATTCATCCAGAAAAAGATCGGCAAGCTCTTGGATGAGGTCGGCAGCTTTGTTCAAACAGGCGGACAGTACCTGACATCTGAAAAACAGATTATCAGGATATTTCAAAAGAAACTGCCGGAGGAGATCTTTGAATCGCTGGAGGACATCCGGAAGGCGCCTCTTTCTGTCATGGATGAAATTGCGGAAGGAATGGGCAAAAATAGAACCAACGCAGCAACCGTTCAAGGCGCGACAACCGGTGTGGGCGGCGTGTTTACGCTGGCGGCAGACATTCCGGCAGTGCTTGGCTTATCACTAAAAACATTACAGGATATCGCAGTCGCATACGGCTATGACCCAAAGGAGAAAAAAGAACGAGTCTTCATTGTGAAATGCCTGCAGCTTACGTCGGCTGATGTTGTCGGCAAAAGATCGATTTTGCAGGAATTAAAACACTACGATCAAGACCGAACATATAAGAATGTCGCTTCTCAAATCCAAGGCTGGCGAGAAGTCGTTTTGGGCTATCGAGACACGTTTGGCTGGAAAAAACTTTTCCAGATGGTGCCGGTTGCCGGAATGGTTTTTGGCGCCGCTGCCAATCGCTCAACATTAAACGACATTACCGAGACAGGCATGATGCTGTACAAAAAGAGGCGCATTCTTGAACGACTGAAAGAAACAGAACGAGAGATGGAATAGCAGAAAGCAGACGTATACCGCGATCCGCCTGCTTTTTTTAGTGGAAACATACCCAATGTGTTTTATTTGTTTAAAAGAATTGTGAGCGGGAATACAACAACCAACACCAATTAAAGGAGGAATTCAAAATGGCAGACAATAACAAAATGAGCAGAGAAGAAGCAGATAGAAAAGGCGGAGAAACAACAAGCAAGAACCATGACAAAGAATTCTATCAAGAGATTGGTCAAAAAGGCGGAGAAGCCACCAGCAAAAACCATGACAAAGAATTCTATCAGGAAATCGGCGAAAAAGGCGGAGAAGCCACTAGCAAGAACCATGACAAAGAGTTCTATCAAGAAATCGGTGAAAAAGGCGGAGAAGCCACTAGCGAAAATCATGACAAAGAATTCTATCAAGAAATCGGCCGAAAAGGCGGAGAGGCAACAAGCAAAAATCATGATAAAGAATTCTACCAAGAAATTGGCTCAAAAGGCGGAAACGCCCGCAACAACGACTAATCAAAAGCATAAAGGCAGACAACCTGTAAATAAAAAAGCGATCCGGCACATCAGCTGGATCGCTTTTTTTTGGAATCTTCTCAATTTATGCCGCTATTGCGATACAATAAGTGAAAAAGGGGTTTTCGCTAATGTCCAAGATGCAAAACTTGCTCGCCATCGCAAATGAAGTCAAAGAAAAGCACGCCAATTTTTCAATCTCAGAGGTCAACGACCACTGCGTGCGCCTTGCGGTGTTTACGGGAGAATATGACTGGCACCATCACCCTGACTCAGACGAATTGTTTATTGTTCTTGAAGGGGAGCTGCTGATCGATTTTAAGGACAAAGAAACCGCGGTGCTCAAAGCAAATGACAGCCTGCTGATCCCGAAAGGCACGGTTCACCGCACACGCTCTTATGTCAGAACGGTAAATCTCTGTGTGGAGCATAAACAAGCCAAAACCGTCATCATAGAGGAGCAGCCATGCTAATCAAAAAGATGATATGTGAAGTAGACGCTGCAAACGCTGAAGCATTTGCAAAAGCGCAGTCACAGTGGGGAGCATTATCGCATATAAGCGGCTTTATCAAACAGGCCGGCGGCTGGCGAAAAACGATAGACGAGCCGCTCACCGCAGAAATCATCAGTGTATGGGAAAACAGAGCAGCCTATGATCATTTTATGGAGAACGAACATGACAGCATATACGAGGAAAACGATCAGAAGGCTGTAATTCTTTCGATAGAGGTGACGGTGTACGAAGAGGATAAACCGTTCGTTCACGATCTGTTACATAACCCTGATATCCGGTACGAACCAGACTGGACGGTTCTGAAGGCATAATCAAAGCCCAAAACATCATGTTTTGGGCTTGTCTCTTTACTCGCGTCCCGGAAGTGTATTATGAACAAAAGGCGGTGCTGGTTTTAACTCCGGTTTTTCTCCAAACGTTTTTGCCTCTTTCACATATTCAAAGGCTTCTCCGTCCGGCGCTTTTTCATTCAGCCAGTTTTGCTTGGTGCTTTCTTCGCCTTCAGAGAAATTGATAAGCTGATGTGAGAACTCTTGTTTTTCGAGCGCTTTCGGGAAGGTACCCGGCACAACCGGACCTTCCTGTGCTTCTAATTCTTTAATGGCGGCAAGCCATTGGTTCTGGTGCATTGTGTCACGCGCCAGCAGGAAGCTGAGCATATCTTTGACGCCTTTGTCATCCGTCATTTCAAACAGGCGTGCGACCTGCAGACGGCCCTGTGATTCTGCATTCAGGTTGGCGCGGAAGTCTGCCAGCAGGTTTCCGCTTGCTACGATATAACCGCCGCTCCAAGGTACGCCTGTACTGCTTTCCGGCATGGCGCCAAGTCCTGATACAATCGCATGGTGAGGGTTCATGCCGCCTAGGATGGAGCCGATGACCGGATCTTCAGCAGCTTTTTCCTGCTGATCAAGAGGGGCATTCTCAAGAAGTCTGGCAATCATCGTTGCGATCATTTCAACATGCCCGAGCTCCTCAGTTGCCGTATCCATCAGCAAGTCCTTGTATTTTTCATTTCCTCTTGTGTTCCAGCCTTGAAATAAGTACTGCATGGCAACTGAAATTTCTCCGAATTGCCCGCCTAAAATTTCTTGCATTTTTTTTAGCGAATAATGGATCTGGACGATCTGGTTTAGCAGGATGCTGCAGCATTTTTGTGTGCTTAAACATGTACCCATCTCCTTTTTCGATTATCTCTTTTTATATTTCCGATCGATAGAAAGATAAACGAAAAACAGCGTATCGAGATGGGAACTATGAATCTTTTCGCAGCTCCAACAGTTCCCGGATCAGCTCCCGGCCGAAGATGGGCTCATACTGCCGGTAAACAGGGTCAAGACGCTTCATCCATTCTTGTTTCTCTTTATCTGACAGCTCATAAATATGTATAGCAGAATTCTTTTTGATTTCTTCCAGCTGCTCCTTGTTCATTTGTTCGGCATACGTTTCATTCCACTCCGTCGTCTCCTTCATCGCTTCAGTCAAAATGCGCCTTGTTTCTGGTGTTTGCGCCTTCCAGAAGTGTTCATCAGTCATGACAGCGTAGCCGAGATAACCGTGGCTGCTTATTGTCAAATAGTCCTGAACATTATAAAATTTTTTAGAATAGATGTTTGAAATTGTATTTTCTTCGCCATCGACTACATTGTTTTCTAACAGCTGAAAGGTAGAATTGAAGGATTCCTGATGAGGTGTTGCGCCAAGCAGCTTGAACTGATCCTCAATCACATCGCTTTGCATAATGCGCAGATGCTGCCCTTTTAAATCATCCGGTGTTTTGACCGGCCCTTGATTTGTTGTGATTTGCTTAAAGCCGTTCGTCCAATAGGCCAGTCCTTTTAATTGGTTTTTCTTTAGAGAATCAAACAGCTGTGTGCCGATGCTTCCGTTCAGCCCTTTTTTGGCGGCGTTGTAATCTGTAAAAGCATACGGCAGATCAAGCACTCCCCATTCAGGCGAGAGCATGCCGAGCTTCGATGTGGAGGGGGCGATAAATTGAACATCGCCGTTTTGCAATGCTTCAATTTCTTCAATGTCCGAGTACAGGCTTCCATTGGGAAATACTTCTATTTTTATTTTCCCGCCTGATTTTTCGTTCACCAGATCAGCGAATTTATTGGCGGCAAGCCCTTTTGGCGTATTTTCAGCAACCACGTGGCTGAATTTAAACACGATTTGATCCTGCAGGCCTTCCTGGTCGTCATCATAAACAATCTTTTTATTGCCTGTATGATCATGGAATCCGATAAATAAAGCGGTTGCAATTCCAGCGATCATCAGTGCGAGACATGCAAGCAAACTCTTCATGAAAAGCCCTCCCCTATGTTAAGGATAATGGGGGCAATGACATTCGTAAAGACCTGAAAGGAGAAGCTGATGAACAAAAAGAAGCTCTCAATCCGTTGGAAAATCACGATCTTATCCTATATACTCGTCATTTTCTCCTTTTTGATCGGCGGCATTGTGCTCATCGGCAACATTCAGCATACAGAGGAGCGGGAGCTGAAAAAGCGGCTGATGAATACGGCCCGGACGGTGTCAGAGATGACAGAAGTGAAAGAAGCCTTGGCGCGAAAAAAACAAACAGAAGCTGTTCGCCATGCGGTTGAAGAAATCAGGATGATTAATGAAGCAGACTATATTGTCGTCATGGATATGAATCACATCCGATATACGCATCCTGTCAGCACAAGCATCGGCAAGAAATCAGAAGGTGCAGACGAGGAGGCAGCGTTTGCGGAGCACATTTATTTCTCTGAAGCAAAGGGCGAGCTCGGCACGGCGGTTCGCGCTTTTTATCCGGTTAAGGATCAAGACCTGAACCAAATAGGCGTGGTGCTTGTCGGAAAAACGCTGCCAGGGATCGCTGACATCCTGCTTCATTTAAAGCGTGATATCGCCTTCATCGTTGTGCTGACACTCGGCTTTGGCCTTGCTGGTTCCTTTTTGCTGGCCCGCCATATCAAAAAACAAATGTTTCAGCTTGAACCCCATGAGATTGTCCGAATGTATGAAGAACGGACAGCGACGTTTCACTCGATGAATGAAGGGGTGATCGCTATTGACAATCGGCTCGTCATTACGATTTTTAATGAAAAAGCGAAACAGATCTTTGAAGTGCAGGGGGATCTGATCGGCAAGGTGATTTGGGAGGTTCTCAAGGATTCGCGCCTGCCTGAAATCGTGGAGCGGAACAAAGCGGTTTATAATGAAGAAATTCGTGTCAGCGGAAAAGTCATCATGAGCAGCAGAATTCCGATCGTCATGAAGAAAAAAGTGATCGGCGCCGTTGCGATTTTTCAGGACAGAACGGAAGCGGCCAAGATGGCAGAGGAATTGACTGGTGTCAGAAACTTTGTGGAGGCGCTCCGTGTCCAAAACCATGAGCATATGAATAAGCTGCACACGATCGCCGGTCTCATCCAGCTGGGGAAATCTGAAAAAGCCTTGCAGCTTGCATTCCAGGCGTCAACTGAGCAGGAAAATGTGACTGAATTTCTGCACCGCTCGATTCAAAATGACGCTGCGGCAGGCCTTCTATTAAGTAAAATCAGAAGGGGAAGAGAGCTCGGCATTGCTGTTCATATAGATGAAAACAGCAGTCTTCAGCAATTTCCCGAGCATATTGATCAGCATGATATTGTCGTGCTTTTGGGGAATCTGATTGAAAATGCCTTCGGCTCATTTGAAACCGTTCAATCTGAAGACAAACGAATTGACATTAGTATCGAACAAACAGATGATATCCTTGCTATTTTAATAGAAGATAACGGCTGCGGAATTGATCCGGCACATATGCCTCGCCTTTACGACAAAGGTTTTACGGTCAATAAAACTGGCGGCACAGGCTATGGCCTGTATCTAGTGAAACAAATCATAGACAAAGGATCGGGCGCGAAGAAGTTGATTCACATGCGGAGCAGGGGACATCTTTTTCTATCGTTTTTCCAATGAAGGGGGAGGAAGCACAGCATGGCTCGTAAAGAATGGAAGGTTCTGCTCATTGAAGACGATCCGATGGTTCAAGAGGTCAATAAGGATTTCATTACAACTGTTAAAGGCGTTACTGTCTGTGCAACGGCAGGAAACGGAGAGGAAGGCATGAAGCTGATTAAAGAAGAACAGCCGGATCTCGTCATTCTCGATGTGTACATGCCGAAAAAAGACGGCATCAAGACCTTGCAGGAGATCAGAAAGCAAAAGCTTGAAGTGGATGTCATTGTCGTCTCCGCTGCAAAAGACAAGGAAACGATCTCACTCATGCTGCAAAACGGAGCGATTGACTATATCTTAAAGCCGTTTAAGCTTGAGCGAATGAGACAGGCGCTCGAAAAGTACAAGCAATATAAACAAAAAATCGAAGCGAATGATACGCTGTCCCAGGAACAGCTCGATGCGATCCTGAATATTCCGCAGCAGGCCGTACAGGATCTGCCGAAAGGGTTGAATCACTTCACGATGAATGAAGTCACTGCTTTTTTGAAACAGCAAACCGCATCCCTTTCTGCTGAAGAGGTCGCCAAGGCTCTCGGCATCGCCAGAGTGACAGCCAGACGATATCTTGATTACTTAGAAAAAACCGGGATCATCAAATTGGACGTTCAATACGGCGGAGTCGGCCGGCCGGTCAACCGCTACGTGTTAAAAGGATAAACCTGAGACCAAAAAGACCAAAATGTCCGTTATGATCATAAACTTCCCCAGACGTTATGAAAACGCTATCATTCTAGTAAGAAAGACACAAAAGGCGAATAGGACAGGGGGATGAAGGATATGAAACTGTTTAAAAATTTAACAGTTCAGGTCATAACCGCGGTCATCATCGGGGTCATTGTCGGGCTGGTCTGGCCGGATGTCGGCAAAGAAATGAAACCGCTTGGCGATACATTTATCAACGCTGTTAAAATGGTGATCGCACCAATTATTTTCTTCACAATCGTTCTCGGGATTGCAAAAATGGGCGATATGAAGAAGGTTGGAAAAGTAGGGGGAAAAGCGTTTATCTATTTCGAGGTTGTCACCACCCTCGCACTCATTATCGGTTTATTTGTCGTCAATATTATGAAGCCGGGTGCGGGTCTTGATTACAGCAAGCTTGAAAAGGGAGATGTATCACAATACACGCAAAATGGCGGTCAGGGAATCGACTGGATTGAATTTGTTACACACATTGTTCCATCCAATATGGTTGATGCCTTCGCAAAAGGGGACATTTTGCAGGTCTTATTCTTTTCTATTCTTTTCGGAGTGGGTCTTGCGGCATTAGGCGAAAAAGGGAAAAGCGTCATTGATTTCTTCGACAAGGTTTCTCACGTTTTTTTCAAAATTATCGGCTACATTATGCGTGCCGCGCCAATCGGGGCATTCGGGGCGATGGCGTATACAATCGGACACTTCGGGCTCGATTCCATCAAACCGCTGGCAAGCTTAATGATGTCTGTTTATATTACGATGTTCCTGTTCGTATTTGTTGCTTTAAATATCATCTGCAAGCTTTACGGATTCAGCCTGTGGAATTACCTTCGCTTCATTAAGGATGAGCTTCTGATCGTGCTTGGCACAAGCTCTTCCGAATCGGTGCTTCCGCGTATGATGGATAAAATGGAGCGCTACGGCTGTTCCAAATCCGTTGTCGGGCTAGTTATTCCGACGGGCTATTCGTTTAACCTCGACGGCACATCCATTTATTTATCAATGGCGACTGTCTTTTTGGCACAGGTGTTTGGAGTAGACCTCAGCATCGGCCAGCAAATTACGATTATCCTCGTTCTGATGCTGACATCGAAGGGAGCGGCAGGTGTGACGGGAAGCGGATTTATCGTCCTTGCCTCAACGCTGTCAGCGCTGCAGGTCATTCCGCTGGAGGGTCTTGCACTCCTGCTAGGGGTTGACCGTTTCATGAGTGAAGGAAGAGCCATTGTGAACCTGATCGGAAACGGAATCGCCACGATCATTGTTGCTAAAAGCGAAAATGAATTTGATGAAGAAAAAAGCGTAGAGGCTGTTGAAGGCATGAAAAAAATGAAAACAGCAGTCTGAAAAAAGAACGGCCCATCCATGGGGCCGTTTTTTTAATTGTTTAAGAATTATTAAGGTAAGGACAGAGACCTCAGCATTTTTTTGTTATATAATTTACAAATGGATACTATATTGAATGAAGGACGTTTGTCCTAACAGGAGTGTATAAATGGCCGCTTTAGTTAAATTTTTTCAGCACCCGGGAGTAAGGCGTTTCTCCATCTTTGTCGTGTTAACTGGTGTGTTATATCTATTTAAGAGCATGATCAACTTAATATTGCTTACCTTCATTTTCACATTTCTAATGGATCGTTTGGAGCTTGTCGTGCGGCAGTTTGTAAGCCAGTTCTTCCGCGTGAGCCAGCGGGTTGTCATTACGTTTCTTTACATGTTGCTGGCTGTGCTGCTCACAGTCGGGGGCTTTGTGTTTTATCCGGTCGTCGCGGCACAGATCCAGCAGCTGGTAAAGCAGATTAAACATATTGCGTATCATCCTGACAGCATCCCTTTCTTTGATGAGATCACCAGTGTCTTCGGAGATATTAACATCAGTTCATATGTCAAAGAGGGCTTCAATGTAGTGTATACGTATCTGGCCGATATCAGCACATTCGGCTTGCAGGTCGTGATGGCGCTCATTCTCAGCATGTTTTTCTTATTTGAGAAAAAACGGCTTTCTGAATTCATGGCGAAATTTAAAACGAGCAAACTGAGGGTCTTTTATGAGGAGATTGCTTTTTTCGGAAGCAAATTTGCAAGAACGTTCGGCAAGGTGCTCGAGGCTCAATTTATCATTGCGCTCGTCAACTGTATTCTGACGTTTATCGCGCTTTGGATTATGCATTTTCCGCAGCTGTTTGGGCTTTCGATTATGGTGTTCTTCCTTGGATTGATCCCTGTAGCAGGCGTCGTCATTTCCCTGATTCCGCTCAGTATTATCGCCTACAGCACTGGCGGTGGAATGTATGTGCTCTACATTGTTCTTGTCATATTCGCCATTCATGCGATCGAAACCTATTTCTTAAATCCGAAGCTGATGTCGGCGAAAACAGAGCTGCCAATCTTTTTCACCTTCACAGTACTCATTTTCTCTGAACACTTCTTCGGCATTTGGGGTTTAATTATCGGGATTCCGATCTTTGTGTTTCTCCTTGATATTCTGGATGTCACCAACAAGGAAGATAGGTCTAAAGGACCCCGAGAGAATAGCGATAAAATGTAGTTTAAAATCGAATAATGAGTGTGCCTCGATCTGCCGGCCTGCCTGTTCAAGGCATGGAATTAAGACTCGGAATCGGAGCTTGGCATTGCTTCGCACAGTGGTGAACACAACAGGTGACAATGCCTGTCATCATTACAGAAACTGAAAAGAACAAACAGTCGGAGCAAACGCTCATCATCGGTTTAACCAAACATTTGGGAGCAACAAATGCTATAATACAAACAGTGCCTAATGTTGGGCACTGTTTATTTTTTGTCGAAAAAGGAGGAAGGCTTTATGGCTGAGCCGATTTTACATATTGAAGGCCTCGATAAAAAGATTGGGTCTAAACAGATTTTAAAACAGATCAGCATGGACGTCATGGAGGGTGAAATCATCGGCCTTCTCGGTCCAAATGGTTCCGGAAAAACAACACTCATCCGTATCATCGTCGGGCTGCTGAAACAAAACAGCGGAAGCGTGACAATCAGCGGATTCCAGCATGATACAGAGTTTGAAAAAGCGATGGAAGCGGTTGGAGCGATTGTTGAGAACCCTGAGTTCTATCCGTACCTGACAGGCTGGGAAAACCTCAAGCACTTTGCGAATATGCACAAAAAAATAGCGGATGAACGGCTTGATGAAGTGGTGGAACGTGTCGGGCTGACGTCAGCGATTCATGATAAGGTGAAAACCTATTCCCTTGGGATGCGCCAGCGTCTGGGAATCGCCCAGGCAATTCTTCACCGGCCGAAGCTTCTCATTCTAGATGAACCGACAAACGGCCTCGATCCTGCGGGGATGAAGGATTTTCGCGATCATATTAAGGAACTCGCAGAAATGGAAGGAACAGCTGTCCTGTTCGCCACTCATTTATTGCGCGAGGTTGAAGACTTGTGCGACCGTGTCATCATCATTCAAAAAGGTGAGATCAAAGCGGAAGTCAGCTTACAAGGAACTGGCCAAACCACAGAAAAAGCGATTATAGAAGTGCAGCCGCAAGAAAAAGCGCTCAATTGGCTGACAGGCAATCAATATCAAGCTGAGAGCCAAGACGGGACGATTGTAGTTGAGGTGGCAAAAGAAAACATACCGGAGCTGAACCGATCACTTGTCGGACAAGATCTGAATGTATTTTCCATTACGCCTTACACGCAGTCACTGGAAGACGAATTTATAAAAGCGACAACAGCTCATCAAGAGGAGGGAGAAGAGCTTGTCTAAATTAATTTGGAATGAACATATGAAACTTTTTAATCGGAAGGTCACTTTGGTTTCTCTTATCCTGATGGCTGTCTTTCAATTCTTCATGGCATTGATCATTAAACGGATTGTCATCAGTGCTGGAACAGATGAAAACTTCATCGGCTATTTATCGTATACACCGAGCCTGAACATTTTGCTGCAGGCTTTAACGATCGTAATTGCAGCAACAATTGTTTCGATGGAATTTGATAAAAAGACGATCAAATTTTTGCTCATTCGTCCGGTTAAACGCCAAAAGGTTTTTTGGTCAAAATTAATCACAGTCGTGATGGTCAGCTTCTATTTGTATCTGGCATACTACATTCTGGCATTATTATTCGGTCTCGTGTTTTTTGGCACATCGGTGACTGCGGAATCAAAGACATTGCTGGTCAACACCTTGGCGCTGATCGGGTCAAACTGGCTTGATGCTGTAATGATGGGATTATTCGGGCTGCTTTGTTCTTCGCTGTTCCGCAACAGCGCGGTAGCAGTTGTTGTCTCTTTCGTCGTTTTATACGGAGCGAGTACACTTGTTCAGCTCATGAAGTTGTTTGAAAACAAGTGGGGCAGCTTTTTGCTTTTTGCGAACACTGACTTTACGCAATACAGAAGCGGAGAGACAGCGTTGTTTTCAGGCATGACGCCATTGTTTTCAATTGGAATTCTCATCATACATGCCATATTCTTCATCGTTGTTGGCTGGTGGTGCTTCTGTAAACGGGATGTTCGGGTCTAAAGGCAAGGAATGACATTTTTGTGAAAAAGCTCACGTAAATCAATATCATTTGATATTTTGGTTTATACTAAAGGTACTGACGGAGGTGTCTCGATTGAGGAACTTTATTACCGCTTTACCGATCGTATTGCTGCTTGGATTCTCATTTGTGTCATTCGTGTTTCAGTTTGAACATCTTGTTTATTTCAGGCTCGCGCTTGGATTGTTTTCTCTCGTGGGACTGTACATGATATATAAAATGAAGACGGGCATCCGCTATTTTATCATCTATCTGTATGCCAGCTGGATTGTGTTGGCCGCAGTGACCGCTTTTGAAGAGCCGATTTTCTCAAGCTTTTTCTTTGGCGGCCTGGTGATGACGATGGGTTACCTGACATATATGCTGATTTATCTCGGCATGAAGCAAGACCGGGATGCAAATCCTGTGTAATCGCGCTGTTCCCTTGGGGAACGGCGTGTTTTTCTATACTGGACAAAAGGTTAACAGTTGCGGAAAAATGGCAGGAAATCTATAATACATATTAAATTTATCGGAATTAAAACTTGGGGGGCTGCCGGATGTCATTATTTATACAAAACGATCAACAGCGGCAATGGATGGAGAAAATCGGACGGATTGCGGATGAATTTCAGCAAACAGCTGCTGAAGATGACGAACAGGGACGTTTTCCTGCAGAGAAAATACAAAAACTGCGTGATGCTGGGTATACAGCATTAACATTGCCGGCATCTCATGGCGGAGGGGGCATTTCTGTTTACGATATGCTCCTGTTTCAAGAACGGCTTGCACGGGGAGATGCTCCGACGGCTCTTAGCATCGGCTGGCATTTGAGCGTGATCGGGGAGCTTGGAGAAGGCAACAGCTGGGATGAAGACGTATTTGCATTTGTTGCCAAGGAAGTCCAAAACGGAGCTGTCATTAACAGGGCGGCGACTGAAGCGAAAACCGGAAGCCCGACAAGAGGAGGGCGTCCCGGTACAAACGCCGTCAAAAAGGATGGCAAATGGGCAGTGAACGGGAGAAAAACCTTTACGACGATGTCACAAGCTCTGGATTATTTTTTAGTAACCGCATGGATTGAGGACAAACAAACAACAGGCGTGTTTCTCATTCATAAAGATGATCCCGGCTTGTCGATTGAAGAAACGTGGGATATGATGGCGATGCGGGCGACTGGGAGCCATGACCTTGTACTGAACGAAGTCATGCTTGATGAGAATAAGCTGGTGGAACTGCTTCAAGGGCCTCGTGGAGCTAAGCCGAATGGCTGGCTGCTTCACATTCCTGCGATTTATCTTGGTGTGGCTCAAGCTGCTCGTGACTATGCAGTGCAATTTGCATCGAAGTATTCTCCAAACAGCTTGAATGGACCGATCAAGAATGTCCCGGCCGTACAGCAAAGAACAGGCGAAATGGAGCTTGAACTGCTCAATGCCAGACACTTTCTTTTCCATATCGCTCAATTGTATGACGATCCGGAGCGGCGTCCACACTTGACCAGCGAGCTCGGTGCGGCGAAACATATCGTCACAAACGCTGCGCTGTCTGTTGTTGATAAAGCGATGAGAATTGTCGGGGCCAAAAGCCTGGAACGAACCAACCCGCTTCAGCGCTATTACCGTGATGTGCGAGCCGGTCTTCACAACCCGCCGATGGATGACGCCGTGATACACAAGCTGGCAGCTGAAGCGTTTGAGTCATAAAAAAGAGCCTTACCGGCTCTTTTTATGTATTGTTTTGCTCTTGCAGATTTTTTTGATGCTTGCGGTCGATCCTGTCATAAATAACGTTCATCAGCTTTGGATTGCCCATAATCGCCTCTTTGTTTTCCTGGATCAGCTGTTGGTAAGTTTTCACTTTACGCTTCGGCATGCTCCGGCGCCCTCCTGACATGTTTGTATTCACTTTCTAACTCCGTCAGCGACAATTCATACAGATGACGCTTTGACTTTTTGTATATACCATTCTGTATTAACAGATGAATGAGCTGTTTTTTTCTGATTTCTGCAGACTGAGGTGTCATTGTGTCACCAACCTCCAATCAAACGATATTGATAATCATTATCAATTAACTTCAGTATACAATGTCCGCAATCGCCTGTAAAGATGAAAAGAGTCCTATTCTTGGCTAATTTACAAACATTCAACAAATCGACAAAAAGTTTCCCGGGCAATAATTTGCTGTCGAAATATTCCGCTTCATTGAACGCACCCTGCTATTTTTCATGTTTTGAACCATACTATGTAATAGAATGGAGGCTGGTATTCAATGGAGCGGACAGAAAATCTGAAAAAGGGAGAAAAAGGGGCGCTCCTCAATATTTTTGCATATGTCATTCTTGCTGTTGTAAAGCTAGTCATCGGGATTCTATATCATTCTGAAGCGCTGAGAGCAGACGGGTTAAATAATGGAACAGATATTGTTGCGTCAGTAGCAGTGCTGATAGGATTGCGGATTTCTCAAAGACCGGCTGACAGCGATCATCCATACGGCCATTATCGGGCTGAAACAATTTCGTCTCTTGTTGCGTCTTTTATTATGATGGCAGTCGGCATTGAAGTGTTAATCGGCGGAGGAAAAGCGATTGCGGGCGGCACAACGGAAACGCCAAATCTTATCGCGGCATGGACGGCGTTAGGCAGTGCTGTGTTTATGTATGGCATCTATTTATATAACAAAAGGCTGGCAGCGTCCATTAAAAGCTCTGCCCTGATGGCAGCAGCAAAGGACAGCAGGTCAGACGCTTTTGTAAGCGCCGGCGCGTTTATCGGTGTTTTTTCGTCCCAGCTGAAGCTGCCGTGGATTGATCCGGTAACGGCTTTTATCATCGGCATCATCATTTGCAAAACTGCGTGGGATATCTTTAAAGACGCTTCACATTCCTTAACAGACGGCTTCCATTTAAAAGATCTTGAGCCTTACAAACAGACCGTCGGCAGGATCGAAAATGTGCATCGCCTAAAGGATGTGAAAGCGAGGTATTTAGGCAGTACAGTTCATATCGAGATGGTCATTACGGTTGATCCGAAGCTTACAGTAGAAGAAGGCCATGGAGTGGCGGATGAAGTAGAAGACAAAATAAAACATGAACACGATGTCACTCATGTTCATGTTCATGTAGAGCCTGACGACATAAAATAAGGCTGTTTAACGAATTAGCTTATATGTTCAGATAAAAATTCAGTCACTTCTTCAGGCGTTTTGGCATTGGCGCTGTGAAGGTGAGCTGTTTTTTCACCATTTTTGAAAATAAGCAGGCTGGGAATGCCCATTACTTGGTATTTTTCAGCCAGGTCAGGAAGCTCGTCCTTATTCAGCTCATACCAATCGTTTTGGTTGTACTCTTCCAAAATATCGCCGATGAACATATTCATGCGTGTGCAGTCTGGGCACCAATCAGCATAAAACTTTACAATGATTTCTTTATCGGATTGAATCAGTTCATTAAATTGTTCGTTTGTTGTGATTTTTTTCATATGTCACATCTCCTTTTCAATGCCATTTTAATATAAAATAAAAAGGAATTACATACAAATGCATTCAACATCAGCATGCCCAAAAATAATTAGATCATTTTCCGGTGAAAATGATAAGATAGTAAAGATGAATTGTAGTGGGGGGAGTATCCATTGAAAACAAGTCTAGGATTAGTGTACGGAGGAAAGTCGGCAGAACATAATGTTTCCCTGCAGACGGCTCTGGCTGTAATCAAAGCGCTAAATACTGAGAAGTTTGATATACATCCGATTTATATAACAGAAAAAGGCGAATGGGTTAGAGGCGCCCGTTTAACTGAACCTGTTTCAAACGTGAAAATGCTTCAATTTGAGCAAGGAGGCAGTGCTTTTTCTCCAGCTGCCCTGAACCAGGAGATGTTTCCGCAGGAAGCGTCACAGCAAAATGAAGCCATCGACGTCGTATTCCCGCTCCTCCACGGACCGAACGGAGAAGACGGTACGATCCAGGGAATGCTCGAGCTGTTGAACATTCCTTATGTCGGCAACGGAGTGCTTGCTTCCTCAGCCGGCATGGATAAAGTTGTCATGAAACATTTATTTGCTCAGGCCGGCCTTGCTCAGGCTAAATACGCAGCTTTCCTTAAGAAAGACTGGACTCGTTCTCCGAAAGAAAGCTGTGAGCAGGTTGAACAGGAATTAGGCTACCCTTGCTTCGTAAAACCGGCGAACCTCGGCTCAAGTGTCGGAATCAGCAAATGCCGAAACCGTGAAGAACTGCAAAAAGCGTTTGAGCTTGCTTTCCAATATGATCGCAAAGTCGTCGTTGAAGAAGGAATTAACGGCCGCGAGATTGAGATCGGCGTTCTTGGAAATGATGATCCTAAATGCTCTGTTGTGGGAGAAATCGCACCGAAGACAGATTTCTACGATTACAAAGCGAAATATGAGGATGGAGATACTGATCTGATGATTCCGGCGATTGTGTCTGATGAGGAATACGCAACAATCAGTGATATGGCGATCAAAGCGTTTAAAGCCATCGACGGTTCAGGACTCGTCAGAGCGGACTTTTTCCTGACAGCTGACGGCGAAGTTCTGATCAATGAAGTCAACACAATGCCTGGCTTTACACCTTTCAGCATGTTCCCGCTGCTCTGGAAAGAAGCCGGAGTGGAATATGCTGAGCTGATTGAACAGCTTGTGGAGCTTGCAAAAGAACGCCACGCTGAAAAACAATTGATTAAGCATACATTCTAATGAAGAAGGACACTGCCGGTAAAGGGCAGTGTTTTTTCCCGTATATACAAAAGAAAGAGAGGGACCTTACTTGATTAAGCGAACAGTAAAAAACATTGCCGAAATGGTTAATGGCACACTAACAAATCCGCAATATGAACAAACAGTCATTCATGGAGTGGCAACCGATACAAGAAAACTGGAACAACATCAGCTCTTTATTCCGCTGAAAGGGGAACGTTTTGACGGCCACTCTTTTGTGGAGCAGGCCTTTGAAGCTGGTGTAGCGGCTGTTCTTTGGGATCGGTCAGTACCAAATCCGCCCGAGAATCACGCCGTCATTTTAGTGGACGATACCCTTACTGCACTTCAGCAGCTTGCAAAAGCCTATTTGCAGGAGCTTGGCACGCGTGTCATCGGAGTAACCGGAAGCAATGGCAAAACGACAACAAAAGATATGATTCACGCCGTACTGGGGACCAAGTACCGTGTCCACAAAACTGGAGGAAACTTCAATAATCATATCGGTTTGCCGCTGACAGTTTTAGCGATGCCTGAAAATACGGAGATCGCCGTATTGGAGATGGGAATGAGCGCCAAAGGAGAAATTGACCTCTTGAGCCGCCTGGCAAACCCGGATGCGGCAGTGATTACGAATATCGGCGAATCGCATATGCAAGACCTCGGCTCTAGAGAGGGCATCGCGGAGGCGAAGCTTGAAATCATTAACGGGCTTAAAGAAGACGGAGTGCTGATTTATATCGGGGACGAACCGCTCCTTCAAAATGCATACAGCTGCCAGACGAAAACGTACGGTACGGGAACGCATAATGATTATCAGCTTCAGGATGTCAGCCAGGGTGAGGAAGGAACCCATTTTACAATCAAAGGGATAGAAAAAACGTTTTTTATTCCGATACTCGGCAAGCACAATGTGATGAACGCCATGGCTGCAATTGCTGCAGGGGCTTATTTTGGCATCGCGCCTGAGGATGCGGCAAAAGGACTGAGCGGCCTTAAGGTAACCGGTATGAGACTTGAACTCATCAAAACAGACAGCGGCCTTTCGATAATCAATGACGCTTATAATGCGAGCCCGACTTCTATGAAAGCTGCAATTCAATTGACAGAAAGCCTTGAAGGCTACGGCAAAAAAATGCTCGTGCTCGGTGATATGCTTGAGCTCGGCGATCTTGAAGAAACGTTCCATAAAGAGTGCGGCGCTGTGATCAGCCCTGAGAAAATTGACCGCGTCTTTACGTACGGAAAACTGGGAGCTTTTATCGCGGAAGGCGCCCTGAAACACTTTGAGAAAGACCGCGTCAGCCATTACACTGAGAAAAAAGATCTCCTCCAAGCTGTGAAGGAAAACGCATCAAAAGGCGATTTGATTTTATTCAAAGCGTCCAGAGGTATGAAGCTTGAAGAAATCGTTAAAGATTTAATAGAGAGCCCGCTTTCGTAAGAAAATATTTTGCGAAAAAACGCATATTGCATCATAAAATAACATGATGTGCAAACACTAATGTATGCCGGCCGAAAATTATGTATATCTGGCCGGCTGCGGCTATGATACAATATATATAGGTTATTTCGCGATACGAACATATTCGTCCGGACTTTTCATCGTGACCCGAAGTTCTCCGCTGGATTCTTGGGAGCGGATGGAGCAGCAGCCGGCATATTCGAGATGCCGATCTGCTTCTCATCTTATTGAAAAACAAATAGTGTAATGGTAAGATAAAACTTAAAGTAATTCGGGCTTTGTATACGGATGGATCCTGTCCTTCTTGTCTAAAGGGCAGTTTTATAAGTGGTAAATCACGACATTACTGAAACAGCAATTAGAAGGAGTTTGAATAATTTGACTATAACGTTTCAAGATTTTAATTTAAGTTCTGATCTCATGAAAGCAATTAATCGTATGGGATTTGAAGAAGCAACACCGATTCAGGCACAAACGATACCGCTCGGACTTTCAAATAAAGACGTCATTGGACAAGCGCAAACAGGTACAGGTAAAACAGCTGCGTTTGGTATACCCCTTGTTGAAAAAATTAACCCCGAGTCTCCTAATATTCAAGCAATCGTAATCGCGCCAACCCGTGAATTAGCCATTCAAGTATCTGAAGAATTGTATAAAATCGGACAAGATAAACGTGCGAAGGTTCTTCCTATTTACGGCGGACAGGATATTGGACGGCAAATCCGGGCGTTAAAGAAGAATCCGAATATTATTGTCGGAACACCTGGACGTCTTCTTGACCACATCAACCGCCGCACCATTCGTTTAAACAATGTAAATACTGTTGTAATGGATGAAGCGGATGAAATGTTGAACATGGGATTCATTGATGATATTGAATCTATCCTTTCAAACGTGCCAAGCGAGCATCAGACACTTCTGTTCTCTGCCACAATGCCTGCGCCGATCAAACGTATTGCAGAGCGCTTTATGACTGAGCCGGAACACGTAAAAGTAAAAGCGAAAGAAATGACGGTTTCTAACATTCAGCAGTTCTATTTGGAAGTGCAAGAACGCAAAAAATTCGATACACTGACTCGCCTTCTTGACATTCAGTCTCCTGAGCTTGCGATCGTATTCGGACGTACAAAACGCCGTGTCGATGAGCTGGCTGAAGCCCTGAACCTTCGCGGATATGCAGCTGAAGGTATTCACGGTGACTTAACGCAGGCGAAACGTATGGTTGCGCTTCGTAAATTTAAAGAAGGCGCAATCGAAGTTCTAGTCGCAACTGATGTTGCCGCTCGCGGACTTGATATCTCAGGTGTTACACACGTATACAACTTCGACGTGCCTCAAGATCCTGAAAGCTACGTTCACCGTATCGGAAGAACGGGCCGTGCAGGAAAAACAGGTATGGCGATGACGTTCATTACACCGCGTGAGAAAAGCATGCTTCGCGCAATTGAACAAACAACAAAACGCAAAATGGACCGCATGAAGGAGCCTACACTTGATGAAGCGTTAGAAGGCCAGCAGCAGGTTACTGTTGAACGTCTTCGCACGACAATCAGTGAAAACAACCTGAACTTCTACATGACAGCGGCAGCTGAGCTGCTTGAAGATCATGATGCAGTAACAGTGGTTGCGGCGGCTATCAAAATGGCTACAAAAGAGCCAGACGACACACCGGTTCGCTTAACAGACGAAGCGCCGATGGTCAGCAAACGCTACAAGAACCAGCGCTCTTCTAAACGCAGAGACGGTCAAGGCGGCGGCTACCGCGGCGGAAAAGGGAAAAGCAACAACCGTTCTTCCTATGACAAAAAGCGTTCAAACGATCGCCGTTCTTCAGGTGACAGACGCCAGAAAAAATCTTACTAATTTGATCGATTCAGAGCCCAAAACATGATGTTTTGGGCTTTTTTATGTTCGCGATTTGTTATTCAGCAAATTTTCAGCTGACGGAAGCCATTTTTCTCTGTATGCTTAAGAATGAAACCTTTCTGTAAAAGAGACGTATAAATAACGACGAAAAAAAGGGAGGTAGGTATTTTTGAGAGAGCAGCCAAAAAACCAAATCAGTCCAGACGGATTAAAGGTTTGGCGACTTCAAGAGATCATCATATCCGCTGTTTGCTTACTTATTGTCATTGCAGTTGCAGTGTTAAGCTATTATTTTCATTGGCCGTACTGGATCAGCGGCGTGCTCGGCGCGGTTTGGCTGTTGGGATCGATTGTGACGGTCTTTATCATTCCGAAGGTCCGTCATAAGGTGTGGCGATATGAAGTCCATGAACATGAAATAGATATTCAGTCAGGTATTTTTGTGGTAACACGTGTGATTGTTCCGATGGTCAGAGTTCAGCACGTCGATACGTCACAAGGGCCATTATTAAAAAAATACAACCTGGCAACGGTGAAAATTTCCACGGCCGCGACCGTTCATTCGATCCCCGCTTTAGAGATGGAGGAAGCGGATCGGCTGAGAGACTCCATTTCCCGTCTGGCGAGGGTGACTGACGATGATGTCTGAACCGAAACGCCTGCACCCGGCAGCAGTCATTTTGAATTTATGCCATACCATTATTCAAACGATAAAAAATATCATTCTGCCATTCTTTTTTGTGTATATTGTCAATTCAAACCATACTGTCCGTTTTTACGGAGCCATTGCGCTCGGTGTGCTATTCATCTGGCTTGTAGCGGCAAGCATTATCAAATGGAGAAGGTTTACCTATCGAATTGAAGATGATGAATTTAGAATCGAAGAAGGCTTATTTGTTACGAAAAAGCGATACATATCGATTGATCGGATTCAAACGATGAATACGAGCGCAGGCCTTGTCCAGCAAATCTTTAAGCTTGTGAAGCTGCAAATTGAAACAGCAGGCGGAGGCAAGGAGGCAGAAGCCGTTCTTTCTGCTATTTCTGTTGAAGAAGCGGAACGCATCAAAGAAGCTGTCTTTAAGAAAAAAGCGCAAAGACGAGAAAATGAACTTGATGAAGAACGGCTTGAAGCTGAAGAGGAGTTGGTTCCGGCCGTTGAGGCGCAAGAGCACTATCGCATGAACGCGAAAGAATTGCTCATGGCCGCTTCTACCTCCGGCGGAATCGGAGTCATTATCTCCGCTGTATTTGCACTTATTTCCCAGCTTGATGAAGTGCTGCCAATGGATTGGTTATTTGATAAATTTTCCTTCCTTCAGCACGCCAGCATCGGTATTTACGCGGTACTGATTTTTATCGGTTTATTTATCGCCTGGATTTTCAGCATCGCGGGCATGATGTTTAGATACGCGAACTTTCAAATCATAAAAAAAGAGCAGGAACTTGTGATTTCAAGGGGAATTATTGAAAAACATCAAGTCACGATTCCATTGCGAAAAATACAAGCCATTAAAATCAAAGAAAATATCATTCGCCAGCTTTTCGGCTTTGTAACGGTGTCCATCGTCAGCGCAGGAGGCGGCGACCGGGAAAAAGAAGAAGGCGCTTTGACCATTCTCTTTCCAATGATTCATAAAAAAAAGCTTCCGCACATGCTCCGAACATTTACGCCGGAATATACGCTGGAAGAAAACTGCCGCCGCCTGCCGCGGCGCGCGTTGAAACGCTATTTGTTCCGTTCTGTCATTTTTTCACTCTTTTTGATCATTCCGTTATGTATCTTCTTTCAGCCATGGGGCTATCTGTCAGCCATCCTGCTGCCGATAGAGTTGCTCTTCGGCTATCTCGCGTATAAAGAGGCTGCATGGACGATCAACGGGGACCGTCTTCAGCTGACGTCTAGATTTATAGGCAGAACAACCGCCATTGTACTGAAAAAACGAATGCAGGTCTGCAAGTTCAGCCAATCCTATTTCCAAAAGAAAGGCCGCTTGTATACCATTTCTACTTCGGTGAAATCATCGAGCCATATGGAAGAATTAACGGTGAGGGATGTAGGTGAAGAGGATGCAGCCTTCATTTTAAACTGGTACTCATATGAAAAAGCGGACGGTTAATACCGCCGCTCCAGCGTGTCGGCAAACCCTCGCATTCGTTGTCAGGACTGCGCTTCGGTGCTCAATGCGAAGTGGATCAACGGCTAAATTCTCAGGCGTCCTGCCTAAACGCCGTCGTCATCACATCCTGTGAAAGTCCGCTCCTATGCTCGTCCTTCCTAGACTTCAAGGGTTTTCAATCACGCTGAAAAGATGACAAAATCCTAAAATGAAAACCATTTTAGGATTTTGTCAACAATCTGAAGCGGCGGTTAATACCGCCGCTCTTTTTTTTGCACGCATAAAAACGAAAGAAGAAGCCCGCCGCATAGTCCAAACAGATGGGCCATCATGTTAATATTGGAGTTGATAAACGACATGAGAACGGCAAATGCGAGCAGTGTGATGATCATTTTGGAATGCTCCTGCCCTATTAGCTCATTGCGAAAAAGAACCATAAACAGGTACACGCCGAATAGCCCGAAAATTGCGCCTGAAGCACCGACATGCACGTAATCAAGCGGCTCTGTAATATAAGTGCCGATATTGCCGATGATGCCGGAGCCGGCGTATACAAGAAGGAAACGCGCTTTTCCCAGCATGCGTTCCAAAGCCGGGGCAAATAAAAAGATGGACATGGAATTAAACAGCAGATGTGTGAAACCGGCGTGCAGCAAAATTGGTGTGATCAGCCGCCACCATTCACCGTTTGCGACACCTAGATTATAGCCTGTGACGGTATCCCTCCATAACACGACTGAATGGGCAGGAAGTGAAAAAAACAGCCAGAGAACAGCTTGCAAAGCCAATATAAAAGTGACAACGGGGTAAAGCCTGATAAACGTTTGAAAATTTTCAGTCCGTATAAACATTCCGAGCCCCTTTTCTTCATTTTGGTATATCTATAGTAACACGTTTATGAGACAAACCATTTAAATAGTACGTACGCAAAGGAGGTTATCATACATGATTTACGGCATTGGACTGGACATTACCGAGCTTAAACGGATCGCCTCTATGGCTGGACGCCAGAAAAGGTTTGCCGAGCGGATTTTGACGCGAAGCGAGCTTGACCAATACCATGAGCTTTCTGAGAAAAGAAAAATCGAATTTCTCGCGGGCAGATTCGCGGCAAAAGAAGCTTTCTCGAAAGCATTTGGCACCGGTATTGGGAGGCAGCTCAGCTTTCAGGACATTGAAATTAGGAAAGACCAAAATGGCAAGCCCTATATCATTTGCACGAAACTGAGCCAGGCTGCCGTTCACGTATCGATCACTCATACAAAAGAATACGCTGCCGCGCAGGTTGTGATTGAAAGGTTGTCAAGCTAGTCTGCATATTAGGGAAACCCCACTCATATATTTGATAGTGCATTAAGGGAGACAAGTTGTTTGAGGCTTTTATGGTACGCATCTGTTCTGCCTAAACGTGTACCGAGCGTACCGTTAAAGTCAAACAAGCGATTTCTTCCTTTTACATCAATTGAGAAAAAGGGGTTGAAAAAGGTGAGAAAAAGCTTTGTTTTGCTTTTAACGGGACTGCTTGCTGTTCTTATTCTTTCTGCCTGCGGGCAAAAAACACAGCAAGATATTGTGGCCGGGTTAGATGAAAAGGCGAAAGAATACACCTCGTACAAAGCAAAAGCGAAAATGACCATCGAGACAGGGAGTGAGCCTCAAGTATACAATGTGGAAATCTGGCACAAAAAGCCGTCTCTGTACAGGGTTTATTTAGAAAATCCGAAAAAGGACCAAAATCAAGTCATTTTACGAAATGAAAACGGAGTATTCGTTCTCACGCCGTCTTTAAATAAGAGCTTCAGATTTCAAAGCGATTGGCCGAACAACAGCAGCCAGGTTTATCTGTTTGAATCGCTCGTAAAGGATGTTCAAAACGATTCGGATGCAGTTTTCACAGCGAAAGAAAAGAAATACGTATTCGAAACAAAAACAAACTATCAGCATAACAAAATGCTGCCCACGCAAGAAATCACATTTAACAAAAAAGATATGAGCCCGTCATCTGTCAAAGTGATGGATACTGACCGGAAAGTGATGGTCAAAGTAGAATTCAGCAGCTTTGAATTTAATAAACAATTTGATAAAGAATCATTTGATGAAAAGAAAAATATGACCCTTTCTCAAATGGATGTCGCCACAAGCGCGAAGCCTTCCGATACATTTGCGGTCAAAACGCCGCTGGAACTGCCGCTTGGCGTCAAGCTGCTTGAAGAAAAAGATATATCTACTGAAGACGGGAAGCGCATCATCATGACGTACGGAGGAGAAAAGTCATTTACGTTAATTCAGGAAAAAGCCCAGATTGCCAAGGCTTCCTCCTCCGTTACGCTGAACGGCGAACCGGTAAATCTCGGCTACACCATCGGCGCCTTGTCGGATGCATCATTGTCATGGACATATGAAGGTGTAGATTACCTTCTCTCTTCTAAAGATCTTTCTAAAGAGGAAATGGTAACAGTAGCGAAAAGCATGCAGGGACAATCATCGAAATAACAACAAAGGCCAAACATGATTTGGCCTTTTTTTCGTTAGACATCGTTTCCCTTTAGCCTTTAATTTTAGTATGATATGTAAATGATATTGAATAAAAGCTAGGAAGTGTCGTAATGAGCACAAAACCTTTTTACAGAGATACGTGGGCGGAAATTGACTTGTCCGCGATAAAGGAAAATGTCAGCAATATGAAAAAACATATCGGTGAACATGTCCACCTGATGGCAGTTGTGAAAGCAAACGCCTACGGGCATGGTGATGCAGAAACAGCAAAGGCTGCTCTTGACGCAGGTGCCTCATGCTTGGCTGTGGCCATTTTGGATGAAGCGATTTCACTGCGCCAAAAGGGATTGAAGGCGCCTATATTGGTGCTTGGCGCGGTTCCCCCAGAGTATGTGGCAATCGCTGCTGAGTATGACGTGACTTTAACAGGTTATTCTGTTGAATGGCTTCAGGAGGCAGCCCGCCACACGAAAAAAGGTTCTCTTCATTTTCATCTGAAGGTCGATACGGGGATGAACAGGCTTGGTGTAAAAACAGAGGAAGAAGTTCAGAATGTGATGGCAATTCTTGACCGCAACCCTCGTTTAAAGTGCAAAGGGGTATTTACCCATTTTGCGACAGCGGATGAAAAAGAAAGAGGCTATTTCTTAATGCAGTTTGAGCGTTTTAAAGAGCTGATTGCTCCGCTGCCGTTAAAGAATCTGATGGTCCACTGCGCGAACAGCGCCGCCGGACTCCGGCTGAAAAAAGGCTTTTTTAATGCAGTCAGATTCGGCATCGGCATGTATGGCCTTCGCCCGTCTGCTGACATTTCGGACGAGATACCGTTTCAGCTGCGTCCGGCATTTACCCTGCATTCGACGCTGTCGCATGTCAAACTGATCAGAAAAGGCGAGAGCGTCAGCTACGGAGCCGAGTACACAGCAGAAAAAGACACATGGATCGGGACGGTGCCTGTAGGCTATGCGGACGGCTGGCTCCGACAATTGAAAGGGACTGACATCCTTGTGAAGGGAAAACGCTTGAAAATTGCCGGCAGAATTTGCATGGACCAATTTATGGTGGAGCTGGATCAGGAATATCCGCCGGGCACAAAAGTCACATTAATAGGCCGGCAGGGGGATGAATATATTTCCATGGATGAGATTGCAGGAAGGCTCGAAACCATTAACTATGAGGTGGCCTGTACAATAAGTTCCCGTGTTCCCCGTATGTTTTTGGAAAATGGGAGTATAATGGAAGTAAGAAATCCTTTATTGCAGGTAAATACAAGCAATTAACTTACCTAAATGGAGAATTCATAAAACAGCTTTGCTTGAAGAGTGAATAATGGTATCATTATCACTGGATGGATAAAAGAGTCGTATCCGTAAGTTTGGTGGAGGTGTATGTTTTTTGTCTGAATCCAGCGCAAGAACCGAAATGAAAATCAGCTTGCCCGAAAACCTAGTAGCTGAATTGGATGGTGTAGCGATGCGGGAGAAACGAAGCAGAAACGAACTGATATCACAAGCAGTGAGAGCGTATGTCAGCGAACGAACAACTCGTCACAACCGTGATTTGATGAGACGCGGCTATATGGAAATGGCGAAAATCAACCTGAATATTTCTTCTGAGGCTCACTTTGCGGAGTGCGAGGCTGAAACGACAGTTGAGCGCTTAGTCAGCGGAGGATAATCATTTGATTGTGAAACGCGGCGATGTTTATTTTGCTGATTTATCTCCTGTTGTTGGCTCAGAGCAAGGCGGGGTGCGCCCGGTTTTAGTGATCCAAAATGACATCGGAAATCGCTTCAGCCCAACTGCTATTGTTGCAGCCATAACAGCACAAATACAGAAAGCGAAATTACCAACCCACGTCGAAATCGATGCAAAACGCTACGGTTTTGAAAGAGATTCCGTTATTTTGCTGGAGCAAATTCGGACGATTGACAAGCAAAGGTTAACGGATAAGATTACTCATCTGGATGATGAAATGATGTATAAGGTTGATGAAGCCTTACAAATCAGTTTGGCACTCATTGATTTTTAGACATATTTGCAGGTTGCTCAAATAGAGCAACTTTTTTTGTTTTCAAAAAACATAAACGATATAATAGTGAAATAACGAAAAAATATGTTGTTTTTTATTGGGAGGTAAGCGAATTTGATGTCGAATCAGACTGTATACCAGTTCATTGCCGAAAATCAAAATGAACTGCTCCAACTGTGGACTGACACACTAAAAGAATTAAGCGAGCAAGAATCCTATCAGCTGACTGACCAAGTGTATGAAAATATATCTAAAGAATATATCGACATTCTGCTGCTGTCTGTTAAGGACGAAAACGCTGCTGAAAGCCAAATCAGCGAACTGGCGCTTCGAGCGGTCCAAATCGGACTGTCTATGAAGTTTTTGGCTACTGCGCTTGCTGAATTCTGGAAGCGTCTCTACACGAAAATGAATGATAAGAGATTGCCAGATCAAGAGAGCACGGAATTAATCTGGCAGATTGACCGCTTTTTCAGCCCGATTAACACAGAAATTTTTAATCAATACTCAATCTCATGGGAAAAAACAGTATCCCTGCAAAAAATCGCGCTGCAAGAGCTGTCTGCGCCGCTTATCCCGGTGTTTGAAAATATCACGGTGATGCCTCTTGTCGGAACAATTGATACTGAACGCGCGAAACGAATTATGGAAAATCTTCTTAATGGCGTCGTCAAACACCGTTCCCAAGTCGTGCTGATTGACATTACAGGTGTCCCTGTCGTCGATACGATGGTTGCCCATCATATTATTCAGGCATCAGAAGCTGTAAGGCTTGTCGGAGCAAAATGCCTGCTGGCCGGAATCCGTCCGGAAATTGCTCAAACAATCGTCAACCTGGGGATTGATTTATCCCAAGTTATAACTAAGAATACCCTGCAAAAAGGAATTCAAACAGCATTGGAAATGACGGATCGAAAAATCGTTTCATTGGGGGAATAACATTTTGAGACATCCGAAAATCCCGATCTTGAAACTGTATAATTGCTTATTAGTGTCCATTCAGTGGGAACTTGATGACCAAACAGCTTTAACCTTTCAAGAAGACTTATTAAATAAAATATACGAAACAGGTGCTAACGGAGTCGTCATTGACCTGACATCTGTGGATATGATTGATTCATTTATCGCGAAAGTGCTGGGCGACGTCATTACAATGTCTAAGTTAATGGGGGCAAAAGTCGTCTTGACCGGCATTCAGCCCGCTGTGGCAGTGACGCTGATTGAACTTGGAATCGCGCTTGAGGAAATCGAAACTGCGCTCGACTTAGAGCAGGGGCTTGAGACATTGAAGCGGGAATTGGGGGAATAGCGAATGAACGACCAATCCTGTGTAAGAATCATGACAGAATGGGATATTGTGGCCGCCAGACAGCTGGGACGAAACGTTGCGAAAGAACTGGGTTTCGGCACGGTAGACCAGGCTAGAATTACAACGGCTATTTCAGAATTAGCCAGGAATATTTATTTATATGCCGGCAAAGGGCAGATTGGAATTGAACAGGTCGCAGACAGAGGAAAAAAAGGCCTGAAAATTATAGCGGAAGACCAAGGGCCGGGAATTCCTGATATCCGAAAAGTCATGGAAGACGGGTTTTCAACGTCTGGAGGACTTGGTGCGGGACTTCCCGGGGTCAAAAGGCTGATGGATGAATTCAGCTTAAATTCCGTATCGGGGGAAGGAACAGAGATACAAGCCATCAAATGGCTTCGGTAGGAGGTAAGAACGTGGATTTTAGGGAGGTTATTGAGCAGCGGTATCATCAGCTGCTTAGCCGATATATAGCCGAATTAACAGAAACATCTTTATATCAAGCCCAAAAATTCAGCCGAAAAACAATCGAGCACCAAATCCCTCCGGAAGAAATCATCAGCATTCATAGAAAAGTGCTGAAGGAGCTGTATCCAAGTCTCCCGGAAGATGTGTTTCATTCGCTGGATTTTTTAATAGAAGTCATGATTGGTTATGGAATGGCTTATCAGGAGCATCAAACCCTTAGAGGGATACAGCAGGAAATCAAATCAGAAATTGAAATCGCGGCAAATGTCCAGCAGACGCTGCTCGGAACTAAAGTTCCTCAGGAGGAAGCGCTGGATATCGGCGCCATCAGTGTTCCCGCTAAACAGATGAGCGGTGATTACTACCACTTTGTCAAAGACAAGGAATCCATCAATATCGCAATCGCGGACGTGATCGGAAAAGGCATTCCAGCGGCTTTATGCATGTCCATGATTAAATACGCAATGGACTCTTTGCCGGAAACGGGCATACACCCTTCTCAAGTGCTGAAAAATTTGAATCGTGTTGTTGAACAAAACGTTGATGCCAGTATGTTTATTACGATGTTTTATGCGAATTACAATATGGACAAGCATCAATTTACATATGCTTCAGCAGGACATGAACCGGGATTCTATTATTCTCAAAAGGACAACACGTTTTACGATTTAGAGGCCAAAGGACTCGTTCTTGGCATCTCACAGGACTATGACTACAAACAATTCGATCAGCATCTGGAAAAGGGCGATATGATTGTTTTATTTTCTGACGGCGTCACAGAATGCAGAACGGAAAACGGTTTCTTGGAGCGTCCTGATCTGCAGAAGCTCATTGAGGAACATATGTGTTCCTCCGCGCAGGAAATGGTCAAAAACATTTATGACAGCCTCCTCAAATTGCAGGATTTTCAGCTTCACGATGATTTTACGTTAATTGTTTTGCGAAGAAAGGTTTAACGTCTGTCAGACGAGGGTATAAAGCAACTAGTGATTTGAAGGAAAATTTGAGGTGATACGAATGAATATAAATGTTGATGTGAAGCAAAACGAGAATGATATACAAGTAAACATTGCAGGAGAAATTGATGTATACTCAGCGCCAGTGCTCAGAGAGAAGCTTGTTCCTCTGGCAGAACAAGGCGCGGACTTAAGAATTTGCCTGAAAGATGTGAGCTACATGGACAGTACCGGATTGGGCGTTTTTGTAGGGATCTTTAAAACAGTGAAAAAACAAGGCGGTTCGCTGAAACTTGAAAATCTTTCTGACCGGCTGATCCGACTGTTTGACATTACAGGCTTGAAGGACATCATTGATATTTCTGCAAAGTCAGAAGGTGGAGTGCAATGAAGAATAACGCTGATTACATCGAAATGAAAGTGCCGGCCCAACCTGAATATGTGGGAATTATAAGACTGACGCTGTCAGGGGTCGCAAGCAGAATGGGCTATACGTACGATGAAATTGAAGATTTGAAAATCGCAGTCAGCGAGGCGTGCACAAATGCGGTCCAGCACGCTTATAAAGAAGATAAAAATGGGGAAGTGTCAATACGATTCGGTGTGTTTGAAGACCGTTTAGAGGTTATTGTGGCGGATGAAGGAGACAGCTTTGACTTTGATCAAAAGCAGCAGGATCTAGGGCCGTACACACCTTCGCACACAGTTGATCAATTATCAGAAGGAGGGCTCGGTCTATATTTAATGGAAACGCTCATGGATGAAGTCAGAGTGCAAAATCACTCCGGCGTCACCGTAGCGATGACAAAGTATTTAAATGGGGAGCGAGTTGATCATGACACAACCATCAAAAACTACGAAACTAACTAAAGATGAAGTCGATCGGCTCATAAGCGATTACCAAACAAAGCAAGATGAACAGGCGCAGGAAACGCTTGTGCGGGTGTATACAAATCTGGTTGACATGCTTGCGAAAAAATATTCAAAAGGCAAAAGCTTCCACGAGGATCTCCGCCAGGTCGGCATGATCGGGCTGCTAGGCGCGATTAAGCGATACGATCCTGTTGTCGGCAAATCGTTTGAAGCTTTTGCAATTCCGACAATCATCGGTGAAATTAAACGTTTCCTCAGAGATAAAACATGGAGCGTTCATGTTCCGAGACGAATTAAAGAACTGGGTCCAAGAATCAAAATGGCGGTTGATCAGCTGACCACTGAAACACAAAGATCGCCGAAAGTCGAAGAGATTGCCGAATTCCTCGATGTTTCTGAAGAAGAGGTTCTTGAAACGATGGAAATGGGCAAAAGCTATCAAGCTTTATCCGTTGACCACAGCATTGAAGCGGATTCGGACGGAAGCACCGTCACGATTCTTGATATCGTCGGATCACAGGAGGACGGATATGAGCGGGTCAACCAGCAATTGATGCTGCAAAGCGTGCTTCATGTCCTTTCAGATCGTGAAAAACAAATCATAGACCTTACGTATATTCAAAACAAAAGCCAAAAAGAAACTGGGGACATTCTCGGTATATCTCAAATGCACGTCTCGCGCTTGCAACGCAAAGCTGTGAAGAAGCTCAGAGAGGCCTTGATTGAAGATCCCTCGATGGAGTTAATGTAATGATCCAGGTTGAAGAAAACGAGCATATTCAAACTCTAGTATATCAACTGAATAAAGAAGGGAAATCGATTTGCGGTGACAGCTTTTTTATGAAAGCTGATGATAAGGAGTTAATTTGCGCGGTTGCTGACGGACTGGGAAGTGGATCACTTGCTAACGAATCCTCTGCAGCCATCAAAGACTTAGTGGAAAACTATGCGAATGAAGACGTAGAAAGCATTATCGAACGCTGTAATCAGGCGATGAAAAACAAAAGAGGCGCTACAGCATCTATCCTGAAAATCAATTTTGAGCAAAGGCAGTTTACGTACTGCTCTATCGGAAATGTACGGTTTATTCTGCATTCCCCGTCTGGTGAAAGCTTTTATCCTCTGCCGATTTCGGGCTATTTATCAGGCAAGCCGCAAAAATACAAAACGCACACCGCCACCTATGAAAAGGGTTCAAAGTTCATTATACATACAGATGGACTCAACGTACCTGATATCCGCTCCCACTTGAAAAAAGGCCAATCGGTAGAAGAAATATCGAATTCGCTGAAAATGTATACGACATCGAGAAAAGATGACCTGACCTATATTCTCGGACAGCTGTCCTAAGAGAATAAGAACAAGAAGAAGCTGAAATACCGGCTTCTTTTTTTATGTGTTTTTTTCGGTTTTTGATACACTAGAGAAAGAACGACAAAATTGGAGGCTTTGGTTACATGGAAACGTCAGCCCTTTTAAAACAGCAAATTGCGAAAGAAATAGGTTTATCACAAAAACACGTTGAAAGTGTCATCCGCCTGCTAGAAGACGGCAATACAGTCCCGTTTATTGCCCGGTATCGAAAAGAGCAGACGGGTTCAATGGATGAGGTTCAGATTCAGACGATTTCTGAACGCTGGCAATACATACAAAACCTGAATCAGCGAAAAGAAGAGGTAATCAGGCTGATTGCAGAGCGAGGATAAACTGACAGATGATCTAAAACGTAAAATCGAGCAATCGGTGAAACTTCAGGAAGTGGAAGACCTTTACCGCCCTTATAAACAAAAACGTAAAACAAAGGCGACAGTCGCCAAAAGCAAAGGCCTTGAGCCGCTTGCCGACTATATCCTGACACTTCCCCAAGATGATCGTCTGGCAGCAACTGCAGACCAATACATCAGCGAAGAAAAAGAAGTGTTCACGCGAGAAGAAGCGATTGAAGGCGCCAAGCACATTATTGCGGAACAAATTTCAGACGAGCCGACCTTCAGAAAGTGGATTCGCCAGGAAACCTTCAAAAGAGGAACCATTAAGTCTGCAGCAGGAAAGTCGGCAGACACCGATGAGAAAAATGTGTATGAAATGTATTACGAGTATGAAGAGCCAATTGCAAAAGTCGTTCCGCATAGGGTGCTGGCAATGAACCGCGGCGAAAAAGAAGACATTTTAAAGGTAGCGATTGAACCGCCTGCGGATCACATTAAGGCGTATTTAGAAAAACAAGTCATCAAAAATCGCTCAACATCCGTAAGAGAGATTTTGCAGGAGACAATTGATGACAGCTATAAAAGGCTGATCCAGCCGGCAATCGAGCGTGAAATCAGGAAAGAGCTCTCAGAAAAAGCTGATGAACAGGCGATTCATATTTTCTCAGAGAACTTGAGAAAACTTCTTTTGCAGCCGCCGATGAAAGGCAAAACCGTTCTCGGTGTTGACCCAGCCTTTCGAACCGGCTGTAAGCTCGCTGTGTCAGATGAGACTGGAAAAGTCTTGAAAATTGATGTGATCTATCCGCATGCGCCAGTCAACAAAACAAAAGAAGCCCATGAAAAAGTGAAAAAGATTCTTGAGCAGTATCAAGTCGAGATGGTGGCGATCGGAAACGGCACAGCATCCAGAGAAACAGAACAATTCATCGTCAATGTACTGAAAGACATGCCGCGCAAAATTTATTATGTGATCGTCAATGAAGCGGGTGCAAGCGTCTATTCGGCTTCTGAGCTGGCCCGAGAAGAATTCCCTGACCTTAAGGTTGAAGAGCGCAGTGCCGTGTCTATTGCGCGAAGACTTCAAGACCCGCTCGCGGAGCTCGTTAAAATCGATCCGAAGTCTGTTGGTGTCGGACAGTATCAGCATGACGTCAGCCAAAAACGCTTAAATGAATCTCTGCGGTTTGTCGTCGAAACGGTCGTAAACCAGGTGGGAGTAAACGTCAACACAGCCTCCGCCGCGCTGCTTCAGTATGTAGCGGGATTATCGAAGTCTGTAGCAGGCAACGTTGTCAAAAAACGTGAGGAAATCGGAAAGTTTTCAAATCGAAAAGAACTGAAGGACATCCCAAGGCTCGGTGCGAAAACCTACGAGCAATGTATCGGTTTCTTAAGAGTGCAGGAAGGGACAGAGCCTTTGGATAGAACAGGCATCCACCCGGAAAGCTATAAAGAAACAAAAGCACTTTTGAAAAAACTCGGACTTTCAACAGAACATATCGGCACGGCGGAATTGAAGGACAAAATCAATCAGCTGGCGCTCTCTGAAACGGCAAAAGAGCTGGGAATCGGCGAAATCACTCTGAAAGACATTTGTGAACAGCTGACAAGGCCGGAACGCGATCCGCGCGATGAGGTGCCTAAGCCTTTGCTGAAAACAGACGTCCTTCAGCTGGAAGATTTGAAAGAGGGAATGGAACTGCAGGGCACCGTGCGCAATGTAGTGGACTTCGGAGCGTTTGTTGATATCGGAGTCAAACAAGACGGGCTTGTGCATATCTCAAAATTGAGCAATCAATTCGTCAAGCATCCTCTTGATGTCGTATCTGTCGGCGATATTGTGACAGTTTGGGTTGACGGCGTAGATGTACAAAAAGGCAGAGTATCGCTGTCTATGGTAAAATAAAAGCACTGCTTACGAGCAGTGTTTTTTCCTATAGAAATACCAGCATTGATTCAGCAGTTTAATTTGGTAATTATCTTTTTCAAGGAACGCTTTTTGCATCTGCTTTTTAAGCCAATTTGGCATAGGCTCATTCCTCCTCAGCTTTTATCATAAGAGGGACGGTGATTACCATATTGTATGCGAACGGTGAATTGTCCCGTTCAATGTTTTTTAAGTGAGGTGCGCTATGGATAATATAGAGCTTCAAAAGCTGACAGAGGATATTTCTAAAACATATTTTAAAAAGCCGTTCCGCCATCAGGCGCTTTTTAATGACAGGCTTAAAACCACGGGCGGAAGGTACCTGTTAACCTCTCATAACATTGAATTGAACAGAAAATATCTGATTGAACACGGCAGGGAGGAGCTGATCGGCATCATCAAGCACGAGCTCTGCCATTATCATCTCCACCTTGAAGGAAAAGGGTACAAGCACAGAGACAGAGATTTTAGAATGCTTTTGCAGCAGGTCAACGCGCCGAGGTTCTGTACACCCCTTAAGAAAAAAGCGGAAAACAAAAAAACTTATATGTATATCTGTACGGCCTGCGGCCAACAGTATATAAAGAAGCGCGCCATGAACCCTGACAGATACAGGTGCGGAAAATGCCGCGGAAAAATAAAAAGAATTTTTTCGTAAAAAAGGTTGACGAATATGGCAAGCCTATGTTACATTATAAAAGTCGTTACGAGAGATAAATAAAAACATTTACCTCTTGACACTGTAAATCAAGGCTGATATAATAAGTCTTGTCTCATTATTCCACAGTAGCTCAGTGGTAGAGCTATCGGCTGTTAACCGATCGGTCGCAGGTTCGAATCCTGCCTGTGGAGCCATATTGGAGAAGTACTCAAGTGGCTGAAGAGGCGCCCCTGCTAAGGGTGTAGGTCGCGTAAGCGGCGCGAGGGTTCAAATCCCTCCTTCTCCGCCATAAGATTTCGATATAAGTTCTCAACCATCGGCCCGTTGGTCAAGCGGTTAAGACACCGCCCTTTCACGGCGGTAACACGGGTTCGAATCCCGTACGGGTCATTCCATTTCGTTGGGCTATAGCCAAGCGGTAAGGCAACGGACTTTGACTCCGTCATGCGTTGGTTCGAATCCAGCTAGCCCAGCCATTTTTATTTTTGAAATCTAATAGTAAGAGCCATTAGCTCAGTTGGTAGAGCATCTGACTTTTAATCAGAGGGTCGAAGGTTCGAGTCCTTCATGGCTCACCATTTGTCTTTTTGCGGGTGTGGCGGAATTGGCAGACGCGCTAGACTTAGGATCTAGTGTCTTACGACGTGGGGGTTCGAGTCCCTTCACCCGCACTTTATTTACAAAGTGCACGCAAATCTGTTTTACTAGGTTAAGAGCCTACTAAACCAGCACAACACAATTTAATGATCACGCGGTCGTGGCGGAATGGCAGACGCGCTAGGTTGAGGGCCTAGTGGGTGAATAACCCGTGGAGGTTCAAGTCCTCTCGGCCGCATCTCAATAATACCAAGGGTTTAACCACCTTTGGTATTATTTTTTTGTGCGGAAATACGGCTATGAGAGAAGAGTTGCTCACCAAATCTCACCAGTTACTTAAAGTAATCATCCAAACGGTCGGCAGTTTCCTTCTGTTTATTAGGAAAAAGATGTCCGGAAGTATTCAAAGAAACGGAACTATGTCCTAAAGGAACTGTAAAATCTCTCGTTTTTGTTTATACATCCAAGTTTGGGTGAGAAATTCATGATCTTAAAATCGCAATTTGTCTTGAGAATTAGTAGCGGATTTCTTTAATTGACGTATCCAGATAAAGTGTCGGATCAAATAGAAAGTAGTTATAAGGGCAATCATTAATAAAATCCATATTGATGAGAAAGAAAGGATAATCAAAAAGCTGATAATAAGCATTAATGATAAACTTTTTGAAAACTTACCAGGTAACAGTTTATATGCAGACAAAATACCGCAAATTGCATTACTAATAAAGAAAGCATTAGCCATTCCAACAATTTGTTCAACATTAATGATGTTTATAAATAAAAGAATAAAAACGATTGCATGAACTAATGTTAATATGCTTATGGCTCCAATTGGTATGTTTGTTTTGGAGCGGTAAGAAATCAAGGTTATTTTTTTATTCTCTGAGGCTATTAGACGTGATACTCCACCAGTAACCAATAAATATGTGCTCATACATAATATTGTTGTGATGAAAGCCATTGTCGGGGAAGCAAACGACGTTCCAAGCAATGGAATTAAAATAATCGTTAATGTGTGTGTGTGATGTAAATCAATCCATTGATAGGCAGCAGCTACAACAATACAAACCGTTGTGATGACCACTGAGCTTATTACTATTGCTTGGGGAATCGTTCTTTTTCTGTTTTTGACATCCAAACTATAATTACCTATAATTTCCCAACCTACTAGAGCCCAAAAAAGCAAAAGAATACTATAACCAAAATCATCAAGATGAAATGGTGTTTTAATAAAAGCTTTATCCCTCATAAAGGGAATTGAACTAATCCCTCCACTTAACAATACTACTGTGGAGACTGTGGAAAACATAAATGACACTTTTCCTACGGAAGAGATATTCGATAATAGAACGAATAAACAAATCATCATTAGAATGATTCCATATGTCTCTAGGGACCAACCATTACTTTTGAACAAAGCCTTGAGGTATTGACTGGCTGTCATTAGAACGGCTACTGGTCCAACACTGCCCGCAATAATAAAAAATACAGAAGTTAATTGTTTTATATGTTGTCCAAATGCAAGTTCAACTGTATGTGCAACACCAGATTCATTCGGGAATAAAACACTTAATTTTCCAAACAATGAAGCAAATAGAAAACTAATGATCATCATAATAAACCATGCTAATATGGCATAATCCCCAGTCTTACCATAAATTATTGGTGGAAGCAAAATAATTCCCGATCCCAAAATAGGACCAACAATTAATCCACTTAAAAGTACGGGGCCAAGTTTTTTTTCTCTCACTTTTCATTCCATCCCTTCCTAAACGTGTCTTACGATCATATTTCAATTGTAATTTGTTTCCTTTCATCCGTAAAATAGATATATATGAACTTTTCCATCGGAATTAGTAATGTTTAAAGGGGGAGAGACGATGGAAATACGGCATCTAAAGACATTTATAACAATAGTGGAAAAGGGAGGATTTACAAAAGCAGCTGAATATTTAGGTTATGCCCAATCGACCATAACTTCACATATCAAAGATATTGAGCAAGAAATAGGAGGACCCTTATTTAATCGTTTTGGGAAGAAAATGCTGTTAACTGAAGTGGGTGAGTATTTGTTGCCATATGCAAACGAAATGATCAGGATTTCTGAAAAAGTAAAACAAATACAATCAAACGATGAACCCATGGGGAATCTTGTTATTGGTGCCCCGGAATCTTTAACGGTTTACCGTTTACCTCCAATTATTCACGAATTCAAAAAGCTTTTTCCTAAAGTGAAAATTACTTTAAAATCATCGACATGCTGGGAATTAAAAGATGATCTCCGAAATGGGAAGGTGGATTTAGCGTTTCTGTTGGAGTATGAACAAGAGGAAGCTGATTTATATATAGAAAAACTAATAACTGAGCCAATGATATTGGTATTCCCTAAACAGCATAAGTTGCAAAATACTCCATTTGATGATTTTTATTTTTCATCTGATGAAGTGATTTTATATACAGAACATGGGTGCAGCTATCGTACTTACTTTGAAGAGTATATGAAACACCAAGGACTGGTTTCGGAGAATACCTTTGAATTTTGGAGTGTTGAGGCAATTAAGCAGTGCGTTATGTGCGGTTTAGGAATTTCGTTATTACCGTTGATCACTGTACAAAAAGAGTTGAAAGAAAACAAATTAAGTGGATTGATTATGGATGAAACACGTATTATAACGCAGGTGGCATATCATAAAAAAAGATGGAATTCCTTAGCGATGGCTGAATTTATAAATATAGTAAAAAAACATGCGGAATTATGGAAAAGAACTCAGACTTTATAGTCGATGCTCATTAAAATCTTACTCCCAAATAAGAATAAATAATTGTAAGCACCATAATCAAAATAAACAAAAGTTGATATATAAGGGATTTGAAACAGAAAACACATATTTATTTTAATGAAGGTCTAGTGGGTGAATAAGCCGTGGAGGTTCAAGTCCTCTCGGCCGCATCAATGATACCAAGGGTTTTGACGCCCTTGGTATTTTTTTAGTCTTTGAAGAAATTGTGTTTTGTGACCAAAAGTGTCCACTAACTTAAAGTAAGTCGTCTAATTTGTCCGCCATTTCTTTTTGTTTGTAACCTTCTCGTTCAGATCAAAAGCACACTGTCAGCGTACAATGAATTAATTTAGAGGAATAGACTAATTTATCAAGACCAAAATTAAAAAATAAGATAAAAAAAGGACATAACATATTAGTCGTATAAAATATGTTATGTCCTTTCTTGTTCTACTAACGTATTCGCTACTTTAAGTGTAAATGTTCACAATGTTACTTTACTATGGAATAAAAACAAGTGTCAGTCAGCTTGCTACCATCTGCGGATAAATCATCATTTCTTAAAGTGCCTTCGAATACAAACCCCAATTTTTCTGGAATAGCACGACTTTTAAGATTTGTTGAATCACATCTGATTTCAATTCTTCTAAATTTGATATTATGTAACCCAAAGTTAGCTAATTTTTTTACTGCTTCTGTCATATATCCATTCCCGCTATATTTAGTATTTACCCAGTACCCAATTTCACATTTAGGAATGTTCCAGTCAATTCTCTGAAGGCTAGTTATTCCAATAAAGTCATTGCTATCTTTATCAAAAATAAGAAAACGAAAACTTTCTCTCTTTAAAAAATTTATATGAGCATTTCTTAAGTTTATCTCTGTTTCTTCAACAGTAGGAAGTTCTTGAGCAAATGGCAACCACGCTTTTAATTCAGAAAAGGAATCTCTAATTGCTTGGTTTACAATTTTCCCGTCTCCTGTTTGATGTGGTGCTCGAAGAATTAGTCTTTCTGTTTCTAATTGTAAAGGAACATCTAACAACAAAGGATTCAATTGATTTCCCCTCTCTAAAATTTAAAATTGCAATAATAAACTCTCATCTCCAAGTAAAAATTCTTGAGGACGAGAGGACAATTTCGTGGTATCTTCTGCTCTTCTATTCTTGTTTATCAGTGACGCCTCCAGTAAGAATTGAATATTTTTTATTCTCATCAAAGAATTTTTTCACGATAGAGTAATTCACATTTAGCCTCACATACATTTAATTTTGGTTTGCAATTCATCGATCTTATTAAGTTCATACTCATAATCACAGTTACCTTCTAAAACAAAATTCATAGTTTCAAAGAAACTTTTCGCATTCTTTAAGAGTGATTCAAAAAAATCAAGTTTCGGTAGTAATACTTTTTGTTTTTGGTCAATTTCAAATAACAACATATCGTTCGATATTGATTTCATTTTCAATAGAAGGGGTTGATCTGGAAAATAAGTTTCGCTTTTTCCTGTTTCAATAGCTTCTTCAATTAGATTTAAAAAATAAGCCCACAATTGGTCAACCAAGTCCCACATAGTGACATCAAGCAAATCTTGTTCACCATATTTTAAAATAATCGCCCCAGATAAATAGTAAGAGTCTAACTGTGGTTTTATGTTCTTTAGTCCCTCTATATTGCTAAGTGGAACAAAGTAATCGTCAATATTATTTTTTAAGATTGAAAGATCGTTTATCTTCTTATTTGGCCTAAGAATTAATGATTCAATATAAAACATTTTACCTCTCCTATTTTTCCGGATAGAATTGTCCTACTCTTCCTTTTTGAAAGCCTACAACATATTGTTGACCCTCATATGATCCTCTAATTTGATAACTAAATTTAGTTCCTTTTTTCGTTAACTCTTCACGGTTTCTATTTAGCCCCCTAATGAATTTGGACACCTACTAAGAGTGGTTTTATACTTAAGGTTGCCAAATAAGGGGGCTTTTGTGATGCAAAGACGAAAACATTCTGCTGAATTTAAACAACAGGTGGTACAAGAAGCAATTGAAACAGGCAATAAAGCTTTGGTGGCGAGACGTCACGAGCTCAGTCCAAATCTCGTAAGCAAATGGGTAAAAGCTTTTCAGGAAAAAGGCAATCTAGATCATTCCGGCATTCAAGATATTGTTTCTCCCTCAGGGATCAAACAGTTGGAGGAGGAGAATGACCAGCTTAAAAAGCTGTTAGGCGAAAAAGATTTAGAAATTTCCATTCTCCGTGACGTACTAAAAAAGAAGAACCCTCACTTACTGAAACGCTTGAAATAGCGAATGAGTGGATTGCGAAAGGTTATGCCGTCCGTAAAGTCCTGAAGATTTTAGAGATTTCTCCTTCTACGTACTATTATCAATACAAGAAAGAAGAAAAGTCAGTAAGTGAGGGCAGACCCATTCCGGGCTATTCACTCACTAAGAACGGCAAAAAAATACCGGATGAACAAATACAGGAATGGCTGATGGAACTCATCTCAGGTGAAGCCGGTGTCTATGGCTATCGAAAGTTGTGCCTCCGCCTTCGAAGCGAGTATGCGCTACAGATTAACAAAAAGAAAGTGTACCGATTATGTAAGGAACTCGATATCCTACAGCCACAGCGAGAAGTGAAGTTCCACTATCCAAGAAAATTAGCGAGGAACCGGATCATCACTGAATCGAATCAGCTGTGGGAAGCAGATATTAAATACGGCTACATCGAAGGTGAAGAGCGTTTCTTCTTTATTCTATCGCTCATTGATGTATATGACCGTTCCATCATTGATTATCATATTGGTTTACATTGTACCGGACACGACGCTGGCCAACTCGTGCAGCGTGCCTTGTTTAAGCGTCAGCAATTTGAAAGAGAAACAAAGCCAGTCATTCGAACGGATAATGGTCCACAATTTATTTCTCTAGCGTTTCAGAAAGCATGTGAAACGTTCCACATCGAACATGAACGCATTCCGCCGAGAACACCGAATATGAATGCCCATATCGAGTCGTTTCACCGATTACTAGAGTATGAATGTTTGAGGCGGTTCGCTTTTCATTCCTACGCAGATGCGTATCATGAGGTGGCTGAATACATGGATTTCTACAATAATCGAAGAATCCATTCGAGTATTTTAGATTTAGCACCAAATGAATTTTATCAACGAAACCAAACAGAAGAGCTAACGATTAAAGAAGTGAGAGTATGAGGCAGGATGATTTTCTTGCCTCACCTAAAATAAAGAGCAATTCTATGAAATAATGAGCTAAGAGTAGTATGTGTCCAAAATTAGGGGGTTAACCCGGTTTTGTTTCATAATTGATTCTATCGCATCTGCAACATCGTTAACAGTCATCTCTTTATTGAGAAAAGATTGTTGAGACTTAATTGAACCATCCCATAAATTAGGATGATGGCGCTCTAAAATATGCTTCATTCCTCGCTTATCAATGAGGAATGATTGTCCTCCAAAAGTGTATTTTCTGCTTTGGAAAGTTTTTAATTCGTTTACAACTTCATGCGGTTTAGCTTTCTTTAATCCTTGTACAGTAGACGAGTTCTTAAATATTTCAAGTGCAGAGTTTTTATAATTCTCTCCATCAAGCACGTTAAAAGGAAAAGTCCCTGAACCACCAGCCATTGCGAACTGTTGTTCAAAAACACTTGGTATTTTAACGTATTCAATACCTTTTTTTATTCCTGTTTTTGAAACTTCAAGTGTCTTAAGTGCAGCAACTTTTGAACCGGCTTTTGCAACTTTGGATACTTTATCAATACCTTTCGGACCAACTATTGCAAGAACAACAGTACTGCCGACATAGGAAACCCATTTTGCTCTGCTGTGGCTATCTCCATTAAATTCCGATGATAGTGTTAGGAAGACTGTATAATAAAAAGAGATACAGAATATGGGGGAACTAAAAGAGAGTTTAGGGAAAACAATTGCACTAAACATAAAAGAAAAACAAGCCATTAAACCGACAGGGTTCTGGACATTTTTCTGTAACCCAAAGGTTTGGGCTATTGATGATTTTTTGAGTTCAAACCAAATAGAAGATACATTTTCCATTACAAGTTGGCAAAAAGAGTGGTTTAAGGAAGGTCCACAAGGGATTATTAGAGTTGGTCATGATAACCGGAATAAAAAAATGTTAAATGGTAAACCAAAATTAAATCGAGGTATTTATGCGGTAGTAGAAATAACGGGAAAACCCGTCTACTCATCTGATAAGGATGAAAATTATTATTATGAAGAAAGTGATCATTTCAATTACCGAGTACCAGTTAGATACATAAAGAATTTGCTGCATTCACCAATCTTACTTGAGGATCTAGATTTTGAAAATGATGAATATGATAAATATGATAAGTGCTTAATCGAAGGGTTTCAAGCCTCACCAATGCCGTTAAATCCAAAAGCATTTAAAAAAATATCTTCATTGATTCATAACACTGATGCACATCCTTTGAGAATTGGAGAACAATACTCAAGAAAAGATATTTACAAGATTTTTAACGTACCAGAGGGTAAACAGGGCGGGAATTGGAACACGTGGTATACTTCGTTTAATAATGATGTATTTGTCTTTGTCAATATAAGTTCTGCCGGAAGAACGGGGCATGATTACGATAATAAATTTATCGGAGATGACCTCCAATGGTTTGGTAAGAATAGTCATTCATTACAAAATGCTTCTATTCAATCTATGTTAAAACCAAAAGGTAATATTTATATTTTTACACGGGAAGATAGTAATACTCCCCTGTTTACTTACCAAGGAAATGCTAGAGTAAAAGAGTTTCATGACACTAAGCCAGTCAAAATTATTTGGGAATTTAATGATGAAAAAGAAATCCGACATAATCAAATGGCTGAGGAAATTGATAACCCAACAAGATATATTGAAGGAGCCACAAAAAAGGTCTCAGTCAACGTTTATGAGAGAAATCCCATGGCGAGGAAAAAGTGTTTAGAGCATTATGGTTTTAGTTGTGTCATTTGTGGGTTTGATTTTGAGAAGGTATTCGGAGAATTGGGTAAAGGCTTTATTCACGTACATCATATAATTGAGTTAAATCAGATAGGCAAGGAGTACGAAATTGACCCGATCAACGATTTACGTCCAGTTTGTCCAAATTGTCATGCTATGTTGCATAAGAAAAAACCAGCTTTCACGGTTGAGGAGTTAGTGGAAATTATCAACGATAATAGATAAAAGCCAACCATTGTTTAAATCGGGTTGCTGCTCCATTTTTACTTCCAATTAGAAATTACAAATAAATGCACTTAATTAAAAAGAATTCGGCGCTATATAGGATTTGTGACGGGAAATACAGGTTTCACTTTATTGAGAGCTGATGGAAAATAAAGAGACAATAAATATTGTTGCTGGCTTGTCTCTTTATTCCATAAGGAGGCTCTAACTTTGTTTAGGGTGTTCTAATGACGTTACGAGAATCAGAATAAAAGGTATGAAAATTAAAAATATCAAGTTCAAAATAGAGCGTTTATTTACTAGAACCCATTTTCTCTCAATCATGTCATCCAGACATGCAACTAAAAAGAATAGACCAAATAAACCAGTTGTTAATTTTGTTATGTTCCAGAATGGATGTTGGGAATAACCTAGGGAAAATGCAAGAACTAAGTATAATACAACTAGTGCTGAAATAATTGGAGGAATAAATACATCTTTTAAATTAGATAGTGAGCGAGTTATAGTTTCCATAATGCTCTCACTATATATAATGTTATCATTGAACTTTATTAACTTAATAGCCTTTAAAATTTCATTTTTTATCTTTTCTGATTTATACCCACTACATTCATCGAGGTTTTTTTCTAAGATGTTTCTTATTATCAAATAGGTTTTAAATCAAGTAATGGTAGTTGAGTTTGTACATATTTTAAAAATTCATCATCGGTCAAACTTTCTCTTCCAATAGTATGATACTGTTTTAATATCTCTGAAATAATCTTTAGTGAATTTTCTCTCTCTGTCTTTCGAAGTTCCTTATCTTTTTCATAAACAGATTTGATTTGTCGGCTTAGCCAAATAGTGAATATAAAAATAAGTGTTATAGTTAGACCAAGCAAGTATTGTCTCCAACAAGGTTTTTAACAGAATCCAATATTAACTTTTTCATTCTTAGTTCTCCTTAGCATCATTCTTTTAATTAAATAGTATACTGCTGAGCAATGATTAAACTGAAGAATTTCATAAAAAGAAACCAGTTCAGATAAAGAACTGGTTAGAATAAACTCAAAGAATTAATGATTAAATAAAGTTTTCTTTGAAAGAACGAACTTTTCAGTATTGAATGATTGGTTATCTTGTTTCCATTTCACTTGAACCGTTATCTTAGATCCTTTTAGATCAGATTCTTCTAAACGCTCTAAAAATGAAAATGATTTTTCTTTAGCTGATCCATCGCTAGAGGTACCACCTGAATAATCTTTCATAGGGATATCGCTGTTAAAATCTGAAGAATCAAGAAGTGTTTTATTATCTTTCATTATTGTTATTGATTCTATATAAGTTTTATCAGTTTTATCTTTATCGCCAATCCAAAGAATCTCCCCGCTAAACTCTTTTGGAGCATCTTCATTCTTTTTAAAGATTACTTCCCAGTTTTGATCCTTACTTTTACCTTCCCAGTTAGGATATTCGAGATTGTAATGGTTATAGATTTTTAATGAGAAAAACACTAGGAAAATAATCACCAAAGCAGAAATTGTAAATAAAACAGGTCTTTTATACTCCTTTTTCATAAATAACCTCCAAAAAATGTATTGATTTTTCCTCAAAAAGTAATTACTATATGATAGTACCATAAATTCAAATAAGGAGAAACAAATGAAAAAAATTGCACTTAGTCTTATAGTAACATCGGCTTTGAGTTTCACTTTCTTTAATAATGCTCATGCAGCTGAAGCTGAAAATGAGAACTTAACAGTCAAGCAAGGGGAAACCGAAGTCCAAAAGTATTTAAAAGCACAACATTTGAATTATAACATTAATTCTCAGGATTACATTAATTTTCTTCAAGGTATTAATGAAAAAGCCGATGAGATAACAAAATCAGGTTATAACTTTTCTTTAATGGAAGTCTATTCAGATACTTATTTAGAGGAATTGGCTAAGTACGCCGCCCAAGAAGAAAAAAAAGATGAGAATGGTGAAGTAGAGGTTGAAAACTTTGATCTTCCTAAACAAGTTGAAAATGAAACTGTTAAACAAGTACAACAAGAAAATATAAAAGAAGACAAACAAGCTGAAGCAAAAGTTGAAGAAATTAAAGAAGAATCAGGTCAAATTCCAATTGACTATATGGCAAGTACTAATTCTAATTCCTTTTTTGTAACTCAACTGGGGTCTAGTTATAGTAGATCGGCTGCAAAAAAATACATGGTTAACAATTGGAATAAGAAGACGAGTCAATATGGGTACTATGGAGAAAATAGCGGTGGAGGAGATTGCACCAACTATGCATCACAGGTAGTTTTAGCTGGTGGAATGCCAATGAATACTACGGGATTCAGCTTTAATCGTGGTCACCATAAAACCACAAAAGGTTGGTATAATCAATCAGTGCCTAGAAGTGCGGCAAGAACATATTCAACTTCATGGACTGTTGTTTCAGATTTTTATACATATTGGGCCGGTACAAAAAAACATAAAGTTTACAATTTAACAAGTCCTAAGGATGTTTCAAAGTATGTCAAGACAGGTGACGTTATTCAGATGTACTCTAAATCGTCTAAAAAATGGAAGCATACTGCTGTTATCTATGATGTTTATAAAGGGTATCCAAGATATTCTGCACATTCAAGTGCACACTTATATGCACATTTAGAAAAAGACTGGAAATCAAAGTATTATAAATATAGAGTTATCAAATTCTAATCCTAACAAAAATTGAACTAGTTACTTTGTGTGACTAGTTCTTTTTTTGTCTAAAAAAAATTAGAGATGGATTAGAATAGTATCTATAATGAATACTTACTCTATTTTCACACCTAAAAAATTAACACCCCTTAAATCATTTGAACATAATGAAAGTTGATGAAGAAGGAAATAAGGGGGGTTTTTGCTCACCAATTTAACCATAATTCATACAAGCTATAGAAATGATGTAAAGTGGAGTTAGAAAGTGTAGTAAAAATAAGCTTTCATAACCAATGTTATAGATTTACTATGTTGAGAGCCTTTCTAATACAAACCAGAAAATGCATGTGTGTTACCTATCATTTTTAGGTTCCATTATATGTAATAAAATCAAAAAGAATAAACGGAAAGGATACCAGTTAAAATTAAAAGAATACGGGTTTATAGTAACCTCAAAGATTTATATCCTATAATAGTGTAAAAATAAACTTTTATCATATTTATTACATATAAGATTGGAGTCTGAAATGAAAAAAGCAAGTTTATTTTAGCAGCTATCCTTTCTATTATTCTATTAGTTTTTTTAAGTTGGTTCTTTTATACTGCTACGCATCAGCCGCCAATTCTAAAGGGGCATTCAAAAGATGGGAAATGGAGCGCTGTCTATGCTCCTGAAAAAGACATCGATCTTGCAAGGAAAGATTTGAGGGCTGTTCATATTAAATGGGAAGGCAGATCTGAATTTTTGATAAAAAAGGTTGTTTTCAAAGAAAATAATACGGTGGAAGCATCAGGTCAAGCAGGTGATGAACCTAAGAATGCAAAAGAAATAGCAGTAGCCATAATGGCAGATCCACCAAATACCTCCAATGATTATAAGGTAGTAGTCACTTGGGAAGAGAATGGAAAAACACAAAAAGACATTATTCAGGTAAATAAAGAAACCAAACGTTCATTTGTTATTCCTAATGTAATAAAAAGAATTTTAAGTTTAGGATAAAGCTAAAACACTCTAATAGGAATATTTAAAAAAGCAGGTGAACGCGCCTGCTTTTTTTATGTTTATCTTAATTTTCACCTTAACCGATTACTTCGAGCAGGGCTGTTACTAAGTAAACATCAATAATAAGGTGATTTTTTTAAAAAAGACCGCTACTCCATTTTTTGCTCCTCAATATATATAAATCATTATAAAACCTTATAATCAAAATAAATAAACACTGATATAAAAAGGTTTTGTAACAGAAAACACAGAATCACTTTATTAAGGGCCTAGTGGGTGAATAACCCGTGGAGGTTCAAGTCCTCTTGGCCGCATCAATGATACCAAGGGTTGTAGACCTTTGGTATTTTTTGTGCTTATTTTTAAAATTGTCTACTGCCTTCAAACTGCCTACTTACCTACAGTAAGCCAACTAGATTTTCTGTTTAATTGGATTTAGCTATTCGTAAACATCAATTGTGTCCACAACTTCTGCCCCTTCAGAGTGGTAACCAAGAATTGTTGCTCGGTTTGCACCATCAGAACCGTTTACTGTTGATTTGGAAATTGATCACCTGTTGCATCACTGAATATCATAAAATGTACCGCCAAGAACCACAAATTACACCAGATCGATAAGTGAACCTGACGGAATCATGAATTTCGTCAGGTTCTTTCTGCATTCTGGTTCATGATTAAATCAAAGTAATGTTAGTAAACATAAAAGTATTTTATGTTTATGTATAAGTTTACTTTACTTTTTTATAATTTGAGTTTATAATTTGGTTCAAGAGGTGATGGTCATGAAGAAAGATTTTGGTGATTCGATCTCAAATAAGGTTTATGAATATCGTGTACTTGCCAGATTGTCTCAGCAAGAATTAGCAAAGAAAGTCGGGGTTTCCAAACAAACCATCTTTGTAATGGAGAAAGGAAATTATGTTCCGACTCTGCTGTTAGCTTTTCGAATTGCCGAATTTTTTAATGTGGATGTAAACGAGATTTTTACTTATGAGAAAGGAAATGATCAAAAATGAAAATGAATTCGATCACAGATACGATCACCAACGTAATTTTTTCCCCTTTAAAGTCCTGGGCTGAACATTCTCCGGGAAATTGGAATATTCTTATTGGCAGTGGATTTGTATTGCTTGTAGTCGGATTGATTCTGACATTCGTATTTCTTAAAAAAATGGGTAAGGCTGACGAAAGAACAAATCAAATATCATTAAAAAGTGCCCTCTTTATGTTATATGGAGTAATTTTGTGCGACTTGATTTTCCCGAAAGAATATATGTGGCAAGTTTTCTTCTTATTTAAATATTCTCTTGCCTTATTAGCTTCAGGAATCTATCTAGCCGTTCGATATAAAAAAGATTTTTTGTAAATTCAATTACCGAGAAAGATAGTGTCTCAGAAGTTTTAATTGTTTTAGGAGAGGGAACGAATATGAAATCATTTTATAATGAGATTTGGAGAAGTGAGGAAGTGGGTTTTTGCTCACCAATTATTAACCATAATTCATACAAACTTATAGAGATGATGTAAAATGAAGTTAGAAAGTGTAATGAAAATAAGCTTTCATAACTAATGTTATGGATTAGGGCCCAGTGGGGGAATAACCCGTAAAGGTTCAAGTTCTCTCGACCGCATCCCAATAATACCAAGGGCTTAACCATCTTTGGTGTTATTTTTTTGCGGAAAATACGGCAACAAATGTACCGCATTGTGGAGTCCACTAAAAAAGTGCTGACCTCTGCACAACATCGTTGCGCGAGTCTGCACTTTTATTCTGCGATTATGGGGAGTTTATTTTAATCCGTTGTTAGCCGCGCCGATACTTGGCTTTTAGAAGCTTTTTTTAAGTGGCTAAAACCAACAAATTTTTTGCCTTCTTCATCCCATAGGCGGAACTTTAACGATTTAAGGCTTGTTGCCAGTGTAATGGTCGGAACGTTTTGCAATGGTTCAGTGTTGTTATGCACTTTTTCAAGCTTATAGTTTGGGACTCTCGGGCTTAAATGATGAACATGATGAAAACCGATATTGCCTGTTAGCCACTGCATGACTTTTGGAAGTTTATAAAAAGAGCTTCCTTCAACTGCTGCTTTTACATATTCCCAATGCTCATCTTCTTCAAAATAAGAATCCTCAAACGTATGCTGAATATAAAACATCCAAATTCCGAGAGAGCCCGAACGATCCCCAGGTTCGTTACATACGTATTCATCCGTTCTTTGCGTTTTGCCCCTTTTCGATTAAAACGATTGGCAATCCCGAAAACGTAAATCGGCCCAATAATAAACATAACAAACGGATTTCTGTACAATCGGTACATTATTTTTGTCTTAGTTGAGGCTTCCTTATATTCCTCAACCGTCAGTACCCAAATATCGCCTGTACCGCGTTTGTCAGATTGCTGTTTGTCGCATGATGGACAGAATGGTCGTGTGCCCAATGATCAAAAGGATGCAGAGTCAGAATTCCTGTTAATGTTCCAAGGAGTCGATTCGCCTTTCTGTTCCTAAAAAAGGAAAAGTGGCAGCAATCATGAAAGATGATGAAGGTTCTCACTAAAAAACCTGCCGCAACAACAGAAATCGTTAATGTAAGGAAATAAGAAATCGACAAGCTCTTATATGCTAAACACCATAATAGGAAAAATGGTACCAATGTGTTAATGATTTGACAAATGCTTTTGTGTAAATCGGACTTTTCATAAGGTGTAACCAGTTTTCTCAAAGTCCTTAGGTTTTGTTCTTTCATATTCAAAAGTTTCCCCTTCCCTGGTGATCTTCTAAGTGTAGAAAACGTTTTATAGTCTTTGAAGGCCCAACGTTATACACCCCTATATGATAAGTATCCTTCCCATTCATCTGTGAAATTATTGGAAATGATAAACTGATTTCCAGTTCAATTACATCTTTATTAGCAGAGTCAGCCGGGATACAAAAGGTGTATGAAGATTATACCCAGCACATTATCGGGTCAAACTCTCTCACTGCTCCCCTATGGAAATCGATTTATTTAGACCTTGAACATTGATTGTTTGAGGAAAAAAGGTTTTAATGAAATACTATTAAGCAAAGAAAGACACTCGTGATTCATTTTTCACGGTGTTTTCAAACCAAAGTTTTTAATAGGCCTCTTATTCTGCGCTGGTATACACATGTTTAACAAATAATTCCATGAATAAAACGGAAATATTAATTTGCAGTTATTTCCGATTCCTGATATAATAAAGAAGAATTATTTTTGTTCGGTGTAAAGGATAGTATGAAGATTGACTTTTCGTCTTGATGATACTTTGGGCAAGGATAGTATATACTGTGTGGTTACACACTAGGAGGCAACAAAAATGGAACAAGGTACAGTTAAATGGTTTAATGCAGAAAAAGGTTTTGGCTTTATCGAACGCGAAAATGGAGACGATGTATTCGTACACTTTTCTGCAATCCAAAGTGACGGATTCAAATCTTTAGACGAAGGTCAAAAAGTATCGTTTGACGTTGAGCAAGGTGCTCGTGGAGCTCAAGCTGCTAACGTTCAAAAAGCTTAATCTTCAATCGTTTATACAAACAGGCTCTTTATATAGGGCCTGTTTTTTTATGTCTATATCATACTCAATAAAAAACCCTACTCAACGTTCGAGTAGGGAGATGCTACAAGGTAATAGAAAAAGATTTAAAACTTCAAAGGTTTGTTTACAGTATAACATACTGGATTGACAATATGCGGAATGTATATAAAATATTTAATTTTTTGTTCAAATATAGATAACTCTTTTTTTCACTAACCTGTTCGTTCATTTAAGTAAGATTAGATGAATTATAAAAATGGTTTCATCTAGATGTTATCAACTCGCATATCTCTTTTATGAGAAGACGATAAACAATTATTATTCAATGTGGCAGTGGATATAAGAAATTCTTAAAAATAATGAGGAGATCGATTGTTTTTTTCTCCTGGAAATAATCACTTAGAGATACCTAAAACAATGAAAGCCCTACCTCTCTTCCATCCTTACGGCTCCTTGTCCGTGCCAGTGTGAATCAGGATACTAAAAAAAGTGACTATTTTATTGAATTTTTTGGTAAAACTTCAATCTTCGCAGTAGAAATGTAAATATAAAAATGGATTAGAATGTAGGAATAACAAAAGAGGTCGTTAATGTTCTAAACATAAGTTGGAGAAGATTTGCTTTTCATCATAATATACCGAAATATCTTTTGGGATGTATCTAACCAAAACTTTTTATTTGTTTTTCAGTGATTCCTTTAATTACTTCCAGTTCACTAATCAAAAATTCATATGCATTATCCAGCATTTTTTTTTCGCTTGCATTAAGTGCTTTTTCTTTCTTCATACGCATTAAATCACGTACAACTTCAGCGCCTTCTTGTATTTCACCTGTTTTTATTTTGTCCGTGTTTATTTTGTACCTTTGCTTCCATGGCAGTAACCTATCTGATTCTCCATGCTGAAAAATGTGCATAATGTGTTTTAATGCAAGTATATCGGTAACTGGTCGTATATTCGAACTCAATATTTTACTCGTTGGAATCATAACTGTCATATTACTGATTGACATTCTTATGACATAATACTGTTGTTTTTCCTCTAAGAATTCTTTTTCTTCTATGGCTTCAATTATACCTGCTCCGTGCATTGGATAAACAATGTTATCGCCAATTTGAAACATATCATCCACCTCCATATATGGTATCCTTCTTAAGATTACCATATATGGAGGTGTAATATCAAAATTTTAATAATAACATGATCGAATTTTTGATGTCAATAACTTTTTTAAAAAAACAGATCAAGCAAAAACAATAGGGAACGTGTCGGATTTCCAATCAGGAAAAGGTCAATTGATCCGTGTGAGCAGTTTTTCATTGGCTCAATGACATTACAGAAATGATTTGAGTAGATAAGAAAGAACGATATTCGTGAAATGTCAGCTAAAAATATTTAAAGCACATGATTAAGTTCTAATTTCTTTACCGATTTGATATGGATAACGGCCCACTTACTTAATGATGCATTTTCACTTATCTTGCGAACAGAAAAAGGTTTGTTGATAAACATTTAGCCACCAAATTGGCATTATTATCAGGGAAATTGACAACCTTCAAATGGGTATTGAGGTGAGAAGAAAAATAAAGAAAGGAGAGATTATAAATGAAGACCAGAACATAAAGAAGTGAAGGGGAAAGAACAAGGTTAATTGAAAAGCAAACTATATAAAATAGTTTGCTTTTCTTTTTGTTATGAATTCACTTCTTTTTCTTTCTCTTTAATGACTAATAAAACACCGCTCAGAATTAAAAACGAACCTATCCAAAATGTCCCGCCTATTTGTTCTCCAAGCAGAATCCATCCGAGTAAGGTTCCAACCAGAGGCTGAAAAAAGAAAAAGAGGCCTCCACTTGAGGCATTTAATAATTGTAAGCCTCGGTTCCACAATAAAAAAGCACAAGCGGTTGAAACAATTCCCAAATACAAAAGACCACCTAGAATTTTAGGGTCAAGCAGTTGTGGCGTAAAAATCGTGCTAGGTTTTACAAAAGGAGTTAGTGCCACAATGGCCACAAAAGTTGAATACGTGGTAACAAGTATAGGCGAATAGCTGTTTGGCACGCGTTTGATCAGCACTGACATCAGTGCCCATGTAAGGGCTGCAACAAGCAGAGAAATACCGCCAAGCTGATTAGAGGTATCAATATGTCCGTTTCCAACAATAAATAATACGCCTGTGGTCGCTAAAATTATTGAAGTTCCTTTTTTTATATTCAATGGTTCTTTAAGTAATAGACGAGCAAAAATAACCATGAACGCTGGTGTGGAGGACGTAATAATTGCTCCCATTTGTGCTGAAGACAACATCGTTCCATATTCTTGTGTAACAATTGAAATGGTGTTGCCAACAATTCCAATGGCAACAATTAATAAAAGGTCGCGCTTATGAATTTTCCAAGATTGTTTCCTTATTAAACCAACAATAAGAAGCGCAAGGATGGCGATGACGTACCTGATCCAAACCAATTCAAAAGGCGGAATTACTGCGACAACAACCTTAACCACAACATACATGCCACCCCAGATACTAGCGGCTAAAGCTAAATATATAGAACCTAACAGGGTATTTTTCATTTTTTTGTTCCCTCCGTATTTAAAATTAGGTCAATAAATGCCCTAACGGAGAGAAGTAGTCACTTTACTCCATTAAGGGCGGAGAAGTGCTACTGGAACATCATTTTCAAATAGTGGAGCTAAAAACATGTTATGATCACCTCGATTTTTAAGAATGACTATCATTATACAATGTTGGTTTTAAAGCCGTAAACACCTTAAGGGGACTCCGTTTATTAATAGAATAAACTTTATGAATTCATTTTTTTGTATGATAATGGCGTCATATTCATCGCTTGTTGAAATTTACTTATGAAATAACTGGTACTGTTAAATCCAACTTGATAAGACACTTCTGTCACATTGGATTCAGGGTGTTGCAGTAATAATAAGCTTTTTTGAATTCTATAATCCATTACATAACGTAATGGCGACTTATTCAGCATTCGTTTAAAATAACGGCAGCATTCAGAACGGCTCAGTTGGCCAGCTTTTGCAATGTCCTCTAATGTGATTTTTTCAGCATAATGGAGATGGATCCAGTTTAACATTTGTTTCATTCGATGACTTTTTATCATTTCAGATTGATCGTACTCTAATTGAAAACCATTAACGACCAGGTTTTTCCACATTAACGTTAATTGCATCGTAATTGTCAATCTCATAGAGCGATGTCTTTTGTTGAATCAATTGATTTATTTTTTTAACAGCATCTAGAATATTTTTTGCCCACTGTTGATTTCCATCCAAAAATAAATAGGGCAAATTGGTTGAAAACATATAGGGCTGAACATAGCTGGAATACAGTTCTTGAGATAAAACGAAATGGGGTGACACATTTAAGCAAATATACGTACAATCCGAGCCTTCCTTTTCTTCTGCCATGTGCAGGCAGCCGCTATTAATAAATAATCCATCCCCTTCGTGAACCTCTATTTTTTCTTCATTTATTTGAAAGAGAGCTATCCCTTTTAGTATCAAAACAAATTGGATTTCATCATGCCAATGAAGCGGAATATAGCCATTTATATTTTGATTGATCGTTGTCTTGTAGCAGGCAACTGGTAATTCTACCGTTCGGTGCTCTGTTAATTCTTTTAAATTTTGGTCGATCGCAAAATTCTTCATTCTGACTTCTCACCTCAATATATTTATATTTTTTCATCCGATTTGAGTATTTTTTATCATGTTTTGCATTTATTATAACACTATTATTATATTTATTAGTGAGGAGTCATGTATGAATACTTCCAATAGAAGAATGGGATTGTTCTATGTTATCACAGGGGCGACATGTTGGGGAATTGGAGGCACAGTAGCCAAAAAACTTTTTCAAGAATATCAAATTGATGTCAATTGGCTTGTAACGACACGTTTGCTTACGGCTGGAATGTTACTTTTAATGCTGCAATTGTTCAGAAAGGATCGGTCTCAGATTATTGAGGTTTGGAAAAACAAAGCGTCGGCTGGCCAGCTTCTAATTTTTGGCCTATTGGGAATGCTAGCTGTGCAGTACACATATATGGCATCCATTCAACATGGGAATGCTGCCGTTGCTACATTATTGCAATATTTATCCCCAGTAATCGTCATTATCTACACGCTTTTGCGAAAACAAACGGTTCTTACCAAACAAGATATCATTACTGTTGTACTTGCTTTAGTGGGTTGCTTTTTTTTGTTAACAAATGGTTCAATGTCTCAACTTTCAGTGCCGGCAGCTGCAGTAGTATGGGGAGTTTTATCAGGATTCGCGGCAGCTTTTTATACTTTGTATGCCGTTGGTTTATTAAATAAATTTGATTCTCTTGTCGTTGTAGGTTGGGCTATGATTATTGGCGGTTTTGCATTGGGTTTTATCCATCCGCCATGGCAACTGGATTTTCAACGATTAACTGCTGAGGCTTATGCATATATTTTATTTGTGATATTATTTGGAACAATGATTGCGTTCTGGTTCTTCATAAAAAGCTTGGAAAGCCTCTCTCCAAAAGAAACAAGCCTACTAGGCAGTCTAGAGCCTCTATCAGCTGTTGTAACAACTGTCGTTTGGTTAAAAGCGCCATTTGGTTCTTTTCAATGGATTGGTGCTATTTGTATTATAGGGATAACTTTAATATTGGCTTTACATAAAGAGCCTTCTATGGAGAGTGAAAAATCGATATTAAAGATTAGGAATCATGCAAATCGGGATATATAGGGGCTTTTTTTGCTTACATGACCGGTCCGACAATGAAAAACACTGGTGGAGTTTGAGCCGTCTCGGCAATATCAAAAAGACCAAGGGTTTTGACGCCCTTGGTATTTTTTCTTCAAGAACCTTCAATTTTTCTTTTTTGTAATTGGTATCCAAATTTCACTTTTAAAAGATGGTGATGTTACATCCTTATGCTCGTTCCACAATATTTCTGGACCTTCTATTTGTTCGTAATTTGACGATGGAAACCATTCGGAATAAATACGTCCCCATACTTCTTGCAGTGTATCCGGAAATGGCCCGATTGATTCGAATACAGCCCACGTTGAGGCAGGAACTTCAAGCCGTGAGAAATTATCTGGACACTGTTTCGTTGTGGCTGCGCCAATATAGTGATCAAGCTCTCCTTTTTCCTCTGCCCGACCTTCAGAAAAATTGGTGGATGCACTAATGAGTCCTGATGGTGCTACATTAGAAAGCTCTTTTAGTTTATTTATTGCTTTTTCATCTAAACTTTCCCACATAGATGCAATTTCCGGATTAATTCCTTTGAAAATAATATGAACTCTTTTTTTAATGCCAACGATGCGAAATGCCTCTTTTTCTTCAATACGGTAGTTCATTTCATTTCCTCCTTTAATTGTTAGCTGGAAGGTCATTCGTGGATAAGCTTTAAGGGAATGGCCATTAAGTCTGGCTTTTGATGGGTTTATGCCATGTAAATTTTGGAATGCCCGTGCAAAAGAATCTGGTGAGTTATAACCGTACTTTATTGCAATATCAATCACTTTTACATTGCTGTCTTTCAGTTCAAAAGCTGCAAGAGTAAGACGTCTGCGACGAATATATTCCGATAATGAAATACCTGCAAGGAAGGAAAACATCCTTTTAAAATGATATTCAGAGCAGAAAGCAAGCTTTGCTGCCTCTTTAAAATCAATATCATTAGTGAGGTTTTCTTCAATATACTTTAACGCCCTATTCATACTTTTAAGCAAATCCATTTATTTGGCCTCCTTAACCAAAGAATAACAGGAGTGAAATGTACTTTATCCGACATTCTGTGCACAGTTTTGCAGGATGACTTATATGAAATAAAGTAAGTGATTCACTTGTATTTGTACAGGTTTTATTGAAGCATGCTGTTCATAAAAAGGCATCAATAAAAGAAAGTTATAATTGTCTTATAAACGGCACATTCATATAATTGAGTGAAAAAGGATGCGTATCATGCCTATCAATTCTTTTGAAAACTATCCGATGAGCTGGAAGCCATCAATTGATAAAGCTGAAAAGCCTATCTATAAAGCATTTGCAGGGCAATTGGAACAGGATATTATAAACGGAGTTTTAATACCTGGAACAAAACTTCCTCCGCAGCGAGAATTGGCCGATTATTTAGATTTAAATGTGAGTACGATTTCCAAAGCATTTAAAGTGTGTGAGTTAAAGGGGCTGCTGAGTGCGACTGTAGGGAGCGGCACATTTGTATCGTATGATGCGTTGTCGAATGCGTATTTACTTGAGGATACAAAGCCGACACATTTAATTGAAATGGGAGCGACACTTCCAGATCACGCTTCATATGAGCCTTTGTTACTCCAACTAAAAAACATGGTTCATGAGGAGGATTATGAAAAATGGTTTAGCTATGGCCGGGCAGGTGAAAGCCTTTGGCAAAAAGATGCAGCTGTAAAGCTCATCCAAAGAGGCGGGTTTGAAACAACTGTTGAACACATTTTATTTGCAAATGGGGGACAAAATGCGATTGCTGCGACTTTGGCGAGTCTTTGTAAGCCTGGAGACCGCATCGGTGTTGACCATCATACGTACCCTGGATTAAAAACTGTTGCATCATTGCTTAGTGTGCAAATCGTACCGATAAAATCAGAAAACGATGAAATGAGTCCGGAGTCACTTGAATATGCGTGTAAAAACGAAAATATTAAAGGTTTGTATTTAATCCCGGATTATCATAATCCGACGACTTCCTTTATGTCTGTTGAGAATCGAAGAATGGTTGCAGACATTGCAAAGAAATATAATCTGTTTGTTATTGAAGATGCATCGTACCATCTTCTCAACAAAAATCCGCTTCCGGCACTCGCCTCATTCGCACCGCAACAGGTTATTCATATTGCAAGTTTATCAAAATCGTTAGCGCCAGGCCTGCGTTTGGCTTATGTAGCAGTGCCGAGACAATATAAGGAGCCAATATCAAAGGCGCTTTATAATTTAAATATAACCGTTTCCCCGCTATTAGCTGAACTTACTGCTCGCACGATTGTATCAAATCAATTTGAAGTCTTAATTGAGAGTCATCGTGAACAAACCATTCGCAGAAATCAACTCGTAAACCGATATGTTGCGGGATATACATGTTTAGGTGTTGAAACAGGCATTTTTCGTTGGTTGTTGTTACCGGGTAAAATGTCTGGTGCCGAATTTGAAGAATTGGCTGCTCGACATGGCGTGCAAGTGTATGCGGCTGAACGCTTTGTAGTGGGAAATAGTTGTCCTGAAAGGGCTGTAAGGGTTTCTGTCTGTGCACCAAAAACACTTGAAGAGCTTGAACAAGGATTAATGATCCTGAGACGTTTGCTAGACGATCTTACCTAATATTGTTTGCCATACAATTATGACATTGTATGGCTTTTTTGTGCGTGTTATGATGATCCACATCTAGAGGGAGGTTTATACAAAATTGGCTTTTAGAAAGGAAGGTCAGATGATGTTAGACAAGGACAGCGTAAAAGCAATAGATGTTCAAACTGCTTCATTACAAAGCTACATCGGTTCACCAGAAAAACAAAAATCGTTATACAAGCGTACACTATTCGTTGTGAGTATCTCACAAATTTTTGGCGGTGCGGGGCTGGCGGCAGGAGTGACTGTCGGTGCGCTTATTGCACAGCAAATGCTTGGCACTGATGCGTTTGCTGGTCTGCCTTCTGCGTTATTTACTTTAGGGTCAGCAGGATCTGCATTAATTGTTGGAAGACTTTCTCAACGTTATGGCCGTCGAACAGGTCTTTCGGCTGGCTTTATGATTGGCGGACTTGGAGCAATAGGCGTTATTATGGCAGCAATCATAAATAGTATTTTCTTGTTATTTATTTCGTTGCTTATTTACGGTGCAGGTACAGCCACTAATTTACAGGCCCGTTATGCAGGTACAGACTTAGCAAATCATAAGCAGCGGGCGACTGCTGTTAGTATTACGATGGTTTTTACTACATTTGGCGCAGTGGCAGGTCCAAGCTTAGTGAATGTGATGGGGGATTTCGCTCTTTCTATTGGTGTTCCATCACTTGCTGGCCCTTTCATTTTAGCCGCAGCAGCATATATGTTAGCAGGTGGGGTCCTTTTCATTATGCTTCGTCCAGATCCATTAGTTATAGCAAGAACAATAGAAGCGGCAAATGAAGAGCCTGGTGATAAAGGACATTTGGCGGCAACTGAGCATACAGAAAACAAAAAAGGGATAATCGTTGGGGAAACGGTTATGGTTCTTACCCAAATAGTAATGGTAGCTATTATGACAATGACACCGGTTCATATGAGACATCATGGGCATGACTTGGGGGCAGTAGGGCTTGTTATTGGTTTTCATATAGGTGCTATGTATCTCCCTTCACTGGTTACAGGTGTTCTTGTAGATAGGTTGGGACGTACCGCAATGGCTATTTCCTCTGGAACAACGTTGCTTTTGGCAGGTGTAATAGCAGCATTTGCTCCGGGAGATTCTATGGTTCTTCTCGTCATTGCTCTTTCTTTACTGGGATTAGGGTGGAATTTTGGTTTGATAAGCGGGACTGCCCTTATTGTAGATTCAACTGATACTGCCACACGAGCTAAAACGCAGGGGACAGTGGATGTTCTGATTGCGTTGTCAGGGGCTGCTGGCGGAGCATTATCTGGAATGATTGTGGCAGGTTCAAGTTACCTAGCATTATCATTTACTGGAGGGATGTTGTCCTTATTACTCATTCCAGTGGTGGTATGGTTTAGGGGACGATAAAGGATAGGATTGTTTAATTTACATTAATTTGTTATATTGTTAGATAAAGTCTATTGCGTCGTCTAATATTCTAACTAACTATAGTTGCTCCATTAAATCTAAATCAGCAATTTTGGTATAAAGACTTGTGACCAGGATTTCTTATAGCTGTGTCACTCACTGCATATTCTTTTATTGAATCACATAAAATGGTTATCGGATTTGAAAAAGGCAGGATTACTCGCTTTAGGTAAAGGAGTCATAACGTTGTTAAAAAGGTTTTCTCTTGTTTTTGTTACACTAATGATGTCTATCGTTGTTGTTTTAGCGGCCGCTAAAGAGTCGCCTGGAGAGCATGTCATCTCATTTGATGAACCTCTTATCTTGATGATCTCAATTGGGATCGTTGTATTTTTATTTATCCCTCCATTAGTCATGTCCTTTTTTGGCAATTTGGTTGTAAGAATAATATCTGGTGTATACCAATGTTTTATCGTTTTCACTTTTCTGGGGCTCATTCCAATTGGATTTCTTATTCCCAATGGCTTTTTGACAATTCTAGTTTCTATTGCAGGAACTTTAGTCAGTATAGCTAGTGTTGCCGTAACCTTATGCATTGGCAAGAATAAAAAAGATATATAATCATCGAATTGTTATTTTTTCAGATTGTCAGTGAAATAATAAAACAAGATGAGAAGGCTATGTGCGCCTTCTTTTTTTTGTTGTTGCATCATCCCCACTTTAAGCTTAATCTATTGAATAATAAGAGAAGGAACCTATAGAAGAATAAAATAAATAACGAGATGTCAAAAATAAAACTGGACTTCATTATTATCAATTCACGTAAATGTAAAAAGCTTGGAAAGAGGGGAATTCCTTCATGACAAATAGCAGAACGAATCCGAAGGTTGATGAATTTTTAAGTAAAGCGAAAAAGTGGAAGGAAGAATTTGAGAAGTTGAGAACCATCATTCTTGACTGTGAGCTGACTGAAGATTTTAAGTGGATGCATCCTTGTTACACATACAATAATAAAAATGTCGTTTTAATACATGGGTTTAAAGAATATTGTGCGCTTCTGTTTCACAAAGGCGCCCTATTACAGGATACCGATGGAATTCTCATTCAACAAACGGAGAATGTACAGGCGGCGCGCCAGATTCGGTTTACAAATGTTCAGGAAATAAATGAGCTAGAAAACATTTTGAAAGCCTATATTCACGAAGCCATTGAAGTTGAAAAAGCCGGTTTGAAAGTGGAAGTTAACAAAAATATTGAATTGAACATTCCTGAAGAACTTCAAAAAAAATTCGATGAAATCCCTGCATTGAAAATTGCTTTTGAAGCATTGACCCCGGGACGGCAAAGAGCATACACTCTTTATTTTTCTCAAGCCAAACAATCCAAAACCCGAGAATCGAGAGTCGAAAAATATGTGCAAAAAATTCTCGATGGAAAGGGATTAAAGGATTAGGCACGCCAAGGTTCAGGCTAAAGGAATAGCATCATAGCGTAATAAGATCATTTCTATAGAAGAAAAACAAGCATAGTAAGATGCTTGTTTTTTCTTAGGACAACATTCACTTACTGCTGAAATGCTTCTTTTGATTAACATTGTATGCCACTAGACAGCGTTATAAAATATTAATGCAACACCTAGAAATAGCTCAATGGTACGGCTCATCACATTTAGAATGCCTAGGAGAACTAATAGAACCGGAAGATTTTTCAGCAAGTTACTGCACTTCAAACTTTGTTTTTATATTAATATATCTTATTTCCTTATTAACCATTGTATTTAGTCAGGTACAGACAAACGAATACTGATTAATGAATCATCATGATATCAATGAGCCGCTTGATTTTTTCATTGTCACCTGTATCAACATACACTGTTTTTCTGTTTTTTATGATATTCTCAGTCACTTCCCTCATGACGCCTTTTTCTACATCATCAGCAGAATCCCATCGTAAAGGCACATTATATACATGAATCGTGCCATCCCCATTGCCATGATAAGTGACTGATCCATCCACTAAACGAGAACCTGCTAACTGGGTTACATCTTCTGGATAGCTGGCACTTGTATCATCATTAGGATTAATTGGCTCGCCAGCCGAAATATGTCGAACATTTAATTCATCTATCTCTTGATTAGGTCCAAGTTGAAGCCAAACTCTTGCATATTCAATTTTTTCCGAAGAGTATGCTGCCAATACATTGTCTTCTTTGCTTTTCTCCTCTGCTGAAGAGGTATCATTTGCAGCTTTTGTTGCGGATTCTCCTGATTCTGTTATTGGCTCCGCTTCATCCTTGCGTATTTTGGTGCTCTCTTCAGGCTCAGTGTGTTTTTCGTCAGTTTGCACAGCAGAAGCTTGATTTGAAGGTTGATGTGCTTCTTCATCCTTACTGCCCGTACATCCAGAAAGCAAAATCATGAGCAGCAGGGCAGTATTGCAATAACATATCTTTCTGCGTTTCTTCATTTTTTCATTCCTCTCCATTAACTCAGGTCAGCTTCATATATAAGTTTATGTATCTAAATATTACCATGGAATAGATAGGATGATATTGAAAACTGTTTAAGAAGAGGAAACGATCTTGAATAACATCGCGAAAACTTAAGAATTCTTAAGAAGTTTTGCCCCTTTTTCTATGTTTTCAAGCGGGAACATGATGAAGGATTTAGAACGTAAATATCCAGAGTTGAAAAAATTATTGGAGACTTACAATTATAAGTTTTTGGCGCTGGGGATGATTTGTCCAATAGCTCCAACAGATGTCGTTTGTTTTTTATCGGCAGCTGTAGGAATCAAGTATACCACTTACATTTTAACGGTTATCGTTACGAATATCCCTTTATTGATATTTTCGAGTTTCATTGTGATCAATTTTAGTGAGTCATTAATGGGAACTGTATTGGTTGTCGCATCATTTGTTTTGGTTTCTATTGTATCCATTAAAATGTGGAACACCCTTAAGCATAAACGGAGCACATAGAAATGCCACGGGACTAACCATTTATAGCTTATAAGCACCTGTAGAGATTTAAGTTCTTTCGGTATCCAATAATACCAAGGGTATAACTGCCCTTGGTATTATGTTCTGCTGCACATATATAAACCCTCCATTTTCGTTTGTAGATCCTTTTTAATTTTTGTATTTTAGGTTGAATGATCACCAGAAGAAAAATGAACGCATGATCTGAAAAGCTGTTTTGCCGCAAAATAAATAAATCAACGATAACAATCTCGCTACTACGATAGATTTTGATTACTGTATATAATCGTTTTTTAGTAAATGCTCTTTCATTTTTTGAATTGCCTTCGCTTCGTCGGCTCCATGAGCGTATATATGTATTTCGGTTCCTGGTTTAATTCCTAAATCCATAATGTCCATGATGGCTTTTGGCGCTTGTTTGAGGTTAACAGTTTTCCCTTGGTATTCAAGAAAAATGTCTGATGTAAACCGATGAGCTATACTGACTAACAGGGTAGCCGGTCGCGCAAACCCTGTTTCCTTAATGATCGTAAATTGTCTTTTAATCATTCTTCACCTCATTACATTCTGCCTCTTGACGGATTTATAGTTGGGCTGCAGATCAAATTCGAATTTAGAGTACCTTTAGGATAAGCGGTCTAATTTCATCGAAATAACACTCTTTCTTTGTGTTTACAAAATAATTCTCAACTAACTAAAATGGACAATGACTTCATTCGAGAAAAAAGCATGATTCACTAATCAACATTTGTTTATTATTGTAAATAAAAACTTGGTGTGTACAATGGTTACATTCAGGCGATTTGTTGATTATTCAACATTCCACTCTAAATTGTTGATTATCTTAAGAAAGTTTGGTGAAAAGCTATGTCCAAAGTGGATAGAAGAATAACCAAAAGCCAAGAGGCTATTAAAAGAGCTCTGATTGAGCTGATGACTGAAAAAAGTTTTGATCATATTACGATTAAGGAAATTTCTGAAAGGGCAAATGTAAACCGGGGAACAATCTATCTTCATTACTTAGATAAATTTGATCTATTAGAAAAAATTATGGAAGAGCATATAAACAATATGGGGGATTTTTGTGAGTCGGCAGCTGAAATGGACTGGATTGAATCGACTGTACACTGCATGGAATACCTTGAGAGTAATTATTTATTCTTTTCGACGATGTTAGCCAGTGAAGGCGCTCGATATTTTCGCAGTCAGTTCCTTAAGTTTAATATCGAAGAGTTCAGGAAAGATGTAGATGTAACGAAAGGCAAGAATTACGGCCAAAGTGAAGATGTCATTGTTGAATTTATAGCAAATGCTTACGTAGGGGTAGTGGAATGGTGGTTGAAAAACGAAATGCCTTACCCGCCTCGTGTCATGGCAGAAAAAGTGGGGGATTTGTTAGAGCGGATTTTATAATGGCGTCAGGTAAATGGGTGTTGCGAATCGTTAGGAACAAGAATGTGACTTATTTGTCTAAGCGAGAGATTCAAGTCTCCTCGATCGCATACAAAATACCAAGGGTTGCAGGCCCTTGGTATTTTTATACTTTCATGCATTTTTGAAGTTTATGCTTAATGGTCTGCCTTACTTTGCAAATCGCCGAGCTGCGGCAACGCACATGATAACGGCGATATTCACTGCTACGAGTGCCCAGCCTACTTTCTCGTGCAGTATCACTGAGGCAAGTAGCAGTCCAAAAAAAGGCTGGAGAAGCTGGAGCTGCCCAACCGCTGCAATTCCCCCTTGGGCAAGACCTCGATACCAGAACACAAAGCCGATCAGCATGCTGAATAAGGATACATATGCAAGACTGAGCAGCGCGGGAACGCCGATCGCCGACCATGAGTCCGGCGTAAAAAAGAACGACAATGGCAGCATAAGAGGAAGCGACAGAACGAGTGCCCATGAGATCACCTGCCAATTCCCCAGACGCCGTGAAAGTTTGGCCCCTTCTGCATAACCAAGACCGCATACGACAATAGAAGCCAGCATGTACGCGTCGCCAAGCGGGGATGAACCTCCCCCCTGAATGAGGGCGAAATCTGCTACTAACAAGCTGCCGGCAGCTGAGAAAATCCAGAAGACGGGGCGAGGACGTTCACCCCCGCGCAGTACGCCGAAGACCGCCGTTGCGAGTGGAAGAAGTCCAATGAAGACAATGGCGTGTGCGGATGTGACATGCTGAAGCGCTAAAGCTGTCAGCAACGGGAAACCAATCACTACGCCAAACGCTACCACTAATAATGAAATGAGATCTCTTTTGGCAGGATGCTGCTGCCGGAAGATGAGAAGGAGACCTCCCGCCAGTACACCAGCTATCGCAGCGCGGCATACGGTGAGGAACAGCGGATCGAAGTCCGACACAGCCAAACGGGTCGCAGGCAGCGAGCCGCTGAAAATGAGTACGCCTATAAAACCATTTATCCAGCCATTTGTTGTTTTGTTCATTATAATCACTCCACATATCTTTCTTGTTCATTGTCTGTATTTTCTTAACAAAACCAGCAGCTAAGGATTACAATGACTATAAACTGGAATTGGCCTTTTTTAAACGGCCAGTTTTCATAAAAAAATGCATACCAGTTAGGAGAGCAACGCGCAAATGGATATCACGCCTTTTTTGAATAGAACTCTGGATATTCCGCTTTATCAGCAGCTTTATCGGTATTTTAAAGAAAATATGCATCGGGGCCGTATTCAAAAAGGAATGAAGCTTCCTTCAAAAAGACTCTTGGCGAATCAGCTTTCCATCAGCCAAACGACTGTAGAACGTGCCTATGAACAGCTCGCTGCTGAGGGCTATATTGTGAGCAAGCCAAGAAGCGGGTGGTTTGCTGATTATCATGATTCTGATTTTGCTTATGATAGATTGCCAAGCACAACACCCATCCAACAAGAAGCAGAAGAAAATAAACAATGGATTGATTTTCATTATGGGAATGTAGATTCTTCTTACTTCCCTTTTTCCGCATGGCGAAAAAGCATGGTCAATAGCTTAGACCAATATGGACACGAGCTTTATCGGCCGGGACATGTTTTAGGAGAGTTTGAGCTGAGAACACTCATTGCAGAGTACCTGTATCAATCTCGGGGTGTTCATTGCGGCCCTGAACAAGTGATTATAGGTGCCGGGAACCCTATTCTGCTGCAAATCTTGTGCCAAGTTTTTGAGCCGAATATTTCTATAGGGTATGAGGATCCTGGTTATCCAAGAGCACGCAAGATTTTTGAAGCCAACCGCATGAATATTGTTCCTATACCAGTCGATGCTGAAGGAATCTGTATACAGAAGATCAAAGAACAGCAGCCAAACCTTGTATATGTCACACCTTCCCATCAATTTACGCTGGGAACCATAATGACGATAAACAGAAGAATTCAGCTGCTCAAATGGGCGGCCGAAAATCAATCCTTTATCATAGAGGATGATTATGACGGGGAATTTAGGTACACAGGACAGCCGGTTCCTTCTCTTCAAGGGCTTGATCAGCATAACCGTGTCATTTATATGGGCACTTTTTCTAAGTCTCTTTTGCCCTCGCTGCGTATCAGCTATATGATTCTTCCTTCGCCTCTTTTAAAAAAGGGGCATGAAATCACGTCCTTATATAAGCAAACAGTGTCCTGCCACAGTCAGCTAACCCTAGCTGAATTTATAAAAAATGGAGAGTGGCAAAAACACATCAACAGAATGAGAAAGCTTTACCGCAAAAAAAGAGCCATTGTATTAGAGGCAGTGCAAAGGGAATTAGGAGAGCATGTCAGAATCCGCGGAGAAAACTCTGGGCTTCGTATCTTACTTGACGTTTATTTGCCATTTGGTGAAAAAGAGTTAATTGAGAAGGCGAAAAAACATGGAGTAAAAATTTATCCTGTTTCTCTTTCTTATCAAAATCATCCTCCTGCAAAAACGGTCTCGCTCGGGTTTGCAGGGGTTTCTGAATCCGACATAAGAGAAGGCATAAAAAAACTGAAGGCTGCCTGGAAGATATGAGGGAGCTTTCAGTTTAGCAAAACGGCCAAGTGACGGAACTAAGTGTTGAGAGCTGTTCAATATTTTTTAAGTATATGATGAGTGCCAGCAGTCCAGCCCACGATATGTCTGTTTAGCGAAAAACAGAATTTTTTATTTGCTCATCACAGTGCTAAAATAAACAAAATAGACAATTGAAAAAATAGAGGTGTAAGAATGAAGTTAGATGAGTTTACAATTGGCCAGGTCTTCAAAACAAAATCATTAAAAGTAACAAAAGATGATATTATGCGGTTTGCGGGTGAATTTGACCCTCAGTATATGCATGTAGATGAAGAAAAAGCGAGTAAAGGCAGATTTAATGGAATTATCGCTTCCGGCATACAAACACTGGCCATATCTTTTAAACTTTGGATTGAAGAAGGTCTCTATGGAGACGATATTATAGCCGGAACAGAGATGAATCATATGACATTCATAAAACCCGTATATCCGGATGATGAATTGTTTACAATTGTTGAGGTTCTTGATAAGCAGCCAAAGAGAAATGAATTGGGAATACTCACAGTATTGCTATCTACTTATAATCAAAAAGAAGTAAAAGTGTTTGAAGGTGAGTTATCTGTATTGATCAAACGATAACTCAGAAAGCCCGCTTTTCGCGGGCTCGATTGAAGCAGATGGGTGAAAGATGTTAGCGGGTTTCCTTTGAAAAATAAGAGGTTAAAACATCATAAACAATAGGCAAAGAAGTAAACCCCTCATTTTCTAGAAAATGACCCCCATGCTGGACTTCGTATAACGCAGCGTCAATTTGTTGTGCCAGCTCCTTGCTGAATGAAAAAGGCACAATTTGGTCGTCCTTAGAAGCAATGACAGCACGGTGCTTCGCGGACTCGATGATTTTTTGATAATCAAACGATCCCTGTGTAAATTCATCTAGCATCTTTAAAGTGGGCAACGATTTGGCAAAGCCGGAAACAAGTATGATTCCGCCAAGCTGTTTTCGTAATTGAATATGTTCCAAAAATCTCAAAACGGCGGGGCACCCTAAGCTATGCGCAACCAAATACGTATTTTCGTGTAAAGTGTGCTGATATAAAGAGAGTGTATCCAGCCAATCCTCAAGTCTTGGCTGGAGCGGATTAGGCATGTTTAAAATGTCTGCTTGGACCCCATCTGCGAGCAGACGTTTTTTCAGCCAAGGGAACCAATGATTTGTTGAGGAGGCTCTGTAGCCATGAATGATATAGACTTGTTTTATCATTTTTTCCTCCACACGAAGCATTTTCATTCAGTATAAAATTCCTCTCATTGGGAAACAAGTACGCACTTTTTTGTAAGTAGTTTTACATATGAGGCATTCCTTGTGCCATTCCCCACTTACACATTTCATCTAGGAGGGGATACAAAGATCGCCCTCTGTCAGATAACGAATACTCTACTTTCAGTGGGGTTTGAGAAACCTCATACCGATGAATAAGGCCGTCAGTTTGCAATTCCTTAAGCTGTGCGCTTAACATTTTATGGGTGATGAAGGGCATAGCCCTTTTCAGCTCGCCGTATCTCATCGTTTTTTCACACCCTAACTCATAGAGAATTCTCATTTTCCATTTGCCCCCTATAAGAGATAAGGTGTATTCAAATGGGGCTTGTTTACTGCGGCACAGGTTATTCATTGTAATCGAACCTCCTTTTTTAAGTATCATATCAGAATAAATCAGGATTTTCGGTGTTGAAGTTTGAGGGCGATTCACGATCTGAAGTGAAAGGGGGCGCTTGCTCAACAGGCGGCACGGTACATGAATGTTCTAAGTCAAAGAGGGTTACCTTACTGTTAATTACTTTATTTAAAAAAACGCATGTTTTTAGCTGAAAATATCTATTATGGTATATTTAAATATAACGAAATATTTGAGAAATGAGGAATGGTATGAATACACCCAAAAAACATAAGAAATTTAAAGCGAAAATGATTTTCCAAATCATCATGGTTATCATTGGAGGAATCATAGCGGCGTATGGACTAGAAACAGTGCTCATTCCAAACAGTGTATCTGATGGAGGAGTGACGGGTCTTAGCATCGTTGGTTCACAGCTATTCAACTTGCCGCTGGGGATTTTGATTGCTGTGATCAACATTCCATTTGTCTGGTTAGGATATAAGCAAATTGGGAAAAGCTTTGCATTATTATCAATTATCGGAATCGTATCGCTTGCCGCGGGGACAAGCTTTTTCCACCACACACCCGCAATTATAGAAGGAGATACCCTTTTAATTACCGTTGTCGGCGGGATTATCCTTGGATTTGGAATGGGGCTGGCACTGCGTAATGGCGGCGCATTAGATGGAATTGACATGCTTGCTGTGCTGCTATCCCGAAAACTGCCATTCGGAACGAGCGATCTCATTCTATTCTTAAACCTATTTGTGTTTATTTTTGTTTCCACAGTATTTGGCTTACAAGGGGCATTGCTTTCAGTCATTGCTTACTACATTGCATCCAAAGTGATTCATGTTGTGGAGGAAGGCTTAAGCGGCTCTAAAACCTTTCAAATTATTACAACCCAACCTGAATTAATGGTAGAGACAATACGTGATCAATTAGGCCGAAGCGCCACATATAAAGAAGCTTACGGGGGTTTTTCCCACGAGAAATTTAAAGAAATCACATGTGTCATCAACCGTTTAGAAGAAACCAAACTAAAGGAAATTATTAATGATATTGATAAATCCGCCTTTGTCACCGTATATGACGTAGCTGAAGTGAAGGGCAGCAATTTTAAAAATCTTAATCATCATTAAAAAATAGAATGACCTTTTTAACCGTAACTGACATGCCGCGGGTAAATGTAATCAAAAACACTTTTTGAGGCTTGTGGGTGAATAACCGGTGAAGGTCTCAATCATAAATACCAAGGGTATCAAAACCCTTGGTATTTTTTGTATTTTGCTGATTGCTATTATGCTTTCCTGTCCGATATCCATTTCAGTTACTGATTTGGGAATGAAATGCTTTGTCCGCCATAAGTGTTGTCCTGGCCATCCTTCCTGCCAAAAACCAAAAGCAAACACAAGCTATATTGCCGTACTCGGTTCAATGTACAATGGGTAAAGGAAAATAAAGAGATTGATATTAATTGAATCAAACATATTTGATGTTCCAAATATAAGGGATTGTTTATATAAATAAAAGTTTATATAATGACGGGGGCGCTAAGGAAACGCGGAGAGCTACTCAGGTTTTCGTTTCAAAGTTTTGATTCTTAAGATATACGGAGCGCTACATATGGAAGCGTAAAGGGGAATGTATAATCATTTGGCGTGTATATAACGATTTGCTTATATATTGATTTGTGAAGGAGGAGCTCATATGACGATTGATGTTGCGGCGATGACTCGTTGTTTGAAAACACTTAGTGATCAAACTAGGCTTATCATGATGAGATTATTTCTTGAAAAAGAATATTGTGTCTGTCAATTGGTTGATATGTTCGAAATGAGCCAGCCCGCCATAAGCCAGCATTTGCGGAAATTAAAAAACGCAGGTTTTGTGAATGAGGACAGAAGAGGCCAATGGCGTTATTATTCAATAAATGGTTCCTGTCCTGAGTTTGATACATTGCAATTGATCTTACATCAAATTGATCAGGAGGATGAATTGTTAAACCATATCAAACAAAAGAAAACTCAAGCGTGTTGCCAGTAAGGAGGCATTAGATTGACATCAATGATTTTGGCAGTATTCATCTTTTTATTAACTCTAGTATTGGTCATATGGCAGCCGAAAAATTTATCTATAGGGTGGTCAGCCTGTGGAGGCGCAGTTTTAGCTCTAATAGCAGGTGTTGTCAATTTTCATGATGTGTTAACTGTGACAGGGATTGTTTGGAATGCGACCTTGGCTTTTGTGGCCATCATACTGATATCGTTAATTCTTGATAATATCGGTTTCTTTGAATGGGCAGCGCTTCATATGGCTAAGGCTGCAAAAGGAAACGGTGTGCGGATGTTCGTTTATGTATCTCTATTAGGAGCTATCGTCGCCGCGTTATTTGCAAATGACGGTGCAGCTCTTATATTGACACCAATCGTATTAGCGATGGTCAGAGCATTACATTTTAATGAAAAATTAGTTTTTCCTTTTATCATTGCCAGCGGATTTATTGCGGATACCACTTCGCTTCCTTTAGTAGTGAGCAATTTGGTCAACATTGTTTCAGCGGACTATTTTCATATTACGTTTATTGATTATGCATCCAGAATGGTTGTCCCGTACTTGTTTTCGCTGCTGGCGAGCATCATTGTACTTTACCTTTTCTTTAGAAAAAGCATACCAAAACGCTATGATCTGACTGAGGTTAAAAAACCTGTTGAAGCAATTAAAGATCAAAACATGTTCAGACTGTCATGGTATATCTTAGGGCTGCTGTTAATTGGATATTTTGCAAGTGAATTTTTTTCTATCCCTGTATCAGTGGTAGCGGGCAGCATTGCAATCATTTTCTTAATCGCTGCGCAAAAGAGTCCGGCCGTCCATACAAAGAAAGTGGTGAAAGAGGCGCCATGGGCTATCGTATTCTTTTCAATTGGCATGTACGTTGTTGTGTATGGTGTCCGAAATGCCGGATTAACGGATATCCTTTCAGATGTGATTCAAGCCGCAGCTGATCAAGGATTGTTTGCTGGGACAATTGGAATGGGCTTTATTGCGGCGATTCTTTCTTCCATTATGAATAACTTGCCGACTGTTATGATTGACGCATTGGCGATTGCCGGTACAGATACACATGGGATGATGAGAGAAGCGCTTATTTATGCAAATGTGATCGGTTCAGATTTAGGGCCTAAAATAACACCGATTGGTTCCTTGGCGACATTATTATGGCTTCATGTTCTTTCGCAAAAAGGTTTGAAGATTTCCTGGGGCACGTATTTTAAAACAGGAATCATTCTCACAATACCCACTTTATTGATCACACTTGCCGGCCTGTATATTTGGCTGCTGGTGATCCATTCATGTTTCTAAAAGGAGAAGGTCAATATGTCAAAGAAAACAATTTACTTTTTATGCACTGGTAACTCTTGCCGCAGCCAAATGGCTGAAGGGTGGGGGAGAAAATATCTTGGGGACAAGTGGAATGTGTATAGCGCTGGAATCGAGGCTCATGGATTAAATCCTAATGCTGTCAAAGCAATGAAAGAAGCGGGGATTGATATTTCCAATCAAACTTCAGATATCATTGATCCGGACATTTTAAACAATGCTGATTTCGTTGTTACTCTCTGTGGTGATGCAGCTGACAAATGCCCAATGACGCCGCCGCATGTAAAACGTGAGCATTGGGGATTTGATGATCCGGCAAAAGCGCAAGGAACTGACGAAGAAAAATGGGCATTTTTCCAAAGGGTATGTGATGAAATTGGTGACTGTTTAAAACAGTTTGCTGTAACTGGGGAATAAAGAATCGATATATTCAGCGTTTTCTTGGGTTATATAATGCAATTGTTGTTCAACAGGTGTCTGCGAGCTGAGTGCAGACACCTGTTTTTGTTTTTATTTGTCTGAGATTCGTAACAGGGAAGTTATTTAGCTGGTGACAGAGGAAAATTGATTTGTGAACAGAATCATGAAGGAGACGGTGTTTTAAAGGAGTTGTCTGTTTTGCAGGAATTAACAAAAGAAAAATACAGTAGCTTAAAAACAATGTTTGATGACAAATATTGTCCCACATTTGTCTATTCAATATTAGACCAAACCATTCCGGGAGCTGTTTATGCAGATGATCAAACCTTTCCTAAATCGTTTTTTATAGGAACTGAATCAGGCATTTATTTTATTGCGGGAGACCAAGGGAATCGGGATTTTCATGATTTCATTGCAGGATATTATGAAGAACAAGTGAAATCATCAAAACGATTTACCTTGTTTTCTTCCAGTGATACATGGGATAGCGTACTGAAACCCATACTGAAAGATGACTTAAACCAAATGAGAAGAGCTGCATTTTCTTATCAACCAAAATCTTTCAAAAAGACTTTGCAACTGCCAAAGGGGCTTGTATTGAAAAGAATTGACGAAGACATCATTTCACATAGCACAGCGTTTAACAGCGCGTATTATGAGGAGTATTGGAATTCTGTCTCACAGTTTGCTTCAAAAGGTTTTGGATTTGCCGTATTACATGGCAATCACGTAGTAAGTGAGTGTACCTCTATATTTTTAGGGCATAATCGAGCGGAAATGGATATCTATACACTTGAAGAATATAGAGGACTGGGGTTAGCTTATTGCGTAGCAAATAGGTTTATAGCGTTTTGTATGGAAAATGGGATTGTTCCTAGCTGGGATTGTGATATTTGCAACAATTCGTCCATTGCATTAGCAGCTAAACTAGGGTTTAAGACGGTAACGGAATACACTATTTACTACTCTGGCTAACCTTAATGAAAGAACCTTAAAAGGAGATACCAACCGATGTTGGTATCTTTTTTGTTTTAGAGTTTTTTTACCCTTTTAGCAGAAAAATGGGTGATGAAAATCTTATTCATTTTATTTACTTTTAGGTAGGTAAAACATACCCCGCCAACTGTAACCACTCCGCCTAGCAGAGAGAGCAGTGTGGGTATCTCGCCGATCCAGAGCCAAGATATGATCAAGGCTAAAGCCGGTGTAACATAAAGTGAAAGGGTTGCTTTTGAAGCACCGACGAGTGAAGTGACATATGCAAGGGCAAAGTATGGTACAACTGTTGGCAATAAACCTAAATAAACAATCGACAATGTAGCGTTCAAAGGTGCGTCTATCACCTCCGAGCCTAAGCCAGGCAAAAAAATAAGCATAGGTACTGTTCCGCCCCAAATTGTAAATGTAACAAATGGAATAAAACCATATTTTTTTATATAGCGGGCTTGAAAAACGAAATAAATACTCTCCGAAAATGCTGCCAGCAGGATGACCAAGATACCGCTCATTGAATATGTAAAGTCTCCCGCCCCAAATGCAATCAATAATACACCCAATAAACTGATCATAGAGCCAAGCCATTTCGTAAATCCAAAATGCTCTTTATAAAACAGGCGGGATAGCATGGCTGAGAAGATCGGTGCCGTAGTAACGAGTAAGCTTGCAACTCCGGCACTAACTGTTTTTTCACCGATGTTCAGCAAAATGTGATAGAATGCAAATCCTAAAAACCCTAAAAGAAAAATGGCAGGAATGTCTTTCAAGTCGGGTAGGCGCATCTGAGTCAAAACAGCAAAAAGCAATAATGCCATAGAGCCGATTAACAAACGACATAAAGCAAGGTGTTCTGGCGTGTACCCTTCTAGTCCTGCGCGAATTCCCGGAAAAGCAGATGCCCATAAACCAATCATGAGACTATGAGATATCATTATTTGAACTGTTTTCTTTCGCATTCCTCTCACTCCTCTTTACAAAAACCAACCAGTTATTTAATGTGTTTTTATATTAATAAAGATTTGGTGATATAGCTTCAACCAGTTAAACGGATTTTGAACCAACCAATTTATTTTAAGGAGACCGATTCTATGAGCTTTCCAGAAGAAAAAAAGATGAAAAAGCTCCCTAAGTACAGACAAATCGTTCATTTTATTAAAGAGAAAATAGGAAATGGAGAGTGGCCGATTGGAAGCAAGATTCCAAGCCAGCGCACGCTTGCAAAAGATTTTCAGGTAAATCGGAGCACAGTGATTACAGCCTTAGAGGAATTGATGGCCGATGGGCTAATAGAAGGCACAATGGGGAAAGGCACAGTTGTTATCAACAACACATGGACACTGATGGCTAAGAATTCTGCTCCCGATTGGGATCAATATGTCACCTCTGGCATTCAGATGCCAAGCCGAAAAATCGTTCAAAAGATAAATCAATCAGAATCAAATACAGATCTTATTCAGCTCAGTAAAGGTGAACTTTCAGCTGAGATTTTTCCTTTGGCTGTTATGAAAGAGATGATGGAGAAGGTATCTTATCACATGGAGGCATTCGGTTATGAAGAACCAAAAGGTTACTTACTTTTGAGGGAGGCATTAAGCAACTATTTAAAAACCATTGGAATCAACGTCTCATCTTCTTCCATTCTGATTGTCTCAGGAGCGTTGCAAGCCTTGCAGCTGATATCAATGGGGCTGTTACAAAGAGGATCAACCGTTTATCTTGATCGGCCCTCCTACCTTTATTCATTACACGTATTTCAATCAGCTGGTATGAAGCTGACTGGACTTCCTATGGATAATGAAGGACTTTTGCCTGAAAATGTTCATTTAACAAGAGGAGAGCGGGGAAGGGCTATCTTATATACAAATCCATGTTTTCACAATCCGACTGGTATTCTTATGTCTAAAAAGCGGCGTGAAGAGATCCTGGCAGTAAGTGAGAATACACAGCTTCCTATTATTGAAGATGACATTTATCGTGAGTTATGGATCGATGAAATTCCGCCATATCCTATTAAAACAATTGATAAAAATGGACACGTACTGTACATAGGAAGTTTATCGAAAACATTAAGCCCAGGTTTGAGGATTGGATGGATCGTCGGACCGGAACCGGTGATTGAACGTTTATCTGACATTAAAATGCAAACAGATTACGGATCCAGTTCGCTATCCCAGAGAGTAGCGGCAGAGTGGTTTACTTCCGGCCACTACCAGCAGCATGTAGAAAAGGTTAGGCAGCAATTAAAGGTGAGAAGAGAATTGGCCTTGAGTGCTTTAGAAACTCATTTGAAAGATGTGGCGACATGGAATATCCCAAAGGGAGGTTTTTTTGTCTGGATAAAAATATTGCCTTCCATATCAATGAAATTACTTTATACTAAAGCCTTATCAAAAGGGATTCTGCTCAATCTCGGCAGTATCTATGCTCAGGAAAAAGGGAATTATATTCGCTTATCATATGCTTATGCATCTCTTGAAGACCTTCAAAAGGGGATTTATGAGTTGGGTTTAATGATAAAAGAATTGGCAAGTAAGTAACTTTTATATCCTTAAATGGATGTTTCACTAAAAAAGAGATCAAGCCTAATGATCGCTTGATCTGATAATAACAAGGGTTACTAGAATAGACCAAATCATGGTTCGGTCTTAAAATGATCATGTCTCTGAACGAAAAGTCTTTCCGACTTCTTTTCCTAAACCAAAATAATGTCTGAAATTATAGATAAGCGGGCTCCATTTGGAAGGGTTGATATGGTTATCGTCTAGTATAATACTTTCCTCGGCATGAAAATGTAGTGCCTGCGTCTCTACAATTGCGAATGACGATTCATATTCTGGAAACCGAATGTGTTTCACTTCGGCTTCGATTTGGATAGGGCATTCTTTGATTCGTGTTGGTGATACTGTTTTTGATTGTAAAGGCGTTAACCCTGCTGCCTCGTATTTTTCTTTTTTATATGTAAATCCGAGCTGCTTCTTTAAAGGCGGTATGCTTTTTTTTCCGCTATAAGATGAAATTCTTTCAACGTTTTCCCATAATTCCGGGCCAGGCAAGTTTATGACACACTCTTTGTGTCTTTCCAAATTGTCGATGGCTTTTCCTCCCAGTCCTACTCCAAGGATTATATAATGTCCAAGAGCCCAAGAAGAAGACATAGGACTAATATTAGTGGTTCCATCCTCATTCAATGTGGTTAGAAGAAATGTCGAGGTACCATAATACATGATCTTGGGTTTGATTTCTTTCAATCGACGAGTGTCTCGTTTTTTGATGTCCAATGTTTTTTCCTCCTTGTCACGCTTACATTTATATTGTAAAGGATTAACATTTCAACTATCATCGAAATATGAATGTAAGGAGGAAAATCATGAATCCTAATATTGCAAAAATCTCTTCGTTGCTATCAGATCCCTCGCGTTCTTCCATTCTTCTCAGTCTGATGGATGGAAGGATACACCCTGCGGGAGAGCTTGCATATCTCGCTAACATTAAACCTCAAACCGCAAGTTTTCACCTGAATAAATTGCTTGAAGCAAAGCTGATTAGCGTAGAGAAGCATGGGAGACATCGGTATTACAGATTGGCTGACTCAGATGCTGCAAATGTGATCGAACAATTGCTTCATATTGCGCCTAAAGCAAAAGTCAAATCTTTAAAAGAGTCAAAAGAGAAAAAGGACTTGCATTTCGCCCGTACCTGTTATGATCATTTGGCAGGTTATGCGGGCGTGCAAATGGCACATTCATTAGTTGAGCAGGGGATGTTAAAAAAAGTTGATTTAAACTTTGAGGTGACTTCAGAGGGTGCTTTATTCTTTTCAAAGTTAGGCATCAATGAAGAGCAACAACGGAATAAGAGGAGAGCTTTTGCCCGCTGCTGTTTGGATTGGAGTGAACGGCAGCATCATATTGCAGGAGCATTAGGAAACGCCCTATTGGTGCGCATGTTAGAAGAAGAATGGATCGTTCGTATGCCTAAAACGAGAGCGATTAGGATTACACAAAGCGGGAAAATTGCGTTTGAAAAGCACCTAAACGTGAAGATTTAGGATTTTGAAGCGGAAACACCAGATGATGAGGCACGATATCTAGGAGGAGTAAGATTTGTTCTAATCTTACTCCTTCTTCTTATTTTGAAGCAGCTCGATTCCCCATTGCAATAGAGATGCGGTTCCAACTGTTTATTTGATTAATGATGAGAACAAGGTCAACATATTGTTTTTCATCATAATGTTCCCGCACCCGATGATATAGCTCATCAGGAACCCTTTTAGATGGAATGAGCGTGATGTGTTCAGATAGTTCGAGAGCCGCTTTCTCTTCAGGTGAGTAAAAATCACATTCATTCCAAGCATGTAAACAGTAAATTCGCTGTTCAGTTTCCCCCATTTTGCGGGCATCGGACGTATGCATATCTATGCAGTAGGCACAGCCGTTCATTTGAGAGACTCTGATTTTGATTAGTTCTCTCGTCGTTCGGTTAATTGAGGATTGTTTCGTGTATTTCTCCATATCCATCATGATTTTCATACCTTCAGGTGCAATCTCATAGTAGGACACTCTTTGACTCATAAAGCAAGACTCCTTTCCATAGAATACCTAGATTGTATCCCGGTATTGATCATTTTACCAATGTGCGGTTTGAATGACAGCTGTTTCAGCGTCTTTTGGAAAGAAGCTTCTTTGAATAAAAATAAGGGTAGCCAGCAATGATGAGTGGAGCTGCTAATGCAAGCAGTATCCATGAGCCTGATTGGCTGTCTCTAGTGACTCTAATGAATATATAAGTACCGATCAGAAAATATAATAAAGCACCTAGAAACCAATACATGTTCATTCCTCTTTTTCCTTGCTTTTTGGTTGCGCATTTTTGTCTGTCATATGGCTTAATCGATCAGGGTTCTGATTTTTTAATACCTTTTCGGTCCGGATTCCTTTTCTCTTTAATGATAAAATTGTGAGATCAATCGATTTCAATGATGATCATTCCTTCAATGAATAGTAAGTTCCTTATGATTTTAAAGGTAAATTTGAAAAGATAAAACGTACATAGAGGCAGAACGTTCATGTACGTTTGGGCAATGATCACTTGTTGGAAACTCTAATGTTTCCCTGCACCTGATATTGTTGTGTTCCTTCTCTTCCTATAAAATGATTGGATACATGTATGTTTGCACGTTAAAATATGAGTTCGATTTTCATGAATCTCTATTCGGTGAAACAGGTAAAGGAAGTGGATAAGGTTTGCTTATAAGGAATCCTTTTAAAGATAAATATTACTCACATGATAGGCGGGCATTAAACATGCTTGCACTCAGAGTGCCGGGCCTGGCTTTTATTCTCATGATCTATATAGCCTCTATCGTGCTGCAATTTGTTTCTGGGGGCTGGTCCATTTTATTGCTTTATGCGTTTACCATATTAATCGCCATTTTTGCTTTGCTTCATTGGCACTCATATCGCTGGGTTAAGAAAAGAGTGATTCTGTATTTCGCGGTACAAGGTTTGATCACCTTTGCACTTGCTAATCTCATGACTGGCTTCTTTATACTTGTCATTATCGGCCTTTATGCATTTTTAATTGGACAGATTTTAGGAATGGCAGACAGAAGAAGGACTTTTCTCATTCTTTATCTATTGCTGCTGCTGGTCATAAATTCGGCGTATCACCTTCATAAAGGTGAAGTTTTGCATTTTATTGTTATTGCTGCGCCGATCATGATTGTCATCATCACTTATGCCGCAACATTTTTTGCCCAAGTCGATGAAAAAATAAAAGCTCAATTTACTCTTGAAAGGCTGGAGCTGGCTCATCAGCAGGTAGAACAGCTGACGCTGCAGAACGAAAGACAGCGGATGGCCCGAGACTTACACGATACGCTTGCTCAAGGTCTTGTCAGTTTAAATATGCAGCTGGATGCGATTCATGTTCATCTCGCCAAAGGCAACACAGAGAGAGCGAAGGAAATCATACAACAATCGATGAAAAGAGTGAAAAGCACATTAGCTGATGCACGTTCAGCTATTGAAGATCTCCGCAGCAAATCAGAAGAAATCGGTGTTTTAAAAGAAAGAATTACCTCGCTAATGGATCATTTTATAGAGTCGACAGGCATGGCTTGTTTATTAGATTACAGATTGCATCAGGTGCTGGATGTGCGTACAGCTGAAAACTGTTATTACATCATTGGAGAATGCATGACGAATGCGGCAAAGCATGCTGAGGCGAAAACAATCTGGATATCCATTTGGGATGATGAAAAGGGAAGGCTCCATTTAACAGTTAAGGATAACGGCAAGGGATTTGATGTTGAAAAAGGAAAGAAAAAGAGAGGACATTATGGGCTTCTTGGCATACAAGAACGCGTCAGGGCAATAAATGGCCAATTCAATATCAAGAGTGCAAAATTGAAAGGAACACAAATTGAGATCACTGTACCAATTCAGGGAGAGATGCAAGATGAATAAGGTTTTAATCGTTGATGACCATCTTGTCGTGAGGGAAGGTCTGAAGCTTTTAATTGAAACGAATGATCAATACACCATTATAGGAGAGGCAGAAAATGGAAAAGTCGCAGTCCGTCTTGCAGATGAATTAGAACCGGATATCATTCTGATGGATTTGTATATGCCGGAGATGAGCGGGTTAGAGGCCATTAAACAAATAAAAGAAAAACAAGATACCCCCATCATTATTTTGACTACATATAATGAAGATCACTTAATGATCGAAGGGATTGAATTAGGAGCGAAAGGATATCTGTTAAAGGATACGAGTTCAGAAACCCTTTTTCACACAATGGATGCAGCGATCAGAGGAAATGTGCTGTTGCAGCCTGATATCCTCAAACGTCTGCAAGAAATCCAATTTGAGCGGATGAAAAAGCAGCGCAATGAGACGCAGCTGACAGAAAAGGAAGTCATTGTTCTAAAAGCAATTGCTAAAGGTCTTAAAAGCAAAGCGATTGCCTTTGATTTGGGCGTCTCTGAGCGAACAGTAAAGTCCAGATTAACGTCCATTTACAATAAATTAGGCGCGAATTCAAGAACTGAGGCAGTAACGATTGCCATGCAAAAAGGTATTCTGACAATAGACAACTAAACTGCATATTTGAAAATTGCCCAAACGTACATGCCCGAATGTACGTTTTTTTCATTTCATTGTCAACTACAATGAGAAAGAATGTGATCAAGCAATGTGTTGAAAGGAGATTATCATGTCAAAAATGTTATATACATTAGGAGGATGGATTGCTCGCAATCGCATAAAAGCAATATGTGCGTGGATCGTTGTGTTAGTTGCTGCGATAGGCCTTGCAGTCACCTTGAAACCAAGTTTTTCTGAGGATATGTCCATACCTGACACACCTTCGGAAAAAGCGATGGATGTGATTCAAAAAGAATTTCCTCACGGTCCTGATAAAGGGAGCATACGGGTTATTTTCGGTGCTGGTGATGGGGAGAAACTTACTGGGAAGCCAGCAAAAAAAGCAATAGAAGATACGTTCAAAGAAATCAGTAAAGATGATTCTGTTGACTCGATTGCAAGTCCTTTTGTGACAGGGACAATCGCGAAAGATGGCACAGTTGCCTATGCTGATATCAAGTATAAATCATCAGCAGATGATATAAAGAATTACTCTATCAAACACTTAAAAGACAGTTTGAAACTGGCTGATGATGAAGGATTGCAAACTGAGCTAAGCGGAGATGTACCGGGAGCCGAGATGGAGATAGGCGGTGTCTCTGAAATTGTCGGCATTATCTTGGCTTTTGTCGTTTTAGCCATTACATTCGGTTCTTTATTAATAGCAGGTTTGCCGATTTTAACTGCACTGATTGGTTTAGGTGTAAGTATTGGACTGGTTTTGATTGGGACACAAGTATTTGATATTGCTTCCGTCAGTCTTTCATTGGCCGGAATGATTGGCCTTGCTGTTGGTATTGATTATGCTTTATTTATTTTTACGAAACACCGCCAGTTTTTAGGCGAAGGCATACGAAAGAATGAATCAATTGCGAGAGCCGTGGGAACAGCGGGAAGCGCAGTCGTTTTTGCCGGACTTACTGTTATCGTTGCACTTTGCGGATTGACTGTCGTTAACATTCCTTTTATGTCTGCGATGGGGCTGACAGCAGGGCTTAGTGTACTGATGGCTGTTTTGGCTTCAATCACACTTGTGCCTGCGGTCTTATCGATTGCAGGGAAGCGGATGATTCCGAAATCAAACAAGAAAATAGAAAAACAAAGCACTGAAACAAATGTCTGGGGACGCTTTGTCACCAAAAATCCTATCATTCTAAGTGTATGCAGCATTCTGATTTTGATCGTCATTAGTATCCCATCTATGCATTTGGAACTGGGCTTGCCTGATGCTGGGATGAAAGCTAAGGATAATCCGGATCGCCGGGCATATGACTTGCTTGCCGAAGGCTTTGGAGAAGGATTTAATGGCCAATTAACAATCGTAGCGGATGCCACAAATGCTACAGAAAATAAGGCGGAGGCTTTCGCAGATGCAGTGAAAGAAATAAAGGGCTTAGACCATGTAGCAAGTGTCACTCCTGCAATGCCTAATAAAGAAGGGAACTTTGCCATCATTACGGTCGTTCCGGAAACAGGTCCAAATGATGTCACAACGAAAGATTTGGTACACGATGTACGCAGTTTATCAGATAAAAACGGAGTAGATTTGCTTGTTACTGGATCGACTGCAGTGAATATTGACATTTCAGATCGCCTTAATGATGCGATACCGGTGTTTGCTGTACTTATTGTTGGCTTTGCGTTTGTATTGCTGACCATCGTTTTCCGTTCGCTGCTTGTGCCGCTTGTTGCTGTTGCAGGTTTCATGTTGACGATGACAGCCACTCTTGGGATTTGTGTATTTGTCTTGCAAGACGGGAATCTCATCGATTTTTTCAAAATACCTGAAAAAGGGCCGATACTCGCCTTCCTGCCGATTTTATCGATTGGAATTCTGTTCGGTTTAGCTATGGATTATCAAGTATTTCTTGTCAGCAGAATGCGTGAAGAATATGTAAAAACAAAGAATCCAGTACAAGCCATTCAGGCTGGATTAAAACACAGTGGTCCTGTTGTTACAGCAGCCGGCTTGATCATGATCTTCGTTTTTGCAGGATTTATCTTTGCAGGCGAAGCTTCTATTAAAGCCAACGGATTAGCACTTTCCTTTGGTGTGCTCTTTGATGCCTTTATTGTAAGAATGACACTGATTCCGAGTGTCATGAAGCTGATGGGGAATGCAGCCTGGTATTTGCCGAAATGGCTGGACAAGATGATTCCGAACGTGGATATAGAAGGGCATCAACTGACAAAGGAAATACAGCCAGAAATAGATCATGAACAAAAGAAACAAATCAGTGTGTAATAGAAAAAGCAGATCTTTAATGATCTGCTTTTTTTGCATATGGTAGTATTTAGAAGATGAAGTCGGCAGTTAAAAGGAGACACTTATGGCGCCATCACTCATTTTCGATATGGATGGAACTTTGTTTCATATTGGCAGAAGCTGCATCATACTAGCAGGCATCCCAGGAGAAGTGACATGATTTTTTGACTTTGCATTCACTACTTGATGCCAAGGATCTTGAGAATCCTTCTTGAAAATAAAGGATTTTACAACTGATCATATAAGAAACCTAAAGAAACAAGCACACAAAACCAGCTGCGGGTTTTGTCCAAGAAAAATAGAGTCCATGAGAGAGACTCTATTTTTTGAAATGCCCGGCTAGAAGTATATTGCAGGTCTTTATGAATGCAAAACACTATCTTATAAGCCCTTACCGTGAAATGCCTGTTTCTGCATTGAAAAAACGCATTACACGTTCATTTACGTAAGCGGGTTGTTCCATCGATAAAACATGTCCGGCATTTTTAATGACTTCCGCCTCAATATCAGGAACGAATGAAGAGGCTCGGTGCAGGGCTGAGTGGGGATCATAGATGACTTCATGTTCACCAAGTAATAATAGGATAGGAACTCTTGCTGAACGTAATTCCTCATCGGTAAAAACATACGGAAATCCGTCTGCTTTAGGATTTGGATTTCTTGATCCATCCTGCCACATTACCCCTGCCTGAAACTGCTTCACAAAAATCGGGTGCAGCACATTCTGATCATTCATCATCCAATTTAAGAATGTTTCAACTCCATTTGACGCTGTAAGGCCAAGAGCGTATTTGTAGAAATCGTGATGAAATGGCAAAAACGTTTCTGCCGGACTCAGTATAGCTGCGCTTTTTACTCTCTCAGGCATACGTAAAAGGAAATTCATCGTATGGAGACCGCCAAGCGAAAGTCCGATCATGTGGGACTTTTCGATCCCCAGATTGTCAAACACATCAAGAAGCCAATTGGCGTAATCCGTTCTTGTACCGCTTACATTCTCAGGAATACTCTTGTTTTTATCACCTATGATATCAACTGCATAAGTTCTGTATTTGCTGCTCCAATCGGCGATGTTGGGATACCACATCGTCGAGCTGAATAATGCTCCGTGGAGTAATACAAGCGGCGGGGCATCCTCTGGGCCGCTTGCAATCACATGTGTTTGACCAAAACGAGTAGATATATAGAATGATTTGCAACGGACCGGCCAAAGACTAAGGCTTTCATTATAAGTTTGATAATAGCGGATACCGTTGTCACTTAATTCGGGAATACTAGATGAATGGTTTGACATACAAATGCCCCTCCCAACATTGTTTAAATGAATGTGCCGTTTCGTGATGGGGAATCTGATTTTGATATAACAGACTTTATTTACAATATAATACAGTTGTTGTTAGACGTCAAATCCAAGAGGAAAAGGAAATAAAACGATTGGAACAGATTATTGAAAATCAATATAACAGAATATTAACCTCCTTTGTGGAGCCGCTTCATTAAAACCGCAATCCAAATGCATGAATCACAAAAATCACAACAGGAGGGATCAAGAGGGAAGGCAGCAAATTCAATGTTTTGAACTTCTTGATTCCAAGAATGCTTAGACCTGAACTGAGGATGAGTATGCCTCCCACAATTGTGATTTCATTAATAAGGTCTGTATTGATTGCGCTCTCCATTACTTTAGCAAATAAATAGATGGAGCCTTGCCAGGCAAATAATACAATGGCTGCAGCCGCTATTCCAAAACCAAAAGTTGAAGCGAGCACAATGGAGGTGATCCCATCTAACATCCCGTTTGTCAGGAGGTATGTATAATCTCCATGCAAAGCGGCTTCAACAGGGCCCAATATTGACAGCGAACCTATACAAAATAATAAGACCGCAGTAGATAAGCCCTCTGCTAAATTACTTTTAGAAAATTTGTTCACCAGCTTGTTGAATCGTAATTCTAAATTGATGATCTGGCCTAGCAAACCTCCAATGGCTAAACTCACGATGAATAGAATGGGGTATTTACTATCAGGCAAATGCTGTGTAATGGCGTTGATCCCCAGCGCGACTGCAGCGAATCCCATTGCCTGCATCAAAATATCCTGGTATTCATCTTTAATGCCTTTTTTGAATATCCCCCCGATTATGCTTCCTGCAATGATCATCACTGTGTTAAAAATCGTTCCAAACATAAGCTTTCTCCTCCAAAAATCATTCCTGCATAAAAAATAAACCCTCTAGTTAGTAGAGAGTCAAGGGAGATCAAAACATATTCATGAGATTATTTGATGGGCAGCAGGATTTCAGTCACGTAATTATCTAGGTTATTCGTAATGCCATAATCAATGAGTGTGATTTCGATTGAGTCCCCTGCTACTTCATAATGATGTTCTTTCATATATGCCAGTAATTTTTTGTAGTATGGTTCGGCTTCTGGATGTGACCCTTTAAACCTAATTTGCAGATATTCTCTTGAAGGAAAGATGATTTCTGAAGAAGTTTTTTCATTTTCATCTTCAAGAATCATAAATATACTGGAATATTTGTCAAACTGTTTTGCTTTCACATTTGCTGCTGATATGGATAAACCGATCTTGCCTATGAATATATCTTCGTTTACATTCAGGTGGATTCTCAATTCAGCTAACGAATGTTCGATATCATGGCCGAGAACATATTCATGCTGTAAATAAGCCACACGCAATGCGGGGAGTTTGATTTTTGAAATTTGATGTAACGGCATGTTAACGGCATCTTCTATATGTGTGATGCGTCGGGAGATCTTTCGTTCAATGCGTTCCAATTCTTTCTTCTTGCGATCAATTTCAGCCTGCTGGCTTTTTAGTAAATGAAGAAGAGTGTTTGTATTTTGAGAGTTATAAAAATCAAGAAGCTTATTGATTGGCAGGCCTAGGGCCCTCAAATACTTGATGGTATCCAGCCGCTCAAACTGTTGGGTAGAATAATATCTATAGTTCGTTTGCCCATCTTTATATTCCGGTTTCAAAAGGCCGATTTCATCATAATACCGAAGAGCAGAGATTTTCACATTTAATAACTTTGACACTTCTCCAATCGAAAAAAATTCCTTCATTCTAACAACCTTTCTGTCCCTATGATTGATATACACACATTATATAGTACGGCGAGTTCTAAAGGTAAAGTTTGCGGAAAAATGAAAGAGGTACGAGCGATTTAATATCCCCTAGGTTCTTTAATTCAGGTATGTTGTGTAGCGGCGAGTAAGTTTTAGCAATTGCGGATTCTTTCTCGCAAAACCTATCTATTTCGAATTGACATGAACTCTTCTGAGGGCCTTCTCAAATGCACCAAGACCTGAAAATAAGCTTAAAACTCTGAAATAATGACAACCCCCTTCGCACCGTAGTAATCTATCTATGTGCGAAAGGAGTTGCGATATGGTTAGTTGTAGGAAAAGATTTGTTTGGAGAGAGGATGTAAAGGTGGGGAGCTTAAAGATAATCAATAATTAGACAAAAAACAAGAGGGAGGCCCTCTTATTTTTGGTAGGTGTATTTGATATTAGTTTTTGTTCAAGTCTCCATTCTTTCGGCAACTTTATACGTTGCATTTTCCTGTTGGAGATAGGATGTTCCAACTACCCCTGCGATACCCAATAGCAGGACTGCACTAAGTAAAATTTAAGATTTCATGTAATAGCTCACCTCGTTGGATTTTTATACGTGCGTCAATAGCTTTTCGGTAAAACTCATTCGCACCTTTGAGTTCATTCTTGGTGTACAAGTAGTCACCGACGTATACCTCGTACCACTCCAAGTCCGGGTACATGCTAGTTTCTTCGAAGAACTGGAAAGTCTCCCTTACAAGATCCAAGGAGTTTGATAAGTATAGGCCTCAACCATTTTCAGCTTTGCCAATACAATTTTTTCATTGCACTTTAAGGTTTTTTGTTTAGACTTATCATAGAACTCCCTAGCTTTTTTAGGATTTTCCTGTCTCCCTTCATTAAATGCGAGCATGAAATAAGCTCTAGCTGTAATAAAAGGAAGATTTTGAAGGTGATTCAAGTTTATATAGCTTATTCCAATATTAAAAAGTGCCTTACGTATCAAATAATTTTCGCCAAGTTTTTCAGCGTCCTCTAGGGCCTGTTCGGCGTGCTTTAATGCTTCTTCATGTTGCATGTTATCTAATCAGTTACCTGATATTACAAATTGACAATGTACTTGTCTTACACCGTATGTCGGATACTTGCAGTATATGTCATAAGCACGTTTAGCATAGTTCATGGAGAAGTATGTCTGATTGTTTCAGGACATTTTTCAGCTTGTCTGTAACAGTTTAATTAGAAGCCAGTTCATGCTGCCTGAAATAGTACATCCCATAAAAAAATAAAAATAGTATTCTAACATTCCTGTGAGGTTCTGATTGTTATTTTTCAGTTCTCTTAGCTTTTCATACTGTTTCTCTATATCTCTGACATTGTCAGGATGGAGATAGTCCAACATTAATTCATGACGGAATTTTAATAGTTGGTAGTAAACGACGGCGTCTTGGTTTTCCTTCATTAGCTCGATTTCTTCCTTAACTTCATCCCTCATCTACTCTGCCTTGGCAACCCAATTATTCTTTAATGCGAGATACCAGTGATTCATTTTGGTTGCCACTAAGTCATAAGGGATTACTCTTTCTCAGTATCCAAGTCGGCAAATCTCTTTCTTGTCCTATTTATATAGCCTCGGAAATAAATGTAAAGGTGAAATAATCATGTATTGTAGGAAATTTCAAAACAGTTAAAAACATAAAGTGACAGACATTGTGCGGGGTGTCACAAGTAATAGGTCTTTGCGATTATTCAATTCCAAATTATGTAGTAATTTGGAATCAATTAGCGTAAAAAATGTTTATTTTTGGATATTTGATGTGTTAGTGTTTTTCCTGAGGAGGGGTGATTGTAGGATTATTGTATTATGCTTAGAGTGTTGGTTGAGATGTAGGTATAGGCTCTTGGATAAAAAGAATTGTTAAGGGAGAGGGAAAAAATGAAGAAATTAGTTCTTTTGTTTGTAATTGCTTTTGCAACAATTGGATTATCTTTGCCGCAACAAGTATCTGCCCAAGAAACTCAAAGTAATAGTCCTAAAGAGCAGCTCGGTTTTACTAAGGAACAGCTAGACAAGGTGAAGCAAAATATGGAGATTGAAGGAGTAGTATCTTCTGAGACTCAGGAAAAGCTTTTGGACAAGCTTGCTAAAGGAGAAGCCCTAGATTCTTTTGTTTTACCGGAAGAAAAAGCTGTTGACACGATTAAGAAAGAAACGGATAATGGTTATGAAATAACTTACATTTTTGCCGATGGTTCCTATACCCAAGCGGCTGTGGATGAACCTGATTTCTCTGTGGCTGGTGTAGGTATTAAAGATGGAAAGTGCCAAGGTGGATCAGGTTACACTAACTGCTCAGGCAGGAAAGTTTATTACAACAATAATGGTACATTTTCATTAAGTTTTAAAGCCAGCTATTCACTCGTCCAGGGTGGATTTGATTCAATCTCTAGCGCTGGAAAGTGGAACATTTGGACGGTTACAGGCAGTTACACTAACCCGAAGATGAGAATCATTAGAAAAAAAGAAACTGATTTCAAAAAAGCCGAAGCTAGACTTTCAGCTACATTGAATATCGGTGGAGGAGTAGGCAGTATAACACGAAGTGTTTCCCTCATCGTAGGTAAAGATAAAGCTAAAGCCCAGGGCAACACTTACTATTAAGATTACTTGGGGGTTATCAAATGCCAGCAGGAGATATTGTGTATCAAGTATTTGCTTATGGTGTACCAGCTTTAATTGTAGTAGGGATTGCAACGTTTACTATAAAAAAATATAAAAACAAAGGTCAAACTGACTGATGAAAAAAGGGGGCATAGAACCCTCAGCTTGTAGAGAAAACAATGTTTTTTCTACAAGCTTTTTTGTTTTATACAGTTTCTGTAGATATTCATCAAGTTTCAGATGCAGAAAAAGCGCTCCCACATGCCTAGCCCTGCTTGGCTAGGTATGTGGCAATCTTTTTCATGTTCTGGCATGCGGCTGTGAAGAGAACTTGTTCACTCACATTTCGTTTTCCCCTCAACCTGCAATAGCGAAGCCCATGCAGTTGTTTTGAATCTGCAAAGCTTCGCTCTATTTTCTCTTTTCTTTTTTTGTAGAGTTTTTTTCCTGAAACAGACAAGTGATTTTGTCTGACCTTTTCTTTATGATCTTCTCATACATGTCGAGTAATCACTTTCTGCCGTTTTTTTGATTTTGTAAAGTTTTCAAGCAACGGGTATGAGGAACATATTTCAGGATTTGATTTGTATGATCGGTAGCCTTTTCGGTCAGTTGTTGAGTATGTAAGTGTTTGGTGATTTGGACAAATATATCTAACTTGTTCACTGTCATAATGAATTTTCTATTTTGGAAACAAGCCTCGGATAGGGTGATAACGTCTATGTGCGATTACACCAAAGATTTGCCAGTCAGATGATCCTTTACAGATCGGAGTCGTTAAATATCCGTAATCAAGGGCAATGGCTTCTACTTGAAAACTAAATCGTGCGATTTGATGATCCAATCGGTCAAGATAGGGTATAGAATCATGGACATTTCTGGATCGGTTGTACTGTGGCGGATCTTTTTTTCAGCTTTCACTTCCTCTTTGGCTGTTAATGGCTTTTTTTCGTGTTCCTCCCGATCCTCTTGAATGGCTTCATTTAAATCCTTGATATAGTTTTGGTTATCCTGCGCAATTGTTTTTCTTGTGTATTTATGCTTGTTGGCATTGGCTTTAAGGTGTGTGGAGTCAGTGAATAGGACTCGTCCGCCCACCATGTCATGATTGATGGCTTGGAGAACGATCTCATCAAAGATGTCTTGGAAGATGGTAGTATCTTTAAAGCGTGTGATTCTGTTCCTGCTGATGGTGGAATGGTGCGGAACTGGATCGTTTATGTTCAATCCGAGAAACCATCTGTATGCTATATTGTAGTAAATTTCTTTTTCAAGCTGTCTTTCTGACCGGATACCATAGAGGTATCCGATAAACATCATTTTAAATAAAATAAGCGGATCAAGTGAGGGGCGGCCTTTATTTTCACTGTAGTGAGGTTTAACCTTTTCAATGATGAAAGATGAAAAAGAAGTCTATGTACTGATCAATTTTCCGAAACAGGTGATCCTCTTCGTCAAGCAGAACAAATTCGGCTGTGTTTTGAGAAGAGTTTCTTGTGTGGAACATGAGAAAGACACTGTCCTTTTAAGTCGTCTTTCTTTTATTTTATTACAGGAGAATGGATATTTTAAGGAAAAATAAAGGCTGTCGAGATTTTCTCGACAGCTTGAGTTCCTTCTAAAAAGGAGCTTTTCATTCTTCGAAATAAGGATTTACATGGATGAGCACTTCTTCTACATCTGAAAACTGTCTTTTGATTTCATTTCGAATTTCGCGGGCAATATCGTGTCCCTGCTTAATTGTCAAATCATGATCCAAAGATAAACGGACATCAAGCAATTTATAGTGGCCATGTTCTCGCGCGCGGATTCTATCAATTCGTTTTACTTGATCACATTGAAAAATAACAGCTTTATATTCCTCTATCAGCTCGGGATCAACACTCTTTTCCATGAGCACATCAACAGACGGCCTGATTAATTCCATTGAAATCTTAAAAATGAGGTAAGCAACGATTGCACTGGCAATGGCATCGGCGTACAACAGATAGGACCATCCGCGGGTGTTTCCGATGATAGCCAACAGAACGCCGATAAAAGCGGCAAGAGAGGCAACGATATCGCCTTTATGATCGTACGCAATCGCTATAATCGCTTTGCTGTTCCATTTTTCTCCTTGCTTTATAGAATAACGATATAAGATTTCCTTAGCCACGTACGAAATCAGAGCCGCAAACAATGCGCTGTATTGGGGAACGCTTGGCCCTTTAACAAAGGACAGAATCGCTTCTATGAGGATATAAACGGATACGATCACTAAGATAATTCCTACAATCGCCTCACTAATGACTTCAGCTTTTCCGTGACCAAAAGGATGGTCTTGATCGGGCGGTTTATTGGAAATTCCGATCACTGCCAAGACTGCAATCGAAGCAACGACATCTGCCGCGGAATGTATTCCGTCTGCAAACACGGCTTCACTATCGCCTACCAGCCCAAAAAAGACCTTTCCTGCCATTAAGATCAGATTGGCGATCAATGCAATCAAAGCAACTTTTCTGCTTATTTGTTCTCTTTCACTTGCCATTTTTTCCTCCTATAAAACTGCACAAAAAAATAGGAGTGCTCTATATACGCTCTCCGTATCCTTTCCTGTGTAATCACTTTGCTTATCATACCAATTCAATTTCGAGTGGGTCTATAGCAACGTTGTTTCCTGTTTACTAATAAATAAGGTGACAGAAAAAAAGTTGGAGCTGTGCTAAAAGGTCATACAGCAAACAAATGAGTTCTTATGTAACAACAGTGATGATTCGCCATTAAAATGCTGCCGTCAGTGAAAAATTTCCACCTGATTGTTAAAAACCTATTGACATGAGAAGATCTGTATTTTATTATTATCTCATATTCAAGATATTTTAATTCAAGATATTTGGTCGAAAAGATCAGCGATCAAGCGCAATTCTAAGTGTTCAATCGTTGTCGTTCTTTTACACAATATTCAATATGATTTTTTATAACATGATATCTCGAATTCGAGATAAAAGGGAGTGTAGCGTAATGGCTGAATTTACACATTTAGTCAATGAAAGACGATCTGCAAGCAATTTTCTTTCAGGTCATCCAATCACAAAAGAAGATCTCAATGAGATGTTTGAATTGGTTGCATTGGCGCCATCGGCTTTTAATTTGCAGCATACAAAATATGTGACGGTTCTTGACCAGGACGTAAAAGAAAAGCTGAAGCAGGCCGCAAACGGACAATATAAAGTGGTTAGCTCTTCTGCGGTTCTCTTGGTATTAGGGGATAAGCAGGCATATCAACAAGCGTCCGATATCTATGAAGGGTTAAAGGTATTGGGGATATTAAATAAGCAAGAGTATGACCACATGGTGCACGACACCGTTTCGTTTTATGAAAACAGGGGAGAACAATTTAAGAGAGATGAGGCGATAAGGAATGCTTCACTTTCTGCGATGATGTTTATGCTGAGTGCTAAGGAAAAAGGCTGGGATACCTGCCCGATGATCGGCTTTGATGCGGAAGCCGTAAAACGGATTTTGAACATAGACGACCAATTTGAGGTTGTCATGATGATTACGATTGGAAAAGAAAAAAAGAGAGCAGAAGACCGCGCGGCTACCGGAAGCCTGTGAATGAGTTTGTTGAGTATATGTAAAAGGAGCGGATAAAAATGGCTAAAAAAACGATGGGAATTCATCATATTACGGCGATTGTCGGTCACCCTCAAGAGAACACAGATTTCTACGCAGGAGTGCTTGGGCTTCGTTTGGTCAAGAAAACTGTCAATTTTGATGACCCAGGTACGTATCATCTTTATTTTGGGAATGAAGGCGGGAAGCCGGGAACAATCATTACCTTCTTTCCGTGGGCCGGAGCCCGCCAAGGCGTCATTGGAGACGGTCAAGTTGGCGTGACTTCGTATGTTGTGCCGAAAGGGGCTATGGCGTTTTGGGAAAAGAGACTAGAAAAGTTCAACGTTCCCTACACCAAAATCGAGCGCTTTGGGGAAAAATATGTAGAATTTGATGATCCTCATGGACTGCACTTAGAAATCGTGGAAAGAGAAGAAGGAGAGGCTAATACGTGGACTTTCGGAGATGTAACGCCCGATGTTGCCATTAAAGGTTTTGGGGGTGCAACCTTATTATCAGCGCAGCCTGACAAAACCGCTGACCTTTTAGAAAACATCATGGGGCTGGAGCGAGTCGGCAAAGAGGGAGACTTCGTTCGTTATCGTTCCGCCGGTGATATCGGAAATGTGATTGACCTTAAGTTAACGCCTATTGGCCGCGGGCAAATGGGGGCCGGAACGGTGCATCACATCGCTTGGCGGGCTAACGATGATGAAGATCAGTTAGATTGGCAAAGATATATTGCTTCGCACGGATATGGTGTAACTCCTGTTCGGGATAGAAACTACTTTAATGCCATTTACTTCAGGGAACACGGGGAAATCCTGTTTGAAATCGCAACTGATCCCCCAGGCTTTGCACATGATGAAACACAGGAAACAATGGGCGAAAAACTGATGCTGCCTGTGCAATATGAACCGCATCGCACACAAATTGAACAAGGGCTGCTGCCGTTTGAAGTAAGAGAGTTAGATTGATTTGACACATAAAAAATAAAGAAACATATATTCAATTGATGATTGCTGGATACCGTCAGCAAAGAATTAGATAAAATTAAAGATGAGGAGAGATACAAATGGAAGATGCAGGACTGTTGCTTATTCGTATAATGATTGGTGTGGTGTTTTTGTTTTATGGCACACAAAAATTATTCGGCTGGTTTGGCGGATACGGGATTAAAGGAACCGGACAATGGTTCGAATCAATTGGGGTGAAACCAGGAAACGTTGCGGCCGCTCTATCAGGTCTTGGGGAGTTAGTAAGCGGAATTCTATTTATTTTAGGCGTATTCCTCCCGCTTGGAGCTGCTATCATAACGATCATTATGTTAGGTGCCATCGTAAAAGTCCATGGAGCGAAAGGTTTTGCGAATGGCGCGGGAGGTTTTGAATATAACTTGGTGCTCATTGCAGTTTCCATAGGGGTTGCACTCATCGGTTCAGGAGCTTACGCTTTGCATTTTTAATAAGAAAGTATGTAAGAACAGTTGCTGCTTGTCAGTAACTGTTCTTTTGTTTTGACATTTTCGGCAAGCTTGCAGGTACTCTGCAAAGCAAAAAAGCGGATATAATAAATATAAATCTGTATAGTGAATGATACGTATTGATGAGCTTGTTCATGAAAAACAGACCCATTTGAAGGAGTAAATGGATGAAAGAGATGACAGAATTACATTCATTAGATTCGATAGAAAATTTTATCAAACAGCACAAATTCAGTTTTATTTTTATATCAAGGCCTGGCTGTACAGTATGTCACGCAGTCCTGCCCCAGCTCAGAATAGTATTGGATCAGTTTCCAAACATCAAATTGGGGCATATTAATGCTGACGATGTAGCAGAGGTTGCCGGCAGATTTTCAGTTTTCACCGTTCCTGTGCTTCTTTTGTTCATTGATGGGACTGAGTTTCTAAGAGAAGCCCGTTTTGTTCATTTTGAACAGCTTGAACAAAAGCTAAAAAGGGTTTATCGATTATATAAAGGCGAATAAAGAAATAAGGCAAAAAAAAGAACTCAAATGAGTTCTTTTTTTTGTGCATCATTTTATTCTTCACTAGGCGAAGAAGGGTTATCAACCTGCCCTTGATCACTTGTATCATTATCACAACTTGCTGAAATAATAATTGAATGAGAAGGAGAGTAATCTCCTAATGTGAAATTCACTCCGTAATTTTTGCTGTTCGCAGTATGGCTGTTTTGCAAGTTTTGTCCGATATCTGTATTGGCGTTTTGTGTCATTCCATTTATCGTGAGATTTGAGATGTTGATTTGAGATCGCATGCTTCAAAAACTCCTTTCACTCAGAAGTAGCCGTCATAGAGGACGCTGGCAGTCTATTTACTTCTATGATATTGCGTTTTTATATCATTGCATCAACATAATGGTAAAAATAATAGCGAGTGAATGAGCATCTCTTTTGAAGATGATCAACCTATCAGCAGAAATAAAGCCGCCTGATAAAGAGGCGGCAGATCGTTATATGTCATCTATGAATTTGATGTATCGTTTTTCGTTTGCCTGAAGGATAAGATGGTCGTTTTTAATGATGAGTAGGAGCCTATAGCAGCGTAGCCATAAAACCAGCCCATAAATACGCCAGAAAAGAGGCTGTGTCGATGGCTTATGAAAACAGAAATGACAAGGCCTGTTATTAAGGCAACTGACGGTACAAAAGTTTTGGGGATTTTCAATAATATTTTGAGGATTTGGGTTATCAATATGATGATTGGAACAGCTATCACAGCATCCCAAAAGTTCGTGTGAATAATTGGAAAAGCCATACGGCACCTCATGAAGTGTTTATTTCTTAATTTTTACGCTAAAAGCTTGGAAAGCAGCTCTTGGATCGCATATGTTACATTTTGGGATTGATTGGCGGAGCTTGTTTGGCTTAAAGTATTGGATTCAAAAACCAAACCTGTATTACTCCCACCGGAACCTTCTGTTGTTTTAGACACAGAGAACGGGCTGATGGAAACTGCAAATCCGTTATTAAAAACGCTGTTCCCGGATATCGAATGAATATAAACTGGGAATTTCATCATTCATCTCTCCTCTCTGTTATGACTGTTTATACAATATGGTGTGTGAGCAGCAGTTGCTTAAACAAAACGGCAAAAACTTTCAGTAAGAGACAAAAACCTGCAAAATGCCACAAGCGCCTTTTGTTAATGCAGCTTTTTAGGGACGTTTTTTTTATTTTTTTTACCAACTTCATCAAAAATATTCTGATTGCCAGACTGGGCTTGTCCATCCTTATTTATGAAATCGGGGTGAATGAGTTTTTTCAGATCCCTGACTGTTAAAGGCTTGGCGTCATCGGTTAATTCTATTCCTAATTGCCCGTTTGCCTCTAATGTCGCAATTTTGACATCTTGTATACCCGTAACGCCGTGAAGCCGTAGCTGCATTTCAAGCTGATCAACTGTAAGTCTCATCTTCTTTAAGTTTTCGATATGAAGCTGTCCGTTTTCAATAACAACTTTTGCTTCTCCGGTCAACATCTTTTCAATGAAGTTCGATCTCATTTGGATCCATTCTATAACGATGAGTGTGCTTGTGAAAATTGCCGCTGCAATTAATGTTTTGAAGAGGCTGTACTCGATGATTGGCTGAACGATAATAGTTCCGATCGAAATCATGACAACCGTTTGAGTCGACGTCATTTGTGCGATTGATTTCCTTCCTGAAATTCTCAGCAAAATGACCCCGGCTACAATGAGAACAAGAGATTCCCAAGTGAAATTCATGCTACCACCTGACCAATGATGAATTAGATTTGTCATGGGATTGGCTTTTCTTCCGGCCAATCGCAATTTAATATATCCGAAAGGCAGTCGGTTCATTCTGTCCTGAACCGAACAATATTTTTGGTATAGATGGATATATTAAGCCAAACAATGATAGCAACAGGAGTTTTTTGGCCGAAACAATCTGGGAAGCGGGGAGCGCCATAACATGATTGAACTTGAAGTTGTCATTAGAACGGTTGCCAGCTTTGGCTTGCTGTTAATCGCAGAACGAATTTTAGGCAAACAGACAATCTCTCAAATGACGATTTTTGATTTTATTGCGGCGATCACACTAGGGGCGATTGCTGCCGGATTAGCTTACAATACTTCAATAAAACCGCACAATATGGCCATTTCGTTTAGTATTTTTGTGCTAACCATTTTTCTAATTTCGTTCCTGTCGATAAAGAACAGGAAGCTGAGGAAATTTTTTGCCGGAGATCCTACAGTGCTGATTCAAAACGGGAAGATACTTGAATCAAATATGAGGAAAATGCGTTACACACTTGATTATTTAAATCAGCAATTACGGGAAAAAGAAATATTTAATATCGAAGAAGTTCTTTTTGCCATTCTTGAAACGAATGGTCAGCTGACTGTGTTAAGAAAACCGCAATTCCGGCATGTGACCAAACAGGATTTAATGATTGCGGTAAACCAAGAACACAGGCTTCCGATAGAGCTTATTATGGACGGAGAAATCATTGAGAATAATTTAAAGCAGAATCGTTTGACGGAATCCTGGCTTTTGGAGGAATTGCGAAAAAGAGACATAAAGGTGAAAGAGACCGTGTACGCAGTGCTGCTGGGTAATGGAGATATTTATGTGGATCAGTATAAAGACCATATATCAGTCCCTATGGATAAGGAATGAAGGAACAATCAATCTTAAAGCCCCTTATTGAACGCAATGGTTTCAATTTGTCTTGGGTACGAAATGTGCAGAAGCCCGTTTAACAGCTGAATCTGTAACAAATGAGTTTCAGCGGCTTCGGGAAGCTGAATGATTCGCTCAATTTCTCCGTAATACCGTTCACGCATCACTTCCATTTCGGCAGGAAAAACAGGCGTGATCGTCCCTTTGATCAACAGCTGGGTTTTAGATAGTAAACGGATCGTTAATTCTTCCTCATACACACCGGGCATTTCCACAATGATAAAATTATATTCTTCATCTTGATAAAAGTCGTAAACAAACGTAGAAGCTTCGGAATCAAAAAAATGTTCCGGGGCTTTATATTTGAGCACATTTGTCCAAAAGTCACTTTGTTTATATTCATTCGTAATCTCAAGCCACTTTCGAATTTTTTCGAAATCCATATGAAATTCTCCTTAAATTTGATTTGCGATCGGTGCAGAAGGGTTTCCGATTTGGTCTTGGTCACTAACGTCTGAATCAATATTTCCAGTGTTCAAAAGTGAAGACGTAGGCGAAAGATCCCCTAAGGAAAAGTTTGCTCCAAAATATTTGCTGTTCGCAGTATGGCTGTTGTGCACAGTCGGGCCGACATCTATATTTCCGTTTTGCGTGACGCCGTTGATCTTAATATTTGCGATGTTAATTTGATATGGCATAGACGAAACCCCTTTAATCTAAAATTGGCGGTGGTGCAATCGGAGGAGCATTAACGTTGGATGTATCAGAGTTGCCGATAGATGTCTGGTCATTTACATCAGGATCGTTTAAGAAGTTTTCCATTACGGATTCTGTAGGTGATGTATCACCGAAAGAAGAGTTGGTCCCTTGAGATTTTTGATTGTTGGTAGGGCTGTTATAAGCAGCTTCGCCTATTGTAATTGAACCATTGCCCGAAATACTGTTGATCTTCAAATAATATAGGTTGATTACTGTAGACGGCATCCCATCACACCTTTCCATCTTTCTGTACAGTACATTATGCGCCGCTGCACCCAATTGTTCCTTGCATTTGCGGGCAAAACTCTATCTGGCCCCGGAGTGATGCTCGTTAGAAAAAAAGAATAAAGTTTGTCACAGCCTGAATGTCAATCTATTCAGAAAAAACTTATCAGTGAATGAAAAGCCATTGATATAGTAATCAATGAATTTATTCAGTTATTCGAAATACATGAGACCCTTTAATAAAGGAAGCTGGCAAACAGGATCAGTTTGAAATCATTGACAATGAAGCTAATGGCATGGAATAATACTCATGAGTAACATTACTTGTGAGTATTATTTTTGGGGGTGGTCCTCGTTGAAAAGTAAAAAAGGACGTAAAGGAGAAGAAAGCCGGAAACGGTTACTCAAAGCTGCTGCTAATGAATTTTCGGTTCGGGGATTCCATGACGCGAAGGTAAGTGAAATTGTGAAAAATGCTGGGTTCACGCAGCCTTCATTTTACCTGTACTTTCAAAGCAAAGAAGCCATCTTTGCCGAGTTAATAACCGATTTTCACTCTCGAGTCAGAAAGCTGACAGAGTCACTTCTTCTGGAAAACGGATTAAACACGGAGGATGTGTCAAAACGGGTACTGCTAGCTGTAGAGACTGTTTTTCAATTTTTGGATGAGGACAAGGATTTAACCAAGATCGGCTTTTTTCTCAACCCGGAAGCAAAACAAATGAAAAAAGACTTGGCGATGGTTTTGAAAGAGAACTTAGAAGCAGAACAGCGGCTTGGCTATTTTCACTCTGAACTGGATATGGAAACTGTCGCTGAGTGTTTGGTCGGCATGATTGAACATTTAACCGATTCATTTTTGTTAACCGGAATCAAAGATCCGGCAAGCCTCGCAGCAGAGGTTGTGAATCTTTTAATTTACGGGATGCTTCCGAAAGGGAATGATGTAAGATGATATCTATTATTACGAAAGTCAGTTTGGCAGTTTTTATGCTTGCGGGAGGCATCATAAAGGTAAGCCGCGTTCCCTTTCAAGTTGAGCATTGGTGGCATTATCAATATCCATTATGGTTTCTGACTGTTACTGGCATTCTTGAAATAGCCGGGGCACTTGCTATGACAGCGGGAATTTGGAATCGGTATGCAGCGATTGGAGCAGGTGTTCTGTTTGTCGTTCTCATGGCGGGAGCCATTCATGCGCATATGTTTCGAGCAAGACAATCGGTCATCATGGTGATACCAGCGATGATTTGTTTGATTGTTTCTATCATGATCATCATGGGGAGTTACACGTAAGCTTTTCACTAATGTTTAAGAACAAGCCCATTTGCAGGAAATCTCCTTTTCTTATCGAATAATAGAAAGTCCAGGAATTAACTGAATCAGTAAAATAGAGCTCCATTTCTGCGTTATTCGTCCGGCATCAGCTGGGCTTTTTTTATAAAGGAGGAATACAGGATGGCATTCACTTTGGAAGACATGACTGAGGAAGAGTTCGAAGCCTTTCGCGGGATGTCCGTGCAAAATTATGCGAAACAAAACATAACGTCAGGAACTTGGACGGAAAAAGAGGCGCTTGAGAAATCGGAGCAGGCATATGAGAACATGGTTCCGAATGGGCGAGACAGCAGCAATCATTATTTTTGGAACATCACAAATGACCAAGGGGAAAGAATGGGCTGGCTCTGGCTGTATGCTGATCCGTTTCATCCGCAAAAGGAAGCGTTTATCTATTCCTTTGGGTTGTATGAAGCCTTTCGCGGAAAAGGACTTGCTCAATTGGCGCTTCAAACGCTTGATGAAAGAGCAAGAGAGCTTGGTGCGGAAAGGCTGGCTCTTCATGTGTTTGCACACAACGAGACAGCCGTCTATCTTTATCAGAAGATGGGTTATGCCATGACCAACATACGTATGCGGAAACAGCTATGCTGAAAAGCCGCTTACGTTACCCAAATACAACATGCCTATCTGGAAGCAGTGGCAGGGTACTATAAGTCATCATTAGAAACATTAAGGTCATGGGAAGGCTTGAACATATAAAGAAAAAAGGACAACAGCTGTTGTCCTTTTCAATGCCGCTTGAACTTTCTCCCTCAGTCTTTTTTGTCTTGATGATCCAGCTCTTTTATTCGTTTCGTAAGCTCATTGAAAGCTTGATCAAGCTCTTTATACCCTTTATCATTTGGTATCATAAAACTGAGCTTTCCCAGCACTTCTTGTCTTTCTGTCTCAAGCTTTAACCGAAGCTCCTCCCGCTCATTTCTTTCTGAAGGAGCGTCGTTTAACTGCTTTTCGATGCCGTTGTTTGAGATGACGAGTTTACTGTTTGTTGTTTTTTCGAGAAAGTATCGGTCATGTGAAACCGCCAGCAATGTGCCGCTGTATTGTGATAGTGTTTCTTCCAGCTGTTCGCGTGACGGCAGGTCGAGATGGTTTGTCGGCTCATCTAAAATCAGCACGTCTTTTTCCTCCAGAATATATGCCATCAGCTTGATCTTTACACGCTCACCCATACTCATATGCTTGATCGGTTCAGTCCATTGGGCGGCTGTAAAACCTAAGTGCCTCATCAGATTTTGAACGTGCCCCCTTGCTTTGAATGTTTCATTCTTAAATAACTCTTCCGGTGTTTGTTCTAAAGGCAAATCAAACACCTCCTGCGTTAAATAGCCGATGTTTGCGGACGGCGACACCCATACGCTTCCTTCTGCTGTTTCCTGTCCAAGAATGATGTTCAGTAATGTCGTTTTTCCGCTGCCATTGGGGCCTATGATCGCAACCTTTTCGCCGTGCTGAATCGTAAAGTTTGCGTTTTTAAAGAGGGTCCTTTCTCCAAACGCTTTTGTTACATTCTGAACTTCTAAAAAACGTTTTCCTGTTTTGTGGGTTGTATCGATTGAAAAGCGGACTGTATATTCTGGGGTAACGGGTTCCGCCTTTGCTTTTTCAAGCTCTTTTTCAAGCCGCTTCTGCTTGGATTTTATCTGGGCATCCGTACGCTTCGCTTTTACCCGGTGATATTCTTTAAACCCTTCCTTTTTCGTCGATTGAGCATGGGCTTTTTCCGACCAAGAAGCGAGCCCATTCATTTGTGCTTCAATCCGTTCAATCATTTTTTGCTGCTTTTCATATTCACGCTGCTGGGTGAGTCTTTTCTTCTCCCGGAACTTCATATACCCGGAGTAATTCCCTTTGAATTCAATCAGCGTCTGATCCTCAAGCGACCATATTTTTGTTGCGGCTTCGTCTAAAAAATATCGATCGTGAGAAACGAGAATCACAGTGCCGTTATAATGTTTCAGCTGTTGGATGAGAAATTGCAGGCTTTTTTCATCAAGGTGGTTTGTCGGTTCATCTAACAGCAGCAGATCTGCATCCTCTGATAGTCCTTTCGCCAGCCGCGCTTTTAGTTTTTCACCGCCGCTTAACTGATGAAAATCACGAAGAGGCACATGCCATTTCTCCAGTAACTTCTTTTCGGCAGGTGTCTGATCCGCAAAGGAATATGCCGCTGTTTCCTGTTCAACCAAAGCCAGTTTTATATCCTTTCGAAGGATTTGACCCTGTGCAGGGGCTAAGTCATTGTGAATGAGGTGCAGCAGCGTAGATTTCCCAGCGCCGTTTTTTCCGATAATCCCAATGATATCTCCTTGCTGAACACTGGCGTTTACATGTTTAAAAACAGTCAGATCCTTTACTTCATAGCTAACGTTTGTTAATGTTACGATCTCTTTCATCCATATCCCTCGCTTTAAAGGGAGAATAAAAAAATCCTCCCAAATGTGTTGGAAGGATTAGCCGTGCCTGTGCATGATCAATAAGCTATTTTTTATAAATAGCAGTGTCGTTTATATAGAAAATGGGCAGACTAATCCTATTTTTTTGATTTGAAATATTGATTTCAAACGGTAAAAATAAGATTAGTTAATCATTGTCCACCCATCATCCCTTCTTGTTTTGATTACAAACACTATAGCATACCTTCAAATTCAAAAGCAAAGGTCATTTTCATCAAAAAAACTCCTGCTCTCATTTTTGAGGCAGGAGTTTCGAGTGTTATTGATGCTTCGCTTTTCTCACTTTATAAATCACAATCAGCAAAATAAACCAAACCGGTGTGACAAATAAGGAAACACGAGTATCCTGTGCCAGTGCCAGCACAACCAGAACAAACGCCAGGAACGCAAGAATCAGGTAATTTGTAAACGGATAAAGCGGAAGCTTAAACTTGTTTGTTTTCGCTAATTCAGGTCTTGTTTTGCGGTATTTCATATGGCAGATGACCGTAATTCCCCAAATGTAGATAAAGCATACGGTTGAAATACTTGTGATCAGGGTGAATACGCCTTCTGGCATGATGTAGTTTAACGTAACACCGATTAAAATCACGATAGCTGAAAAGAATAAAGCATTTCTTGGCACTTTACGCTGAGTCAGTTTCGCCATTGACTCAGGCGCATTGTGATCTTTCGCCAGGGAATAGACCATACGGCTTGTACTGAATACAGCGCTGTTGCACGCTGAAGCAGCGGAAGTCAATACAACAAAGTTGATAATACTTGCAGCCCCGACGATGCCAACCGCGACAAATACTTGTACGAATGGGCTTTCGCTGGGATTGATGACATCCCAAGGATAGATGCTCATAATCACGAGAAGAGCCCCGATATAAAAAAGCAGCACACGGACAGGGATATTGTTGATCGCCTTAGGGATTACTTTTTCAGGGTTTTCTGTTTCACCGGCCGTAAGCCCGACAAGCTCAATGCCGACAAAAGCAAACACAACCATCTGGAACGAGAGGATAAACCCGTGCATGCCATTCGGGAACAGGCCTCCGTGGCTCCAGAGGTTTGTGAAGCTGGACACTCCTGAGCTTGTGGAAAAGCCTTTGAAAATCATCACAAGGCCAATGACGATTAACGCCAAAATGGCAATGACTTTAATCAAAGCAAACCAAAATTCTAATTCTCCAAAAAGCTTGACTGTCGCCAGGTTCATAATCAGTAAAATAATTAGAGCGATTAAGCCGGGCACCCATTGCGGCACACCCGGGAGCCAATATTGAGTGTAGAGCCCGACTGCTGTCAGATCAGCCATCGCAATGGAAATCCAGCAGAACCAATATGTCCAGCCGGTGATAAATGCTGCCATATCGCCTAGGTAGTCTTGTACAAAGTCCACAAAAGAGTGATAGTTCAAGTTTGATAACAACAGTTCACCCAGCGATCTCATAATTAAGAAGCAAATAATCCCTGTGATCATATAAGCAAATAAAATCGAAGGTCCGGCAAAATGAATCGATTTGCCAGAGCCGAGAAATAAGCCTGTCCCAATGGCTCCGCCGATGGCGATGAGCTGGATATGCCTGTTTTTCAAGCCTCTCTGCAACGTTTGCTGATTTATATTGTCTTTCGTCATGTCGTCTGTCACTTTATGTGTTCCTCCATTGAAAATTGTTTATTGAGTCAGCAATCTATTTTTAATGATTATTATAACACTAAAATTTCTATCTTTTTTACTAAAAAAGGATTGATGAAAAGAATTTTAATGTGATTTGGACTATTTCCCGAAAAAAGCGGCTCCATTTAGGGAGCCGCTTTCTTATGCTTTTTCAGTTTTTTTCATAAACAGGTAGAGCCCGTAATCTGTCGGTGCGGATGCGTAGCCTGCCTGCCGCAGCATTGCTGTGATATTGCCGCGGTGGTATGTCCCGTGGTTGACAACGTGGGGAAGCAGTTCGGAAACAGTTGTTTTCATGATTCCGCTTGAGGGATTTTGAATCTGGAGTGGCTTATTGAGCTGTTCTTTTTGCTGTAAAAATAGTATATAGCGCTCGGATAACCTCAGAAAAAGGTCTTCCATTTCCTCTATTTCTTTAGCCTCTGTCTGTTCTTTAAGCTGTTCAGCTAAAGCCAAAGCATCGCTCAAGTTTTTGCCGGAAAACACTTCAATCCAGCCGAGATCAGAAAGATAAACATGAGACAATACATGGGATATTGACGGAAACACGCTTTGAATTTCTTGATGGTATACCTCTTTTGGAAGCTCTTTTAATCGGTTGAATATTTGTTGATTGGCCCAGACGTTATATTCATACAATTTGAATGCAAAATCTGACATGTTAAAATTCCCCCTTTCGTGTGTATAGCTTCCATTATACACGAACATGAGTTCCTATGTGGAGTTGCCCGTGAATAAAATTTGTTGACATATATAGTTTAGAGGAATAAACTAATTGACATTGGACTTAAAGTTTAGCGGGGTAAACTATAATAAGGAGGGGAAGATATTGAATGAACAAAAGCTATGTCAGGCGATAAACCTGTTTGTGGAAGTCCTGCTTGAAGGGACAGAATTTGTGCATCGTGAAATCAATCAGGATGTCTTCAAGCATATCTCAAGGGAACAGGCAGACCTGTTGAAAATTTTAAAAGTCAAGGGCCCAACATCTCCCGGCAGCCTGGCCATGTACCAAAATGTACATAAGAGCGCGATCTCTAACAGACTGAAAAAGCTGCTCGAAAAGGGATTGGTTCAATGGGACGACTGTCCGGAAAAAAGTGATAGGCGCTCTAAGCTTATTAACATTACACCCAGTGGTGAACACATACTAGAAGAATTAGATTCTGCCATCTTTAACGCGCTCAAACCGCTGATTGATGATATAGATGAGGAACACTTACATTCCATTATCGAGATATTCACCATTTTAAAAAGCAAATTTAAAGGAGGAGATTCTGCCGAATGAGAGCAATCATCAAATTCAAGTGGGCAATTGCAGCCATAGTATTAGCACTTACCGTCGTTTTGAGTTTGTTTTCTCCGAACTTAACGGAGCTGGCCAATCAAAAGGGGCAGGCCCAGCTTCCCGCTGATGCTGTTTCAGAAAGGGCAAACGCCATTTTAAAACAAGCGGGAGAAGACAATAATTCGATCAGTGTTGTCTTTACATTAGACAACGCTATAAAGAAAGAAACAGAGAATCAGCTCCGGATAATGATTGATAAAATTAAAAAGATCGACGGTGTAGAAGAGGTAACATCTCCTCTGTCAGCGGAAAAAGAAGTCAAAGACCAGTTGATGTCGAAAGACAAGAAAACCGTTCTCATGCCTGTCACGATTACAGGTTCTGATAAAAAGGCGGAAAAAATCGCGGACGAGATTTATCAAATCGTTCCTGATGATTTGACGGCTTATATTACGGGAGCTTCCCTTATCAACCAGGATTTCGCTCACAGCTCAGAGGAAGGGCTTAAGAAAACGGAAGTGATCACAGTCTGCCTGATCATCGGTTTACTGTTGATCGTGTTCCGATCTGTTGTGACGCCTTTTATCCCGATTGTGGTTGTCGGTTTTTCTTATCTGATCAGTCAATCCATACTGGGCATCCTTGTATACAATGTTGATTTTCCTATCTCGACGTTTACGCAAACCTTCTTAGTTGCGATCCTGTTCGGCATTGGAACAGATTACTGCATACTGCTTCTTACACGGTTCCGTGAAGAATTGGCAAACGGGCATGATAAAAAAGAAGCGGCGCTTATCGCTTACCGTACAGGGGGAAAAACCTTATTTATCAGCGGATTTGCGGTATTGATCGGATTTTCCGCCTTAGGATTTGCGAAGTTTGCGATTTTCCAATCCGCAGTAGGGGTAGCAGTCGGTGTGGGAATCTTAATGATCATCCTCTACACACTGCTGCCATTATTTATGGTGACGCTGGGTGAAAAATTATTCTGGCCTTCTAAGAAAGTGCTGTCACACAGTGATAACAAACTATGGGCGTTTCTCGGCAGACACTCCGTTGCGCGTCCGTTTCTGTTCATTGTCATAACGGTGGTGATTACGCTTCCGTTCATCTTGACCTATGATGACCAGATTTCATTCGACTCAACTGCGGAAATCAGCAACGATTATAAATCTATAAAAGCTCTCGAGGCCATTAAGGATGGATTCGGGGAAGGAAAAGCGTTCCCGATCAATGTTGTCGTAAAAGGAGACAAAGATCTTACAACAGCTGATACAATCCCTTATCTAGGAAATATCAGCAAAGCGATCGAGAAAGTTGATCATGTTGACTCTGTTATGACCATTACGCAGCCGACTGGTGAAAAAATCAAAGATTTATATATTGATAACCAGCTAGGATCGGTTTCAGACGGGCTGAATAAGACAGTAAAAGGGATTGCCGATGTCCAAAGCGGATTAACGGATATAGAAAACGGACTGAATCAAATGGCAGGGCAAACCGGCTCGGCCTCAAATGGAGGGTCTGGCGGTTCACTGGGCGATGCGGCAGATGGCTTGGGCAAAATCAATCAGCAGCTGCAGCTCGTGAGCAAACAGATTTCCCAAACCGGCAATACCGCACAGACCGTGCAGCAGCTTACGGCAATCAGCGGACAGCTTGGCCAGATTCAAACCGGCCTTGAACAAGCGAACCAACAGCTCTCAGGCCAGCAGGCACAAGCCGGAACGCTGACAGAAAGCCTAAAAAAGCTGTCCGAAGGCGTGAGGAGCGCAAATCAGGGCCTGACGAAAGTCTCTGACGGTATTACAGCTTCCAGTGATATGTTAGAGGACATGAGCAAAAGTCCAACTGTAAGAGATACAGGCATATTCATTCCTGGTCAAGTAATGAAGGACAAAGACTTTAAGAAGTCAATTGACCAGTATTCCTTTGCAGACGGCAAAGGTGTTCAATTAAGTGTCGTTCTGGATTCAAATCCGTACTCAGAACAAGCTATTGCGACAATAAACCAAATTAAAAAAGCGGTCGCAAACGAAGTTGACGGCACTCCTTTGGAGGATGCACAGATCGTATACGGCGGGGTCACGAGTATGAATGCGGACTTAAAAGAGCTATCCACAACGGACTTCTCCAGAACAATGGTGATTATGATTATAGGCCTGTTTATCGTGTTAACCATTTTGTTCCGCTCAATGATCATGCCGATTTATATGATCGCGTCATTGCTGCTGACGTACTATACGTCGATATCCATAACAGAATTAATTTTTGTAAACGGCTTAGGAAACGCCGGCGTCAGCTGGGCAGTGCCATTCTTCAGCTTTGTCATCTTGATCGCGTTAGGGGTAGATTATTCGATCTTCTTGCTGGATCGATTTAAGGAAGAGGTGCACCTTGGCATTGAGCAAGGTGTTGTCAGGTCAATGAGCAAAATGGGATCTGTCATTATTACAGCTGCCATTATATTGGCCGGTACGTTCGCGGCGATGATGCCTTCAGGTGTCAATACACTGATGCAGGTGGCAAGTGTTATCATCATCGGGCTCTTGCTTTACGGCCTTGTTATACTTCCGCTCTTCATCCCGGCAATCATTGCGACCTTTGGAGAAGGAAACTGGTGGCCGTTCGGCAGGAAGAAAGGAAAAGAGTAATCGAGAGAAGAGTGATGAATGGTCATCACTCTTTTTTCATGGCTAAACGACTAACTTCAAACGTGTTACCCAAAAAAGATCAGACGATCAAATGGCGGCTGTACTTAAAAACAAAGAGCCCGGAAAACATTCCCGGGCTCTTTGTTTTATTTCCATTCTGCAATTGTATCAATCGGCAGACGGTAGGAAGCATAGCCTTCGTCTGCTGCTTTTCCGATAGAAAGTAGCATAACCGGTACATAACGTTCTTTATCTAATCCGAAGGTTTCCGCGATGTTTTCTTTATCGTATCCGCCGATCGGGTTTGTATCGTAGCCATGCGCGCGTGCAGTCAGCATCAGCTGCATGGAAACAAGACCTCCATCAATCAGGATCGTTTCACGGTTGACCTGTGCCGGAAGCTTTTCAAAATGTGCGGTCAGCGCGGCGATTTGTCTGTCTTTGACCTCCTGCGGCATGTAACCAAGTTCCACGGCTTTTGAATAGATTTCTTCTAAGTAGTCTGCATTGTTCATGTCTGCAAATACAGCGATGACAGCAGATGATGTTGTGACCTGTGTTTGGTTAAAGCTTGCAAGCGGTGCGAGCTTTTCTTTTCCTTCCGGGCTGTCAATGACAAGAAAACGCCATGGCTGCGCGTTAACAGAAGATGGGGCAGTTGTTGCTTCCTCTAAGATCTCTGTCATTTCTTCTTTGCTGATTTTTACTGCCGGATCATAGTTGCGGATAGAACGGCGGCCTTTCATAATTTCCATAAAATCGTTTGTTTTGATCATGTTGATACACTCCTCTTAAGCTTCAATATTATCTATATTGTTTCGCATGCGCGCCAGCACATCAATGAGCAGGCGGCGTTCTTCTGCGCTTACATTTGCGAGCATTTCCTTCATGAAACGCTCCTTTTCCTTCTTAGAAGACTCAATTCGCTCTCTTCCTTGGTCTGTTAACCGAACAAGGGTGATGCGGTTGTCCTCAGGCTTGCGCCGCCTTGATACCATGCCTTTAGCTTCCAGCTGTTTCAGGTGTCTGGTAACGGCTGCGCTATCGATATTTACTTTCTTTTGAAGGTCGCTTTGACTGATCTCATCTGCATGATAAAGCAATGTCAGCAATTCCAAACGAGATTGGCTGATGCCCGTGCATGCCTCGAACTTCACGCCAATCACCTTGTTCACGCCTTGCAGCTGATATAAAATCTCGGCTTCCTCTGAACAAAATGACGCCAAAACCCATCCCTTCTTTCCTGTCAAAACTATTAATTGATATATCAATGATTGATACGTCAATTAATATACAACGATTGATTTCATCTTGCAAGCTATTTGCACTCTAGAAAAACCTCCCAGCGTATAAAATTCGCTAGGCTAGAACTTAGCAAAAAAAGCTGGCCGCTTCTTCAGATGATGCTGGTCACGATGATTCCCTGCAACATTCCCATTTATAGGTGTTCGGAATATCACTTTGCCGTGCCCATGCTCAAGCGGCTTTCACAGGCTGAAAGTTATGATACAATATACAAATGTTTCACAGCTTCAATCCATTGTTGGAGCTGACATCCATTATATAAGGGACTAGGTTGAAGGGAAGGTTTGATAACATGCTGCACAATCCAACTGGAAAAGAACGCTTGGCACTAGCGTTTCTGCTCGGTATGCTTGCTATATTGGGCCCGCTTAATATAGATATGTATTTGCCAAGTTTTCCTGAAATCGCGGAAGATTTATCAGCAAGTGCTTCACTTGTTCAGTTAAGTTTAACAGCCTGTCTGGTCGGACTTACGATCGGCCAGCTGATTGTCGGGCCGGTCAGCGATGCGCAGGGAAGACGAAAACCGCTATTAATCTGTATTTTTTTATTTGCGTTATCTTCTCTGTTTTGTGCACTGTCGCCCAATATAACAACTTTAGTGGCTGCGCGTTTTTTACAAGGCTTCACTGCTTCTGCAGGGCTTGTGCTGTCTCGCGCAATCGTCCGCGATGTGTTTACCGGAAGAGAGCTTTCTAAATTTTTCTCGCTGTTAATGGTCATTACCGCGGTGGCGCCAATGGTTGCGCCTATGACAGGCGGTGCCATTTTGCTTTTGCCGTTCGCAACGTGGCATACAATTTTTCACGTCCTCATGATCATCGGATTTTTACTAGTTCTTCTGATTGCATTGAGGTTAAAAGAAACGCTTCCGCCGGAAAAACGGATTCCAAGCTCAATCGGAACATCCGTCAAAACGATGGGCAGCCTGCTGAAGGATCGATCCTTTATGGGGTACGCGTTAACTGTCGGATTTATTCACGGGGGAAGCTTTGCATATGTGTCTGGTACGCCTTTTGTATACCAGGATATCTACGGGGTGTCGCCGCAGGTATTTAGTATTCTTTTTGGCATTAACGGGCTGGCGATTATATCGGGCAGCTTTATCATCGGACGCTTTGGCGGAATCATTCATGAAAAAAGCCTGCTTCGTATAGCGGTCATTACGGCTATGATTGCGACGGCTGTGCTATTAACCATGACCATGATTCACGGTCCTCTTGCTACATTAGTCATATCCATTTTCATTTACATGATTACGATCGGCATGGTTCTGACCAGCACGTTTACCCTGGCCATGGAAAAGCAGGGGCACCGCGCCGGAAGTGCAAGTGCGCTGCTTGGGATGCTCCCGCTGCTCCTTGGTTCAATCGTGTCACCGCTTGTAGGCATTAATGAGACAACAGCCGTTCCGATGGGAGCGATCATGTTTGTAACAGCTGTCATCGGCTCACTGGCGTTTTTTGGATTAACGAAAGAACGAGTAGGGCAGAATTCATAAAAAAAACCTGACATGACGTCAGGTTTTTTGTTTTATTTAGAATAACAACAGCAGGCCTGCAATCGCCGGAGTCAAAAAGATGGCTGATTTCAAAACCACCTTTGGCATGAGGTTGGTGAATTTCGCGCCTACATAGGCACCGCACATTGTCCCGACCAGAACTTTGACAAGCAAAACGTAATCAACAAAACCTTCTGTAATATATCCGATGCCTCCACCTACAGCCAGAGGGATGATCACAAGCATCGTCGTTCCGACAGAATGGCGAATGGACAGATTCAGCATAATCATTAAACCGATTTGAATAAAAGGTGCCGACCCGATGCCGAATGTGCCGGAAAGAACGCCGGCTGCAATTCCTAAGATGACCGCTCTCGTATACGTTGAAAGAGTGCTTTGATTCACTTGAGCCTTCTCTTTTAAAATAAATAATCTGATTAAAATGAGAATTGCTGATAAAAATAACATTCCAGCCGTCAAATAATGAAGCAAATCAGCCGGAATAAAAGAAGTCAGCTTGGCGCCGAAAAATGAGCCAACCGCAGCAAAGCCTCCGACTATTAAGCCGATTTTCATTTGAATGTTGCCCTCGCGATAGTGGCTGTATGCCCCTGATAAGCTTGTAAAAGCCATGCCGGCAAGCGAAGTGCCTAAAGCCGTATGAATCGGGATATGGAAAAGAAGCGTTAAAAGGGCAATGACAAAGCCGGCTCCACCGGCGCCAATAAAGCCTAAAATAATTCCTAGAAGAAACATAACAAGAATAATGAGCATATTTTTTCCTCCATTGAAAAAATGTAAAAATGTAATCGTGCGCTATTCTGGCGGAGGTATGGTGTCCTATTGACGAAGAAAAACATGCCGTTTTTTCAGTTGCCAGTAGTCCGTCGACCGTCGTTCAGCAAACATATCGTACCTCAAATTCAGGGATCTGACAAGGCAGTTTGTTGCTTCCCATTACCATCTGTTATATGATTTTGATGAAGAAAAGCCCTTGAATATATTCAAAAGAGGTATTATATATGGACGATTTTAAATTAGATAAACCGACTCCCTACTACCTGCAATTTTATAACCAGCTAAAAAAAATGATCTTCAACGGGACTTTTAAGCCTGGGGAACGGATAAACGAAACACAGCTGGCGAAAAGCTTTGGCGTCAGCCGCTCTCCGATAAGGGAAGCCATGCGATTGCTTGAGAAAGATGGTTTGTTAAAAGCGGATGACCGAAATGGGTTTTCGATCACGTCGTTAACGGCAAAAGATGTAGATGAGATTTATAAAATCAGAATTCCGCTGGAGCAGCTGGCAGTCGAATTAGTCATAGACGAAGCGGACGAAGAAGAGCTGACCATACTCGAAAAACAGCTTGAAGAAACAGAGAAAGCCATTCACAACGGCACGGAAGATACGGAAATCATTCGTTTAAACCAAAAATTTCATGAGCTGCTGGTTGATTTCAGCCATAACAGACATTTGAAAAATTTGCTTGAGCATGTAAATGACCTGATTCATTTTTGCAGAATCCTTAATTATACCGGCGACCACCGTGCAGAAACGATACTGCGTGAGCACCGCAGGATATTTGAAGAAGTGAAAAAGAAAAACAAAGAAGCAGCCAAACAGCATGTGCTGGCTCATTTCAATCATGACTGTGAGCATTTGAAGCATGTGCTTGAAGAAGGAAAAGAGAATTGACTTGTATGATCAGGTACCAAGGGAGAGCAGAACCCTTGGTATTTTTTTATGTATTCACCACATATCTAAGAGGCCCCGTTAATAAGATTTTATGATGGTTTGACTAACGAATAATGGGGGTTAAACATGTTTATCCATATCGTCGGGCCTGGTGATTCTTTGTTTTCGATAGGCAGAAGATACGGTGCTTCTGTTGATCAAATACGGGGTGTGAATGGTTTAGATGAAACGAATATCGTGCCGGGGCAGGCTCTGCTTATCCCTCTTTATGTATATACAGTCCAGCCGAGAGATACGCTTACCGCCATTGCAGCTAAAGCGTTTGTGCCATTAGAGCGACTGCGAGCGGCCAATCCGGGCATCAGCCCAAATGCTTTACAAGCGGGAGCAAAAATAACGATTCCTTCGATCTCAAATTACATTGCGGGGACATTGAGTTTTTATGTGCTCCGAAATCCTGACCTCGATCGGGAGCTGATCAATGATTATGCGCCATACTCGTCTTCAATTTCGATTTTTGAATATCATATTGCACCGAACGGCGACATTGCAAACCAATTGAATGATGCGGCTGCTATTGAGACAACTTGGCAAAGACGGGTCACGCCGCTGGCAACAATAACGAACCTTACATCAGGAGGCTTCAGTACGGAGATTGTTCACCAAGTGCTAAACAATCCGACAGCGAGAACCAATCTGGTCAACAATATTTATTACTTAGTTTCCACAAGGGGATATGGCGGTGTGACAATCGATTTTGAGCAGGTGAGCGCCGCGGATCGCGATCTTTTCACTGGGTTTTTACGCCAGCTGAGAGATCGCCTTCAGGCGGGAGGGTATGTGCTGACGATAGCCGTTCCTGCAAAAACAAGCGATAATATTCCATGGCTGAGAGGCTACGATTACGGGGGGATAGGAGCGGTTGTCAATTATATGTTTATCATGGCTTATGATTGGCATCATGCCGGAAGTGAGCCGGGTCCTGTAGCGCCGATTACTGAAATAAGGAGAACCATTGAGTTTACGATTGCGCAGGTGCCGAGCAGAAAAATCATTATCGGAGTCCCGCTCTACGGGTACGACTGGATCATCCCGTACCAGCCGGGCACAGTTGCTTCAGCGATTTCAAATCAAAACGCAATCGAAAGAGCGATGAGGTACCAAGCCCCGATACAATATTCAGCCGAATATCAATCACCGTTTTTCCGGTACAGTGATCAGCAGGGGCGGACGCATGAGGTATGGTTTGAGGATGTCAGGAGCATGAGCCGGAAGATGCAGATCGTCCGCGAATACAGATTGCAGGCTATTGGCGCTTGGCAGTTAACGCTGGGCTTTACACCGGGCCCATGGCTTCTGCGGAAATTTTTCACGATCAGAAAAGTGTAAAAAAAGACACCAGAGCTTGGGTGTCTTTTTTTGATTAAGTCCAGAGCAGCAGAATAGTTCATTCATTTGTACCTTGCATGGGTTGTGTTCCCATTTTACGATTAGTAGTAGTCTGATCAAACAAAGAGTCAGAATACGATTTGAGAGGGAGTTGTCTACATGAAGACAGTATTGATTTTGAATTTTCCTGCGGAAGGCCATGTGAATCCTACCTTAGGCATTACAAAAGCGTTTTCCGATAAGGGATATGATGTCCATTATATATCCACTGAAAAATATAAAAAACGATTAGAAGCAGCAGGAGCAACGGTCCATCTTCACCGGGATCTGCTGCGAACGACACCTATTCATGTCGGTTCGCCCAATGGCATTCTTGATTTCGTGAAAATCCATATCAAAACGTCATTGGACATTTTACAGATTGTCAAAGACTTATCTAAGAGCATTGAATTTGATTTTGTTTATTATGATAAATTCGGCGCGGGGGAATTGGTAAGGGATTACTTAGATATTCCAGGAGTCTCTTCATCGGCGTCTTTCTTGTTTGGCGAGGAGCATTTGAAAATCCTGCCGCTGCATCCGGAGTCTGGAGCGCCGCTTGAATTGGATCAAGAGTGCAAAGACCTTTTGGAAAAAATGAAAGAAACGTACGGTGTTGCCCCGAAAAACCTGGTTCAATTCATGAACAATAAAGGGGAATTGAACGTAGTGTATACAAGCCGTTATTTTCAGCCAGAAAGTGATCGTTTCGGGGATGAATGTCTGTTTATCGGGCCGAGCTTTCCAAAGAGAGCGGAAAAAACAGATTTCCCGATTGAACAGCTAAAAGATGAGAAGGTCATTTATATTTCAATGGGGACTGTACTGGATCATACAGAGGATTTCTTCAACCTTTGTATTGATGCATTTTCAGGCTTTAACGGAAAAGTCGTCATCGCTGCCGGAGAAAAAGCAGACCTGACCAAATTAAAGCAGGCGCCGGAAAACTTTATCATTGCTCCGTATGTCCCTCAGCTGGAAGTGCTGGAGCAATCGGATGTTTTCATTACACACGGCGGAATGAACAGCGTAAACGAAGGCATTCATTTCAGCGTGCCACTGGTTGTCATGCCTCATGACAAGGATCAGCCGATGGTGGCGCAGCGTCTCTCTGAACTCCATGCAGGCTATGTCATCTCTAAAGATGAAGTCAATGCTCAAATATTAAAACAGGCCGTAGATGAGGTTTTGCGCAACGATCAGTATACGGCAGGCATTAAAAAAATCAATCAAAGCTTCAAAGAATGTATGGACATGGAAGAAGTGATGGAGCGGATTGATGAGTTGATTCGCCAAAAAAACAAATAAGAAAAAGAACTCCCGTACCTTGTACGGGAGTTCTCAGACTGTAGACAAACTGGAAGAAATCCAGTTTGCCTACAGTCTTTTTTATTTTACAATGGAAGTACTACATAACTTGAGGTGATTGACATGCTTTCGAAACATAATCCCATTCAACGAGATCAATTAGAAATGATTACGTTAAATCAATTGGTACCGGCCAGCCACTTGGTTCGTAAAATAGAGGCAGCACTTGATTTTTCGTTCATCTATGACTTGGTGAAGGACATGTATTCAGAAATCGGTCGTCCCAGTATTGATCCTGTCATCTTAATTAAATTGACCTTCCTTCAATACACGTTTGGAATCCGGTCCATGCGCCAAACGATTGAACAAGTGGAAACCAATATGGCCTATCGCTGGTTCCTTGGGTATGGTTTTCACGATAAAGTGCCTCATTTCTCTACGTTCGGAAAAAACTATGAACGCCGTTTTAAAGATACCGATCTGTTTGAACAGATTTTCTATCGCATCTTAAAGGAAGCTGCCGAGAAAAAGCTAATCAGTGCCGAGCACGTTTTCGTGGATTCGACCCATGTTAAAGCGAGTGCGAACAAACGCAAATTTGAAAAGAAAGTCGTTCGCAAAGAGACACGCGCGTATCAGGAACGCCTTCAAGAAGAGATTAACCAGGACCGGGAAGATCACGGAAAAAAAACATTTCCTCCGGACAAGTTTGAGAAGGAAGAGAAGAAAGAAATCAAAGAAAGCACCACCGATCCAGAGAGTGGTTACTATGTGAAGGATGAACGGACGAAGCAGTTCGCCTATTCTTTTCACGCAGCCGCGGATCGTAACGGTTTTGTGCTTGGCACCATGGTCACACCTGGCAACACACATGATAGTCAGATTTTAGAGCCATTGGTCGGAAAGGTCATAGAGAGAGTCGGAAAGCCTGAAGCGGTCGCCGCAGATGCCGCGTACAAAACTCCTGCGATTACCCGTTACTTATTGGAACAGGGGATGACCCCTGCCTTGCCATACACACGACCACGTACGAAAAAAGGTTTTTTCCGAAAACATGACTATGTGTATGACGAATACTTTGACTGTTATCTTTGCCCGGCAGGTGAGATCTTGGCCTACTCGACAACGAATAAAGAAGGATATCGGGAGTACAAATCGCCAAAACAGATTTGTGCGACATGCCCATTTTTAGCCAGATGTACGGAGAGTAAAGACCACCAGAAAGTGGTGACGCGTCATATTTGGCAGGAATACGTAGAAGAGGCAGACCATCTTCGCTATCACGCAGAGGTGAAAGAGATTTATGCCAAACGTAAAGAAACCATTGAGCGTGTATTCGCAGATGGAAAAGAAAAGCATGGCATGCGTTGGACAACGTTAAGGGGACTTAAAAAATTGTCGATGCAGGCGATGCTTACTTTCGCTGCCATGAACCTGAAGAAGATGGCCAACTGGACGTGGCAAGGTCCAAAAATGGCCTAAATGATGAACTCGAAGAGGTCTGTCTTTTTATTAAATAGCTTAAAATCCCATAAAAAGCTAAAAAGGGGTTCGGAATGAGACCATTCCGAACCCCTTTTGTCGACAAACTGAGAACTCCCGTACCTTGTACGGGAGTTCTTAATTTAAAACTTGATTTTGATTTTTTGAGCATCGCTGATTTTCTTATGGTTATGGTCAAAGACGTCACTTGTCGTGATTTCGATCCACTCGATCTTTTTTGTTTTCTTCTCAGCATCCGCGGCCTTATCATGAGCATGGCCGCTTGATGCGTTCACAATAAAGCCGAGATTTCCGGACTTTTCGGCGCCGCCTTCCAATTCGCCGTTTAACTCTTCAAGATAAATATCTTTGTTCCAATCAAAGGTTTCACCCGTATTTGTTTTCATCAATGCAATCGGCGCAACATTTACTTTTTTTGTAGAGGTGTTCTTGATATCAACGAAAACCTTAACGAAATCAAACTCTTCATCATGTGTTAACTCATGAAAGTAATCAATCATGCTGTAGTCCGGGCGCAAGTGGATCAGCTTCATTTCTTTTACTGTTAACTCCACGTCGCCAATTTTATAGGTTTTGTTCACTTGTTTGATATCTTTTAAGACAGCTTTTCCTTTATCATCTGAAAACGTTTGGCCGACCTTATGCAATGACCGGTCATCAGTTACCTGGGAATTAGGCTGATAATCATCTGTGCTGTCCTTCTGGGATGAAGTGCTTTGCGGCTCGGCTTTTACTGTTTTCTCCCCGCCTGCATGCTGTTTTTCAGTACTGGCGTTTGATGAGCAGCCCGCAAGCATGATAGCAAAAACGAAAATTGAAAGAATTCTTCTCATGATGATTCCTCCATTAAAAAGAGATCCCGTTACTTCATACAAGCAACGGGACACCTTGTATTCTTTTACTTATCGTTAATCTTAATGTTGTATTGTAAAGCCTTGAAAACATTTTTGGCGATTTCTGTATTGTCGATTTGGCCGGCAAATGTCTCACTAGACGGACCGTATGCATAGACGGGAACATCTTCACCGGTATGTCCGCCTGTTGTCCATCCAGTGTGAGAGCGTTTATTAAAGATGTTCTCGATTGCGTTATCGATATCCAGTACTTCCTTCGATTTTGCCGCTTCTTCAACAGATTGAATTTCGGCTTTTGTTAAAGCCAATTTCTTTTGATCGATATATGTTTTCAACGTTTTTTCAACATCCGCGCCGTCAGCGATCTTTTCTGCCATAAAGTCTGGTGTGCGCTTTGCGGCTTTAATGGGTTCACTGAACCAATTGTAGATGCCGTCCGCACCGATGGAATATCCGCCGGTTGAGTGGTCAGCCGTTGCGACAACCAATGTGTGCTTGTCTTTTTTAGCGAAATCAATAGCCGCCTTATAAGCTTGTTCGAAGTCTTCCATCTCGCTCATGGCGCCGACGATATCATTGTCATGGCCCGCCCAGTCAATTTGGCTGCCTTCCACCATGAGGAAGAATCCGTCTTTATCCTTGTTTAATTTTTTAATGGCTGTGTTTGTCATGTCTTTAAGTGATGGAACATCCTTCGTCCGGTCAATCTTTTTAGGCAGGCCGCCGTCAGCGAATAGGCCGAGAACTTGGCTGTCTTTGTTTTTCAGCATGTCCTTGCGATTATCCACATAGCTGTACCCCGCCTTTTTGAATTCTTTAATCAAATTACGGTCCTTACGGTCAAAATTGCTCTTTCCTCCGCCTAAAAGGACATCAATTTTGTGCTTGCCGTTGACCATCTCATCAAAATAATCATCCGCAATTGAGTTCATATTTTTTCGGCTATGGTCGTGTGAACCGAAAGAGGCCGGAGTGGCGTGTGTAATTTCTGAAGTGGCCACAAGTCCTGTTGCTTTTCCTTTTTCTTTCGCAGCTTCAAGCACCGTTTTGGCTTCTGATCCGTCGTTATCAACGGCTATGGCATTATTGTATGTTTTAATTCCCGCAGACATAGCTGTTGCCGCCGCTGCAGAATCCGTTACATTTTGTTCAGGATCATCGGGGTAAGTTGTTTGCTGGCCGACAAGGTACTGATCAAAAGCTGTAGGCTCCACAACTTTTGTCTTTTTATTATCCTTTAAGTACCGATAAGCGGATGTATAAGACACACCCATACCATCACCAATCAGAACAATAACATTCTTAATTTCGTCGTGGTTCCCCTTTTTCTTTTCCTGGGCGCTGGCTTCAGGCACACTGCCGCTGGCTAAGCTGCTGAACGCAATTGATGATAAAACCGCGATAGGCAGTAATTTCTTCGGGAATTTTTTCAACTGGATAACCTCCTAAATATAGATGAATCTCAATGACAACCCAATTATATTTTTAAACTGTTAAGCTAGTATTAATGGATTTTAAAGATTGGATTTACAAGAATAATGAACTGCTATCAAGAGAAAGGAAAGAGTGATAGTACTATAGAAATAAATTGGAGGAATAGATACTGGCCGTGGATAGGCGGACTGAAATCTGCTATAGTCGCATAGAAGCAACCCGCTTACATCTTGAACAATTTTAAGTATTATGTTGGAAAGAGGTATTGTGTAAGCACATGTCTGAGCAGTTCATATGGAGTGGCATCATTTTATTTTAGGAGGGAACAACATGGACGTTTTTTCTGAGTATTTAGCGGGGATTGATGACCCGTTCCGCCGAGAAAGAACGGAAGAGGTGTTAACTTGGATAAAAAATAAATATCCAAATTTACATACAGAAATAAAATGGAACCAACCGATGTTTACGGATCACGGTACATTTATTATTGGCTTTAGTGTTTCTAAAAAGCATTTAGCTGTCGCTCCTGAAAAAGTAACGATAGCGCACGTAGAGGATGATATTGTGAAGGCCGGATATGATTACACCGAGCAGCTAATACGTATCCCTTGGAACGGTCCAGTTGATTACACGCTACTTGAGAAAATGATTGAGTTTAATATTCGGGACAAGGCGAACTGCTCCACTTTTTGGCGGAAATGAAGAAAAAGGCATAACATATGGGCTGTATAAAATATGTTACGCCTTTTCATTTGTCTATTTTTCGTTTTGATCATCTATTGCTGCTTTTCATCAAACAAGGTCTTTTCATTGAGCGTAAGCTGACTCGCAGAATAATGATCACCTTGTTTCCATTTCACTTCAATGGTTATATCATGGCCTTCAAGCTCATGTTCATCTAACCGCTCTAAAAAAGAAACGGACTTTTCCTTTGCGCTTCCATCAGAAAAAGTGCCTCCAGCATAATCATGCATCGGGATTTCCGTGTCAGAACTCAGCAGAACTTCATCATCCTTTTTTACAATCAGTGATTCCAAATAAGTGTTGTCTGTTTCATGTGGTTCACCGATCCAATAAAGTTCGCCGCTGTATTCATTCGGTGCATCTTCATTTTTTGTGAAAACAGCTTCCCAATTCTGGTCTTTGCTTTCTCCCTGCCAATTCGGATACTCCAAACGAACATGATGAATCAGATGATAGGAAAAAAAGATCAAGCAGAAAGCGATTAATAGGAATGCCGTGAAAATGAGAGGGTATTTATAATGACTGGACATAAAAGACTCCTATTCGTTTAATCAATTACCTTCGAAAATAGAATTTCATCCCGAATCAAAATGCCGTTTTCAGCCACCTCGGGAATTTCCGGCTTGAGTCGGCGCGCTTTTTCAACTGCGTTCGGAAACACTTCGGCGAATTGATAGCCTCTCTTTTGATAAAACGCAATCGCATGTACATTATCATTCGTTGTGATAAGCTTTATTCGTTGACAATGTGCATGTTTAGCCGTCTCTTCAACCTGCTGAAGTAAAGCTGTGCCGATTCCTTTATTTTCAATCATACTATCTAATGAAATAATTTCACAATCTTTCCCATCTATTGTGTATGTAATACAGCCAATGATTTCGCCGCTTTCATTTACTGCGGCAAATCCATCTAATTCATCACACCGAAAAATGCCGCTGGAAATCGCCATCTCGGGTGTACCCCAATGCTTGGCAAAAAAATCGGTCAACATATGTTTCGCTATCTCATTGTTTGGGATGATGATCATCGTAACACTCCTCTATTGAAAGATTGCATGTGTACTATCAATATAAACAATATATAACAAAAAAAATAGATGTTGAGGTGACGGCATGGAAATCAGCGATGTTATTTACGGGCACCACCATATAGATGGAGTGCTGGAAGAGCTTATCAAAAGCGCTCCTGTGCAAAGATTAAAAGGGATCTATCAAGGCGGAGCAAGCTTTTTAGTCAATCGAAAGTGGAATGTGACCAGGTATGAGCACTCCATCGGCGTAATGCTCCTGATCAAAAAGCTCGGAGGAACGATAGAAGAACAGATTGCGGGTCTGCTCCACGACGTATCACACACAGCTTTTTCTCATGTGGTCGACGTTGTCTTTGAAAATCAAGCAGAAGACTATCATGAAAGCATCTTTCAACAAGTCATTGTTCACTCTGAAATCCCGGACATTTTACAAAAACACGGCTATCATACTGAAGAACTTTTATCTGACGATTCAAGGTGGACATTGCTCGAACAGCCCGCACCGGAGCTGTGTGCTGATCGGACAGACTATACGCTGCGTGATATGTACCGATATGGACACATTAGCCTGCACGAAGCGCAAACCTTTTTGGATCATCTTATTGTGAGAAACGGAAGGATGTTTCCTGATAGTATTGAAGCCGCCGAATGGTTTGTCAGTGTGTACTACAAGGAAGTAATTGATTTCTTTTTGAATCCTGTGAATGTATATGGATATGAATATTTAGCGCGAGCATTGAAGGCAGCGCTGCGGCATGATGTCATATCCGCAGAGGATCTGCTGAAAACGGACCAAGAGGTACTGAACATCCTGCGTGCATCAAAAAATGAAGAAATCCTGAGCTTGCTTACATCCATTCATCCCGGCATACAAGTAATAGAAGATGACATCCAGTACGATTTCCATCAAAAGAAGAAAATGCGCCTAATCGATCCATCCATTTTTCTTGATGACAAATGGATCAAATCCTCAGATGTTTCTGAAAAGGTGAGGAAAATGGGTGAGGCCGCTTATCAAAAAGCAAAAAAAGGTGTGTATATAAAAATCTTAAATTAGTAATTGCCGCCTGACAGCGGCTTTTTTTATGTTTGGCTTTGCAAACAAAGGGGAATAGGACAAACTGCGGGAACGCATTATGAGAATATCAGCGTATTTACATACCATTCGGGGGTATAGTATTATCGAGAGGGCATGTTTTCATTGTCTGCGGGCAAAAGTTACAGGAAAAAAATGAAGCAAAGGAGAATGAACATGAAAATCTCTAAAAATGCACTGGGAATTCTGATGTTATCTCTTGTTTTTGTTTTATCAGCATGCGGCAATAACAACAGTACGAAAGAAAGCACACATGACAATCATTCAGACTCCTCATCACATGAAGAGATGGACCATTCTGGATCAGCTGACGTTCCAGAGGGATTACAGGAATCTAAAAATCCGAAATACAAAGTAGGCAGCCAGGTAATCATCAATACTTCCCATATGAAAGGCATGAAAGGTGCCGAAGCTACGGTAACAGGCGCCTATGATACAACTGCGTATGTGGTTTCTTATACTCCGACTAATGGGGGACAGCGTGTGGATCATCACAAATGGGTGATCCAAGAAGAAATCAAAGATGCCGGAGATAAAACGTTACAACCCGGAGATCAGGTGATTTTAGAGGCTTCTCATATGAAAGGCATGAAAGGAGCAACAGCCGAGATCGATTCCGCGGAAAAAACAACTGTATACATGGTTGACTATACATCGACAACAAGCGGCGAAAAAGTGAAAAACCACAAATGGGTCACCGAAGATGAGCTTTCAGCTAAATAATAAAAAATCCTCCTTTTACAAGGAGGATTTTTTTGCTGTTTGAACAGGTCTTGTTAAAGAAATGAAAGCAAACAGGACAGCGATGATCACAATCGATCCGCCGCACCATGCTGTTGACACCACAGTACCCGTCTGATCCAAAACAACACCGCCAATGGCTGAGCCAAGGGCAATTCCGACTTGGAGGGCCGATGTGTTAAAGCTTTGCTGAATGTCAGACGAATCAGGTGCAATTTCAATTAAATAGCTTTGCTGAGCCGGGGCGAGGCTCCAGCTCAGAAGACCCCAAATCACCATGACAGGCAAAAAGAAAATCATAGACGATGTAGACAGCGGCAGTAAGAACATAATGATGGCAAAGGAACCGGTCACCAGCAAAATGCTCTTAAAGGAACCAAGCCGGTCAGATAGCGCTCCTCCGAAAGGGCCTCCGCATACAGCAGATATCCCGAAAAGGAAATAACAAATGCTGACCCAGAAAGAGCTCAGGTGAAGAGTCTCTTCTAAAAACGGCGCAAAGTAAGCGTAAAGCGTGTAGTGGCCAGCTAATGTAAACATCGTGACGAGGTGTGAACTCGCGATTTTCAGATTACCGATCGTCTTGAGTTGTTCCCGGAAAGGAATCATTTTCTCCGCCGGTATTCTTTCAAAGAAGATTGAAATAATCAGCATGGAGATCAGTGCCAACAGGCCGATGCCAAGGAACAAAATCCGCCACCCGAAGGAATCGCTGATTAAGATTCCGAGCGGCACGCCTAATGCGATAGCAGAGCTGAATCCCATAAAAATAATTCCGATTGCGCGGGCTCTGTATTCAGGCGCTACAATTTTCGGGGCAATTGTTAAAGAAAGCACAACAATCAGCCCTGTACTCATTGCTGCCAATACCCTAGATACCATCAGTGTTGCGAAATTAGGGCTGAAATAGGCGACAAGATTGCTAAGGAAGAAAACAAATAAAGCAATTAGATATAAGCGCTTCCGCTCAATCTTCGCAGTCAATGCCAAAAGCAGCGGCCCAGATACTGCATATCCCAGCGCAAACACACTGATCAGCTGTCCGGCTGAAACAATGGAAATGTCTAAATCATTTGCGATCTGAGGAAGAATTCCCCCCACAATTAACTCAACCAATCCGACTGCAATCGTAGAAGCTGCAAGCAGGAAAACTTTGAAATTCATAACAAACTCCTTTACTTAAATGTTTTGATAAATAAAAAAAATCCTGATTACAAAAAATGTCATAAACAAATTTTGTAATCAGGATTTTACGGTTCCTGGTAGACACCCTCAAACCATATTATTGAGGTTATACAAGTGATAATAGCTATTTAATTGATTCGTTTCCGTTGATGAGTGTACCACATTATGAATGAATCTTCCATAGAAAAATTTACAAAATGATGAACCGGACAAGCGTATGATTATATTTATTTTATAAAAGTATAGACATTTAAAAATAAATGACTATAATAATCGGTGTAAGCGTTTTAATCACAAGGGGGAATAGCAGTTGAAAAAAATATTACTCGCGTGCAGTTCAGGAATGTCTACCAGTTTATTGGTGACAAAAATGAAGGAATACGCACAGTCTATCGGTGAGGAAGCAGAGATTTGGGCTGTTGGCCAGGATAAAGCAAAAGAAGACATGAGAAAAGCGGATGCCGTTTTGATCGGTCCGCAAATGAGCTTTCTGAAAAGCGAACTCCAAAAAGAAGCGGATCAATACAACATTCGGGTTGAAGTCATTGACATGATGGCCTACGGAATGGCAGATGGGAAAAAAGCGTATGAGCAGGCATTGTCCTTAATGGAGAATCAATAATGGAACAGGTGAAAATCACGAATTTAACAGACGAACAAATCAGTTTTCAGCTTATCCTGCACAGCGGCAATGCCCGCAGCTGCATCATACAATCACTGCGCGCCTACAAAGAAGGAAACAAGGATGAGGCGGATGCTCTCATTGCCAAGGCTGAGCAGGATTTATCCGCGGCCCATGACATTCACTTTCAAATGATACAGAAGGAATCCGGCGGAGAAGCACAAGCTTTCTCATTGCTGCTCATGCATGCGGAGGATCACCTGATGTCAACATTATCCATGAAAGAATTAGTGAAAGAGATGCTTGATATTTTTAAAACCAAGAATCTATAAATAATCGGGGTGGATAGGGTGTTCGAGAAAATCAGCCAATTCCTTGTTCCAATTGCAGGGAGGTTAAACAATAACCGTTATTTGCAAGTGCTGCGTGATGCATTTATGCTGGCTTTCCCGCTTACGATATTCGGGTCCATTTTTGTCGTGTTAACGAATTTGCATTTGCCGTTTCTAAACAAAATCATGAATGCCTCAATGCTTACATCGTTTCAGTCTCATTTCGGCATTGCCTCCACGGCGACTATGGGCATTATGTCTGTCTTTGTTGTGTTCGGGATAGGCTATTACCTGTCAAAAAGCTATCAGGTCGAAGCTGTATTTGGCGGAGCGATCGCTTTGGTTTCCTTTTTGCTCTTAACGCCATTTATCGTTCAGCCGGAAACAGGAGATGCCGTTACAGGGGTTATTCCGGTCGACCGTCTCGGTGCAAAAGGGATGTTTCTTGGGATGATTACGGCATTTCTTTCTGGCGAAATCTACAGAAGAATCGTTCAAAAAAACCTGACAATCAAAATGCCAGCTGGCGTTCCGCCTGCTGTAGCAAAATCATTTGCCGCACTTATTCCGGCTTTTATCACATTGACCGTATTTTTGCTGATTAACATAATGGTGACTCTGTTTTTTAAAACAAATATGCACGACGTCATTTATCACGCGATTCAGGCTCCGCTTGTCGGACTTGGAAGCGGTATCATTCCGACGCTGATTGCCGTGTTTTTCATTCAAATTCTTTGGTTTTTCGGACTGCATGGACAGATCATTATCAACTCCGTGATGGACCCGATTTGGAATACACTGCAGGTAGAAAACCTTTCTGCTTACACGGCGGGAAAAGAAATCCCTCATATTATTTCAAAACCGTTTATGGAGATTTATACAGTAGGGATGGGCGGAACCGGGATGACGCTTGCGATTGTGTTTACCATTCTCATATTCATGAAAAGCAGGCAGATGAAGCAAGTATCAAAACTTGGCCTCGCTCCCGGTATTTTTAACGTAAACGAACCGATTATCTTCGGGCTTCCGATTGTCATGAATCCGATCATTATTGTGCCTTGGGTGCTGGCACCGATGGTTGTTACGCTCGTCACCTATCTGGCTATGTCAGCCGGGCTCGTTCCGCCTCCGACTGGTGTGACAGTGCCGTGGACGGTTCCATTATTCATTAATGGCATCATGGCGACGAACTCAATCATGGGGGGCGTGATGCAGCTTATCAATCTGCTGATTGTCTTCGTGATCTGGTTTCCGTTCCTAAAAGCAATGGATAAATTAAATCTGGCAAAAGAAAAAGAACAGGCTGTGCAGGAGACAGCTGCTCAGCAAAATGATAACAGCATAAAAATGTGACATAAGGGGAGAGAGACTTGGCACAAACAGAACAATATCGTTTTCCAAAGGATTTTTGGTGGGGATCATCGGCTTCAGCAACACAAACGGAGGGTGCCGCCGACAGAGACGGAAAAGGCCAGAATATATGGGATTATTGGTTTGAAAAAGAACCGCATCGTTTTTTTGATCATGTCGGCCCCGCAGACACATCCCAATTTTACGACAACTATAAAGAAGATATCAGGCTGATGAAGGAGCTTGGCCACAACTCGTTCCGGATGTCGATTTCCTGGTCACGTTTAATACCAAACGGAACGGGCGAGATCGACGATACAGCCGCAGATTTCTATAACAATGTCATTGATGAGTTGATCGCTAACGGAATTGAACCTTTTGTCAATTTGTTTCATTTCGATATGCCGATGGCGCTTCAAAAAATCGGCGGCTGGGTCAATAGAGAGACGGTTGACGCGTATGAAAACTATGCAAGAACTTGCTTCCGTTTGTTTGGCGGCCGGGTGAAAAAATGGTTTACGCATAATGAACCAATCGTTCCCGTGGAAGGCGGATACCTATATGATTTTCATTACCCAAACAAGGTCGACTTTAAAGAGGCCGTCCAGGTTGGATTTCATACGATGCTATCAAGTGCCCGCGCCATTCAGGCTTACAGGGAGATGAAGCAGGACGGAAAAATCGGCATCATCTTAAATTTGACCCCTTCATACCCGAGAAGCAGCCATCCGGCGGATGTGAAAGCCGGGAAAATCGCAGACGCGTTTTTTAACAGATCTTTTTTAGACCCATCTGTCAAAGGCGAATTTCCCAAAGAGCTGGTTGACATTTTGAAGCATGAAGGCTTTATGCCAGATTACAACGCTGAAGATCTTGACATCATCAAAAAGAACACGGTTGACCTGTTGGGAGTGAATTATTACCAGCCGAGACGTGTGAAAGCGAAAGAACATCTTCCGAATCCCGACGCTCCTTTTTTACCGGACAGGTATTTTGATCCCTACGTCATGCCGGGCCGCAAAATGAATCCGCATCGCGGCTGGGAGATCTATGAAAAAGGCGTTTATGATATTTTGATCAATTTAAAAGAAAACTACGGCAACATCGAGTGTTTTATCTCTGAAAACGGCATGGGGGTTGAAGGTGAAGAGCGCTTCAGGGATGAACAAGGCATCATTCAAGATGATTACCGGATTGAATTTATAAAAGAGCACCTCAAATGGATTCACCGCGCCATACAGGAAGGCTCGAACGTAAAAGGCTATCACTTATGGACGTTCATGGACAACTGGTCTTGGACAAATGCCTATAAAAACCGATACGGATTTGTATCAGTCAATCTCGAGAAAGACGGAGAAAGAACCGTCAAAAAGAGCGGAAATTGGTTCAAAAAGGTTGCTGAGCAACACGGTTTCTAGATTTTCCTAAAGGTCAAGATCTTCCGGCAATCATCATAACGAATAGAGATGACGAAAATCCGCAACATTGATGAAATAGGGAAAAGAACTTATGATATCCGTAAAAGCTTATGTGATATCAAACTCTAACAGCTGCCGGAGGATACCAATGAATAAATATGAAATCATTGCAAATGAAATGAGAAATAGAATTAAAAATAACGTATATCCGATCGATCAGCCCATTCCTGATGAAGTATCTCTTGCAAAAGAATTTAACTCAAGCCGCATGACGATGAAGAGAGCCTTGGATAATTTAGTTGCCGAGGGTCTGCTGTTTAGAAAACGAGGCCATGGCACGTTTATTATTCAATCTGCAATACAGGATGACCATGTCCATGTAGTCAGCAATGAGATTCTCGGATTGACCAACTTGCTGAAAGATAAAAAAATCCAAAGCAAGGTCATTCAGTTTGAAGTGCAATTTCCCACTGAGGAAGTGGCCGCCCATTTGTCTATTGATCAGAAAACACCGGTTTATTATGTCGTTCGGCTGCGAATTGTAGAAGGTGAACCCTATGTATTAGAAAAAACATATATGCCGACTCATTTAATACCGGGCATTAATGACGATGTCCTTCATGATTCGATCTACAATCATATTACAAATGTGCTGCAGCTCAAAATCGCCGGAACGCATCGGAAAATCAGAGCCTGCAAATCTGATCATATTGACCAGCAGCATCTGGGCTGTAAACAGGATGATCCAATTCTTGAAGTGGAACATGTGGGCTTCTTAGATACCGGGATTCCATTTGAATATTCCTTTTCACGTCATCGGCATGACAAGTTTGTTGTGACTTCTGTAAACATACGGCGCTGATTGCGGAGACAACAAGGAGGCCATCTGCATGCTTGGCGGTATTGAAGCAGGCGGCACAAAGTTTGTTTGTGCTGTCGGTAGAGAAGATGGAACAATCATTGACCGAATAGAATTCCCCACAAAGATGCCGGATGAAACGATAGAGAAAGTAATTCAATATTTTCGACAATTTTCATTACAGGCAATCGGCATTGGTTCCTTTGGTCCCGTTGATAACGATAAAACCAGTCAAACATACGGTACCATTATGGCCACGCCGAAAGCGGGCTGGAGACACTACCCCTTTTTGCAAACTGTTAAGAACGAAATGAAAATCCCAGTCGGATTTAGTACAGATGTCAACGCTGCGGCGCTGGGTGAATTCCTTTTCGGTGAAGCGAAGGGTCTTGACAGCTGCCTGTATATAACGATTGGCACTGGCATCGGAGCGGGGGCTATTGTAGGGGGCAGGCTCCTTCAGGGGCTGTCGCACCCAGAGATGGGCCATATTTATATCCGGAGGCACATGGATGACGCATACCAAGGAAAGTGCCCTTATCATGGAGATTGTTTTGAAGGCTTAGCTTCAGGCCCCGCTATCGAAGCCCGCTGGGGAAAAAAAGCCGCGGATTTATCAGATATAGCACAAGTCTGGGAACTGGAAGGGTACTATATTGCCCAAGCGGTGGCTCAGTATATTTTGATCCTTGCCCCTAAAAAAATCATTCTTGGCGGCGGCGTCATGCAACAGAAACAAGTGTTTTCTTATATCTATCAATATGTACAGAAAATCATGAACAGCTACTTGGATTTTTCTGAATTGTCAGATGATATAAGTGATTATATTGTACCTCCACGTTTAGGCAGTAACGCCGGAATCATCGGCACGCTAGTTTTAGCGCATCAGGCCTTACAAGCAGAGGCAGCATCCGGGGAGGTGCGATCATGACGCATCCTTTATTTTTGGAGCCTGTCTTTAAAGAAAGACTATGGGGAGGGACGAAGCTTCGTGACGCTTTTGGCTACGCAATACCCTCACAAAAAACAGGTGAGTGCTGGGCCGTTTCTGCACATGCCCATGGCCCGTCGGCTGTAAAGAACGGCCCGCTGGCAGGAAAGACACTAGATCAAGTATGGCAAGATCACCCAGAGATATTCGGGTTTCCGGATGGTAAGGTGTTTCCGCTGCTGGTAAAGCTGCTGGACGCCAATATGGATCTCTCCGTACAAGTCCATCCTGATGATGATTATGCAAAACTGCATGAAAATGGCGACCTTGGTAAAACGGAGTGCTGGTATATCATTGATTGCAAAGATGACGCCGAACTGATTTTGGGACATCACGCAAGCACAAAGGAGGAATTCAAACAACGAATAGAAAGCGGTGATTGGAACGGGCTGCTGAGGCGAATCAAAATCAAGCCCGGAGATTTCTTTTATGTGCCAAGCGGTACACTCCATGCTTTATGTGAGGGAACCCTTGTCCTTGAAATCCAGCAAAACTCTGATACAACGTATCGCGTATACGATTATGACCGCTGTAATGACCAGGGCCAAAAAAGAACTCTTCATATAGAAAAAGCCATGGAAGTCATAACGATACCGCATATCGATAAAGTGCATACACCGGAAGTAAAAGAAGTTGGTAACGCTGAGATCATTGTTTATGTGCAATCAGATTATTTCTCAGTGTACAAATGGAAGATTAGCGGCCGAGCTGCTTTTCCTTCACATCAAACCTATTTGCTGGGGAGTGTTCTGAGCGGATCAGGACGAATCATAAATAATGGTATTCAGTATGAATGCAATGCAGGCTCACACTTTGTCTTGCCTGCGCATTTTGGCGAGTTTTCAATAGAAGGAACATGTGAATTCATGATATCTCATCCTTAATGAATGGGGGAGTTGCATTTGTTTAAGAAACATACGATCTCTTTGCTCATTATATTTTTACTTACGTCTGCTGTTTTAGCAAAACCAATTGAAGCGCATACTGTGTCGCCTGTGAATCCTAATGCCCAGCAGACAACAAAAACAGTGATGAACTGGCTTGCGCACCTGCCGAACCGAACGGAAAACAGAGTCCTTTCCGGAGCGTTCGGAGGTTACAGTCATGACACATTTTCTATGGCTGAGGCTGATAGAATCCGAAGCGCCACCGGGCAATCGCCTGCTATTTATGGCTGCGATTATGCCAGAGGATGGCTTGAAACAGCAAATATTGAAGATTCAATAGATGTAAGCTGCAACAGCGATTTAATATCGTATTGGAAAAATGGTGGAATCCCTCAAATCAGCTTGCACCTGGCGAATCCTGCTTTTCAGTCAGGGCATTTTAAAACACCGATTACAAACGATCAGTATAAAAAAATACTAGATTCTTCAACAGCAGAAGGGAAGCGGCTGAATGCCATGCTCAGCAAAATTGCTGACGGACTTCAAGAGCTGGAGAACCAAGGTGTGCCTGTTTTGTTCAGGCCGCTGCATGAAATGAACGGTGAATGGTTTTGGTGGGGACTTACATCATATAACCAAAAGGATAATGAAAGAATCTCTCTATATAAACAGCTCTACAAGAAAATCTATCATTATATGACCGACACAAGAGGACTTGATCATTTGATTTGGGTTTACTCTCCCGACGCCAACCGAGATTTTAAAACTGATTTTTACCCGGGCGCGTCTTACGTGGATATTGTCGGATTAGATGCGTATTTTCAAGATGCCTACTCGATCAATGGATACGATCAGCTAACAGCGCTTAATAAACCTTTTGCTTTTACAGAAGTCGGCCCGCAAACAGCAAACGGCAGCTTCGATTACAGCCTATTTATCAATGCAATAAAACAAAGATATCCTAAAACCATTTACTTTCTGGCATGGAATGATGAATGGAGCCCAGCTGTAAACAAGGGTGCTTCAGCTTTATATCATGACAGCTGGACACTCAACAAGGGAGAAATATGGAATGGTGATTCTTTAACGCCAATCGTTGAGTGAATCCGTAATGTCACAATTAAGAAGGTGCTCAAGAAGTTTCTTGAGCACCTTCAGCTTGTAGAGAAAACGATGTTTTTTCTACAAGCTTTTTTGTTTTATACTGTTTCTTTAGATATTCACCAGGTTTCAGATGCAGAAAAAGCGCTCCCACATGCCTAGCCTTGCTTGGCTAGGTATGTGGCAATCTTCTTCATGTTCTGGCATGCGGCTGTGAGGAGAACTTGTTCACTCACATTTCGTTTTCCCCTCAACCTGCAATAGCGAAGCCCATGCAGCTGTTTTGAATCTGCAAAGCTTCGCTCTATTTTTTCTTTTCTTTTTTTGTAGAGGTTTTTTCCTGAAACAGACAAGCGATTTTGTCTGACCTTTTCTTTATGATCTTCCCATACATGTCGAGTAATCACTTTCTGCCGATTCTTTGATTTTGTACAGTTTTCAAGCAGTGGGCATGAGGAACATATTTCAGGATTTGATTTATATGACCGGTAGCCTTTTCGGTCAGTTGTTGAGTATGTAAGTGTTTGGTGATTTGGACAAATGTATCTGTCTTGTTCACTGTCATAATGAAATTTCCATTTTGGAAACAAGCCTCGGATAGGGTGATAACGTCTATGTGCGATGACACCAAAGATTTGGCGGTCAGATAATCCTTTACAGATCGGAGTCGTTAAATATCCGGAATCAAGGGCGACGGCTTCTACTTGAAAACCAAATCGTGCGATTTGGTGGTCTAATCGGTCAAGATAAGGCACAGAATCATGGACATTTCCAGGTGTGACGTAGGCATCGGTGATAATGTTGTATTTCATATCTGTTGTGCGGTGATCTAAATAGAAAAAACCTTCTGGTTTGTTTTCACGATACAGATAGCCACTTTCCGGATCGGTTGTACTGTGGCGGATCTCTTTTTCAGCTTTCACCTCCTCTTTGGCTGTTAATGGTTTTTTTCCGTGTTCCTCCCGATCCTCTTGAATGGCTTCATTTAAATCCTTGATATAGTTTTGGGTATCCTGCGCAATTGTTTTTCTTGTGTATTTATGCTTGTTGGCATTGGCTTTAAGGTGTGTGGAGTCGGTGAATAGGACTCGTCCGCCCACCATGTCATGATTGATGGCCTGAAGAACGATCTCATCAAAAATGTCTTGGAAGATGGTTGTATCTTTAAAGCGTGTGCGTCTGTTCCAGCTGATGGTGGAGTGGTGTGGAACCGGGTCGTTTATGTTCAATCCGAGAAACCATCTGTACGCCATATTGTAGTAAATTTCTTTTTCAAGCTGTCTTTCTGAACGGATACCATAGAGGTATCCGATAAACATCATTTTAAATAAAATAAGCGGATCAAGTGAGGGGCGGCCTTTGTTTTCACTGTAGTAAGGTTTCACCTTTTCAATGATGAAAGAGAAGTCTATGTGTTTATCAATTTTCCGAAGCAGGTGATCCTCTTCAACGAGTTGGTCAAGCAGAACAAATTCGGCTGTGTTTTGAGAAGAGTTTCTTGTGTGGAACATGAGAAAGACACCGTCCTTTTAAGTCTTTCTTTTATTTTATTACAGAAGAATGGATATTTTAAGGAAAAATAAAGGCTGACGAGATTTTCTCGACAGCCTGAAGGTGCTCAAGAAGTTTCTTGAGCACCTTCCCACTGGATTAAGCATTCATATCGCCTAACCCAGGACTGTGTTCATTTGGTATTTCAGGAAGCACTGGTACGGGAAAGCCTGCCGGAGGATCTATTACTTGTAACTCTCCGCCATTTCGGCTTGGAGATTTCCCTTGATAGATTTCACTGATTCTCGTTTCATCCAACCTAAAGTTAAACTGTGCATTATGGTAGCCTAATTCGACATACTTTCTGCACTCAGGATATTTATTAATGTCATAATTCGGCACAGGGAGCAGCTTCGCCCATTCAACGCCCAATGTCTCGAGCGCTTTCGCGAATGCATTCTGGTGAGCATTGTCGCGTACAATCAGAAAAGCAAGTGTTTCGCGGAACGTCTGATTAGAGCTCATTTCATAAATTCTTGTTTTTTGCAGCACACCTGTCGACTCAAGAAGCAGGTTATCCAGCAGGTCAGTAATTAAGTTTCCGTGGTTATACACCCACGACCCGTTCCACGGATTGCCCCCTGCATCAACAGGAAGGGAACTTTGCGCTCCAATAATATAATGATGAGGATTAGCATGTTTAACCGCTTCATCAAGTGGCGCTTGATCTGTACCTTGACTGCCGACACCTTCACCGCCTGATTCATCTAATAAAGCATTGATTGTGTTTTGAACCAGTTCAACGTGGGCAATCTCCTCTAAAAAAATGCCGCGAAGCAGATCGCGATACTGTTTCTGCTTTCCTCTGAAATTAGAGCTTTGGAAAAAAAACTGCATCATTGTACGCATTTCTCCGTAATGACCGCCTAATATCTCCTGCAGGACCTTAGCAGCTGCCGGGTCTGGCTTGTCCGGTTTAATGATATTAATCAGTTCCTCTTTGTAGTAATACATAACACGCCTCATTTCTTCTTAAGAGATTTTCTTATATTATTTGTAAGATGAGATAAAATATATACATGATAAGCATGGGAAGGCGTGAAAGAAGAAAATAAAAAAATACAGGAAAAGTGTTGACCAAATAAAACAGGCATGGTATATTATTAAACGTCGCTGATGAACAGCGTGAAACAAAACAGAAAAACAAAAAAGTTTTTCTAAGGTGTTTACAAGATTTCGAAAATGTGTATAATAAGATAAGTCGAATTGAAAAAGATTCGAAAAACATTTTTAAAAAACTTCTTGACTTCAACATCAAATGATAGTATGATAGTTAAGTCGCTTGATAAGCGCCCGTAGCTCAATTGGATAGAGCGTTTGACTACGGATCAAAAGGTTAGGGGTTCGACTCCTCTCGGGCGCGCCATATAAGATACCACGCGGGTGTAGTTTAGTGGTAAAACCTCAGCCTTCCAAGCTGATGTCGTGAGTTCGATTCTCATCACCCGCTCCATTATTGAATGATCTTTGAAAACTAAACAAGACAAAACGTACCTGTTAATTCAGTTTTTAAAAATCGCACAGCGATGTGCGTAGTCAGTCAAACTACTTTATCGGAGAGTTTGATCCTGGCTCAGGACGAACGCTGGCGGCGTGCCTAATACATGCAAGTCGAGCGGACAGATGGGAGCTTGCTCCCTGATGTTAGCGGCGGACGGGTGAGTAACACGTGGGTAACCTGCCTGTAAGACTGGGATAACTCCGGGAAACCGGGGCTAATACCGGATGGTTGTTTGAACCGCATGGTTCAAACATAAAAGGTGGCTTCGGCTACCACTTACAGATGGACCCGCGGCGCATTAGCTAGTTGGTGAGGTAATGGCTCACCAAGGCAACGATGCGTAGCCGACCTGAGAGGGTGATCGGCCACACTGGGACTGAGACACGGCCCAGACTCCTACGGGAGGCAGCAGTAGGGAATCTTCCGCAATGGACGAAAGTCTGACGGAGCAACGCCGCGTGAGTGATGAAGGTTTTCGGATCGTAAAGCTCTGTTGTTAGGGAAGAACAAGTACCGTTCGAATAGGGCGGTACCTTGACGGTACCTAACCAGAAAGCCACGGCTAACTACGTGCCAGCAGCCGCGGTAATACGTAGGTGGCAAGCGTTGTCCGGAATTATTGGGCGTAAAGGGCTCGCAGGCGGTTTCTTAAGTCTGATGTGAAAGCCCCCGGCTCAACCGGGGAGGGTCATTGGAAACTGGGGAACTTGAGTGCAGAAGAGGAGAGTGGAATTCCACGTGTAGCGGTGAAATGCGTAGAGATGTGGAGGAACACCAGTGGCGAAGGCGACTCTCTGGTCTGTAACTGACGCTGAGGAGCGAAAGCGTGGGGAGCGAACAGGATTAGATACCCTGGTAGTCCACGCCGTAAACGATGAGTGCTAAGTGTTAGGGGGTTTCCGCCCCTTAGTGCTGCAGCTAACGCATTAAGCACTCCGCCTGGGGAGTACGGTCGCAAGACTGAAACTCAAAGGAATTGACGGGGGCCCGCACAAGCGGTGGAGCATGTGGTTTAATTCGAAGCAACGCGAAGAACCTTACCAGGTCTTGACATCCTCTGACAATCCTAGAGATAGGACGTCCCCTTCGGGGGCAGAGTGACAGGTGGTGCATGGTTGTCGTCAGCTCGTGTCGTGAGATGTTGGGTTAAGTCCCGCAACGAGCGCAACCCTTGATCTTAGTTGCCAGCATTCAGTTGGGCACTCTAAGGTGACTGCCGGTGACAAACCGGAGGAAGGTGGGGATGACGTCAAATCATCATGCCCCTTATGACCTGGGCTACACACGTGCTACAATGGACAGAACAAAGGGCAGCGAAACCGCGAGGTTAAGCCAATCCCACAAATCTGTTCTCAGTTCGGATCGCAGTCTGCAACTCGACTGCGTGAAGCTGGAATCGCTAGTAATCGCGGATCAGCATGCCGCGGTGAATACGTTCCCGGGCCTTGTACACACCGCCCGTCACACCACGAGAGTTTGTAACACCCGAAGTCGGTGAGGTAACCTTTTAGGAGCCAGCCGCCGAAGGTGGGACAGATGATTGGGGTGAAGTCGTAACAAGGTAGCCGTATCGGAAGGTGCGGCTGGATCACCTCCTTTCTAAGGATATTATACGGAATATAAGACCTTGGGTCTTATAAACAGAACGTTCCCTGTCTTGTTTAGTTTTGAAGGATCATTCCTTCGAAACGTGTTCTTTGAAAACTAGATAACAGTAGACATCACATTCAAGTAATACAAGATATCACATAGTGATTCTTTTTAACGGTTAAGTTAGAAAGGGCGCACGGTGGATGCCTTGGCACTAGGAGCCGATGAAGGACGGGACGAACACCGATATGCTTCGGGGAGCTGTAAGCAAGCTTTGATCCGGAGATTTCCGAATGGGGAAACCCACCACTCGTAATGGAGTGGTATCCATATCTGAATTCATAGGATATGAGAAGGCAGACCCGGGGAACTGAAACATCTAAGTACCCGGAGGAAGAGAAAGCAAATGCGATTCCCTGAGTAGCGGCGAGCGAAACGGGATTAGCCCAAACCAAGAGGCTTGCCTCTTGGGGTTGTAGGACACTCTGTACGGAGTTACAAAGGAACGAGGTAGATGAAGAGGTCTGGAAAGGCCCGCCATAGGAGGTAACAGCCCTGTAGTCAAAACTTCGTTCTCTCCTGAGTGGATCCTGAGTACGGCGGAACACGTGAAATTCCGTCGGAATCCGGGAGGACCATCTCCCAAGGCTAAATACTCCCTAGTGACCGATAGTGAACCAGTACCGTGAGGGAAAGGTGAAAAGCACCCCGGAAGGGGAGTGAAAGAGATCCTGAAACCGTGTGCCTACAAGTAGTCAGAGCCCGTTAACGGGTGATGGCGTGCCTTTTGTAGAATGAACCGGCGAGTTACGATCCCGTGCAAGGTTAAGCAGAAGATGCGGAGCCGCAGCGAAAGCGAGTCTGAATAGGGCGCATGAGTACGTGGTCGTAGACCCGAAACCAGGTGATCTACCCATGTCCAGGGTGAAGTTCAGGTAACACTGAATGGAGGCCCGAACCCACGCACGTTGAAAAGTGCGGGGATGAGGTGTGGGTAGGGGTGAAATGCCAATCGAACCTGGAGATAGCTGGTTCTCTCCGAAATAGCTTTAGGGCTAGCCTCAAGGTAAGAGTCTTGGAGGTAGAGCACTGATTGGACTAGGGGCCCCTACCGGGTTACCGAATTCAGTCAAACTCCGAATGCCAATGACTTATCCTTGGGAGTCAGACTGCGAGTGATAAGATCCGTAGTCGAAAGGGAAACAGCCCAGACCGCCAGCTAAGGTCCCAAAGTATACGTTAAGTGGAAAAGGATGTGGAGTTGCTTAGACAACCAGGATGTTGGCTTAGAAGCAGCCACCATTTAAAGAGTGCGTAATAGCTCACTGGTCGAGTGACTCTGCGCCGAAAATGTACCGGGGCTAAACGTATCACCGAAGCTGCGGACTGTTCTTCGAACAGTGGTAGGAGAGCGTTCTAAGGGCTGTGAAGCCAGACCGGAAGGACTGGTGGAGCGCTTAGAAGTGAGAATGCCGGTATGAGTAGCGAAAGAGGGGTGAGAATCCCCTCCACCGAATGCCTAAGGTTTCCTGAGGAAGGCTCGTCCGCTCAGGGTTAGTCGGGACCTAAGCCGAGGCCGAAAGGCGTAGGCGATGGACAACAGGTTGATATTCCTGTACCACCTCCTCACCATTTGAGCAATGGGGGGACGCAGGAGGATAGGGTAAGCGCGGTATTGGATATCCGCGTCCAAGCAGTTAGGCTGGGAAATAGGCAAATCCGTTTCCCATAAGGCTGAGCTGTGATGGCGAGCGAAATATAGTAGCGAAGTTCCTGATTCCACACTGCCAAGAAAAGCCTCTAGCGAGGTGAGAGGTGCCCGTACCGCAAACCGACACAGGTAGGCGAGGAGAGAATCCTAAGGTGATCGAGAGAACTCTCGTTAAGGAACTCGGCAAAATGACCCCGTAACTTCGGGAGAAGGGGTGCTCTGTTAGGGTGCAAGCCCGAGAGAGCCGCAGTGAATAGGCCCAGGCGACTGTTTAGCAAAAACACAGGTCTCTGCGAAGCCGTAAGGCGAAGTATAGGGGCTGACGCCTGCCCGGTGCTGGAAGGTTAAGAGGAGCGCTTAGCGTAAGCGAAGGTGCGAATTGAAGCCCCAGTAAACGGCGGCCGTAACTATAACGGTCCTAAGGTAGCGAAATTCCTTGTCGGGTAAGTTCCGACCCGCACGAAAGGCGCAACGATCTGGGCACTGTCTCAACGAGAGACTCGGTGAAATTATAGTACCTGTGAAGATGCAGGTTACCCGCGACAGGACGGAAAGACCCCGTGGAGCTTTACTGCAGCCTGATATTGAATGTTGGTACAGCTTGTACAGGATAGGTAGGAGCCTTGGAAACCGGAGCGCCAGCTTCGGTGGAGGCATCGGTGGGATACTACCCTGGCTGTATTGACCTTCTAACCCGCCGCCCTTATCGGGCGGGGAGACAGTGTCAGGTGGGCAGTTTGACTGGGGCGGTCGCCTCCTAAAAGGTAACGGAGGCGCCCAAAGGTTCCCTCAGAATGGTTGGAAATCATTCGCAGAGTGTAAAGGCACAAGGGAGCTTGACTGCGAGACCTACAAGTCGAGCAGGGACGAAAGTCGGGCTTAGTGATCCGGTGGTTCCGCATGGAAGGGCCATCGCTCAACGGATAAAAGCTACCCCGGGGATAACAGGCTTATCTCCCCCAAGAGTCCACATCGACGGGGAGGTTTGGCACCTCGATGTCGGCTCATCGCATCCTGGGGCTGTAGTCGGTCCCAAGGGTTGGGCTGTTCGCCCATTAAAGCGGTACGCGAGCTGGGTTCAGAACGTCGTGAGACAGTTCGGTCCCTATCCGTCGCGGGCGCAGGAAATTTGAGAGGAGCTGTCCTTAGTACGAGAGGACCGGGATGGACGCACCGCTGGTGTACCAGTTGTTCTGCCAAGGGCATCGCTGGGTAGCTATGTGCGGACGGGATAAGTGCTGAAAGCATCTAAGCATGAAGCCCCCCTCAAGATGAGATTTCCCATTCCGCAAGGAAGTAAGATCCCTGAAAGATGATCAGGTTGATAGGTCTGAGGTGGAAGTGTGGCGACACATGGAGCTGACAGATACTAATCGATCGAGGACTTAACCATATTTTTGAATGATGTCACACCTGTTATCTAGTTTTGAGAGAACACTCTCAATTTGTTTGGTGGCGATAGCGAAGAGGTCACACCCGTTCCCATACCGAACACGGAAGTTAAGCTCTTCAGCGCCGATGGTAGTCGGGGGTTTCCCCCTGTGAGAGTAGGACGCCGCCAAGCATTACTTTTATCATCGCGGGGTGGAGCAGTTCGGTAGCTCGTCGGGCTCATAACCCGAAGGTCGCAGGTTCAAATCCTGCCCCCGCAACCAAATATATGATTAAATAAGGAGTGCCCTAAGGGTGCAACCAAAATAATCTTATACAAATATGGTCCGGTAGTTCAGTTGGTTAGAATGCCTGCCTGTCACGCAGGAGGTCGCGGGTTCGAGTCCCGTCCGGACCGCCATTAATGTAAACGAAACGATCATGTTTTCGTTTTTTTTGTGTTTTCTTTTACTGTATCTTCTGCTTGGTGTCATAGCCAAGCTTTCTTTATATCGGGAACATCTTGGATATTCCAGCAAAATTCGATAAACTAGGAAGAGCACATATAGGCATAAGCAGGGTTGAAAGGAGATTTTGGTTCATGGATGAATTTGATTTGATACATAGCATTACTCCGCGGACCATTCACCATTCTTCCGTTGATGTAGGAATAGGTGATGATGCAGCGCTCTACACTGCGAAACACGGCGTTCAGGAAATTGTTTGTGTTGATACTATGGTAGAAGACGTACACTTCAAATTACACTATTCCTCACCTGAAGATATCGGGTATAAGGCGTTAGCCGTTAATATAAGTGATATTGCCGCGATGGGAGGCATTCCTAAGTTTTATCTGGTATCACTTGCGATACCTTCAAAATGGACTGAATCTGAAATTAAGGCGATGTATGAAGGAATGAATGAACTGGCGAAACTATATCATATGGATCTGATTGGCGGCGATACAGTTTCTACCGCTGACAAATTAGTCGTTACAGTCACTGTGATCGGTGAAATTGAAAAGGGACAGGCCTGTTTGCGCAGCTTGGCAAAACCGAATGATATTGTGTTTGTAACCGGTGAAATCGGTTCTTCTGCAGCAGGGCTTTCTTTATTGCTGGAAGAGACTAATCCTCAAAACTCATCTGTGGAAACGGATTACTTTATCCACAGGCATAAACGGCCTGAGCCAAGAGTAAGCGTCGGCAGATTATGCTCGATTTTTAAACGGGCAGCTTTAAATGATGTTAGTGACGGATTGGCTAGTGAACTGAACGAGATTGCAGAAGCCAGCTGTGTTTCAATTGAAATTGATGAAAGCATGCTTCCAATTCATTCTGATTTGCCTAAGCTTCATCCTAACTGGAAAGAATGGGCTTTGTTTGGCGGTGAGGATTTTGAGCTGACAGGGACGGTTTCAAATGAGGAGTGGGAAGTGTTGAAGCAACAGTGCGCAGCACGTCAACTTCCCATTACAAAGATTGGCCATGTCAGGGAAAAAACAAAATCTAAAGTGATCCTAAAAACAGATCAAACATCAATGATCTTAGAGAAAAAGGGATATAATCATTTTAAATAAGACGGGTGACTTGTGTGAAGCAATTAAAATGGAGAACTGTAAATCCAGAAGAAACAAAAGCAATTGCCAAGCTGACGGCATCGTTTGCTAAACCGGGAGACGTCCTGACATTAGAGGGCGATTTAGGTGCAGGAAAAACGACTTTTACGAAAGGTTTTGCAGAAGGGCTGGGAATTACACGTGTTGTAAACAGTCCGACTTTTACAATTATAAAAGAATATAACGATGGCGTACTTCCTCTTTATCATATGGATGTGTATAGAATGGAAGATGAAAGTGAAGATTTGGGACTTGATGAATATTTTCACGGACAAGGTGTCTGTCTCGTTGAATGGGCTCATTTAATTGAAGAACAGCTGCCGCAGGAGCGACTGCAAATTGTCATCAAAAGAGCTGGTGATGATGAGCGGGAAATTACCTTTACTGCTGTCGGGAATCGGTATGAAATGCTTTGTGAGGAGTTAAGTAGACATGACAATATTAGCAATTGATACATCAAATTATACATTGGGCATTGCGCTGCTTCGAGAAGACACCGTTATAGCAGAATACATTACATACTTGAAAAAGAACCACTCTGTAAGAGCGATGCCTGCTGTTCATTCATTGCTGAATGATTGTGATATGGCACCGCAGGACCTTTCTAAAATTGTCGTTGCAAAAGGCCCTGGTTCATACACAGGAGTAAGAATAGGTGTGACGTTGGCCAAAACACTTGCCTGGTCTTTAGACATTCCAATAAGTGCTGTATCAAGTCTTGAGACGCTTGCGGCAAATGGTCGGCATTTTGACGGTCTGATCAGCCCAATCTTTGATGCTAGACGGGGACAGGTGTACACAGGTCTGTATCAATATAAAAATGGACTTTTAGAGCAAGTTGTTCCAGATCAAAATGTGATGCTGGCAGATTGGCTGGAGATGCTAAAAGAAAAGAATCGTTCTGTTTTGTTTTTAGGTCACGACACTTCTATTCACAAGCAGATGATCGAGGATGTGCTTGGAACAAAAGGGTTCATTGGAACTGCCGCCCAGCATAACCCGCGTCCTTCAGAATTGGCTTTTCTCGGGAAGGAAAAGGAAGCAGCTGATGTTCATGGGCTTGTCCCGGATTACTTGCGGCTGGCAGAAGCTGAAGCGAAATGGATTGAAAGTCAAAAGTAGGGTGATAGGATGAAAACAAAAGCAGCGGTCAGAAATATGCGGCTTGAAGATATAGATCACGTATACGAAATCGAAGCATCCTCCTTTACGTCTCCTTGGACGAAGGATTCGTTTTATCATGAGCTGCTGGAAAATCCGTATGCTCATTATCTCGTGATTGAAAAGGACGGCCATCTTGCTGGGTATTGCGGGATTTGGATTGTGATGGACGATGCCCAAATTACAAATATAGCGATAAAACCAGAGTATCGCGGCCAGTCTTTAGGAGAAACGCTTTTTCGCTCAGCTGTTGAACTGTGCAAAGAAAAAGACGCAAGGCGGCTTTCGCTTGAAGTGAGGGTTTCGAATCATCCTGCTCAAGGCTTATATAAGAAATTCGGGATGCAGCCCGGCGGAATAAGAAAGAACTATTATACTGATAACGGGGAAGATGCGTTAATTATGTGGGTGACGATAAATGAGTGAGCAAAAAGACATGTACGTATTAGGAATTGAAACAAGCTGTGATGAGACTGCTGCAGCTATTGTGAAAAACGGGAAAGAGATCATTTCAAATGTAGTAGCCTCTCAAATTGAAAGCCATAAGCGCTTCGGAGGCGTTGTTCCGGAAATTGCTTCAAGACATCATGTTGAACAAATCACTTTGGTTATAGAAGAGGCTTTTCGCAAAGCTGGCATGACGTATAGTGATATTGATGCGATTGCAGTAACAGAAGGTCCGGGACTGGTGGGAGCGCTTCTTATCGGAGTGAATGCCGCTAAAGCATTGAGCTTTGCACATAACATTCCGTTAGTAGGCGTTCATCATATAGCCGGTCATATATACGCGAACCGTCTTGTAGAAGACATCGTGTTCCCGGCACTGGCATTGGTCGTTTCAGGAGGCCATACAGAACTGGTTTATATGAAGGAACATGGATCATTTGAAGTCATTGGGGAAACCCTTGATGATGCGGCAGGAGAAGCCTACGACAAAGTGGCGCGGACGATGGGATTGCCATATCCGGGTGGACCGCAAATTGACAAGCTAGCTGAAAAAGGGAATGACAATATTCCGCTTCCTCGCGCATGGCTTGAAGAAGGCTCTTACAACTTCAGCTTTAGCGGATTGAAGTCTGCGGTGATCAATACGCTTCATAATGCATCCCAAAAAGGGCAAGAGATTGCTCCGGAAGATTTGTCTGCCAGTTTCCAAAATAGTGTGATCGATGTCTTGGTAACCAAAACGGCGCGCGCGGCAAAGGAATATGATGTCAAACAGGTCCTTTTAGCCGGAGGAGTAGCTGCAAACAGAGGCCTCAGAGCTGCATTAGAAAAGGAATTTGCCCAGCATGAAGGGATTACGCTTGTCATTCCTCCATTAGCTTTATGCACGGATAATGCTGCGATGATTGCTGCTGCTGGTACAATTGCTTTTGAAAAAGGAATTCGCGGTGCATATGATATGAATGGCCAGCCCGGCCTTGAATTGGCTTCTTATCAAAGTCTCACGAGATAATAGCGTGAGACTTTTTATATGTTTGTTATTAACAGACAATTCACAATTTATCCACATGTCTGTGAGTAATTATAGAGATATTGATGGATAAAGGGCTGAGGTCACTGTTAATAAAGTGGATAAATTCAGAATATTTTGTGGATAGTGTGTATAAAGCGCTTACTTTGTTTATTTATTAGGGGATGTTCTGTGGATAAAAAGCACCTCTAAAAAGAGGTGCTTGACTTTTTTAATCTTCTTCTGTGGATAGTTCTTCCCATTCGGCCAAAAGAGATTCCAGCTCCTGATTAAGCTTCTCATTGTCTGCATGGATAGCTTGTACTTTTTCATGATCCTGATAGACTTCAGGGTCACATAGCAATTCATCATTGCGGCTAATGTTCTCTTCAATGGTTTGAACAGTGGTTTCAATTTCTTCAATCCGACGGAGGCGTTGGCGCTCTTTCTTTTTCCATTCTTTTTCTTCCTCGTAGGAACGTTTGGAGTCAGACTTCACTGTAGCTGGCGTTTTTTCAGTTTCCTCTTGCTGATTTATTTTCTCCAATTCAAGCTGCTCTGTTTTTTTCTCTGTATAATAATCGTAATCTCCCAGATACTCCTCTATATGGCTTGAAGAAAGCTCCAATACTCTTGTGGCGATTCTGTTAATAAAATATCTGTCATGTGAGACAAATAACAGTGTGCCTGGATAATCAATCAGCGCGTTTTCGAGAACTTCTTTGCTGTCTAAGTCCAGATGGTTCGTCGGTTCATCAAGGATGAGAAAGTTGGCTTTTTGAAGCATCAGCTTAGCTAGAGCCAATCTTGCTTTTTCGCCTCCGCTCAGTGAATGAACTGGTTTCAGCACATCATCTCCGGAGAATAAGAAATTTCCGAGACACGTTCTGATTTCTTTTTCTGGGAGCCCGGGGTACTCGTCCCACAGCTCATCAAGGACACGTTTAGAGGAAGTCAACTCAGCCTGTTCCTGATCATAATAGCCGACACTGACATTTGAGCCGTATGAGATCGTTCCTTGATCTGGTTTTAGGGTGTCTATCAATGTTTTCAGTAATGTCGATTTACCAATTCCGTTAGGGCCGACAAGCGCTGCGCTTTCTCCTCTTGTGAGCATGAATGACACTTCTGTTAAAAGCGGCGGCTGGTTTTCATAGCTGATTGTGAGATCCTGAACACGGAGGACTTCATTTCCGCTCTGTTTTGTAATATCAAAATGAAAGTTTGCAGATTTTTCATCGCCAAGCGGTATTGACATGACTTCCATTCGCTCAAGCTGCTTTCTGCGGCTCTGCGCCCTTTTGGTGGTAGAGGCTCTCGCCAGATTTCGGTCTACGAAGTCCTGCAGCTTTGCAATCTCGTCCTGCTGCTTTTCATACATTTTAAGATCTTTTTCATACTGCGCGGCTTTTTGGTCGAGATAAGCGCTGTAGTTGCCGTGATACTTTTTGCTTTCTGCTCTTGATACCTCGTATACCTGGTTTACTACTTTGTCCAAAAAGTAGCGGTCATGCGAAACGATGAGGATGGCGCCTGAATAGCCTTGTAAATAATGCTCAAGCCAGGTAAGCGTATCAATATCCAGATGGTTTGTCGGCTCATCGAGAATGAGCAAATCAGGCTGTGTTAACAGAAGCTTACCTAAAGCCAGTCTTGTTTTCTGGCCTCCGCTGAGGCTTTGAACCTGTGTAGAATCGTCAAAATGGCTGAAGCCGAGACCATGCAGCACAGATCTTACATCCGCTTCATATTGATAGCCGCCTTTATCTTTGAATTCCTGCTGAAGGCGGTCGTAGGTTTTCATGATGCTTTCTAATTCACCCGGGTCAGCTGCCGCCATTTTTTCTTCCATAGCCCGCATTTCCTTTTCCATTGCTTTTAAGTGGTCAAAAACAGTCAGCAGCTCTTCTTTTATGGTAAGCTTAGAATCCAAGCCAGTATGCTGGGCGAGATATCCCATTGTAATATCTTTCGGTTTAATAATTTCGCCCTTTTCATACGAAAGCTGGCCTGCGATAATTTTAAGGAGCGTGGATTTTCCGGCGCCATTTCTTCCTACAATGGCGATGCGATCACGATTTCTGACTTCCAGCTTTATATTGTTTAAAATAGTATCAGCACCAAATGATTTGGACAGCTGATTAACTTGTAAGATCATCATATTATTTCACCTCTGCTATAATAAGTTAAGTGTAGCTTATGAACCAGAAGTCAGCAAACAATACATTGGCCATATAAGACATAGAGAAGAAAATAGTGTATGATCTGTTTAAGGAGCGTTTTAATATGAATGGATTTTCTCATTTTAATGAACAGGGCAGAGCCCAGATGGTGGATATCAGCGAAAAATCTTCGACTGTCCGTACTGCGGCGGCTGTTTCAAGCGTACACATGAAGAATGAGGTGTACGAGAAAATACAAAGTCACGATATCGGCAAAGGAGATGTACTGGCTGTCGCGCAGGTGGCAGGCATTATGGCCGCAAAGCAAACGTCGAATATCATTCCGATGTGCCATCCGCTTTCATTGAGCGGGGTAGATATATCGTTTGACTGGAAAATAAAAGAAGCAGAAGTTATACTTCATATAAAAGCACAGGTCAAAACGAAAGGGAGTACAGGTGTGGAAATGGAAGCGCTCACTTCTGCATCGGTGTGCGCTCTTACCGTTTACGATATGTGCAAGGCCCTTGATAAGGGGATGGTCATCGGCCCTACTTTCTTGCTGGAGAAGACAGGCGGGATAAACGGTGACTTTAAAAGAGAACTATCCGAGTATAATTTGGAGGACCAAAAATGAATAAGGATCAATCAAAAATTCCGCAGGCGACGGCGAAACGGCTGCCGCTTTACTATCGCTTTTTAAAGAATCTGCATGCGTCAGGAAAACAGCGTGTATCATCCGCTGAACTCAGTGATGCCGTAAAGGTTGATTCTGCCACGATTCGGAGGGATTTTTCCTATTTTGGAGCTCTTGGCAAAAAAGGATACGGATATAATGTGGATTATTTGCTGTCTTTTTTCCGAAAAACGCTTGATCAGGATGAGATGACAGACGTCATCTTGATTGGTGTCGGGAACTTGGGAACGGCATTTCTTCACTATAATTTCACAAAAAACAATAACACAAAAATTTCTATGGCTTTTGATATAAATGAGAGTAAAATAGGAACTGAGGTAGGCGGCGTGCCCGTCTATAACCTTGATGACCTTGAACAACACGTAAAAGATGAATCAGTTGCCATTCTTACAGTGCCTGCAGTTGCCGCTCAATCCATTACAGATAGATTGGTCGCATTAGGAATCAAGGGAATCCTTAATTTTACGCCGGCCCGTTTGAATGTGCCGGAACACATTCGAATTCATCATATAGATTTAGCAGTTGAGCTTCAGTCACTGGTTTATTTTTTGAAGCATTATTCAGTTTTAGAGGAAATCGAATAGAGGGAAAGGAGGAGCCCAAATATGCCGATCGGTCCTGGAAGCCTTGCTGTTATCGCAATCGTTGCTCTTATTATCTTCGGTCCCAAAAAGCTGCCTGAATTGGGGAAAGCAGCGGGAGACACACTTCGTGAATTCAAAAACGCTACAAAAGGATTAACGAGTGATGAAGAGGAAAAAAAGAAAGAAGATCAGTAAGTTAGGATGACACGAATGAAAGTGAATCAAATGTCGCTGCTGGAGCATATTGCTGAGCTTCGAAAACGGTTGCTGATTGTAGCGCTGGCGTTTGTCGTTTTCTTTATTGCTGGATTTTTTTTAGCGAAGCCGATTATTGTGTATCTGCAAGAAACAGATGAAGCGAAGCAGCTTACGCTTAACGCGTTTAACCTGACAGACCCGCTTTATGTGTTTATGCAGTTTGCGTTTATCATCGGCATAGTCCTGACCTCGCCGGTTATTCTTTATCAGCTTTGGGCTTTTGTGAGCCCGGGTCTCTATGAGAAAGAGCGCAAAGTAACGCTCAGCTACATTCCGATCTCTATTTTGCTGTTTTTAGCGGGCTTATCTTTTTCATATTATATTTTATTTCCTTTTGTTGTTGATTTTATGAAGCGGATTTCTCAGGATTTGAATGTCAATCAGGTGATCGGAATTAATGAATATTTTCATTTTCTTCTGCAGCTGACGATTCCGTTTGGACTGCTGTTTCAAATGCCGGTCATCCTCATGTTTTTGACCAGGCTCGGAATTGTGACACCGATGTTCTTGGCGAAAATCAGAAAGTATGCGTATTTTACGCTGCTGGTGATCGCAGCCCTGATTACACCGCCTGAGCTTCTGTCCCATATGATGGTCACAGTCCCGCTTTTGATTTTATATGAAATCAGTATCCTTATATCGAAGGCCGCCTATCGGAAAGCGCAGAAAAGCAGTGCTGCCGATCAGGACGTGTCTTCGGGGCAATAATAAAAAATCCATTTCTCATGAGAGAAATGGATTCAGCGTGTTGACAAACCCCCCGCATTCGTTGTCAAGCCTGTGCGTTGGTGCTCACGAATGAAAACATTCGCTCCGCTCCGATGCTCGCCTTTCCTAGACTTCAAGGGTTTTCAACCACGCTGAAAATGACAAAATCCTAAAACGAAAGCCGTTTTAGGATTTAATTTGAATCCATTTCTCATTCAGAAATGGATTTTCTTTATTTTTGGTTCTTTTTGATTTTAAATGAAAAGGCGAACATCTTAAAAGAAATGCTGATGTTGTAAGCGGCGAACACCATCAGCAGGATGGAGTAAAATGACCACATGCTGCCTGGCGAGCTTGCGGCAAGATAAGTAAAGATGCACCCTACGGCAAAGTAGATCATTCCCCAAACTACCGGGTTTCTCATAAAAATAATCCTCCAATAATCAATTGCATTTGTGTGCTCTGCTGTTCAAGGTAATTCCGAACAGGCTCAAGCTGCATGATGACGACGAATGTATTCATCATTAAATGGGCGAAAATCGGCACCCATATCCGTTTTGTTCTGGCATATAAAAAGGCAAAGGTAAAGCCCATTGCTGTATATAGAAGAAGATGCTTCAAATCAGCGTGAACAATACCGAAAATAACTGAGCTGATCAGTCCTGCAAAAAAGAAATTCGTTTTTTCGTACAGCGCGCCGAAAATGATTTTTCTGAAGATGATTTCTTCTAATATAGGCCCGACGATGGAAGAAACGATAATCATGAGCGGGACTGCCTGAATGACATCCAGAATCGCTTGTGTATTTTCTGATTCTCTTCCGATGCCAAAAACATAATATTCAATAGAGCCTGCTATTCCTTGAGAGAAAAGGGCAATGAAAAAACCGGCTATCGCCCAAAGGATAGAAAGTCCGATTGAGTCCTTCTGTCCGTTTCGCAGCGTTTCTTTCGGAACGGTTCTCAGAATGAGCAGAACAACAACGAGACAGGCGATAAAGCTGATAACGGACCATAATCCTTGTGCATGCAGCATATTTTCATCTGTAGGCTGTCCTCCGGCATAACCGAATTTAAATAACAAGGGAATCGCGATTAATGCGGAAAACTGCATGATGATATATGTCAAAATAATAAACCAATACTGTTTTCTCAAATGGTATGTACTCCTTTGTTAAGTGGGTTTCGTTCATCTACAGCTATTGTAACATAATCGGTACGGGGGTGAAAAAGCTAACGGAAAAGCGAGCGGAAAAGAATGATGTAAGCGTGAAAAAATTTTTATCTTATCACTTGAAATTGGAAGGGAGATTCTTTATTATAAGAATTGTGTTAGCACTCTTTAGTGCTGAGTGCTAAAATTGCATATTCATACTATTGAGGAGGTTATTACATTGTTAAAGCCATTAGGTGATCGCGTTGTCATTGAACTCGTAGAATCTGAAGAAAAAACTGCCAGCGGAATTGTGTTGCCGGATTCTGCAAAAGAAAAACCGCAAGAAGGCAAAATCGTGGCAGCTGGTTCAGGTCGCGTGTTAGAAAGCGGAGAGCGCGTTGCTTTAGAAGTAAAAGAGGGCGACCGCATTATCTTCTCAAAATACGCAGGTACTGAAGTGAAATACGAAGGTACTGAATACTTAATCTTACGTGAAAGCGACATTTTAGCTGTTATCGGCTAATTCTTAAATAAACAATACTTAAAACATTTGAGGAGGTCTTGTAAACATGGCAAAAGAAATTAAGTTTAGTGAAGAAGCTCGCCGCGCAATGCTTCGCGGTGTCGATGCACTTGCTGATGCTGTTAAAGTAACTTTAGGACCAAAAGGACGCAACGTGGTTCTAGAGAAAAAATTCGGTTCTCCGTTAATCACAAATGACGGTGTAACAATCGCTAAAGAAATCGAGCTTGAAGATGCGTTTGAAAACATGGGTGCGAAGCTTGTAGCTGAAGTAGCCAGCAAAACAAACGACGTTGCCGGTGACGGTACAACAACTGCGACAGTTCTTGCGCAAGCAATGATCCGTGAAGGCCTTAAAAACGTAACAGCAGGCGCTAACCCTGTAGGCGTGCGTAAAGGGATGGAACAAGCTGTAGCGGTTGCGATCGAAAACTTAAAAGAAATTTCTAAGCCAATCGAAGGCAAAGAGTCTATCGCTCAGGTTGCTGCGATCTCTGCTGCTGATGAGGAAGTCGGAAGCCTTATCGCTGAAGCAATGGAGCGCGTAGGAAACGACGGCGTTATCACAATCGAAGAGTCTAAAGGCTTCACAACTGAGCTTGAAGTTGTTGAAGGTATGCAATTCGACCGCGGATATGCGTCTCCTTACATGGTAACTGACTCTGATAAGATGGAAGCGGTTCTTGACAATCCTTACATCTTAATCACAGACAAAAAAATCACAAACATTCAAGAAATCCTTCCTGTGCTTGAGCAGGTTGTTCAGCAAGGCAAACCATTGCTTCTGATCGCTGAGGATGTTGAAGGCGAAGCACTTGCAACACTTGTTGTGAACAAACTTCGCGGCACATTCAACGCAGTTGCTGTTAAAGCTCCTGGCTTCGGTGACCGCCGTAAAGCAATGCTTGAAGACATCGCTGTCCTTACTGGCGGAGAAGTCATCACAGAAGATCTTGGCCTTGACCTGAAATCTACTCAAATCGCTCAATTGGGACGCGCTTCTAAAGTTGTCGTTACTAAAGAAAACACAACAATCGTTGAAGGCGCTGGCGAAACAGACAAAATTTCTGCCCGCGTGACTCAAATCCGCGCTCAAGTGGAAGAAACAACTTCTGAATTCGACAGAGAAAAATTACAAGAGCGTCTTGCTAAACTTGCTGGCGGCGTAGCTGTCATCAAAGTCGGCGCTGCGACTGAAACTGAGCTGAAAGAGCGTAAACTTCGCATCGAAGACGCCTTGAACTCAACTCGCGCAGCTGTTGAAGAAGGCATCGTATCCGGTGGTGGTACAGCGCTTGTAAACGTATATAACAAAGTCGCTGCAGTTGAAGCTGAAGGCGATGCTCAAACAGGTATCAACATCGTGCTTCGCGCGCTTGAAGAGCCAATCCGTCAAATCGCACACAACGCTGGTCTTGAAGGATCTGTCATCGTTGAGCGCCTCAAAAACGAAGAAATCGGCGTAGGCTTCAACGCTGCAACTGGCGAATGGGTAAACATGATCGAAAAAGGTATCGTTGACCCAACGAAAGTTACACGCTCAGCTCTTCAAAACGCTGCGTCTGTAGCTGCAATGTTCTTAACAACTGAAGCCGTTGTCGCTGACAAGCCAGAAGAAAACGCTGGCGGCGGAATGCCTGACATGGGCGGCATGGGCGGTATGGGCGGCATGATGTAATCATTCCCCCTGAACTCCATTAACGATGGGTTTCTAGACCCTTAAATACTTTACGATACCCAAGGGGTAACAAAAGGGTAACATTTTCTTTCAATAAGGGCCTAAATCAGAGGTTTCCCATTAGTTCTTTGAACTTTTGGGAAGCCTTTTTTTTCATTTCTTTTGTAACATGTAAATATACATTTTTCGTTGTGTCTTCATTTTTTATTTCCTAATCGTTCCATTATTTGTGTAAGACTTACTTTTGCTTCAGCTAATAGAGTGTATGGGTATGAAATAATAAATGAGGTGTAAGTTTAGGATTTAATTCTGCTATTTTCAACAAGCGTCTCATACGGTTCTATATTTTAGGACGCCATATTTTATTTAAAAATCCAGGTCAGGTCAAAAATCGAACAAACATACTGCCTGGATTAGATATTAGGGGGGAGGAGGATACATAGTGGTTTCTTCCTCTCTACATGCTTGTAGGAAAAGGTACGAATGGGAGTTATCAAGTAGACGCTTGAAGTACCATTATCTGATATGCCGGAGTGGTTGTTACAGCTGATTGTCGAGCCTGCAAAAGGTGAGGCTGTAAAGAAACCAGACCAACTATTGGGTAAATATCATTCAAGGAGTTGGTGAGGGAAAAAGGAACATGTCTGTTGCTTCCTTAGCCGGGTACTTGCTAAGACATGGTATAGCTGCTCCTATAGTATACGAAAAGAACGTAAAAAATAAGATCTTAAAAGTGTTAGTTATTCTGGTCAGTTCTCTAAATACTAATTACCAATATACTATAAAATGTAGAGAAAGAAATGATCCCTCTATTTATTCAGAGGGATCTCTTTTTGACTACATTTTGATCATGAAGCATATGTAACAGTATATTATCTTATTTTAATTTTTAACAATAAGGGATTAAAAATTTCTTATTCAACAAACGGACTATTTAATGGAATAAGGAAATGATAAAATAGGAGAATTGACTGTTTAAGCTCTAAAAAACGGTCTACTTGTGGCTTTGTAAAAAAGTTGATCATTTAAAACAAAGTTTGTTTAAAAAGCCTGTTTTTCAGGATTCTTCTCTTTAACTATAGGGCAGGTTGTTACTAAGAAGTGCTATAATATTATTAATATGGTTCAAGGGATGATAGATATTAAGGGGGGGTTATTGTGGATTTATTTAGTATTCAAGTTAATGAGGATAAACTGCATCCTAATTTTTTAAATGTATCTAATGATCCAGATTTAGTAAAAGTGCTAAGTTCCTGGGCAATGGGTTTTCAGGATAGAGATCACAAGTTTGTAAAGGAGTTTCAGACCACATTTAATACTTCTTTCTGGGAGCTTTATCTACATGCTTGCTTCAGTAATTTAGGTTTCAAAATAGACTATTCTTATTCTTCACCTGATTTTGTTATTAAAACTAGAAAGCAAAAGTTAGAGATGGTTATCGAAGCTGTAAGTACTAGACATGCTGAAGATGGTACGCCTGAATACGAAAGAATAAATGCGATAGATAATTTGTATAAAAAAGGAAAAATAGATACTGAATATCATAAAGAAATTGTCCATTTAGCAACAGAACGTTTAGCTAGCAGCATAAGCAACAAGGCTAATAAATATTATAAAACCTATTCTAAACTTGATCATGTTAAAGGAAAGCCATTTATCCTTGCAGTAGGCTCATTTGAACAGCCGTTCTTTTACCTGCAAGGCATAGGCGCAATACAAAGAGTACTATATGGCCTGGTAAATGCTGAGTGGAGAGGGAATGTTCCATATTTTGAATACTCCGATAATATATTAAAAAGAAAGAATGGTAAAAAGATTCCAATAGGCTTATTTAATGATCAGAAATATAGTTATATCAGTGGGATATTATTTAGTTCTGTAGCTTCGATAGGAAAAGTGAGAGCACTTTCTCTAAATAAAAAAAAGAATGTGTTCTTTAATACTTATACTTATAACGATTATGATACAAAAGGGCAAATAAAGACTACTCCTCATAAAAAGTACAAAGAATCTTTGTTAGACGGGCTATCGCTATACCTGAACCCATATGCAGATAACCCCATAGATCCAACAGAATTTGACAGCAATGATATAGCTATAGTACATAGTAATGAATTAGCTAAATTAAAGCACGGTTTCGTTTATTCAAGAACTGTTTATGATATATCGGAGAGATAAATTCGAGGAATAGGATTGTCCATGATGGGGCAGATATCACTCTTGAGGCCATTAAGGAAACATCGAAAGTGATTCCCCTTTTAGAAAAAACATCAAAAGTGTTAATCGGTAAAATAATTGATGACAAATATGATAGGTCTGAATTTGAATACTTTGATTTTTTATTTTTAGCCGTTCAAATTTTGTAAGTATTTATCAAAGAATAGTTATTTCTCATGTATAAGTTGCGAATATTGCATCAATTTTAAAAAAATTCCTGAATTTATTAAATTTATTATAGAAATCGGGAGTCTGTTTTAAAGAAAAATTCTTTTACTATGATCGATCTTTTTTCAAAATGCGGGTTTCTTCTATTTATCTAAATAAACGTTTGAAACACTCTTTTATCAAACTTTATTCTAAACCAACACTACGGTTATTATTTTTAATCATTGAGGGGGATTTAAAAGATGGAATTTAACTTTCTTGAACTACAAGAAAAAAGAAATTTAATATCCCTAGAAATACCAAGTAAAAAAGATTATTTTTTTGATTTGTTTCAGCTTGAAAATAGCTTTGTAAGTAGGGTTGATGTTATTCAAATAGCTAATACCTTTTTATGGAATCGGTGCAATTAATTACAAATGCTGTATCATTATTTGAGAAAGGATATTTTGATAGTGCTTATTACTCTTTAAGACAATCACTTGAAACTGCACTTACAATGGTCTATTTATCGGATCTTGAAGGAGATAAAAGAGAAAAGGAACTCCTGAAATGGAAGGAAAAGAGTAGATTTCCGATGTATAAGGCTATGATTGAATTATTAGAAAAGCAAATGGCAATATTTTCGGATGTAAAAGAAACAATGACCGATTATTTTGATGAAATGGAACGAACTAAGAAACACCTTAATAAATATGTTCATAAGCAAGGATTTAATACTTTTTATGTTTCTAGAAATCATTTTTTAAATAAAAAAAGAAATAAAACTCTTATCATTGAAGAGTTTGAGTTTTTCTTAGAACGATGTATCAGTGCAATAACAGTATTCAGACTGTGTATTGATCCTTTACCTGTACTATTAATGGATGAAGAGGTCTATTCACGAACAGAAGTATTTATGTCAGATGCTTTTTCAAGTGAATTTATTGAAAAATACATTGGTATCAATAACCTAGAAAATTATAAACGAACAAATATTTATAAAGATACTTATGATTATTTTATAAAATTAGAAAAAAGACTACCTGCTGTTTTAGACGTTACGAAAAATAGATATATTGATAAAAGAAAAACAGATGAAATTATATCACAGACTCATTTACTAAGAAATATTGAAATACAAGCAATTGTTATAGCAATGATGTCGGAAAAGGTCACAAGAATTATGCTTTCTGACTTCACTATAGAGTCTTTTTTTACAAATACGAAGTCAGTTAGAGAAGGTTTGGGGTTATCTTCGGAGAAATACTTGGAGTTACAAAATCAGGATATGACTGTATTAAACTTTCCTATAGATAATGCGTTTATAAGTACAATAAATGTAGGAGGGGATAATTTCTTCATAGAGCATAATCAAGAGTTTGATTTTGAAGAATTTGAGGAATTTAAAACCAAGGCGAGAAATAGGTTTAATGAGATTGTAACCCAGTAAAATAAGAGACGTGGTTATGAAACGTGGCTTTATATGCTATCCAATTGCACGAACTGGATCAAATGAAAGGAAAGTGGAAAAGATATGTTTCCATTATGTGATTTGTATGGACTATTCATATGTAAGAGAAGCAGCCATTAATTTTTATAATGAGATTAATGGTGAGTACTTAAATTTCGATGAAAAATATCATTTCTTTTATGATGAAACCAATAACATAAGAAAGTATAGTATTAAAAATGGAAAACTAAGTTACGATAAATCTGCAGACTTCGTACTTGGTGGAATAGTATTAAGTTCAAGTTTAATAGATATTAATAATAATTTTCGCTTATTTAAGGAACAAGTTGATATTGAAAACGGCGTTGAATTGAAGTTAACAAGACTATCTACTGGAAAAAGGGATTTTCTTGGGTATTTATCTTCTACAAAAGTTACTGCATTTTTTGACTTTTTATTAAAAGAAAATATTTATGTGCATTACGCAGTCTTAGATAATTTCTTTTTTTCTTTAGTAGATATAATCGATTCTAGTGTTTTTATAACTTTATTAAATGTTGATCCCAATTTTTTAAAAACCTTATTATATGTTTATGCTTATAAAGATACGAGTGGATTTTTAGCTATATTATGGAAATATGGTTATCCTAATATATATAATAAAAATGTTGAGTCATTTTGTTTAGATTTAATTAAATGGTTAGATACTGTAGAAGGAGTACCAGAATCCTATTCAAATTACATTGATTATTTAAAGAAATTCCTGTTCCTTACTAAAGACACAAGGGAGTTAGTTTTTCTTCAGGGCAATCCTGAAAGAATATTAATTGAAAATTACGTTGAATTGTACACTCGACCAATATATATGTTTAAAAACTCTTTCCATACTTTTGATTCAGAAAAAAATATCGAAAAAATAATAAAGATTGACCCTATTGTCTTATACGGGGATAGATTGAGTAATTTTGAGTTTATTAATAAGTCTGAAGATAATATATTCATACAATTATCAGATGTATTCGTTGGATTATTGGGTAAAATGCTTATTTTCTTAAATGAGTTAGACATTGATGATATACTCGAAGTAAAGGGTAAGTTAAATAAGGTTCAGAGTTTTAATTTAGAACTATTATCAGAATTACTATTAAGTTCCTTTCAAAAGAATCCGGTATTTAAAAACTTCCCAACAAATTTAGATATTTATTACAAAACCAACCTATTAATAGGCTATAAAAGTTAACTTTTTTAGAGGAAATATATAAATATATTAATGTTTAATTTAACAATCGGGCGATTTATTGTTTCATCTGAACTGCTCATTGCATTCTATCAGAAAGGCCTTATCAGTTTACTCAGCTGATAAGGCCTTTTTTTGTTTATAAATAGAGAAGGTGTGAGAGCGTTTTTCTAAGATGGACCTCACACTTTCCTTACGACAATGTGATTTCACTATTTCCTTGAAGCACCATTTCCAGTTCTTCCACCTCTCCCCGAATCCCAATCGCAGGCTCCCACGAATCAATCAAACGAATCGCCTTCTGATTAGATTCCATCGCTTTCGTTTTCTCTCCTTTACGATACAACAGCTGCGCCATTCCGTAGTGATAGTAGATCAGTTCAACTTGATTGGCGTTATGTTTGTCATAGAGCATTTGCTCAAAGGCTTCTTCCGCTTTTTCAAACTGATCACATTTCACGTAAGCGACACCCAGATTGAAATAGGCTTCTATCGTTTTTTCGCCGCCGTATGTGAAGCTGATTTCATTTGCCGCTTCGTATAATTGAATGGCTTCTACATGATAACCTTTCGCAAAGCTTAAGTCACCGCGAACCAATAGAACTCTGTGTTGAATGGTAGGGGAAATCGGTTGATTTTCGATTTCGTTTAAAATTGTCTCTGCTTTTTCCTGTTGCCCGTCTTTTAAAAACAGCCTTGCTTTGAGTGCATGTCCCCAAACCTTTAGATCATAGGCATCGTGAGCGTCTGATTGTTCAAGAATCTTCAGCCCGGCTTCTATTTGCTGAAGCGCTCCGTCTAAATCATTGACTTCCATCAATGCCCAGCCTGAGGTGTCGATTCGGAAGTACGCTTCTCGTGTGTGTTGGCCTAAGTGATGGGCGGCGTCGGCCGCTTTGCGTCCGTATTCGATTCGCAGGGGCAGGTTGATTCTGCTTAGAAAATGGCTAATGCGGGTGATGAGTTCGATTAGGATTTCTTTTTGAGCAGTTTTACTTGCCCATCTGATGACCTTTAAGATGTTTGGCCAATCTTGTTTCATTTGATCTAAATTCCGTCCCAGCAGGTAGCTCCAATAGATAGAGTTTGGCTGTTCCCGCTTTAAATGGGTTTCGGCATAATCAACATAATAGTGCGCCTAGCGCTTGCGGGCTTCTTTTTCATATTCGTGCTGTTCAGACAAGTGCTGTTCTCCGTAAGCGACAACGGTTTGGTGCTCTAAGTATTGTGTCCTGCCTTCGCTTCGTTCCGGCTGAATCAGCGCATATGACCGCATTTGTTTCATAGCGTAATGAAAACGGCGGGCGTCTAATCCGGCTGCTGCCGCCAAGCTTTTTTCATCAGGCGGCTTGCTGAAAAAGCAAAGCGTCTGCCAGAGCTTTCGTGTATCTTCGTTGCATCTGTCCCAGGTGCGGCCAAAGAGGAATTCAAACAATTCCAGCAGTGAGTAGCCTGCTTTTCCAAGCTCATGAATCAGCTGCTGAGCGGGGATGTCATCGTCTGACATATAGGCGATGCTGAGTGCCATGGCTTTCGGGTTTCCGGCAGTCGCTGAAATGAATTCGTTTTTCAGGTCAGATGATAGATGTAACAGCTGCTCCAGCTTTTCCCGTTTATTTTGAATGTTGCATGTTTGTAAGCATTGGGGCACTTCTTGCTGAAAAAAATCCAAGGCATCTGTTTGGTCAAGTCCGCTCAGCTGAATAGCTGTCATTTCTCCGAAGCTTTCCCGATAGGTTTGCTTTACGTTTTCCCGCGCTGTGAGGAGAACTTTCACGCCTTGCGGAAGGCTGGTGATAAATTCATGAATGTCACGTTCTGCAGTATCAATGCTGTCAACGATCAGCAGGATCGGTTTTTCTCTAGTGTAATTGGCTAACGCGTTGCGGACGACGAATCGTTTTTCATTGATTGATTTATCGATTTGTTCTGTGCGTCCGAGCTGATAGGCGTTCGTATTTAAAAAATCGCTAAAGCTCAATCCTTTCCAATCAGCGCTGACCCAGATGATGCTGTTGAATGCCGGCCAAACTGAAGTATCGTCGACACAGGAATAGGCGGCTTCAAGAGCAATTGTGGTTTTTCCCATGCCGGCCCAGCCGGTGATTAAACAGACTGGTGACGGAGAAAGCATCCATTGCCGTATCGCTTCCATATCAAAGCTGCGTCCGATAAAGCGTCCGGACCAGCGTGAGGGTAAATTATGCGTGATAGGCTGTTCTGTAAGCGTATTCGTTTCTTGGCTTGGTTTATCATGAAACAGCCGTTTTACTACATTTTCAATTTCATCTTCACTCGGAGCCCCGAATGATCCGTCTTTTCTCAGTGTTTTCGCTTTTTTCAAACAAGACGCTGCCCATACAGGCAATGCGGGTTTGATGACTGGGATAGTGGTGGCTTCCAGCAAGTCGGTCAACCACTCGATATCCAAGTCGGTCTTTTCGAGAATGATCCAGATCATTCCGAACAGTTTTCCGTCGTCGATTCTTCCGGGAATGTAGTTTGCCCCCATCTGTCCGATCCAGCTTTTGATCGTGTTTGGGGAGACTCCCAGCTGGAGTGCGATTTTATCTATGTAAGACTGTCCTGTTTTTTCATTCTTTTTCCTTCTGACTTTATAATCAGGATGAAGTTTTAGCGTTTTGACGCCAGGTGCCAGCAGTTGTGCAAATTGTTTTCGGTTTTCAAGTTCAGCCATAAGCCTGCACCTCCTATTAGTACTATTTTATCAATCCAGCGTTTTTTGTATATGAAAAAATAAAAGTACAGTGCCGCTGTCCTTTTATACAGCAGGAAAGGCTGTTGAACGTGTTGAAAAGCAGATAAAATGGGGGCAGTAACAGAGAAAACAAAAATGTATGCACTTACATTTTATTTTCTAAAGAAAGGAACTTGCCAAATGACTCACACAGTACCTCAAAACATGAAAGCGGCTGTTATGCACAACACAAGAGAGATCAAAATTGAAACATTGCCTGTGCCTGATATCAATCATGATGAAGTGTTGATTAAGGTGATGGCTGTCGGAATTTGCGGATCTGATCTGCATTACTATACAAATGGCCGAATAGGCAACTATGTCGTGGAAAAACCATTTATCCTTGGGCATGAATGCGCGGGTGAAATCGCCGCTGTCGGATCATCTGTCGATCAATTCAAGGTGGGAGACCGCGTCGCTGTAGAGCCGGGTGTTACGTGCGGACGCTGTGAGGCGTGCAAAGAAGGACGCTATAATCTTTGCCCGGATGTACAGTTTTTGGCTACACCGCCGGTAGACGGTGCGTTTGTCCAATATATTAAAATGCGTCAGGACTTTGTTTTTTTAATCCCAGACTCACTTTCTTATGAAGATGCTGCTTTGATCGAGCCGTTTTCTGTCGGCATCCATGCGGCGGCCAGAACGAAGCTTCAGCCCGGATCAACGATTGCGATTATGGGGATGGGCCCTGTTGGGTTAATGGCTGTTGCCGCAGCTAAAGCATTTGGGGCAGGCACAATCATTGTCACCGACTTAGAGCCGCTGCGGTTAGAAGCTGCGAAAAAAATGGGAGCGACTCATATTATTAATATACGTGAACAGGATGCACTTGAAGAGATTAAAACGATCACGAATGATAGAGGCGTTGATGTTGCTTGGGAAACAGCAGGGAATCCAGCGGCATTGCAATCCGCACTGGCTTCTGTGCGCCGGGGCGGAAAATTGGCGATTGTCGGTTTGCCTTCCCAGAACGAGATTCCGCTCAACGTGCCGTTTATTGCGGATAATGAGATTGATATTTACGGGATCTTCCGTTATGCCAATACGTATCCAAAGGGAATCGAATTTCTTGCTTCAGGCATTGTGGACACGAAGCATCTAGTAACGGACCAATATTCGCTGGAGCAGACGCAAGATGCGATGGAGCGGGCGCTTCAATTTAAGAATGAATGTTTAAAAGTGATGGTGTATCCAAATCGCTGAGTGAACAGGGAGGATCTTCGTATTCTCCCTCTTGTTTACTGGTAATGAAAACGGATTCTTGGGGTGGGAAATATGATTGAAACAGAAAAAGTAACGGCAATGAATGCGAAGCGTCAGTCAAAATCCAGCACCGGACTGTCCTGGTTTGAACGAATCGGCTATGGATTCGGCGATATGTCGTATAATATTATCTTTCAGTTTGTAAACGCATACTTATTATTTTATTATACAGACGTCGGCGGCATTCAGCCTGCGGTGATCGCAACTTTGTTTCTTGTTGTGCGTGTGCTGGATGCTATTTTTGACCCGATCATGGGATTGATTTTAGATAAAACAAATACAAGGTGGGGAAAAGCAAGGCCATATTTGCTGTGGGTGGCATTTCCTTTTGCGCTATTCACATTCTTATGTTTCACGACGCCTTATTTCGGTGAGACCGGAAATATGGTATATGCGTATGTCACTTATATTCTGCTTGGGATGTCCTTTAGTATGCAAACGATCCCGGTGAACAGCTTAACGGGGCGGATGACGAATTCTGTGGAGGAGCGAACGGTTCTGACCACCACCCGGATGATTTTGGTGTATATCGGCATTCTTTTATCCATTTCCTGTGCGACACCGCTTGCAACTACTATCGGAGGGGAGGATCAGGCGTTTGGATTTCAGATGACGGCGCTCATCTACGCGGCGGTCAGCATTGTTTTGAATCTATTCAGTTTCTTTACTGTCCGGGAGCGGATTCAGCCTAAAAAGAGAAAAAAACAAGGGATCAAAAAGACGTTATCCGTTTTATTCCAAAACAAACCCTTGCTCATGTTAATTTCATCATTTTTGGCTTTTGCGATTGGGTTTAATATTAAGCTCAGCACGATGGTGTATTATTTTACGTATAACGTAAACCATAAAGAGTTCGTGTTTATGGGCACCGTTTTATTTTTCGGGGCAGCGCTGATCAGCAATTTGTTTATTCCTTTCTTTTCTGAGAAGTGGGGCAGAAAACAAGTCATGATCATCACGGCAGCTCTATCGCTTATTTCTTATGCCGGCCTGCATTTTACGCCGTATTCTTCAATTCCACTCATTTTCATTTGGCTTTTCGCTTCGGGATTTTTCACAACGCCTTTAAATACGCTTGCTTGGGGAATGGTTGCGGATTGTGTCGATTATGCGGAATGGAAAACCGGAATTCGCGCGGATGGTGTGGTGATTTCGAGCATGAGCTTTATTAATAAGCTGGGTGTTGCGTTAGCCGGGTCATTTTCGGCCATTTATTTAGGAATCGCCGGGTATGTGGCGAATACAGACCAGACAGTTGCGTCGTTGAATGCGATCAAAAATATGAATGCTTTGATTCCGGGATTTTTCATTTTGCTTTCTATTATTCTTATCGCCTTCTATCCTTTAACGGAAAAAAGATATAAACACATCATCTCTGAGCTGGAGCAAAGGTCTGCGAGATAAATATATGTAAAATTTTTAATATTCAATGTTGTATTTATGGCAAAAAGTAATATACTGAGACTGTAATCTAGACTTTATAAATGAGTGTGATAATATGCGTAGTCATTCTGTAGTTTGTATTGGGGAATTGTTGATTGATTTCTTTTGTACCGATGTTGACGTTGATTTAATGGAAGGGCGCCATTTCCTGAAAAGTGCCGGCGGGGCACCGGCGAATGTGTCAGCAGCGATTGCCAAGCTGGGCGGAGACGCCGCTTTCAGTGGAAAAGTAGGAAAGGATCCGTTTGGGTATTTTCTGAAGCAAACATTGGACGCTGTACTCGTCGATACCTCTATGCTGGTGATGGATGAGAAAGCGCCTACAACGCTTGCTTTTGTTTCATTAAAACAAAATGGAGAGCGTGACTTTGTTTTTAATAGAGGCGCGGACGCTTTGTTTACGCTGGAGGATATTGACCAGGAAAAACTAAACGGAGCGAAAATCCTTCATTTCGGCTCTGCGACGGCACTGTTATCAGATCCATTTTGCTCAGCCTATTTACGGCTGATGTCGATTGCGAAAGACAATGGACAGTTTATTTCGTTTGACCCTAACTACCGTGAAGATTTATGGAGGGGAAGAGTCTCAGAGTTTGTAAGTGTTGCGAAAAAAGCGATCGCTGTAAGTGATTTTGTGAAAGTCAGTGACGAGGAACTTGAGATTATCAGCGGTGTGAAGGATCATGAAAAGGGAGTTGCGATCCTTCATGAGATCGGAGCCAACATTGTCGCTGTGACACTTGGGAAAAGCGGAACGCTTCTTTCCAATGGAAAAGACCGTGAAATCATTCCAAGCATTCCGGTGACATCAATTGACTCAACAGGGGCGGGAGATGCTTTTGTCGGTGCGGCTTTATATCAATTGGCAAACACGGATCAGATTCAATCTGTAGATGCTGATTTTGTGAAACTGCGTGAGATTGTGGCGTTTGCCAATAAGGTCGGAGCTCTTGTGTGCACTAAAATTGGAGCGATTGATGCACTGCCGAGCTTGGATGAGATCGAAGTTTCTTTGTAAATCATTGAAGATGTTTCTTGAAAGTCTTTGGACTTTTGGGGGCATCTTTTTTTATTGCTTACATTTTTGTTCAGGTAAAAAGTTGTATATTTTTTGTTTGAAATGTCATTTTTTATTAAAAAAGTGAAACTTTTAACGATAATAAATAGTATATGTAACAAGGGTTACCGAATTAGCTTTAGGAGGAATGATATAATGAGTATAATTGGAAGATTTAAAGATATTATGTCTGCGAATATCAATGCTTTATTGGACAAGGCTGAAAATCCGGAGAAAATGGTAGATCAATATTTAAGAAATATGAATAGCGATTTGGCTAAGGTTAAGGCAGAAACAGCAGCTGTTATGGCTGAGGAGCAGAGAGCAAAAAGAGAATATCACGAATGCCAGGCGGATATGGAAAAGATGGAAAGCTATGCAATGAAGGCGCTGCAAGCCGGGAATGAGAGCGATGCGAGAAAATTTCTTGAAAGAAAAACATCTTTGGAGTCAAAGCTTTCTGAGCTGCAGGCGGCGAATCAAATTGCTGCAACCAATGCCGCACAGATGAGAAAGATGCATGACAAATTGGTATCTGACATTGGAGAGCTGGAAGCACGCAAAAATATGATCAAGGCGAAGTGGGCAGTAGCGAAAACGCAAGAAAGAATAAACAAACTGGGCGCTTCTGTTTCAAGTACAAGCCAATCAATGTCTGCATTCGGCCGAATGGAGGACAAAGTAAATAAGGCACTTGATCAGGCCAATGCAATGGCTGAACTGAACAGCGTTCCGCAGGATGATATGGCTGATCTGACTGCAAAGTATGACACTGGCGGTTCAAGCCAGGTTGATGATGAACTTGCGGCGTTAAAAGCGAAAATGATGCTCGATAAGTAATACATAGGAGGCCGCAGCTTTCGGCTGCGGCGTCATTTTATCATAAGATGTGAGAGGGAACGGTAATGATAATATCTTATAAGTGTCCGAACTGCGGCAGTGATATGGCATTTGACAGTGAAACCGGCTCGTTATCCTGCAGCAGCTGCGGAAGACAGGACAATATTGAAAGCCTTCCGAAAGAAAACATTGCGGCACGGTTTTCTGATGATGAAGCAAAAGAATATCAATGTGAAAACTGCGGCGCCGTTTTGATCACGGAAGCTGAAACGACAGCAACGACGTGCAGCTTCTGCGGAGGTGCTGCAATACTTGCCGATCGTTTATCGGGACATTTGGCGCCGGCGAAGGTCATTCCATTTACAATCAGTAAACAAGAAGCGGAGCAGGCATTTCGAAAGTGGTGCAAAAAAGGCCTTCTGACACCAAGAGGTTTCATGTCTGCCGATCGCATTAAAAGCATCACCGGCATGTATATTCCGTTTTGGATGTTTGATTTAAATAGTGAAGTACAGGTGAGAGCAAACTGTACCAGAGTCCATCAATATGAAGAAGGGGATTATATTTGCACGGAAACAGAGCACTTTGAAGCGTTTCGTGATATCAATCTCGATTATTTGAAAATCCCTGTCGATGCCTCTGAAAAAATGAAAGACGAATTAATGGACAAATTGGAGCCTTATTCATACGAAGAGCTGAAGGACTTTCAAACGGCATATTTGGCCGGTTATATTGCGGAAAAGTACAATTATACCGATGAGGAGCTTTTTCCAAGGGCAAAAGAGAAAATCAGCAGTTATATAGATTCATACATCCATTCTACTTTTTCCGGATATACGTCAGTCAATGTGAGGGACAAACATATTCACACGAAAAACGTGAACAGCTTTTACGTTTTGCTTCCCGTTTGGATGGTCAGTTACGATTATGAAAGAGCGGAGCATATCTTTGCGATGAACGGGCAAACAGGAAAGGTTGTGGGAAAGCCGCCGATCAGTCGAGGAAAAGTGGCGGCATGGTTTAGCGGAATAGCAGGCGGGACATTTCTTGCGTTGAAGCTCGTCTCATTGATGATGGGAGGCGGATTTTGATGCGTGGATTTTTTGGGAAAGCGATCTTTGTTGTGCTGGCTGTTTTCATCATGATGCCTTTACTGAGTATCGAAGCGGCAAGAGCCTCTGAATCGCAGCAGCATGTGTACGATCGCGCTCATCTATTGTCAAAAACGGAGATCGGAAAACTTGAATCTCTCTCGGCAGAGCTGGGTGCAAAGAGAGACACTGATTTCATTATTATTACGACCAAAAGCACAAATGGTGAAGATATTGTCGATTATGCCGGCGATTTTTATGATCGTTACGGAAAAGGCAGTACAGCTATTTTAACGATTGATATGGCGAATAGAGAAGTATTCATCTCGGGCTACGAAAAAGCTGAAAAGTATTTGGACAACAGCAGGCTCAATAGCATCAGAAATACGATTTCATCTGATTTATCCAATGAAAATTATTTTAAAGCTTTTGAGACATATATTCAGCTTTCCTATAAAGATATGGGCATAAAACCGGGAGTAAACCCCGACAACATATTCTTTACATGGTGGTTTCAGCTGATTGCTGCCATCGCAGTCGGGGGAATTGCGGTTTCAATCATGCTTTATCATGCAGGCGGCAAAGTAACGGTTAATGGAAATACATATATGGATCAGCGTACGTCTGATGTGATTGATCAATACGACACTTATATTAGAACGACTGTAACAAGAGAAAGAAAACCATCAGATAAAGACAGCGGCAGCGATGGCGGTGTTACGAAAGGCGGCACGTCATACAGTGGAAGCCGGGGCAGTTTTTAAATGTAAGAAATAGAGAAAGGGAGAGGCGTAATGTCGTTTTTCAGAAATCAATTAGCGAATGTAGTAGAGTGGGAAGAATTTAGAGATGATATGATTTTTTATAAATGGAACAATCGTGAAATCAAAAAAGGGAGCCGTTTAATCATTCGTCCCGGACAGGATGCTGTCTTTTTGAACAATGGGCGGGTTGAAGGAGTCTTTCAAGATGATGGCGATTATGATATTGAATCAGAAATTATTCCATTCCTTTCAACGTTAAAGGGCTTTAAGTTTGGCTTTAACAGCGGCATGCGAGCTGAGGTGCTGTTTGTCAATACGAAGGAATTTACCGTAAGATGGGGAACAAAACAGGCGATAAATATTCCGGCAGCGGGAATGCCAGGCGGGATGCCCATTCGCGCAAACGGCACATTTAATTTCAAGGTGCAGGACTATATCAGCCTGATTGATAAAATCGCTGGCGTGAAAGATCAATATTTTGTAGAGGATATTAAAACCCGTATCATTTCTATTCTGGATCAGCTTCTCATGAAGTGGATCACAAGAGAAGGGAAAGATATGTTTAATCTTCAAGCAAACGCTTTTGATATTGCCAAGGGAATTCAAGAGGACTTAGATATGCAATTAATAAGCGACGGGATGACGGTCACTGGTTTTCAAATCATGAGCTTTAATTATCCTCAAGAGGTTCAAGATATGATTACAAAGAACGCTTCCTACGGTATGGTTGGGGATGTGAACAGATACCAGCAAATATCAATGACGGATGGAATGGCATCCGGAAAGATGAGCGGAGGCGGAGCGGCTTCGGATATGGCTGGAATGATGATGGGAATGAATATGGCCAATCAGATGATGAACCAAATGAATCAAAATCAGCAGGCACAGTCATCAGGCCCACAGTCAACTGGCAGCGGAAGCAAACCGAATTTCTGTCCAAACTGCGGAACAAAAACGGGCGAAGCCAATTTTTGTCCGAATTGCGGCCAGAAGCTTGTGTAAGACTCATACAGTGAAAAGTCCGGAGTGATCAGCGCTCGGGACTTTTTTATTTAGAAGAATAAGCGTTACCTATTGCTTGCTCCTGAACAGGCCATTTTCGAGCACCCGCTTGGATAATTCCCAGCAGCAATTGACGACGTTCCTTTATTGAATTGACGGCAATTTGAAATGTTTGCTTTGATAAAGCCGGTATGCCTGATTGTTGAAGCTTTGAGATGTCTGGTTCCGGCGGTGCTTGTTCTGCAGGATGGATATAGGCAGTATGAACGGTATCCAGATAGTTTTTGATACTTGAGCGCGCTTCTTTGATATGAAGCTGATTCGGCTGATATTGTTCAGGAATTCCGTATTTGAAAATGGTTAGAGCTTCATCCAATACAGCAACAGCTATAATGGATGATTCCTGATGCTGCGTGCTGTGGTAAAAATGAAGGATGGGGAAGGCGTTATGCTGAGCGGTCAGCTTTCCCAGTTCTGATGAGGCAGCGACAAGAAGAAAATCAATGTCGTGAAAATCTTTGCCATTCCATGCATTATGGACGATTTCTGTTCCGTCATGCCCTAGACTTAATACACTTTGGGCAAAGGAGCGTTTTTGATTAACCGCACTCAAGACGGAAATCAAATACGTGACAGAAAACGTGATCGTAAGCAGTCCTTGAGCTGTTTCAATAATCGTGACAAGCTTCCATAGGCCTCCGTTCGGAGCGAGGTCGCCATTTCCTAATGTAAACATGACATAGCCGGAAAAATAAATTCGGTCTGACCAGGAAGCCGGTTCTTTTGATTGAGTTTCCATAAGTGAGTGAGGGTCACTCGAGTAAATCAAAACCCACCCGCCCCAAAATAGACTGATCCATATCACTAACGTCAGGCATAACAGCAGAGGACCAGCCAAGTTAGAACCTTTGCGTGGTCACCGCTGATTTTGCGGCAGCCCTTCCACAGCCAGGCAGACAGGCATCTTGTGATCGGGCCGGCACCGCTCTCTAACCATAACGTGGTCCATAAAAAATCAATCATCCCCGCTGTCAATAATAAAAGGCCTGCAATGATATAACCCTCATTCATTTTGGTTGCCTCCCTTAAGTCAGCCTTCTTTTATTTTCTTCTCTATTTCCTTTTATCCTGAGTCTGAAACAATTGAACGAATGTTTGATTTTACAGAGAAAAATAGGTGGGAGTTACCCAATACTTACTCATTTTTCGATATGAACAGAAAATCACAGGATTTTTGACTTGATTCACACATTTTCATGAAGAAAAACGTTCATTTTCCCCTTGAATTGGTGATTTTCCTTTTATAGAGTAAAAAATTTTCAGAAATTTATATTGACTGAAAGCGTTTTTATAATTATGATAATATCAGATATAACAAAAATGTCACTATAACATCACTACAATTGAACTATTAAGTGACTAATAAATACCAATGAACGAGGTTATGCACAAAGAAATGACCATTGTTCTTTTAATGAGAAATGAAATCGCTTCCATCGGGATTGACATGCTAAGAAGAAGGGAAGGTTATGAGGTTATTGGATAAAAACATGAACAACTATTTTCTGAAGCCTGCTTACGAAATGTGAGGAAGGCAGCAGCCCTGGAATAAGTTTTTGACATACGCATTTTGAAAAAGACTGGGGGAAACAGTATGAATAAACAAGGCAATCAAATGTCATTTTTACGTACAATTATTTTAGTCTCCACTTTCGGCGGGCTTCTTTTTGGCTATGATACCGGTGTGCTCAATGGAGCTTTGCCGTATATGGGAGAGCCGGATCAGCTTAATCTCAATGCCTTCACAGAGGGCCTTGTCACCAGTTCACTTCTTTTTGGAGCGGCACTGGGTGCTGTGTTTGGCGGCAGGATGTCTGATTTTAACGGCCGCCGCAAAAATATTTTGTTCCTCGCTGTTATATTTTTTATTTCAACGATTGGGTGTACGTTTGCTCCAAATGTTACGGTCATGATTATTTCCCGTTTTGTGCTTGGTATTGCGGTCGGGGGTGCATCCGTAACGGTGCCTGCCTATTTAGCAGAGATGTCTCCTGTGGAAAGCAGGGGACGGATGGTGACGCAGAACGAATTGATGATTGTATCAGGACAGCTTTTGGCCTTTGTTTTTAATGCGATCCTTGGCACAACAATGGGAGAGAACTCCCATGTGTGGAGGTTTATGCTGGTCATTGCGTCACTTCCAGCCTTGTTCCTGTTTTTCGGCATGATCAGAATGCCCGAGAGTCCCCGCTGGCTTGTTTCTAAAGGAAGAAAAGAAGATGCTTTGCGTGTATTGAAAAAAATCAGGGATGAAAAGCGGGCAGCAGCTGAGCTGCAAGAAATCGAATTCGCTTTCAAAAAAGAAGATCAGCTTGAAAAAGCGACGTTTAAAGATCTTTCGGTCCCATGGGTGCGCCGTATTGTGTTTATTGGATTAGGGATTGCGATTGTACAGCAAATTACAGGTGTGAATTCGATAATGTATTATGGGACTGAAATTCTAAGAAATTCCGGTTTCCAAACGGAAGCCGCTTTAATCGGAAATATTGCGAATGGCGTGATTTCGGTATTGGCAACATTCGTCGGAATCTGGCTGCTGGGAAGAGTGGGGCGCCGGCCGATGCTGATGACAGGCTTGATCGGTACGACAACAGCGTTATTGCTAATCGGGATATTCTCACTTGTACTTGAAGGATCACCGGCACTTCCATATGTAGTCCTGTCATTAACGGTCACATTCCTTGCTTTTCAGCAGGGGGCCATTTCACCAGTGACTTGGCTGATGTTATCTGAAATTTTCCCGCTTCGCCTTCGCGGACTGGGAATGGGTGTTACGGTATTCTGTCTGTGGATGGTGAATTTTGCAGTCAGTTTCACGTTTCCGATATTGCTGGCAGCCATCGGGCTGTCCACAACGTTCTTTATCTTCGTTGGATTAGGAATTTGCTCTGTCCTATTTGTGAAGAAGTTTTTACCGGAAACGAAAGGACTTTCACTTGAGCAGCTGGAGGAAAACTTCCGCGCTTATGATTACGGAGGGGCGAAGAAGGATTCTGGGGCTGAAGTGATTGGATAATTTAAAAAAAGAATCCGCACCCGAGTGCGGATTCTTTTTGGTTCCAAATTAGTTAGGTCTGACAAGGATTTTAACTTGGTTTTTCTCTTTTATAAGAGCCCCGAAGCCTTCCTCGATCAAATCATCTAGTACGATTTTTTTCGTTACGAGTTTGTCAGCTGAGAAATAGCCTTCTTTCATTAATGACAGTACAGCCGGGAAGATGTCGCGGTATCCGATAATTCCTTTTACTGTACGTTCTTTGATCACGATATCGTTCGGATGGATTTCAGCACCTTTTTCCCAAATACTGACGATGACGGTTTCACCGGCAATTGTAGTGGACTGGATGGCTTGTCGTAACACCACTGGGACACCAGTGACTTCGAATGCTACGTCAACACCGCCTCCTGTACGTTCTGCAATCTCAGCGACTACATCGTCTGTTTTAGACGGATCTACGATGATCGCGCCAAGCTCCTCAGCTTTTTGCTGGCGTTCAGGAGAAAGCTCAACAGCGTAAATATCAGTTGCACCGGCAGCCTTCAGCGCTTCAATGACAAGAAGTCCAATCGGGCCGCAGCCGAATACAGCCGCTTTGTCGCCTGCTTTGAGTTTGCTTGAGCGAACAGCGTATAGAGCGACTGCCGAAGGTTCAACGAGCGCGCCTTGTTCATATGATAATTCATCAGGAAGTTTGAACAAAAGCTCTTCATCTACAGAGACGTATTCAGAGAAACCGCCGCCTCCGCCTGCTAAGCCGAGGAATCCCATTTGTTCATCAAGGTTGTAGGCGCCTTGGTGGCCGTGTGTAGCAAAAATCGGCTCGACTACGACGCGGTCTCCAACTTTATAATTTTCAACGCCTTCTCCGACTTCGACAACTTCACCGGAGAATTCATGCCCCATTGTGACAGGTGCCGTTTCATTTGTTAATGGGTGCGGTTTGTCAACCGGAATAAAGATCGGGCCGCCCAGATATTCGTGTAAATCACTTCCGCAGATGCCGCACCATTTTACTTTGATCTTTACTTTTCCCGGCTCCGTTTTTGGCTCTTCGATATGTTCAATACGGATATCCTTTTGGTTATGCCATCTTGCTGCCTTCATGGATTACCACTCCTATAACTTTTGATGTGAGTAATTCCGCACCGGTCAATATGAACTGTTCACAAAATCGCCATTTTTAAAACCAAAAAAGAAATGAAATTTTTATATAATATAATCTACGTTTTTTTGAAAAAAGAAACTTTGAAGAAAAAAGGGTCTCGCACACTCTTTTTTCTTTATATGAGAGTATCAATTGTTTACATAGCTATGAATTTGGTTTGAACAATACGGTAATGGTTCGTTCATATTGAATGCGACAACTACTCTATCAATAATTATAACGCTAATACTGCTATTATAATAGGATAATCTTCCATGGTTTAATTTAGCAGAGGTAACTTTTTGACTTTGTAACATTACTGTAAGGATATTGAAATAAAAAATAGCTGGTTGATCGTGTATAATCTTCCTAGATGTTAACAAACAGGGGGACGAAATGTTGAAGAAAGTCATTTTAACCGCTTTTATCTTAGTAGGAAGTACTTTGGGAGCTTTTAGTTTTTCATCAGATGCCAGTGCGAAACATGTGAACGGAAATATTACTTGGTATAATGGAGTCGGGAAAAAAGGCTCTTCAGGTAAGAAACTTGGACATTGGGATTGTGCGACCAAAATCGGATTTGATGTTCCTAGAAACGGGACAAAAATCAGAGCTTATGCAAAAGCGAAGCCTAAAAAGGTGATTACGGTTTATAAAAATGATGTTGGCAGAATGCCTAATGCAGTGCTGGATGTTAGCCCTAAAGCGTTTAAAGCGCTTGGATATCCATTAAGCAAAGGTAAAGTAGCGGGGCATTACAGCTATTAATGTACATATATAATCTGGAAAGCAAGAAGTCACATTCTTGCTTTTTCTATTGGTGGAGATAAAAGATGAAAAAAAGAATCATATTATTGTTAGCAGTGATAATAGCGGCAGCTGCCGCGGGGATTGCGTTTTATGTTACAAAGGATAAAGGCCATGAGAAGGCTGCTGATGTTTCAGTCAATACCGAAAGCGGTGATGAGCTGCTGGTTTCAATTACAGATACGGATCTGCTGACAAAGTATTATGAAAATGACAAGGTGATCCATGAGGAGAAGCTGACCAGCTATCCGGCATTTGCCTTGGATCAAAAACAGCAGGTGCTCTATTATACGGGCAATAATGAACAGAATGAAATGAGGCTTTTTAAACTTGATCTAAAGTCTCATAAAAAAACGATGCTTTATAAAGGCGCGGAGAGTGCGGACAGTTTGTTTTTATCAAAGGACCGTTCAACCATCTATTTCCGCTTAGGAAAAGCGGACGAAAGCAATTTTCGGATCGCCGCTTTTGATCTAAAAACGAAAAAGTACAAAAATCTTTATCCTGCCGCTAATGACCAGGATGACACCGTCAGCAGCTTCTTTTATAACCAAAAAAACGATTCATTTGCATTGCTTCATTATTCTGTAGAAGAAGACTACAAGAAAACAGATGAAGCAAACGAAAAGGGCATCGACCCTGAACCGACAACCATTCATTTTGCGGAAGGCCGCCAACATAAATTTAATGAGCTGAAAAGCCTGAACCAATTTATCAGCGATATTGCTGTTTCTGATGATGATAAACGTATTTTATTCACATCATATACGCAGAAAGGAACGGAGCAAACCGCTTCTATTCAGATGCTCAATGCGGATACGAAAAAGTATGAAAGCATCATCTCAAATCAAAAATCATTTAAGCTGTTAATTGACGCACAGCCGCAGTTCTCTAAGGATGGGAAGAACATTTATTTTCTTGCCGAAGCCAAGGGGGCTAAAAAACTGAAGGATGAAACAGGGCGTGAAGCTAAGGTGCGGACGATTTATTCCTATAGCCTTGAAAATAAGACCTTCAAAAAAGTATGGGAAAATCCGAATGGCATCATCAACAGCTTTTCTGTGATTAACTAATAAAAACCACTCGGCATGAGCTGAGTGGCTTTTTTAATGGATGAGGTGCAGGGCTAATGATCCGAGCCATTTAAAGATATGAATCAGAGGGACCGACAAAAACAGAAGTTCAACATAGAAGTTCATTGCAACATTCAGCTTTTTGAACGCAGCTCTTTTTTTCAAGTCTTTTTGCTGCTGGTTTGAGATCACGTTATCCCTCCTCTTATATCCATATTATACCATCAAAACAGACAAAAAAGCCCTAAACGTTTACAGTTTTGGGCTTCTTTCTTCGTATTTGGCCTCTTGCAATGAGAGGCTTTTATTCTGAAATATAGAATTTTGTCTCCGTTCGGGGTTTGTTGCTTGCGGGAGACTGCATTTGTTATAGGGAAGAACTAGCTTGTTTTCGTTTGGCTGTTGTTTTGGAGATTCACTAATGAACGGATGCCGTCGACCATTTTACTTCCGCACAAAGGGCACAATGGCGTATCACTGCTGGCGAAGTTTTTTCGGGTCCAGCCATTACAGTCTTCTTTTGTGCATTCCCAAGTACTCACATCTTCTTTTGGCAGCGGTTCTTGATTTCGTTTGTTATAGTAAGACATAAAGTCACTTCTTCCCTCATGTATTTTACTGCACATTTCTTATTGTCTCATACTTTTCCCTAATCTCCTAATTCCTTTTTCTTTATGACTTTCCAATAACCCCATCTAAAAAGGAGAGGAGTGTGCTGTTAAAAGCATCTGGCTCTTCTAAAAACGGGCAATGGCTGCTTTTAGGAAAGGTAACGAGTGTCGCGTTTGGAATATTGCTGCGCAAGTGTTCCCCAGCTGCTGTAGAGAAAAATTTCTTGTCTTCCCCGAAGCACAGCAATGTCGGCACATTGATGTTTTGGAGGGTGCCCCGGTAATCAGCGGCCGTTTGGTTAAATAAAATCGTGCTAGAAATGGCAGCCGGCTGTTTGAGGATTTCTGCCAGCATCCATTCTGTTTCGGTCTCGGCAGGCGGTTCTGCGAACATATTCTGGATGAAGCTTTCGTAGAAAGGCAGCGGGTCAGTTTGAATGGCGTGCATCGCTGTTTTTAAGCCGTTAAAATCAAATGGACCGTGTTCCCAGCCCTCCCATTGATAGTCGGAAGCGGATTGATCGATGATCACAGCGGCTTGAATGTTATCATTCCCAAATTGATTGAGATAATCCCATACGACAAAAGCGCCCATTGACCAGCCGACAAGAACGACATGATCAAGCTCCATTACATTTAGAAATTCCCTTATGTCACGGGCATATTGGGAAATGGTGTGGCCGTGAAGCACTTTGTCAGATTCGCCGTGTCCTCTAAGATCAAGACGAATACATTGATAATTAGCAGAAAGCGCCGAAAATTGTTTGTGGAAAAATTGTCCGCTCATCAGCACCCCATGTATAAACAGGATCGGCGTCCCGCTCCCGTGTGTTTCATAGTAAAGGCGTGTCTGATCTTCTAATGTGATGTATGGCATGTTTCTCCTCCTTTAGTTTCCATCATGAGTATGGCTGGCTGCTGTTGAGCTGATGATGGCAGCTGTCGCGGCTGCCTGCTGCGCTTGAATGACTGTTTCGATAGAGGTGTATAGTCCTGATTCCATCAGCAGATTTTTCTCCATATGCTCACTGAGATAGAGGCTGACAGCAATTTTAAAATTCATTTCCTTTTGCCATTTAAAAGCTTTTTCCTGGTTTAATTCGTCAGTGATGCACAAAACGGTTTTGATATCTGGCTCTTCCAGAAATGTGAGGAGAGCAAGGTCTGGATAATGATAATCCTTTGGTTTTTTGACAGATTCAGTGATCGATTGATATATCTGTTTGCAAGCGGAAACAAGCATTTCGGGCTCTTTTTCACTTTGCAAGGCCAGAATATGGCTGACCTGATGTAAGTACTGTCCTTTTTTAAAGCCGTTGGCTGCCAGCAGCTGATAGCATGTTTCCGCCTTCTGTAGCGCCTGCAAACCTTCTCCGTTTTCTCCAAGCAGTACGGCAAGCGGAACATTCTGAGTTGAAGTGAGGAAATAATGATTTTTCTTCATCTGCTGATAAACTGCTAGCCCCATGTTCATCTGTTCTTTTTGGTTTGTCGTTTCAGATTTGCCGGTGAGCAAGATTAGAGCGGAAAGGTATGTGAACATATCCCGCTTGTATCCTAGCTTCACCATTTCATTGTATACATCGATAAAAGTATGAAATGTTTGTTTTGCCTCATGCTGAAAATGAATGTCCAGAATAGATGCAACAGTAAAGCGGTGGTGTGAATTGAGTGTTGAGAAGCTGCCGATGTTTGATTTGATATAGCTGCTCAAATCATAAAAGCGCTGAAAATCAAACTCTCTTTTATTCACAATATATGCTGAAGAAATGAGCATTAATATCTGATCGTGTGAAACTTTCCATTTTAATTTTGATTTTAATTCAGCATAAATGGAAATGTATTGCTTTATTTTTTCATGTAGGTTGTGTGTCAGCATAAAAAGCAGCTCCTTTTTGCTGTTTTTACGTAATACGATAAATAGGGCCAAAGGTTTCATAAAGAAAAAACTTGCCTGCTAGAGGCAAGTTTGTCGGATTATTTATGGGGATCTGTTATATCCATCGGTCTCATCATGTCATAGTCTTCATGCTCTAGAATATGGCAATGCCATACGTATCGTCCGCTGTACGGACCGAATGTCGCCGCGATTCTCAGGACTTCACCTGCATGCGCTTGAATGGTGTCTTTCCAGCCTTTTTCACTTGGCGGCGGCGGGACAGCCGGACCGGTATAGGACAATTCTCCGCTTTCTTGATAACGGGCGATATCAAACGGCCGCCGGTCTAATACACGGAAGGAGACTAGATGCAGGTGAATCGGATGTGTTCCGCGTGTTGGGTTGATAATGGACCATATTTCAGTTGTGCCGACTTTTGGTGCTTCTGTGACGGGATCGTGCCAGCGTTTGTTATTAAGCAGAAGGACGGGTCTGCCGTATTCGTCCTGGGTGCCTGCCAGTTTTAACGTTCTGATGTTTTGTATTCTTTCATGCTGTACCGAAGGGTATGAGGCGAGGTACTTCGGCTTTCTGCTTTCGTCTTTTTGTGCCAATGGTTTTGTGACTCTGAATTGCATGATATTCGCATCTGTTTCAGGATTGACATCACCGCCGCAGCCCGCGCTGTTTGCCAAAATGATCGATTCTCCTTCATATGCTGTGAAGTCAATGATGATATCATAACGTTCAGCAGGCGCAAGGCTGAAAGAATTCAGTTTAACAGATCGCGGCAGGAGCCCTCCATCTGAACCAATCTGAATAAACTCTCCGCCATTATCGAGTGACAGGTTATAGGTTCTTGTATTGGAGGCGTTGATGACACGGAATCGGTATTTCCTTGGCTCGACTTCCAAGTATGGCCATACCTTCCCGTTGACGAGTATGGTTTCTCCGCAAAAAGCCGGAACGATTGAGGGATTAGGCAGTGACGGAGAAGGGTTTTCCGGTGCGCTCGGATAAAACAAAGAACCGTCCTCATTGATCGTGCGGTCTGTGATAAGAAGCGGCACATCGTATTCGTCTGAAGGCAGTTTTAAGCGTTTTTCCTTTGGGTCATGAATGATATAAGCACCGACAAGTCCGGCATAGACATTTAGCCTGGTGAGCGCCATGGCGTGATCGTGATACCACAATATAGCCCCGCGCTGCTGGTTTGGATAATGATAAACCTCTCTTTTGAAATAAGGTCCTGTTTGTTCAAAGTCTTTGGAAAACCAAGCCTCCGGATACCCGTCACTATCATCTGGCGTGACGCCGCCGTGTAAATGAACAACAGTCTTTACCTCGGGCTCTTCATGCTGGCTGTCACTGTGATGAATGGTGTGATCAATCGGAAGGAAATGCGTGGAAGGAAGGTTATTCATCCATTTTACATATACGTTTTCATTTCTTTTAACCTCAATGGTCGGCCCCGGAAATAAGCCGTTGTAGCCCCACAGGCGGGTTGGAGGGAGATCGCGATGGAGCTGATGGGTGCATTCCTCCATGGTGACTTCGTAGTATGTTTTTTCTTTTGATTGCTGTACTGGCTTTAGTGTATCTGGGATTGGGAGAGCATCCACAAATTTTTCAAGTGTCATTTTCATCTGTCCTTATCTAAATTTTCCAAATTGGTACTATAGTTAATGACAATAAGGACGTGATGGTTACAAAAAATCTTCGTGCTGCAGACCGCCCGAAGAAGAAAATAACAAAATCCTAAACGGCAGGCCGTTTAGGATTTGATCAGCATTAAGGCAGGATATCGGGTTGCTGCTGTGTGACTGGGTTGGCAGCCGCTTTCTCGCTCACCTTGCGTTTTCTGAACACAAGGTAAGAAATCAGAACGATTCCCGTGATGACGCCTGTCAGCAGCAGCTCGTCTCTCATGGAATCAATAAACGCCATGGACACTAAAATTCCGCAAATGGCGATGATGGTCAAGTAGGTTAGGAAAGGGAAGAGCCACATTTTGATCTTCAATGCTTCTGGGTTTGTTTTTTCGAGTTTTTTCCGCATTTTCAGCTGGGAAACAGCGATGACAAGATAGACGAGTAAAGCGATTGCGCCTGATGAGTTGACTAAGAATAAAAAGACGGTATCCGGTGAAAAATAGTTCATTACGACCGCGATATAAGAGAAAAATGTCCCGGCCACAATGGCTTGTACGGGAACGCCTTTTTTGCTCAATTTCATAAAACGGCGCGGCGCTTCGTTTCTTTCTGCAAGTGAATACAGCATTCTGGATGTGGTGTACAAACCTGAATTCAGGCAAGAGAGTACAGCTGTGAGGACGATAAAGTTCATAATCTGTGCGGCTGCCGGCACTCCTATATGCTCAAGTACAGCGACGAAAGGGCTTTCTAAAATATTTGCTGAATTTCATGGCAAAAGCGCCACGACAATGGCGATTGAGCCCACGTAAAAGACGATGATGCGCCATACAACGGATCTGGTTGCTTTTGTCACAGATTCGATCGGGTTGGATGTTTCCCCTGCTGCAATGGCAACGATTTCAGTTCCCATAAAAGAGAAGATGACAACGACAATGCCGAGCAATACGGAGCTGATGCCTTCCGGGAAAAATCCGCCTTTGCCTGTAAGATTCGATAAACCGACTGGCTCACTGCCCGGTGCAAAGCCAAAAATAAAGGCGAAACCAACGATTAGAAAAGCTATGATAGTCACAACTTTAATGAGGGAGAACCAATATTCAAACTCACCGAAAGACTTAACGGAGTAGACGTTTGTCAGGGTGAGCACAATGGTCAAGATCAAACTTGTCAGCCACAGCGGGATATCATGGAACAAGTATTGAATAATGCCAGCACCGGCAATGGCTTCGATCGCGATGACGATCACCCAGAAAAACCAGTACAGCCAGCCGATTGTAAATCCCGTCCACGGTCCGATGGCGTCGTGAGCGTATTGAGAAAACGATCCGCTCGTCGGGTTTACGGCAGACATCTCACCGAGCATTCTCATAATAAAAATCACCAATAATCCGGCTAACGCGTAAGAAACAACGGCACCCGGACCGGTCGAGTGAATCACTGAACCGCTGCCTACAAACAGGCCGGCTCCGATTACACCGGCAATCGAAATCATTGTCATATGGCGGGGCTTTAATTCCTTTTTTAATCCTGATTGAGATTGGTTCATAAGTTACCTCCTTTTAAAATGCAATCATTACTGAATATTATGATAATTGAAACTCTATCATAAATATACAGTTTGTCGAAAATTCATGTGAGAAAATATAACGTTTTATTTCAAATTTGTAGTGTTTTGTTTGCGTTTTCAGCAAATGTGTGGAAAAAATGTTTCGATTTTTATTCGCGTATGATTTTGTGTAATATTTACAATTCGATAGAATGCGAGAAGCGCTGGTGTCATTGGGTTTGATAGGCTTTTGGCGGTGCAAATAAATTGGATGGGAGAAAAAGTGTTCCATCGTCACTATTTTTCTGTGGCGGGTGAATCATGTTTCTGTAGACCCACTGCGGTTCAGCTTTGTAAGATAATAATAGGAAAACGTGAGCGGGAGGAGGTTTTGTATGGAGAGATATGATGAATTGAAAAAGGGTGAATCCGGGGCGCTGGTCAGCATTGCCGCGTATCTTGTTCTTTCCGCAATTAAACTGATCATCGGTTATCTTTTTCACTCGGAAGCACTTACGGCAGACGGGTTAAATAACACAACTGACATTATTGCTTCTGCTGCTGTGCTGATTGGCCTGCGCATCTCTCAAAAGCCTCCTGACGAAGATCATCCATACGGCCACTTCCGAGCGGAAACGATTGCATCGCTTATCGCATCGTTTATTATGATGGTTGTCGGACTGCAAGTGCTGTTCAGCGCCGGAGAATCTATTTTTTCTGCTAAACAAGAGACGCCGGATATGATTGCGGCTTGGACGGCAGCGGGCGGGGCAGTCCTGATGCTGATCGTTTATCGGTACAATAAAAGGCTGGCCAAAAAGGTGAAGAGCCAGGCGCTCCTTGCTGCGGCTGCTGATAATAAATCAGACGCATTGGTCAGTATCGGCACTTTTATCGGCATTGTGGCTGCTCAATTCCATCTTGCTTGGATTGATACGGTCACTGCGTTTGTGATCGGCCTGCTTATTTGCAAGACCGCATGGGATATTTTTAAAGAATCATCTCACTCTTTGACAGATGGATTCGACACAAAGGACATTTCCGCTTATAAACAGACAATCGAAAAAATCTCCGGTGTGAGCCGTTTAAAAGATATAAAAGCAAGATACTTGGGCAGCACGGTTCATGTTGATGTGGTGGTTGAGGTATCGGCAGATTTAAATATTACGGAAAGCCACGATATAGCCAATGAAATTGAGCGGAGAATGAAGGAGGAGCATGCGATTGATTATTCGCATGTTCATATGGAGCCTTTAGAACACAAATAATTGAGCTTCCTGCCACAGGAAGCTTTTTTGTGTGTTTTGGCCAGCTTTATTGGAAACAATTTGCTAGAATCGTTTTTTTATACAGATTGCTTTTTGTGGTAAAGTTAGGTTACATTATGATGAATTTTGTAGATGATTAGGAGGAAAAGAATGGCATATCAAGAAGACCTGCATCCTTTGCTGGGGAAAGCAGTTGAACATATTAATAGAGTAATGGTTGGAAAACGAGACATCGCCATACTCAGCTTAGCAGCCCTTCTTGCCAAAGGGCATGTACTGCTTGAGGATGTACCCGGAGTCGGAAAAACGATGATGGTCCGCGCGCTGGCAAAGTCAATCGGCGCTGATTTCAAAAGAATCCAATTCACTCCTGATTTGCTGCCATCTGATGTAACAGGGGTATCTATCTATAATGCGAAAACGATGGAATTTGAATATCGTCCCGGCCCAATTATGGGAAATATCGTGCTGGCCGATGAAATCAACCGTACCTCTCCGAAGACACAGTCGGCTTTGCTCGAAGCGATGGAAGAGGGAAGCGTCACGGTAGATGGCCATACGATGCAGCTTGCCGCTCCTTTTTTTGTGATGGCAACGCAAAACCCGGTCGAATATGAAGGGACCTATCCTTTGCCGGAAGCTCAGCTTGACCGTTTTTTATTCAAACTTCGGATGGGTTATCCGTCCTTTAATGAAGAGCTTGACGTCTTATCTCTTCAGGAAAAAAGCCATCCGATTGAGACGCTTGAGCCGGTTATTGCAAAAGAAGACTTCATCTTTTTACAGAGGGAAGTGCAAAATGTCCGTGCTGATGACAGCATTAAGGAATATATCGTTGAAATTGTGCAGAAAACGAGACAGCATCCTTCTGTTCAATTAGGCGTCAGTCCGCGCGGCTCAATCGCCCTCATGAAAGCGGCACAGGCATACGCGCTGCTGCATCATCGCGACTATGTCATACCGGATGATATTCAATATTTAGCTCCTTTCACGCTGCCGCACCGGATGATGTTTCATCCTGAGGCAAAATTTGAAGGGATTCAGGCAGAAGCGATCGTAAGGGAGATCATGTCAGCTGTGAAGGTGCCGGTTCAAAGGTCGTCGGTCCGCTGATGAATAAGAAATGGCAATGGCTCGTATATGGTTGGAAGCTGATTATATTAACTTTATTGACGGCTGCTGTTTTTTCTTATGCGATGTTTCAGGGCGGCTTTGTCAGCTGGTTTTTGTTTTACGCGTTTCTCCCTTTTGTCTTGTATGCCGGGCTGTTGGCCTTGTATCCGCTCCGTTCTTTTCAGGCTTCAAGGCAAATGGATAAAACACAATTGCATGCGGGGGACAGGCTGGGTGTAACGGTTACGCTGAGAAGAAAGCTGCCATTTCCGCTGATGTATATGGTGATTGAAGATTGCCTGCCAGAAGGTATCGAGTCATTAAATCGAGACGGAGCCGCGGCCAAACGGCTCGTTTTTCCTTGGTTTAAACGGAGCATGACGATGTCGTATGAATTAGCTCGGGTACCGCGAGGAGAGCATCACTTTCATTCTGTCAGGATGCGAACCGGGGATGTTCTTGGCTTGATTGAAAAAACAGCATTTTTTGAGCTGGATGATACCCTGTTTGTTTATCCATTCTTTCAGCGTTTTTCCTATCAGGTGAATGAGAGGCATCAGGAAGACGGTGTAAGCGGTTCTTCTCCTATTCATCAGCACCATTCCTCAGTCGCAGCAAGTGTGCGGAATTATCAGCCGGGAGACCGGTTTGCTGCGTTAGATTGGAAGACATCTGCACGGCGGAGCCAGCTGATGACGAAGGAATTTGAGCCTTCTCGCAGCAAAAATCTGTTTCTGCTGATGGACCGTTTTTCCTCAGACGCATTCGAAGAGGTCGTTTCAGTGACAGCTTCGATTCTTCATTCTGTTTTAAAAAACGGCGCGGGCGCTGGTCTGGCTTCCATCGGGAAGGAAAAAAACATTTTCCCTATTCAGGAAGGGGATCAGCATTTTAAGCACATGCTTCGGCATTTAGCCATCGCTCATTGTGATGCGGCAGACCCGATAAGCCGATATGCACGGGAAGAGCTGGGAAAGCCATCTGTTCGCCAAGCTGATCAAGTTGTTGTCACGGGACAGTTAACGGAAGATATGCTGCACCTCGCAGAAATAGGAGGCGGCCGGGTTACGGTGATACTGGCAAAAGAGAAAGATGCTGAGCTCTCTCAAGCTGAAAATGTCATGATTGAACGCATGATGAAACGCCAAATCAGAGTTCGGATCATGAGGGGCGGGCGAGTTTCGCGTGTTGTTTAGAAAGAGAGGTGACTGGTTCACATGCCGCACGATGATCACAAGGGAAGCCGTTTGAGCTTGCTGTTATTTTATTTTCTGGCTTTTTTATTGCTGTGGGAGTGGCTCAGGCCGCTTGACAGTTTTACTGAAACGAAACATACAGGCTTTTTTAGTGTCTTTATCGGTTTGACGTTTCTGCTGACTTTTTTCAGGATGAGGTGGTTTGTCACAGTTCCTTTTTGTGTCTTATTTACATTGATCTCGATACACCTCCTGTTTTATCAAGGATCTATATTCGACTTGAGCTGGGTCAGCTCTTTTTTGCAGGATGTCTATCTGAATATCACGCTGATTCAATCAGGGCAATGGAATGACATGATTCCTTCATTTCGGACCCTGCTGTTTTTTGTGCTGCTGTGGCTGCTGGTCTATCTCCTGCATTATTGGGTGATTTACCAGAGAAGAATTTTGTTTTTCTTTATGATGACAGTAGCGTATATTACGATTCTTGATACCTTTACGCCATATGATGCCACTTTTGCCGTCATCCGTATCGTACTGATCGGCTTCTTTATGCTGGGCCTTTTATACTTGGAACGCATTAAGCTGATGGAAAGAATCACACTGCCAAAAACATCTGTCCTGAAATGGTTTCTTCCTTTATCTGTATTGGTTTTGGCTGCAACGGGATTCGGACTCGCCGCTCCAAAATCAGAGCCGGCCTGGCCTGATCCGGTGCCTTTTCTTAAAAAAATCACTCATCAAGACCGCGTGTCTGCAGGGGAAAGCAAAATCGGATACGGGAATCATGATGAATCACTCGGCGGCCCGTTCCAGCAGGATGCTACACCTGTTTTTACATGGCAGGGAAAAGAGCGTACGTATTTCCGTGTGGAAACGAAGGATACGTATACCGGGAAAGGCTGGATTGAAACAGACACAGGCATGTCGTATCAGCTTAGCAATGGAAAAGTTGAAAATCTGTGGTTTGACCATAAGGTTGCGACAGAGCGCCGCACCGTCCGTGTAAAAGTCGATAAGCACTACGGGTATAACCATCTGATGTATCCGATTGGTGCGGAAATCATTCAGCCAAAGCAGGCTGTCTCACTTGAAATGAACGGCAACACGGAGCAAATTTCTCCGATCAGTGAACAAGCCGGTGAAATCAGAAATATGGGGAATTATACTGTAACGTACGATTCCCCGGTCTATAAGCTGGATGAACTGAGAAAGGTAAAAGTGAGAAAAAACAGTGAGGAGTACACATTCAGCGATCGCTACATGCAGCTTCCAGATTCACTGCCAGAGCGGGTGAGAACCCTTGCGATCAAACTGACTCAGGATCACGACAATATGTTTGATAAGGTGAAAGCGGTTGAGGACTATTTAGGGTCAAATGCGTTCACATATGAAACAGAAAACGTGACCATTCCGAAGAATGATGAAGATTATGTCGATCAATTTCTCTTTGAAACGAAAATGGGTTATTGTGATAACTTTTCTTCCGCCATGGTGGTGCTCTTGCGCTCGGCCGGCATTCCGGCCCGCTGGGTAAAGGGTTATACGTCCGGCGAATACAAAGAAGCAGGAAACAAAAATGGCAGCATCTACGAAGTGACAAATAACAATGCCCATTCCTGGGTAGAGGTGTATTTCCCGGAACAGGGCTGGGTTACATTTGAGCCGACTAAAGGGTTTACAAATCCGGCTGAATTTACTTCTTCTGACACAAAGGACTCCGGCAGCGATAACAGCAGCTCGCCGAAGAAAGCAAAAGAGAAGCAGAAAGAAGAGAAAAAACAGCCGCAAAAAGAGGAAAAACAAAAGGAAAAGCGGGAGCCAGCTGTTTCTAAAAAGCCGTCCGCTTCACATACCAATGCCGGTGCGGGCTTGTATGCAGCGCTTGCGGTTCTTGCAGTCCTCCTGGTGGCAGCTGTATTGCTGTATGTTTTCCGCTCGTTATGGATTCCTGTTTTCGCCGTGAGGAAATTGAAGCGGCGCAGCGATCAGCACGCGTTTTTTGAGGCATATGGCGCGCTGCTGAAACAACTGAAGAGAAAAGGGCTGCCGAAACGAGACAGTGAAACACTGCGTGATTATGCAAAACGAATCGATGAAAAATACGACATAGAAGACATGTCAAAGCTGACATTAAGCTATGAAAGGGCGCTTTACAGAAATGAAGATTCTTCGGCGCTATGGAATGATTCGAGAGAGTTATGGGAAAATTTAATTAAAAGAAGATGGTCTTGACCACTTATCGACGTGTTGTTAGAATTAGTGAATATTATCGGAGTCTGGGAGCGAGTTGGCCTGACTCCGGCAAACGGCCTTGCCAAAGAGGGCGGAGCGAGCTTCATATCTGTCCTCGTTTTTTTCTGTGTCAAAAAACTTAGAGGAGATTAGGTGACAACCATGACAAAGTTAGTGAATGAAATGATTCTTGTCCTTGATTTCGGCAGTCAGTATAACCAGCTGATTACACGCCGTATCCGTGAATTCGGTGTTTACAGCGAGCTGCATCCACATACATTGACGGCTGAAGAAATTAAAAAAATGAATCCAAAAGGAATTATTTTATCCGGCGGTCCAAACAGTGTGTATGATGAAAACTCTTTCCGCTGTGACGAGAAAATCTTCGAGCTTGATATTCCTGTTTTGGGAATTTGCTACGGCATGCAGCTGATGACTCATTACCTTGGCGGTAAAGTTGAAGCGGCAAGCCAGCGTGAATACGGAAAAGCAAACATCCGCATCGAAGGCACACCTGATTTGTTCAAAGATCTTCCAAACGAACAAGTGGTTTGGATGAGCCACGGCGATTTGGTTGTAGAAGTTCCTGAAGGCTTCACTGTTGACGCGACAAGCCATCACTGCCCGAACTCAGCGATGAGCAAAGCGGACAAAAAATGGTATGGCGTTCAGTTCCACCCGGAAGTGCGCCACTCTGAATACGGCAATGATCTTCTGAAAAACTTTGTATTCGGTGTTTGCGAATGCGAAGGCGAATGGTCAATGGAGAACTTTATCGAAATCGAAATGCAAAAAATCCGTGAAACGGTCGGAGACAAACAGGTTCTTTGCGCGCTAAGCGGCGGCGTTGATTCCTCTGTTGTTGCTGTTTTGATTCATAAAGCGATCGGCGACCAGCTGACTTGTATCTTTGTAGACCATGGTCTTCTCCGTAAAGGCGAAGCTGAGGGTGTTATGAAAACATTCAGCGAAGGCTTTAACATGAATGTGATTAAAGTAGACGCAAAAGATCGATTCTTAAACAAACTAAAAGGCGTTTCTGATCCTGAGCAAAAACGCAAAATCATCGGTAATGAATTCATTTACGTGTTTGATGATGAAGCGGACAAGCTCAAAGGCATCGACTACCTTGCACAAGGTACGCTTTACACAGATATCATCGAGAGCGGTACAGCAACGGCGCAAACGATCAAATCTCACCACAATGTCGGCGGACTTCCTGAAGACATGCAGTTTGAGCTGATCGAGCCGTTAAATACGCTCTTCAAAGACGAAGTGCGCGCGCTTGGCACAGAGCTCGGCATTCCGGATGAAATCGTATGGCGTCAGCCGTTCCCAGGACCGGGACTCGGAATCCGTGTTCTTGGCGAAGTAACAGAAGAAAAACTTGAAATCGTTCGTGAATCAGATGCAATCTTGCGTGAAGAAATTGCAAATCACGGCTTAGAGCGTGATATCTGGCAATACTTCACTGTTCTTCCTGACATCCGCAGCGTTGGTGTTATGGGAGACGCAAGAACATATGATTACACAATCGGAATCCGCGCCGTTACATCAATCGACGGCATGACATCTGACTGGGCGCGTATCCCGTGGGATGTGCTTGAAGTCATTTCGACACGTATCGTAAACGAAGTGAAGCACATTAACCGCGTGGTGTACGATATTACAAGTAAGCCGCCTGCGACGATTGAGTGGGAATAATAAATCACATTAATCGTTAAATTATAACTATTTAAACTCTCTTTTATTTAGTTTCAATAACTAAGTATAAGGGAGTTTTTTTATTGTATTTAATAAGGACTACAGGATTCATAAAAATGACGGATTCATGAGTATAGCCTATTTGGAAACGGTATAAGTTAAATACCAATTAGGCAAACATTTTAGTATGAGGATGTTGTCCTCGATTCTGGCTTCATGATAAGGTGATATATGGAAGTAACGTTATTTTCTTTGGAATGGAGACCAGAAAAACTTATGGAGAGGGTTTATACTCGATTTGGAATTAATATTAAGGAAAATGGCTTGATACTGACAAAAGCTTATGATGTTTATCAACCTGAAGAATTATATTATTTGTTGATTGGTTTAGAATTACAAGATTTTAAAAGCTATTTAGATGATATGGAACTAAGTGTAGAGAAAATTAAGAATGACATGCTTGAAAAAGATTTAGACGCATTTAATTTTTTACTATCTGATAACTATGAGTATGCACACCGTATTGATATGAGATACCCTCATTTATTGAAGAATTCTGTATTTCTAAGCTTATATAGTCTTTTGGAAGATGTTCTTTTCAGGTTTTTCGAAACTTGTAATTATCGTTTGAAAAAAGATGTTAAGATAAAAGAAAATGGCAATATACCAATAATTGACAAATATTTTAGAGGCATAGAAGACGTCTTGAAATTTAAGATTCCTAATAATTTAAAAAAAGAATTTTCTAATTATCGAAAAGTAAGAAATTGTATAGCTCATAAAAGAGGATATGTTACTTGGGGAGGAGTAACAGATGGAAAAATTTTAAATGCAATAAGTAACTTATTTGATAAGGGTGTAAGTTTATCTGAGAATAAAAAAGGAATTATTTTAGATGATAAAGCATGCTACATTTTTATAGCTGAGATTGAAAAGATATTTAAGTTATTATGTGAAGTCTTAATAAAAGAAGAGTTTAAAATAGGCATGCACATGGATGAAAAGTCTTAGTTTAAGCTGAATTATTTAATGGTTAAAAAGATGTTGGTTCTGCTTCTTTTTCTAATTTATTAAATACGACTTCAACTCAGTAAGTAATATCCCTCAAGTTTATACTTTTTACAAGCAATTTAAGTATTTATAGTTTGATTATTAACGGCTATATAAGGGCGTTTTAAATCACCTGATTCAACTAAAGCCAATCTCGTTTACTGTACCAGTGCATCAGGTGAGTCAGCCTTCCGAAAAAAAATAATCATAAGTCGAAAAGCCGTATGAAGTCATACATACGGTTTTTATCATTGTTACCAATTTAGTCAATAGACGAATAAACCAATTTTTTTAATAAGTAATGTTCGTTGTTTATATTGTCAATTCAAAATGAAGTTGGTACAATAGACACAGAAATCAAATAAGATGAATTCGTATAATCGCGGGAATATGGCTCGCAAGTCTCTACCAAGCTACCGTAAATGGCTTGACTACGTAAACATTTCTTTCGTTTGATATAAATAAAACACGTTTATTTATTCAAACTGAAATCCGTCTGTAGTCAAGCGTCCCAAAATTATTGGGGCGTTTTTTATTTGGCGATTTCAGGACAGAATAAATAGCAAAGAGTGAAGGGAGTAAAATAGCTTGAAAAAGTATTTTCAGTTTGATGAGCTGGGCACCAGCTATCGCAATGAAATCATTGGCGGATTAACGACTTTTTTATCTATGGCATATATTTTGTTCGTCAATCCGATTACGCTTGCTTTGGACAGCGTGAAAGATTTTCCGGAGGCGCTGAGAATTGACCAGGGTGCGGTCTTTACGGCGACAGCGCTGGCGTCTGCAGCAGGCTGTATCTTAATGGGATTAATAGCGAGATATCCGATTGCCATCGCGCCGGGTATGGGGCTGAACGCGTTTTTTGCGTTTTCTGTTGTCCTTGGTATGGGTATTTCATGGCAGGCAGCTTTGTCCGGTGTTTTTATTTCAGGTCTTATTTTCGTTGCTCTTTCTTTAACAGGTTTTCGTGAAAAAATCATCAACGCCATTCCGCCTGAGCTGAAATTGGCAGTCGGTGCGGGGATCGGCCTGTTTATTACATTTGTTGGATTACAAGGTTCAGGAATCATTACAGCGAATCCTTCTACGCTCGTCACGATCGGAAACATTCACAGCGGTCCTGTGCTGTTAACGATTTTCGGTGTGATTGTCACGGTTATTTTAATGGTGCTTCGCGTGAACGCAGGCGTGTTTATCGGGATGCTATTAACAGCGGTAGCCGGCATGATTTTCGGTTTGGTTCCGGTTCCGACTCAAATTATCGGCAGTGTGCCAAGCCTTGCGCCGACTTTCGGACAAGCGTGGATTCACCTCCCGGATATTTTCTCTGTACAAATGCTGATCGTTATTTTAACATTCTTGTTTGTCGGATTTTTTGATACAGCTGGTACACTTGTTGCTGTGGCGACACAAGCTGGTTTAATGAAGGAAAACAAATTGCCGCGTGCGGGCCGTGCGCTTTTAGCTGATTCATCTTCTATTGTGATCGGTGCCGTGCTTGGTACGTCTACAACAACTTCTTATGTGGAATCAAGCTCAGGTGTCGCTGCGGGTGCCCGTTCAGGATTTGCCGCAATTGTAACAGGGATTCTCTTTTTACTGGCTACGTTTTTCTCTCCGCTCCTATCAGTCGTTACGTCAAATGTAACAGCGCCGGCGCTTATTATTGTTGGTGCATTGATGGTGGCGCCGCTTGGCAAAATCGCTTGGGATAAGTTCGAAGTGGCCGTTCCTGCTTTCCTTACCATGATCATGATGCCGTTAACGTACAGCATTGCGACTGGTATTGCCATCGGGTTTATTTTCTATCCGATTACAATGGTGTGCAAAGGAAAAGCCAAAGAGGTTCATCCAATCATGTACGGGCTGTTTATCGTATTTATCCTGTACTTTATCTTCTTAAAATAAGGAATGAAAAACCAGCTGCACAGGGGACTGACCCCCGTTTTTGAGACAGGGATCAAAACACCTTTTAAACAGCCAATTGCCGATAATTTATCGGTGATTGGTTGTTTAGTTTCGTTTGAATACGAATATTGTTATAATAATGAATGTATTCTATGACAGTGCGTTCTACGATGGCGGTCGTGGTTCGATCAATGCTGTTAAGATAGAACGTTTCAGACTTTAGTGAGGAATGAAACGATTCGATGGAGGCATTATCAGCGGGTGTCCCTTTGCGGGACATGCTCATGGTAATGCCTTTTGTTTTAACAGCTTTCTGATACTCGTAAGATGTATACACAGATCCTTGGTCACTATGTAACACGCAGTTCTCAGGCAGTGTTGGCAGTTGATCAAGTGTGTGTAAGACAAAGTCTGTGTCCTGCTTATCTCCAATCGTAAAAGCAATCACTTCTCCATTATATACATCCAATATACTGGAAAGGTACAATTGTTTCTGTCCATAAGGCAAATACGTGATGTCTGTTACTAGTTTTTCAAGAGGATGATCAGACTGAAAGTTCCTATCTAATATATTGTCGACCACGGCATATGGCTGCCCATTCTTCTTGCGCTTTTTCACCTTAACCCGGCACTGCCACTGATTTTTCTGCATAATACGCTGAACCGTTTTATGGTTAATACACATTCTCTTTTTTAATATAGCTGTGATTTTTCGATATCCATATCGATACTGGTGCTCTCGGCACAACGTGCCGATTTGTTTTTCTAAATGGCGCTTGGGATGATCTTTCTTCAGATTCTTCTTCCAACGATAATAAGACGAGCGAGAGATACCTAAATGAATACAGATATCCTGCACGGTCATTGTGCTGTGCAATTCTTCTACAAGTTCGACTGACGTTTGGCTATCAACTTCCTTTCCAATTCGTTGTACTTTTTTAACACTTCATTCTGTTGTCTCAGATATCGATTCTCTGCCTGCAGTTTCTCTAATTCGGAAGAATACTCCGGACCTTTTCCATAAGTGTATTGCTTACCAACAGGCTGTTCAAATCGATGTGTATCACCAGCCTTATACCATCTGACCCATGTCTTAATCTGCGTATTATTTTTGATATTCAACTCCTGCATGATCTCTTTCATAGGTACGCCTGCCAATCTCATTTCTACAGCCTTCTGTTTCACTTCAACCGGATAACTCACTCTTGTCCCCATAGAAAAAACACCTCCAAGTCTAATTTCGGATAACAATCATCCGTATTCAAACTTGAAGGTGTTTTTATTTGTCTCATCTTATGGGGTCAGTCCCCAGGCAGCTGGTTTTTTTGTTGCAAAAGATAAAACCATTTCATACGATATACCGTCATGTAGATGTGCCGCCATGCTTTACTTAAATGGAAATGACTTGACTGTTCAGGAAGGCTTCGGTACCTTATATAAGTGTTTTATTTTCTTGCTGAATGGTATTCCGCCGTATTTTTTTGATAGGAGTTGCTGACATGACGGAAGAAAGAAAAGAAACGTTTGAAGAAGAAATTAACCAGAGTGAAAGAATAGATGCAGATGAAGAACCGCTATCGAGAATGTCAAGAAAGGCGAGCCGGCAAAGCAAGCAGAAGCAAAAACAAAAGCAGAAACCGCGCCAAGAACGCGGTGAATCAACTGTTAAAGACAAGCTTGCGTCTGTTTGGGCAGCCATCAACAGATATTGCGGTTTTGCGTTCTCGATTTTAAAATCACCGGCGAAAACTGTCGTAACGGATGGTTTTTCTCATTATAAGTACGGTCTGATTTCAATGCTTATATTCAGTATCATTTTTTCAATTGGGAATTGGTTTCAGTTAAAGGCAAGCTGGAATCGGCCGCTCGGTTTCGGAGAACGCCATCATGCTTTCTATGACGGGTTTTTAGTTGTTCTTGTGTATTTGCTGATCTTTTTCGCGGTAATGGTCTTTGCTATATGGGCTGTCTCCCGCTATATGATGAAGCAGAAGGTGACGTTCAGAGAAGCGGCTGCCGTATTGGGTTCATTGCTTGTACCGGTAATTGCTGTTTCAATCCTTTGGCTGATCTTTGCGATCGTGAATATCTCAATGCTGACAGTACTGTTTACGGTGCTGATCTTGTTTTCCATCTTTTTTATCATCGCGCTGTATGTACAGCGTGTGTACCAGGCGGCACAAGATGCACCAATTGATTATATCTATTGTGTATTTGCAGTGGTTGCGATAGCGCTGCTGTTTACGGCAGTGACTTGGCCGTTTATTTCTGAATATTTTACGGCGTCGCTGATTCCGCTTTAATGAAAAAACCGGCTAATCCTAGCCGGTCAGGCTGTCGAGAAAATCTCGTCAGCCTTTATTTTTCCTTAAAATATCCATTCTTCTGTAATAAAATAAAAGAAAGACTTAAAAGGACGGTGTCTTTCTCATGTTCCACACAAGAAACTCTTCTCAAAACACAGCCGAATTTGTTCTGCTTGACCAACTCGTTGAAGAGGATCACCTGCTTCGGAAAATTGATAAACACATAGACTTCTCTTTCATCATTGAAAAGGTGAAACCTTACTACAGTGAAAACAAAGGCCGCCCCTCACTTGATCCGCTTATTTTATTTAAAATGATGTTTATCGGATACCTCTATGGTATCCGTTCAGAAAGACAGCTTGAAAAAGAAATTTACTACAATATGGCGTACAGATGGTTTCTCGGATTGAACATAAACGACCCGGTTCCACACCACTCCACCATCAGCTGGAACAGACGCACACGCTTTAAAGATACAACCATCTTCCAAGACATTTTTGATGAGATCGTTCTTCAGGCCATCAATCATGACATGGTGGGCGGACGAGTCCTATTCACCGACTCCACACACCTTAAAGCCAATGCCAACAAGCATAAATACACAAGAAAAACAATTGCGCAGGATACCCAAAACTATATCAAGGATTTAAATGAAGCCATTCAAGAGGATCGGGAGGAACACGGAAAAAAACCATTAACAGCCAAAGAGGAGGTGAAAGCTGAAAAAGAGATCCGCCACAGTACAACCGATCCGGAAAGTGGCTATCTGTATCGTGAAAACAAACCAGAAGGTTTTTTCTATTTAGATCACCGCACAACAGATATGAAATACAACATTATCACCGATGCCTACGTCACACCTGGAAATGTCCATGATTCTGTGCCTTATCTTGACCGATTAGACCACCAAATCGCACGATTTGGTTTTCAAGTAGAAGCCGTCGCCCTTGATTCCGGATATTTAACGACTCCGATCTGTAAAGGATTATCTGACCGCCAAATCTTTGGTGTCATCGCACATAGACGTTATCACCCTATCCGAGGCTTGTTTCCAAAATGGAAATTTCATTATGACAGTGAACAAGACAGATACATTTGTCCAAATCACCAAACACTTACATACTCAACAACTGACCGAAAAGGCTACCGGTCATATAAATCAAATCCTGAAATATGTTCCTCATGCCCACTGCTTGAAAACTGTACAAAATCAAAGAATCGGCAGAAAGTGATTACTCGACATGTATGGGAAGATCATAAAGAAAAGGTCAGACAAAATCGCTTGTCTGTTTCAGGAAAAAACCTCTACAAAAAAAGAAAAGAAAAAATAGAGCGAAGCTTTGCAGATTCAAAACAGCTGCATGGGCTTCGCTATTGCAGGTTGAGGGGAAAACGAAATGTGAGTGAACAAGTTCTCCTCACAGCCGCATGCCAGAACATGAAGAAGATTGCCACATACCTAGCCAAGCAAGGCTAGGCATGTGGGAGCGCTTTTTCTGCATCTGAAACCTGGTGAATATCTAAAGAAACAGTATAAAACAAAAAAGCTTGTAGAAAAAACATCGTTTTCTCTACAAGCTGACCGGCTAATCCTAGCCGGTTTTTTTATGTCACACTTTTTACAAATATATCTAAAAAACATAGTTGATTTGTAGGATTAACCCGTGTATGATGGGGAAAATGCTGAAAACGTCCAGCGCAAAAACCTTTATGTTTAAGGAGGATGATGGACATGGCTGATGTACTTCGCCGAGCAATTAACCAAAAGAAGCAATTTTTAAAAACCAAATTACTGCTCTCGGAATTTTATCAAGGAAGAGGGGAACAGCTTGCTGACTACACGCTGAGTGAGCTTGAGAAAGAATACAAGTCCCTTCAGAAAATGAAAAAAGAGATCTGACAATAGATATAAAGAGGTGAGTCTGCTGAAAAGCGGGCTTTTTTGTTTTGATTTTGAAAAGGCGAGAAAGAGGGTAAACTACTACTGTTCAACTCATAAAAGCATGTCGAAATATTTTGCTTAAACTTACGGGCGAAGCTGATTGTAAACGGCTCATTTCTCTAGTAGAATATGAATGCTTTGTGCAAGCTGAAGAGTAGGGGGATGAATAAAATGATGCAAACCATCTTATCAAATGGGATAGCCATGGTTCTCATAATTCTCATTATTAATATTGTCTATGTGTCATTTTTTACGATAAGAATGATTTTAACGCTGAAAGGACAGCGTTATTTAGCGGCCGGCATCAGTACGATTGAAATACTGGTTTATGTGACAGGGCTGAGTCTGGTGCTCGATAACTTAGACCAGATTCAAAATGTGATCGCGTACGCGCTCGGCTACGGTCTTGGCGTAATTGTCGGCATGAAAATAGAAGAAAAATTGGCGCTTGGCTATATTATGGTCAATGTGATTACGAAGGAGCTCGATCTTGATCTTCCGAAGCAGCTCCGTGAAAAAGGCTACGGCGTGACAAATTGGGTGGCAGGCGGGCTTGAAGGCGACCGCACAGCCCTTCAGATCCTAACGCCGAGAAAATATGAACTCCAGCTATATGATACGATTAAAACACTTGATTCAAAAGCCTTTATTATTGCGTACGAACCAAAAACAATCCACGGCGGCTTCTGGGTCAAAGCGGTGAAGAAGAGGAGAATTAAAGAATAATGGCAAAGCCGAAGAAGAAAAAGTTTGAAGTGACAGAGCAGCAAACGATTGATGCGGTGCTTCAGCAAATGAAAGAAGAAGGATATCTGCCTGTAAGGCGAATGGAAGAGCCTATTTTTATGGAAAAAAAGGAAAATGGGTCAATTCAGATCGTTCCGTGCGGGAAAAAAATCGTATTTGAAGGGAAATTGATCTAAAACACGAACATTAGTAGAATGAATTTTTGTATCGTTCGATAATATCGTTGACATTATCCATGTCCGTTGTTAAGATAAACATGAAATCAAAACACGACCTCATATAATCTTGGGAATATGGCCCATAAGTTTCTACCCGGCAACCGTAAATTGCCGGACTATGCAGGAAAGTGATCGATAAAACTGACATGGATATATCGCAGAAGCGAACGACTGACGATACATGTACCATGCCCGGTTTGTATTGCTTCCTCATAAGTGCAATGCAGAGCGGGTATTTTTTATTTTCTGAAAACAAAAGCATTAGAAGGTGGGGAACAGAATGCAGCCGCTAGTAGGAATCATCATGGGAAGCACTTCCGATTGGGAGACAATGAAACACGCATGCGACATACTTGACGAACTCAATGTTCCGTACGAAAAAAAGGTCGTTTCCGCTCACCGGACGCCTGATTTCATGTTTGAATATGCTGAAACTGCTAGAGAAAGAGGCATCAAGGTGATTATTGCCGGTGCCGGAGGAGCGGCGCATCTGCCAGGGATGACGGCTGCGAAAACAACACTGCCAGTCATTGGAGTTCCGGTTCAGTCCAAGGCGCTGAACGGAATGGATTCACTTCTTTCCATCGTCCAAATGCCTGGAGGCGTGCCTGTTGCGACAACATCCATCGGCAAAGCGGGTGCTGTGAACGCAGGCCTGTTAGCGGCGCAAATTTTGTCAGCATTTGACGAAGTCCTTGCCCGTAAGCTGCATGAGAGAAGAGAAAATACAAAACAGACAGTGTTAGAAAGCAGTGATCAGCTTGTCTAAACAAATCATCTATCCGGGAGCTGTAATCGGCATTATCGGCGGCGGCCAGCTTGGGAAAATGATGGCTGTGTCCGCCAAACAAATGGGGTATAAAGTCGCGGTCGTTGATCCGGTGAAAGATTCCCCGTGCGGGCAGGTTGCGGATGTCGAAATTACCGCTCATTATAATGACCGTGAAGCGATTCGAAAATTGGCTGAAATCAGCGATATCATCACATATGAGTTTGAAAACATCGACTATGATTCGCTGCATTGGCTAAAAGATCATGCGTATCTCCCGCAAGGAAGTGAGCTGCTGCTCATTACCCAAAACCGTGAAACAGAGAAAAAAGCAATTCAATCCGCGGGCTGTGAAGTCGCACCGTACAGCATCGTCAAAACAAAGGATGAACTGAAACAGGCGGTACAGGAGCTCAGGCTTCCGGCAGTGCTGAAGACATGCCGCGGCGGGTACGACGGCAAAGGCCAATTTGTGTTAAAAGAAGAGGCGCAAATGGAGCAGGCAGCCAGTCTGTTAGAACACGGAACTTGCATTCTTGAAAGCTGGATTTCTTTTAAAATGGAACTGTCGGTGATCGTCGTCAGATCGGTAAACGGTGAAATTTCAACATTTCCGACAGCTGAAAACATTCACCACAACAATATTCTTTTCCAAAGCATCGTGCCCGCACGGGTAGAGAAAGGGATTCAGCAGAAGGCTGCTGATCTCGCAGTTAAGCTTGCAGATGAGCTTAACCTTGTCGGACCGCTTGCTGTTGAGATGTTCCTGACAGAGGACGGAGAGCTTTTGGTCAATGAACTGGCGCCAAGACCGCACAATTCTGGGCATTATACGCTGGACCTTTGCGAGTCGAGCCAGTTTGAGCAGCATATCAGAGCGGTATGCGGGCTTCCGCTTGGGAAGACAGATTTGCTGAAGCCGGGCATGATGGTGAATCTTCTCGGCGATGAAGTGAAGCTTGTTGAGGAAGACCCAGAGCTTTTAAAAGAGGCAAAGCTATATATATACGGAAAACATGAAATCAAAAAAGGCCGCAAAATGGGGCATATTACATTTATGAAGCAGCCTGAAGATGAATGGATTCAGGAGATCACAAATAAATGGATGAATAGAGACGGAGGACAAGCAGAATGATCGAACGTTATTCAAGACCTGAAATGTCCGCGATTTGGACGGATGAAAACAGATTTCAAGCATGGCTGGAGGTAGAGATTCTTGCCTGTGAAGCGTGGGCGGAGCTTGGCGTTATTCCAAAAGAAGACGTAAAGCTGATGCGCGAAAATGCGTCATTTGACATCAACCGCATTTTAGAAATCGAAAAGGACACGCGCCATGACGTTGTCGCTTTTACCCGCGCTGTATCCGAATCACTGGGCGAAGAAAGAAAATGGGTGCATTACGGCTTAACGTCAACTGACGTTGTTGATACGGCTCTTTCCTACTTATTAAAACAGGCAAACGATATTCTGCTCAAGGATCTTGAGAGATTTGTTGACATCATAAAAGAAAAAGCGAAAGAACATAAATACACAGTCATGATGGGGCGCACACACGGCGTACACGCTGAGCCTACAACATTCGGCTTAAAACTTGCGCTTTGGCATGAAGAAATGAAACGTAATCTTGAGCGCTTCAAACAAGCGAAAGCAGGCATCGAGGTTGGAAAGATTTCCGGTGCTGTCGGCACATATGCGAACATTGATCCATTTGTTGAACAATATGTCTGTGAGAAGCTCGGATTGAAAGCAGCACCGATTTCCACTCAAACCCTTCAGCGTGACCGCCATGCTGACTATATGGCAACACTTGCTTTGATCGCGACAAGCATCGAGAAATTCGCTGTGGAAATCCGCGGACTGCAAAAGAGTGAAACACGTGAAGTAGAGGAATTTTTCGCGAAAGGGCAAAAGGGTTCATCTGCAATGCCGCATAAACGAAATCCGATTGGCTCTGAAAACATGACAGGCATGGCGCGTGTGATCCGCGGTTACATGATGACAGCTTACGAAAATGTTCCATTATGGCATGAGCGCGATATTTCTCATTCTTCAGCAGAACGAATTATTCTTCCGGATGCGACAATTGCGCTGAACTACATGCTGAACCGCTTCTCCAACATCGTGAAGAACTTAACGGTCTTCCCGGAAAACATGAAGCGCAACATGGACCGCACTCTCGGCCTTATCTATTCTCAGCGTGTGCTGCTTGCTTTGATTGACACAGGCCTTACACGTGAAGAAGCCTATGATACAGTTCAGCCGAAAGCAATGGAAGCGTGGGAAAAACAAGTGCCGTTCCGCGAACTTGTTGAAGCGGAAGAGAAAATCACGTCACGTCTTTCTCCGGAAAAAATTGCTGACTGCTTTGATTACAATTACCATCTGAAAAATGTTGATCTGATCTTTGAACGTTTAGGTATAGCATAGAAGAAGCTTTTAGCGGCTTCTTCTAAGCCGCCGCAGTTTGAAAATTCCCAACATTCGGGTTAGGAGGCCTTCCGTGAATATTGTGAAGAATGAACTTTTATACGAAGGAAAAGCAAAAAAGATCTACAAAACCGATGACGAAAACAAGCTGTATGTCGTGTATAAAGACTCCGCCACTGCCTTTAACGGCGAGAAAAAAGCAGAAATCAGCGGAAAAGGACGCTTAAATAACGAGATTTCAAGCTTAATTTTCAAACACCTTCATGCAAAGGGCATTAACAATCACTTTATCGAGCGCATTTCGGAAACGGAACAGCTCATTAAAAAGGTAACGATTGTGCCGCTTGAAGTCGTGGTCAGAAATGTTGTGGCAGGAAGCATGTCCAAACGTCTCGGCATTCCAGAAGGCACGGAGCTTGAGCAGCCGATTATCGAGTTTTACTACAAGGATGACGCGCTGGGTGATCCGCTCATCACAGAAGATCATATTTGGCTTTTGAAAGCAGCGACTCCTGAGCAGGTAGAAACCATTAAGTCCATTACAAAAACAGTAAATGAAGAGCTTCAAAGCATTTTCGGCGATTGTCATGTCAGATTAATAGATTTCAAGCTTGAATTCGGATTAGATGCAGAAGGGCAAGTGCTTTTGGCGGATGAAATTTCTCCTGACACATGCCGCTTGTGGGATAAAGACACGAACGAAAAGCTGGATAAAGATTTATTCAGACGCAATCTGGGAAGCTTAACCGACGCATACGAAGAGATTTTCAAAAGACTGGGAGGCATTCATCATGTATAAAGTAAAAGTTTATGTCAGCTTAAAAGAAAGTGTACTAGATCCACAAGGGAGCGCTGTCCAGCATGCCTTGCACAGTATGACTTACAACGAAGTTCAAGATGTGCGCATCGGGAAATACATGGAGCTTACCATTGAAAAATCTGACCGTGATCTTGACGTGCTAGTGAAAGAAATGTGCGAAAAACTTCTTGCGAACACAGTAATTGAAGATTACAGATACGAGGTTGAGGAGGTAGTCGCACAGTGAAATTTGCGGTGATTGTGTTACCCGGCTCCAACTGTGATATCGATATGTATCATGCTGTAAAGGATGAGCTCGGCCATGAAGTGGAATACGTCTGGCATGAGGAAACAAGTCTTGACGGCTTCGACGGCGTGTTAATTCCGGGAGGATTTTCTTACGGCGATTACTTAAGATGCGGCGCCATCGCCCGATTTGCGAATATTATGCCAGCTGTCAAACAAGCAGCGGCTGAAGGAAAACCTGTTCTTGGCGTCTGTAACGGATTCCAGATTTTACAGGAGCTTGGGCTGCTGCCAGGCGCAATGAGACGCAACAAAGATCTGAAGTTCATTTGCCGTCCGGTTGAATTGATTGTTCAGAACGATGAAACCTTATTCACAGCTTCCTACGAAAAGGGAGAATCGATTACAATCCCGGTTGCCCATGGTGAAGGGAATTTCTACTGTGATGACGAGACGCTTGCAACATTAAAGGAAAACAATCAAATTGCTTTCACATACGGCTCTAATATTAATGGAAGTGTAAGCGACATTGCCGGTGTCGTGAATGAGAAAGGCAACGTATTAGGCATGATGCCTCATCCTGAGCGCGCGGTCGATGAACTGCTTGGAAGCGCCGACGGTCTTAAATTGTTCCAGTCTATCGTGAAAAATTGGAGGGAAACTCATGTCACTACTGCTTGAACCAAGTAAAGAACAAATAAAAGAAGAGAAACTGTATCAGCAAATGGGTGTCAGTGATGATGAGTTTGCATTGATAGAATCCATTCTTGGAAGATTGCCGAACTACACAGAAATCGGAATTTTTTCTGTCATGTGGTCTGAGCATTGCAGCTATAAAAACTCAAAGCCGATTCTGCGTAAATTCCCGACAAGCGGCGAGCGTGTGCTGCAGGGGCCGGGGGAAGGCGCCGGAATCGTTGATATCGGTGATAACCAAGCGGTTGTGTTCAAAATTGAATCACATAACCACCCATCAGCTCTCGAGCCTTACCAAGGCGCTGCGACTGGCGTAGGCGGAATTATCCGTGATGTATTCTCAATGGGTGCACGCCCAATCGCTGTATTGAACTCTCTTCGATTTGGTGAACTGACTTCACCACGCGTGAAGTACTTGTTTGAAGAAGTAGTAGCGGGTATCGCCGGATACGGCAACTGTATCGGCATCCCGACAGTCGGCGGAGAAGTGCAGTTTGACAGCAGCTATGAAGGAAATCCGCTCGTCAACGCAATGTGCGTCGGTTTAATCAATCATGAAGACATCAAAAAAGGCCAGGCAAAGGGTGTCGGCAACACAGTAATGTACGTAGGAGCGAAAACAGGGCGTGACGGAATCCACGGAGCTACGTTTGCTTCTGAAGAAATGTCAGACTCGTCTGAAGAAAAGCGTTCTGCTGTCCAAGTCGGCGATCCGTTTATGGAGAAGCTTTTGCTTGAAGCATGTCTGGAAGTTATCCAATGCGACGCCTTAGTCGGTATTCAGGATATGGGAGCTGCCGGTTTAACAAGCTCAAGTGCAGAAATGGCAAGTAAGGCCGGTTCTGGCATTGAAATGAACCTTGACCTGATTCCTCAGCGCGAAACAGGCATGAGCGCGTATGAAATGATGCTTTCTGAATCACAAGAACGGATGCTTTTGGTTATTGAGCGCGGACGTGAGCAGGAAATCATCGATATTTTTGACAAGTACGATCTTGAAGCGGTTTCTGTCGGACATGTGACAGATGATAAAATGCTTCGCCTGACACACAAAGGAGAGGTTGTGTGCGAGCTGCCTGTTGATGCCTTGGCAGAAGAAGCACCGGTTTACCATAAGCCTTCTCAAGAGCCTGCTTACTATCGCGAGTTTTTGGAAACGGACATTCAGGCTCTGCAAATTGAAGATGCGAATGAAACGCTGAAGGCCCTTCTTCAGCAGCCGACGATTGCGAGTAAAGAGTGGGTGTATGATCAGTATGACTACATGGTGCGCACGAATACAGTTGTCGCTCCTGGGTCTGATGCTGGTGTTCTCAGAATCCGCGGAACGAAAAAGGCGCTGGCGATGACGACAGACTGTAACGCGCGTTATCTCTATCTTGATCCTGAAGTCGGAGGGAAAATTGCTGTCGCTGAAGCAGCGCGCAACATCATTTGCTCAGGCGCAGAACCGCTTGCGGTCACAGATAACCTTAACTTCGGTAACCCGGAGAAGCCGGAAATCTTCTGGCAGATCGAAAAAGCGGCATACGGCATAAGCGAAGCGTGCAATGTTCTCAGCACACCGGTTATCGGCGGTAACGTATCGCTTTATAACGAATCAAACGGCACGGCGATCTATCCGACACCTGTTATCGGCATGGTCGGCTTAATTGAAGATACAGCGCACATTACAACACAGCATTTCAAACAAGCGGGAGATCTCGTATATGTGATCGGCGAAACAAAACCAGAGTTTGCCGGAAGCGAGCTGCAAAAAATGACAGAAGGCCGTATTTACGGCAAAGCGCCTCAAATCGATCTTGATGTAGAGCTGTCTCGTCAAAAAGCACTGCTTGACGCGATTAAAAAAGGCTTCGTTCAATCTGCGCATGATGTGTCTGAAGGCGGCTTAGGCGTAGCGATTGCGGAAAGTGTCATGACGACGGAAAACCTTGGCGCTAATGTGACTGTAGAAGGGGAAGCGGCATTATTATTCTCTGAATCTCAATCCCGCTTCGTCGTTTCAGTGAAAAAAGAACATCAAGAAGCGTTTGAAGCAATTGTCAAAGATGCAGTTCATATTGGTGAGGTAACAGCTGACGGAATTCTGGCGATTCAAAATCAAGACGGACAACAAATGATTCATGCGCAAACGAAAGAGCTTGAACGCGTATGGAAAGGAGCTATCCCATGCTTGCTGAAATCAAAGGCTTAAATGAAGAATGCGGCGTTTTTGGGATTTGGGGACATGAAGAAGCCCCGCAGATCACGTATTACGGTCTCCACAGCCTTCAGCACAGAGGACAGGAGGGTGCGGGCATCGTAGCGACTGACGGTGAAAAGCTGACGGCTCACAAAGGCCAAGGTCTGATCACTGAAGTATTTCAAAACGGCGAACTCAGCAAAGTAAAGGGAAAAGGCGCTATCGGGCACGTTCGGTACGCAACGGCTGGAGGCGGCGGATACGAAAATGTTCAGCCGCTCCTCTTCCGTTCCCAAAACAACGGCAGCCTGGCGCTTGCTCATAACGGAAACCTTGTCAACGCCACTCAGCTGAAGCAGCAGCTCGAAAATCAAGGGAGCATTTTTCAAACCTCTTCGGATACAGAGGTTTTGGCTCACCTGATCAAAAGAAGCGGACACTTCACGCTGAAGGACCAAATTAAAAACTCGCTTTCTATGCTGAAAGGCGCCTACGCGTTCCTGATCATGACCGAAACAGAAATGATTGTCGCACTTGATCCAAACGGGCTGAGACCGCTATCCATCGGCATGATGGGCGACGCTTATGTGGTCGCATCAGAAACATGCGCATTTGACGTCGTCGGCGCAACGTACCTTCGCGAGGTAGAGCCGGGAGAAATGCTGATCATTAATGATGAAGGAATGAAATCAGAGCGTTTTTCCATGAATATCAACCGTTCCATTTGCAGCATGGAGTACATTTATTTCTCCAGACCAGACAGCAATATTGACGGTATTAACGTACACAGTGCCCGTAAAAACCTTGGAAAAATGCTGGCTCAGGAATCCGCAGTTGAAGCTGACGTCGTAACCGGGGTTCCGGATTCCAGTATTTCTGCGGCGATCGGCTATGCAGAGGCAACAGGCATTCCGTATGAGCTCGGTTTAATCAAAAACCGCTATGTTGGCAGAACGTTTATTCAGCCGTCCCAGGCTCTGCGTGAGCAAGGCGTCAGAATGAAGCTGTCTGCGGTGCGCGGGGTTGTAGAAGGCAAACGCGTCGTGATGGTGGATGACTCTATCGTACGCGGAACAACTAGCCGCCGGATTGTCACGATGCTTAGAGAAGCGGGTGCGACAGAGGTGCATGTGAAAATCAGTTCACCGCCGATCGCTCATCCGTGCTTTTACGGCATTGATACTTCCACACATGAAGAATTAATCGCGTCTTCGCATTCTGTTGAAGAAATCCGTCAGGAAATCGGAGCCGATACCCTCTCATTTTTGAGTGTGGAAGGGCTGCTGAAAGGCATCGGCAGAAAATACGATGACTCGAATTGCGGACAGTGTCTCGCTTGCTTTACAGGAAAATATCCGACTGAAATTTACCAGGATACAGTGCTTCCTCACGTAAAAGAAGCAGTATTAACCAAATAAAACTTGAAAAATGACATAAAGGCAGCGCAGTTCGGCTGCCTTTCTCTTTCTGCCCTCGTTCGGGGAGATACTTTGAAAAGCGCCTTAAAGGAGTGAATAGGATGTCTGAAGCATATAAAAACGCAGGAGTTGACATCGAAGCCGGATATGAAGCTGTAAAACGAATGAAAAAACACGTGGAGCGCACGAAACGGCTTGGCGTTATGGGCAGCCTTGGCGGTTTTGGCGGCATGTTTGACCTGTCTGAGCTTTCTTATCAAAAACCAGTTCTCATTTCGGGAACGGACGGTGTCGGCACAAAATTAAAGCTCGCTTTTTCCATGGATAAGCATGACACGATTGGCGTGGATGCTGTTGCAATGTGTGTCAATGACGTGCTGGCACAAGGTGCAGAGCCGCTGTTTTTCCTCGATTATTTAGCGGTTGGCAAAGCGGACCCAGTGAAAATTGAACAGATTGTACAAGGTGTTGCGGAAGGCTGTGAGCAGTCAGGTTCAGCCTTAGTCGGCGGTGAAACGGCTGAAATGCCGGGGCTCTATACAGCTGATGAATACGATATTGCCGGTTTCTCAGTCGGAGTGGCAGAAAAGGACGAAATCGTGACTGGAGAAAACATTGAAGAGGGCCATCTGTTGATCGGCCTCAGCTCCAGCGGCCTTCACAGCAACGGCTTTTCCCTTGTCAGAAAAGTGCTTCTGGATGATGCGGAGCTGGACCTCGATACAACATATGAGCCGTTTGAACGCCCGCTTGGCGAGGAATTGCTTGAACCGACAAGGATTTACGTGAAGCCTGTGCTTGCCGCGGTCAAAAGCGGAAAAATCGACGGCATGGCGCACGTGACAGGCGGAGGATTTATTGAAAATATTCCGCGTATGCTTCCGGAAGGCTTAAGTGCGGAAATTGATCATGGCTCATGGCCGATCCCGCCAATTTTTTCTTTCTTGCAAGAGTACGGCAAGCTAAAGGAAGAAGACATGTTCAACGTCTTTAATATGGGGATCGGTTTTGTTTTGGCTGTCAAAGAAGAGCATCTGACAGATGTGATCGGAACGCTTGAAAGCCATGGCGAAAAAGCCTATTTAATCGGGCGTGTGAAAAAAGGTGAAGGCGTCACATTCGGCGGTGCGGCACTTTCATGAAAAAGTTTGCGGTATTTGCATCAGGAAACGGTTCAAACTTCGAAGCCATTGTCACGCGTTTGAAGGAGGAGAACTGGGATGCGTCAGCAGCGCTCCTCGTTTGCGACAAACCGCAGGCGAAAGTCATCGAACGGGCGGAAGCATTCCACATTCCATCCTTTGCATTTGAGCCGAAGTCTTATGAAAACAAGGCTGCATTTGAACAAGCCATCATTGAACAGCTTCGTCTTCACGAGGTTGAATTGATTGTTCTTGCCGGCTATATGAGGCTGATCGGTGATACGCTCCTTCAAGCATATGGGGGAAAAATCATTAACATTCACCCATCGCTTCTTCCGGCGTTTCCTGGAATCGACGCAATCGGACAGGCGTTCCGGGCGGGTGTGAAGGTGGCCGGAATCACCGTGCATTATGTCGATGAAGGAATGGATACAGGTCCGATCATCGCTCAAAAGGCAATCGAAATTGATGAACATGATACATTGGAAACAATCGAACAGCGGATTCACAAGCTTGAGCATAAATGGTATCCGAGTGTGATTAAACAGCTATTAGGATTAAATAACAGAGGTGAAAAGGCATGACAATTAAACGTGCGTTAATCAGTGTTTCAGATAAAACAAATCTCGTTCCTTTCGTAAAAGAACTGACAGAGCTTGGCGTTGAAGTCATCTCCGCAGGCGGAACGAAAAAGCTTCTTCAAGAAAACGGTGTGGATGTGATCGGAATTTCTGAAGTGACAGGCTTCCCTGAAATGATGGACGGCCGGTTAAAAACCCTACACCCGAATATTCACGGCGGCCTTCTGGCGGTTCGCGGCAATGAAGAGCATATGGCGCAGATCAATGAACACGGGATTCAGCCGATTGACCTCGTTGTCGTCAACCTCTATCCATTTAAAGAAACGATTTCTAAGGAAGACGTCACATATGAAGAAGCGATCGAAAATATCGACATCGGCGGACCTGGCATGCTGCGTGCGGCATCAAAGAACCATCAGGATGTCACGGTTATCGTCGATCCGGCCGATTACAGCCCAGTGCTGAATCAAATCAAAGAAGAAGGCAGCGTATCTCTTCAGAAAAAACGCGAGCTCGCGGCAAAGGTATTCCGTCATACTGCGGCATATGATGCACTGATCGCTGACTATCTGACAAATGTTGTCGGTGAAAAAGAACCAGAGCAATTCACTGTGACATTTGAGAAAAAACAATCGCTTCGCTATGGAGAAAACCCGCATCAGGAAGCAACTTTCTATCAAACAGCTCTTCCTGTCAAAGGCTCCATTGCGCAAGCAGAACAGCTTCACGGAAAAGAGCTTTCTTACAACAACATTAAAGACACGGATGCGGCAGTTCAAATCGTTCGTGAATTCACTGAACCGGCTGCTGTTGCTGTGAAGCACATGAACCCGTGCGGTGTAGGAACAGGAAAAACGATCGCAGAAGCGTTTGACAGAGCGTTTGAAGCGGATAAAACATCTATCTTCGGCGGCATTATCGCGCTGAACCGTGAAGTGGACAAGGCAACTGCCGAAGCGCTTCACAACATTTTCTTAGAAATCATCATTGCGCCTTCATTCAGCCAAGAAGCGCTCGACGTCCTGACTGCGAAGAAAAATCTCCGTCTGCTGACGCTTGACGTATCCGCCGCTGTTCAAAAGGAAAAACAACTGACATCTGTTCAAGGCGGGCTGCTGATTCAAGATTTAGATATGCACGGCTTCGATGATGCTGAGATTAGCATTCCGACAAAAAGAGAGCCGAACGAGCAAGAGTGGGAAGACTTGAAGCTTGCTTGGAAAGTCGTGAAGCATGTGAAATCAAATGCGATTGTTCTCGCGAAGGACAACATGACAGTCGGCGTGGGAGCAGGCCAAATGAACCGCGTCGGATCGGCAAAAATCGCAATCGAGCAAGCAGGGGAAAAAGCGAAGGGCAGCGCGCTCGGTTCGGATGCATATTTCCCAATGCCAGATACTGTCGAAGAAGCGGCAAAAGCGGGCGTTACAGCCATCATTCAGCCAGGCGGATCGATCCGAGATGAGGATTCCATCAAAAAAGCGGATGAATACGGCATTGCCATGGTATTCACCGGCATCAGACACTTCAAACATTAAGGGGATGAAAACGACGTGAATGTATTAATTATCGGTAAAGGCGGAAGAGAACATACGCTGGCGTGGAAGGCAGCGCAAAGCAGCCTCGTCGAGAATGTATTTGCCGCTCCCGGAAATGACGGCATGGCAGCTTCCGCTCAGCTTGTAAACATTGAGGAAAGCGACCACGCAGGGCTTGTCTCATTTGCAAAACAAAATCAGGTCGGCCTGACCATTGTCGGCCCTGAGGTTCCTTTAATTGAAGGTCTGGTGGATGAATTCGAAAAAGCGGGCTTACATGTGTTCGGTCCGTCAAAAGCCGCGGCGATCATCGAAGGAAGCAAACAGTTCGCTAAGGATTTAATGAAGAAATACGACATTCCGACCGCAGAATACGAGACGTTTACATCCTTTGATGAGGCGAAGGCATATGTGCAGGAAAAAGGTGCTCCGATTGTGATAAAAGCAGATGGACTTGCAGCTGGAAAAGGCGTTACTGTGGCTATGACAGAGGAAGAAGCAATTGCGTGCTTGCATGACTTTCTTGAAGATGAAAAGTTCGGTGATGCGAGCGCGTCCGTTGTCATTGAAGAATATCTTTCTGGTGAAGAATTTTCTCTAATGGCCTTTGTCAAAGGGGAAAAGGTGTATCCGATGGTGATTGCCCAGGATCACAAGCGGGCGTTTGACGGAGACAAAGGCCCGAATACAGGCGGCATGGGCGCCTACTCGCCAGTTCCGCAAATTTCGGAAGAAACGGTCCGCCATGCTGTAGAAACGATCGTTAAGCCGGCCGCAAAAGCAATGGTACAAGAAGGCCGTTCCTTCACTGGCGTTTTGTACGCTGGATTGATGCTTACTGAAAACGGCTCGAAGGTCATTGAATTTAATGCCCGTTTCGGCGATCCGGAAACACAGGTCGTGCTTCCGCGCATGGAATCTGATCTGGTACAGGTGCTTCTTGATCTTTTAGATGATAAGGAAGTTGACTTAAGATGGAAGGATACCGCTGCTGTTAGTGTGGTGCTTGCTTCTGAAGGATATCCGGAAAGCTACGCAAAAGGCACGCCGATCGGCAGCCTTGCTGCGGAAACTGAGCAGGTCGTGGTCTTCCATGCCGGAACGAAAGCAGAAGGCGGAGAGTTCGTTACAAACGGGGGGCGCGTCGCCAATGTGACAGCTTTTGATGAATCGTTTGAAGCGGCTAGAGACCGAGTGTACAAAGCGGTTGATGAAATATTTAAACCGGGACTCTTTTTCAGAAAAGACATTGGGGCACGCGCTTTACAGGCTGCTCAAAAATAAGTGAGGAAAACCCGCAGATTAGCTGCGGGTTTTTTTGTTATAGAAAAGCGGGATGGCAGCTGGAAGAAGAAAGCACAACGAGTGTGGTCGGTTTTCCATGGGCCATAGAGGCGTCAATAAAATCCTCAAGCGTATGTACCGATTCAGTCACGACCTTTGTCACATAGCTGTACATACCCGTGATGCGGTGGTTTTCTGCTACATCAGGATGCGATGTTGCAAAGGCGGCGTAGTGCTTACAGCTTTTTGGCTCCATGAGAATAAAAGCGGTGACATGCTTGTTTAGTTTTTCATAACAGATATTCGCGCTGTACCCGGTAATCACTCCTTGGTCTTCAAGCTTCCTCACACGCTCCGCCGCGCTTGGCGAACTGAGTCCGACAAGCTTTCCCAGCTCAACCATCGTTAATCTGCCATTTCGCTGCAAATGCGAGAGAATCTGAAGGTCTGTATCGTCCATTTGTCTGGCTCCTTTACATATTTAGGCGAATGAATGAAAATTCCTTTGATCGTAAGGTAATGCTGTTGATTTACCTTCATTGTAGCATATGGATGCCGTCTTATTTTTTCTATAATAAAGCCATCAACGGGAGAGGAGGCATCATGTTGCCAGAATTGCAGCGTTCGATCACTTGGATACAAGGGACGGCGTTAACGATTGGGGCGGTTTTAGGCTGCGGGATATTAATTCTGCCGTCTGTCACCGCGGACACGGCCGGCCCCGCTTCTTTATTTGTCTGGGTGTTCATGTCTTTTTTATCTTTTCTTCTTGTCGGCACGCTGGCCCGGCTTGTGAAAATAGCGCCCAGCGCGGGAGGAATCACTGCTTATGTGCAGCTGGCCTTTCAGAAAAAAGCCGGGGCTATTTTGGGCTGGATCATGTTAGGGTCCGTTCCGATCGGCGTTCCCATCATCGCTTTGACTGGCGCGCATTACGTCAGTTACATCACAGAGGCGGCCGATTGGCAGATTACATTGATTGCTGGTTGTATGCTGGCTATATCTATTTTGCTTCATATGAGAGGCATTCAACTATCAGCAAACATCAGTACACTCGTTATATGTGTCATTGTATTTCTGCTTGTCACTTCTATTGCTGTGTCATTGCCACACGTCACGATAGCAGAATTCAAGCCGTTTCTTCCGCATGGCTGGTCTGCCGCGGGATCTGTTTCTGTTATGATTTTTTTCTCTTTTGTAGGCTGGGAAATGATTACCCCATTGGCTGAGGAATTTCATCGTCCTGAAAAAGATGTCCCGCTCAGCTTGTTTTTGGCAGCGTCTTGTGTGGCGGGGCTGTATATCATGCTGTCATTTGTGACCGTGGGTACTCATTCATATGGAGAGAATGGAGAAATTGCATCGCTTGCCATGCTCATCTCAAAAGGAGCAGGGGAAAGCGGTGTATACGTCACGGTATGTTTAGCGCTGTTTATTACATTCGCCACCATCCATGCCAATATTGCCGGTTTTTCAAGAATGGTGTACGCATTGGCGAGAGAGGGGCACATACCCGTATTTTTTGGAAAACTCAGTGCGACAAAACGTACGCCTATTCGCGTTTTGACAGCGATGGCCGCAGTATTTGGCTTAGTGCTTGCGGCGCATGGCCTGTTTCAAATCGATTTGACGACTCTGTTGAAAGGGCCGAGCGCGGCTTTTATCGCATCTTACATATGTACAATGGCGGCAGCACTGAAACTGCTGGGCAGGAGAGATATAGGCTGGTGGATGGCGCTCGGGGCATTTGCGGCGTGCGCGGTGATTTATTCATTCAGCGGCTGGGCACTGCTTTATCCGGCAGTGCTGGCAGCTGCAGGATATTTCTATATGAAAACAAAGGGTGGGCATAAAAAAAAGCTTGATCACGTTTTATGATCAAGCTTTTCCATTTATCCGTTTTGATGCTCGTTATTTCCAGAATCGCTGTGTTGAAACATGTAGGTCACAGGACAGAAGCGCAAGATTCCCGAACCCGCTTTCATGGCCCCCATAAAGATGTAAAAGAGATGCATTCTGCACCAAGGTTTTTTCGTAAACTTTGCACTGGCGGCTGACATAATCGTCAATCCGCAGGCGATTCTGAACACGGCATTGATGAGACTGATGTTTGGCTTCAAGGAAATCCGCTCCTTTTACTTAAAAAGTTTTTTAACCGAACCTTCAAAAATTTGTAACGTTTTTATCGTGCATGATGAGGAAGGATGTGATACCATGAGTCTAATACATGTAAAGGAGAGTATGTGAATGTCCGAACGCACCTTTAACTGGAAAAACAAAGACATCAGGGCACAGGTTGATGTTGTAGACTCAAAGCTGCTTCCAACGCTCCTTTTACGGAATGCTCTCGTCTTAAATCCATATGTAAAACAATGGCTGAAAAAAAACATTTGGATTTATCAGGACCGCATTGTTTATGTGGGTCATGAACTTCCGAATAGAGCCGAAGAAATTCATACGATTGATTGTGAAGGAAAATACATTGTGCCAGGTTATATTGAACCGCACGCACATCCTTTTCAAATATATAATCCCCAAACACTGGCGGAATATGTGTCTCAATACGGAACAACGACATTTGTGAATGATAACTTATTTTTGCTTTTGCAAAGCGGAAAAAAGAAAGCGCTTACGATTTTGAATGAACTCAAAAAGCAGCCTGTCCAGTATTTTTGGTGGTCACGCTATGACCTCCAGACCGAGGTTCTGAACGAGGACCACGTCCTTCCATTTGACGTCAGAAAACAGTGGATTGAACATCCGGATGTGATTCAAGGCGGAGAAATGACCGGATGGCCTCGCCTGGTAGATGGTGATGATTTAATGCTCCACTGTATGCAAGCTACAAAGAAACAGAGAAAACGCATTGAAGGGCATTTTCCCGGCGCTTCTGATAAAACGCTTACAAAAATGAAGCTGTTCGGAGCGGATTGTGATCATGAAGCGATGACAGGTGATGAAGTGATGAGAAGGCTGGAACTGGGCTATTATGTTTCCCTTCGGAACTCTTCCATTCGCCCTGATGTAAGAAAAATCTTGCAGGAGCTGCATGAGAAGGGCTTCCGCTATTATGACCACTTCTTTTTCACGACAGATGGCGCAACCCCGAATTTCTATAAAGGCGGCATGACAAACGAGCTGATTCGCATCGCGTTAGAAGAAGGCGTACCTGCAATCGATGCCTACAATATGGCATCATTTAATATCGCAAAGTATTACCAAATGGATGATTATTTAGGAGTTGTCGGACCGGGCAGACTGGCATCGCTGAACATATTGGAAGATCCGTTAAATCCGAATCCCGTGACTGTTCTGTCAAAAGGGACCATTCTGCGTGAAGACGGCTGTGATTTGAAGGCGTTTACAAAGACGGACTGGCACAAAGGCGGTCTTGTCCCGCTTGAGCTTTCATATGATATGACGATGGATGACTTGCAGTTTTCTATGCCGATGGGCGTGAAAATGCGGAATGCGGTCATTATGGAGCCGTATATGATTGAGATCGACAATTCGATGGAACAGCTCTCGTTTGACCATGATGAAAGTTATTTGACGATGCTCGACAGACAAGGGAAATGGCGCGTCAATACGATGATAAAAGGGTTTGCCTCAAGCGTGCAGGGATTTGTAAGCTCCTTTACGACGACGGGCGACATTGTCGCGATTGGAAAAAATAAAGCAGATATGCTGCTCGCTTTTGCCCGCATGAAAGAAATCGGAGGAGGAATTGTTTTAGCGGAGAACGGAAACATTCTGCATGAAATCCCGCTTGCGCTGTGCGGCTGCGCCTCTTCGGAAGCGTATGAAGACGTGCTTGAGAAGGAACAAAAGCTGAGAGATCTTTTGACTGAAAGAGGCTATGAGTTTTGCGATCCTATCTATACGCTGCTCTTTTTGCAAAGTACGCACCTTCCGTATATACGTATTACGCCAAGAGGAATCTTCGACGTCATGAAAAAAACTGTACTCTTTCCATCGATAATGCGTTAAAATATAAAAGAGCAGGGAGCCGACATATGAAAAAATGGATGACAGTTTGCGCGCTGTGTTTCGTGTTTTTTCTGCTGGTATCCTGCCAGCAGAAGGATGCTGTCCCGGATACTGCAAAGAAGCTGAAAGCTCCTTTAACGGGGCTAAAGACTGAACAGAAGGCGACTGAACGCCGGCCTGTTGCTGTTGTGGTGAACAATCACCCGAAGGCGAGGCCGCAGTCGGGTCTGTCTAAAGCCGACATTGTCATAGAAGCGCTAGCCGAAGGGCAAATCACAAGATTTCTGGCCATTTTCCAAAGCCAGATGCCTGAAACTGTCGGACCTGTGCGGAGCGCGCGGGAATATTTCGTCACTCTCAGCAATGGCTTTGACAGCATATTTGTCCATCACGGCTGGAGTCCCGGCGCCAAAAAGCAGCTGGAATCCGGAGCTGCCGATTATATGAACGGATTGGATTTTGACGGAAGCTTATTTTGGAGAGCTGATTTCAGCAAACCGCCCCACAATTCCTATACGTCTTATGATTACATAAAAAAGGCGGCGGAACAAAAGGGTTATAAGCTGAAGCAGGAAACAAATCCGCTGCTGTTTCAAACATCAGATGCAAAACCTGCAAATGAATCTTACAATGTTCGGGTAGATTATGGAACAAAAAACGTTACAAATCTTGTCGAATACAACTATGATAAAAAAGCTAAATCTTATACAAGAAGCTCTGATGGTGTCATAACGACAGACCGGGAAACCGGAAAGCCGGTTGCAATGCAAAATATTTTCATTGTTGAAGCCAGCCATCATATTATTGATCAAGATGGAAGGCGGGACATCGACTTGGAATCAGGAGGAAAAGGTCTGTTGTTTCAGCACGGAAACGTCATTGAAACAGACTGGAAACAAGTGAATGGCAGAATTGTGCCGATAAAAGACGGCAAGTGGCTTCCGTTTGTGCCAGGAAAGACTTGGATCAATATCGTACCTGATCTTGATGCGGCTTCCATTAGTAAAGGAGAAGGTGTGTAACGATGCAAATCGATAAATTACGCGGCAAAGAGCTGGACCAGTTATTTAACTCGATCTTATCGCTGAAAGACCTGGAGGAATGTTACCGATTCTTCGATGATCTATGCACAATTAACGAAATTCAATCGCTGGCTCAGCGCCTTGAAGTGGCGCGCATGCTTCGCGAAGGAAACACGTATCATAAGATTGAAACAGAAACAGGCGCTTCCACGGCTACGATTTCCCGTGTGAAACGCTGCTTAAATTACGGGAATGACGCTTATGAAATGGCGCTTGACCGTGTGAAAGAGACGGAAACTGAGTCTTCTTCAAAATAATAAACAACCGCCCTGCCGTTCGGCAAGGGCGGTTTCTTTATGAAACAAATTGATGGATCAGGTTGTCGATATCGATGAGACTGCCATCCTCTTTCCGATAGACAACATGCTCCTTGGAAAAATGAATCGGCGAATTGATCCCTGCTGCGGCTGCAAGGTTAAACAGCCCCTCGCGCAGGGAAATAACGTAGTTGCAGACACGATGCTGTTTTTCCTCAACGCTCAACGCTTTTTGCAATTTCGGATCTGTCGTCGCCACACCTGCCGGACAGGTGTTGGTGTGGCAGACGAGAGCGCGGATGCAGCCAACGGAAAACATCATGCCGCGTGCGATGTTGACAAAGTCAGCGCCGAGGGCTAAGGCTACCGCGATTTTATCAGGAGTCAGGAGCTTTCCGGAAGCAAAGATTTTCAGCTGGCTGCGCAAGCCGTACTGTTTAAGAAGCGTGTCAACAATAGGCAGCGCTGTCATAATCGGAAGGCCGACTGTATCCGCGAGCTCGTAAAAGGAAGCTCCGGTACCGCCTTCACTTCCGTCGATCGTGATAAAATCCGGATGCTTTCCGCTTTTCTGCATATAAGAGAAAAGCTCATGCAATTCTTCAGGATGCCCTGCGACAAGTTTGATGCCGACTGGCTTTCGCCCGACATCTCTAAGTTTTTCAATAAAATCGAGCATTTCAGGAGGGTTTGAGAATTCATAAAAACGGTTCGGGCTGTCAATCGACTTTCCAGGTTCGACATTCCGAATGTCTGCCACTTCCTCTGATACTTTGGCGCCGTCCACATGGCCGCCGCGGGTTTTCGCTCCTTGTGCCAGCTTTAGCTCAAACGCTTTAATCTGGTCAATCCTGCTTTTTCTTTTAAATTCCTCCCATGAAAATTCCCCGTTTCTTTTGCGCACGCCGAATAGGCCCGGTCCGATTTGGCAAATGATATCGGCGCCGCCCTTTAAGTGATACTCAGACAATCCTCCTTCACCTGTATTCATCCAGGTTCCGCCTGCCTGGTGGAGCCCTTTTGAGAGCGCCGTAACAGCCCGTTCTCCAAGAGAGCCGTAGCTCATGGCAGACTGGCCGACTAAGCCCTTCACATAAAATGGCTTCTCGCATGTACGCTCGCCAATCACCTGTACATCATCAGGATGGAGAAAATACGGGTCTGCCTTGATATGTTCGGCATGCTCCTTGCGTTTGAACAGATTGTCAGCATCCATTTTATAGATTTGGGTTTCAATTTTTGGCGTTTGATTTACATGCATTTCTTCCCTTTGTTTTGGAAACATAGCGTTACGGATATAATAGCCAGGTTTATCAAAATCTCTTACAGATCCAAAGCCCATCATTCTGCTTTTGTATTTGCCGGAGATGACGGTTTGCTCATATTCCTTTCGTGAAAATGGCTGCTCTTCATTGTCATTGCTGTATAAATACTGTCTGAGCTCCGGCCCGATTTTTTCAAGGATATACCGAAACCTTCCGATGACGGGATAGTTGCGAAGAATTGAGTGCTCCTGCTGTTTTTCATCCTTTATGTAGATCCAGGCAAACAAGACGATCGGGATAGCGATGATCCCAATGATAAATGCGATGAGTGCTATTATGATGGTTTCCATCTCTCAGCCTCCCTTTTTATGTAACCATTTCCACAGTAGAACACTTTCCAAACAATAGCAGAAGGAATCTGGTGAAAAATGTGTGCTCCTGCCGATACAGGACTCACCATGCAGGTACTGCCATATGCTCTCTTTTTTATGAAAATAGAATCAAAACACCTTTTTCAGTGAATAACGAGATTAACGGCTTTTTCCGTTTTTCCGCGCTATGTGAATTTGTTATAATGTTTAAATGGTAACAAACGAATGGAGGAACGTATGACGTGTACGATGTAACGGAGTGGAAGCATGTCTTTAAACTCGATCCAAATAAAGATTTGCCTGACGAACAGCTGGAGATTCTTTGCGAATCAGGAACGGATGCGGTCATTATCGGAGGCAGTGATGGTGTAACAGAGGATAATGTCCTGCGGATGATGTCTAAGGTAAGACGGTTTTTGGTGCCGTGTGTCCTTGAGGTATCAGCGATTGAAGCGATCGTTCCCGGCTTTGACTTATATTTTATTCCGAGTGTATTAAACAGCAAAAACGCGGATTGGATTGTCGGAATGCACCAGAAAGCCATGAAGGAATACGGAGAACTGATGTCTATGGAAGAAATCGTGGCGGAGGGCTACTGCATCGCAAATCCAGATTGCAAAGCCGCGGCACTGACTGAAGCGGACGCCGATCTGAATATGGATGATATTGTCGCCTATGCGCGTGTGTCGGAGCTGCTGCAACTGCCGATTTTTTATTTAGAATACAGCGGCATGCTTGGAGACATAGAAGCTGTCAAGAAAACGAAGGCTGTATTGGAAACGTCAACCTTGTTTTATGGGGGCGGCATCAAGGATGCGGAAACGGCCAAACAGTACGCAGAGCATGCGGACGTGATCGTTGTAGGCAATGCTGTGTATGAAGATTTTGACAGGGCTTTGAAAACAGTAGCGGCTGTGAAAGGCGAGTAGTAAATTGTACGGATTTGGTTTATGATAGAACATATGTTTTGTATAGGCGGGTGAACAAATTTTGAATTATATTAGCAATCAATTACTAAGCGGTTTAAACCCCGTTCAGCAGGAAGCAGTCAAAACAACGGACGGGCCTCTTTTGCTGATGGCGGGAGCGGGAAGCGGAAAGACGCGTGTCCTGACACACAGAATTGCTTATTTAATGGCGGAAAAGCATGTGGCGCCGTGGAACATTCTGGCGATCACATTTACAAATAAAGCGGCACGCGAAATGAAAGAACGTGTGGAAAGCATCCTCGGACCCGGCGCGGACGATATCTGGATTTCCACATTCCACAGCATGTGCGTGCGGATCTTGCGCAGAGATATCGACCGGATTGGGATCAACCGAAATTTCTCCATCCTTGATACGGCTGACCAGCTTTCAGTGATCAAGGGGATTTTGAAGGAGCGCAATCTTGATCCGAAGAAGTTTGACCCGAGAAGCATCCTCGGTACGATCAGCAGTGCGAAAAACGAATTGACCGAACCGGAGGAATTCTCTAAAGTTGCTGGCGGCTACTACGATCAGGTGGTCAGCGATGTATATGCTGATTATCAGAAGAAGCTATTGAAAAACCAGTCGCTCGATTTCGACGATTTGATTATGACGACGATTAAACTGTTTGACCGAGTGCCGGAAGTACTTGAATTTTATCAGCGCAAATTCCAATACATCCATGTTGATGAGTATCAGGATACGAACAGGGCGCAATACATGCTTGTTAAGCAGCTTGCCGAGCGTTTCCAGAACCTTTGCGTTGTGGGGGATTCTGATCAGTCAATCTACAGATGGCGCGGCGCGGATATCACCAACATCCTTTCATTTGAAAAAGATTATCCGAATGCAAGCGTGATTTTGCTAGAACAAAACTATCGTTCAACGAAACGGATTTTGCGTGCGGCAAACGAGGTCATTAAAAACAACTCTAACCGCAAACCGAAAAATTTGTGGACGGAAAACGATGAAGGCATAAAAATTTCCTATTATCGCGGTGATAATGAATTCGGAGAAGGACAGTTTGTGGCCGGTAAAATTCATCAGCTTCACAGCTCAGGCAAGCGGAAGCTGTCTGATATCGCCATATTATACCGGACAAACGCGCAGTCCCGTGTGATTGAGGAAACGCTTCTCAAAGCGGGCTTGAACTATAACATTGTCGGCGGCACAAAGTTCTATGACAGAAAAGAAATTAAAGACATTCTTGCGTACCTGCGCCTCGTATCCAATCCGGATGACGATATCAGTTTCACGCGCATTGTCAATGTGCCGAAGCGCGGAGTCGGCGCGACATCACTTGAAAAAATCGCTTCGTATGCGGCCATAAACGGTTTGTCATTTTTCCAAGCGATTCAGCAGGTTGATTTTATCGGCGTCAGTGCCAAAGCGGCAAACGCGCTTGACAGCTTTAGACAGATGATTGAAAACCTGACCAATATGCAGGATTACTTATCCATTACAGAGCTGACAGAAGAAATTCTTGATAAGACGGAATACAGAGAAATGCTGAAGGCGGAGAAATCGATCGAAGCCCAAAGCCGTTTAGAAAATATCGACGAGTTCCTGTCTGTTACGAAAAACTTTGAACAGAAAAGTGAAGACAAGACACTCGTTGCGTTCCTGACAGACTTGGCGCTGATCGCAGATATTGATCAGCTCGATCAGAAGGAGGAAGAGTCAGGCGGCAAGGATGCGATCACCCTGATGACACTGCACGCCGCGAAAGGACTGGAGTTTCCGGTTGTTTTCTTGATGGGGCTTGAAGAAGGAGTCTTCCCGCATAGCCGTTCACTCATGGAGGAAGCGGAAATGGAAGAAGAACGCCGCCTTGCGTACGTTGGGATTACAAGGGCGGAACAGGAGCTTTATCTGACCAATGCTAAAATGCGCACCTTGTTTGGCCGGACAAATATGAACCCGGAATCTCGCTTCATTGCTGAAATACCGGATGATTTATTGGAAAACCTAAATGAGAAAAAAGAAACGAGAGCGACGTCTGCGAGAAAAATGCAGCCGAGACGCGGCCCTGTTTCACGCCCGGTATCCTACGCCAGCAAAACAGGCGGCGACACCTTGAACTGGGCAGTCGGAGATAAGGCGGGCCATAAAAAATGGGGAACAGGAACTGTCGTCAGCGTGAAAGGCGAAGGAGAAGGGACAGAGCTTGATATTGCCTTCCCGAGCCCTGTCGGCGTGAAACGCCTGTTAGCAGCATTTGCTCCTATTGAAAAGCAGTAATTGAAGAGGAAAGGAAGAAGCAGATGGACAAAGAAACAGCGAAGCAGCGGGCAGAAGAACTGCGCCGCACCATCAACAAGTATAGCTATGAATATTACACCTTAGATGAACCGAGCGTCCCAGATGCCGAATACGACAGATTGATGCAGGAGCTGATTGCGATCGAGGATGAGCACCCAGACCTCAGAACGCCTGACTCTCCTACGCAGCGCGTCGGCGGAGCCGTGCTTGAAGCGTTTCAGAAAGTCACCCACGGCACACCGATGCTCAGTCTGGGCAACGCCTTTAATGCTGATGATCTTCGTGATTTCGACCGCCGTGTGCGCCAAGCCGTCGGCGACGATGTGGCGTATAATGTGGAGCTGAAAATAGACGGTCTTGCTGTTTCTCTCCGTTATGAAGACGGCTATTTTGTCAGAGGGGCCACAAGAGGTGACGGAACGACGGGAGAGGATATTACGGAGAACCTGAAGACGATCCGCAATATCCCCCTTAAAATGAACCGTGAGCTGTCAATCGAAGTGCGCGGAGAGGCGTATATGCCGAAACGTTCGTTTGAAGCACTCAATGAGGAACGAATTAAAAATGAGGAAGAACCGTTCGCTAATCCGCGAAATGCCGCGGCGGGATCACTTAGACAGCTTGATCCGAAAATTGCAGCGAAACGAAACCTCGATATCTTCGTCTACAGTATAGCGGAGCTTGACGAGATGGGTGTGGAGACGCAAAGCCAGGGGCTTGATTTTCTCGACGAACTCGGATTTAAAACGAATCAGGAACGAAAAAAATGCGGCAGCATAGAAGAAGTCATAGTGCTGATCGATGAGTTTCAGGCGAAGCGCGCAGACCTGCCGTATGAAATAGACGGCATTGTCATTAAAGTCGATTCTCTCGATCAGCAGGAGGAGCTCGGTTTTACGGCGAAAAGCCCGCGCTGGGCCATCGCGTATAAGTTTCCTGCTGAAGAGGTCGTGACGAAGCTTCTTGATATCGAATTAAATGTCGGCAGAACGGGTGTGATCACGCCGACCGCGATTCTTGAGCCGGTAAAAGTTGCCGGCACAACGGTCTCAAGAGCATCCCTTCATAACGAAGATTTAATTAAAGAGAAGGACATTCGGATTTTGGATAAGGTTGTCGTCAAAAAAGCGGGCGATATCATCCCGGAAGTTGTGAATGTCCTCGTTGAACAGCGCACAGGAGAAGAAAAGGAATTCAGCATGCCGACGGAATGTCCTGAATGCGGCAGTGAGCTCGTCCGGATCGAAGGAGAAGTGGCGCTTCGCTGCATTAACCCTGAATGTCCGGCGCAAATCCGGGAAGGGCTGATCCATTTCGTTTCCCGGAATGCCATGAACATTGACGGGCTCGGCGAACGAGTGATCACACAGCTGTTTGAGGAAAACCTTGTCCGCAATGTGGCAGATTTATATAAGCTGACGAAGGAACGAGTCATCCAGCTCGAGCGCATGGGTGAAAAGTCCACTGAAAACCTGATCAGCTCCATCCAAAAATCAAAAGAAAATTCGTTAGAGCGCCTGCTGTTTGGGCTTGGCATCCGTTTTATCGGATCAAAGGCCGCAAAGACGCTCGCCATGCATTTTGAAAGCTTGGAGAACCTGAAAAAAGCCTCTAAAGAGGAACTTCTCGCGGTAGATGAAATCGGTGAAAAAATGGCTGATGCTGTGATCACCTATTTTCATAAAGAAGAAATGCTTGAACTCTTGAATGAACTTCAGGAGCTGGGCGTAAACACGCTCTACAAAGGCCCGAAAAAAGTAAAAGCAGAGGACAGCGACTCTTACTTTGCCGGTAAAACAATTGTTCTGACAGGAAAGCTGGAAGAGCTGTCAAGAAACGAAGCCAAAGCGCAAATCGAAGCGCTGGGCGGAAAGCTGACTGGAAGCGTCAGCAAAAACACAGACTTAGTCATCGCCGGAGAAGCAGCGGGAAGCAAGCTGACAAAAGCACAAGAGCTGAACATTGAAGTGTGGAATGAAGAACAGTTAATGGGAGAGCTAAAGAAATAAGAGGAGTGTTTTCTATTGAAAAAGACGTTGGCATTGGCGGCAACGGCGGCAGTATTAATGCTGTCTGCCTGCTCGTCAGGTTTCGGGGGGGAGAAGGAGGAAGAGATTACGCAAAAGACGGCGAAATCGTCAGAAAAAGCGATTGTCCCGAAATATAATATCTCTGACTCCTATTACAAAATGGTGCTGCCGTTTAAGGCAGGCAAAGCGCGCGGCTTAACAACGGAACAGCTGAATACTAGGCTGGACATTGACGAGTTTGAAACAGGGCTGATGCGTCTTGCCCAAGATTCTTTCTCGACTGACGATTATCTGTTCCAAGAAGGACAATATTTAGATGAGGATACAGTATTAAGCTGGCTGGCACGGAAAAAAACGGGCTCTGATTTGAAAAAAGCCGAAAAAGAAGATAAAAACTTCAAAAATGAAGGCTTGAACCCGGCGCTCCCGAGCTCTGGTTCAACAGAAGAAAAGAACGAAAGCAGCCCGATTTATTTAGCATCCATGCTTGAGCACGATTATTTAGTCAGAAAAGACAAGAATTCTATCCAGCTTGGCGGCGTCATGATCGGACTGGCGTTAAACTCAGTGTATTACTATCGTGAAAAAACTGGCGACCCGCAAAAAGAAGTGGAGATTAAAGACAGCACGCTTCGCCAGCAGGGAGAAAAAATCGCACAGGAGGTTATTAACCGCCTCCGCAAAAAAGATAACTTGAAGAATGTGCCGATTACCGTCGCGCTCTACAAGCAGGCGTCAAAAACATCGATTGTGCCGGGGAACTTCATCGCCAAAACAGAGGTCAAAGCAGGCTCTACTGATATCTCAAATTGGGATGACATCAATGAAAAATATGTATTCTATCCGGCGGATACAACCACAGCAGAAAAGTACCCGGATGACACCGAGGTCTTTAAGCGGTTCAAAAACTCAATTGAAGAATATTTCCCAAACTATACAGGCGTTGTCGGTACAGCGCTGTATGAAAATGATGAAATGAAGAAAATGAAGATTGACATACCAATGCAATTCTATGGAAAAAGTGAAGTTGTCGCGTTTACCCAGTTCTTAACGGGTGAAGTGATGGACTACTACTCTAAGAGCTCAGTTGATGTCGAAGTCAATATCACGTCCTCAGACGGACAGGAAGCGGTCATTATCCGCAATGCCGGAGATAAAGAGCCGACTGTTCACATTTATGACTGATAGAAAACCCTTGTGCCATATTGGCACAAGGGTTTTTATGTTACAATTAACAGGAAAAGGGAAATGATTTCCGCTTCTGCCGAAACACAAATCAAGGGGAGGTATGTTGATGCTGGAAATCGTGTGAAAACAATCATTATCAAATCTATAGCAATGAAAGGATGTTAGACGTGCATAAAGATATCAAAAAAATATTTCATGAAGAGCAGGTTTTGGCAGAAGCTGCAGCGAGATACGGTTTCTCAAAAGATCAGGTGCGTTTTCTGGCTGATGCGGAAAACTATGTATATGAATGCATGAAAGACAATCAACCTTATATTTTAAAGATTACCCATACGATTCGGAGATCTTCTGATTATATAATGGGAGAGATGGAATGGCTCCGTCACCTTGCAATAGGGGGAATTTCAGTAGCCAAACCGCTCCCGTCGCTGAACGGAAATGACGTAGAAGCAGTGCCGGACGGAAACGGCGGGTCATTTTTATTGAGAGTGTATGAGAAAGCGCCAGGGCAAAAAGTGGATGAATCGGACTGGAATGAAACGCTATTTTATGAGCTTGGCAGATACACAGGCAGCATGCACAGCCTGACAAAAAGCTACAAATTGAGCAATCCCGCTTTCAAAAGACAGGAATGGGATGAAGAGGAGCAATTAAAGCTGAGAAAATATGTGCCTGAAGATCAGATAAAGGTGTTTCAGCAAGCCGATTCTTTGATGAATGAACTGCGGAGGCTCCCGAAAAGCCAGGACAGCTACGGCTTGGTGCATGCGGATCTGCACCATGGCAATTTTAACTGGGATCATGGCAAAATCACGGCATTTGATTTTGATGATATCGGCTACAACTGGTTTGTTAACGATATTAGCATTCTTCTCTACAATGTCCTGTGGTATCCTGTTGTGCCATATGATGATAAAACTGCGTTTACAGAAGAATTTATGACGCATTTTATGAAAGGGTACTGGGAGGAAAATGAGCTTGACCCTGCATGGCTGATGATAATACCTGATTTCCTCCGCCTTCGCCATGTGCTGATTTACGGATTGCTGCATCAGATGTTTGACCTTAACACAATAGGAGAAGAAGAAAAAGAAATGCTGGCCGGTTTCAGAAGAGATATAGAGAATGGCACGCCGATTACAGCATTTGATTTTTCAGCACTGGTGTAGATAGAAAAAGCCAATGGGATTCCAGTCCCATTGGCTTTTATAATGTATCACACTTCACGCCGACTACGCCTTCAATGGCTTTAATGTCATAGTAGACGTCGGTCGTGTATCTGTTTTTATGGACGCGGACCTTCACTTCCATAATTGGAAAATCCTTTTCGCCCAGGTCGTCGATCCGAACGGAGTGTGCTTTGATATCTCTTCTTTTCATTTCTTTTAAAATCTCTGTCATTTTATCTTTATCAGAAAGTGACATTCTGATGCGGATGTCTTTTTCCTGCAGGCGGTCGGGGCCGATTTTTCTGACCACCCATGGGAGAAATTCCACGCTGATCAGGATGAACAGAAGACTGGCAAACGCTTCTTTATAAAAACCGGCTCCCGTAGCAAGCCCGAGCCCCGCTGCCCCCCAGATCATGGCCGATGTCGTCAGGCCGGAAATGACATCATTGCTTTTTCGCAGGATGACACCGGCTCCGATAAACCCGACGCCGGAGATGATTTGTGCCGGCAGACGAAGCGGATCCATCATGATGCGGTAGTATTTAGGGAAATGATATGCCGCATTAATACTGACGATCGTCAGCATGCATGAGCTGACTGCGATGACAATACAGGTTTTTAATCCGAGCGGCTTATTTTTTAATTCGCGTTCAAGCCCGATGACCATGCCAATCAATGTGGCAATGCCCAATTTCAATAAAATATCAGGATCAATGTACCAGCTCAACAGCAACTTCCCCCTTCTCTATGGTGTTTTTAAATAAATATGATTTTCTCACAGTATTTATAGCAAAACAAGAGCACAAAAGCCACCAAGCTGCGCTTGATGGCTTATTGCTTACTTTTTGCGTTTTAACAGCTTTTCCATGACACCGAATAATCGGTAAGAGGCTTTTGCAGGACGTTTTGTGATCATGCTGACAATGATGCCGGCAATCATACTGAGAATAAACCCAGGAATAATTTCGTACACACCGGTTGATTTTGCCAGGCCGGTTGTAATCCAGATCAACACGGTTGCAGCCCCGACAATCATGGCAGCAAGCGCGCCCCATTCGTTCATTCGCTTCCAGTACAGACTGAGCAGAATCGCAGGTCCGAAAGCTGAACCGAAGCCGGCCCAAGCGTATCCGACCAAATCAAGAATGGTGCTGTTCGGGTTCAATGACAAGAGTACCGCGATAACGGCAATGACTAAGACAGACAATCGCCCGATCATGACCAATTCTTTATCAGAAGCTTTTCGTCTGAAAAATGACCGGTATAAATCCTCTGTTACAGCACTTGCTGTGACCAAGAGCTGTGAGGAAATCGAACTCATGATGGCAGCCAAAATAGCTGACAATAAGAACCCTGTAATTAATGGGTGGAACAAGATTTTAGAGAAGATAATGAAAATCATCTCCGGATCTTTTACAGCAACTCCGAATTTATGGGCGTATGCAACACCGATTAAACCCGTCAGCACGGAACCTAGAACTGTAATGATCATCCAGCTCATGCCGATTCGGCGTGCAGGCTTCAAATCTTTAATGTTTTTAATCGCCATAAATCGGACGATGATATGAGGCTGGCCGTAGTAGCCCAAGCCCCAGGCTAAATAGGAAATAATGCTAATGACGCTCGCGCCTTTAAAAATATCCAATAAGTGTGGGTTAACAGCGCCGATTTCATGGAGAGTCGGAGCAACGCCGCCCACATGGGTAAAAGCAACGATCGGCACAAGCACTAGTGCTGCAAACATGATCGCACCCTGCACGAAGTCAGTCAGACTGACAGCAAGGAAACCGCCAAACAGTGTGTATAACACGACAACCGCGGTAGTCAGAAACAAGCCTAATTTGTAATCCGCACCAAAAGCAGATTCAAACAGCCGTCCGCCAGATACCATACCGGAAGAGGTATACAATGTGAAAAAGATCATGATGATCAATGCAGATACGATTTTCAGCAGTGATGAAGAATGCTGGAATCGTTTATCAAAGAAATCAGGAATTGTAATCGCATCATCTGCCGCTTCTGTATAAGCACGCAGCCTTGGAGCCAGCAGCAAGTAATTTGAGTACGCCCCGATTGTAAGGCCTAAAGCAAGCCATAAGGTGGACAGCCCTGTCGCAAACATCGCGCCGGGAACACCCATCAGCATCCATCCGCTCATATCGGCCGCACCGGCAGACAAAGCAGTAACGAATGGTCCGAGGCCTCTTCCTCCAAGCATGTAATCATTGATGTCAGTGGTTTTCTTGAATGCATACCAGCCGATTAACAGCATGGCAATAAAGTAAATTCCTAAAGATATAATAATTTCAATACTCACGTTTTACCCTCTCTTCATTTCTAATAATGTTGCATCACCTCTCAAATTGATGGTGCCAGTTAAGCAGCCTGGCGTAAGTGCAAAACAAAAGAAATTCTTTTGCGGGTGCACTTGGTAACTTAACCTAACAAAGTATTCCCAGCCATTCAAGCGATGAAACCTTGATCATGAGCGAGAAATACCGTTGTAAACCTAGAAGGGAATAAAGAATAAAACGCTTTCAAAAAATAATTAAAGTAAAAATATTCAGAAAAATATTTCGTTTCTCCTTCGCCTCATTTTAGTATAAAATATATAGGGTATTGTTTCGAAAACACAAGCCTGGCTTAAGGCGTTTTGTTGCTTTAAAGGGCTTGTTTTTGATATGATCAGTATTATATGACTTAACGGAGAAATATGTGGAGGTGGATCATATGTCACGAATTTCAATAGAAGAAGTAAAGCACGTTGCGCACCTTGCAAGACTTGCGATTACTGAAGAAGAAGCAAAAATGTTCACTGAACAGCTCGACAGTATCATTTCATTTGCCGAGGAGCTTAATGAGGTTAACACAGACAATGTGGAGCCTACAACTCACGTGCTGAAAATGAAAAATGTCATGAGAGAAGATGAAGCGGGTAAAGGTCTTCCGGTTGAGGATGTCATGAAAAATGCGCCTGACCATAAAGACGGTTATATTCGTGTGCCATCAATTCTGGACTAAAGGAGGGACACAAGAATGTCATTATTTGATCATAAAATCACAGAATTAAAACAGCTCATACATAAAAAAGAGATTAAGATTTCTGATCTGGTTGATGAATCTTATAAACGCATCCAAGCGGTTGATGATAAGGTACAAGCCTTTTTGGCATTAGATGAAGAAAGAGCGCGCGCATACGCGAAGGAGCTCGATGAGGCGGTTGACGGCCGTTCTGAGCATGGTCTTCTTTTCGGTATGCCGATCGGCGTAAAAGATAATATCGTAACAAAAGGGCTGCGCACAACATGCTCCAGCAAAATTCTCGAAAACTTCGACCCGATCTACGATGCTACAGTCGTTCAACGCCTTCAAGACGCTGAAGCCGTCACAATCGGAAAACTGAACATGGACGAATTCGCCATGGGATCATCTACCGAAAACTCAGCTTACAAGCTGACGAAAAACCCTTGGAACTTAGAAACAGTTCCCGGTGGTTCAAGCGGCGGATCTGCGGCTGCGGTTGCTGCGGGAGAAGTTCCGTTTTCTCTTGGATCTGACACAGGCGGCTCCATCCGTCAGCCGGCATCTTTCTGCGGCGTTGTCGGATTAAAACCTACATACGGACGTGTATCTCGTTACGGACTGGTCGCATTTGCGTCTTCATTAGACCAAATCGGGCCGATTACACGTACGGTTGAGGATAACGCGTTTTTACTTCAAGCGATTTCCGGCGTAGACAAAATGGACTCCACGAGTGCAAATGTGGATGTGCCTGATTTTCTTTCTTCATTAACTGGCGACATCAAAGGACTGAAAATCGCCGTTCCGAAAGAATACCTTGGTGAAGGTGTCGGCAAAGAAGCGAGAGAATCTGTCCTGGCAGCGCTAAAAGTCCTTGAAGGCCTCGGAGCTACATGGGAAGAAGTGTCTCTTCCGCACAGTAAATACGCGCTTGCGACATATTACCTGCTGTCATCTTCTGAGGCGTCAGCGAACCTTGCACGCTTTGACGGCATCCGCTACGGCTACCGCACAGACAACGCAGACAACCTGATCGACCTTTACAAGCAAACGCGCGCTGAAGGTTTTGGAAATGAAGTCAAACGCCGCATCATGCTTGGAACGTTTGCTTTAAGCTCAGGCTACTACGATGCGTACTACAAAAAAGCGCAAAAAGTGCGTACGTTGATTAAGAAGGATTTCGAAGACGTATTTGAAAAATATGATGTTATTGTTGGACCGACTACACCGACACCTGCGTTTAAAATCGGTGAAAACACGAAGGATCCGCTCACAATGTACGCAAACGATATCTTAACGATTCCGGTCAACCTTGCCGGCGTACCGGGAATCAGCGTGCCATGCGGATTAGCAGACGGACTTCCGCTCGGCCTGCAAATTATCGGAAAACACTTTGACGAAAGCACTGTATACCGCGTTGCTCATGCATTTGAACAAGCGACAGACCATCATAAAGCAAAACCTGAACTGTAAGGGGTGAAAAGAATTGAACTTTGAAACGGTAATCGGACTTGAAGTCCACGTTGAGTTAAAAACAAAATCAAAAATTTTCTCAAGCTCTCCAACGCCATTCGGCGCGGAGGCGAATACGCAGACAAGCGTTATTGACCTCGGATATCCGGGCGTCCTGCCTGTCCTGAACAAAGAAGCCGTTGAATTCGCAATGAAAGCCGCTATGGCGCTCAACTGTGAGATCGCAACGGATACGAAGTTTGACCGCAAAAACTATTTCTATCCTGACAACCCGAAAGCGTATCAGATTTCTCAATTTGATAAGCCAATCGGCGAAAACGGCTGGATTGAAATTGAAGTCGGCGGGAAAACAAAACGCATCGGCATCACGCGTCTTCACCTTGAAGAGGATGCCGGAAAACTGACGCATACGGGCGACGGCTATTCTCTTGTTGACTTCAACCGCCAAGGAACGCCGCTTGTTGAGATCGTATCAGAGCCGGACATCCGCACGCCGGAAGAAGCGTACGCGTATCTTGAAAAACTGAAATCCATCATCCAGTATACAGGCGTTTCTGACTGTAAAATGGAAGAAGGCTCACTTCGCTGTGACGCCAATATCTCTCTTCGTCCGATCGGCCAAGAGGAATTCGGCACAAAAACAGAATTGAAAAACTTGAACTCCTTTGCGTTTGTTCAAAAAGGCCTTGAGCATGAAGAAAAACGCCAGGAGCAGGTTCTTCTTTCCGGCGGCGTCATCCAGCAAGAAACTCGCCGTTATGATGAAGCAACGAAGAAAACCATTCTTATGCGTGTCAAAGAGGGATCTGACGACTACCGTTACTTCCCAGAGCCGGATCTAGTCGAGCTCTACATTGATGATGAATGGAAGGAACGCGTAAAAGCAAGCATTCCTGAGCTTCCGGATGAGCGCCGCAAGCGTTATATCGAAGAGCTTGGCTTGCCTGCATATGACGCGATGGTTCTGACGCTGACAAAAGAAATGGCTGATTTCTTCGAAGAAACCGTTCAAAAAGGCGCTGAAGCCAAACAAGCGTCTAACTGGCTGATGGGTGAAGTGTCAGCTTACCTAAACGCTGAGCAAAAAGAGCTTGCCGATGTTGCCCTGACACCTGAAGGCCTTGCCGGCATGATCAAATTGATTGAAAAAGGAACCATTTCTTCTAAGATCGCGAAGAAAGTGTTTAAAGAATTGATTGAAAAAGGCGGCGACGCTGAGAAGATTGTGAAAGAGAAAGGCCTTGTTCAGATTTCTGACGAAGGCGTGCTTCTGAAGCTTGTCACTGAGGCGCTTGACAACAATCCTCAATCAATCGAAGACTTTAAAAACGGAAAAGACCGCGCGATCGGCTTCCTAGTCGGACAGATTATGAAAGCGTCCAAAGGACAAGCCAACCCGCCGATGGTCAACAAAATTCTGCTTGAAGAAATTAAAAAACGCTAATAAAAAAGCAGCCCTTAGAGGCTGCTTTTTTTATGGTCAAATTGAGATAAAGACAGAGATGAGGGCCCGAAGCCTTTCAACTTCTTTGTCGTTGGTTCCGGTCAAATTGGACAGCATGCCTTTAATAATCGGCTTGCGCGGTTTATCCTGAGTCAATTCTTCCTCGATAACATCAAGTGACACGGTGATATCCTCGGACAGCGTGCTGTTTTCTTTCACTTTCTGAATGTCCTCAAGCAGCTGGTCTTTCCCCGCAGGCATCGGGTTGAAAATGTCTTTTGGCACAATCGGATTGAGTGCAGAACGGCTCAGCCCCTGTACAAGATCATCCAGTCTCTCAATAATAAAGGCTGAGATTTCTTCTGCATCGATATTAAGCTCACCGTTAAATACCATCACGTTCATATAAGAATGCACAATGCCTCTTGCCATGATGGACAGATCTGCGACGTACGGCTCGATTCCTTTTCCATAGGACGACAGCAAGGCGTTCCGGTACAGCTTATCCGTCTCCATGGTTACTTTGTAAAAGTATTGCTTGATTTCTTGATTTTCCGGAATGATATTTTCGGTAAGCAAAAGAACAATAAAATCTTTATGATCGCGAAAATCCTCAAATTGAGCGCCAATTTGCTTTTTCAAAACTTCTTTAGGCGGCTTTCCGGCGAGATCTTCTTCTATATTTTTCATTTTGTTCATAGACATACCGATATAATATTCACAGGCAGATAACAGCAGCGCTTCTTTCGATTTGAAGTGCAAATAAAAAGCGCCCTTCGAAATGCCGCATTCGCTGGCGATTTCTTGGATCGTCGTAGCTGCAAATCCTTTTTTGGCAAATAAACGAATGCTGGTTTTTATGATTTTCTCTTTTTTTTCATTCATGACGTGCTTCCCCTTAATCCTTGAAAAATTTAGTAAAATTTTCTGGTATATGAGTTGACGTTGTTGCGTTATAACGTTTAGTATTATATAGAATGACCAGTCAGTCAATAAAAAATGTAATGGAGGATATGATGAACCACGTTATTAATTTCGTTCTGAAAAACAAATTCGCCGTATGGCTGATGACGATTATTGTAACGGCAGCCGGCTTGTATGCGGGTATGAATATGAAGCAAGAGTCTATTCCTGACGTGAATATGCCTTACTTGACGATCAGCACGACATATCCGGGTGCGACACCAAGCCAAGTGGCTGATGAAGTGACCAAACCGGTTGAACAAGCCGTGCAGAACTTGGACGGTGTCAGTGTTGTGACGTCGACGTCCTATGAAAACGCATCGTCGGTCATGATTGAATATGATTATGAGAAAGATATGGACAAAGCGAAAACAGAAGCAGCTGAAGCGTTAGAAAACGTCAGCCTGCCTGATGACGCGAAGGATCCGGAGATTTCACGCTACAGCTTGAACTCATTCCCGATTCTGACGCTGAGCGTGTCCAGTGATAAAGATAATCTGCAAGAGCTGACGAAACAAGTGGAGGACAGCCTCGTTTCTAAGCTTGAAGGCATAGAAGGCGTTGCGTCCGTCCAAGTATCAGGCCAGCAGGTGGAAGAGGTTGAATTCTCTTTCAAAGAAGACAAACTGAAGGAATACGGCCTTGATGAAGATACAGTCAAGCAAGTGATTCAAGGTTCAGATGTGACAACTCCGCTTGGATTGTACACATTCGGAAATGAAGAAAAATCTGTCGTCGTCAGCGGCGATATTGAAACAATTAAAGATTTGAAGAATATGAGAATCCCGACGGCATCTGCTTCAAGTGCAGGCAGCAGCGCAGCATCTCAAGCAGCTCAGAGCGCGCAAGCGGCAGCACAGGCGCAGCAAAGCGCAAGCACAGCAGTGCCGACGGTCAAGCTTTCTGACATTGCTACAATTAAAGATGTGAAAAAAGCTGAATCCGTTTCACGCACAAATGGCAAAGACAGCATCGGCATCAACATCGTCAAAGCAAACGATGCGAATACGGTAGAGGTTGCCGACGATGTCAAAGCTGAGCTGAAGAAGTTCAAAGAAGACCATAAAGGCTTCAATTACAGCGCAACTCTCGACATGGCGGAGCCGATCACACAGTCAGTTGACACGATGTTAAGCAAAGCCATTTTCGGTGCTATTTTTGCGATTGTGATTATTCTCTTATTCTTAAGGGATATCAAATCAACATTAATTTCGGTAGTTTCAATTCCATTATCATTGCTGATCGCACTCCTTGTGCTGCAGCAGCTTGATATCACATTGAATATTATGACGCTCGGCGCAATGACCGTTGCCATCGGACGTGTAGTCGATGACTCCATCGTTGTCATCGAGAACATTTACCGCCGCATGAGACTCAAAGATGAGCCGCTCCGCGGAAAAGCATTGGTTCGTGAAGCGACGAAGGAAATGTTTAAACCGATCATGTCATCGACGATCGTGACAATCGCGGTATTCCTGCCGCTCGCACTTGTTGGCGGACAAATCGGTGAATTGTTTATTCCATTTGCCTTAACGATTGTTTTTGCGCTTGCCGCATCACTGGTGATTTCGATCACCCTTGTGCCGATGCTCGCACACAGCCTGTTCAAAAAATCATTAACGGGCGCGCCGATTAAAGCGAAAGAACACAAACCTGGCAGACTTGCAAACATCTATAAAAAAGTATTGAACTGGGCGCTGAGCCACAAATGGATCACGTCTATCATCGCTGTTCTGATGCTCCTTGGAAGCTTGTTCCTCGTACCGTTAATCGGTGCCAGCTATCTGCCGTCCGAGGAAGAAAAAACAATGCAGCTCACATACAGCCCAGAACCGGGTGAAACGAAAAAAGAAGCCGAAAATGAAGCTGAAAAAGCAGAAAAAATCCTGCTTGACCGCAAGCATGTCGATACGGTTCAGTATTCATTAGGCTCTGGCAGCCCGCTTGCTGGAGGAGATTCTAACGGTGCGTTATTCTATATCAAATATGAAAGCGACACACCTGACTTTGATAAAGAAAAAGATAACGTTCTGAAGGAAATCCAAAAGCAATCTGACCGCGGAGAATGGAAGTCACAGGACTTCAGCTCTTCAGGCAATAACAACGAATTAACATACTATGTGTATGGCGATTCTGAAAACGATATTAAAGATACGGTCAAAGACATTGAAAAAATCATGAAAGATGAAAAGGATCTGAAAAACGTAAATTCAGGCCTTTCCAGCACATATGATGAGTACACATTTGTCGCTGACCAAGAAAAACTAAGCAAACTCGGTTTAACCGCGTCTCAAATTTCTCAGGCCTTAATGTCACAAACATCGCAAGAACCGTTCACCACCGTGAAAAAAGACGGCAAAGAGCTTGATGTGAACATTAAGACAGAAAAAGACGAGTATAAGAGTGTGAAAGATTTAGAGAATAAAAAGATCACTTCCGCGACTGGCCAGGAAGTCAAAATCGGCGATGTGGCAAAAGTGAAGGAAGGATCGACATCAGATACTGTGTCAAAACGTGACGGAAAAGTCTATGCGGATGTCACAGGTGAGGTTACATCTGACAACGTCACAGCCGTATCAGCTGCTATCCAGAAGAAAATCGATAAGCTTGACCATCCTGATAACGTATCGATTGACACAGGCGGCGTATCAGCGGATATCGCTGATTCCTTCACGAAGCTCGGTTTAGCGATGCTGGCAGCAATAGCGATCGTTTACCTTGTGCTCGTGATTACCTTCGGCGGAGCACTAGCGCCATTTGCGATTCTGTTCTCATTGCCGTTCACAGTCATCGGTGCCCTGGTCGGACTTTACGTATCAGGTGAAACGATCAGTCTGAACGCAATGATCGGTATGCTCATGCTGATCGGTATCGTTGTCACGAATGCGATTGTCTTAATTGACCGCGTGATTCATAAGGAAGCGGAAGGCCTGTCTACGAGAGAAGCGCTCTTGGAAGCCGGCTCTACACGACTCCGTCCGATCCTGATGACAGCCATTGCGACAATCGGCGCCTTGATTCCATTAGCCCTCGGCTTCGAAGGCGGAAGCCAGGTCATTTCAAAAGGACTCGGCGTCACGGTTATTGGCGGCTTGATCAGTTCAACGCTTCTGACGCTCTTGATCGTGCCAATCGTATATGAAGTATTGGCGAAGTTCCGCAAGAAAAAACCCGGAACGGAAGAAGAGTAAAAAAACAAAAAGCCTCAGCTCTGCTGGGGCTTTCAGCTTGTTGAAAAACCCTCGCATTCGTTGTCAGGTCTGCGCGTCGGTGCTCACGAATTCTACATTCGCTCCGCTCCAATGCTCCCCCTTCCTAGACTACAAGGGTTTTCAATCAAGCTGAAAGAATGTTAAGGATGACAAAAGCTCAAAACAAGAATCAGTTTTGAGCTTTTGTGCGTTTTCACCTGTAAGATTATGTACATTTTGTTGCGATTTTTTTAACTCATAGTATAATTAAAGGTTGTTAGTGTAAAAATGGATCGGATACTCTTAAGTAGGATGATGAGATAATGAAACGTGCACGCATAATATACAATCCGACTTCAGGACGGGAGATCTTTAAAAAGCATCTTGCCCAGGTCCTGCAAAAATTTGAACAAGCCGGCTATGAAACCTCCACCCATGCGACGACATGCGCAGGAGACGCTACACACGCTGCCAAGGAAGCGGCATTGCGTGAGTTTGACCTGATCATTGCGGCAGGCGGAGACGGAACGATCAACGAGGTCGTCAACGGGCTTGCGCCTTTAGACAACCGTCCGACACTCGGTGTCATTCCAGTCGGCACAACAAACGACTTCGCCAGAGCGCTCGGCATTCCGCGAGAGGATATTTTAAAAGCGGCAGATACGGTCATTAACGGCGTTGCCCGCCCGATTGATATCGGACAGGTCAACGGCCAGTATTTTATCAATATCGCCGGAGGAGGCCGTCTGACGGAGCTGACGTACGACGTGCCAAGCAAACTGAAAACAATGCTCGGCCAGCTTGCTTATTATTTAAAAGGAATGGAAATGCTGCCTTCACTTCGTCCGACAGAAGTCGAGATTGAATATGACGGCAAGCTGTTTCAAGGTGAAATCATGCTGTTTTTGGTCACGCTGACAAATTCCGTCGGCGGGTTCGAAAAGCTCGCGCCGGATTCCAGCCTGAATGACGGCATGTTTGATTTGATGATACTAAAGAAAGCAAACCTTGCTGAATTTATCAGGGTCGCAACGATGGCGCTCCGCGGCGAACACATCAACGACCAGCACATTATTTATACAAAAGCGAACCGCGTGAAAGTCAATGTATCAGAAAAGATGCAGCTGAACCTGGACGGCGAGTACGGCGGCATGCTGCCGGGCGAATTCGTGAATCTGTATCGACACATTCACGTCGTCATGCCGAAGGAGAAAGCGGAACAGCTGGATGACTAAAACTTGGCTTTGTAAGCCAAGCTCAGAATGTTGACAAAATCCTAAAACAGTTTTCGTTTTAGGATTTTGTCATCTTTTCAGCGTGATTGAAAACCTTTGAAGTCTAGGAAGGACGAGCATTGGAGCGTACTTCCGCAGGATGCGGTGACAGCGGCGTTTGAGCAGGACGCTCTAGTTTTTAGCCGCTGGTCTTTTTACGTGAGCACCGAAGCACAGGACTGACAACGAATGCGAAGGTTTGCCTACACGCTGAAACTTGGCTTGAATAGGCCAAGTTTTTCTTTCGCTTAAAACAAGAGGTGAACATACATGAAAATGAAACCCCCAGTAGAAAAAAACGAATACTACGACGTGACATTTGAGGATTTGACACACGAAGGAGCGGGTGTCGCAAAGGTCCAAGGCTTTCCGATCTTCGTGCCGAACGCCCTGCCGGAGGAAAAAGCCCAAATCAAAGTGACACGCGTCAAAAAAGGGTTCGCCTTCGGCCGTCTGATTGAGCTGAAGGAAGAAAGCCCGCATAGAACGGACGCCCCATGCCCGATTTACAAGCAATGCGGAGGCTGTCAGCTTCAGCACATGACCTACGAAGGACAGCTCCTGTTTAAACAGAAACAAGTCAAAGACGTCTTAGAACGCATCGGCAAGCTGGACCTTTCAAACGTCACCGTGCACCCGACACTCGGCATGGAAGACCCTTGGAACTACAGAAACAAAGCACAGGTGCCGGTAGGAGAACGGGAAGGCGGACTCGTCGCGGGATTTTATCAGCAAAGAAGCCATGACATCATCGAAATGAGCGCCTGCCTGATCCAGCAATCCAAAAACGATGAAGCCGTCCAAGCCGTCAAAGACATTTGCGCCAAATACGGTGTCAAAGCCTACAATGAAGAACGCCACAAAGGCTGGCTCCGCCACATCATGGTCAGATACGGCGTTGTTACGGGCGAAATGATGATCGTCTTCATCACAAGAACGAACGATTTTCCGCATAAAGCGAAGATCATCGAAGACATCACAGCGCAATTCCCGCACGTCAAATCCATCGTGCAAAACATCAACCCGAACAAAACAAACGTCATCTTCGGGAACGAAACAAACGTCATCTGGGGCGAAGAATACATCTACGACCTCATCGGAGACGTCAAATTCGCCATCTCCGCCAGATCGTTCTATCAGGTCAACCCAGAGCAGACAAAAGTGCTCTACGACAAAGCGCTTGAGTACGCTGAGCTTCAAGGGGAAGAAACCGTCATTGACGCCTACTGCGGCATCGGAACAATTTCTCTATTTCTGGCAAAGCAGGCGAAAAAAGTGTACGGTGTAGAAATTGTGCCGGAAGCGATTGAAGATGCCAAACGCAACGCTGAATTAAACGGCATCACAAACGCTGAGTTCGCGGTCGGTGAAGCGGAAACCGTGATTCCAAAGTGGTATGAAGAAGGCATCACGGCCGATACGCTAGTCGTCGACCCGCCAAGAAAAGGCTGCGACGAAGCCCTCCTGCGGACAATTGTGGAGATGAAGCCGAAGCGGGTAGTGTATGTGTCCTGTAATCCTGGCACGCTTGCGAGAGACCTGCAGGTGCTTGAGGATGGCGGGTATGAGACGCGCGAAGTGCAGCCTGTGGATATGTTTCCGCATACGAATCATGTGGAGTGTGTTGCGTTGCTTGAACTTAGAGAAGGCAACTAACCCTTGGGGGGTTTTGCCTTTTTTAATTGTTATAACTGGAAAGGCTAAACTTCATGGTTTTTCTTGAATAATTTTATAGTTAGATCACTAATTTTAGATATATGCCACTCAAGTGAGGTCATCGTTTTGTGGATTTCAAGCAGAAGTTGATCAGCATCTTGAACATCAACATTCTATCACCTTGTCACCTATTTCTTCAGAAAAAGAGACACAGCCTAAGCTGCGTCTTGTCCTTAATCAAGCGTTCCGTTTTCTGCAATCGTTATTTCCTTATCAAAGATGGCTTTGTCTGCTAGGGAGTTCGTTGAATCGTTTGCAGCTTTGCTTGTCATGTTTCTAGATGCTACGTTTACTTCATTTCCCAAGGAAGAACTGATAAAGCTTACTCCGATCAAAGCAATTACAGCGCACAAAGTCAGTTTAAATTTCATACAAACAATCCCCTCTCTGAATTTGTTTGCGGGCATGAACCATCTTTTTGAAATAGATAACAGAATCATCCATCTGCCCAATTTCAGTATAAAACTTTGCGGCTAATAATGCCAACTCTTCCATATAAGGATATCCTTGGGATGTCTCTAATTTGTTGAAAACATTTAATAAAATGGACGTTTCTCCTTTTTTGATAAACAGTGCCTGCAATCCTTCGAACATGATTTTAAATAGGCCATCGTCGAATTTACATGCGAAGCGTACGCCTTTTCTGAAACAATCCATTGCTTGGTCTTGTTTATGTTGAAGAAAATAAATTAAGGCTAAATCGTGGTAAGCTTGTGTCAAGTTGTTGAAATTTGATTTTTTGAATTGGAGTATCGATTGCTCCATGTATTTTGCTGCTTTCGTCAATTCGCCCATTTTAAGATAACAATTTCCGATATTGAATAAAGCTTGGCCGTAAATTCGCTTGTTTTTGCTTTCAAGCAGCCGTGCGCCTTTTAGTGCCTGTTCGAGGTGAGGGAGCGCCTTTTCATGACTTTCTAGGTCATCGTAGTTTCCTGCGATCACAAAATGGCATTGTATGCGGCGGACTGAGTAAAGGTCGTGCGTTTTATAAATGTTATACGCCTGAGAAGAATAGTGCATGGATACATGGGTTTGTTTCATATGATAAAACACTTCAGCCATTTTAAAATAAAATTCTGCCCGCTCGATTTCATCTGAAATATAAGGAATTGTATTTTCCGCTTTTTGATAGAATGTAATGGCACTTAAGAAATTGCCCTCTTTGAATTCATACATTCCTTGAAAAAAGTAATAGTAGTATTCAACGAGCTTCTCCATCTTCCTGTTGCTGCCTTCAATTCTCTTTAAATATTCTGATAACTCCATTTGGTTTCCTTCAGATGGAATCACATAGTCAATCATAAGCTGATGGCGAAATCCAATGAGCTGATAGTAAATCAAGAGGTCTTGGTCTTCTTCCATGACGTCAATGTCCCGCTCGATCTCAGCTTTAAGCATTTCAGCGTCAGTCACATTAAACTTTTGAATATGCCGGTTCCACTCATTAATTTTCATCCCAACGTGCGGAGACGAAATCGTGCCCAAACTTCTCACCCTTCCTCTTCTCACTAATTATGTAAATTTTATCAATACAGAAATTTAATAGGAAGGGGTTGAGAGACCGTAAAAAAAGTTTTCGGTGCTGTCCGCAAATGGCTGTTCGGGTGTTTTGCGTTATATTTGGTTTTGTGTGGGTTAGTGCAATCTCAGTTTTCGAATTTTAGATTGCGGTGATTATGACTTACCAGTTTCATCATACTTTTTTAACAGCTTTTAAGTTTTATGCATTTCTCTGAGCATTGGATTCATGTAGTCGCTAGCTGATTCTAGGTAAGCTCTTGTCAAAGTGTCTAATTTGTTTCTAATTTTAGAAAAGCCTTCTTCATATTGTTCCTCAGATGAATGTTGGATAAAGACTATTGCTTCTTGGTATCTTTTTAATATGTTTTTGACCATTGGAGTTGGATTATTTTGATGAATTGTTTTTATTGCTGCGATTGTTAAATTAATTTGTTTTATTAATTCTTTTCTTACTGTCAAGGTGATGCTCCTTTTAAATTTCTATTCCATTTGAGAGTTGCTATATCTGTTTAATGGTTTGATAGACTACTCATCTTTATAATTTAGAGCAATTTTTACAACTTGTTCCGCTGTGTAATCTTCATTGCTCCAGAAAATTAAATCACTTGATGCCGGATGAGGAACATTTTTCTCTAATAAATCGAGATATTCACTGACTTTCTCATCATCTAATGTTGGGTTCATTTACAAGAAAGATCAACTCTTCTTTTGTCAGTTTATCCATTGTTTACCCTCCAATAGATTGTATCTACATTGATTTTCCAAATGACTTTATTTCTTCTGGTAATGTTATAGGTTGTTTGCATATTGATAGATAATTGTCTTGAGAAAAGTTAGCCTCATTATAGAGTTTATTAATTGTATTTATAATCAATATATTCATATGGAAAACCTCTAAAATTTCTTTATTTTAGATTGGTTTATAAAAAATAGCTCAGCAGAGTAGGGCTGAGCCATTTTTTAATTATAGACCGAGGTAACTAATTACAAATTCTTTATCATCCTCATCTTCAGGCAAAATACCAAGGTTTTTATATTCCCATATTGCGATTCTTTCGTATCCATCTAATTCTGAGGCTAAAATATCATCATAATTATAATCTAATTGGAATTCTCCGCTACGATCCAATGTTAGTGTAAGGTTAGTCCAAACATCATCGTTATTATTTCTGTGTTCAGTTCTTAATTCTTCAAAAAGTTCTCTTAGTTCTCTTAACAACATCTTGAAAATATCCTTGCTTACGTTGTAATGGCTAGGTATATCTTGTGAATAAATAATTTGATTATTTTCTGGTGTTCTGAAGTGAAAAAGAACCATTGTGGAATCATCTAATACTTCTGCATAAAGATATATCTTTGTCCATTCACCAGGTATGATGTCATTGAGTTTCTCTCCAATAAGTTGATACAAATCTTGCATCTTCCTAGTTTCCATTCTTTTAACCCCCAGGCTGATTTTTAATAGAGACGCTTATTTCTTTTCTGCTCCCAATTTTGTAGGTTACATCGAAATATGATGGTCTAAGTGAATCCCCAGAATAGACTGGTTCTATTTGAACTGCTACTTTTTTAGGTGGTTTTTTGCTTAGAGCTTTTGCCCACTCCTGCTCCATCTCATACCATTTCCCGCCACTCCTATTAATCTGAGAATTCATCGGCACGATATTGTCGAACTGGCCTGAGCCTTTGAATTGGGTGGCGATTAAATGGCCGCCGTCATCGTCGGGCTTTCGGTCTTGGGGCTTTCCAGCATTCGTCTGTGCATATTGGTTTCGTTTTGCTTCTCCCAGCTGCAAGTCTGCTTTGACACTTGTAATTCTACCATAGTTGTCAGTCGTGTATGTGTAGCCTTCTTTTGTTTTGTAGATGACATTCGGCTTCAGTACTTTCTTTCTGCTCCATCTTGCGAAATGCTCGCCGTATTTGACGGTTACCGGCGGTACATGTGGCGCTGGAGTTCGTTTTCCGCTTGATGACGTTCCGTATGGTTTCGGAAGAATGACCTTGGCGAATTTTTGCAGTCCCTCTTTAAGTGTGACCCCGTTGACCGCGTTGTAAGGAACGCCCGCCGGCACTAAGTCGTGACGCGGATGATACGGGAGAATATCAGCTAGAGTGAGATCTCCGGTTTGATTTAATTTGGTTTTGACGTGTTTTTTTGATACTTCTATGCCTGTGTTTACTTTTTGTTTGATGTGATCAACGGTTTGTTTTGAGACTGTTATGGCTTTTTTGGCTGTTGCAGATTTGCTTGCTGCTGTTTTGACTTTCGCCGTCACTTTGGCGGCTGTGCCAGTTTTTGAGACGGCGCCAACACCTTTTGTGCCGACAATTGATGTGACAACAGTGCCAACCGCATATGACACCCATCTTGCTCTTGAGTAGGTGTCACCATTCACCATGTCTTTTTGATACGATTCTTCGATTGCCGCTGAAATGGCTTCATACGTTTTGATCGGGTGAGCCATCGCTCCCGTAATCGCTTCAACGGTTCCGCCCGGATCTGTGACCATATCCCACAGGCCTACGACCGCGTCTTTCCCGGAATCATAAAGGCCGACGGCAACCCCTTTGAAGCCTGCTTCAAGTTCACGCGTGTTTTCGATTTGGGTGAAGTATCTCTGTTGTTCTGCTGTCAGATTTTTATAGCCGATCGTTTTTGCCATTTCGTAGAATTCATCGGCATCCGCATAATCGTAGTTTTTCAGTCTTTCTTTTAATTTTTCAATCTCGCGTTCCTTCGCTTCCTCTTTTTTAATCTTCAAGTAAGCCTCAGTCCGCGTTTCAATGTCGCCTTTTTTCTTATGTATGTCGCTCTCACGGTAAGCCTTGGCGTTGTAGTGGATGGGTGTGGCGTTTTTGCCTTTGCCCGTTGCTTCTTGGAGCTTTTGGAAGTCGGATTTGATGAATTGTTCGTTTGGTTCTGACAGGGCGTATTCTGTCTTCAGGTCTTCGTCCAAGGCGTCCAATTTTTCCAGTGTTTTTTTGCGTTTGTCGTTGGCATCTGCCAGCTCGTCTTTGAAGGTTTCTGTTGAAAACAGGTCGAGCGGGAGGATGTCGTCGATATCGTTTAAGATATCTTTCATCGCTTTTTTCTGTTCGGACATGATGGATTTTGATTTTTTATTGGCATTTGCCAGTTCGTGCTCCAGGAAGGATTCTTCGATGTATGCGTCTGAGAGGCCTTTGTCTTCGGCGGCTCCGGCGATGCTGTTGAAAAATGCGATTTTCATGTCGATGTAGTCGATCCATTGGTCGGTGACGCCGAAGTGGTCGTGATAGAAGGCTTTGATGTTGCTGGCGCCTTTTCCTGAAAATTCGCTGTCACTGAGATCAGATACGCTTTTTAACGCTTTTCTCAAATTTACCATTTGCGTTCTTAGTTCTTTATACTCTTTTGCACGGTCTGTCGCTTCCGAAAGCAGTGTTTTCGCTTCAAATACTTTCATGACCATTTCCCTTCTTTTGTTCACTCAATATCAAAATTTTACCACGGGGTGGGATGAGGGTGGGGTGAGAACGTGTTTTGGTGGAAAAATGAGTCATTTGGCATGTGTCTAAGTACACGGTTTTGATATGATGATGATAGATCAATTAAAAGGGGAAGAGCTCATTTGGATAAAGATTTCTTAATCATAAAGATCAAGGATATTCAAAAAGGCGACACGCTAACGAACCGCGCCTGCGGGAACTGGGATATGAAATTGTCCAGAGCAAAAGAATGTAAACTGGCAATTGTTGTTCGGAGCGGTGTGATTTTAAATGTTTACAAGATCGTTGACGCTTGGGAATCAGATGAACCCGCCAAGCTCACTAAAACGAATAATAGAGTTCGGTTTCAATTGGCAGAGTGCCGTGACTATTCTTATATGATTGGCGGTACGCTGAAAACGAAAACGCAAAATCCGGTTTCGAGTCTATCCTTAGAAACCTTAATGGAACTAGTAAAATAAAAGGAGCCCGGCATGTATCTCTATAAAGTAAACAGCCAAAACCAAATCGAAGATATTCGCGAGAAACCGTTTAAAAAAGAAAAAGAGATTCAGGATTTATGTGAAATCAATCTTCAGCGGATGTTGGGGCTCAGGTTTGTGAAATCTGAATTCAGGATCAGCAATTTCCGCATTGATACGTTAGCGTTTGATGATGAGACAAATGCTTTCGTGATTATCGAGTATAAAAATACGAAAAACTTCAGTGTTGTTGACCAGGGCTACGCCTACTTAGCGGCAATGCTCAATCATAAAGCAGATTTCATTCTTGAGTACAATGAGAATCATGATCTTCCGTTAAAGCGGGATGATGTGGATTGGTCGCAGTCGAAGGTCATTTTTATTTCACCTGTTTTTACGGTGTATCAAAAGCAATCCATCCATTTTAAAGACCTGCCAATTGAATTATGGGAGATTAAAAGGTACGAAAATGATCTGATCCAGTTGAATCAAATGAAGGCTGATGGCGTCTCCGAGTCGATTAAGACCATTTCGCAGCAAAGTGAGACCATTCAAGAGGTTAGCAAAGAAATAAAAGTGTTTACTGAAGAGGATCACCTTGCAGATAAGCCGTTTGACATCATAGAGCTTTATCAGAAGCTAAAGGAATTCATTTTTAATTTGGACGATCATATTTCAATCAAACCGACCAAGCTTTATATTGCGTTTACATCTAGTAAGCGAAACTTCGTTGATATTCTACTTTTAAAAAGCGGACTTAAGGTGTGGGTGAATATGAAAAAGGGAGAATTGCATGATCCCGAGGAGAAAATGCGCGATGTCTCTGAGACCGGTCACTGGGGAAATGGAGACTATGAGATTTTCATAAAAGATGACGAACACATTGAATATATTATGGGGTTGATCAAACAATCCTATGAGAAAAATAAGTGAGAACTTCCATTGAGAAGTTCTTTTTTATTGTGGCATAGCTAAAGAAGAATTCATTTCAGTCTCTTTCTGCCTATGTAAAAATCAAATGTACAAACCTACAAAAGACCTATAAAATAAGAAAGCTACCATGAGAGAGCAGAAGGGTGAGAAGAGACAATGAGTTATAAATTGGGTGCGCTGCTTTTATCTATTTTATTCCTATTATCGGCGTGTTCTGATAGCGGAGCTTCTGATAAGGATCAGGAAAAGCAAGCAGTGAAGAAAGCGAGCGTTGCGATGCTGACGGAGCAGGAAGTAAAATCAGCTTTGAAAAACGATATAGATTCGATCTTCAATGCATTTGATAAAGCGGGAACAGAAAACGGCTGGAGCACGGCGAATAAGGCTGATTTCAGCAAGCTGCGGTCTAGTCTGTTGCCTTATGCAACAGAGACGTTTGCAGATCAGACCTTAAAGGATTTGGCTGGGGAGTACTTTTGCGAGTGTGATGCTCCTTTTCAACCCGGCACTGATTTTGATGTGCGTTTTACATATGAACAGAACAAGAATAAGATAGATTCTACATCAATAGATCCGGCAACAGAATTAAACAACATGGGCACGTTATGGACGTTTGAATTGGTGAAGGAAGATGGCGATTGGAAGATCAACAAATGGGACAGCAAGTCGCTTCAAGGGGATGATATCAAGCTGACAAAAGAAGAAGCGAAAACGATTCTGTCTAGAAACGGTGAAACGGCGGAATTTGTGAAGTCCTATGAATCGAAGGCTGCCGGCGGAACAGCTTATCTTTTCAATGTGAAAAGTTCAAATGGGGAAAGACAGGCGGCGATCAGCTCAAAGGATACCAGTATAGTGAGTGATAATGAAGACGAGACTGAGGCTCCGGAGCAAGAAAAAGTTCAAACGGCTGAGGAAACCGAGTCATCAGATAACGCGGATACACAGAGCAGTGAGCAGGAAAAGAGAAACACAAAAGCAGATTATGCTGCCAAATTGTCAGCGACAGAACAGAAAGAAAAGCACAATGACTATCAAAGTGATTATCAGATGATTGAGGATTACGGTTACAATTATCAAATGTGGGACGGATTGCTGAACGAGATATACGGCGTGCTGCAAAAACAGCTTCCTGCTTCAGACATGGCGGCATTAAAAGTGAAACAGCGCCAATGGATAAAGGATAGGGATGCTGCGGCCCAGAAACGATATGATGAGGAGGGCGGCGGTTCATTATCCCGAGTCGTCCAAACGGAAGAGCTTGCCAAACAGACGAAAGAGCGCTGTTACGAGCTCGTGAATACGTATATGAAATAAGATTGATATGGACCCTTGCATAAAGGGTTCTTTTTTACGAAGAAAACAAATTGACAGGATGAAAAAACAATTTCTTCCTTCTGTATTGTTTTCAAAATTTGGGATTGATAGAATATGACATATCTCATAGAGAAGGAGGGAAGCCGTTGAGTCAAGCCATACCGTCTTCGCGTGTGGGTGTTAAGATTAATGAATGGTATAAAATGATTCGCCAGTTCAGTGTTCCGGATGCTGAGGTTCTGAAAGCGGAGGTGGAGCAGGACATTCAGCAAATGGAAGAAGACCAGGATTTGCTGATCTATTATTCTCTGATGTGTTTTCGGCACCAGCTGATGCTGGATTATTTGGAGCCGGGACAGCCTTACGGGAATCGCCCTACAGTGACAGAACTTTTGGAAACAATTGAGACCCCTCAGAAAAAACTCACAGGCCTTTTGAAATATTACTCTTTGTTTTTCCGCGGCATGTATGAATTTGACCAAAAAGAATATGTGGAAGCGATCGGGTATTATCGCGAGGCGGAGAAAGAACTGCCGTTTGTGTCAGATGAAATTGAGAAAGCGGAATTCCATTTTAAAGTGGCCGAAGCGTATTATCACATGAAGCAAACCCATGTGTCGATGCATCATATTCTTCAAGCCTTAGACATTTATCAAAACCATCCCTTATACAGCATTAGAACGATACAAAGCTTGTTTGTGATCGCCGGCAACTATGATGATTTCAAACATTATGATAAAGCGCTCCCGCATTTAGAAAAGGCGCTGGAATTGGCCATGGACATTCAAAATGACAGGTTTATCGCCATTTCTCTATTGAACATCGCGAACAGCTATGACAGATCAGGAGACGATCAGATGGCTGTAGAACATTTCCAAAAAGCGGCGAAAGTAAGCAGAGAGAAAGTGCCTGATCTGCTTCCGAAAGTCTTGTTTGGATTAAGCTGGACATTATGTAAAGCGGGCCAAACACAGAAGGCGTTTCAGTTCATAGAGGAAGGATTAGACCATATCACAGCACGTTCTCACAAATTTTATAAAGAATTGTTTCTGTTCTTGCAGGCCGTGTACAAGGAGACTGTTGATGAACGAAAAATTCATGATCTTTTAAGCTATTTCGAAAAAAAGAACCTGCACGCTTACATTGAAGCATGTGCCCGGAGTGCTGCCGCTGTTTTTGAAAGCAGCTGTCACTTTGAACAAGCCGCTGCGTTTTATCGGAAAGTGCTGAAAGCCCAAGAAGATATTCTAAAAGGAGAGTGTTTATATGCCTATTAAGAAAAAAGTGATGATGTGCCTGGCTGTTACTCTAGTTTTCGGAAGCATGTCGTTTCCAACCCTGACAAACTCCGGCGGATTTAAGGAATCAACAGATCGAAATACGACGTATATCGATCATTCCCCTTACAAACTCAGTGATCAGAAGAAAGCCCTTAGCTAGGGCTTTTTCTTGCTTTACGGAAGACGTTCCATTTTCCACATCGCGGCATTCCTTCTATTTCTAACGCAAGACACTCGAAACAACCAAACCATTTGAGGTATAATGGATAAAGTGAATAACAGTATTTAGATTGATATATATGAAAGAGAGTGGAACATCATGGGCCGTAAGTGGAACAATATTAAAGAGAAGAAGGCGTCTAAGGACGCAAATACGAGTCGGATTTATGCGAAGTTTGGCCGTGAGATTTATGTGGCGGCGAAACAGGGCGAGCCTGATCCGGAATCCAACCAGGCGCTGAAGGTTGTGCTTGAGCGTGCGAAGACTTACAGCGTGCCGAAAAACATCATTGAACGTGCGATCGAGAAGGCGAAGGGCGGAGCGGAAGAGAATTACGATGAGCTTCGTTATGAGGGCTTCGGGCCGAACGGATCAATGATTATCGTTGATGCGCTGACGAATAATGTAAACCGTACGGCGCCGGAAGTGCGTGCGGCGTTCGGGAAAAACGGCGGAAACATGGGTGTGAGCGGATCTGTTGCTTACATGTTTGACGCGACGGCTGTAATCGGTGTGGAAGGCAAAACTGCTGACGAAGCGCTTGAAATCTTGATGGAAGCGGATGTTGATGTACGTGACATTTTAGAAGAGGATGACAGCGTGATCGTATATGCTGAGCCTGATCAATTCCATGCGGTGCAAGAGGCGTTTAAAAACGCGGGTGTCGAGGAATTTACAGTAGCGGAGCTGACAATGCTTGCGCAAAGTGAAGTAACGCTTCCGGATGATGCAAAGGAACAGTTTGAAAAATTGATTGATGCATTAGAAGATTTGGAAGATGTTCAGCAGGTATATCATAACGTTGATTTAGGTGAGTAAGGAGTGAGCAGGCTGTTATGGCCTGCTTTTTTTGTCCTGGAAATTGTTTTAGCTGTATGTAGGCGGCCGCCTATACGATCTATAAGATATTCTCATACTCTGGACTGTAACCTATGTGAAGGAGAGAGTGAATATGACTGATACAAGACATATGTATGGCGGACCTGGTTTTGGTCATTATCAGGGCTTTGGTATTGGCCACCCGGGCTATGGCATGCAAAGCACAGGCTATCCGGGCTATGACATGTATGGAGGCCACCCGGGCTATGGCATGCAAAGCACAGGCTATCCGGGCTATGGCATGCAAAGCACAGGCTATCCGGGCTATGACATGTATGGAGGCTACCCGGGCTATGGCATGCAAGGCTACCCAGATCACGGCATACATGGAGAAGTCGGCGGCTATCCGGGATATGGTGGGTACGGCGGTTACCCAAGCGGCGGCTATGGAGGCTCTCCGGGAGCTGGAAGCTATCCGAGCATGCACCATGAAAATGATGGACATCACCACTATTATCACCATCATCATGATGGAAAAGATAATCTTCATCACCATCATCATGATGGAAAAGATAATCTTCATCACCATCATCACCATGTTGGAAAGGATAATCATCACCATCATCATGATGGTCATTATGGCCACCATCACCACCATATGGGCCACTGGGGAAAAGACGGTTATAAATAAAGAAGATGATGATAAAAAGAGGACACTCTTGCAGATCAAGAGTGTTTTTTTAGCTTTTTTCTTGACTGTTCAGTCTGGAAACTGGTAACATTTGTTTCAGGAGGTGATCGTCTTTTGGGGAGGAATAAAGAATTTGATACGGCGCTTGTTCTTCACAGGGCGATAGAGGTTTTTGGAGAGTATGGCTACGAAGGAACGTCTCTTCAGGATCTGCTCTCTCATTTAGGCATTGCGCGCCAAAGTTTGTATGATACGTATGGCACGAAGCGTGATTTGTTTTTGTCCGCTGTGAAAACGTATCTTGAAGGGAAAAACACTGCCGTTATGGAAAGGCTTGAATCGCCAGGATCTGTAAAGGAAGCCATTCGTAATATTTTTCAAGAAGGTGTCAATGCTTTGAGGGATCCTGAACGGGCGAAGGCGTGCTATATCATTAACAGCGCGATTGAACAGATTCCGCATGACCCTGAGCTTGCCCGGTATTTTGACAGACAATCCAAGCAGCTTGAGGACGCTTTTTATCAGGCGCTTTTAAGGGCGAAGGATCAAGGAGAATTGAATGGCGAAGATACTGATATAACTGCGCTTGCCCGTTACCTGAATCAAAGCAGGCTGTCTCTGACATTTGTTGCGAAAGTGACGGCTGATATGGATCGGCTTCAGAACCATGTTGACGTGAGTTTATCAGTGCTTGATTAACATGTGGTAAAGGATTCTTTGCCCATGTATGTACTTTTTAGACTGAATAGTCTAGAAAGACCTTCGGCGCTTCCGAAGGTCTTCTTATTGAAAAAGCTAAGTCGTGTTTCAGTCATAATCATGCCTCCTGCCTCATACCTATTAAGGTCATTGTTTTTGAGAAAGGAGGAGCCGGAATGAAGGATATGCAGCCGTTTACGCCTGTCAAATCATATACGCCCTTTCACAGCCGTTTTGATCCCTGTCCGCCCATAGGGAAGAAATATTACAGAACGCCCCCTAACCTTTATATGACCTTTCAGCCTGAGCATATGGAGCAGTTTTCGCCGATGGAGGCTTTGAGGAAAGGCACCCTTTGGAAGGATCTCTATGATTTTTATGAAAACCCTTATCGAGGGGGAGACGCACATGGCAAAAAAGGTTGACGCCGAATATTATCGTCAGCTAGAGCAAATACAGGCTGCTGATTTTGTGCTTGTTGAGCTGAGTCTTTATTTAAATACACATCCTCATGATGAGGATGCGCTGAATCAATTCAATCAATATTCCGGCTATTCAAGGCACTTAAAAAGACAGTTCGAATCCTCTTACGGACCGCTTCTGCAGTTCGGCAACAGCCCCGCGGGCAAGGATTGGGATTGGGGAAAAGGGCCATGGCCGTGGCAAGTATAAGGAGGAATGCCTGAATGTGGGTGTATGAAAAGAAGCTGCAATACCCTGTCAAGGTCAGTACGTGCAACCCGACGCTGGCGAAGTATTTGATTGAGCAGTATGGCGGAGCGGACGGCGAGCTGGCCGCAGCTCTCCGGTATTTGAACCAGCGTTATACGATTCCTGATAAGGTCATCGGCCTTTTAACAGATATCGGCACGGAGGAGTTTGCCCATTTGGAAATGATTGCGACCATGGTCTATAAGTTAACAAAAGACGCCACACCGGAGCAGCTGCGTGAAGCTGGGCTTGGCGATCATTACGTCAATCACGACAGCGCGCTTTTTTATCATAATGCGGCGGGCGTGCCGTTTACCGCGAGCTATATCCAAGCGAAGGGCGATCCGATTGCCGATTTATACGAAGATATTGCCGCAGAAGAAAAGGCGCGGGCGACGTATCAATGGCTGATTGATATTTCGGATGATCCTGATTTAAACGATTCCCTGCGTTTTTTGCGTGAGCGTGAAATCGTACACTCTATGCGCTTCAGAGAGGCGGTTGAAATTTTAAAAGAAGAACGGGATAAAAAGAAGATTTTCTAATAGGCAGATTGGCCTCTCTTTCATACACCCTTTTACATACAGAGAAAATGGTCTGTTTTTGCAGTTTGGTCTGCATTATAATCAAGGTGTGTGTGCAAGCTTACTTTTTGATTGGGAGGCCTTTATGTCAGCTTTTAAGATTGAGAACGAAACGATTGCAGATGGATTTTACGCGTGTCCGGCCGTCTATGAGGATGCAGAATCGATTACCGGGTTGCTCGTCCGAACAGCTGAATGGCTCCGGGATCGGGGTTCTAACCAATGGAGCGGACTTCTAAAAGGGCAAGATATACATGATATCACGGGGTCAATTGAAAAGGGACATGTGTTTGTGTTTAAAAAAGATGAAGAGCTTGCGGCTGTCGTGATGCTGCTGCCTGAACCGAGCGAGTGGGACTGGGCGCTTTGGGGAGACGATGGGCATGAGGAGTCCATTTATTTGCATCGCCTCGCAGTAAGCCGCCGGTTTGCGGGACAGGGGCTTGGAGCCCGCGTCCTTCAATGGGCGGAGACGGGCATACACTTTCCGGGAAAAACACGGATCCGGCTTGACTGTGTCGCTGATAACGACGCCCTGCATTCCTTTTATCGGCGTATGGGATATGAATTCATGGGTGCTGATGCGTCCGGATATCATTTGTTTGAGAAAGAGATTACGGCAGAATAAGCGTCCTTTGCAGGGGGCTTTTTTGTCTTTTCTAAAAGGGAGGGCAGGCGATGTTGTGGCCAATTTTATTTGTGACAGGGATTGTGACGGCTTGTCTGTTTGCTGGCGTATCCGTTTTGATGCGGATGAGATTTCCTGACAAAAGTCGGCCGGAATGGATGTTGGCCGGGCTGATCGTCCTTGGTGTGTTTGCGATCTGGTACAGCCTCGTGTATGTACGCGGCTGGGAAGGGGCTGCGCTCGGAATGCTTGGATTCAATGTCATTTTCGGAGCCATTGCCGGATATTTGATCGATAAGGCCATCCGGCGTTACAGGAAAAGATAAGGCTGCTGCCGTCTCTCATCATGTCGAAATTTTCACAGACCGGCAGGAATTTTCTTTCGAAAGGAGAAATACATATTACTTTAAAATGAAAGCGTTTTCCAAAGCGGGAAGGTGATGTTGATGATACACAGTGTGACAAATGGGCTGAATCGTTTTTGTACGTGGGTGATGAGACTGGCCTATTTGAATGTGCTTTGGATTTTGTTTTCTCTTGCAGGCCTGGTTGTGTTTGGGCTGATGCCCGCTACTGCCGCGATGTTTACAGTGGCGAGAGAATGGGCGAAGGGGAATACAGATGCCCCGGTGTTTTCTGTCTTTTTTCGGGCGTTTAAAAAGGAATGGCGGGCATCACAGATCCTCGGGCTTATCGTTGTGACGGCTGCCCTGTTTCTGTTTGCGGATATGCGGATAGCGGCTCAGATGGACCAGCCTGTGCTCGTCAATGTATTCCTGAGCATTAGTTTGATTTTCGCGTTTGTTGTGCTGTATGTGTTCCCGGTATTTTCTCATTTTGACGTAAAAATCAGAGAGGTGCTGAGCATCAGCTTTTTCATTGCCTTCAGCCGTCCGGCGGTGACGCTTTTGATGGCGGCGGGCGCTGTCGGTGTGCTTTGTCTCGTTCTGTTTCATGTCACGTTTCTATTGTTTTTCAGCGGGAGTTTACTCAGCCTGATCTTAACGAAGCTGTCCTTTAAAGCGTTTCGGTCAATGGATCAGCGGCAGGAGAAAGAAAAGGCGGCATGAAGAAAAGAGTTGCTGGCTGGTACAGGCGGATGAAGATTAAGGATAAGCTGTTTGTGTTTCTATCGTTGATTATGGCCGTATCCTTTCTGTTTGTATACAGCGGGGTCCAGTATGCCTTTCATGTGTATGATGAGCAGATTTACCGCAAGTCCTCGGAGGTGCTTCGGATGTCTTCTGAAAGGATCGAAGACGAGCTGAAGAAGATAGAGGATGTGTCATATGAAATCATTACGGACGAACAGATTCAGCGCATCCTGAGCATGCAAAATCGCGATGATACGTACGATCAGTATCAAATGAAGCAGGAGCTGTGGGATCAGCTGGCGGGATATGCCAGCGATGAAAAGTACATCGATTCCATTCATGTGATTGATGCCCGCGGCTCAGAGTATTCAGCCGGAAGCAGTTCTTCAGATCTTTTGCAGCAGGAGCAGGAAGAGGTATTTAAGCGAGCGAAAGCGAAAAATGGAAGAAATCTTTGGATGACGCTCGGCGGGTCAGATCCTGTCCTGATTTCAGCACGGCAGATCAGGTCCTATCACCAGCTGAGTTTGAACGGCTTGGGCATGGTGCTGATCCAGGTCAATGTAAAACAGATGATTCGTGATGTGCCGAAGGATTGGGGCGATTCAGTCGGAGACATTATGATTGCTGACCAAGGCGGTAATTTGGTGTATACGGCACATGCATCAGCGCATGTTCCTGAGGCAGCAAAAGAGACGCTGAAGCACCCCGGTTATGACTTGATAAAAAAGAATGGCAAACGTTACTTTATTTCTTACCTTCAATCATCCTACCAAAATTGGAGCTACTATAACGTTATCCCCTTTGATCAGATGTTCGCAAAAATTTCCTTTATGAAAACAGTGATCGGCACATGCTTTCTCCTCTTTTTCTGTGTGGTTTTGCTTTTCGGAAGGAAAATCGCCAACAGCATCACGGAGCCGATTGAACAGCTTGTGACCGCGATGAAATCGGTACAGCACGGCGGCATTGAAGCAGGTGTGTCGCTTTCTCTGCCGGAACATACACAGGATGAGGCCGGCATGCTGAACCGTCATTTTACTGTCATGATGAAACGGATTAATGAGCTGATGGAAGAAAATGTGGAAAAACAGCTCATTATTAAAGAAACCGAATTGAAAGCACTGCAAGCCCAGATCAATCCGCATTTTTTATATAACACGCTCGAGTCCATCAATTGGCTGGCCAAGGCGAATCAGCAAAAGCAAATCTCAAAAATGGTGGAATCGCTCGGTTTTCTTCTGCGAAACAGCATACATATGAAAAAGGATATCGTGACCATTCAGGAGGAGGCGGACATTGTACGTCACTATATGACTATTCAGCGATTTCGATTTGAAGAGCGCCTGAATTTCACGTTGGATATTGACGATGATGTGAAGCATTGCCTCATTCCGAAACTAACGCTCCAGCCGCTTGCGGAAAATGCGATTCAATACGCGCTTGAACCCTTTACAAGGCCATGCGCCATCCGGATTCAGGCGAAAAAGACGAAGGGCTGTATCTGTATTACGGTCGAAGATAACGGCCCTGGCATGGATGGACGGATTCTTGAATCAACGGGCGGAAGAGGAATCGGACTGTGGAATATTCGCGAGCGCATCAGCCTGACATTCGGAGAGCCATACGGATTGCGGATTCAGAGTGAGCATGAAAAGGGAACGAGGATTGTGATCACAATACCGTGCCGAAATGAGGTGGTGTGATGTATAAAATACTGCTGGCTGATGATGAGAGGATTATCCTTGATGGAATGGCGGGAATCATTGAGTGGGAGTCGCTTGGCGCCTCATTGATCGGAAAAGCGCAGAACGGACATGAAGCATATGAAAAGATTGTACATAAGCAGCCGCATATCGTCATCACAGACGTCAAAATGCCTGGCATGGACGGGCTTGAGCTGATCAAAAAGGTGTCAGCCGCCAGCCCGTCGGTGCAATTTATCGTCCTGTCCGGGTTTGGAGAGTTTGAGTACGCAAAGGAAGCCATGAAATATGGGGTGAAGCATTATTTGCTGAAACCCTGCAATGAACAGCAGATTATCAGCTCGCTGGAGGAAATCATTGCTGAGCTGAAGCGGCAAGATGTGCACAAAAAGAAAACAGCCCATCTGAAACACGAGCTCGACCATATCCGTTCCTTTGCAGCCGATCAATACTTGGAAGGTTTGATCGCCGGTGTGGCCCAGCTGTCTCCGCCGCCTTCACTTGCCGGAAAAAAGATCCGCCTCTTGATCTTAAAAGGGGAACAATCTATTGATGCCGCAACCAGAGAGGCACTCGGGTCGGCACTGACAGCGGTTTGCAGCAGCGGAGAATGGACCGTACTCGCCGTAGAGGAGAACGCCGCTGAAAAGGTGGCGGAGGTTTTTGCCCGCAAGATGGCCATCAGTCAGGCGGGAGAACTCCGGCACGCGGGGCAGCTGTTTCGTGACACAGCTGAAGCGTCTGGTGACCTGCATGGGAGCGCAGTGATTTCGAAAATGATCAGGCTTATTGCCGACGAGCTCGGAAATCCGAATCTGTCCTTAAAATGGGCGGCGAAGGATATGTTGTTTATGAATCCTGATTATCTCGGGAAATTATTAGGAAACAGGCGAGAAATTTTCCCAATATGTTACACGAGTGCGTCTTGAACATGCGATGAAGCAGATGAAAATGAGGCGGGACGCGAGTGTATCAGAAATTGCTGAAGAAATCGGGTTTGGCGATAATCCGAAGTATTTCAGTCTTGTTTTTAAAAAATATACCGGTCTGACACCGTCAGAATTCAGAAGAAAACAGGGAGGCGCTTCCGCAGGATAGCCATCTCTGTTTTTTTGACTTTCGCCACTGTTTTTTGAGTGTTTCGCCCTATCCGAACGCTTTAAAATAAAATGTAAGCACTTACATTAAAAAGGGGGGATTGGTTTGAATAAGATTTGTTACGTGCTGTTATCCCTTGTCTGCGTCTTTTTGTTCAGCGGATGTTCAGCGGGTGAAGAGGCCTCGGGAAAAAATGAAGACGTTACACTCAGAATCGCGTGGTGGGGCGGGCAGCCAAGGCATGATTATACAACAAAGGTAATTGAACTTTACGAGAAAAAGAATCCTCACGTCCATATTGAAGCGGAATTTGCGAACTGGGATGACTACTGGAAAAAGCTCGCGCCCATGTCTGCCGCCGGCCAGCTTCCGGATGTCATTCAAATGGATACCGCTTACTTAGCCCAATACGGAAAGAAGAACCAGCTGGAGGATTTAACGCCGTATACAAAGGATGGAACGATTGACGTCAGTTCAATCGACGAGAATATGCTGTCGGGCGGAAAAATCGACAATAAGCTATATGGATTTACGCTAGGTGTCAACGTGCTGTCTGTGATTGCCAATGAAGATTTGCTGAAAAAAGCCGGTGTGTCTATCAATCAGGAAAACTGGACGTGGGAGGATTACGAGAAGCTGGCGTATAATCTTCAGGAAAAAGCCGGTGTCTACGGTTCTAACGGAATGCATCCGCCTGATATTTTCTTCCCTTATTATTTGCGCACAAAGGGTGAGCGCTTTTATAAAGAAGACGGCACTGGCCTCGCGTATCAAGATGATCAGCTGTTTGGCGATTACTTTGAACGGCAGCTGAGGCTGGTGAAAGCGAAAACGTCCCCAACACCTGATGAAAGCGCACAGATTAAAGGGATGGAAGACGATTTTATCGTCAAAGGCAAGTCAGCGATTACATGGAACTACTCCAATCAATATTTGGGCTTTGCCAGGCTGACAGACTCGCCGCTGTCTCTCTATCTGCCGCCGGAGCAAATGAAGGAAAAGGCGCTGACATTGAAGCCGAGTATGCTGTTTTCCATTCCGAAAAGCTCTGAGCATAAAAAAGAGGCAGCGAAATTTATTAATTTCTTCGTGAATAATGAGGAAGCGAACCAGCTGATTAAAGGCGAGCGAGGCGTTCCAGTCTCCGACAAGGTGGCGGATGCGATTAAACCGAAGCTGAATGAGGAAGAAACCAACATCGTGGAGTATGTAGAAACCGCGTCAAAAAACATCAGCAAAGCCGATCCGCCAGAGCCTGTGGGAAGCGCGGAGGTCATCAAGCTGCTGAAGGATACGTCAGATCAGATTCTGTATCAGAAGGTATCGCCGGAAAAAGCCGCCAAAACGTTCCGAAAAAAGGCCAATGAGATATTAGAGAGGAATAATTGACGGGAAATGGGGCTGACGCAATGAAAAAAAGCCGGAGTATAAGAAAAGACAATCTAGCGGGATATGCTTTTATTTCTCCGTTTATCATCGGGTTCCTATGCTTTACGGTGATCCCGATGGGGGCGTCCCTGTTTCTGTCCTTCACGAGCTATGACTTGTTTACGGCGCCGAAATGGATCGGGCTCGACAACTTTAAGGAAATGTTTACGGGTGACGAAAAGTATTGGCAGTCTCTGAAGGTGACATTTACGTATGTGCTTGCCGGGGTTCCGCTCCGCCTCGGCTTCGCGCTTTTTATCGCTGTCATTTTAAACAATGCAACAAAAGGAACGGCCATTTACAGAACGCTCTTTTATCTGCCTTCGATCATCGGCGGGAGCGTCGCCGTGGCAATTATGTGGCGCAATATTTTTGGCAATGACGGGGTCATCAATGCGCTGCTGTTTTTTGTCGGGATTGATCAAAAAATTCTTTGGTACCAGAATCCGACAAGTGCGCTGTGGACATTGATTCTGCTGTCCGTCTGGCAGTTCGGGTCGTCAATGCTGATTTTTCTGGCCGGGCTGAAAAACATTCCGTCTTCGTATTTGGAAGCGGCAAGTGTGGATGGGGCAAATCGGGTGCAGCGTTTCTTCAAGATCACGCTTCCGATCCTCACACCGATTATTTTCTTTAACCTAGTGATGCAGACGATTTCTGCTTTTATGACATTTACACCTGCCTATATCATTTCGAAGGGCGAGGGCGGGCCGCTTGACGGGACGCTTCTGTATTCGCTCTATTTGTTCCAGCGGGCGTTTAACTATTTTCAAATGGGCTACGCATCGGCGATGGCGTGGGTCATGCTTGTCATTGTCGGGCTGATTACGCTCATATTGTTTAAAACATCGTCATATTGGGTTCATTACGAGTCAAAGGAGGAATGACGGATGGAGCCGGTCAACGAGCCTGTCAGAAAAGCCCCGGTTTTAGAAAGAAAAAAAGCCGGGCGTGTCAGTCCCAAGCGCATACTGTTCCATGTTTGTACGGCAACGCTGGCGGTGTTGCTGCTGTACCCGGTTATTTGGCTGTTTGTCAGCTCGTTTAAAGAAAGCGCCAGTATTTTTACAACCTCACATTCTCTCATTCCCGACCCTTTTATTCTCAGTAACTATGCTGAAGGGTGGAAGGGCATTGCGGGACAGCCGTTTCTGACGTTTATTAAAAACTCGGCGATTATTGTCGGGCTGTCAACAATCGGTGCCGTCATGTCATCGGCTGTCATTGCGTACGGATTTGCGCGTATACCGTTTAAGGGAAAAAAATTTTGGTTTGCGTGCATGATGGGGACGTTAATGCTGCCTCATGAAGTGTTGATGATTCCGCAGTATATTATGTTTGCGAAATTAGACTGGCTGAATTCCTTTAAACCAATTGTCGTTCCGCAATTTTTCGGGCATGCGTTTTTTATCTTTCTGATGATCCAGTTTATCCGGACGATTCCCGAGGAGCTGGATGAAGCCGCGCGAATCGACGGATGCGGACGCTTTGCCTGCTTTTGGCGGATCATTCTCCCGCTGATTGCCCCCGCGCTTGCGACGTCTGCGATTTTCTCCTTCTATTGGAAGTGGGAGGAGCTGATTCAGCCGCTCTTGTATTTGAATAAGCCGGAGCTTTATCCTGTTTCACTTGCGCTGAAGCTTTTTCTCGATACAGAGTCGGCTTCGAACTGGGGCGCGATGTTTGCCATGTCGGCCGTCTCGTTATTGCCTGTGATTCTTGTTTTCTTTTTGTTTCAGAAATATATCGTTCAGGGCATCAGTACGACCGGATTAAAATAAAAAGGAGTGTTGCAGATGGCACAGCTTATCTTTGATGAAGAAAAGGTGACGTCCGTCATTGACCGGATCGTGAAACGGACATTTCAGATGGATTTTGCGTGGGATTGGCCGGGCGGCGTCGCGTTTTACGGTGTGGCGGAGGCCTATGAAGCGACGGAAAACGAGGAATATATCAATCTGTTAAAAACGTGGGTGGATGAACAGTTGGAGGATGGGCTGCCGCCGCTTTCGATCAACGGAGTTTCCATTGGGCATACGCTTTTGTTCCTCCACAAGGTGACGGGTGATGAGGTGTATTTGGAAACAGCGGCCGAGATGGCGGAATATGTGCTGCATAAGGCGCCGCGCTTTGGCGAGGGTATCCTTCAGCATACGGTGAATGCAGCAGAATACGTGTTTCCTGAGCAGGCATGGGCGGATACGCTGATGATGGCTGGGCTGTTTATGCTGAGAATCGGGCGGATCATGGAGCGTGAGGATTATTTTGAAGACGGCCTGCGCCAGTTTCACGGACATGAGGACGTGCTTCAGGACCCTGTCACGAATTTGTACTACCACGCCTGGGACAACAAAGCGCAAAATCATCTGTCGGGGATTTATTGGGGCAGAGCGAACGGCTGGGCGGCACTCACGATGGCAAAGGCGCTCCCGCTTATTGAGGTGACACATCCTTCCTTTATGATCATCGACGGATCGCTCAGAGACCAGCTGAGCGCGCTTGTCCGGCTTCAGGATGAATCAGGGCTGTGGCATACGATTTTGGATGATCCGGATTCTTATCTGGAGGTTTCGGCATCAGCCGGTATTGCTTCTGCTCTGATGTCGAGCGGAAAGCTGTATACAAAATATGTGCAGAAATCGCTTGCCGCCATTTTGGATGCGGTGGAAGAGGACGGACGGGTCAGCAAGGTATCGGCCGGGACAGCCGTCATGAAAAATGCCGAAGGATACAAACAGGTGCCTTACAAACGAATACAAGGATGGGGGCAGGGACTTGCGCTGACGTTTCTTGCTGATGTTTTGAAAACGAAAAAACGCGTGTATCAGTAAAGACAGTGGCGGGGGGAAAGGGATGAAAAAACAGCCTCAACAGAAGGAACGGGTTTCTCGCTGGAAGGGAACGTATTTCAAAAGAAACTTTGTCTTCATTTTGCTGATTGCCTGTATTCCCGGATTGCTGACTGGCGGCGCAATCTACTTTCTTTCGATCGACAAGGTGGAGAAAGAGCTGCAGAGATCGCATGAAACACAGGTGGCGCGTGAGGTCAGCCGAATGGATGAGAAGCTGGGAGTGCTTGAACTGGCACTCACCCAGATGGCCTACGATTCTTCACTGATGAACGGATTGGCCGAGAGGGATTTGGAGAAAGACTTTACGTTCTCCTATCAATTAACGAAAAAGCTGTTTCTTTTGCGGGACCAGCAGCCGCTGATCGAGCAGGCTTCCATCTTTCTGAACAGCCCCCGGCCACTTGTGCTGAGCCCTGAATACAGCGCTTTGACAGAACAGGAGGCGCTTCGCAAGTATCGCTCGCTGCTTGCCTCAGACCACAGCATTTATTGGAAACGGTCGGGAAACCAAGCGATGCTGATCCAGCTCATTCCGGGCGCGGCGGAGAAACCGTTCGGCGCGATCATGCTGGCGGTTGATCCGAAAGAAATGGAATCAATCCTGCAAAGCTTGTCCCCCTATCCTGATGGCAGTGCGCTGCTTTTAGATCAAAATCAAGAGGTGCTGTTTCATGAAGGGGAAAAAGATTTTGAAAAGACTTTACTTCAAGAGATAAAAAAACAGCCTGCTGAGAACGGCCATTTTCAGTTGGAATGGGAAGGCAAGGTGTATTCTGTCTCCTTTGGAGAAATGAACCGGATGCATCAGCAATGGACCTTTGTGTCAGCGGCGCCTCTTTCAGCTATTACAGCGCCGATGGTGTTTTTATCAAAAGTGATCATCGTGATGCTGGTCATTTGCATCGGTTTGGCGGTATGCATAACATGGTATGCATCAAAAAAAATCTATCGTCCCATTCAGCATTTGCTTGGCTTGTTTACCGGAGGAGAGAAGAAAGTATGGCAGGCGTCCGGGCAGGATGAATTCAAGTGGATTGAAAAGAGATGGCAGGATCTATCCCTTGAAAGCCGGAAGCTCCAAGAGCAGCTCCTGCGGCAGACGCCCCATATGAAAAAAAGTTTTTTGCAGCACCTCTTGCAGGGGGATTTTTACTATGACAACGAGGACAGTCTCAGATCTCGGATGGAGGAGGCCGGCTGGAACATCGGCGAAAACGTGTTTCATGTGCTGGATCTTCAATTGACAGGACTCCGCTGTGAAAAAAGCATCTTCTGTTGCGATGATGAACAGCTCGCTGTGTTTACACTGACTAATATCGCTGAGGAATTGGCGGATAAACGCGTTTTTCAGCTCTCCATACTTGATATCGGCCGGCTTTCTATCACCGTTCTTGTGATGAAAACAAACAGCTCTGATCTGAAGGCATATATAACGGAGCTGGCACGCCAATTTGGGAATGTAACCGGACTATGCCTGACCTCGACATTGAGCAGCGAGACGGAGCGTGTCACGGAAATTCCTTCTTTATTTCAGAATGTGAAAAGCGGCAAATCCTGCAGGCAGTTTGCCAACCGGAATCAGGTCATTGATTTGCAGGCCGACTTCCCTCAGGATGAGCAGTTCGCTCCTTATTACCCTTTTGAACTGGAAAAACAAATTGTTCAGGCTATCCGGCTGGAAAGAAAACAGGAGGCCGAGGAACTGATTCGTGTATGCATGGAGGAACTGGCGGAAAAGGCGGCCATAGACAGGCATGTGCATTCCGCCCTGATTCAGCTGTTTTCCCGCATTCAGGAGGATATTTTGCATTCAGGGATCAATCCCAGCGAACTGTTTCAGCACCGGAATCCGTTTCTTGATATTTCAGAATTGCGCGAACCTAATGAAGCGGCGGCCTGGCTAATGGATGCAGTGGTGACGCCTTACCTTTCCAAGCTTGAGGGCAGAAAAAACAGACAGCAAAAGCAGCTGGCAGAACGTGTGATTGCGATGATTCACGAACAGTACATGGCGGACATTTCATTGGAAAGCTGTGCCGATGCGCTTGGCATGAATTCATATACGTTAAGCAAGGCATTTAAGCAAGTGACCGGTATTAATTTTATCGATTATGTGACCCAGATCAGAATCGAAAAGGCGAAAGAACTGCTGGTCAATACGAATAAAAAAATTCATGACGTGTCAGAAGAAGTCGGCTACCGCCACAATTACTTTAACCGGATTTTTAAAAAACAGGTCGGCATGCCGCCGGGTGTCTTCAGGCAAATGTATCAGGAAACGCCGTGAAAGGAGAGAACATGTGATGAAGAAACCAATTCAAGTATTTTTAGCGGGAGATTCCACTGTGAGTGACTGCCCGCCTCATGAAGCGCCGATGGCGGGGTGGGGGCAGGTATTCGGGCAATTGTTTTCTGAAGAGGTAGTGGTGCACAATCATGCCAAAGGAGGAGCGAGCACCAATTCTTTTGTGGAGGAAGGAAGGCTTCAAGCAATTGCCGAACGCATCACACAAGGCGATTATTTGTTGATTCAATTCGGCCACAATGACCAAAAACCGCGGGGGACGAAGCCGTACTCCACATTTCAGCAGTTTCTTACCTTGTTTGCAGATACGGCACGCGAAAAGGGCGCGCATCCTGTGTTCGTCACATCGGTGCAGCGCCGCCGCTTTGATGAAAACGGACGGATCGAGCATACGCTCGGTGAGTATCCCGATGCGATGAAAGCACTGGCGAAGGAGCTCGATGTACCTGTGATTGATCTGCTTGCGAAAACAAAGGTGCTGTATGAAGCATACGGGCCGGAGGAGTCGAAGCGATTGTTCGTTTGGTTTCAGCCGAATGAACATCCGAATTACCCGGACGGCATTGAGGACAATACGCATTTTTCGGAAGAAGGTGCAATGGAGGTTGCGAAGCTTGTGGCAGAAGGCATTGAAGAGCTCGGACTTCCGCTTAAGGACCATCTTGTGAGCCGGGAGGGGAAAGAACATGTATAAGGAAGGCGCGTGCCTGTACCACAATCCGCTCCGGTCAGTTAGTGATGTAAAGGACTGGCGGATGGAGGGAGGCGGACAGATCTCATTTGACGATCACAGCTTGCACCTGTCACATGTCCAGGACGAAGCGCACTTTGTCTTTTGGTGTCCGGAAACCTTTCCAGACGGCATCATTGTGACATGGGACTTCTCTCCGATCGAGCAGCCGGGATTGTGTATGCTGTTTTTTTCTGCTGCGGGAATGGGAGGCGAGGATTTGTTTGATCCAAGTCTCCAGAAAAGAACGGGAAAATACCCCGAGTATCATTCGGGGGACATCAACGCTCTCCACCTGTCGTATTTCCGCAGAAAATACGCGGGGGAAAGAGCGTTCCGCACCTGCAATTTAAGAAAAAGCCGCGGTTTCCACCTCGCCGCAATGGGGGCCGATCCGCTGCCTTCTCCAGACGACGCTGATTCTCCGTATCGTATGAAGCTGATCAAAGACAAAGGCTATGTGCACTTTTCAATCAATGGTCTGCCCATTCTTGAGTGGATGGACGACGGCAGCACATATGGGCCTGTGTTAACAAAAGGAAAAATCGGGTTCCGGCAGATGGCCCCCATGAAAGCAGCTTACAGGGATTTTGCCGTACATCAAGCGGTGAGAAGATGAAGACGACTGTAACGGACGCGCTTTATGCAGGCTGCGAAGCGGTGGTGAAAATAGCATGGCTCAACGGGCTGTGGCTGTTGTTTACACTTTTGGGCGGCGTTCTTTTCGGATGGGCGCCGAGCACAGCCGCGATGTGTGCCGTTATAAGGAAATGGCTGATGGGGCAAAAGGATGTCCCGATATTTCCGTTATTTCTCGATACCTATAAAAAAGAGTTTCTCAAGGTTAATGCGATCGGATTGGCGTTTTCGGCTCTTTTGCTCATATTGTCCGCGAACTATCATTATTTTTCTGCCAGTACGGATTGGCTGTCCTTTGCCGTAACAAGCTGCACGCTGCTTGCAGGGCTTTTGTATATCATCGCGCTGATGTATGTGTTTCCCCTTTATGTGCATTACCAGCTCCCGCTTCGCAAATATATACCGCAGGCACTGCTGTTTGGCGCCATGAGGCCGCTGACGACCGGCTGTATGCTGATCGGGTGCGGATTTATCCTTTATTTGCTGTATACGCTTCCTGGCCTGATTCCGTTTTACGGCCCGTGTTTATTTGGGCTTGTGTTGATGTTTTTTGCTCTTAGGGGATTTCAAAAGACGGAGGCCCGGCATCATCAAGCCGGGTAACAAAAAAATGACAAATACGCAAAAAAGTGCAGTGTCCGAAATAGGCAGATGCAAAAAAGTGAAATTGAAGACAGCTCACACAGCGCATAAAATCCAATTTAAGTAAGCGCTTACATATAAATGAGAAGGAGCTGTCTGATGATTACACGAAGGAAACGCATGTTTACCGCTGTTACGTTGCTGGTCTTGTTGGTGATGGGAGCCTCTGTATGTCCTGTGAAAGCTGAAGGGGCAGCGCGGCAGATGGAAGCGCTGAATCGGGGGCTTGTAGCGGTCAAGACGGACGGGGGCATTTTTGTCAGCTGGCGGTTTCTTGGAACCGAAAACGCATCTGTTTTGTTCAATGTGTACAGAGACGGGCAAAAACTGAATGCTGCGCCTGTCAAAACAACGAACTATGTGGATAAAAACGGATCGGCGGGCTCAACGTATACGGTTCGGACTGTTGTAAACGGTACCGAACAGCCGGCTTCTGAAAAAGCCTCCGTATGGGCGCAGCCGTATCATTCCGTCCCGCTGGATAAACCGGCTGGCGGCACGACGCCAAAGGGTGAAGCTTACACGTACAGCGCTAATGACGCAAGTGTTGGCGATGTGGATGGTGACGGGCAATACGAGCTGATCCTGAAATGGGACCCGTCTCAAAAGACAATTCACAGGATGGCTATACGGGTGACGTGCTGATTGACGCGTATAAACTGGATGGCACAAAGTTATGGCGGATCAATCTCGGCAAAAACATCAGAGCGGGTGCGCACTACACCCAATTTATGGTGTATGACCTTGATGGTGACGGAAAAGCGGAAGTGGCAATGAAAACGGCAGACGGGACAAAAGACGGCACGGGCAAAGTAATTGGAGATGCCAATGCAGATTACAGAAATGAACAGGGGCGTGTGCTTTCAGGCCCTGAATATCTCACTGTGTTTCAAGGTTCAACCGGGGAAGAGCTTGTCACCGCAAATTTTGAACCGGCGCGCGGCAATGTGTCGGATTGGGGAGACAGCTACGGCAACCGTGTTGACCGTTTTCTCGCCGGCATTGCCTACCTTGATGGACAGCGGCCGAGCCTGATCATGACCAGAGGGTATTACGCTAAAACCATGCTAGTTGCCTATAACTTCAGGGATGGAAAGCTGTCAAAGCTTTGGACGCTGGACTCCTCAAAGTCAGGAAATGAAGCGTTTGCTGGACAGGGGAATCACAACCTGAGCATCGCGGACGTTGACGGGGATGGAAAAGATGAGATTATTTTCGGCTCAATGGCTGTTGATCATGACGGGAAAGGCATGTACTCGACCGGCTTAGGCCATGGGGATGCCCTCCATACAGGAGATCTTGATCCGGGCCGGCCGGGGCTTGAGGTGTTTCAAGTTCATGAGGACAAAAATGCAAAATACGGCTTATCTTTCCGGGATGCTGCAACCGGAAAAATCCTTTGGGGCGTTTATGCCGGCAAGGATGTAGGCCGGGGAATGGCTGCTGATATTGACCCGCGTTATCCGGGACAGGAAGTGTGGGCAAACGGTTCTCTCTACTCAGCGAAAGGGGTCAAAATCGGAAGCGGGGTTCCGTCCTCGACCAACTTCGGCATCTGGTGGGACGGCGATCTGCTCCGGGAACAGCTGGACAGCAACCGAATTGATAAGTGGGATTATCAAAACGGCGTATCGAAAAATGTGCTGACTGCATCAGGCGCAGCGGCTAACAACGGCACAAAAGCAACACCGGCGCTTCAGGCTGATCTGCTCGGTGATTGGCGGGAGGAAGTGGTATGGAGAACGGAGGACAGCAGTGCTCTTCGCATTTACACGACGACCATTCCGACTGAGCACAGGCTGTATACGCTGATGCACGATCCGGTGTACCGGCTTGGCATCGCCTGGCAAAATGTCGCCTATAACCAGCCGCCGCACACAAGCTTCTTTTTAGGAGACGGCATGGCGGAACAGCCAAAACCAAATATGTATACGCCTTAACTGAAAGGGGGAAGGAACGGGCTGCGTGCAGCCCGTTCCCATCAAATGAAACCAAAAAAGAGGCAAATGGAATACTTGACCAGAGGTTTGATTGCGGTAAAGACAGATCAGGGCGTGTTTGTCAGCTGGCGTTTTCTCGGCACGGACCATGAGACGACGGCTTTTCACCTTTATCGGGATGGAAAGCGGATCACCCGCGATCCAATCGCTGAAAGCACTAATTTTCTCGATCAAAACGGAACGGCTGACGCTGTTTATCAGGTGGCGGCCGTCAATAAGGGAAGGGAAGAAAAACTGTCCAAAGAAGCTCCAGTCTGGCGGGAAAATGTACTGGAGGTTCCGCTTGCCAAACCAGAAGGCGGTGTGACGCCGGATGGAAAGCCGTACACCTACAGCGCCAATGATGCCAGCGTCGGGGATGTGGACGGGGATGGAGAATATGAAATCATCCTGAAGTGGGACCCGTCCAATTCAAAAGACAACGCTCATGACGGGTATACAGGGGAGGTGCTCATAGATGCCTATAAACTGGACGGCACCTTTTTGTGGCGCATCAACCTTGGCAGAAACATCAGGGCAGGCGCTCATTACACGCAATTTATGGTGTATGACCTGGATGGTGACGGAAAAGCAGAAATAGCCATGAAAACAGCTGACGGCACAACAGACGGGAAAGGACATATCATCGGTGATGAGCATGCCGATTTTAGAAACGAACAGGGCAGAATTTTGTCCGGTCCGGAATATTTGACCGTGTTTAAAGGAGAAACCGGTGAGGAACTCACGACCGTGGAATATGAACCGCCCCGCGGCAAGCTGGAGGATTGGGGAGACGGCTATGGAAACAGGATGGACCGTTTTCTCGCCGGGATCGCTTATTTGGATGGGGAGCGGCCGAGCCTTGTTATGGCGCGCGGCTACTATACGAGAGCCGTGCTCGTGGCATACGATTTCAGAAACGGAAGGCTCAAAAAACGCTGGGTATTTGACTCCAACCATCCGGGACATGAAGCGTACGCAGGACAGGGGAACCACAGTTTAAGCGTGGCGGACGTCGACGGAGACGGAAAAGATGAAATCATATACGGCGCAATGGCTGTCGATCATGACGGAACCGGCCTGTACTCAACGGGGCTCGGGCACGGAGACGCGATGCATGTAGGGGATCTGGACCCGTCACGAAAAGGGCTTGAAGTGTTCCAGGTGCATGAGGACGCCACGAAGCCGTACGGACTGTCGCTGCGAGATGCCGGAACCGGTGAGATATTATGGGGCGTCCATGCTGGAACTGACGTTGGCCGGGGCATGGCGGCTCATATTGATCCAAGCTACAAAGGATCGCTCGTCTGGGGAATTGATCCGCCGGGCAATGATGGCATGTCGTATGGGCTTTTCACGAGCAAAGGCGAAAAAATCAGCGACAAAGCGCCCGCTTCAGCCAATTTCGCCATCTGGTGGGACGGTGATTTGGTCAGAGAACTGCTTGATCATGACTGGGACGGAAAGATCGGCAGGCCAAAGATTGAAAAATGGGATGCTGAAAACGGCTGTCTGAAGACGGTATTTCAGCCGGCCGGCGTGCTATCCAACAACGGCACGAAAGGAAACCCGGTTCTTCAGGCCAACCTGTTCGGAGACTGGCGGGAAGAAGTGATATGGAGAACGGAAGACAGCAGCGCGCTCCGTATCTATACAACGACACATCTCACCCGCCACCGCTTTTACACGCTGATGCATGATCTGGTTTACAGGCTCGGCATCGCCTGGCAGAATACCGCCTACAACCAGCCGCCGCACACGAGCTTTTACCTCGGAACGGGAATGAAAAAACCGCCGAAGCCCGCCCTGTACATAGCGGGAAGTAAAGCGGAGGCGCCGCTGTAGGAGGACTAAGGGATAAGACGCAAAGGCTGAACGCTACGACAAGATGATTAACGAACGGGCAGGACGAACCAATGCTCAAGCGCTGTACGCACCGGTCTTTTTCAAGGGAAGAGCTATCCGTGAAGGAAGCTGTATAAAAAACGAGGGGGAATGAAAAAATGGCAAATCATATTTATCTTGCCGGCGATTCGACTGTTCAAACGTATGGAGACAGCACAAATCAAGGGGGCTGGGGGCAGTTTCTCGGCTCGCATCTGCCGGAGCATATTCAAGTGATCAACAGAACGATCGGGGGAAGAAGCTCGAAAACATTTGTGGAAGAGGGCAGGCTTCAGGCAATCCTTGATGTGATTGAGCCGGATGATTGGCTGTTCGTGCAGATGGGCCATAATGACGCGTCGAAAAATAAGCCGGAGCGCTACACCGAGCCCTATACTACTTATAAACAATATTTAAAGCAGTATATCGCAGGCGCGCGGGAAAAAGGCGCCCATCCGCTTCTCATTACCCCCGTAGCCCGCTTTCATTACGAAAACGGCGTGTTTTTGAACGATTTTCCTGATTACTGCATTGCCATGAAGCAGACGGCTGAAGAGGAGAATGTCCAGCTCATTGATCTGATGGAGAAAAGTCTCGCTTTCTTTACTGAGAAGGGCGAGGAAAAAGTGTACACCTATTTTATGATTTCAGAAGGGATTAATGATTACACGCATTTTACAAAAAAAGGCGCAAATGAAATGGCGAAACTTGTGGCAAAAGGCATAAAGGAGCTCGGCCTGCCATTGACAGAATCGATCATCAAAGAAAGGTGAAAATGGGATGAGAAAACTGTATCATGGCGCTTGCTATTATCCGGAATTATGGGATGAAGAGACGATTCAGCAGGACATTGACATCATGCGTGAAGTTGGCGTAAATGTTGTGCGGATCGGCGAATTTGCCTGGTCTGTCATGGAACCTGAAGAAGGAAAAATTGACGTCGGTTTTTTCAAAGAAATCATTGCCCGGCTGTATGAAAGCGGGATCGAAACGATTATGTGCACGCCGACGCCTACCCCGCCAATTTGGTTCTCACACGGCCGGCCCGAACGCATGCATGTCAATGAAAAAAGAGAGATCATGGGGCATGGCTCCCGTCAGCATGCCTGTACGAACAACCCGTATTTCCGAAAAAAAAACCGCCATCATCACCACAGCCATCGCCAAGGAGCTTGGCCGGCTCCCTGGGCTGATCGGATGGCAGCTAGACAATGAGTTTAAATGCCATGTTGCAGAATGTATGTGTGAGACATGTTTGCGCTTATGGCATGACTGGCTCAAAAATCGCTACGGGGTGATTGAGCGCTTGAATGAAGCTTGGGGAACCGATGTGTGGAGCGAAACCTATCAGACGTTTGAGCAAGTCCCGCAGCCGGGACCGGCCCCGTTTCTGCATCACGCTTCCCTAAGCACCATGTATCAGCTGTTTTCGATGGAGATGATCGCTTCGTTTGCGGATGAACAGGCCAAAATCATCCGCTGCTATTCAGATGCGCCGATCACGCATAATGGATCAGTCATGTTCAGCGTGGACAATGAGCGAATGTTTCAGAATCTCGATTTTGCCTCCTATGACACGTACGCTTCGCAGGAAAACGCCTCTGCCTTTTTATTGAACTGTGATTTATGGAGAAATTTGAAACAGGGGCGCCCGTTTTGGATTTTGGAAACGAGTCCGTCGTATGCCGCCTCGCTTGAAAGCTCCGCTTACCCGCACGCAGACGGGTATTTGCAGGCCGAAGCCGTATCGTCCTACGCCTTAGGAAGCCAGGGGTTTTGCTGCTGGCTATGGCGACAGCAGCGTTCAGGCAGCGAGATTTCCCACGGTTCGGTTCTCAGTGCCTGGGGCGAACCACCATCGGCTACCAAAATGTGCTGGCGGTTGAGCGGGCAAGAAAGGAATCGAGCCTATTATTCTATCGACTGAACCCGTTCAAGCCGAGGCGGCGATGACTTACTATGACAGAGCAAAAGCATTTATTAAAACTGAGCCTCACCGGGGACTCCGGCATCGTTCGCTTGTGACGCATTTTTATGAACGTATTCTCAACACGGGGATTCACCGTGATCTTATTCCGGAAGGCGCTCCACTGGACGGCTATCGCTTGCTGTTTACGCCATTTGTGCCGTATTTGTCTTCTGAATTTATCAAAAAAGCTTCGGCATTCGCTGAAGCGGGCGGCATCTGGATCACCGGGCCGCTGACAGGAGGACGCACATGCGAGCATACCATTCATACCGATTGCGGACTTGGCGAACTTGAGAAAACGTCAGGGATCAAAACACTTTTTACCTTTCCGATGAATGAGAACGTGAATACAGGAAAAGCGTTTGGCATCACGGCGCCGCTCGGACTGTGGAGCGCGGTGTTTGACACAGAGAGCGGAAACACCCTTGGCACGGTTGAAGCAGGACCGGGGGCGGGCCATGCTTTTCTGACGGAACGGAATTACGGCGAGGGGAAAATTGTCATGCTGGGCTCGCTTCCATCCGGAAAAGAAGGGGATGCGATGCTGGAAGCGCTCGTCAGGCATTATGCGGAGGAAGATGTTATTTCCAGCCGGTCGGATGTGACACCCGGCACGATCGTTGCCCCGCGTATAGGCGAAAACGGCCTTGTGTGGATCGTTGTGAATATGGATGGAAAAGGCGGGAGCGTGACATTGCCGGAAGCGGGAATGGATTTGTTGACGAACTGTTTGACCAAAGCGGGGAGACTGGCAGTCGGACCGCATGAATACCGTGTGATTCAATTTGACAATCACAGCTGATTCTTTGCATCGAATCAGCTTTTTTCTATGGAGGGAGAGGCCGATGAAAAAGATCAAATGGTTATCAGAACAGCCAAAGTTGACAAGCGGCGTGACGTGGGGCGTGCCATGGAAAAAAGGAGAATTAAAAAAAGGAGACCGTCTGGCGCTTATGAATGAAAACGCGGAAACGCGATATGTGCAAAGCGAACCGTCGGCCTATTGGCCGGATGGGAGCATCAAGTGGACGAAGCACGCGGCGGTGTTTGGCGGTCAGGAAAACCAAAGCTTTACAGTTCGCAAAAGAGAAGTGCCGCAGCCAACTGAATCGCTCAGCATTCATGAGACAGAGCATGATATCCAAGTGAATACAGGAGCACTCGTTTGTACCATTCATAAAACAGGATCTGATTTCATTCAATCATTGCGGATCAACGGAAAGCCGATCGCCGCAGGCGGGAGGCTCGTTGCAATAAGAGAAACGAGAAAAGAGTCGGCGGCGGAAACGGTTCTTTTGCATGAAAGGTCTGTCAGCTTTATCAAACGGGCGGCGATTGAGCAGAGTGGTCCTGTCAAAGCAGTAGTCAAAATCGAGGGAGTGCATGTGCTCCATAAAACGAATGAGGAATGGCTGCCGTTTGTCATCCGATTGACGTTTTATGCCGGGCTGTCTGAGATCGGCCTTGTGCACACGCAGCTGATTGACAGGAGCGGTAAACAAGAATTCATAAAGGGGCTCGGCATCGAATTTGCCCTTTTTTTGGAGGGAGAGCCGTACAACCGCCATTTCCGCTTTGCGGGAGAGAAAGGGATATACAAAGAACCCGCCCAGCTGTTTGGCACACGTAAATTCAATGAACGGTATCCGCTTTATGAAAAACAAATCAATGGCGAAATGCTGTCTCCAGATGAAGAGCATAAGGAATGGTTTGCACATGGCACACAGAATGCGGTTTGGGACGATGTCAAGCTCGTGCAAGATTCCAGCGATCATTACAGCCTGTCAAAACGGACCGGAAAAGATTATGCGTGGGTTGGAATGCTGCATGGCAGCCGGGCGAAGGGGCTTTGCTATGCGGGCGGAGAAAATGGCGGTGTGGCTCTCGGTCTGCGGTATTTCTTTGAGAAATACCCTTCAGCACTGGAAATCACAGGTCTTGCCGGCAGCCGCCCCAAAATGACCGTCTGGCTTTGGCCCCCGGACGGCGAAGTGATGGATTTGCGGCATTATACAGGAAACACCCACGTGGTCAGCGCGTATGAAGGCTTTGATGAAATGCGCTCTGATCCGACAGGCATTGCGAACACAAATGAAATCAGCTTGGCGTGCTTTTCGCACATGCCGTCTGACGAAGTCCTCAATGCGCTCGCTGACAAATGGCAGGCGCCGCCGCTCATTGTATGCGAGCCGGACGTCTATTACGAATCAAAAGCACTCGGGGTTTGGAGCATCATTGACACATCCCATCCGCTCAAAAAAGAGCTGGAAGAACAGCTCGATGCGGCCTTTCTGTTTTATAAAAAGGAAGTAGAGCAACGCAGATGGTACGGTTTTTGGCATTATGGCGATGTCATGCATACGTATGACCCGATCCGGCATATGTGGCGGTACGATCTCGGCGGATACGCATGGCAAAACAATGAGCTCGTTCCGACCCTATGGCTGTGGCAGGCGTTTTTCCGCTCAGGCAGAGAGGATATCTTTCGCATGGCTGAAGCCATGACCCGCCATACGAGCGAAACGGACAGCTTTCACCTCGGTGAATACGCAGGACTTGGTTCACGGCATAACGTTGTGCACTGGGGATGCGGCTGCAAGGAAGCGAGAATCAGCATGGCCGGGCTTTATAAATTCTATTATTATCTGACGGGTGATGAGCGGACGGGAGATCTTTTGACAGAAGTGAAGGATGCCGATTATGCCCTCGTCAAAACCGATCCGATGCGCGCTTTTTACGAGAAAGGCAAGCACCCGACTCACGCCAGAACGGGACCGGACTGGGCGGCGTTTTGCTCGAACTGGCTGGCGGAATGGGAGCGGACCGAAAATCCGGAATATCTCAAAAAAATCGAAACGGGAATCAACTGTCTGAAGTGGCTGCCGCTCCGCTTATTATCCGGCCCGACATTTGAATATGACCCGGCGACCTCGATGCTTCATCACATGGGAGACGGCATTGCGGGCGGATATCATATGATCATTGCCTTCGGCGCGCCGCAAGTGTGGATGGAGCTGGCTGAGCTTCTTGATGACCGGGAATGGGAAGATATGCTGAGTGAATTCGGCGAATTTTACACACTAAGTGATGAGGAAAAACGGAAAAAAAGCGGAGGCGCTCTTCATGACGGGCATTTTCACTGGCCGATGTTCGCCGCCGGTATGACAGCCTACGCCGCAAGAAAAAAACAAGATCCTCATCTCGCCGCCAAAGCGTGGAATCTTTTGCTAGATGATAAGCTCAGCCATACGCCGCTTCCGATCAAACCGGAGCGCATCGAGACATGGACGCAGCTAGAGGAGCTTCCATGGGTGACAACGAACACTGTCTCTCAATGGTGTTTAAATGTCATAGCGGCGCTGGAACTGATCGGTGATTCCCTTCCGGCAAAAAAAGAAACATCGGGCAAAAAAGGATAACAGCCGGAATTTCATAGGAGAAATGGTGCAAAAAATGAAGATTGCAAGAATTTATGTAAGCGCTTTATATTGAGAGGGGCAAAGGGGAAATGCACATTGAAAAAAGGGGGACTTACGCATCATGAAAATAAGAATGCGAAAAAAATGGATGGCCTTGCCGCTTGCTGCCATGATGATCGCCGGATGCAGCCATTCGGAAACATCCAATTCAGCAAGCGATTCGAAAGATACGATCAAAATTATGGCGCCGCTTTTATCGCCGGAAAGCCCGAGTGATAAGAGTCCTTCATTAAAAGCGCTCGAAAAATACACAGGCAAAGAGATTAAGGTCACATGGGTGCCTGATTCATCCTACAACGACAAATTCAACATCGTCATGGCTTCAGGAGAGATGCCTCACGCGATTGTCATTAAAGATAAGTCAGCCGGCTTTATCAAGTCTGTCAAAGCAGGGGCGTTTTGGGAGCTGTCTCCTTATTTAAAAGACTACAAGAATTTAAGCCAGGCAGATGAAAAGATTTTGAAGAACAGCTCGGTGAACGGCGAGGTGTACGGAATCTACAGAACGAGGGATCTGATCAGGGCGTGTATGATCATCAGAACCGACTGGCTGAAAAATGTCGGTCTGGATATGCCGGAAACGCTTGATGATTTCTATGAAGTGCTGAAAGCCTTTAAGGAAAAAGATCCTGACGGAAACGGCAAGGATGATACGTACGGCATGGTCGTGCCGAAATGGATGGGACTCGGCAACGGAAGCCCATGGGATGTTCTGCAAATCTGGTTCGGCGCTCCGAACCGCTACGGTGTTGAAAACGGAAAGCTGATTCCGGATTTTACAACGAAGGAATACATGGATGCGCTCACGTTTTTTAAAAAGCTCTATGATGAGGGATTGATCAATAAGGACTTTGCTGTCATGGATTCTGCGAAGTGGAATGATCCGGTTGTAAAAGGAAAAGCGGGTGTCATCGTTGATACAGGCTCAAGAGCGTCTCAAATCCAAAGCGCGATGGAGGAGGCGGATGAGTCGAACAAGGATATCATTGATATCGTCGGCTCGCTTGAGGGACCGAATGGCAAGCGCACCTTCCCGACATCTGGTTATTCAGGCATGATCGCGATACCAAAATCAAGCGTCAAAACCGAAAAAGAGCTGAAAGAGGTGCTGTCCTTCCTCGATAAGATGAATGACAAGGAAGCGCAGATTCTCACGAACAACGGAGTGAAGGGCCGCAATTACGAGCTCAAGGACGGCGTATTCACCTCACTTGAAAAAAACAACAAATCTCTCCTGTATGAGCATGAAGGCTTGGCACAGTTCAGCATGTCGATTCCGAAAAGCGAGTATTACATCGAAGACCAGAAAACCAAGCTCTTCCAGCATCGCAAGGACATCATAACCGAAGGAGAAAAAATAGCGGTCTTTAACCCGGCTGAGTCGCTTGTATCTGATGTCTATACCCAAAAAGGAGCCCAGCTTGACAACATCATCCTCGACGCGAGAACACAATTTATCATTGGAGAAATTGATGAAAAAGGGTTCGATGATGCGGTGGAGCTTTGGAAAAAAAGCGGCGGCAATGAACTGATGAAGGACTTGAACAAATTGTACCAATCGTCAAAATAAACCGATGCGCCTGCCTTTCGGCGGGCGCCCCGGTATCACGAAAGGAGAACAGATATGGAAACAGTGCCGAAGAAGGGAGATGCACCTGTTCTCACCGCTGGAAAAGGCATCAGCTGGATGGCTGCGCTCAAACGGGACAAATGGCTTTATCTTCTTCTTATTCCCGGTCTGCTTTATTTCTTGATTTTCAAATACTTGCCGATGTGGGGCGTGCTCATCGCTTTTAAAGACTACTCGCCATATCTCGGTTTCTGGAAAAGCGAATGGGTCGGCTTTGATTATTTCAAAGACTTTTTTATGAATCCGGATTTTTTCCGGCTGCTGCGCAACACCCTCATGCTGGCGAGCCTGGATCTTTTGTTTGCCTTTCCCGCGCCTCTCATTTTGGCTCTGCTTTTGAATGAGGTAAGAAAGGCCGTGTATAAAAGATGTATCCAAACCTTTATTTACGTACCCCATTTTGTATCATGGACAATTGTGGTCAGCATCACCTTCGTTTTCTTTACTGTCGATACAGGTGTGATCAACAAATTGATTATGAGCCTGACAGGTGAGCAGATTTCTTTCTTGTCGGATGCAGACTGGTTCCGGCCAATGATTGTGATGCAAAGCATTTGGAAGGAGACAGGCTGGGGAACGATTCTATTTTTGGCAGCGCTTGCTACGGTTGATCAAGAGCAGTATGAAGCGGCCATCATGGACGGAGCGGGACGGTTCAGGAGAATGTGGCATATTACGCTGCCGGCGATTAGAAGCACCATTATCGTTTTGTTGATTTTAAGAATCGGCAGCTTTTTGAATCTAGGCTTTGAACAGGTGTATTTGATGACGAACTCGCTCAACCGCAGTGTGGCTGACATCTTCGACACGTATGTGTACATGATGGGGATTACCCAAGGGGCGTATAGCTACAGCACGGCGGTCGGTTTGTTTAAATCAGTTGTCGGGATTATCTTGATTTTTGGCGCCAATTACATTGCGAAAAAGTTTGATCAGGAAGGATTGTTTTAGAGGAGGGAGAGGTATGGCTGAAATTCACACGATGCACAACACCAAAGCCGGACGGGTGTTTGACGTCTGCAACATTCTGTTTCTCGGCGGTGTCGGCGCGATTACCATTTTGCCGTTTTTATATATTATCGCCGGTTCCTTTGCGACAGAAGCGGAACTCGCCCAGCGGAGCTTCTTTATTTTCCCGAAAACCTTTACACTTGATGCTTACAAGTATGTGTTTTCGACACCGACGTTCCTTCGAAGCATGGGCGTGTCCATCTTCATCACGGTGGTTGGGACGGCTGTACAGCTGTTTTTTACCTTCACGATGGCGTATCCGCTGGCGAAGCGGCATGTGAAGGGACGGAATCTGCTGTTGAATCTGGTGATTTTCTCCATGCTGTTTTCAGGCGGCATGATTCCGATGTACCTTGTCGTAAAATCACTTGGCCTTTTGGATACGTATTGGGCATTGATTCTGCCGATGGCGATTAATCCGTTCAACCTGATTATTATCAAAAACTTCTTTCAGCAGCTGCCGCGCGAGCTGGAGGAATCAGCAAAAATTGACGGCTGTTCCGAAATCGGCGTCTTCTGGCGGATCGCCCTGCCACTGTCAAAGCCAGTTATTGCGACCTTTGCGCTGTTTTATGCGGTCGGGATTTGGAATGATTTCTTCCACGCTCTCTTATATATCAATGACAGTTCAAAATGGCCGCTGCAAATGGTGCTTCGCCAAGTCACGATTTTATCGGATTTAACGGCGACCAATGGCGATACGATGCAAAATGCCGTTCCGCCGGAGCAGGGAATTAAACTCGCTGTCATTGTCATTGCGACGCTGCCGATTTTGGCGGTCTATCCATTTTTACAAAAACACTTTGCAAAAGGAATGCTGATCGGTTCGGTGAAAGGCTGAGAAAGGGAGTGTTTCATATCAGTACATTAGATCAGATTAAGATTGCCTATATCGGCGGGGGGTCCCAAGACTGGGCCAGAAGCCTGATGAGTGATTTGTCGATTGATGAACGGATGTCAGGCACGGTGGCGCTCTATGATCTTGATTTTGAAGCCGCTCAGAAAAATGAAGTGATCGGCAATCACAGCGGGAACGGCAGATGGAGATATGAGGCTGTTTCTACTTTGAAAAAGGCGTTATCAGCCGCGGATATCGTCATTATTTCCATTTTGCCGGGATCACTGGATGATATGGAAGTCGATGTGCACTTGCCTGAGCGCCGCGGTATTTATCAGTCTGTAGGTGATACTGTCGGGCCTGGAGGGATCATCAGGGGCTTGCGTGCTGTGCCGATATTTGCGGAAATTGCCCGGGCAATAAGAGACTACGCACCTGAATCATGGGTCATTAATTATACAAACCCGATGTCTGTCTGTACAAGAGTGCTGTATAAAGTGTTTCCCGGCATCAAAGCGATTGGCTGCTGCCACGAGGTATTCGGGACGCAAAAGCTATTGGCGGAAATGGTCACGGAAAGACTGGGGATAGAGGGGCCGCGGCGTGAGGATATCCGCGTTAATGTGCTCGGCATTAACCATTTTACATGGATCACAAAAGCCTCTTACCGCCATATTGACCTGCTGCCTATATTCCGTGAATTCAGCGCGCACTATGGGGAATCAGGATATGAGCTGGAGGGGGAAAGCTGGAGGGACAGCGTCTTTTGTTCGGCACACCGTGTTGCGTTTGATTTATTTGAAACGTATGGCGCCATCCCTGCTGCGGGTGACAGGCATCTGGCAGAGTTTCTTCCCGGCCCATACCTCAAACAGCCTGAGGTATGGAAATTTCATCTCACACCTATACCATTCAGAAAACAAGACAGAGCTGAGAAACGACAAGAAACAGAACGGTTGATCGTGCAACAACGGGGCGTTGCTGAGAAAGCTTCGGGAGAAGAAGGCGTGAATATCATAGCGGCTCTTCTCGGATTGGGTGAACTCGTCACAAATGTAAATATGCCGAATCAAGGCCAGGTCTCAAACCTTCCTATACAAGCCATTGTCGAAACAAACGCATTCATCACAAGGAACCGTGTCCAGCCGATTTTGTCCGGAGCGCTTCCGAAAGGTGTGGAAATGCTGGCGACTAGGCATATATCCAATCAGGAGGCAGTGGCGGACGCAGGTTTAACAAAGGACACTGGCCTCGCGTTTCAAGCCTTCCTCAATGACCCGCTTGTCAAGATTGACCGCAGTGATGCAGAGCAGCTTTTCAATGACATGCTCCAATTCACCATGCAACGTTGAGCGGAGCTTTTCCGGTTTAGAAAGGAAAGCATTGACCATACTGATAGTATAATCAAGAAGTAGGTGCTATCAATATGGGAAATTATTTAAGCGTTGCGGTAGAACTGGTCTGCGGTCTAGGCATTTTATTTATCATCTTAAAGCTTCTCGGGAAAACCCAATTTTCTCAAATTACGCCGTTTGATTTTATCTCTGCTTTAATTTTAGGAGAATTGGTCGGAAATGCCGTTTACGATCATGAAATCAAAATCAAAGAAATTATTTTTGCTTTGCTATTGTGGGGCTTGCTGATTTATATTATTGAATTTATCACGCAAAAAATGAAATCATCGCGAAAGTTCTTGGAGGGCGAGCCGAATATCGTCATCCGCAAAGGGGAGCTTCAATATAAAGTATTGAAGAAAAATAAGATGGACATTAACCAGCTGCAAAGCCTTTTGAGGCAAGCTGGGAGCTTTTCGATCCAAGAAGTAGAATATGCGATTTTGGAAACAAACGGGATGGTCAGTGTGCTTCCAAAATCCGACTTTGACAAACCGACAAATAAGGATTTGCAGATTCCTTCGAAGTCCGTTTCTCTGCCGATCACTTTAATCATAGATGGAGAGGTTGTCCGGGATAATTTGAAGGAAGCAGGTGTGGATGAACAGTGGCTGAAGCAAGAATTGAAAAAGAAGAACATTGATAAGACGGAGGACGTGTTATTTGCAGAATGGCATAAAAATAAGCCGCTGTATACCGTAACATACGAACAAAGCAGATCAACATGACTCTTAGAAAAAAGCTTGCAGCAAGGCGCAAGCTTTTTATTGATTGTATGTCCCTTGTTTGACAGCACGTACATGGTACATGCTCACTTCAGTGCTGATCAGATAGTCAGGCTTTGGTTTGCCTTTGTTTGCTTTGTGGCCGGCGATATGCGCATCGCTTTTTTCCCATTGCTTCCAGTGATCCTCTGATTCCCAGCGAATCATGACAACAACTTCTTCATCACCGCGGCGCACATTTTTTTCAAGCACTGTCACATCAATTAAACCTTCTTGTTTTTCAATGATTCCTTCAGCGCTGAAACGTTCTATGACTTTATCTGCAAAGCCTTCTTTAACCGTCATTTTTCTCAACTGTACAAACATTTGTCTCACTCCAATCATTCTCACATATGAATAATTGTAAATGAAATTCATTCTCAATGTCAAAGAAAGCGCAGGGCGGAATCGAACCGCCGTGCGCAACAGTTTATTCTTTTAATAAAAACACATTTCCGTCTTCGTCCTTAAATTGAACGAAGGTGCCCCACTCCATTTGATTGGGCTCACCGAGAAATTCTACACCGTTTGTCTTCATTTTCTCGTATGTACCAAAGATGTCTTCGCATTCAAACACAATAGAAGCCTTCATTTGCTCTGAGCCTTTCATCATGGCTTTCGGGTAAATGACTAAACGAGTCTCGGCCCCTTTTGGCGCAACCTCCAGCCAGCTTGCTTCAGGTCCCATTGGGTGGTCCGCTGCAATATCAAAGCCTACCTTCTCTGTCCAAAATTGCTTCGCTTTCTGCTGGTCCTCGACATATATAGCAACAGTGCCAATTTGTTTGATCATAGGGAAACCTCCAAGTTGAAAAGATAATAATACTATAACCTGTTTACGGACGAAGTAACATAAAAAAATCAGCCGGGAAACCGGCTGATTATTAAAATGAGCAGCTTACAACATCGATGTGATTTGTGTCTAAGGCGAAATAAACCCAGCGGCGCCGTGAGGAATCCCAATAAAAGCCGCCGACGGATCTTCTGCCAAGGATGATCGGGTAAAACCAAAATGAGCGGCCATTGGTTAACCAAACATAGGTAAATCGGAAAAGGCAAGGACGAATGGTGATTGGTTCAACTAACAAAACGGCTCCTTGAGAACCCTGCGGTTTTGGGGGTTTCGCTGGTATTTGGGAAGGAGGAGGTCCCTGCGGCGCACCGCCGAAGCCTGGGCTGGCACCGCCGCCAAAGCCTGGAACAGCGCCACCGCCAATACCAGGGCCGGAGCCGCCGCCAGAGCCCGGAACAGCGCCGCTGCCAATGCCAGGCCATGGATATCGGTATTCATATTCAAAAGCAGGCCAAGGCTCATAAAAATGCCCCGCAAACATATAAGGATCAACATAATACATGTGATAACGTCCTTTCTCATTGTAAACTGTACATTGCAGTTTATGCGGGCGGACTCTTATTGGTGCATTCGCCTAAGGATATAAAGCTGGAATGCTCTCAGAGAGCATAATCATTTGATTTTTCTCTAGTCTTATTCACAATTCCGATTTATCATTTTATAATGAAAGTGCTTCTATTACGAAAAAGGAGACAGACCGTGAATATCGATCAATTATTATATCAATATATCATAGACAACACTGCGGATATTACTGAGAAATGGTTCAGTTTGCGTTGCCAGCTAAAAGGCGAGCTATATTCCGCCAGCCATTTAAGTGAAGAAACGAAAACACTTTTAACCGAGCAGCATACATTTACCAATATAACAATCGCAAGCGCATTTCTGGAGGATCAAACCGATTTTCAAGAAAACATGACAAAATGGGCGGAAAACGTTGCGAAAAACAGGGTAGAGCAGGATGTTCAAGTGCATGAGGTCGTAGAAGCCATATCCAATTCTAGAATCTCATTCTGGGACGCAGTCGCAACATTTATAAAAGAGAATCAGGAGATCATCACAAATGAGGATGCAGACCGATGGAACCGCATTGTGAATCAGTCGTTCGATAAGCTGATTATTGAATTCTCCGAGCAGTACCAAAAATTCATGCTGATGAGGCTCACATCTCAGCAGGAATTGATCTCAGAGCTTGGCTGCCCGGTCATTTCCATTGCCGATGGAATCGGGATATTGCCGCTTATCGGCTCCATTGATACAAAACGGGCACATGTCATTTTAGAAACAGTGCCGGTCCGCTGTGTCGAGAGAAAAATCACAAGCCTCGCCGTTGATCTTTCAGGTGTTCCGATTGTGGATACCATGGTGGCTCAGCAATTGTACAACCTGTCTAAAACGCTTTTCTTATTAGGCGTCAAAGCCGTATTTTCAGGGATTCGCCCGGATGTGGCCCAAACATCGATTCAATTGGGGCTTGATTTTAGTGAATATGAAACGTACGGCACGCTGAAGCAGGCATTAGAAAACATGGGTGTCCGCTGTATTGTTGAGGAATTGGAAGAAAACAAATAGAAAGTTTCCAGGCATATGATTGTCCGTCACCGGGTGATCATATGCCTTTTTGATTTGAACAGAAATCACCATTGATTTATCAAAAAAAACATAATATTATAATTCTTATAAGAATACTGTGAATTAAAACCTGTTCATCAGGGGGGAAGGTCTTTTGGTTTCAAAATCAACGATTGATCCGGAAGTGATTGAAAAAATAATCAGCTCGCTGGAAACACTCGATTTCGGCACCGTTCAGATTACGGTTCATGATTCTCAGATTACCCAAATTGAGAAAATAGAAAAGCACCGTTTTTCGCTGAAAAGGAAAGAATCAAAATGATAATGTAAAGGGCGTTTGTTTCATTAAATTCTCCTTAAAACATATACATATTTCATCCAATTTTTATATAATAGACCTTTAAGATCATTTTTTAGGAGGATTTTTGACATGCAAGCTACGGTTCACGAGAGTAAGCAATCGATCATGCAACGCATTTTGACAGTCTTTGTCTTCACTTTGCTGATCGCGACTGTAGGCCTTTTTATCGGCCAATTTGTTCCTGCCGCTTTGATGCTGCCGCTTTCTATTCTTGAAGTGGCGATGATTATTCTGGCCTTCTGGATGCGCAGAAGAAAAGCGGTCGGGTATGCGTTTGTATATACATTCGCGTTCGTTTCCGGCATTACCTTATTTCCGATCGTCAGCCATTACGCTTCCATCGCCGGCGCCTATGTCGTGCTTGAAGCCTTTGGCTCTACATTTGTCATTTTTGCCGTCTTAGGCACAATCGGCGCAAAAATGAAGAAGGATTTATCCTTCCTGTGGTCATTTCTGCTGGTAGCGGTGCTCGCCCTCGCAGTGGTAGGGATTTTCAACATTTTCAGCCCGTTAAACTCAGCGGCGATGATGGCGTATTCCGTGATCGGAACCATCGTCTTTTCCCTTTACATTTTGTATGATTTGAATCAAATCAAACACCGCCACATTACGGAAGACTTGATTCCGGTTATGGCGTTATCGCTGTACCTAGACTTTATCAACTTGTTCATCAACCTGCTCCGCTTCTTCGGCATTTTGAGCAGTGATGATTAATGAAAAAGCGCCTGTCTTTGGATAGGCGCTTTTTTTCCATACATAAAAAGGGCAGATGGAGTGTTTATGAGTATCCTATCATTTTAAATACGCTGGAGCAGGTCACAGTGCTGGAGCCATGGTACGAAGACCCGTCATCATCGGAGGAGACGCCGCCCACGCCGGTGCGCCAACCCTGGCACAAGGAGTGGCAATGGCGATCGAGGATGCCATCGTCCTCGCCGAAGAACTCCAAAACCACGCCGACCACGAAACAGCATTACAGGCGTACTATAAAAGAAGAGCCCCACGAGCGCTCAAAGTCCAGAACCTATCATCGGAAATCGTCCGCCGTGGGCTGAAAGGAGAGCCGGGAGCGGAAGAACTGATTGGGGAATGCTATGCGGTGTTGAGGGAAGGATATTAAATAGGAAAAGTCCAGAAAGTGATTTCTGGACTTTTTTGTTTAGAAAGACACAAGTGTTTAACTAAATTATCTAGAAATTGATAACAATAAATGATGTAAAATCATCCGGTATTTGGTAAAATTAAGTCAAAAAATATAAGTTTCTGTTAGAATATCATTATGTAAAATAGGGGGACATTATGGAAAAGTGGATAGGTAAACGCCCTACAATAGGTCAAAAAACCTTAGTAACAAAGTATGGAAGATTATTACAAGAAGCAGAAATCGCAACCTTATCGTCGCAGGAAAGCGTTCTAAAGATTATCGAAGCTGAATGTGATAAAAAAAGTGGTAGAGAATTAAAAGGGATATTAGCACTTACTACACAATCCATTTTCTTTGTTTCTAAGCACGAACAGATGACTTATGAATATTCACAAATTAATGATATTGAAGTAAGGACTAATGGAAAAGATAAAAATAGTTGGAGTTTAAGCCTTAAAATAGGCCGTAAAAAACGTACATTCGATGATATTAAGAAAAACGATGATAGCCAAGAATTTATAGAGATTTTAGAATACATAATAACTAATCAATCAAAAGAAATTCTAACGACAGTTACACATGATTTTGATTATTTTTTACATGCTGAAAAATTAAATGATTTACAAAATCGAAATGTTAAAATTACTTCATTTCTAATGAAGAGGGACAATCTAAATCTGTCGAAAAATGGTGAACGATTATTGCGTGAAAAGCATAAAGGTGCTTCCTTGATAGCGGAAGGCTTTTTTCAAGAGGATAGACAAAGTAAGGGTAATTTTATTGTACTCGACAATCAAGTGGTGTACTTATATGAATTTAATAATAAAGAAAGAAAAGCCAAACTATTAAATAAGTGGGATTTTAAATATTTTTCTCATGCGGTTATTGATCGATTTGCAATAAAAACAGTTATCAATGTTACGGAGACAGGAAAAAGTTTAATTATAAATCTATCTGGCAAGGAATTTGTTTCTATTTTAAATGATGCAAATATTCCCCTACATCAGAAGAAGAGGAAATGGTACCAAAAAATCCTAGGGTTCCGAAGTGGTAAGTGGTGGAAGAGAGCTATTGCTTCATTGGTTTACCTGCTGATATTACTGTTAACCTTTAACGCATTTTTTGGTGAAAACAATAAAGAAGCTAGCTCTGTAAAATCAAGTGATAAAACAGCTGTTTCAAAGACCGAACAAAAGGAAGAACAGACAGAAAATCAAAGCAAACAGGAAGGTAATGAACAACAAGATAATAAGAGTAAGAAAGAAGAAAAAGCAAAAAAGCAAGCAGAAGAGAAACGTAAGCAAGAGGAAGAAGCGCGATTAGCAGAAGAAAAACGCAAGCAAGAGGAAGAAGCACGACTAGCACAAGAAAAGCGCAAGCAAGAGGAAGAAGCGCGACTAGCACAAGAAAAGCGTAAGCAAGAGAAAGAGATACAACAAGCAGAGGCACAAGAACAACAGACGAATGTCTATTACAAAAATTGTACCGTAGCACGGCAAGCTGGTGTTGCACCTATCCATTCTGGTGAACCGGGATATGCTAAACATCTTGACCGTGATGGTGATGGAATTGCTTGTGATCGCTAATTCATATATGGTTATCTAAAGAAAGAGAGAATACTGAAGGGCTTGTCAAGAAAAGTGTGTAAGTTATTCTAGGATATTTCTTCACACGTTGGGCTTGTCAAGAAAAGTGTGTAAGTTATGGGCTTGTCAAGAAAAGTGTGTAAGTTATTCTAGATATTTCTTCACACGTTCCTTTAGGTGGTCATGAACTAATAGTTGATTCATGACCATAGCCCATTGCTGGATGCGTCCACCATCCCATTTCTTTTCTAATTCTTTTGTTCGTAAAAACAATATTTTTAATAGGGCATTCTCATGGGGGAATGCTCCTTTTTTCGTGACTTTTCGAAAGCTAGAGTGGATACTTTCAACGGCATTTGTAGTGTACATGATTTTACGAATATTACCACCATAATCGAAAAGTTGTTCCACATGAGAAAAGTTTCGTTTCCATACGTCTACAGCTCCAGGGTACGTAGACCACTGCTTTTCAAAAGATTCAAATGCACTGTGACAAGCCTTAAGGCTTGGAGCTCCATACACTTTCTTTAAGGCAGCAGTAAAAGGCTTGTAGTCTTTACTTGGTATATACTTAATCGAATTTCGAATTAAATGAACAATACATCTCTGTACGGTCACATCAGGAAAAATCGCACGTGCTCCTTCTTCCAGACCACTAACGCCATCCATTGAGAGAAAGAAGATATCTTCTACACCACGAGATTTGATTTCATCAAAAATTTGCATCCATTTATGTTTACTTTCCGTTTCATTCAACCACAAACCTAGAATGTCCTTTTTACCTTCTATGGTATATCCTAGTATTGTGTAAACGGCATACTTCTTCGTTTCATAGTCATTACGAATGGTTGTGTAAAGACAATCGACAAACACAAAAGGGTAACAGTTACTTAAGGGACGATTTTGCCACTCTTCTAAATTAGGAAGTACAGTATCCGTAATGTCGGATACCATTTCATGAGATACAGAAAAGCCATAGATGTCTTCTATCGTGGAAGAAATGTCTCGTTGTGACATTCCTCTGGCATACATCGAAATGACCTTATCCTCTATAGAGGATACATCTCTTTTACGCTTTGGAATCAACTGCGGTTCAAATGAACCATCACGATCACGGGGGACTGCAATTTCAACTTCTCCTGCTGTTGTTTTCACGATCTTTTTGCCATATCCATTTCTTCTATTTCTTGTTTCTTTTTCTCCCTTGTCATTGGATTCATAGCCCAAATGGTGATTCATTTCACCTTTTAGCATTGACTCAAACATGGGACCAAATATGTCTTTTAATGCTTCTTGCATATCTTCTACTGATTTAGGCTGATACTGTTCGATAATCTTGTTAGCTAATTCTACGGAGTTCGGATCTCTTTTCAATTTCCCCACTGAAACCACTCCTTTAGCTTTATACTTATTATTCTATCAAATAAAAAACTGTGTGAGTAAGGAACCGTACGCATTCCTTACTTACACAGTTAATATTACACTCCCGAAGTTATTCTAGATATTTCTTCACACGTTCCTTTAGGTGGTCATGAACTAATAGTTGATTCATGACCATAGCCCATTGCTGGATGCGTCCACCATCCCATTTCTTTTCTAATTCTTTTGTTCGTAAAAACAATATTTTTAATAGGGCATTCTCATGGGGGAATGCTCCTTTTTTCGTGACTTTTCGAAAGCTAGAGTGGATACTTTCAACGGCATTTGTAGTGTACATGATTTTACGAATATTACCACCATAATCGAAAAGTTGTTCCACATGAGAAAAGTTTCGTTTCCATACGTCTACAGCTCCAGGGTACGTAGACCACTGCTTTTCAAAAGATTCAAATGCACTGTGACAAGCCTTAAGGCTTGGAGCTCCATACACTTTCTTTAAGGCAGCAGTAAAAGGCTTGTAGTCTTTACTTGGTATATACTTAATCGAATTTCGAATTAAATGAACAATACATCTCTGTACGGTCACATCAGGAAAAATCGCACGTGCTCCTTCTTCCAGACCACTAACGCCATCCATTGAGAGAAAGAAGATATCTTCTACACCACGAGATTTGATTTCATCAAAAATTTGCATCCATTTATGTTTACTTTCCGTTTCATTCAACCACAAACCTAGAATGTCCTTTTTACCTTCTATGGTATATCCTAGTATTGTGTAAACGGCATACTTCTTCGTTTCATAGTCATTACGAATGGTTGTGTAAAGACAATCGACAAACACAAAAGGGTAACAGTTACTTAAGGGACGATTTTGCCACTCTTCTAAATTAGGAAGTACAGTATCCGTAATGTCGGATACCATTTCATGAGATACAGAAAAGCCATAGATGTCTTCTATCGTGGAAGAAATGTCTCGTTGTGACATTCCTCTGGCATACATCGAAATGACCTTATCCTCTATAGAGGATACATCTCTTTTACGCTTTGGAATCAACTGCGGTTCAAATGAACCATCACGATCACGGGGGACTGCAATTTCAACTTCTCCTGCCGTTGTTTTCACGATCTTTTTGCCATATCCATTTCTTCTATTTCTTGTTTCTTTTTCTCCCTTGTCATTGGATTCATAGCCCAAATGGTGATTCATTTCACCTTTTAGCATTGACTCAAACATGGGACCAAATATGTCTTTTAATGCTTCTTGCATATCTTCTACTGATTTAGGCTGATACTGTTCGATAATCTTGTTAGCTAATTCTACGGAGTTCGGATCTCTTTTCAATTTCCCCACTGAAACCACTCCTTTAGCTTTATACTTATTATTCTATCAAATAAAAAACTGTGTGAGTAAGGAACCGTACGCATTCCTTACTTACACAGTTAATATTACACTCCCATACTGAAATATTCTCTCTTTTATTATTTTCAACAAACGTTAATCGTCATTTATATTTTTCCCTTTTATCCGCTCAATCACCTCATGCAGCCCCTCAGGCTTATAAAACTCCACCGGCGAACTGCCTTTCTCAAACGAAATCGTCTCGGCTTCAATCAGCGCGACATAGCGCCCGTTTACTTTTGCGAGATGAATAGAATCGCCAAAATCCGCTAGCAATCCCTTAATCTCTGTTTCTCCGACTTTCATTTTCAGCTGGGCCTCTGGCGTGTGCTCGATGATTTGGGCGGAGGCTTCGATGACTTGATGGGTGTCGAGGCGCTCTTGGATTTCCCGTTTTTCGCTTGCTTCCCAAATCTCAATGTCGTGCTCGAACTGCTTGAGCTCTTCGCTGTTGTCTTCAAATGTCTCGTAGACGTGCTCCTGTACCATGTTCATGACCTGATTTTTCATGATTTCCGGCATCGATTCTCCGTACTCGACGAATTTCAGAAAGTCCTCAAAATAGCGGGCGTGCGAAGCCTGGTGGATTTTCAGCTCACCTTCCTCGACCATTCCTTCCTCTGGCATGTACGGGTATTGGATGCTTTTCATGTTTTTTGTCGTGATCGCCATTTCGACTTTTTTAATGAGAGAAGACGCGTCAGAGATGCGGGCGACCTTCGGCTCAAAATCACATTTCATAATGAAGACAAATGACTCGTCAAAGTATTTTCTCGGCACGGCCGAAGCGACGAGAAACACGCCGCCGCGAACCGCGCTTGTGTCGAGGTACGTGCGGACGAACAGCTCACTCAGCTCATTGAAGTCTTCTTTTGTTTCCGCCAGACGCGCGCGGTTGAACATGTTGTAGTTTGGGTTGGAATCGAGCTCGTGGCCGGGCTCGACGATAAAATGGCCGATTTTCGTCGGGACCTGCTCGGACTGCGGATGGCGGTCGGCTTTCCGTTTGACGATTTTTTTCAGTTCCCCGTCGAGAAAGTCCTTCAGCTCGCTTTCTTCAAATTCGCCCGTATCAAGGGTCTGGAAGTGCTTGAACTGCTTGTTCGCCTGCTCATCTTTGCCTTCCACCTGTATGACATAAAAGGATAAAAACCGAATTTCAAAATCCATATATAAACTCACCTTATTCGCGTATTGTACAGCTTCTCAAGTATAGAAAAAACAGCGATCATGCGTCAATTGGGAGAATAATCATGACCATGAAAGGGAAATGTAATCAAATAGAAGGCATCTCATACGGAAAGGAATGGTTCGATGAAGGAAACAAGCCCGATTCCTCAGCCGAAGACGTTTGGGCCGCTCGGCAATTTGCCTTTAATCGATAAAGACAAGCCGACGCTTTCGCTGATCAAACTGGCGGAAGAACAGGGCCCAATTTTTCAAATCCATACACCCGCGGGCACGACCATTGTAGTGTCCGGCCACGAATTGGTGAAAGAGGTTTGTGATGAAGAACGGTTTGATAAAAGCATTGAAGGCGCCTTGGAAAAGGTTCGCGCATTTTCCGGTGACGGATTGTTTACGAGCTGGACGCATGAGCCTAACTGGAGAAAAGCGCACAACATTCTGATGCCGACTTTCAGCCAGCGGGCCATGAAGGACTATCATGAGAAAATGGTCGATATCGCTGTTCAGCTCATTCAAAAATGGGCAAGGCTCAACCCGAATGAAGCAGTCGATGTCCCGGGAGATATGACCCGGCTGACGCTCGACACCATTGGGCTATGCGGGTTTAACTACCGCTTTAACAGTTACTACAGAGAAACGCCCCACCCGTTTATCAACAGCATGGTGCGGGCGCTTGATGAAGCGATGCATCAAATGCAGCGGCTTGATGTTCAAGATAAGCTTATGGTCAGAACAAAACGGCAATTCCGCCATGATATTCAAACGATGTTTTCGTTAGTCGACAGCATTATTGCAGAGCGCAGGGCGAATGGAGACCAGGATGAAAAAGATTTGCTCGCCCGCATGCTGAATGTGGAAGATCCGGAAACGGGTGAAAAGCTCGACGACGAAAATATCCGCTTTCAAATCATTACGTTTTTGATTGCCGGCCATGAAACAACGAGCGGCCTGCTTTCCTTTGCGACTTACTTTTTATTGAAGCATCCTGACAAACTGAAAAAGGCGTATGAAGAGGTCGATCGGGTGCTGACGGATGCAGCGCCGACCTATAAACAAGTGCTGGAGCTTACATACATACGGATGATTTTAAATGAATCACTGCGCTTATGGCCGACAGCTCCGGCTTTCAGCCTTTATCCAAAAGAAGATACAGTCATTGGCGGGAAATTCCCGATCACGACGAAAGACAGAATTTCTGTGCTGATTCCGCAGCTTCATCGTGATCGAGACGCTTGGGGAAAGGACGCCGAGGAATTCCGGCCGGAACGGTTCGAGCATCAGGACCAAGTGCCTCATCATGCGTACAAACCATTCGGAAATGGACAACGGGCCTGTATCGGCATGCAGTTTGCCCTTCATGAAGCCACACTTGTGTTAGGCATGATTCTAAAATATTTCACATTGATTGATCATGAGAATTATGAGCTTGATATCAAACAAACCTTAACACTTAAGCCGGGCGATTTTCACATCAGGGTTCAAAGCCGTCATCAGGAAGCCATTCATGCGGACGTCCAGACAGCTGAAAAAGCCGCGCCTGATGAGCAAAAGGAGAAAACGGAAGCAAAGGGCGCATCGGTCATCGGTCTTAACAACCGCCCGCTTCTCGTGCTGTACGGCTCAGATACCGGCACCGCAGAAGGCGTCGCCCGGGAGCTTGCTGATACTGCCAGTCTTCACGACGTAAGGACAGAGACAGCACCTCTGAACGACCGGATTGGAAAGCTGCCGAAAGAGGGAGCGGTTGTCATTGTGACCTCGTCTTATAATGGAAAGCCGCCAAGCAATGCCGGACAATTCGTGCAGTGGCTTCAAGAAATCAAACCGGGTGAGCTTGAGGGCGTCCATTACGCGGTATTTGGCTGCGGCGACCACAACTGGGCGAGCACGTATCAATACGTGCCGAGATTCATTGATGAGCAGCTTGCAGAAAAAGGCGCGACTCGGTTTTCTGGGCGCGGGGAAGGGGATGTCAGCGGTGATTTTGAAGGGCAGCTTGACGAGTGGAAAAAAAGCATGTGGGCGGATGCCATCAAAGCATTCGGACTTGAGCTTAATGAAAACGCAGATAAGGAACGAAGCACGCTGAGCCTTCAGTTTGTCAGAGGGCTGGGCGAGTCTCCGCTCGCTAGATCGTACGAAGCCTCTCACGCATCCATTGCCGAAAATCGTGAACTCCAGTCCGCAGACAGCGATCGAAGCACTCGCCATATCGAAATTGCATTGCCGCCGGATGTTGAATATCAAGAGGGCGACCATCTTGGCGTATTGCCAAAAAACAGCCAAACCAATGTCAGCCGGATTCTCCACAGATTCGGCCTGAAGGGCACCGACCAAGTGACATTGTCGGCAAGCGGCCGCAGTGCGGGGCATCTGCCATTGGGCCGTCCTGTCAGCCTGTATGATCTTCTCAGCTACAGCGTCGAGGTGCAGGAAGCAGCCACAAGAGCGCAAATACGTGAACTGGCGGCATTTACAGTGTGTCCGCCGCATAGGCGTGAATTAGAAGAACTGTCAGCAGAGGGTGTTTATCAGGAGCAAATATTGAAAAAAAGAATTTCCATGCTGGATCTGCTTGAAAAGTACGAAGCGTGCGACATGCCGTTTGAACGATTTTTAGAGCTTTTACGTCCGTTAAAACCGAGATATTATTCAATTTCAAGCTCTCCAAGAGTGAATCCGCGGCTAGCATCGATCACAGTCGGCGTCGTGCGCGGCCCTGCGTGGAGCGGCCGTGGCGAATACAGGGGCGTGGCATCAAATGATTTAGCTGAGCGTCAAGCGGGTGATGATGTCGTGATGTTTATCCGCACACCGGAATCCCGGTTTCAGCTTCCGGAAGACCCTGAAACGCCAATCATTATGGTCGGACCTGGCACGGGAGTCGCGCCATTCCGCGGTTTCCTTCAAGCCCGCGAAGTTTTAAAGCGGGAGGGGAAAACGCTCGGTGAAGCTCATCTCTATTTTGGATGCAGGAACGATCGTGATTTTATATACCGCGATGAACTTGAGCAGTTTGAAAAAGACGGAATCGTCACTGTCCACACAGCCTTTTCCCGCAAAGAAGGCATGCCGAAAACGTATGTCCAGCATGTCATGGCTGACCATGCAGAAACGTTAATATCAATTCTTGACCGCGGAGGCAGGCTTTATGTATGCGGTGACGGCAGCAAAATGGCCCCGGATGTGGAGGCGGCACTGCAAAAGGCGTATCAGTCTGTTCATGGCACCGGGGAGCAAGAAGCGCAAAACTGGCTGAGACATCTGCAGGGTACCGGTATGTACACCAAAGATGTCTGGGCAGGGATATAGATAAAGAAGACTGGAGACATCCAGTCTTTTTTGTCCTTTCGAAAAAATGGTGATCGCGCTAAACATTCATGCATACAATAACTTCAGTCCGCCGGAAGGGCGGGCTGTCTGCAAAACCTATTTTTCGTTTTTGCTAGTTTATGTTATTCTTATACTCGGTATCTATTTCTTTTTTCAAAGGCACACATGACAAAAGAAATCCTTTTTTTATTTCCGAGAAAAAAATGTGAAACGAAATGAAGGTTTCTTTCGTCCAGTGATTGGTTTCCAAATGGTTGTAATAAAAATGATATGGTGCGAAACATAAATATTCCGGCTTGCCGCGGTGTATTTATTGTTGTGTGATGCCTTGATTTTGTTTGGAAAGAAGGAATTGGAAGGCAGGATATAAAGAGCAGGTAAATATGAATGAAGAACTTAAAGTGTTTAAGAAAGTAGAGGTTGCCATGAAGAAACTTTTTTCTTACAAACTTAGCTTTTTTGTGCTGGCTGTTATACTGTTTTGGGCAAAAACGTATTTATCCTACAAGACTGAGTTTAATCTTGGGGTAAAAGGCACAACCCAGGAGATCCTCCTGATATTTAACCCATTCTCAAGCGCCGTCTTCTTTTTAGGACTGGCTTTGCTGGCGAAAGGGCGTAAATCAGCCATTATTATGCTGATTATCGATTTCTTGATGACATTTGTGTTATATGCAAATATTTTATTCTATCGTTTCTTTGACGATTTCTTGACGTTCCCGAACATTAAACAGTCCGGAAACGTTGGAAACATGGGAGACGGGATTTTCAGTATCATGGCCGGTCATGATATTTTCTATTTCTTGGATATTATCATTTTGATTGCGGTATTGATCTGGAGACCTGAATTAAAAGAATACAAAATGAAAAAACGCTTTGCATCTTTAGTGATCCTTTCTGGGATCGCACTGTTTTTCATCAACCTGCACTATGCGGAAAAAGACCGTCCGCAGCTGCTGACAAGAACGTTTGACCGCAATTATATTGTGAAATATTTAGGTTTATACAACTACACCATTTATGACGGTGTACAGACGGCTCAAACAGAAACGCAACGGGCCTATGCAAGCAGCGATGATTTAACAAGCGTCGAGAATTACACGACGTCTCATTATGCGAAACCGAACGCCGAGTACTTCGGCTCTGCCAAAGGCAAAAATATCATTAAAATTCACCTCGAAAGCTTCCAGTCATTCCTGATTGACTACAAGCTAAACGGTGAAGAGGTGACGCCTTTCTTAAATAAGCTTGCGCACGGCGGGGAAGATGTGACGTATTTTGATAACTTCTTCCATCAGACAGGCCAGGGAAAAACATCTGATGCCGAGCTGACAATGGATAACTCGATCTTCGGTCTTCCTGAAGGCTCCGCGTTTGTGACGAAAGGCGAAAACACTTACCAGTCGCTTCCTGCGATTTTAGACCAGAAGGAAGGCTATACAAGCGCCGTCCTGCATGGTGATTACAAATCGTTCTGGAACCGTGACCAGATTTACAAACATATCGGATATGACAAGTTCTTCGACGCAAGCACGTATGATATGTCAGATGAAAATGTGATTAATATGGGGCTTAAGGATAAGCCGTTCTTTACAGAATCGATTCCAAAGCTTGAATCTCTTAAACAGCCATTTTATGCGCATTTGATTACATTGACAAACCATTATCCGTTTAACCTTGATGAAAAAGACGCGTCTCTTAAAAAAGCGACAACAGGCGATAACACAGTTGACAGCTACTTCCAGACAGCGCGTTACCTTGACGAAGCGCTTGAGCAATTCTTCAAGGAGCTGAAGGAAGCCGGCCTGTATGACAACTCAGTCATCATGATTTACGGTGACCATAACGGTATTTCTGAAAACCATAACCGAGCGATGAAAGAGATTCTTGGAAAAGAGATCACAGATTATCAAAACGCACAGAACCAGCGTGTGCCGCTGATGATCCGCGTTCCTGGCAAAAAAGGCGGAGTGAACCATACGTATGGCGGCGAAATTGACGTTATGCCGACACTTCTGCACTTAGAAGGAATTGATTCTCAGAAATACATCAACTTTGGTACTGATTTATTCTCTAAAGACCACGACGATACGGTGGCATTCAGAAACGGAGACTTCGTAACGCCGAAGTACACATCAGTCGACAATATCATTTACGATACGAAGACAGGTGAAAAACTGAAAGCGAATGAAGAAACGAAGAATCTGAAAACAAGAGTGAACCAGCAGCTGAGCCTTTCAGACAGTGTCCTGTACAAAGACTTGCTGAGGTTCCATAAACTAAATGATTTCAAAGCCGTTGATCCGTCAGACTATCATTACGGCAAGGAAAAAGAAATCAAATAAGATAAAAAAAGAGCCTTGAGCGGGCGCATTGCCTTCGCTCAAGGCTCTTTTTTGGTTATACAACCAACTTGAAAAAATAGATTCCATTTGGTCACCAAGGCTGGCTTTTTCTCATATCATTACAGTAGATTTTGAAACCGGATTGAAATCGGACAAATTATCGGGGAAATGCCTTGATAGATTGTGAAGATGTACCAGGTTTCGAACTCAATATTCATAGAGATGAGGGGTAGAGATGAAAGCGGTCATTCTCTGCGGCGGAAAAGGAACGAGAATGAGTGAAGTCACGAATGACATTCCTAAACCGCTCGCCATGATAGGCGGCAAACCGATTCTATGGCATATTATGAAAATTTATCAGTACTACGGAGTAAACGAGTTTATTCTGCTTTTGGGCTATAAAGGAGAAAAAATCAAGGAATACTTTCTCGATTATGAATGGAAGCACAACAGCCTGACACTCGACAGCTCTACGGGAGAGGTACAGATGCTGGGGCAGCCTGAAACGTGGAAAATTACGTTTTTGGAGACTGGGGAAGATACGCTGACAGCCGGAAGAATCTTGCAGGCGAAAGACTATATCGGTGATGAAACATTTCTGCTTACCTATGGGGACGGGCTGGCCAATATCAATCTTTTCCATCTCATCAGCTATCATCAGACAAAAGGTGCTGCCGCGACTGTCACCGGCATTGACAAAGTCTCGCAGTTTGGCACCTTGACGGTTGAGGACGGCATGGCGAAAACATTTTCTGAGAAGACATCAAGTGACGGAATCATCAACGGCGGATTCTTCGTTCTCAGTCCAAAGGTTTTCGATTATTTGCCGAAGGACGGAAACACGATGTTCGAAGATGAACCGCTGAAGAACCTTGCCAAAGACGGGGAGCTTGCTGTGTACCGCCATTACGGATTTTGGACGGCCATTGATACGTATAAAAATCTCTTAGAAGTCAACAAAATGTGGAATCAAGGACAACAAGTATGGAAGGTATGGTGAATCGATTTGAGTTTCTGGAAAAATAAAAACGTATTTGTCACGGGATGCACAGGTCTTTTAGGAAGCTATTTGGTGAAAGAGCTGATTGAACAGGGCGCAAACGTTACGGGGCTTGTCAGGGATCATGTGCCTCAATCCAATCTTTATCAGGGAGAACATATCAAGAAAATGAACATCGTGCGGGGCTCTCTTGAGGACTTGGCTGTGATTGAACGCGCGCTTGGCGAGTATGAGATCGACACTGTCTTTCATCTTGCTGCACAAGCGATTGTCGGCGTGGCAAACCGCAACCCGATTTCTACCTTTGAAGCGAATATCCTCGGCACATGGAATATTCTCGAAGCCTGCCGCAAGCATCCGTTAATTAAGCGGGTCATTGTCGCTTCAAGTGATAAAGCTTACGGCGATCAAGAAAACCTTCCATACGATGAAAACATGCCGCTGCAAGGCAAGCACCCGTACGACGTCTCAAAAAGCTGCGCAGATCTGATCAGCCACACCTATTTTCACACGTACGGGCTTCCGGTCTGCATTACGCGCTGCGGAAACTTATACGGCGGCGGAGATTTGAACTTCAACCGCATCATTCCTCAGACGATTCAGCTTGTGCTGAACGGGGAAGCGCCGGAAATCCGAAGCGACGGTACCTTTGTACGGGACTACTTCTATATTGAAGACGCCGTTCAGGCTTATCTGCTTCTTGCAGAAAAAATGGAAGAAAACAATCTTGCCGGAGAGGCCTTTAACTTCAGCAATGAGATCCAGCTGACCGTACTTGAACTGGTAGAGAAAATATTAAAGAAAATGAACAGTAATCTGAAACCTAAGGTGCTGAATCAGGGAAGCAATGAAATCAAACATCAATATTTATCCGCGGAAAAAGCGAGAAAGCTGCTGAATTGGACACCGGCCTACACCATTGATGAGGGACTTGAAAAAACGATTGAGTGGTATACGGAATTCTTCAAAAAGTAATGTGAAACGAGGTGAACAAGACTGTGACCAGCGCGTATTGCACCGTTTTATCAAAAGGAAGATTATATCAGGCAGTCGCTTTGTTTAAGTCGTTAGAGCAAGTTGATCAAGACAGTCCCATTTTTATACTTTGCATGGATGAAGATACGCACCGCGTGTTACAGAAGCTGAAGATGAAGCAGCTGAACCTTGTGCCGGTGGCCGCTCTTGAAAATGAATTGCTGCTGAAGCTGAAGGAAACTAGAGATCAAAGTGAGTATTGCTGGACGATGAAGCCGATCTTTCTGCAAGCTGTGCTGAACAGCAATCCTGAGCTGGAGCGTGTGACGTATATTGACGGGGATCTCTTTTTCTATGCAGATCCATCGCCGATTTTTGAAAACCAGCCGGACTGCTCGGTGCTGCTTTCACGAGGGGATATTGTAATCCCTTCTTTTGAGAAAGAGCAGATTGACATGCTGCAGCGTCTTTTAGGCAGATATAATTCCGGGTTTATCAGCTTCAAGCATGATGATGCAGGCACGGATTGCTTGGAGTGGTGGAAGGAACGCTGTCTTGAGGAATGCAAAAATGCACCGGGTGAAGGGAAATTCGGTGATCAGGGCTATTTGGATTATATGTCTGAGCTGTTTCCGAATGTGTGTGACATTACAACACCCGGCGTGAACATTGGGCATTGGAATTATGGGCAGCATACGTTTTCCTGGAAAGATGGCCGGATCGTGCTGGAGGATGGCAGTCCGCTGATCTTTTATCATTTCAGCGGATACCGAATCGTCAGCATCAATGAAATCAAACAGATTCATGAAACAACCCGCACAGATCTGCCGTTTGTGCATGAACTGTATCAAGAGACACTGCCGCATATCATTCAGCACATCAAAACGTTAGACCCTGAATTTAACGGTTTTGCTTCAAAAGATGACAACAAATAAATGAGTAAATACAGGAAGTGAAAATGAAGTGAAAGCAAGCGTTATTATTCCTGCATATAATTCAAAGGAGCGCCTTTACAACAGCCTTCTGTCACTAAACCAGCAGGAGTGCGATGAAGAATTCGAAGTCATTGTAGCGGACAATGGCTCTGAGGACGGGACGCTCTCGATGCTTGAGTCATTTCAAGCTGATTTTCCGCTGATCTTTACACGGATTAAAGAAAACAGGGGCATTGCGTACGGACGAAATCAGGCGCTTCGCAATGCCAGAGGAGACATCCTGATTTTCCATGACAGCGATATGCTTGCGGCAAAGGACCTTGTGGCAAAACATATTAAAGCCCATGAGAACGAAGAGAATCTCGTCGTGTGCGGGTTGTTTTGGAAACGGATCTACAGTTTTTACTATGAACGGTTTGAAGAAGAACATAAGGAACAGCTCGCAAAGCTCACAGGTGAAATGCCGAAGAAAGACAAACAAAAGCTGCTGGAGGAAGCGGACATCAAAAACGGAAGCTTTCTTGATAAAAGCTTTGACCTCGATACCGACTTTATAGACGTGCTCAAGAAGATTTTAGATGAGTACGGCGATGACTTGAAAGGCTATCATATGCCATGGCGCTTTTTTATCACGAATAATTCCTCTGTGAAACGCAAGCATGTGGTTGACCTCGGTTTATTTGACGAAGGCATTGTGCGGTACGGGTTTGAGGATTATGACCTCGGGATCAGGCTTCATCAGGCCGGATTGACCTTCAGGCTTCGCCGTGATATTGTCAGTGTTCATCAGGAACATCCAAGCAATTGTAAATCTGTAGACGATATTCGGGCAAACATTGCCTATATGTGCGATAAATACAATAACATCCGCTCTTTAGACGTTCATCTCGCTTTTAATGGGCCGTTCCCGCCTGACATGACGAACAGAATCATGACTGATATTCAAAAGCTGCTGGAATCACAGAAATATGATATGCTGCTGAATCTGTTTCTTGAGCTTCTGCATGTTGTTAAAGAGCGCAACATTGATCCGGATCGGCGAAAGAAATCCCAAAGGGTGACGGCGAAAAGCTTTGATTTACAAACTGTCCGCAAGCTTCTGCCAAAAGCGAAGAAAAAGCTAGGCGTGAACGATTTTGCCAACGCACTGTATGCGCTTGTCAACGATTTGCTGCACGTGGATCTTAGATCATTGGATGTGGTATAAGTGAGTACATTTCATTTTTCAACGATAGTGTCAAGGACACATATCTTTAAGCTCATGCCTATGATTCATTCTCTCCATGAGCATTGCGATGATTTTCATTTATATGTGCTGTGTGTCGACCAGAAAGCGTATGAATTGCTTCAGCACGTGCTATGGGAGCATGTAACCTTTGTGCAGCTGCATGAAATGGAAGACCCGGAGCTGCTGAAAGCGAAAAGCAACAGAACGTTTCATGAATATTGCTGGACGTTAAAGCCCGCCTTTTTGTTTCATGTGATGAGCAAGTGGGATGACGCTGAATACTTTGCCCATATGGATACGGATCTATTTTTCTTTTCTGATCCGGCACGTATTTTTGCAGAAAACCCAACGGCGTCTCTGTATTTGACTGATCATCGTAATTCGCCGCGCTTCATGTCCTACTACAACCGAACCGGACGCTTTAATACAGGCTTTGTCGGCGCCGGTAATACAAAGGAAGCATATGAAGCGGTGTGGCAGTGGAGACAGGACTGTATTGAATTTTGCACGGTCGAAATGGATACGGAACGAAAGACATATGGTGATCAAAGATATGTGGAGAAATGGCCGGCGCAGTTTAAAGGTGTTCATGTTGTCAAATCAATAGGAGCCAATACAGCGCTTTGGAATATCGAAAACTATAAGGTCGGGCAAAAGGACGGCCGCGTGTATATAGATGAAACGCCGCTGATTTTCTATCATTTCTCTGGGTTTACACTGGTGACAGAAAAAGAGTTTAATCTTTGCTGGTACTATCGGATTGAAGACGAAGCGACAATTGAGATGATTTATATGCCGTATATATTAAATCTGAAAAGATGGATTGATGAAATACAGTCGGCGTTTCCGGACTTTGCGGATGGCTTTATCCCGAAGCACGCAGTGCCTGACACTCATTTTATCCAGCTGGATTAAAAAACCCCTGCCGCCTGGCAGGGTTTTTTCAGCTATGCCATTCTCTAAGCTTCTGGTCACTCGGCAATAGGAAGGCAAGGATGCCGAGAACAGGGAGAAAGGCAATGGCGATCATCGTCGGGGTCAGTCCCGCGGCGTCAATCAGAGCGCCCAGCGCCACAGCGCCGATTGCGCCCATCCCGAAGGCAAGCCCGACGGTTAAACCGGACATTGTGCCGATTTTTCCAGGAACTAGCTCCTGTGCGTAGACGACCGTTACAGAAAAGCTCGACATCAGAACCAAGCCAATCAATGCGAGCACGCCATAGGCGAGAACCGGGCCGGCAAATGGCAGCACAATCGCCAGCGGCGCCGAGCATAACAGCGAACCGAGGATAACGAAGCGTTTTCCAAAACGGTCTGCAAGCGGGCCGCCGAGAAACGTGCCGATTGCGCCGAACAGCAAGAAGACAAAAATATAGCTTTGTGCCTGCTGAATGCTTACGTGATATGTATCCATCGCGTAAAACGTGTAAAAGTTACCGATCGCACTCGTATACCAAGAACGAGCAAAAATGAGAAATATAATAATAATAAGAGCAGATACAACAGATTTGGTGATGGCCGTGTTTTCAGCCGTTTTCTTTTGTTTGCCTGATTTCTGGGCAAGGCTGCCGAGACGTGAGGCGTACCATTTCGCGATATACATGAGAAACATAACAGCAAGCGCGGCGACAAGCGTGAACCAAACAGCGCCGAATTGCCCGAGCGGCACAAGAATCAGCGCGGTGATCAGCGGCGCCATCGCCTGGCCTGAGTTTCCGCCCACCTGATAAATCGACTGGGCGAGCCCGCGTTTTGTGCCGGCGGCCATATACGCCACACGGGAGCCCTCCGGATGGAAAATGGCCGAGCCTAATCCAATGAAAAACACACAGCATAAGATCGTTATGAATGACGGGGCAAATGCAAGGCCCAAAATGCCAAGCATGCTGGCGGTCAAACCGACTGGCAGCGCATACGGCCGCGGCCGTTTATCGGTATACCAGCCGACAACAGGCTGCATGACGGATGACACCATGTTTAATGTGAAAGCGATGATGCCGAGCTGTGTAAACGTCAGGCTCATGGAGCGTTCCAAAATAGGTAACATGGCCGGAATCACAGCTTGAAGCGAATCGTTGAGCATATGGCAGATTCCGATAATAATCAAAATCGGATACACCGTGGTGCCTGGTTTTTGAACTGTTTTTTCTTTTAACGGGGCGGCGATAGCCAATTGAGTCTCCTCCTTACATATATAACCAAAGCATACCACCATATTATTCATAAGGTGAAGAATTTATCAAGAGGAAAAAAGATTCTTATGAAAGAAATACCGTCAGCCTGATTAGCAGCTGACGGTATTTTCGATATTCAAAATGTGATATAGCTCTTCAAGCTTACGAATCTCATAGGTTGGTATGATCTCTGGCACATTCGGCTTCATGTCAGGGTTCATCCAGCAAGTATCAAGCTCGGCGAGCTGTCCGCCTTTGATATCAGCAGTTAGTGAATCCCCGATGATTAATGTGTGCTCTGCTGAAAACTGAGGAATCCGTTCAAACACGTAATCGAAATATTCCTTCATCGGCTTTTGGAAGCCTGTGTCTTCAGAAACGAAAATGTCCTTGAAGAATGGAAATAATCCTGAATCACGGAGACGCTTATATTGTGTGTGAGACACGCCGTTTGTCACGATGTACAAATCAAACTGTTGCTGCAGATTTGAGATGAGATCAAATGCACCGTCAATAAGCTGATGTCCTTCTTCAAGAAAGCGGCGGTATTTTTGCTCAAGCAAGGTGCCGTCCGCCTCGTAACCGTACTCCTTGAGCAAAGCGGAAAAACGCGTGTTTACGACTTCATCCCGTGTCATCTTACCTTCTTCAAAGGCTCTCCAGAGACCTTGATTGATAGTTTTATACTGCGCCTTCATGTCATTTGTTAAAGGAATGTTCTGATCTTCAAACAGCAAACGCAGGGCTAAAGCTTCTGCCGCTTGAAAATCAAGGATGGTATCATCTGCATCAAATAATAAAGTGCGGTATCGTTTCATCTGTGTGTCTCCCTTTCTCATATGTACTCAAAGTATAGCACATAAAAAAAGGAAAAAGCCGGCGGGTGAGGCACCGCCGGCTAAAAAGAGATTATTTGTTTAATAAGCTGTGTTTTCTCGAATATAGGAAGTAAACCAGCGTTCCGACAGCGATCCAGATGACAAATGAAAGCCATGTGACGCCGGGAAGGCTGTACATGAACCAAATGCAGATGCCTGCGCTGATAATCGGCACAACCGGAACGAACGGCACTCTGAAGGACGCCTTGATTTCAGGATGTTTCTTTCTTAGCACAATGACAGCAATAGATATGACCGTAAACGCGGCAAGTGTTCCCATGTTCACCAGGTGGGCCAGCGTTCCGAGGTTAATAAAGCCGGCGATTCCCGCTGCAACGATCCCTGTCAGCCATGTGTTGCGGAACGGGGTTTTAAATGACGGATGAACCTTTGCGAACAATCCAGGCAGAAGGCCGTCTCTGCTCATGGCAAATGTCAAACGAACCTGAGCATACAGCAAAGCGAGCATCACCGTCGTAATCCCGATAATCGCACCGACAGAAATAATTCCGGCAACAGCGTCCTGTCCGACGAATGTCAGCGCAAAGGATACAGGATCTCCGACATTCAATTTGGCATAAGGCATCATGCCTGTCAGCACAAGCGATACCGCGATGTACAGAACCGTGCAGACGGCTAGAGCTGAAATAATGCCGACGGGCATGTTTTTTTGCGGATTTTTCACTTCCTCTGACGCGTTAGAAACCGCGTCAAACCCAAGGTACGCGAAGAATACAGTGGCAGCGCTAAGTATGACGCCTTTCATCCCGAATGGCATAAAAGGAGACCAGTTATCCGGTTTCACATAGCCGATGCCGACAATAATGAACAATAATATGATCGCGATTTTCATCAGTACGATGACGTTGTTAAAGCGTGTGCTTTCCTTGACGCCTCTGCTGACAATCGCAGTGATGAGGAGAATGATCACCGCAGCCGGAAGGTTAAATACGGCGCCCGCCGTGCTTCCCGGCGCTCCTGTCAGTGCAGCCGGAATATGAAGATTGAAGCCGGCAAGCAGTGATTGAAAGTATGAAGACCAGCCGGTGGCAACCGCCGACAGTGCAATGACATATTCAAGCATGAGATCCCACCCGATCAAAAAGGCGAGCAGCTCTCCAAGTGTCACGTATGAGTATGAGTACACGCTTCCCGAAATCGGAATGGAAGACGAAAACTCAGCATAACAGAAAGCAGCCAGCGCACAGGCGAGCCCCGCTAAAATAAACGATATGATGAGGGCGGGACCTGCACCGGTCGCTGCCACTGTTCCTGTAATGACAAAAATCCCTGTACCGATGACACAACCGATACCGAGCAAGGTTAAATCAAATGCGCTTAACGTACGGGCAAGGCTTTTTGACTTGCTCTGCGCACTCAATGTTTCAAGCGGTTTTTTTCTAAATAATGAACTCATCAAAAGTTCCTCCTAGAAATATTCAAAATATTCTAATCATTATATGCAGTTCTTGTTGTATTATATTGTCGAAATTTGACGCAGTCAATAAAATATTTTTCTGCTTTAAATGATAGAAGCGAAACAGCGTTGTCGTATCATAGGATAGTAATTTTTACTAATCGTATATTCAATTTTATGCAAGATGAACCGATAGAAAAAATAGATTCGCCCATATTTTGATTTGCGGTTATAAAGGAGATGCTGACCATGTTTCAATATGAAGAGTTGAATAAACAGTTTATCGGCGGGAAATGGCAGGAGGGCAGCAGCCCAAATGTATTGGAAAACAAAAATCCTTATACTCAAAAAACATTCACAACATTCCGTAAAGCGACTGCTGACGATATAGATGAAGCGTACAGGGCAGCGGCGCTGGCGAAGAAAAAATGGGATGCGGTCAATCCGTTCGAGAAAAGAACCATTTTAGAAAAAGCCGTCACGTATATCGAAGAGAACGAAGAAGCCATTATTTATTTGATTATGGAGGAGCTTGGCGGAACAAGGCTCAAAGCAGCTTTTGAAATCGGTCTTGTCAAAAACATCATAAAAGAAGCGGCAACGTTCCCTGTCCGCATGGAAGGCAAAATTCTTCCGTCCACAATAGACGGCAAGGAAAACAGATTATATCGCGTGCCGGCAGGCGTTGTCGGTGTCATCAGCCCGTTTAACTTCCCATTCTTTTTATCTATGAAATCAGTGGCGCCTGCACTCGGAGCCGGCAATGGCGTTGTGCTAAAGCCGCATGAGGAAACGCCGATTTGCGGCGGAACGCTGATTGCGAAAATTTTTGAGAACGCGGGAATTCCAGAGGGACTGCTGAATGTTGTTGTCACAGACATTGCTGAAATCGGCGACAGCTTCGTTGAGCATCCAGTGCCGCGGATCATCTCATTTACCGGTTCTACGAAAGTCGGCAGCTACATCGGACAGCTTGCGATGAAGCATTTTAAAAAGCCGCTTCTTGAGCTTGGCGGGAACAGCGCCTTCATCGTACTTGAGGATGCAGATATAGAATATGCGGTCAATGCGGCGGTGTTCAGCCGATTTACACATCAAGGACAGATTTGCATGTCAGCCAACCGAGTGCTTGTTCATTCTTCTATTTATGACAAGTTCCTTGAGCTGTACCAGGCAAAAGTGGAATCGCTGAAAGTCGGCGACCCAATGGATCCTGATACGATTATCGGGCCATTAATCAACAGCAGACAGACGGACGGGCTGATGAAGACTGTAGAGCAAGCAATTGAAGAAGGCGCTGTACCAGTGAAGCTTGGCGGATTTAACGGGACGATCGTGGAACCCACGATCTTAAAAGACGTCAAACCGTTCATGAGCATTGCCAAGGAAGAGCTGTTCGGACCAGTCGTCTCCTTTATGAAGTTTGATTCAGAAGACGAAGCGGTGGATATCGCAAACGAAACCCCGTTTGGCTTGAGCGGCGCCGTACATACGTCAAATCTTGAGCGCGGCGTGGCTTTTGCGAAACGTATTGAAACAGGCATGATTCACGTTAATGACACGACCATTAATGATGAACCGAATGTAGCCTTCGGCGGTGAAAAGCAATCAGGCCTCGGCCGTTTGAACGGTGAGTGGAGCCTTGAAGAATTTACAACGCTGAAATGGATCTCGGTTCAGCACGAAAAACGCAGCTTCCCTTATTAATGAATAGGAGTGAATGGACTTGAGCATAAAAACGGAAAAAGAAACCGCAGATATTCTGGACGCATTTATCAAAGTAGCCCCTTATTTAAACAGCCTGGTTCAGGATGATATTACAATCGGCATTTATGATACGGAAAAACTGCTCGTGAATATACCGGCCAAAAGCTTTTCGCTGAACGTAAAAGCCGGCGATCCGCTGCGGGAAGGGGATATCATCACAGATGCCATCCGAAGCAATCAGAAGAAGACGAGCATGGTTCCGAAAGAATTGTTCGGCTTCCCATTGATCGCGCGTGCCATCCCGCTGCACGACGAGAATGGAAGAGTCATTGGAGGCGTCGGCCTCGGAACGAGCCTTGAGGAGTCGTCAAAGCTGCATGATGTGGCGGAAAGCTTATCAGCTGTCGTTGAACAAACAGCCGCAGCCATTTCCGACATTTCTGAATCAATTAACGGGTTTTCAACTCAAATGTCGGGCATTTCCTCTCAGGCGAAAAAAGTAAGCGAAAGCGCCGGTGAAATCGCCGATATTTCAGTAACTGTTAAAGGCATCTCGGACCAAAGCAATCTGCTCGGCTTGAACGCCGCGATCGAAGCGGCAAGAGCAGGGGAGTCCGGAAAAGGGTTCTCTGTCGTCGCAGATGAGATCAGAAAGCTAGCGACGCATTCAAAAGAAAATGTCGGCCAAATTGACCAGATTACGAAAAAAATCCACAGCCTGCTGAAAGGGCTGGAGGAATCCATTGAGTCGATTAACCAGCATACAGACGGACAAGCCGCTGCCGTTGAACAAATTTCCGCCACGATGCAGGAGATTTCAGGAAGCGCGCAGCATCTTGCAAAAATGGCTGAAAAAGCGCTTGAGGAAGAGTAAGAGACCGGGGACAAACATCCCCGGTCTTTTTCTTATCCTGCATTTCCATGAAATTCGTCTGACGTTTTACTAGTTTTATTCCAGCGGCTGATTTAAAATGTACACATGAACTTACGTGAGGATTGATAGGAACCATGAGCATATTAAAAGCGGAAAATCTTTATAAAACATACGGAGATAAAACATTATTTGACCATATCTCCTTTCATATTGAAGAGAATGAGAGAATCGGATTAATCGGGCCGAACGGAACTGGAAAATCAACGCTGCTGAAAGTAATTGCCGGCTTGGAATCTATCGAAGAAGGAGAAATCACGAAATCCGGAAGCGTGCAGGTCGAATTTCTTCATCAAGACCCGGAGCTGCCTGCGGGGCAAACAGTGCTGGAGCATATCTATTCCGGTGAATCGGCTGTGATGAAAACCTTACGTGAATATGAAAAAGCGCTGTATGAACTGGGGAAAGATCCCGAAAATGAACAGCGCCAGAAACACCTGCTGGCAGCGCAGGCGAAAATGGACGCGAACAATGCATGGGATGCAAACACCTTGGCAAAAACCGTATTGTCTAAGCTGGGCGTCAACGACGTAACAAAACCGGTCAATGAGCTCTCAGGCGGCCAGAAAAAACGGGTGGCCATTGCCAAAAACTTAATTCAGCCCGCTGATCTGCTCATTTTGGACGAGCCGACAAACCATTTGGATAATGAAACGATTGAGTGGCTTGAAGGGTATTTAAGCCAATATCCCGGCGCCGTCATGCTGGTGACGCACGATAGATATTTCTTAAACCGTGTCACCAACCGCATTTATGAGCTTGAAAGAGGCAGCCTCTACACGTACAAAGGCAACTATGAAGTGTTTTTAGAAAAACGCGCGGAACGGGAAGCGCAGGCTGAGCAAAAGGAAACGAAGCGGCAAAACCTGCTGCGCCGCGAGCTGGCCTGGCTCAGACGAGGAGCGAAAGCCCGCTCAACAAAACAAAAGGCGAGAATTGACCGGGTAGAGACGCTTAAAGAGCAGAAAGGCCCTCAGTCATCAGGTTCACTCGATTTTGCCATTGGCTCGCACCGTCTCGGAAAACAGGTTATTGAAGCGGAGAACGTCATGATCGCTTATGACGGCCGCATGCTCGTCGACCGTTTTAATGAACTTGTCATACCAGGTGAACGGATCGGGATCATCGGGCCGAACGGCATCGGGAAAACAACGCTGTTAAATGCCCTTGCCGGCCGTCATACGCCGGACGGAGGCGATATTACGATCGGACAGACGGTCAGAATCGGCTACTATACTCAGGATCATAGTGAAATGAACGGTGAGTTAAAGGTCATTGACTATATAAAAGAAACGGCGGAGGTCGTAAAAACGGCAGATGGCGATATGATTACAGCTGAACAAATGCTCGAGCGTTTCCTCTTCCCGCGTTCAATGCAGCAGACGTATATCCGCAAGCTGTCCGGCGGGGAAAAACGCCGTTTATACTTGCTTCAGGTTCTCATGCAGGAGCCGAATGTCCTGTTTCTCGATGAGCCGACGAACGATTTGGATACTGAAACATTAAGCGTTCTTGAGGATTATATTGACCAGTTTCCTGGCGTCGTCATCACCGTATCCCATGACCGCTATTTCCTTGACCGCGTCGTCGACCGTTTGATTGTATTTGAAGGAAATGGCGTCATTTCCCGCTTTCAAGGCTCCTACAGCGACTATATGGAGGAGTCAAAAGCGAAAAAAGCGGCCCCAAAACCGACAGCTGAGGAAAAAACGGCTGAAGCCGAGCCGAAGAAAAAACGGAAAAAGCTTTCTTACAAAGACCAGCTGGAATGGGACGGCATCGAAGATAAAATTGCCCAGCTGGAAGAAAAGCATGAACAGCTTGAAGCTGACATCGCCGCAGCAGGCAGTGATTTTGGCAAAATCCAAGAGCTGATGGCCGAGCAGGCGAAAACGGCGGAAGAGCTTGAGGCTGCGATGGACCGCTGGACAGAATTGTCCCTCATGATCGAAGAACTGGAAAGCTAAAAAGCGTGGCCGCAGCAGGCCGCGCTTTTTTTCACATAATGGACAAAAACGAACCGGCCTGCTTATGTTAGGATAAAATTGTGTGTCAGCGGCACATGGAAAACTAACGGAGATGATGAAGTATGACATGGGCGATCGTGATGTTAATTCTCATGAGTCTGGTGAAAATCGTATTAACCTGTCTTCCTACAGGCGTCATAGAATGGCTGCTCGGTAAATTTGAAGTGCACGCCAAGCTGAGTGGCGAAAATGCGAGTCTCTCTCTAGATGGAAAACGCCTCGAGGGTGCAGAGAAGCAGAAAGTGATTGATCAATTTAACGAAGCTATCTTCCTGGAAAAATATTATATCTATCCAGGTGATGAAGAGCGTTATTTACATCCGGAAAACGGCGGGACGCCGCTGGTGATAGATACAAAAAAAGGAAACAAAGACGTGAAGCTGTTCGTGTACCGCTATGACGACCATATTGACGTCGTGAAACAGTACAAGAAGAAAGTGATCGCGTATCGAGTGCTTTCTGAAAGCCTTCAAAAAGAGTCTCTGTCAGTGGCGGGAAGTTTAGCTTAAACAGGAAAGTGAAAGGCGGGTGCTTTATGCTACTCGTCTTTTTTATTGTTTTTTAAAACTTAACGTTTACGTTAAGGTTCAATAAGGTGTATAATGGTAACAGAAACGGTGAAGGGGGATTTACCTTGGAATGGATGAAGATTGATCAAGTGGCCAAAAGAAGCGGACTGACAAAGCGGACCATCCGGTTTTATGAAGAAATCGGCTTGATTCCGGCGCCGAAACGGACAGACGGCGGTGTAAGGCTTTATTCAGAGGATGATATGGAGGAGCTTGAGAAAGTCATCAGCACAAAAGAGGTGCTCGGTTTTTCCCTTCAGGAGCTTCAGCATTTCATGGAAACCAGCCGCCAGCTAGAGTTAAACAAAGAGGGGTATTTGTTGTCACTGGATCCAAAGGAACGGAAAGAAAAACTGGAGGAAATTCAGGAAACCCTGAATCACCAGCTGAGTTTGATTGATGAGAAAATCCGCACATTCCAAAGCTTTAAAGAACGCCTGCAAGGCATGAAAGGCAAAGCGGAACGCGCCATTCAATCAATCGAATGAAAAGTTTGTTAAACGCTATTTTTGTAGCGTTTCTTTTAATGGAATAAAGATGGAGGTCAGGTCAAATGGATAAGACAACACAAGTGAATCAGAAAACAGGCTTGCTCAGCCAGCCGAAAGCGGTATGGGCTGTCGCGTTTGCCTGTGTGATTTCTTTTATGGGAATCGGGCTGGTCGATCCAATTCTTCCGGCTATTGCCGCACAATTACATGCTTCACCTAGTGAAGTATCACTCTTGTTTACAAGTTATTTGCTTGTAACCGGATTTATGATGTTTTTCTCAGGAGCCATTTCCAGCCGCATCGGCGCGAAATGGACGTTAATTCTCGGACTTATTTTTATTATTGTATTTGCGGGGCTTGGCGGCAGCTCAAGCTCAATCGCTCAGTTAGTCGGCTATCGCGGCGGCTGGGGATTAGGGAATGCTTTGTTTATTTCAACAGCGCTTGCGGTCATCGTCGGCGTGTCAGTCGGCGGCAGCGCCCAAGCGATTATTTTGTATGAGGCCGCGCTTGGTCTCGGAATTTCCGTCGGGCCGCTTGCAGGCGGAGAGCTCGGAAGCATTTCATGGCGCGCACCGTTTTTCGGAGTATCTGTCCTGATGTTTATTGCGTTAATCGCGATTTCTTTCATGCTTCCGAAGCTGCCGAAACCGGCAAAACGCGTCGGTGTGTTTGATGCGATGAAGGCGCTCAAATATAAAGGCCTGCTGACAATGGCGGTATCGGCATTCCTATACAACTTTGGATTTTTTATTTTGCTTGCTTATTCTCCGTTCGTTCTGGATTTAGATGAACACGGTCTTGGATATGTCTTCTTCGGCTGGGGCCTTCTGCTGGCGATTACGTCAGTCTTTACGGCGCCGCTCGTCCACAAAGCGCTGGGCACTGTGCGTTCGCTCGTCGTTCTCTTTATCGCCTTTGCGGCCATTCTCATTATTATGGGGATCTGGACAGACCATCAGACTTTGATTATTACATGTATCGTTGTCGCCGGTGCTGTCCTCGGTATGGTGAATACGATCATGACAACTGCTGTGATGGGTTCTGCGCCGGTTGAACGTTCAATCGCGTCTTCAGCCTACAGCTCAGTCCGCTTCATCGGCGGCGCGCTCGCCCCGTGGATTGCAGGAATGCTGTCAGAACACTTCACCGCAAGCACACCATATACAGTCGGAGGAATCGTCGTTTTTGTCGGCATGCTTGTCCTTCTCATGGGACGTAAACATCTTGCTGGGATTAAGGCGGGACATTAATAACGAAAGACACTGCACAGATGCAGTGTCTTTTTATTCGTTATAATGCATCATAATCGAATTGGTGCAGGAAAGGACAACCTTTATGACACAATTTTACTATTTTCCGGCTGAAAACTCCCTTTAGAAACCGGTTTTTTCGGTCAGCAAGAACGGCGTTCGCGGAAAGGGCATCCGCTTCGGTCAGGCATTGATGCGGCTGGGATTTATCTTGCAGAAGCTGAGAATGTGTCCGTTCATTTACGATTGCCATTTCAGTGATGGTTCATGCTGTAGAGGGGACGTTTGCCATGGATAAGGCAAAACCTGACGAATATGATCAGAAATGTTTAGAAACGCTCTATCAATACATACACAGCGTCATGAAAAACAGCTTTTCTCGGTCGAGTGGTTTACCGCTTGGGCAGATGAGGAGGATTTTGAGCTGTCTGCCAAAAGAGAGCTGACACTTGATGAATTCACATCTCCATTGCAGCTCATTTTAAAAGACAGAGAGCTTTTGAGAATCGTTCAGAAAAAATGGCAGTAAAAAACCCGCCCTTCAGCAGGCGGGTTTTTTTATAAATTAAAGCACTTTCGTCGTCCAAGACTCGCAGTTCCACGTTTCTGTCGCAATATCCATATAAAAGTCTGGCTCGTGGGAAATGAGCAGAATGGAGCCTTTATATTCTTTCAGAGCGCGCTTGAGCTCTTCCTTGGCATCGACATCCAAGTGGTTTGTCGGCTCATCGAGCACCAGCAGGTTTGTTTCTGAGTTGATTAGCTTGCACAATCTGACTTTCGCTTTTTCGCCTCCGCTTAATACGGAGACGCGGCTTTCGATATGCTTTGTCGTCAGTCCGCATTTTGCCAGAGCGGCACGGATTTCATACTGCGTATAAGAAGGGAATTCGCTCCATACTTCTTCGATGCACGTATTGTTGTTTGTTTCCTTGACCTCTTGCTCGAAATAGCCGGTATAGATGTGCTCACCGCGTTCTACAGAGCCTTCGAGCGGCTGGATTTCGCCAAGCAAACTTTTCAGCAACGTCGTTTTTCCGATCCCGTTTGCGCCGTAAAGGGCGATTTTTTGGCCGCGTTCCATGCGGAGGTTGAGCGGACGGGACAGCGGGGAATCGTAACCGATCACGAGATCCTTCGTTTCAAAAATCAGCTTGCCTGACGTTCTCGCCGGCTTAAAGTGGAATTCCGGCTTTGGCTTTTCTGCCGCAAGCTCGATCATATCCATCTTATCGAGTTTCTTTTGGCGGGACATCGCCATGTTTCTCGTGCTGACACGCGCTTTGTTGCGGGCAACGAAATCCTTCAGCTCCGCGACTTCCTGCTGCTGCTTTTTGTAGGCCGCTTCAAGCTGCTGTTTCTTCACCTCGTAGACTTCCATAAACTGATGGTAGTCGCCGACATAGCGTGTCAGCTCTTGATTTTCAACGTGATAAATCAGGTTGATGACGCTGTTTAAGAACGGAATATCGTGGGAAATCAGAATGAACGCGTTCTCGTATTCCTGCAGGTAGCGCTTCAGCCATTCAATATGCTGTTCATCAAGATAGTTGGTCGGCTCATCGAGAAGCAGAATTTCCGGCTTTTCAAGGAGAAGCTTAGCGAGAAGGACCTTTGTGCGCTGGCCGCCGCTCAAATCGGTGACATCGCGCTCTAAACCGATATCACTCAAGCCGAGGCCGCGGGCGATTTCTTCCACTTTGGAATCAATAACATAAAAATCATTGTTTGTCAGCGCGTCTTGAATGACGCCGACTTCTTCAAGCAGCTTCTCGAGCTCGTCGGGATCAGCCTCGCCCATTTTGTTGTAAATCTCGTTCATTTCCTCTTCCATCGCAAATAAATAATGGAACGCGTCTTTCAGGACGTCACGAATGGATTTTCCTTTTTCAAGCACGGTATGCTGGTCAAGATAGCCGACACGGACATTTTTTGACCACTCGACTTTTCCCTCATCAGGTTCAAGCTTTCCGGTAATAATATTCATGAAGGTTGATTTTCCTTCACCGTTTGCGCCGATCAGCCCGACGTGCTCGCCTTTTAACAGGCGGAAGGAGACGTTATTAAAAATGGCCCGGTCACCGAAGCCGTGGCTTAAATCCTTTACAGATAAAATACTCATGTTTACACCTCTATCGTTTATCAAACACGCTCAATCGGCGTGTAATATTCACCCTTTTGATTATAAAGGAGGATTCGGAATGTTGAAAGGTATAGGAAAGAAAAAGAAAAATTGCGTTCCGGGCGAGGTTTTGAGATACTATGGAATAGATTTCAGGAATTGAGGAGAACAAAATGACGCAAACTTGGCCATTTTTACATAATGCACAATCATTTATACAAGAGAATTGGAATGCTTCCGGCTTTCAAAAGCCAACTCCTGTACAGGAGCAGGCTGCCCAGCTGATCATGGACGGAAAGGATGTCATCGCGGAATCGCCGACAGGCACAGGGAAGACGCTGGCGTATGCGCTGCCGGTCTTGGAGCGGATCAAACCAGAGCAAAAGCATCCGCAGGCGGTGATTTTAGCGCCTTCCCGTGAGCTGGTGATGCAGATTTTTCAGGTGATTCAGGATTGGAAAGCGGGCTCAGAGCTGCGCGCGGCTTCCTTAATCGGCGGGGCGAATGTGAAGAAGCAGGTCGAAAAGCTGAAGAAACATCCGCATATCATCGTCGGCACGCCAGGCAGGGTATTTGAACTGATTAAAGCAAAGAAACTCAAAATGCATGAAGTGAAAACGATTGTATTTGATGAAGCGGATCAGCTTATCCTGCCGGAGCATCGCGAGACGATCAAACAAATTATTAAAACGACATTAAGAGACCGCCAGCTTCTATGTTTTTCCGCGACACTCAAAAAGGAAACAGAGGATGTGCTCCGCGAATTGGCGCAAGAGCCTGAGGTGTTGAAGGTACAGCGAAGCAAGGCGGAGGCAGGGAAAGTGAAACATCAATACCTGATTTGCGACCAGCGCGACAAAGTGAAGCTGCTGCAAAAGCTGTCAAGGCTTGAAGGCATGCAGGCACTCGTATTTGTGAGAGACATTGGCAACCTGAGTGTATATGCGGAAAAGCTGGCATATCACCACGTTGAACTCGGCGTTTTGCACAGCGAAGCGAAAAAAATGGAGCGGGCGAAAATCATTGCCGCATTCGAAAACGGAGAGTTTCCTCTTTTATTGGCGACTGACATTGCAGCACGCGGTTTAGACATTGAAAACCTGCCATACGTGATTCATGCTGATATTCCAGATGAAGATGGCTATGTCCACAGATCAGGACGAACAGGCCGGGCCGGAAAAGAAGGCAACGTGCTGAGCCTTGTGACAAAATTGGAGGAATCAAAGCTGAAAAAAATGGCGAAGAAGCTTGGTGTTGAGCTGAGTGAAGCTGTGTATGCAGGCGGAAAACTGAAGACGAAATAAAAAGGAGGGCGGAAAGCCCTTTTTTTGTTGTAAAATAATAGAAAAGATTTTGCGCGGAGGTGGGAAAATGGCTTCAATAGACAGGTTTCAAGTAATGCAGGAGCCAGAGCTGAAAATACTTGAACACTGGTTTGAGAATGAGGATACCAGACGGAGAATGGATGGGATGCTGCCATTAGATGAGTGGTATGCACGAGTAAATAAAGATAAACACGATACTGTCATCATGGCGTATGATGGACAGCTGCCGGCAGGGATGGTCGTTATTGAGTTCGGGGAGAAGCGGACATATATTGGATTGATCGTCAATCCTTTGTACCGGCTTCAAGGGTACGGAAAACGGATATTGCAAAAGCTGATGACCGAACCTGATTTTACTAGCGTGCGGGAATGGGTGGCATGCATTGAAGAAGACAATCGAATCAGTTTAGCTTGCTTTCAAGCAGCAGGATTCACTTTGGAAGATACAGAACCTGATGAAGATGGTTTTCTTACGGGCTTGTCAAGAAAAGTGTGTAAGTTATTCTAGATATTTCTTCACACGTTCCTTTAGGTGGTCATGAACTAATAGTTGATTCATGACCATAGCCCATTGCTGGATGCGTCCACCATCCCATTTCTTTTCTAATTCTTTTGTTCGTAAAAACAATATTTTTAATAGGGCATTCTCATGGGGGAATGCTCCTTTTTTCGTGACTTTTCGAAAGCTAGAGTGGATACTTTCAACGGCATTTGTAGTGTACATGATTTTACGAATATTACCACCATAATCGAAAAGTTGTTCCACATGAGAAAAGTTTCGTTTCCATACGTCTACAGCTCCAGGGTACGTAGACCACTGCTTTTCAAAAGATTCAAATGCACTGTGACAAGCCTTAAGGCTTGGAGCTCCATACACTTTCTTTAAGGCAGCAGTAAAAGGCTTGTAGTCTTTACTTGGTATATACTTAATCGAATTTCGAATTAAATGAACAATACATCTCTGTACGGTCACATCAGGAAAAATCGCACGTGCTCCTTCTTCCAGACCACTAACGCCATCCATTGAGAGAAAGAAGATATCTTCTACACCACGAGATTTGATTTCATCAAAAATTTGCATCCATTTATGTTTACTTTCCGTTTCATTCAACCACAAACCTAGAATGTCCTTTTTACCTTCTATGGTATATCCTAGTATTGTGTAAACGGCATACTTCTTCGTTTCATAGTCATTACGAATGGTTGTGTAAAGACAATCGACAAACACAAAAGGGTAACAGTTACTTAAGGGACGATTTTGCCACTCTTCTAAATTAGGAAGTACAGTATCCGTAATGTCGGATACCATTTCATGAGATACAGAAAAGCCATAGATGTCTTCTATCGTGGAAGAAATGTCTCGTTGTGACATTCCTCTGGCATACATCGAAATGACCTTATCCTCTATAGAGGATACATCTCTTTTACGCTTTGGAATCAACTGCGGTTCAAATGAACCATCACGATCACGGGGGACTGCAATTTCAACTTCTCCTGCCGTTGTTTTCACGATCTTTTTGCCATATCCATTTCTTCTATTTCTTGTTTCTTTTTCTCCCTTGTCATTGGATTCATAGCCCAAATGGTGATTCATTTCACCTTTTAGCATTGACTCAAACATGGGACCAAATATGTCTTTTAATGCTTCTTGCATATCTTCTACTGATTTAGGCTGATACTGTTCGATAATCTTGTTAGCTAATTCTACGGAGTTCGGATCTCTTTTCAATTTCCCCACTGAAACCACTCCTTTAGCTTTATACGTATTATTCTATCAAATAAAAAACTGTGTGAGTAAGGAACCGTACGCATTCCTTACTTACACAGTTAATATTACACTCCCTTTCTTACGCTGATTCTTCGCAGCTGATCTCATCGAAACATAAAAGGAGGGCAAAAAGCCCTCCCGTTTTCATCTTCATTCAGCTCGGATCACTGACCTTGATCAGCTGTTTCCCTTTATTTTCTCCCTTAAATAAACCGAGAAACGCGTCAGGAATGTTTTCGAAGCCTTCTGTGATGGTTTCCTCGTAATGGAGTTTACCAGCCTTCAGCCATTCTGCCAGCTGTTTTGCTCCCTCAGAAAAACGATCGAAGTAGTCGCTTACGATAAAGCCTTGCATCAGCGACTTCGTTTTAATGAGTTTTGATTGGACACGAGGGCCCATGTCATCTGCTTCGCTTTCTGCGTTATAGGAAGAAATGGCGCCGCACACCGGAATGCGGGCAAATTCATTGAGCAGATTCATCACCGCGTCTGAAATCGGTCCGCCGACATTGTCAAAATACACATCGACACCGTCAGGACAAGCGTTTTGAAGCGCTTTTTGGATATCATCCGCTGTTTTGTAATTGATGGCTTCATCAAACTGAAGCTCCTGTTTTAAATAGTCGATTTTTTCATCAGAACCCGCGATACCGACAACTCGCGCGCCTTTGATTTTGGCAATTTGCCCGACTGTTGAACCGACGGCTCCCGCAGCTCCGGAGACAACCACGGTTTCGCCTTCCTTCGGGCGTCCGATGTCCAGCAATCCGAAGTATGCTGTTAAGCCGGTCATTCCCAAAATGCCGAGATAGGCCGAAGCGGGAGCAAGGCTTGTATCAATTTTTCGCAAGGCAGACTCGCCCACAGCGGAAAATTCCTGCCAGCTGAGATTTCCGATGACGATATCGCCTTTTTTCAGATGATTCCCGTCTGACACAACTTCAGCGATAACCCCGCCAGAAAGCGCTTTATCCAAGGCGAACGGCTCAACATATGACTTCGTATCCTGCATACGGCCGCGCATATAAGGGTCAACCGATACATAAAGCGTTTTGACAAGCACTTCCCCTTGCTTGGGTTCAGGAACCGGAATGGTTTCAAAGCGAAAGTCTTCATGAACAGGAATACCTTGTGGACGTCTTGCTAATTGAATTTGCTGCTGAGATGCTGTCATTTTTATCCTCCTATCACTTGGTTGACACCACTGTAACATGGACAGGAGAGGAAATACAAAAGGTAAGCTGGCATACAAAAAAGGAGAGGGGCTCCTCTCCTTTTCATTTCGCCCGTAGTTTCGGGCACAGTCCCGTCGGCAGGCACATTGGCTTCTGGTCGATCGGGCTTCTCATGATGCAGCATTCCAAGCCGAAGACTTCACGGAAAAATGGCTGGGTGAACACATCTTCCGGTGTTCCGGCGTTGTATATTTTTCCGTCCAGCACACTGATCAGATAGTCAGCGTATTGAGCGGCTTGGTTTAAATCATGGAGCACCATGACAACGGTGCGGCCATGGTCGCGGTTCAGCTTTTTCAGCAGTTCAAGCACTTCAATCTGGTGTGAGATGTCTAAATACGTGGTCGGCTCATCAAGCAAAAGCAAATCAGTGCCTTGCGCAAGTGCCATTGAAATCCAGGCTCTTTGTCTTTGGCCGCCTGAAAGGGCATCCAGCGTCCGATCCTTCAGTTCAATCATGCCCGTTGCTTCCAGCGCCCACTCTACCATGTCATGATCCTCTTGGGTATGCTTGGATAACAGCTTTTTGTGAGGATGTCTGCCAAAATAGCATAATTCCTCTACCGTCAATCCTTCAGGGGCCTGAGGAGATTGTGGAAGAATGGCCAGTTTTTTTGCGACTTCTTTTGATGGCTGGCGGTGGATGTCTTTTCCTTCTAGTAGCACTGTACCGCTTTTCGGGGCCATCAGCCTGGCGAGCGATTTGAGGATTGTTGATTTACCGCAGCCATTAGCGCCGATGAGCGCAGTGATTTTTCCTTCTTCTATCTTTAAGTCGACTCCGTCAATAATCACTGTACTGTCATATGAAAGAGTGAGCTGGTCTGCAGCCAGTTTTCCCATGGTATCCTCTCCCTACTGTTTCCTCGCTTCGAATTTCAATAAATATAAGAAATAAGGCGCGCCGATCACGGCTGTCAGTATTCCGGCAGGTATTTCAACCGGAGGCATGATGCCGCGCCCTAACGTATCTGCAATTAATAATATAATAGCACCAATCAATGCCGATGCAGGCAGTAAATATTTAGCTTTTTCTCCGGTAAGCCGTCTGGCGATATGCGGAGCAAGCAAGCCGATAAAACCGATTGAGCCGACGACGGCTACACAGCTTCCCGCCAGCGCCACCGCGGTGAAAATCAGGATGAATCTCAGCCGGTTTGCGTTTTCTCCGAGACCCTGTGCAAGCTCATCCCCGAGTGACATAAGATCCAGCTTCGGTATGAGTATGCAGACGATCGGAAAAAGAATCAAAAGCCATGGCGCAAGCAGCTTGACTTCTTCCCAGTTTCTTCCCCAGAGGCTTCCTGTCAGCCAAATGAGTGCAGCATTCACGTCGCCTGGAAACTTTACCATCATATATTGCATTCCGGCATGGCAGACCGCGCCTAAAGCAATGCCTGATAAAGCCAGTGAAGAGGGCTGAATGCTCTTTAATAGTACAGCAATAATGGCGGCTCCGGCAAATGCGGAGAACGGAAGCACGTATACCGGCGACTCAGGAAAGATGAGAATCACAGCCATCGCCGCAAGTCCGGAGCCTTTTGAAATGCCGACAACGTCCGGGGAAGCGAGCGGATTTCGGATCACACCCTGTAAAATCGCTCCGGCAGCGGCAAGCCCTGCACCGGCCAAAATTGCTAATATGATGCGGGGAAGGCGATATTGCTGGATGATAAATTCAAAGGAATGATCCAGTCCCAGCAGATTCGTCACTACCGCATCAGGTGAAATGTATAATGCACCGATTCCCATGCTGATGACGGACAGAACGATTAAAATCACGGCCAATATGAGTATCGCCAGCAAGGGGCGTTTTTGTTTTCTGGTTGTTTTCTTCATTTCAGATGTCGCCCTTTCCTTGCCAAATATAAGAAAAACGGCGTTCCGATAATCGCGGTGACAATGCCGACCGGTGATTCATAAGGAAATGCAATCCATCTGGCCAGAACATCTGCGTACACCAGCAAAATGGCACCGAACAGTGCCGAAAACGGAAGCACGTATTGATAATGTTCTCCGATCAGCTTGCGGACAATATGCGGGACGAGCAGCCCGACAAAGCCAATCGGCCCGGCGACGGCTACGGAAGCGCCGGAAAGGATTAAAATAATCAAACTGATCAGAATCCGGATGCCGTTCATATTTTGTCCAAGCCCTTTTGCTGTTTCGTCTCCGAGACCGAGAACAGAAACAGAACCGGAAAATACGAGGGCAAGCCCGATGCCAATGACAGAAAACGGAGCGATGGTTATGACATCCTGCCAGTTGCTGCCGTCGATTGCGCCTGTCATCCAGTACAGAACATCCTCACCTGACTCATTTAAAATAATGATGGCCTGTGTCATAGAGGAGAGGAACAAATGCACGGCCATTCCCGACAGCGCCAGCTTGACAGGTGTCATTCCGCCGGATGAGGCAATCATATACACAATCGCGCCGCCTGCTGCCGCACCCGCAAAAGCGAATATAACAGATGAATAGGGCGATGCCGGCAGAATGACGAGAGAAGCAACGACAAAAAGCGATGCACCCGCATTCACACCGAAAATTTGGGGTGAAGCCAGAGGATTTCTGGTCATAGCCTGCATCAGCGCCCCTGCTACAGCTAGGCTGGCGCCGACAAAAACGCCGATTAATGTGCGGGGAAGGCGAAGAGTAGAGATGATGAGCTGTTCCTTTGAACCGTCCCATACAAAAAGATATTTCAATGAATCTATGATGCCGATGTCTGAGGCTCCTACTGAAAGATTCAGCCCAAGCCCAAATATAAAAATAATCAGTGCAATGATAAACATCATCAGTCTTGATGATGAGCGCCGTTTGGCTGAATGATACAACAGTCTCACTTCCTTACTGCGTCTGGTTGCAAAAACGAAGAAGCAAGGATTTCCCCTCGCTTCTCATTTGTCCTATTTATTATACACTTTTTTAAGCACATCTTTGGCGCTTGTTTCACTAGACTTGATGCCTCTGAATCTTGTCCAAGTGTCACGGTCCGCATCATAGACTTGTCCATTTTTCACCGCTTTGAGATTTTTCCAGAGCGGGTTCGTTTTCCACTCATCTACAATGGTTTTGCCTTCGTTGGCTGAGATGAACAAAATATCAGGATCGATTTTGCTCAATTGCTCAAGGCTGACCTCTTGATAGGCGTTATCTGACTTCACAGCGTGTGTAAAGCCTAGCATTTTAAAGATTTCTCCGTCATAGGATGATGATGTATGAAGCTGGAAGGAATCCGCTCTTGCAACGCCGAGAACGATGTTGCGGTTTTCATCTTTCGGAAGTTCGGCTTTTAGATCGTTGATGACTTTTTTGTGCTCGGCAAGCTTTTCTTTTCCTTCATCTTCTTTATTTAATGCTTTAGCAATGGTCGTAAAGCTGTCGATCGTTTCGTCATATGTCGCTTCACGGCTTTTTAATTCAATCGTCGGGGCGATTTTTTTCAGCTGTTTATAAATGTTTTTATGGCGCTCAGCGTCAGCGATGATTAAATCAGGCTTCAAGGAACTGATGACCTCAAGATTGGGTTCGCTGCGTGTGCCTACAGATGTGTAATCAATGGAGCTTGCGACAAGCTTTTTAATCATATCTTTTTTGTTGTCATCGGCGATGCCCACCGGCGTAATGCCGAGATTGTGAACGGCATCCAAGAATGAAAGCTCAAGCACAACCACCCGCTTAGGTGTGCCGCTTACTGTCGTTTTTCCTTCTTCGTCATGGATCACTCTGGAATCCTTAGACTCGCTTTCGCCGCTTCCGTTGTTATTCTGGCTTGATGAACAGCCGGATACAATGAGGCAGGCGAGCAATAAAACACTCATGATGGCAATCAACTTGTTAGAATAGGTGCGCATGTCATTCTTCCTTTTTTCAGATTTAGTAATGAGAATCATTATCACATGTAACACTATAATAGCATGGCTTATCATGTCAATATTTTTTTAGTAAAGAAAGATGCGTTTTTTACTGCTTTCTCATGAAAGCATCATCAGACACAAATAAGTGGTATGAAGCGTTACCGTGTCTTCGAGACAAAAACGCATGGGCGTTGGCTTTAGAGGTTTCGAACATATCAGCAGTGACATAAGGAAGGAGAGTGCTGAGATAACCGGACAATTTCTTTTCTATTTCATCTGTTAGTGCAAATTCAATGTCGCCGATATTCATGATAATCGAGAAAACAAAGTCGATATCGATATGAAAATGTTCCTCGGCAAAAACCGCAAGCTCGTGAATTCCTGGTGAACATCCGGCACGCTTATGGAAAATCTGTTTGACTAAATCACTCACAATCCAAGCATTGTATTGCTGTTCTGGTGAAAAGTATTGCATTAGACATACCTCCTGCTCGTACGGATAAAGGCAGCGTTTCATGGTCGTGTGCTCCGTGCAGCGGCTTCTCCTTAATTTTGATTTTTCTGAAAATAGGTCCCGTTCCTATCACTTTACCATGGACGGAAAACAAATAGCTACTACCATTCCTCCTGTTTTTCTCTTTAATGTTCTGGAATCTGTTTCAGGTACAGACGATCGGGTATGAAAGAAATATAGAAAACATGAAGGAGGAATATCGACATGAAACCAGTTGTAAAAGAGTATACAAATGACGAACAGCTCATGAAGGATGTAGAGGAATTGCAGAAAATGGGTGTTGCGAAAGAGGATGTATACGTCTTAGCTCACGACGATGACAGAACTGAACGCCTGGCAGACAACACGAACGCCAACACGATCGGAGCCAAAGAAACAGGTTTCAAGCACGCGGTGGGAAATATCTTCAATAAAAAAGGAGACGAGCTCCGCAATAAAATTCACGAAATCGGTTTTTCTGAAGATGAAGCCGCTCAATTTGAAAAACGCTTAGATGAAGGAAAAGTGCTTCTCTTTGTGACAGATAACGAAAAAGTGAAAGCTTGGGCATAAAGCAAGGAAAAAACCAAAAGGCCAATGTCGGCCTTTTGGTTTTTTTGCGGTCTTTGCGGTGGGATTTTGCAGAATGCCGCAATAGGATAGCGGAACATTTTCGGTTCTGAATGTCCCTCAATTTGCTATTATATTTTTGTGATAAATTGGAATAAAATCTCACAAAATAGAAAATGGGGGTACATAGTGGATGAAAAAAGTGATGTTAGCTACGGCTTTGTTTTTAGGATTGACTCCAGCTGGCGCGAACGCAGCTGATTTAGGCCACCAGACGTTGGGATCCAATGATGGCTGGGGCGCGTACTCGACCGGCACGACAGGCGGATCAAAAGCATCCTCCTCAAATGTGTATACCGTCAGCAACAGAAACCAGCTTGTCTCGGCATTAGGGAAGGAAACGAACACAACGCCAAAAATCATTTATATCAAGGGAACGATTGACATGAACGTGGATGACAATCTGAAGCCGCTTGGCCTAAATGACTATAAAGATCCGGAGTATGATTTGGACAAATATTTGAAAGCCTATGATCCTAGCACATGGGGCAAAAAAGAGCCGTCGGGAACACAAGAAGAAGCGAGAGCGCGCTCTCAGAAAAACCAAAAAGCACGGGTCATGGTGGATATCCCTGCAAACACGACGATCGTCGGTTCAGGGACTAACGCTAAAGTCGTGGGAGGAAACTTCCAAATCAAGAGTGATAACGTCATTATTCGCAACATTGAATTCCAGGATGCCTATGACTATTTTCCGCAATGGGATCCGACTGACGGAAGCTCAGGGAACTGGAACTCACAATACGACAACATCACGATAAACGGCGGCACACACATCTGGATTGATCACTGTACATTTAATGACGGTTCGCGTCCGGACAGCACATCACCGAAATATTATGGAAGAAAATATCAGCACCATGACGGCCAAACGGATGCTTCCAACGGTGCTAACTATATCACGATGTCCTACAACTATTATCACGATCATGATAAAAGCTCCATTTTCGGATCAAGTGACAGCAAAACCTCCGATGACGGCAAATTAAAAATTACGCTGCATCATAACCGCTATAAAAATATTGTCCAGCGCGCGCCGAGAGTCCGCTTCGGGCAAGTGCACGTATACAACAACTATTATGAAGGAAGCACAAGCTCTTCAAGTTATCCTTTCAGCTATGCATGGGGAATCGGAAAGTCATCTAAAATCTATGCCCAAAACAATGTCATTGACGTACCGGGACTGTCAGCTGCTAAAACGATCAGCGTATTCAGCGGGGGAACGGCTTTATATGACTCCGGCACGTTGCTGAACGGCACACAGATCAACGCATCGGCTGCAAACGGGCTGAGCTCTTCTGTCGGCTGGACGCCGTCTCTGCATGGGTCGATTGATGCTTCTGCTAATGTGAAATCAAATGTCATAAATCAAGCGGGTGCGGGTAAATTAAATTAAGAAAGTGAAAAACACAAAGGGTGCTAACCTTTGTGTTTTTTAATTAATTAAAATGTTTATTAACTTAGTTAAGGAGTAGAATGGAAAAGGGATCGGAAAACAAGTATATAGGAGGAGACCTATTTATGGCTTCAGAAAAAGACGCAGGAAAACAGTCAGCAGTAAAGCTTGTTCCATTGCTTATTACTGTCGCTGTGGGACTAATCATCTGGTTTATTCCCGCTCCGTCCGGACTTGAACCTAAAGCTTGGCATTTGTTTGCGATTTTTGTCGCGACAATTATCGGCTTTATCTCCAAGCCCTTGCCAATGGGTGCAATTGCAATTTTTGCATTGGCGGTTACTGCACTAACTGGAACACTATCAATTGAGGATACATTAAGCGGATTCGGGAATAAGACCATTTGGCTTATCGTTATCGCATTCTTTATTTCCCGGGGATTTATCAAAACCGGGCTCGGTGCGAGAATTTCGTATGTATTCGTTCAGAAATTCGGGAAAAAAACCCTTGGACTTTCTTATTCACTGCTATTCAGTGATTTAATACTTTCACCTGCTATTCCAAGTAATACGGCGCGTGCAGGAGGCATTATATTTCCTATTATCAGATCATTATCCGAAACATTCGGATCAAGCCCGGCAAATGGAACAGAGAGGAAAATCGGTGCATTCTTATTAAAAACCGGTTTTCAGGGGAATCTGATCACATCTGCTATGTTCCTGACAGCGATGGCGGCGAACCCGCTGATTGCCAAGCTGGCCCATGATGTCGCAGGGGTGGACTTAACATGGACAAGCTGGGCAATTGCCGCGATTGTGCCGGGACTTGTAAGCTTAATCATCACGCCGCTTGTGATTTACAAGCTGTATCCGCCGGAAATCAAAGAAACACCGGATGCGGCGAAAATCGCAACAGAAAAACTGAAAGAAATGGGACCGTTCAAAAAATCAGAGCTTTCCATGGTTATCGTGTTTCTTTTGGTGCTTGTGCTGTGGATTTTTGGCGGCAGCTTTAACATCGACGCAACCACAACCGCATTGATCGGTTTGTCCGTTCTCTTATTATCACAAGTTTTGACTTGGGATGATATCAAGAAAGAACAGGGCGCTTGGGATACGCTCACTTGGTTTGCGGCGCTTGTCATGCTCGCCAACTTCTTGAATGAATTAGGCATGGTGTCTTGGTTCAGTAATGCCATGAAATCATCCGTATCAGGGTTCTCTTGGATTGTGGCATTCATCATTTTAATTGTTGTGTATTATTACTCTCACTATTTCTTTGCAAGTGCGACAGCCCACATCAGTGCGATGTATTCAGCATTTTTGGCTGTCGTCGTGGCAGCGGGCGCACCGCCGCTTTTAGCAGCGCTGAGCCTCGCGTTCATCAGTAACCTGTTCGGGTCAACGACTCATTACGGTTCTGGAGCGGCACCGGTCTTCTTCGGAGCAGGCTACATCCCGCAAGGCAAATGGTGGTCCATCGGATTTATCCTGTCGATTGTTCATATCATCGTATGGCTTGTGATCGGCGGATTATGGTGGAAAGTACTGGGTATATGGTAGAAAGAAAAAGGCAGACGCGGTCTGCCTCAGCTTGTAGAGAAAACGATGTTTTTTCTACAAGCTTTTTTGTTTTATACTGTTTCTTTAGATATTCACCAGGTTTCAGATGCAGAAAAAGCGCTCCCACATGCCTAGCCTTGCTTGGCTAGGTATGTGGCAATCTTCTTCATGTTCTGGCATGCGGCTGTGAGGAGAACTTGTTCACTCACATTTCGTTTTCCCCTCAACCTGCAATAGCGAAGCCCATGCAGCTGTTTTGAATCTGCAAAGCTTCGCTCTATTTTTTCTTTTCTTTTTTTGTAGAGGTTTTTTCCTGAAACAGACAAGCGATTTTGTCTGACCTTTTCTTTATGATCTTCCCATACATGTCGAGTAATCACTTTCTGCCGATTCTTTGATTTTGTACAGTTTTCAAGCAGTGGGCATGAGGAACATATTTCAGGATTTGATTTATATGACCGGTAGCCTTTTCGGTCAGTTGTTGAGTATGTAAGTGTTTGGTGATTTGGACAAATGTATCTGTCTTGTTCACTGTCATAATGAAATTTCCATTTTGGAAACAAGCCTCGGATAGGGTGATAACGTCTATGTGCGATGACACCAAAGATTTGGCGGTCAGATAATCCTTTACAGATCGGAGTCGTTAAATATCCGGAATCAAGGGCGACGGCTTCTACTTGAAAACCAAATCGTGCGATTTGGTGGTCTAATCGGTCAAGATAAGGCACAGAATCATGGACATTTCCAGGTGTGACGTAGGCATCGGTGATAATGTTGTATTTCATATCTGTTGTGCGGTGATCTAAATAGAAAAAACCTTCTGGTTTGTTTTCACGATACAGATAGCCACTTTCCGGATCGGTTGTACTGTGGCGGATCTCTTTTTCAGCTTTCACCTCCTCTTTGGCTGTTAATGGTTTTTTTCCGTGTTCCTCCCGATCCTCTTGAATGGCTTCATTTAAATCCTTGATATAGTTTTGGGTATCCTGCGCAATTGTTTTTCTTGTGTATTTATGCTTGTTGGCATTGGCTTTAAGGTGTGTGGAGTCGGTGAATAGGACTCGTCCGCCCACCATGTCATGATTGATGGCCTGAAGAACGATCTCATCAAAAATGTCTTGGAAGATGGTTGTATCTTTAAAGCGTGTGCGTCTGTTCCAGCTGATGGTGGAGTGGTGTGGAACCGGGTCGTTTATGTTCAATCCGAGAAACCATCTGTACGCCATATTGTAGTAAATTTCTTTTTCAAGCTGTCTTTCTGAACGGATACCATAGAGGTATCCGATAAACATCATTTTAAATAAAATAAGCGGATCAAGTGAGGGGCGGCCTTTGTTTTCACTGTAGTAAGGTTTCACCTTTTCAATGATGAAAGAGAAGTCTATGTGTTTATCAATTTTCCGAAGCAGGTGATCCTCTTCAACGAGTTGGTCAAGCAGAACAAATTCGGCTGTGTTTTGAGAAGAGTTTCTTGTGTGGAACATGAGAAAGACACCGTCCTTTTAAGTCTTTCTTTTATTTTATTACAGAAGAATGGATATTTTAAGGAAAAATAAAGGCTGACGAGATTTTCTCGACAGCCTGAGGCAGACGCGGTCTGCCTTTTTTTTATTTTCACTCCTTCGCAAGAAAACGGATTTTGAAAAATGAGAAAATTTCCTGTGAAAAATGGTATGATCTAGGTAGAAAGGACGGCTGGTGCTGTGGTGAAAAAGCGGTTCCATTTTTCCCTGCAAACAAAAATAATGGGGCTGATTGCGGCTCTGCTGGTCTTTGTCATTGGTGTGCTGACCATTACGTTAGCCGTTCAGCATACACAGGGAGAACGGAGACAGGCAGAGCAGCTGGCGGTTCAAACGGCGAGAACCATCTCCTATATGCCGCCGGTTAAAGAGCTCATTGAGAGAAAAGGCGGACATGCGGCTGAGACGCAAGAGGTCATTGAACAAATGAAAGAACAGACTGGCGCGTTTGCCATTTATGTTTTGGACGAAAAAGGAGACATTCGCAGCGCCTCTGGAAAAAGCGGATTAAAGAAACTGGAGCGCAGCAGAGAAATTTTGTTTGGCGGTTCGCATGTTTCTGAAACAAAAGCGGATGGACGAAGAGTGATCAGAGGGAGCGCGCCAATTATAAAAGAACAGAAGGGATACAGCCAAGTGATCGGCAGCGTATCTGTTGATTTTCTGCAAACGGAGACAGAGCAAAGCATCAAAAAGCATTTGAGAAATTTGAGTGTGATTGCTGTGCTTGTACTGCTGCTCGGATTTATTGGCGCCGCCGTGCTGGCGAAAAGCATCAGAAAGGATACGCTTGGGCTTGAACCGCATGAGATCGCGGCTCTATATCGTGAGAGGAACGCAATGCTTTTCGCGATTCGAGAAGGGATTATTGCCACCAATCGTGAAGGCGTCGTCACCATGATGAACGTATCGGCGGCCGAGATGCTGAAGCTGCCCGAGCCTGTGACCCATCTTCCTATAGATGACGTCATGCCGGGAGCAGGGCTGATGTCTGTGCTTGAACAAGGAGAAATGCTGCCGAACCAGGAGGTAAGCGTCAACGATCAAGTGTTTATTATCAATACGAAAGTGATGAATCAAGGCGGGCAGGCGTATGGGATTGTCGTCAGCTTCAGGGAGAAAACAGAGCTGAAGAAGCTGATCGACACATTGACAGAGGTTCGCAAATATTCAGAGGATCTCAGGGCGCAGACTCATGAATTTTCAAATAAGCTTTATGCGATTTTAGGGCTGCTTGAGCTTGGGGAGTATGATGAAGCCATTGATCTGATTAAAGAGGAATATGCGATACAAAATGAACAGCATGATCTTTTATTCCATAACATTCATTCGCAGCAGGTGCAGGCCATTTTGTTAGGGAAAATAAGCAAGGCATCGGAAAAGAAGGTCAAGCTGGTGATTGATGAGAACAGCTCACTCGCGCCTCTTCCTGCACATATCGGCTTGTCCCATCTTATTACGATTATTGGCAATTTAATTGATAACGCTTTCGAAGCTGTAGCGGAGCAAAGCGTGAAGGAAGTTTTGTTTTTTATCACGGATATGGGCCATGACATTGTCATTGAAGTATCAGACACAGGGCCCGGTGTGCCGCCAGAGAAAATAGAAGCTGTGTTTGAGAGAGGCTATTCTTCAAAGGGGATGAGGAGAGGCTACGGTCTGGCCAATGTGAAAGACTCAGTGCGTGAACTGGGCGGCTGGATCGAACTGGCGAATCAAAAAACTGGCGGGGCGGTATTCACTGTGTTTATACCGAAGGAGAAACAAAGGGGGAATCCATTTGATTCACATCGCGATTGCGGAGGATGATTTTCGAGTTGCGCAAATCCATGAGAGATTGATTAAACAGCTTGATGGATTCAAGATTATCGGCAAGGCGGCTAACGCAAAAGAGACATTGGCGCTTTTGAAGGAACACAAGGCTGATTTGCTTCTGTTGGATATTTATATGCCGGACGAGCTTGGGACCGCGTTGATTCCCGATATACGAAGCCAATTTCCTGAAGTGGACATTATGATTATCACAGCGGCAACAGAAACCCGGCATTTGCAGGAAGCGCTAAGGGCAGGAATTGCCCACTATTTGATCAAACCCGTAACGGCTGACAAGTTCAGGCAGGTGCTGCTTCAGTATAAAGAAAAAAGGAAGCTGCTCATGTCTCAGCCGGAGGTCAGCCAATCCATGATCGACCATATTTTTGGGAACGGTGTGAAGACAGCTTTGCCGGCAGAGGATTTGCCGACTGGCATTAATTCGATTACACTGCGAAAAATTAAGGAAGCGCTTCAGACTGCGTCAGAAGGATTGACAGCGGAGGAACTTGGGGAAAAAATGGGGGCGTCACGAACAACTGCCCGCCGTTATGCCGAGTACCTTGTGTCAAAGGAAGAAGCAATAGCCGAGCTTGAATACGGGATTATCGGCAGGCCGGAGAGAAAATATTATTTGGCGGCGGATTAGATATGAAAAAATCTATAATATTATTGATTTTTCTATTGATCTTTATGCAGGGTGATATCAGGCAGGCGGCTGCGCCGCGCCTGCCGGACGGGCCGATAGAAATTGTCGTCCCCGCCGAACCTTCTGGCGGCTGGGACGTCACAGCGCAGGCGATCCAATCAGTATTGAGGAAGAAGCAGATCGTGAAGGATGATGTTCATATCGTCTATAAATCCGGCGGAGGGGGAGAGAAAGGCTGGAAATATGTCAACAAAAGCAGCAAACAAACCATCAGCATGACGTCCAGCCTAATATTGAGCAATGATCTTCTCGGGCAAAGCAAATTAAAAATGTCCGATTTTACTCCGCTCGCCATTCTCTCCAAGGAATGGCAGACGGTTGCATTGCCAAAAGGATCAGCGTTAACAAATGGCAAGGATGTGCTGAATGAGATCAACATGCATCCCGGCAAGGTGAGAATCGGCTTTGCCCCGGGGTTTGGCAATGATGATCAGCTCTCGTTCGTCAGAGCGGCAGATATGTACGGCATTGACCCGTTTGACATTCAATTCTCACAGTATGACAGCAGCGAACAGCTCATTCAGGCGCTGATCAGACATGAGATAGAAGCGGCTTCCATGACACTTTCTGAAGCGAAACCATATGAACGAAACGGCGATATCACGTTAGCCGCTGTAACATCTGATAAAAGACTTCCCGGTTTTCCAAATGTACCGACGTGGAAGGAGCAGGGAATCCCGTTTGTTTTTTCTCATTGGAGAGGGATTTTGGGCCCGAAAAATATGTCTGAGGAAGAGATTTCTTACTGGGATCAAGCGCTAAAGAAGGTCACCTCTTCACCTGAATGGAAGCGGAAAATAAACGAACAGGACTGGGAAAGCTTTTATTTGAACAGCAGGGAAACGAAACGGTTTTTAGAAGAGCAATCCGCTTTTTATCAAAGCATCATGACAGGAAATTAAGATCCCGGCATCCCGGGATTTTTTTCATGCTGAAAATTGATCAAAAAGAACAAAACGGTTTTAAAAATTTAAAAATACAAAAAAACCAAATTATTTACTTGCGGTTGGTTTTCCCATACGATGGCAAAAAGGCAAGACAAAAAGGGGAGTAAGGGAGAAAAAAATGTAAGCGGATTCATTTAAGGGGGAATGGATGTGTTAGCAATCTTAGGCTTTCTCATGATGCTTGTGTTTATGGCATTGATCATGACAAAACGGCTTTCTGTTTTAACAGCATTAGTTTTGACGCCGATTGTGTTTGCGCTTATCGCCGGATTTGGATTTACTGAAGTTGGGGACATGATGATTTCGGGGATTCAGCAAGTCGCGCCGACTGCGGTCATGATTATGTTTGCGATCTTATATTTTGGAATTATGATTGATACAGGCCTGTTTGATCCAATGGTTGGCAAAATTTTAAGCATGGTCAAAGGAGACCCTTTAAAAATTGTTGTCGGGACAGCGGTCCTTACAATGCTCGTCGCCTTGGACGGAGATGGCTCGACAACGTACATGATTACGACAAGCGCCATGCTTCCGCTCTATTTGCTGCTAGGCATCCGGCCAATTATCTTGGCAGGAATCGCGGGAGTCGGCATGGGAATCATGAACACGATTCCATGGGGCGGTGCGACGCCGAGGGCCGCGAGTGCGCTGGGGGTTGATCCAGCTGAGCTTACAGGGCCGATGATTCCTGTCATTGCAAGCGGGATGCTTTGTATGGTGGCGGTTGCGTATGTGCTTGGAAAAGCGGAACGAAAGCGCCTTGGTGTGATTGAACTGAAACAGCCAGCCGATGCCAATGAACCGGCTGCTGCGGTTGAAGATGAGTGGAAGCGGCCGAAGCTTTGGTGGTTCAATTTATTGTTAACGCTTTCTTTAATAGGATGTTTAGTATCGGGTAAAGTCAGTTTAACCGTACTGTTTGTCATTGCGTTTTGTATTGCGCTGATTGTGAATTATCCCAATCTCGAGCATCAGAGACAGCGCATCGCGGCGCATTCCAGCAACGTGCTGGCTATCGGTTCAATGATTTTTGCCGCGGGGGTGTTCACGGGGATTTTGACAGGCACGAAAATGGTTGATGAAATGGCGATCTCGCTCGTGTCCATGATACCGGAACAAATGGGCGGATTGATCCCGGCGATTGTTGCCTTAACAAGCGGCATTTTCACATTCTTGATGCCGAATGACGCGTATTTCTACGGGGTGCTGCCGATTTTATCAGAAACAGCTGTCGCATACGGTGTGGATAAAGTGGAAATTGCCAGAGCCTCTATTATCGGCCAGCCGATTCATATGCTGAGTCCGCTTGTGCCATCCACTCATTTGCTTGTCGGACTCGTCGGAGTTTCTATTGACGACCATCAAAAATTCGCATTGAAATGGGCGGTTCTCGCAGTGATCGTCATGACGGCTATCGCTCTATTGATCGGTGCGATCTCTATTTCCGTATGATAATTCAGGCGTAATGACACACACTAACGGCATACAACATTCCGGAGGTGTCATTATGAGTGATCCTTATATGCCGCTGACTTCCGTCAGAAGCGGAACGGGGTTCGAAGCGGCAAAAGGGGTGCACGGCCTGACTGTGCAAATTGCGAATGTCTATTTTATTCAGCTGCCTTCTGAACCTCACTCATTTGTTTTAATTGATGCCGGCATGCCTCAATCAGCCGGCATGATTGTCAATGAAGCCAAACAAAGATTCGGTGAAGGGTTTCAGCTGAAGGCGATTATCCTCACACACGGGCACTTTGACCATATTGGGGCAATCGAAGAGATCCTTGAGCATTGGGATGTGCCTGTTTATATCCATTCTCGGGAAATGCCCTATGTAACAGGTAAAGAGGATTATCCTCCGGCTCGTCCTGACAGCAAGAGCGGGCTGGTCGCCAAGCTGTCGCCGCTGTTTCCGCGGCACTCCATCGATATTTCCTCACATGTCCAGGCACTGCCGGAAGACGGTTCAGTTCCTTTTCTTGACGAGTGGATATGGATCGCGACACCAGGACACACGCCGGGCCATATTTCGTTATTCCGCGATGACGGACGCGTGCTTGTGGCAGGTGATGCTGTTATTACAGTGGAACAAGAGAAAATGGCTGACGTCTTGATACAAAAACAGGAGCTTCACGGGCCGCCGGCTTATTTCACGCCTGACACAGAGACGGCCGCGGAGTCCATTCTAAAGCTGGCCGGTCTTGAACCGGAAGCGTTATTGACCGGGCACGGCATACCGATGACCGGCAAAAACTTTCGAAGTGACTTAACTGAATTGGCAAATCGGTTATCGTCTATTTGACACCCGCACCACGCGGGTGTTTTTTATTGTTTTCCAGGAAGTTGCAGAAAAATCATTTGTCTTGCCGCTTAAAAACGATACAATGAAAAGCATGAAGTGATGTGAAGGGGAGAGTTTGTTGGAAGAAAAAGAAATACTCTGGAACGAAGCGAAAGCGTTTATTGCCGCATGCTATCAGGAATTGGGAAAGGAGGAGGAAGTGAAAGACCGTCTCGAGGACATTAAAAGCGAAATTGACCTGACCGGAAGCTATGTACATACGAAGGAAGAGCTGGAGCACGGAGCGAAAATGGCTTGGAGAAACAGTAACCGCTGCATCGGCAGATTGTTCTGGAATTCGCTGAATGTTATTGACAGACGAGACGTCCGGACGAAGGAGGAAGTGCGTGACGCCCTCTTTCACCATATTGAAACCGCCACCAATAACGGGAAAATCAGACCGACCATTACGATTCTCCCTCCGGAAGAGAAGGGTGAAAAGCAAGTCGAGATCTGGAATCATCAGCTGATCCGGTACGCTGGATATGAGTCAGACGGAGAAAGAATCGGCGACCCGGCTTCCTGTTCACTGACAGCAGCCTGCGAAGAGCTCGGCTGGCGCGGAGAGCGAACGGATTTTGACCTGCTGCCGCTCATTTTTCGCATGAAAGGCGACAAACAGCCTGTCTGGTATGAGCTGCCGCGTTCACTTGTGATCGAGGTTCCAATCACACATCCGGACATCGAGGCGTTTTCTGATTTGGAGCTGAAGTGGTACGGCGTGCCTATCATCTCTGATATGAAGCTTGAAGTCGGGGGCATTCATTATAATGCCGCGCCATTTAACGGCTGGTATATGGGCACGGAGATCGGAGCGAGAAACCTCGCAGATGAAAAGCGGTACGACAAGCTGAAAAAAGTAGCGTCCGTGATCGGCATCGCCGCTGATTACAATACGGATTTATGGAAGGATCAAGCGCTAGTTGAATTGAATAAAGCTGTGCTGCACTCGTATAAAAAGCAGGGTGTCAGCATCGTTGACCATCATACAGCGGCAAGCCAGTTTAAACGGTTTGAAGAACAGGAGGAAGAAGCGGGCAGAAAGCTGACGGGAGACTGGACGTGGCTGATTCCGCCAATTTCACCCGCTGCCACTCATATCTTCCACCGATCCTATGATAACTCAATCGTTAAGCCGAATTACTTTTATCAAGATAAGCCTTATGAGTAAACAATAGAAAATCGATGATGGCCTTCAAGGCTGCGGGATTCAGTCACAGAGATGTCGGTAACCTTTGAGAAAGGGCTTCCGTTCTTTACAGCCTCAACAAACGATTGCAGGGCGTTTTCCGGACCCTCTGCCAAAATCTCGACACGCCCGTCATCACGGTTTTTGACCCAGCCGGCCAGTTTTCGCTTATCAGCTTCCATTTGAACAAAATAGCGAAAGCCCACACCTTGAACCCGGCCGTTTACAATGATTCGGTATTGAAGCATGTAAAAACCACCTTTTCTTTTTATGATAATCAATCATTTTACAACCTGTAAAGGGGATGTGTTTGTATGAAACCAGAGCGCTATTCAGTTCTTTCTCTTAATCTGGGAAAACCGCAGACGCTTGAATATGACGGAAAGAAAATCGAAACCGGCATCATGAAGCGGCCGGCTGAATCAGCCGTCATGCTGTATCGGGAGAATTTTGAAGGAGACTGACAGGCGGACCTCGTCAACCACGGCGGACCTGATAAGGCTGTCTGTGTCTACCCGGCGGAGCATTATGGGAAGAGTTCCTCTCAAGACCGCTGTCAAATGCCGCATTTGGAGAAAATCTGACGGTCGCGGGCCTGACTGAGGAGAATGTTTGCATCGGGGATGTGTTCAGGATTGATGAAGCTGTTGTTCAGGTCAGCCAGCCGCGCCAGCCGTGTGTAAAGCTGGCGAAAAAGTTTGGTGTAAAAGAAATGGTGCTGAAGGTCCAGCAAACCGGCTATACAGGGTTTTATTTTCGCGTGCTGGAGGAGGGCAGGGTGTCTCCCGGCGCGAACCTTGAATTGCTGTCCAGAGGAGAGAAGGGCATATCCGTCCAGTTCGCCAACCGCATCAACTACCATGATGCAAAAAATCTCACCGCCATAGAACTGATTTTAAGTGAGGCTGCACTATCGGAAAGCTGGAGAGCGTCCTTTATGAAAAAAAGGACAGGCTGCTGCCGGTTGAATAGAAAAAAGCCGCGCATATCAACGTGCGCGGCTTTGCCATATTTAAGATTGTTTTTTCTTTGTTTCAAGCAGGTTGGCAAGAAAATAGGTTTTATAGCTTTGAAGCTTTCTTCCCTCATGGTGCGTGATCCCCTGCTTTTTTAGTTCTGCCACATACCAGCCTTTACTGCCGTAATGCATGTCAGAAAACTCCTTTCCCTATCTGATTTCGAAACGATTGGCATTGTAACATCTATAAAAAGATGCTGAAAAGAGATGCGGGGAAAACTGAGCCTTTCGCACTAGATGTACGAATGTTCTTCTGTATGTATATGCGGAGCAAAAGCCGAATATGATTTAATGACCGGTTAGTTTGATCATGACAACGCCAAATGTCATAATGGCGAAAACAATGCCGATATATGTGAGCATCCCGTTTTTTTTCTTAACGCCGTAAACGGTCATAATGATGCCTTCAATGAAAAAAATGATGCCGAAAATAATAAACCACATGCAGATAAAGGCTCCTTTCACAGAGATAATAGTAGTGTAGCATATCTGAAAGAGCCGGGCTGTGACAATATCAAGAAAGCCGGGCGCATATCGCCCGGCTCATGTTTTATTGTTTATCAACCAATTTGACCAGAAGCTGTGCCAAATGTTCTTTCTCATCTTCGTCCGCAACGCTCCAAAGCTCTTGCAGCAGCATTTCTTCACCGTTTTGCGGCTCTTCATGCTTTGCGAGGTAGTCTCTCAGGATCGCAGCGCTTTTTACAAGCTTGCCGTCATCCAATCCCAGCTTTTTGCCTCGGTTGACTTGTTTTTTCAGGTAGCCTTTAAATTCATCAAAGTCTTTTAAAATGTCTTCTTTTATTGTGCCATGCATCGCGTTCATTTCGCAATTTGGATTTTTTCTTGATCTCTGTTCATTGCAAGACCTCCTCGTGCAGAATAATGATGTTTTACCTGCTATTGGAGGAGGTTAAACCTGCCGGAAGCCCGGAATGTGTTTTACAGTTTCGTCAGGATAATCGGTTCATCTTTTGTGATGACGATCGTGTGTTCAACTTGGGCAACCATGCTTTTATCCGGCGTCTTGAGCGTCCAGCCGTCTCCAGCTTCAAAAATCGTTTCTGCTTTCGTTGAAATAAACGGTTCAAGCGCGATGACTGTGCCATTTTTGAACAGCGCGTTATCAAACGGATCATAATAGTTCATGATGTGGTTCGGCGCTTCATGCAGGCTTCGGCCGATTCCGTGGCCGGTCAGGGTTTTGATGACGGTAAAGCCTTGAGAGCGTGCTTCATGATAAACGGCTCTTCCGATCTGGTTTTGGCGCTTGCCCGCTTTTGCCTGCTGAAGCCCCTTTTGAAATGCGTTTTCCGCGCATTGGCAAAGCTTATGAAGGCGTTCTTCTCCTTCACCGAGCACAAATGAGATGCCTGTGTCGGAATAGAAGCCGCCAAATTCAGCGGAGATGTCGATGTTGACAAGGTCCCCTGCTTTTAAAATTTTGGATGTGCTTGGTATGCCGTGAGCCACTTCATCATTTACGCTGATGCATGTCACGCCTGGAAAATCGTATTCCTTCTCAGGAGCTGAAACGGCGCCGTGCTCATCAAGCACAGCTTTTCCGATAAGGTCAAGGTCTTTTGTGCTCATGCCGGGCTCTGCCTTCCGCTTCATTTCTTCACGCGCAAGCGCGACGATTCTTCCGATTTTTTTCAGGCCTTCTAATTCTTGATCGTTTGTTACAATCATCTGTCATTCCCGCTTTCTTTTTAAATAATCTAGATTAAGCTTACCACAACTGTCTTAAAAATAGGAAACACACGGACCTGGGAAAAAAGAAATACCCCCGGGAAAATTGGTATAGATCACTAGATATCTTATATGGTATATTTGAAAAAAAAAGGGTATGAGGGGGATGGGTATGCTTTCATTTTTACAAAAACTCGGGAAGTCATTTATGCTCCCGATTGCGGTTCTGCCTGCGGTTGGAATTATCCTTGCGCTTGGCAGAGAGGATGTATTTAATATCCCGTTTGTCTATCAGGCGGGGACGGCGGTTTTTGATCATCTGCCGCTTATTTTTGCGATCGGTATTGCCATCGGCATTTCAAAAGACAGCAATGGGGCAGCGGGTTTATCAGGGGCGATATCGTATCTGATGCTTGACGCGGCAACAAAGACAATTGATAAAACAAATAACATGGCGGTGTTTGGGGGAATTATTGCCGGTTTAATTGCCGGTTACACCTATAACCGCTTCAAGGATACCAAGCTGCCTGAATATCTCGGGTTCTTCAGTGGCAGACGGCTTGTGCCGATTTTAACAGCCATTATTACGATCATTTTAGCGGGCATATTCGGAGTGGTCTGGCCGCCGATTCAATCGTGTATCAACTCGTTTGGAGAGTGGATGCTCGGGCTCGGCGGCATCGGGGCAGGCATATTCGGCCTATTCAACAGGCTGTTAATTCCGCTTGGCCTTCACCATGTGCTGAACAATATTTTCTGGTTCCAATTCGGAGAATATAACGGAGTGACAGGGGATTTGGCGCGCTTTTTCGCGAAAGATCCGACTGCGGGCACATATATGACCGGATTTTTCCCAATCATGATGTTCGGTCTTCCGGCGGCGTGTCTGGCTATGGTTGTGACTGCGAAGCCGTCTAAACGGAAAGCGACGGCTGGAATGATGATTGGATTTGCTTTAACGGCGTTTATCACAGGGATTACGGAGCCGATTGAGTTTGCATTTATGTTTTTATCTCCGCTTTTATACGCTGTTCACGCGGTCTTAACCGGGTTATCTTTATTTATCGTCAACTGGCTCGGCATCCGCTCAGGCTTCTCTTTTTCAGCCGGAGCTATCGATTATGTGCTCAGCTATGGAATCGCGGAAAAACCGCTGCTTCTGCTTTTGGTAGGTATATGCTATGCAGCGGTATACTTTATCGTGTTTTATGTACTGATTAAGGCTTTGAATTTAAAAACGCCTGGACGGGAAGACGATGATGTGGATGAAGTGCTGGATGAAAATACTGTCCAGGATGTAAATGAAAACATCATGCTGAAAGGGCTCGGCGGAAAAGAAAACCTTCAAACCATTGATCATTGCGCCACAAGGCTGCGACTGACTGTGAAGGATACCGCTTTGGTGGATGAAGCGCTGCTAAAAAAAGCAGGCGCAAAAGGGGTTGTCAAATCGGGCGGACAATCGGTTCAAGTCATTATTGGCCCGAATGTGGAATTTGCAGCTGAGGAATTAAGAGCTGCTGTCAAATAAAAAAGCGGAGAGGTTGCCCTCTCCGCTTTTTCTTATTTATCTTCGTTATCCTTTGACGTTTCGGAAGAATCTTCGTCATGTTTTGTGTAATCATAATCAGAAGGATTCACCTTCTTAAAACCTTTCGGCTCGTAGAACCGCAGCAGGTCTCCGTTTATGATTTTATCGGACATTTCAAGTTCCTTCTTGACGAGTGAGTCTTCTGACTTGTCTACTTCGGATTCATCGAGTTCTTTTCCGGTTTTCGTGTCGTAATACTTACCGGATATTTTCGTGTACTTCGGTGAAATAAAGTCTCCGTTTCGAAACGGAATCACTTCACGGTGTTCTTTCGATAAAATATCAGAACCGGACATCAGATAGTCCTTCGTATCCACTCCGAGCAGATGCAGAATGGTAGGAGCCACATCAACGTCTCCGGCATATTTATGAACTTTCTCGCCCTTCACGCCGGCAGCGTGGATAAAGAGCGGCACCCGTTGAAGCTGGGCGTTGTCGTAATCAGTGATTTCATCTTTGCCAAGCACTTTCGCCATCGCTTTATTGTGGTTTTCAGAGATGCCGTAGTGGTCTCCGTACATCACAATAATCGATTTATCATATAACCCGTCTTTTTTCAGATCATTGAAGAATTGTTCAATGGACTGATCAAGGTAATGGGCTGACTGGAAGTAGTTATCGACGACAGAGTCACCAAAGTCTCCAGCCGGGAAGTCTGTATCCCCCTCATCCATTCCGAATGGGAAGTGGTTGGACAGGGTAATGAACTTCGTATAGAACGGCTGCGGCAGGCTTTCCAGCAGCGGCATTGATTCTTTGAAGAACGGTTTGTCTTTCATGCCGTAGTTTTTCGTGTTTTCTTCGTTCATGTCATAGTAGGCAGAATCAAAGAATTTATCAATGCCTTCCGCTTTGTACATTTCGTTACGGTTCCAGAACGTCTGCGTGTTCCCGTGGAAAGCAGCAGATGTGTAATTCTTAGACTTCAGAATCGCCGGAACGGATTGCAGCGTGTTTTGCGCTTTGTTTACGAAAACTGAACCTTGAGCCAGCGGGTACAGAGAGTTTTCCATCATAAATTCAGCATCAGATGTTTTACCTTGTCCCGTTTGGTGGAAAAAGTTATCAAAGTAGAACGTTTCGTTATCATGTGCCAGTTTATTTAAGAACGGTGTCACTTCTTTGCCGTCAATTTTATAGTCGATGATAAATGACTGCAAAGATTCAAGTGAAACGTAAATGACGTTTTTGCCTTCCGCTTTGCCGAAATACACGTTATTCGGCACATCGTAATTGGCTTTCATGTAGTTTTCCACTTCCGTCACGTCGCTGGAATCGGCAAGCGCGCGCTGGCTGTTGGACTTGATATTCTGTACAGCGTCATAAATCGTGAAATTGTATGTTCCCAAGTATTTCACAAGATAGTTCCGGTCGAATGATCTTGTCAGCAATTCAGGACGGTCTGATTCCGCAACTGCCAGGTTGATCAAGAACACAAGAATTGAAGACGCAAAAATAATTCGGAACGATTTTTTGCTTGACGTTTCGGCAGGCTTGTTTACTTTGATCGCCAAGATGATCAGGATGATCGTATCGATAAAGTAAAAGGCGTCAGTCGGTCTCATCAGCGAAAATGCGCTGTCTCCGAGTTGGCCGCCGTTTGTTTTAGCCTGCATAATGACCGGAATTGTAATAAAATCATTGAAAAATCTGTAGTACACAATGTTGGCGTACAGTAAAAAAGACATTAAAAAATGAATCACTATAATGGCTGTCTGCTGTAATTTTTTCTTGAACAAGAGTCCAAAGCCAAGAAAGAACAAGCTTGAGCTAAGAGGATTCACAAAAAGCAATATTTTTTGTATCGTGTTGTCTATTCCTAAGTTGAAATTCAGGACATAACCGACATACGTTTTGATCCATAACAGGACGACCGCAATTAAGAAGAAGGCCAGTCCTCTTTCTTTTATAAATGTTTTCATTGTTACACTCCTTTTTTCCGATCCAGTTCGAGCGAAACGATAGAAAAAACGAACGTATCCAATATAACACGAATCAGCAGATTAGAAAAGTGAAAATCGTATGATGGAGAAAGTGGCGAAAAACGCCGTCGAATCAACGTTTCGCTTTGATATTACCAAATGTAAAACAAGGTATCTTTCTAGAAATAAAGGAATAAAATGGCACATTGAGAATTGTATGATAAAATATAAGGTATAGATAAAAAGAGGTGAAATGATGGATTTTTCCCATATTGTGTCTGAAGATAAAATTAAGCGCGCCATCAAAGACGGGGACTTTCAAAACCTCCCGGGAATGGGGAAGCCGCTGCCGAAGGATGACGCGGCACACTTGCCGGAATCGCTGCGCATGGGCTATCGTATTTTGAAAAACGCGGGAATGGCAGAGGACGAGGGCGCGCTCAAAAAAGAGCTTATGACCATCGACCATTTAATCGAAAAGTGCTATGACGAAAAAGAACGCGAGCAATTAATCAGAAAAAAATCTGAAAAGCAATTGCTGCTTGATAAGCTTGTCGACAAAAAAGGCATGTTTTCAAAGCCAGCATCCGCTTTTTATAAGAATAAAGTATATGACCGGCTTGGACGAAACAGACCTTCTTCCAGCTGATTGGTCTGATCTGCAGGATGGCGATTGATAAAAGCCATCCTTTTTATGTTCCAAGTTCTATGTCAAAAGGTTTATGTTTTTCCATCTATGGGAAATGACCCATAAACGAAATAAGGGTGATGGGATGGAACGACTATTAGTATGGATAGAGCATATATCTGATTGGCTGTGGGGCCCGCCGCTAATCATCCTGCTGACGGGGACGGGGTTGTATTTCACTATTTTGCTGAAAGGTTTTCAATTTCGCTATCCTTTATACATTTTCAAACAGGGAAAAAAGCCGAAGGGAGAAGGCACAGTCACACCGCTTTGCAGCTGGGGGAATGGCGAGTACGTGTCGTCTTCGATAAACTCTTCAATATATCCGCTTTCTAAAACAGCATCAATCTTTATCTTTTTGATTCTTTTTTTTGCTTTGTCAATGACCTTTGGATCGGCAAGCCCGTCAATATAGGCCAAGACAACATCGGTTTTGGTTTTCGTGCCGATTTTAAACGAAATCATTTTAAGCTGAAACGTTTTGACGCGAAAGCGCACAAGAGCGGTATTGACCCTGAGGCTTTCAGTGAAGCCCTCTCTTGACCCTCTGATGGTCGATTCTGTTATCGGCTCTTCAATGCTTCTTCTTTGTCCGCCTTTTATATTTAAGATCAGGCCTTTTGAGTGCCCGTCGGCAAATAAAACCGCGTTCCCCTCAATGATGGATGCAGCCACTTTGCTCATACTCGTTTCTGTTGCAACACTTGAAATGGATAGAGTATTTTGCAGCGCCTCTTCATGTTCATTTATTTGTTCCGTCAAATGCATTAAGAAAGGGCGGAGGGCGTGATCCTGAATATGTTCAGATTTTACAATTCCTTCGATATAAACAATAAATCCGCACAGCCCGTTTCCAAAGTCAAATTGTCTAAATACGATGTTTGAGCAACCTTCTGTAAGCTGGGTCAGATTATCGAGGTTTTCCTTCAAATTGGGAGAGATCGGTCTGTCCTGATTGTCTTCTAGCTCTTTGATGCGCTGAAGCGCTTTGTCGCATTTATTGATAGAGGCTCACCCTGCTTTTTAATGTCATATTCAATAAGTGCTTGTGACTTTTAGGGTAACCTTGTCTGTTTCATATATTCCAGACTAGGATGAAAGCGCTATAAAAAAGTGTTGACTACCTGTATATACAGGAATACAATATGATTATAAGTTGTATATACAAGTTATAAAAACGGATACGGAGGGGTTGGCATGGGGGAACTGAACAAATCGGCACGTCAGATTGTCGAAGCAGTCGGCGGTGCTGAAAATATTGCAGCGGCAACTCATTGTGTTACACGTTTGCGTTTTGCTTTAATAGATGAAAGCAAGGTTGACCAAGAGATGCTTGATCAAATTGATGTGGTAAAGGGATCATTCTCGACAAACGGACAGTTTCAGGTCGTAATCGGCCAGGGAACTGTCAATAAAGTATATGCTGAACTGGTCAAGGAAACGGGGATTGGCGAGTCAACAAAGGATGAAGTGAAAAAGGCCTCAGAAAAAAATATGAATCCTTTGCAGCGTGCTGTGAAAACGCTTGCAGATATTTTTATTCCAATATTGCCTGCGATTGTCACGGCAGGTCTTTTAATGGGGATCAATAACATTTTAACGGCGGAAGGCATTTTCTTCAGCACAAAATCGATTGTGCAGGTTTATCCGCAGTGGGCGGATCTTGCTAATATGATTAACCTGATTGCAGGCACGGCCTTTACGTTTTTGCCTGCGTTAATCGGATGGTCTGCCGTCAAGCGGTTCGGCGGCAATCCGCTTCTCGGCATCGTGCTCGGGGTTATGCTCGTGCATCCTGATTTGCTGAATGCGTGGGGATATGGCGCGGCAGAACAAAGCGGAGAGATCCCGGTATGGAATCTATTCGGCCTAGAGGTGCAGAAAGTCGGCTATCAGGGCCAGGTGCTCCCAATTTTGCTTGCTTCTTATATGCTGGCGAAGATTGAGGTATTTTTAACAAAACGCACACCTGAGGGCATACAGCTGCTCGTTGTCGCACCAATTACGCTTCTCTTAACGGGATTTGCCTCTTTTATCATTATCGGCCCGATTACATTTGCGATCGGTAATGTACTGACTTCAGGGCTTATCTCGGTGTTTGGTTCTTTTGCCGCACTGGGCGGCCTGTTATATGGCGGTTTCTACTCAGCGCTCGTGATTACCGGTATGCATCACACGTTTCTTGCAGTCGACCTGCAGCTCATCGGTTCAAAGCTCGGCGGCACCTTTTTATGGCCGATGCTGGCGCTTTCTAATATCGCACAAGGTTCGGCGGCTCTGGCCATGATGTTTATCGTGAAGGATGAGAAACAAAAAGGCCTCTCCCTCACATCAGGGATTTCTGCTTATCTTGGCATTACAGAGCCTGCCATCTTTGGGGTGAATCTGCGATACAGATTCCCGTTTATCATTGCAATGGTCAGCTCTGGCCTGGCCGGAATGTATATTTCTTCTCAAGGTGTGCTGGCAAGCTCCGTCGGTGTCGGCGGCGTGCCGGGGATTTTCTCAATCATGAGCCAGTACTGGGGCGCGTTTGCAATCGGGATGGCTATTGTATTGATCGTGCCGTTTGCCGGAACATACGCGTATGCGAGATTCAAACATAAATAACAAATGGGGAGCGGGACGTGTTGAACGTTCCCTTTTCCCGTTTTCAATTTAAATATGGTGGTGGAAACAGATGAAAACAGAACAAACGCCATGGTGGAAAAAAGCTGTGGTTTATCAAATTTATCCGAAAAGCTTTAACGATACGACGGGAAACGGTGTCGGCGATTTGAACGGCATTATTGAAAAGCTGGATTACTTAAAAACACTTCAGGTGGATGTGCTTTGGCTGACGCCGATTTATGATTCTCCTCAGCATGATAATGGGTACGATACTCGTGATTATTACTCGATTTATCCTGAATACGGAACGATGGAGGATTTTGAGCGGCTAGTGTCCGAAGCACATAAAAGAGACCTGAAAGTCGTCATGGATCTTGTGGTCAATCATACGTCAACAGAGCACAAATGGTTTCGCGAGGCGATCTCTTCAATAGACAGTCCGTATCGTGATTTTTATATATGGAAAGACCCGCAGGAAAACGGTTCTCTTCCGACAAACTGGGAATCGAAATTCGGCGGCTCGGCATGGGAGCTTGACGAAGCATCGGGCCAATACTATTTGCATCTGTTTGATGTGACGCAGGCTGATTTGAATTGGGAAAATGAAGAGGTCAGAAAGCATGTCTATGACATGATGCATTTTTGGTTTGAAAAGGGAATAGATGGCTTCAGGCTTGATGTCATCAACCTGATTTCTAAAGATCAGCGCTTTCCGGATGCGGAAGACGGAGAGGACGGCCGTGCCTATTACACTGACGGGCCGCGGGTGCACGAATATCTGCATGAAATGAACGAAAAGGTGTTTTCGCATTACGACAGCATGACGGTCGGTGAGATGTCTTCAACAACCGTAGACCACTGTATCCGGTATACGAATCCTGACAATAAAGAACTTGATATGACATTCAGCTTCCATCATCTCAAGGTTGACTATCCTAACGGCGAAAAATGGGCCTTGGCGCCGTTTGACTTTTTGAAGCTGAAGGAGATCCTATCTGACTGGCAAACGGGGATGTACGCAGGAGGAGGATGGAACGCTCTGTTCTGGTGCAATCATGATCAGCCGCGCGTTGTATCAAGATATGGAGATGATGGCGCATATAGGGTGAAATCGGCGAAAATGCTTGCTACGGCCATTCATATGATGCAGGGCACGCCTTATATTTATCAGGGCGAGGAGCTGGGGATGACGAATCCGAAGTTTACTGACATAAGCTCCTATCGGGATGTCGAATCGCTGAACATGTATCACGCCTTTAAGGAAAAAGGAATGGCTGATCAAGAGATCACAGCCATTTTACAGGCGAAATCCCGTGACAATTCCAGAACCCCTGTTCAGTGGGATGCTACGGAGAATGGCGGTTTTACAACGGGCACCCCATGGATACCGGTCGCCGGCAACTATCGGGAAATCAATGCCGAAGCGGCGCTGAGGGATCAAAATTCGGTGTTTTACCATTATCAAAAATTGATTCAGATTCGCAAAATGTATGACATTGTGACAGAGGGAACGTATGAGATAATCGCAAAGGATGACCCGAACATTTTTGCGTATCTAAGACACGGCAGCAATGAAAAGCTGCTCGTGATCAATAATTTTTACGGGACAGAGGCGGCCTTTACACTGCCGGACTCTTTAGCGCCTGACGAATGGAAGGCAGAGGTGCTGTTGACGAACGATGAAGCAAGGGAAGGGCTTCAGAACATGACGCTTCGCCCGTATGAGTCCATTGTTTATCGTTTAACGAAACCGTGTTAAACTAAGCTGGGTGGTCCATAATGAAGGTGAATAAATTCATCACAATTTATAAAGACATCGCACAGCAAATTGAAGGCGGCCGATGGAAAGCAGAGGAGATTCTTCCGTCTGAACATGAGTTGACCGCACAGTACGGTACATCAAGAGAAACGGTCCGAAAGGCGCTTCATATGCTCGCGCAAAACGGTTATATCCAGAAAATCAGGGGAAAAGGCTCCGTCGTGCTCAATCGTGAAAAAATGCAGTTTCCCGTTTCGGGCCTTGTCAGCTTCAAGGAGCTCGCGCAAACGCTTGGCAAAGAAACGAAAACAACTGTACACAAATTCGGGCTGGAGCCTCCGTCAGAGCTGATCCAAAAACAGCTCCGGGCCAATCTGGATGACGACATCTGGGAAGTCATCAGGTCTAGAAAGATTGACGGGGAACATGTGATTTTGGACAAGGATTACTTTTTCAGAAAGCATGTCCCTCACCTGACGAAAGAAATTTGTGAAAACTCCATATATGAATATATAGAAGGAGAGCTCGGTCTTTCGATCAGTTACGCCCAAAAAGAAATTGTCGCCGAGCCGTGTACGGACGAGGACAGAGAGCTGCTCGATTTACGCGGCTATGACCATATGGTCGTGGTGAGAAACTACGTCTTTTTGGAGGATACCAGTTTGTTTCAATATACGGAAAGCAGACACCGTCTCGACAAATTCCGATTTGTTGATTTTGCGCGGCGGGGGAAATGAGAGAGGCGCCTGCCTGCGGCAGCGCGCTTTTTTGTTTGGTATCAAAATTGATACTATCCAACAAAAATGTGCGTACTTTTACTTTTTATCATAATGGCTACAATAGAGATGAGAGTAACCTAAAGGAGAGGTGTTTTACATGGCAGATCTAAAGAAACAAATTCTGGATGCATACAATTTCAGGCATGCGACTAAGGAATTTGACCCGAATAAAAAAGTGTCAGACAGCGATTTTGAATTTATTTTAGAAACAGGAAGACTGTCTCCGAGCTCACTCGGCCTTGAGCCTTGGAAATTTGTCGTCGTCCAAAATCCGGAGTTCCGCGAGAAGCTTCGTGAATACACATGGGGCGCGCAAAAGCAGCTGCCGACCGCAAGCCATTTCGTCTTGATTCTTGCGCGTACAGCGAAGGATATCAAATATAATGCGGACTACATCAAACGTCATTTAAAAGAAGTAAAACAAATGCCTCATGACGTGTACGAAGGCTATTTAAGCAAAACAGAAGAATTCCAGAAAAACGATTTGCATTTGCTTGAAAGTGAAAGAACATTGTTTGACTGGGCATCAAAACAAACTTATATCGCGCTTGGCAACATGATGACTGCCGCTGCGCAAATCGGTGTTGATTCTTGCCCGATCGAAGGCTTCCAGTACGATCACATTCACCGTATTCTTGAAGAAGAAGGCCTTCTGGAAAACGGAAGCTTCGATATTTCTGTGATGGTGGCATTTGGCTACCGAGTGAGAGACCCTCGTCCGAAAACAAGATCTGCTGTTGAAGATGTTGTGAAGTGGGTTTAAATACAGAAAGCTGCTCGCATAGCGAGCAGCTCTTTTTTATGCCTGATTCGCTCTATTCTGTTTTCTCCTCTGATGTAAGTACAATGCCGTGCCGAGTGCGCTAATCAGAAATCCGGCCAACAGGATCGAGTACATGGATGTGGCTGTGTCCGGAAGCAGGCCGCCAGCCGGACCGTCTGTTCCTGATCCGCCCGAACCGTTTCCACCAGAGCCGTTAGTCGGTTGAGTGCCGGGAGGCGTATCATTTCCTCCGTTTCCGTCAGTTGGCTGTTTTCCGCCTGGTTTGTCGGAGCCTCCGCCATGACTGCCGTCATCACCGCCTGTCGGTTGGTCGGACGGGAATGCCGGCGGTTTGTTGTTCGAACCGGAATTTAAGATCGTGTATTCGCTGAAGTGGTTTGTATATCCTGTCACCATATCATCATCGACTGATCCGTGACCTGTCTTTGTGAAAGCTTTCTTTTTTCTATCGACGTGATAAATGGCAGGGTTATGGGCTTCTTCAATATCAAACATGCGAAGCGAAAGCTGTACGGGCTCCTTGAATGATTTTATTTCTTTTCCTTTTTGCTTCACTGTAAAGTCATATACATCTGACAGTGACACATCCAATTCTCCCGTGGACTTGATTCCGATTGCAGTGTCTGCGGTTTTAAGGTTCGCCATTGGCATCTTCATGCTGTACCAGTAGTTGAACACCGTCAATGAAGGATCTGATTCTCTTTCTTTCAAAAGTTTGACCTGATCTTTTTTCATTTTAAGATTGATAGGCTTCTCTTGAGATCCTTCATGTGTTCCGTAATAGACAAACGGCGTGTTGGCATTTTTAGCGTAAATCGCAAATTTGTCTTCATCAAGTGTCCAGCTGCCGTCCTTCTGCTTTGTCGGCAGGAATACTTCTTTGATCCGTCCTTCAACTTTAGGAGAGACCTTCTTTCCTAGTTTTTTCAGCTGTTCGGTGAAAATCTCATAATCAACGTAGCCAAGGTCTTCACCATGGGAGGCTTCTGTAAAGACAGAATATCCGTCTCCTCCGGCACCAACAAAATTATTTGTTGCCACGCGGTAGGTATCATCCGTATTTATAGCAACTTTGTCTCCGTTAGGCGATTCAATTTTCACTTCTAACACACGGTGTCCAGGTTCGTTGTTTAATGTAAAGGTATATTCGATTCCGGCCACCTGAGGGAAAGCGCCGCCGCCATTTTCCACATTGCTTAGGCCTTGTTCAAGGGCTTCTTTAATTTGTTTTCCGGTTAAATCGGCCACGTAAAGCGTATTGCCGAACGGCATCACGTTGAGCACCTCGCCGAGTGTGATATCACCTTTGTCAATGCCTGCTCTGATGCCGCCGCCATTTGTTATCGCTATTCTGGCGCCGGCTGCTTCTTTCGCTTTTGCCAGCATACCGTCCGCGATGAAGTTTCCGAGATTCGTTTCTTTCGTGCGCACATGCTCACGCTGGCCGTCAAGCGCCACATCCGTATAGCCGACTTTTTCATTTTTTACGTCTTCTAATTCACTTTTGAACTGATCAAGCTCTTGTTTTGCTTCTGCGTTTTCTTCTGTATGCTCATCAATTGGCAGCACGCTCAGATTTGATTTGTCTGTTTGCACAACGCCATTTTCATCAAACGCGACATCAACGCGCCCCAAGAATTGGCCGTATTCTTTTGCCTGCGCCACGATCGTTGGTTCTTCGTTGTTTACGACCTCCATTTTGTCTACGAGGGTGTGAGTGTGACCGCCGATGATCAAGTCAATGCCTTTTACTTTTTTGGCTAGCTCAAGATCCCGGTTATGCCCGATGTGGGTTAAAGCGATAATTTTATTTACTTTTTCTTCTTCCTGAATCGCTTTGACGGTGTTTTGTGCTGTTTCAAAGGCATCATTGAATACGATGCTTTTGCCCGGGCTTGATGTGGTGGCCGTATCTTCCGTTGTCAGGCCGAATACGGCGACTTTCTCCCCGTCAACGTCTAACAGAATGTAAGGGTGGATGCCGGCCTCTTTCTTTTCACCTGCGGTAAAGGTTTGCGGCTTTTTGACAAGTGATTTCAGCTTGGGCTCATTTGACACATCTACGTTTGCGCTGACAATCGGAAATTCCGGCGCTTCGAAGTGATAGCGGTTCGCCGGATCAACGGTCGCGCTGTTTCCGCTTAGAAAATCAGAAAGCACCGTCGGGCCTTTGTCAAATTCATGGTTCCCGAAGGTCATGGCGTCATAGCCCATCATGTTCATTATTTTCAGATCGGCCAAACCGTTCCATTTTGTAAAATACAGATCGCCGGAAAACACATCTCCCGCATCAAGGAGAATGTTGTGGTTTGTTTCGCTGCGCACTTCGTTGATTTTCGTCATTCGTCTCGCTGCATCATCGAGATGGGCGTGCGTATCATTGGTGTGCATGACGGTCAGGTCCCACAGTCCGTCTTTAGGAGGAACTGGATTTGAATCATCATCGAATTGCAGCTTATACACACCATAGCCTTCATTCGCAGACTTGCCTACATAAGCGACATCGTCTGCTTTATCGGCAAATGGCTTCGCCAAAAGCGATGATTCAAACGTTAGATTCGTGCCGGAAACAGGCGCGATTGACCAGTTGTTGTCTGCCTTTGGATTGACTGTTTTTTGTTCAATAATGTAATCCATCAGCACCTGCCTGTTTTCAACCGCAGAGCCGTGGACAATTTTATCGCTCGTCAAGTGAGGGAAACCGCCGCCTCCTGACGCACGATAGTTATTGGTGACCACGAGAAATTCCTGGCTTGGGCTGATCGGCTTGCCTTCATAGGAAAGGTTGATGATCCGGGATGAATCCGCATTGATCACTTTTCCGTTCTCATTGTATTTAGCCGGTTTTGTCACATCGACCTGATATGTGACACCGTCAATCACGTCAAAATTATAGGAGCGGAAATTCTCGTTCAGCAAGGCCTGATCGCCGCCTTTGGCTGGATCAATTTGATTGAATTGGCCTGCTGACATCTCCAGCCAGTCCTTGACCTCGCTGCCTGTCAGCTTGACGATTTGAACAGTATTATCGTAAAGATACAAGTCACCGACATTTTTAATCGCAAGATCTCCGGCTGGAATGTTTGTATAGTAATTGGCTCCGTTTCTGCCGCCTGCTTTAAACGGCGCTCCAGCGGATAAAATCGGCAGGTTCTTGTACTCGGTATCCTTCATTTCTTTTTCGGCATACCATTTTTGTGCGTCAGTCACGATCTGAATGGAAGGATCATCTTTGACCTGTGCAAAGAAGCTGTTAATATCTGCTTCGGTTTTGCCCACTGCCTTTCGGACATACTCCAGTGTGTTTTGATGTGTTTGCTGAATGGTGTTTGTAACGGTTTCGTTTCTTGATGTGACGTTGCCAGCAATAGATTCAATACTTCCTTTGGAATCTGCTACCTTCCATGAGCCGTCCGCCTTTTCAAGCTTGAGGTCAATCACGCCTAAATATTTGCCCCAGCTGCTTGGCATGACGACAGGAATGCCGTTAATTGTTCCCTTTTCCACATCGAACTGAGCAACACCCGCATACTCGGCGGAAGGAAAGAGTCCGTGCTGATGGCCCGAGATAATCGCGTCAATGCCTTTCGTTTTGGTGGCAAGGTCAAACACGGCGTTTTCTGCACCTGTTGATTGTGACTGCTTTTCAATGCCGGTGTGGGCGAGGGCAATAATGACATCTGCGCCTTCCGCCTTCATTTTCGGGATCGTTTCATTGGCGGATTCTACGATATCCTGCACCTGCACCTGCCCCTCGAGATTCTTTTTGTCCCATGTCATGATTTGCGGCGGGACAAAGCCTATATAGCCGACTTTTACTTTTTGCTCATTACCGCTTTCGTCAGTGACCGTTTTCTCTTTTATCACATACGGCGTGTAACGGTTTTCGCCGCTAGTTGTTTTGACGTTGGCATTTACAATCGGGAAATCGGCTCCTTTGATTGTGCCGTCGAGAAAGTCGAGCCCGTAGTTGAATTCATGATTGCCAAGCGTTCCGGCGTCGTATTTCAGCGCGTTCATGACGCTGATAATCGGATGGGTTTTCGCGCCGGAGATAATGTCGTCTTTTTGATATTTCACCGCGTATTCACCCAGCGGATTCCCTTGAATCAAGTCGCCGTTATCCACAAGCAGGGTGTTAGGGTTTTGCTCGCGGTGCTTTTGGATCAATTGCGCTGTTCTCGCCAGACCGAAATCCGCCGTTTCTTTGTCGCTGTAGTAATCGTAATCCATCATGTTGGCATGAATATCAGTCGTAGCCAAAATACTCAGATGCACCTGAGGAGCCGCGCTTTCTTCTGCATGAATGGGTGGTGTTGGGAGGATTAGGCTAAGTATCATAATTGGGGGCAAAAGAATACGGAGAATGTTTTCGACGTGTGTTCGTCTTTTCTGTATTCTCACCAGTTCTCCACCTTTCAACGAAATTTGTGTTACAGCTCCTATTGTAAGAATATTTTGTAACTATTTGTAGGTGTTTCTTTATGATTATTGTAAAAGGGAGAAAAATGAGTATTATGTATCAGTATCAAGCGGCAAATACTGGGTATTTATGCTTATCGTTTGCCACAATCGCGGAATGTTTATTTTAGTGTGGCTGGGGTAGAATGTTTTATGTAGACATATAAAGCGGGAGGTTATGAATCATGAGGAAAAAAATTGCAGTTGTTTTAACAGATTATTTTGAGGACAGCGAGTACACTGAGCCTGCGAAAGCCTTTAAAGAAGCGGGACATGAACTGACTGTCATCGAAAATGAAAAAGGAAAAACAGTAAAAGGCAAGCAGGGGAAAGCGGAAGTGACAGTTGACGCGTCCATTGACGACGTAAACCCTTCAGACTTTGATGCGCTTTTGATTCCTGGAGGATTTTCACCAGACCAGCTTCGCGCTGACGATCGTTTCGTCCAATTTGTAAAAGCGTTTATGACTGACAAAAAGCCGGTATTCGCTATTTGCCACGGCCCGCAGCTTTTAATCAATGCGAAAGCGCTCGACGGCCGAAAAGCGACAGGCTATACGTCCATTCGTGTTGACATGGAAAACGCCGGAGCCGACGTTGTGGACAAGGAAGTGGTTGTTTGCCAGGATCAACTGGTTACAAGCCGAACACCGGACGACATTCCGGCATTTAACCGCGAATCATTGGCATTGCTTGAGAAATAAGAAAAAACGGACGCTCAGGGGCGTCCGTTTTTTGTTGCTTAGGCTTGAGCACCTGTCAGTTTCTTGTACCTGTAATACAAGAAAGCAGCTGCAGCCGTTCCGATGACCGCAATGCCGAAGTCGAATATGAAAATATGGGCGATGCCCCCCGCTTTTGCGATAAGCCCTGTTGCAATCGGCAGCAGAATCGATGCAAGGCTTGAAGCGGTCGCTACAATTCCGGTAACGGTTCCTTTTCGCTTCCAGAAAAGCTCTGTCATTAACGTAATGGTAATTTGAAACACACCCGCAGTTGAAAAGCCTAAGAAAAAGGCAGTGATGTCCAGCACAACTGGGATATGAACGATCAGCATGACTGCGAGCGTACATAAAGTAATAATAGGATATAAGAGCGTTATGAAGACAGGTTTGACCCATCTGTTCAGCAAAACGGCTAATAATAAAACAGATGCCAGAGATCCTATACTATAATAGCTCAGCAGTTGTACAGATGCTGATTCAGCTAAACCGGCTGCCTTTTGCGCGTAGCTCGGGAGCCAGATTTGAGAAACCGTAAATAAAGCCGTGGATGTAAAACCGATGATAATCAGTGCGGTGCCTTCTTTCTGAAAAACGGGTTCAGACAAGAAAACGGGAGATTCCTGTTGGCCGCTATTAGTTGGTTTCTTATGTTTTTTAGGAAACGAAAGCGTTGATAAATAAATAATATTCAGGAGATAGACCGCTGCCGGCAGATAAAAAGCAAATCCGTAAAACATGCTGTGGTCTGCTAAAAATGTGATCAAAAGCGGCAAAAGTGCGGCCCCGACAGACATAAAGGCCTTGACCAAGACATTCGCCGAACCGGAAGCAGACGGAAAAAGCTCGGTTAGGGCCGGATATGTTCCGGCATCCATCGCTGAATTTGCGACTCCGGCTAATAAGGCGAACACAAACGCCAGCTGATAGCTCGGTGATAAAGGAATACCGACTAAAAAGACGGCCATAATTCCCGCAGAAGCGACAACAAGCGGCTTTCTGCCGATTTTATCTGATAGAACTCCGGAAATGCCGTATGTCAGCAGTTTGCCAAACCCGATAGCGGCAATGACATAACTGATGCCGGTCGGATCGGTATTCCACTGTTTTGTTAATGAAGACATATTGGATGCGAGAATGATGTTGACCATCCCCAGAAAGAAGTAGTTGATATACATTCCGGATGCTGTTTTGATAGATGTCGTTTGCATGCTTGTACTCCTTCAAATCTTATTCGAACACTTTGCTGTTTACTGTTCTAAGGAAAATTGGTTTGGGGAAATGATAAAAAAGACTCGCCGAGTTTCCGGCCAGTCTCCATTATTTACGAAGCGAGGCTAATTCTTGAGCAATCGCCTGCATTTCACTTGGGCTGAATGATTCTTTTTTCATCACCATGCTGTGAAGGTACGTGAGGTCTTCAATCTTCTCATCACTGAAATCCTCCGCTTTGATTACGCCGACGTTCAGCATGTTCAGCTTTTGGGAAATCTCTTCAATCATTTGAGTTAATGTTTCTGTATTTGGGCTGGACAAATGGTTCCATCCTTTCTATGCGCAATATAGGTATGTTTTATTCTAACAGAATTCCATCAGAAAAAAACCCTATTCTAAAAGCAGGCTTTTCATTCCAAAAAAGTGAAGACATCAGTTGAAAAGAAAATGAACATCCTACTAAGATATTCATGAAGGTTTCTTTTTAGAGAAATAGGGGCAAAGAATAGGGAGGTTGCACAACATGATAAGCGTGTTATTTGTTTGTTTAGGAAACATTTGCCGGTCTCCGATGGCGGAAGCGATTTTTCGGGACCTGGCAGCCAAAAAAGGATTAGAGGGGAAAATCAAGGCGGACTCAGCGGGAATCGGCGGCTGGCACATCGGCAATCCGCCGCATGAGGGAACGCAGGAGATATTGCGCAGAGAAGGAATCAGCTTTGATGGCATGCTGGCGCGTCAAGTCAGCGAACAGGATCTGGACGATTTTGACTATATCATTGCAATGGATGCAGAAAATATCGGAAGTCTCAGAAGCATGGCGGGATTTAAAAACACCTCGCATATCAAAAGGCTTTTGGACTATGTTGAAGATTCAGATCTTGCCGACGTTCCCGATCCTTACTACACAGGGAATTTTGAAGAAGTCTGCCAATTAATCAAATCGGGCTGTGAGCATCTGCTTGCGTCTATTCAAAAAGAAAAACAATTGTGAGTGAAAGGAGAATTTGCATGAACAACGAACGTTTAATGCTGAAAGGGATATTTCTAGGAGCTGCGGCAGGCGCGGCGTTATCACTGCTCCATAAGCCGACAAGACAGGCGTGCGGCATGAGATGGCTGACATGCAAGCATAAACTTTCACTGTATAAAAGCAATCCGGAGCTGTTAAAAAACACTGTCATCACAAAAGTGGATGAGGCCAAAAAGCTCGCCCAAACGCTTTCAAAGGAAGTCGACTTTGTGAACCAGCAGGTGAAAGAGCTGAAGAAAACAACGCCGCAAGTGATGGAACTCGTGCAAGAAACGAAAGAGCATTTTTCAAAAAAATGATCAAACATGCGAGGTGAGACGACATGAGTTTTTTGAAAGAGCTTTTCAGCAGATACACCCTTCATGAAGGACAAAGCAAATCAGCGGAGCTGGCGTATTTTTTTCTATTGTCACTGTTTCCGTTTTTGATTTTTATGCTGACGCTCACCGCGTATCTTCCGCTTTCTACCGATGATGTTTTAGGAGTCATAGAACAATATGCTCCCGCCAGTGCGATGTCTCTCGTTGAATCCATTACCCATCAAACCTTAAATAATCGAAATGGCGGTTTGCTGTCATTCGGGATTATCGCCGCATTATGGTCTGCGTCTAATGGAATGAACGCGATCGTCCGGTCGCTGAACCACGCGTATGATGTGGAAGAAAACCGCTCTTTTATCATTGTTCGTCTAACCTCGATTTTTTTGACGGTTGCCATGGTATTTACGATTTTAGTGGCTTTGCTTCTGCCGGTATTTGGCCGGGAGATTGGAAGGCTCGCTTCTGACTTTGTCGGCGCGTCGGATCTGTTTTTATCCGTCTGGGCCGCCATTCGCTGGGGTGTCAGCCCGCTTGTGCTTTTGATTGTTTTTTCCGCGCTGTATGTGATTGCGCCGAACAAAAAGCTGTCTCTCCGGTTTGTCATGCCGGGTGCGGTCTTTGCGACCATCGGCTGGATTATTGTCAGCACACTGTTTTCGTTTTACGTCAGCACGTTTGCGAACTATAGCGCCACTTACGGGAGCATCGGGGGAATCATCGTTCTGATGATTTGGTTTTACTTGAGCGGCATTTTAATTATCCTAGGCGGAGAGATCAACGCTCTTTTACATAAACGTAAAAAGCTTCCTGATGAAAATCCCTACCATTAGCGCACCCTATAAACGAACTTCGGTTCAAAAAGAAGTCGGGGGGATATCGTGATGACCAAGCATACGAAAAAAGGCGGAAGCCATAACAAACAAAATTCGAAAAGCAAATCGAGCAATAAAACAAGCGGAAGCGCCAACGGACAAAACGGCTACCATTAGCATAAAAGCCTCCTGACATGATGGGACTGACCCCCGTTTTTGAGACAGGGATCAAAACACCTTTTAAACAGCCAATTGCCGATAATTTATCGGTGATTGGTTGTTTAGTTTCGTTTGAATACGAATATTGTTATAATAATGAATGTATTCTATGACAGTGCGTTCTACGATGGCGGTCGTGGTTCGATCAATGCTGTTAAGATAGAACGTTTCAGACTTTAGTGAGGAATGAAACGATTCGATGGAGGCATTATCAGCGGGTGTCCCTTTGCGGGACATGCTCATGGTAATGCCTTTTGTTTTAACAGCTTTCTGATACTCGTAAGATGTATACACAGATCCTTGGTCACTATGTAACACGCAGTTCTCAGGCAGTGTTGGCAGTTGATCAAGTGTGTGTAAGACAAAGTCTGTGTCCTGCTTATCTCCAATCGTAAAAGCAATCACTTCTCCATTATATACATCCAATATACTGGAAAGGTACAATTGTTTCTGTCCATAAGGCAAATACGTGATGTCTGTTACTAGTTTTTCAAGAGGATGATCAGACTGAAAGTTCCTATCTAATATATTGTCGACCACGGCATATGGCTGCCCATTCTTCTTGCGCTTTTTCACCTTAACCCGGCACTGCCACTGATTTTTCTGCATAATACGCTGAACCGTTTTATGGTTAATACACATTCTCTTTTTTAATATAGCTGTGATTTTTCGATATCCATATCGATACTGGTGCTCTCGGCACAACGTGCCGATTTGTTTTTCTAAATGGCGCTTGGGATGATCTTTCTTCAGATTCTTCTTCCAACGATAATAAGACGAGCGAGAGATACCTAAATGAATACAGATATCCTGCACGGTCATTGTGCTGTGCAATTCTTCTACAAGTTCGACTGACGTTTGGCTATCAACTTCCTTTCCAATTCGTTGTACTTTTTTAACACTTCATTCTGTTGTCTCAGATATCGATTCTCTGCCTGCAGTTTCTCTAATTCGGAAGAATACTCCGGACCTTTTCCATAAGTGTATTGCTTACCAACAGGCTGTTCAAATCGATGTGTATCACCAGCCTTATACCATCTGACCCATGTCTTAATCTGCGTATTATTTTTGATATTCAACTCCTGCATGATCTCTTTCATAGGTACGCCTGCCAATCTCATTTCTACAGCCTTCTGTTTCACTTCAACCGGATAACTCACTCTTGTCCCCATAGAAAAAACACCTCCAAGTCTAATTTCGGATAACAATCATCCGTATTCAAACTTGAAGGTGTTTTTATTTGTCTCATCTTATGGGGTCAGTCCCATGATGTCGGGAGGCTTTTTGATTAAGAAGATGAAGAATAGGTTTCAGCCGGTGACCAGCTTTTCGGTTTGCCCAGCACAAGGGCCAGCCACACAGCGCTAAGCGTGAGAGTAATGAAGTAGAACAAGTTTGCGCTTTCAAATGTCTGCATATACCAGCCGCCGGCAACCGGACCGAGGATGCTGCCGAGACTGAATGTAATGCCGCAAAGCAGGTTCCCCGCCGGCAGGAGGTGGGGCGGGAGAAGATCTGTCATATAGCTGATGCCAAGTGTAAAGGTTGATCCTACTGCCATTCCTGCAATAAAAAAGCAGCCGCTGATCACGTAGGGCGAAGGAAATACACCGGCGATAAAAAAGCAAAGAGCCCCAGTCAGTAAAATCACCAGCAGCACATTCCGCCTGCCGTATCTATCGCTGAGGATGCCGAGCGGAAACTGAAAGATAATGCTTCCAATCGCAAATGCTGGAAGGATGATCGCTACTGCGTCTACTGATATCCCCAAACGGAGCGCGTACACCGGAAAGCTTCCGTTCAGCGCCGTTTCCAGAAAGCCATAGCCAAATGTAGGCATAAAGGCAACCCACCCAAACAGCATGGCCTGATAAAATCGCCTGAAACTATTGTCTGATTTGGTTTCATGAGGACTGGTTTCCGGGTATGCATTTTGTAGAAAGAAAACAAAAAGCCACGCAAACAGACTGATGCAGCCGGATACGATAAAAGGAAGCGACGGACTCAGTTTGACAAGCGGCACCATGAACGGGCCTGCGGCAAAGCCAAGGCCAAAGGAAAGCCCATAAATAGACAGGTTTCTTCCGCGATTTTGTTTTGATGACATGGAGGTCACCCACGTTTGCGCGTAGAAAAGTGAAGCATGTGGTCGCCGATTCCAATGAACAGGCGAAGCAGGAACCAGACCCAAACTGACTGAAGCCAAATAAATCCGAATAAGCTTAAAATGACAATGCTTCCGCCCATGACGATCAACGGCTTGAATCCGAGCTTTCTGAGCGGCGCTTCCATAAACGGCGAAGCCAAAAGCACACCGATATAAAGCCCGGTCGCGTGCAGGCCGTTGATAGCAGCGGATTCTCCATTTGTTTCAAAAATGATTGAAATGACAGGCAGCAGCATGCCTTGTGAAAACCCAGAAATGGAAACGAGCAAGACAAGGATAAAGAAATGAAATCGTGACATCGTGTCAGTTCTCCTTATGTGGAATCTATGTTGATCGTACAATGTTTTCCAAAAGCAGGCAACCTGAAAAAAGCCTATATCACGCTATACATTTGCCCTCGTGTAATCATGAAGGTTTTTGTGAAGAATAAAAATAAAACAAGTCATAAAAAAGGAGCTATTTCACCATGAATCGTATCTTTTTTATTTTAGTGGCGGCCGGTGTTCCGCTTTCTGTGATTGGCAGTTTGATGCATTGGCCTTCCGCGGTTCTATTTGCCGTTTATTGCGTGACGATTATCGCGCTTGCAAGCTATATGGGGAGGGCGACAGAATCACTGTCCATTATTGCAGGACCGCGTATCGGCGGTTTGTTGAATGCAACCTTCGGGAATGCGGTGGAGCTGATTATTTCCCTTTTTGCATTAAAGGAAGGCCTGACAGGAATCGTGCTTGCCTCTTTAACCGGTTCAGTGCTGGGGAACCTGCTGCTGGTAGCGGGCCTATCGTTTTTTGTCGGCGGTTTAAAATATAAGCGGCAGGAATTTAATATCCATGATGCCCGCCATAATTCCGGGCTTCTGATTTTTGCCATCATTGTCGCCTTTGTGATTCCGGAGGTATTCTCTGTTGGTATGGGAAACGCCAGCAAACTCAATTTAAGCATCGGCATCAGCATCATTATGATTCTGTTATATGTGGCGGCGCTGTACTTTAAACTTGTCACGCATCGGGGCGTTTATCAGCCGAATAATGCCGCTCAGACTGAAGAAGAGGAAGAGCCGGAATGGTCAGGGAAGGTTGCGACGATTGTCTTGTTTGCGGCAACGATTGTGGTTGCATACATATCCGAAAACCTGGTCCATACCTTTCACTCGGTGGCTGAACAGTTCGGCTGGAGCGAGCTGTTTATCGGGGTCATCATCGTGGCGATTGTAGGAAATGCGGCGGAGCACGCGTCAGCGATTATTATGGCCTTCAAAAATAAAATGGACATTGCGGTTGAAATTGCAGTCGGCTCTACGCTGCAGATCGCTATGTTTGTCGCACCGGTTCTCGTCATCTGTTCTATCTTTTTTCCGACAAGCATGCCGCTTGTATTTACATTGCCGGAGCTCGTCGCGATGGTATCAGCGGTTCTCTTGATGATCGCGATTTCAAATGACGGGGATTCCAACTGGTTTGAAGGTGCGACACTGCTTGCTGCATATGTCATTATGGCGATCGGCTTTTTCCTTCTTTAACCTGAAAAAATGATGGATAACAACAAAGCGGGATGAAAAGACTAAGGGAAAATGCCATAGAAAGAGTGATATGATGAAAAAGCTATTTCATTCCACACTTATTGTGTTGTTATTCTTTAGTTTTTTCGGCGTTCAGCCCATCCACGCGAAAAAGCAGTTTAAGGTTCCTAATTCTGTCGCAAGCATTTCAAAGGAAAACACGTATCCGAATGCTTCACAGGATCAGCCAATGCTTCAGCCGAGCAAGCTGGCAAGGGAATTGCTCGATCATTCTGAGGTGAAGATTGAAAATCCGCATCTCATCAAAATGCTGAATGAATCCAACATATCCGGCACACCGCTTGCAGTAGGGTACCGGGCGACAATATTTCTCGGGAAATGGGCGCTCGGCTATGAATCAAATGAAACAGTCGCAAACTGGGAATATAAAAAAATCAATACAAACCGTGCGGATAACCGCGGCGGGAAAGAAACGGCTGAAATGCATTATGCCCAGGAACAGCAGTACAGAGTGAAGGGCGGCCTGACAGCTAAAGTTCCAAATGCTGAAGATGTCAAAAGCATGATGATGCAAAAAGCAATGAAGAAAACGAACCTCCCGCTTGCATTTGAGACGGTCATTGGGGCTGGCACAAAACGGGATCAGATTTATAAAGTCGCTCCTAAAAAAATTGGTTATCTACATGCATATGCACCGGCTGTGAATGAAAAAGGAAAAGTGACTTACGGAGAAGTGTACTTAGTGCTGAAAGGAAATAAACGAAAACTCGTCGTGAAAAATGTCACGTCACAGGGAATCGGCGCGTGGATTCCGGTTCAAGATCATGTCACGTTTGGCTTTCAGCTTTCCTCACTGCCAAGATAAATAAAAAACTGATTCCAACTGGGACTGACCCCATAAGATGAGACAAATAAAAACACCTTCAAGTTTGAATACGGATGATTGTTATCCGAAATTAGACTTGGAGGTGTTTTTTCTATGGGGACAAGAGTGAGTTATCCGGTTGAAGTGAAACAGAAGGCTGTAGAAATGAGATTGGCAGGCGTACCTATGAAAGAGATCATGCAGGAGTTGAATATCAAAAATAATACGCAGATTAAGACATGGGTCAGATGGTATAAGGCTGGTGATACACATCGATTTGAACAGCCTGTTGGTAAGCAATACACTTATGGAAAAGGTCCGGAGTATTCTTCCGAATTAGAGAAACTGCAGGCAGAGAATCGATATCTGAGACAACAGAATGAAGTGTTAAAAAAGTACAACGAATTGGAAAGGAAGTTGATAGCCAAACGTCAGTCGAACTTGTAGAAGAATTGCACAGCACAATGACCGTGCAGGATATCTGTATTCATTTAGGTATCTCTCGCTCGTCTTATTATCGTTGGAAGAAGAATCTGAAGAAAGATCATCCCAAGCGCCATTTAGAAAAACAAATCGGCACGTTGTGCCGAGAGCACCAGTATCGATATGGATATCGAAAAATCACAGCTATATTAAAAAAGAGAATGTGTATTAACCATAAAACGGTTCAGCGTATTATGCAGAAAAATCAGTGGCAGTGCCGGGTTAAGGTGAAAAAGCGCAAGAAGAATGGGCAGCCATATGCCGTGGTCGACAATATATTAGATAGGAACTTTCAGTCTGATCATCCTCTTGAAAAACTAGTAACAGACATCACGTATTTGCCTTATGGACAGAAACAATTGTACCTTTCCAGTATATTGGATGTATATAATGGAGAAGTGATTGCTTTTACGATTGGAGATAAGCAGGACACAGACTTTGTCTTACACACACTTGATCAACTGCCAACACTGCCTGAGAACTGCGTGTTACATAGTGACCAAGGATCTGTGTATACATCTTACGAGTATCAGAAAGCTGTTAAAACAAAAGGCATTACCATGAGCATGTCCCGCAAAGGGACACCCGCTGATAATGCCTCCATCGAATCGTTTCATTCCTCACTAAAGTCTGAAACGTTCTATCTTAACAGCATTGATCGAACCACGACCGCCATCGTAGAACGCACTGTCATAGAATACATTCATTATTATAACAATATTCGTATTCAAACGAAACTAAACAACCAATCACCGATAAATTATCGGCAATTGGCTGTTTAAAAGGTGTTTTGATCCCTGTCTCAAAAACGGGGGTCAGTCCCAACTCGGAATCAGTTTTTTGTTTATTGGGTTCTCTCGATTCGGACCGCTTCCTCAAGCATTTGCACATTGTTTTGGTAGAGTTGGCGAACGAGAACCCGTCTTACTGCAAGGCTGGCACTGAAATAATCATCATCTTTCACCATGCCTTTAACCGTAAATTCGACGCCGCGATTGATTTTATTCAATGCGGTGATGCCGTGGATTTGAAATGGTTCTGTCGGATTGCCGAATTCATCCCGCTTCAATGAATCACGAAGCTCTTCGTTCAGCATGTCACATGCCTCTTCCAACACGCTGTACACGCGGTCCGGATCTTCTTTAAAGCTGATAAGAAAGGATTCGGTAATCCGCATAAAATCAATATTATAGTTCTCTATTTGTCTGACCTCGCCGTTGCTGATGGTGAGCAGCTTCCCGCTCCATTCCCGGATTTGCAGCGAGCGGAGGCCGATTTCCTCCACTGTTCCGTTGAACAAGTTGTTGACGGTGACATAATCGCCTTTGTGCAGCTGGCGTTCATATATTAAGAACACACCAGCCAGCACATCTTTGATCAGCGATTGGGCGCCAAAACCGATCACGATACCTGCTACGCCCGCCCCGGCCAATATCTTGCCGAAATCATGCACAAATAAAGAAATAACGTAAAAGATAAAACCAATTGTCGCCGTATACTGGGTGACAGAACGGACAAGGCTTTCAATCGTTTTTTCCTTTTTTTCTTCAATAAAATCCGTCCGTTTAAAAAATAGCTGTACCAGCCGGTTGATGATAAAGACACCGATCCAAAGGATAACGGCAACGAGGAGAATATCGACGATTTTATTTTGAAAAATCTCCGTAAGTGTTTCTTTCATCCGCATCTAACTCCTGGCTTGACGTTTTGTGAAGTCTGTATCCTGATAATAACTGTTTTTGACAAGAACATTCGGTCCGAGGCACCGGACATTCGGGCAGTGGCAACTTAGTTCCTTCGCAAGCTTGGTCTCTCTCCACTTTTCATAAGCGGAAGGGAGGCTGTCCGTCTGAATGTTGCCAAGCGGCGGGGTATCACCGAAATCGGTCACGATAATGTTTCCGTCGAAAATGTTCACATTCAGGCGGGATCGGCCGTCAGGGTCATTTCGCACTGTGACGTTTTTCGCCGCGCGAAGCCGGCGAAGCAGCTTTTGGTCGTCTTCGTCCGGACTGCAGGCATAAAACGGCAGCGTTCCGAACAGCATCCACGTATTTTCATCACGAATATCCAGCAAGCGGTGAATGGCCTTTCTCATCTCTTTCAGGCTGAGGGATTCAAGAGCGCTTGCGAAATCGCTTGGATACATTGGGTGTACCTCGTGACGCTGACATTTCATATCTTCTGTGATTTGGCGGTGAATATGCTCAATATGCGGAAGAGTTCGTTTGTTCAGCATCGTTTCCGCAGATACCATTACTCCGGCATCCACGAGCGTGCGGCTGTTTTCGATCATTTTTTCAAAATAGCGCGCGCGCTGTTCGAAGGTCGGTTTTCTGTCCATCATGGCAAAGCCGATTTCAGCAAAATCTTCAACTGTACCCCAGTTATGAGAAATATGTAGCACATCGAGATACGGAATGATCCATTCGTACCGCTCGATGTCGAGGGTCAGATTTGAATTAATTTGTGTCCGCACACCCCGTTCATGGGCATATTTCAATAAAGGAACAACATATTCTTTTACTGATTTCAACGAAAGCATCGGCTCTCCGCCTGTGATGCTGATGGATCTGAGGCGCGGGATTTCCTCCAGCCGTTTTAACAGAAGATCTATTGGCAGAGCATTCGGGTCTTTAGGCTGCAATGTATAGCCTACAGCACAATGCTCGCATCTCATATTGCACAGTGTCGTCGTTGTGAATTCAACGTTTGTCAGCTGCATGTCTCCGTATTGGTCAACATCCATATAGGCTTCCCAAGGGTCAAACTCGGGCGTAATCGGACGCAGCTTCGTGTTTTGTGTCATGACTATCTAACTCCTTTATAAATGGGCATACTAACGCTGCCAACAGTTAATTTTAGACCTGATTTGCCAAGATCGCAAGTAGCGCGGCGATTGAAAAACGGCAAAAAATGAGCTACCATAATAAAAAATGAATGGAGGAACAGAATGGGGAACGCCGTAAACAATAAAGATCAGCAGATTGATTATTTAAAGAACAGACTTGACATGTTTATGAACGTCATCGATTCATTAGACCCTGAAGCAACCGACGTTGAAGATATAGACAGGCTTATCAGCATGCTTGATGACCTGGAAGCCAAATACGAACGTTTTAAAAAAGATTGGGAATAAAACCGCGCGCCCGCCGCGGTTTTTTTATTGGCATAAAGCAACAGTATAAAACAAAGCCCCTATCTGTAAAATAAGAAAAAATGCAGAAGGAGCGCTGGCCATGAAGTGGATGTGTTCAATATGCTGCGCCGCCGTATTGCTTGCCGGAGGTGCAGCACAGGCGGAAGCGGTGCCGAATGAGCCGATTAATTGGGGCTTTAAACGAAGTGTCAATCATCAGCCGCCAGATGCCGGGAAGCAGCTGAACAGTTTGATTGAAAAATATGACGCGTTTTATTTAGGGAATACAAAGGAAAAAACGATTTACTTAACGTTTGATAACGGATATGAAAATGGCTATACGCCAAAAGTGCTTGATGTCTTAAAAAAACATCGCGTAACAGGAACGTTTTTTGTCACCGGGCATTTCGTAAAGGACCAGCCTCAGCTGATCAAACGTATGTCAGATGAGGGCCATATTATCGGCAACCATTCCTTTCACCATCCGGATTTAACGACAAAAACAGCTGATCAGATTCAGGATGAACTTGATTCAGTCAACGAAGAGGTTTTTAAAATTACGGGAAAGCAGGACAACCTGTATTTGCGTCCGCCGCGCGGCGTGTTCAGTGAGTACGTACTGAAAGAAACGAAACGCCTCGGCTATCAAACCGTTTTCTGGTCGGTCGCTTTTGTTGATTGGAAAATCAACAACCAAAAGGGGAAGAAATATGCCTACGATCATATGATCAAGCAGGCGCACCCGGGCGCCATTTACCTGCTTCACACCGTATCGAGGAACAATGCAGAAGCGCTGGATGACGCGATTACAGATCTGAAAAAACAGGGCTACACATTTAAAAGCATTGATGATCTGATGTTTGAGAAAGAAATGAGGCTGCCGTCTTTGTAAAGAGAAAAACCTCTCCTTAAGGGACTGACCCCATAAGATGAGACAAATAAAAACACCTTCAAGTTTGAATACGGATGATTGTTATCCGAAATTAGACTTGGAGGTGTTTTTTCTATGGGGACAAGAGTGAGTTATCCGGTTGAAGTGAAACAGAAGGCTGTAGAAATGAGATTGGCAGGCGTACCTATGAAAGAGATCATGCAGGAGTTGAATATCAAAAATAATACGCAGATTAAGACATGGGTCAGATGGTATAAGGCTGGTGATACACATCGATTTGAACAGCCTGTTGGTAAGCAATACACTTATGGAAAAGGTCCGGAGTATTCTTCCGAATTAGAGAAACTGCAGGCAGAGAATCGATATCTGAGACAACAGAATGAAGTGTTAAAAAAGTACAACGAATTGGAAAGGAAGTTGATAGCCAAACGTCAGTCGAACTTGTAGAAGAATTGCACAGCACAATGACCGTGCAGGATATCTGTATTCATTTAGGTATCTCTCGCTCGTCTTATTATCGTTGGAAGAAGAATCTGAAGAAAGATCATCCCAAGCGCCATTTAGAAAAACAAATCGGCACGTTGTGCCGAGAGCACCAGTATCGATATGGATATCGAAAAATCACAGCTATATTAAAAAAGAGAATGTGTATTAACCATAAAACGGTTCAGCGTATTATGCAGAAAAATCAGTGGCAGTGCCGGGTTAAGGTGAAAAAGCGCAAGAAGAATGGGCAGCCATATGCCGTGGTCGACAATATATTAGATAGGAACTTTCAGTCTGATCATCCTCTTGAAAAACTAGTAACAGACATCACGTATTTGCCTTATGGACAGAAACAATTGTACCTTTCCAGTATATTGGATGTATATAATGGAGAAGTGATTGCTTTTACGATTGGAGATAAGCAGGACACAGACTTTGTCTTACACACACTTGATCAACTGCCAACACTGCCTGAGAACTGCGTGTTACATAGTGACCAAGGATCTGTGTATACATCTTACGAGTATCAGAAAGCTGTTAAAACAAAAGGCATTACCATGAGCATGTCCCGCAAAGGGACACCCGCTGATAATGCCTCCATCGAATCGTTTCATTCCTCACTAAAGTCTGAAACGTTCTATCTTAACAGCATTGATCGAACCACGACCGCCATCGTAGAACGCACTGTCATAGAATACATTCATTATTATAACAATATTCGTATTCAAACGAAACTAAACAACCAATCACCGATAAATTATCGGCAATTGGCTGTTTAAAAGGTGTTTTGATCCCTGTCTCAAAAACGGGGGTCAGTCCCTTAAACGGAGAGGCTTTTCTTTATTTTATACATTTAATCAGTGCGGCCCAGTCCAGATCTCCGAAGCCCTGTTCAATCCCGCTTTCAAAATGGCTCTTGGCCAGCTCGGCAAGAGGAAGATTTGCAGAAACCCGTTTTGCGGCGGCGAGTGCCAGGTTGGTATCCTTCAGCCCTAAAGACATTTTGAAGCCGGCCGGCTCAAATTTCTGCTCGGCCATAATGGTTCCGTAATTTTGATAGACTGGAGAACCAAAGAGCGCGCTGGCGATTTCTAAAAATTGTTTTTGTTCTAAGCCGTATTTCTCCATCATTAAGAAGGATTCAGATAACGCCTCCAGCATAGACACGAGTAAGAAATTGATGCTGATTTTCGCTGCATTTGCTATCTTGCTTTCTTCGCCGACGTCAAATACCTGCTGGCTGAGGCTGTCGAGCAGAGGCTTGGCGGTTTGCTTCGCTTCCGCCGGTCCTGCTGTTATGATGCGAAGCGCGGCTTTGGCTGCGGCATCCGGTCTGCCAAGGACGGGAGCGGCGAGAAAGGATTGTCCTTTCTCTGCATGAGCCGCTGCGAGCTTTTCTGAGAACTCAACACTGATTGTGCTCATCGAGATGTGAATGCCGTTCTCTGCTAATCCTTCAAGCAGCCCGTCTTCTCCGAATGTCACGGTGCTGACAGAATCATCATCTGCAAGCATTGTGATGACAATATCAGCGGACTTTGCCGCCAGCCGCGGCGTATCAGCTGCCTGTGCGCCTGCTGTGACAAGGTCTTCTGTCTTTTGTTTCGTCCGGTTATAGACAGTCAATTCGTAGCCTGCTTGAAGAACATTTCGGGCAATGGGCTGTCCCATATTGCCGAGTCCGATGACAGCAATTTTCAATCTGATCACTCCCTGAATATTTTTTCCATTATAAACAATATGAACAGAATATGCATAGCGATCGGCTTACAACAAAAAAGAACAGCTGCTCGCTGTCCTCATTTAAAAATATTGAACCATCCTTTATGTCTAAACCAAATCAGCATTCCAATCACAAGCGCGGTCATCAGGCCAAGTACAGCGAAATATCCGTATTTCCAATGCAGTTCCGGCATAAAGTCGAAGTTCATACCGTATACACCGGCAATAAAGGTGAGCGGGATGAAAATGGTTGATACGATCGTCAGTGTCATCATAATCGCATTCATCCGGTTTGAGTTTAGCGTCACGTAGCTGTCACGCAAGTCGGACGTCATGTCACGGTTGGATTCCACAATTTCAGACAACTTTAACAAATGATCATATATGTCGCTGAAATAGGCTTTCGTCTCCCGCTGCTCTTTCACATGGTCAAGGCTTAAAATCCGGTAGAGCAAATCACGCATCGGGATAATCGTCCGTCTTAAATGCAATAGGTCTGTTCTGAGATCAAACACCTCGTTCATCAGCGTTCCATACGTTTTGTGGGGACGGCTTTCTTCAATTTCATTCAGCCGGTCTTCAATTTTATACACGAGAGGAAAATATTCATCAACAAGCTGATCCATGATCATATAAGAAATATGCCCGGGCCCTTTTTTCAATATGTCCGGTGAAGCATACAAACGCTCCCGGACTTTAGCGATACCGGGCGTTTCGTGTAAATGAAAGGTGACGACAAATTTTTCGCCTTGAAAGATATCGACTTCCTCCGTCTCAAGTGTTTCCTTATTCAGCGCATGAATCACGTAAAAACGATAGCCGTCATAATGGTCAAGCTTCGGCCGCTGCATATGCTGGAAGCAATCCTCAATGGCAAGCGGGTGAAAATGAAAAAAATCTCTCAATAACGCCGTTTCCGTATCCTCCGGGCCGTAAAAATCAACCCAGTACCATGCAATATCAGGCTGTTCCACTCGTTCGATTGGTATATTTTTCAGCAGCTGATGCTCTGTTGTGATTGCGGTAATGTTGATCATAAACAACCCTCCACCTGCCATTATATCATGCGGTCTTTATGAGAAAAGTATACGGTACTCTCTGCCTGTTCCAGCGGCATGTTATACTGAACAAAAACGGAAAAAGGGTGGATCACATGTGGAAGGAAAAAGTATCTGTCACGCCGCCGTATCATTTTGACCGCGTATTGGACAGGCTGTCTTTAGACCCCCTCAATGCTGTCGATCGAGAGGCGAGAGAAGTCCGCGTGCCGATCAGAAATCATGCGGGAGACGTATGTATTGTAAAAGTACAGGCGTTAGGCTATGCTGACGAGCCTGAGTTCCTCGTCAGCGGGGAAACGGATCAGGATGAGATGATGAAGGAAATCAAGCGGATTTTTCAATGGGAACATCATTTGCAGCACGTTCTGGATCATTTCTCAAAAACGAGTCTGTCCGCCATTTTTGAAGAGCATGCCGGGACGCCGCTTGTTCTGGACTACAGCGTGTACAACTGCATGATGAAATGCATTATCCACCAGCAGCTTAATCTTTCCTTCGCTTACACGCTAACAGAACGATTTGTTCATGCGTTTGGCGAGCAGAAGGATGGCGTGTGGTGCTATCCAAAGCCGGAAACGATTGCGGAACTCGATTATCAGGATCTGCGTGATCTGCAATTCAGCATGAGAAAAGCGGAATACACCATTGATACATCAAGGATGATCGCAGAAGGCACACTCAGCTTGTCAGAGCTGCCGCATATGGCAGATGAAGACATTATGAAGAAATTGATCAAAATCAGGGGTATCGGCCCGTGGACCGTGCAAAATATCCTCATGTTCGGACTTGGCCGTCCCAATTTATTCCCGCTTGCCGATATCGGCCTCCAGAATGCCATCAAACGCCACTTTCAGCTGGACGATAAGCCGGCAAAGGATGTCATGCTGGCGATGAGCAAGGAGTGGGAGCCTTATTTAAGCTATGCGTCTTTATATTTGTGGAGGAGTATAGAATAATTCATCTGACAATGAAGGAAATCCTGCAAACGTGTTATACTAGAAAGATGTGAAAAAACCATTTCACTTTCTGCCATCTGCAGAAAGCTTTATATAGAAACGGAGAGAACAACGTGAACCAACAAAAGAAACAGGCGCCCGTCGAACTGAAGGTCGGACAAACTTTTCCGCTGACGATTAAGCGTCTCGGCATTAACGGAGAAGGTGTCGGCTATTTTAAGAAAAAAGTCGTCTTCGTGCCCGGTGCGCTTCCTGGCGAAGAAGTTGTTGTGCAGGCCACAAAGGTCCAGCCGAAGTTTTCGGAGGGCCGCATTAAGAAAATCCGCAAGGCATCTGAGCACCGGGTGGCACCGCCTTGCCCTGTTTATGAACAATGCGGCGGCTGTCAGCTTCAGCACCTTGCATACAGCCAGCAGCTTCGGGAAAAACGCGATATCGTCATTCAGTCTCTTGAACGCCATACGAAGTTTAAAGTTGAAAACATAGAAATCAAAGAAACGATTGGCATGGACAACCCGTGGAATTACCGCAATAAAAGCCAATTCCAGATCGGGCGCTCGCAAAGCGGCAGCATCATCGCCGGCTTATACGGCCTTGATTCTCATGACATCGTGCCGATTAAAGACTGTATCGTTCAGCATCCGGCAACGAACAAAACAACAGGCATCGTCCGCCGCATTTTAGAGGACTTCAATGTGTCTGTTTATAATGAAAGAAAACGAAAAGGCGACGTTCGCACGATCGTGACGAGAGTCGGCTTTGAAACAGGCGAAGTGCAGGTCGTGCTTGTAACCGCAAAAGAAACGCTTCCGCACAAGGAAGAAATCGTCAAAGCGATTCAAAAGCGATTGCCAGAGGTCAAATCCATTATTCAGAATGTAAACGGGGCGAAAACCTCAGTGATTTTTGGTGAGAAAACAAAACAGCTCGCCGGAAAAACAGTGATTCAAGAAGTGCTCGGCGACGTATCTTTTGAATTGAGCGCCCGCGCTTTCTTCCAGCTCAATCCGGAACAGACCGTCAAGCTGTATGATGAAGTGAAAAAAGCGGCGCAGCTGACCGGAAAAGAAAAAGTCGTTGATGCGTATTGCGGCGTCGGCACTATCGGCATGTGGGTGGCGGACGGAGCGAAGGAAGTCCGCGGCATGGACGTCATCAAGGAATCAATTGACGATGCTAAGAAAAACGCCAAAAAACACGGCATGGCAAATGCCACATACGTAACAGGAACAGCCGAGCACTGGCTCCCGAAATGGACGAAAGAAGGCTTCCGCCCGGACGTCGTCATCGTAGACCCGCCAAGAACGGGCTGTGACAGCACGTTCCTGGACACGATCAAACAAGTCAAACCGAAACGCTTCGTCTACGTTTCCTGCAATCCATCCACGCTTGCGAAGGATTTGCAGACGCTGTCGAAGGACTATCGCGTGGACTATATTCAGCCTGTCGATATGTTTCCGCAGACGGCGCATGTTGAAGCAGTGGCGAGACTTGTATTGAAATCGTCTAACTAAAAAGAACATTTCCCAGTCATAAAATAGTTTTCCTAATAAGACCTGGATTTCGGTAAAATAAACAATTCCGATTTCCGGGTCTTTTTCGTGCGCAGCCCTTGTCCTAACTGTCTTTCCCCAATTTTATCTTCCTTCTTTTCTCGGAGATCTTTATTTTAACTGGCGAAAAGAATTGAAAAAACGTGTTGAAAAGCGGGTGAAAAAAAGCGTTATTTAACCGGAAAAATTTCCTTCAAGTATGATTAAAATACATGAGAAGAATGATGTGAAATCATAGATATATTTTTCATAATTTGTAAAATTATATATTGACTTGCAGTTATTACGTGTGAAATATTGATGATAGGAATATAAGGAAAGGTATGGCGTATATCATTTCAAGAGTCATTCGATGTAAAAAGTTGAAACATTGTAATAAACGAAAGAGGTGAAAATGATGGCCAACCCCATTTTAAAATGAATAACGTATTAGCATTACAACAATTAAATAATAGTGCCGAGACGATAACAACTATTACAGTAATACCTACAATGGTTATATCCTTGCGACAATCATGCTTCATAATATAATGATTTTAGATTGACACTTGGCTAAAAAGTATTGCAGAGAAGGAAATGGATAATTAAATGGATAAAGTATATAAAAAACGACCGTTATATAAAAGAAGTTGGTTTCAAACATTTTTGGCATTTTTAGTATCTCAGTTTTATTTTAATTTTGTAGAATTAACGGGATGGGGTCCTAAGTATAGAGAAATGAATGGATTCCCAGCAAACATAGTTGAACTAGATTTCTTTCAAACATATCTTTCATTCTATGATAATCCATGGTTTAATATTATTACTGTTTTCTTGGGAGTTTTCACTATTATACAAATAATTACAGGGATAACAAAGGATATTCGAAATTAAAGCAATAACTTCTGATGCCTTATTTACTGATGAAAGAAAATGAAGACTTTCTTAATTAATTTTATGAGTGAAGACTGCGACACATAGTCAGCAGTCTATTTTATTGGTTCTGGATCAGGATTACCGAATTATAACCCTGTACAAATATATAGTAGGTTGCCACTTGCTGCGTTGGTTATTTTCTAAATCATGAGCAAATGCCAAATGATTCAGATTGAAGTTCTTGAATTCTTTTAAATAAGGATTTATTTTCTCTTCTCATCCTCTTTACTCCATGTGATTCACAAGTGTTAGCAGCTTAAGTAGAGGTTTTTTCATTCTCTTGAGTATTCAGTTATACCACCCCCAACTCAATTTGCTTAATCGAAGTTTATCTCTTGAAATTAGTTTTTCCGCAAATATGATATTGAGATACGGATATGGTGTAGCGTTAAATATCTTATCTTCAATAACAGGGCAATTATTTTGCGTTGGTAATATGGAGAACTCATATGATATTCTATTTAGGTTGGAATCCTTTTTATCCAAAAGTTCAAAAGTAAGGCCACTAAGAAAGACGAAGGTCAGCGCAAGTTAACCACAATATAAAAAATAGGGTAGATAATCATCCCACGTGAAATGTTCAAAATTTACTATAGATTGATAAGAAATGCTTTCGCATGCGATAAGTGTAAAAAGAAGCATGGTCAGTTTTTTAATATTGAGATACAGGTCTAGCTGTATCCTCTAATGAAAGGATTTGATTTTTGTTATGACAGAAAATTTCTGGCGTGAATTGCCACGGCCATTTTTTGTACTGGCACCAATGGAAGATGTGACAGATGTTGTTTTCCGGCATGTAGTAAGTGAAGCAGGCAGACCGGATGTGTTTTTTACAGAGTTCACAAACTCAGAGAGCTATTGCCACCCGGATGGGAAGGATAGCGTGCGCGGCCGTTTGACTTTTACAGAGGATGAACAGCCAATTGTGGCCCATATATGGGGAGATAAGCCTGAAAACTTCCGTAAAATGAGTATTGGCATGGCAGAGTTAGGATTTAAAGGACTAGATATCAATATGGGCTGCCCTGTGCCTAATGTGACACAGAACGGTAAGGGAAGCGGTCTTATCCGCCGGCCGGAAGTTGCAGCAGAGTTAATACAAGCAGCAAAAGCAGGGGGATTGCCCGTAAGCGTAAAAACAAGACTTGGTTTCACGGATGTAGACGAATGGCGCGAGTGGCTGACACACGTATTGAAACAGGATATTGCCAATCTTTCTATTCATCTGCGCACAAGAGCAGAAATGAGCAAAGTAGATGCGCATTGGGAACTCATCCCGGAGATTAAGAAACTTCGTGACGAGGTGGCACCAGATACACTTTTGACGATCAATGGTGATATCCCTGACCGCCAAACTGGCTTAAAACTTGCTGAACAATACGGTGTTGATGGAATTATGATAGGGCGCGGTATTTTTACAAATCCATTTGCCTTTGAAAAGGAGCCGAAAGAGCATAGCAGCAAGGAATTGCTTGATCTCTTAAGGCTGCATCTGGATCTTCATGATAAATATTCAGCATTAGAAGCCCGTCCGTACAAGCCTCTTCCTCGCTTTTTCAAAATTTATCTCCGCGGGTTCCGAGGGGCAAGTGAATTAAGAAATCAATGCATGAACACAAAGTCAACAGATGAAGTGCGTGCATTGCTCGACGACTTTGAGAGAAAGTATCTTGATGGGATAGAGTAACTGCAGTGCTTGATTCAAAAAAGGCTAACAATAAAAAGGGATTTTTACACAATTCTTGACTAAAATAAACCTGGATTTTCGGTAAATCCGGGTCTTTTTTGTACGCAGCTTTTACTCAGCCTGTCTTTTCTCTAATTTATTGTAAGAAAATAATGGTATATTTAGTGGAGATATCTTATAAGGGGGGAGAGGAAAATGAAACGGCTATGCATCATCCCCTGCGGCAAGAAAAAAATCTGGGACGTCCAGCCTGATGCCGGGCCGGTAAGAGCAGAGGACGCTTATCTCAGCCCGTTTCATCAGGCGTGCGAGCGGTATGCAAAAACATTTTTCGATGAGTGGGTGATTTTGTCTGCGAAGCACGGGTTCCTCCGCCCTGATGATCTCGTTTCGGGAAATTACGATGTCACTTTTGGCACCGGTCATCCGGAAATCATGACAGCGGACGAGCTGAGCCGCCAATTTCACGAAAAAGGCTTTTCTGATATCGAAGAGCTAGTCATGCTTGGCGGAAAAAAATATCGAAGCGTTCTAAACGCCGTCATCGGAGAGCACCAGCATATCAGCTGGCCGCTATCATCTTACAAAGGCATAGGCTATATGCTCCAAGCGCTGAACCGGGCTGTTGAAGAAAAGCATGAACTGTAGCACGTATATGAAGAAAAGAGTGGGAACATGAAAAAACTTGTGTTTGGCTTGCTTGCCATTGCATTATTCGGATGCGGTCTATATATCTATCATGTATGGTTCGGTAATCCATTTTCGAAAAATGCTGCAGAACAGAAGCTAGTCTCTTATGTGAAACAAACCTATCCTAAGAAAGAAATCAAGATCACGAATGGGGTATATAACGCTAAAACCTCTGAATATGTATTCGAAGCAACCTCCCAATCTCATCGCTACCCAATGTGTACGAAGGGATTTCTGCATCCTAAAGTAACGTGCGATGGAATTGAAGAAGCGTATACCGAATCAGTATCAAAACATGTAAATGAAGAAGCAACGAAGGCAATCGAAGCAGATCTGAAAAAAGCGGTTCCTCGACTTATAAAAGCTGATGCTGCTTTGAGTATTGAAAACGGACAGTTCACGTTAGATACAAAATGGAACAAACAGCTGGCTGAAAAAGCGCCTATGAGCATGACGATTCAGTTAGACGCCAGCGGGTTATCAAAAACAGATGCCGCAAAGATGGCGGAAACGGTCAGAAAAACGCTAAATGAAAAGGGATATACATACTCAAACGGCACGATAGACTGTATGCAGAAGGACGGGAACGGCGGTATCGGATATGTTAAATATTCAATTGATTTTCTTTCGAAAGCAGCTATTCAGTCAAACGATGCAGAGGAACTAGGAAGTTAAAAAGATTTCCAAGGAAATAAATACGTCGATTATTGTCAAAGGCCGGGTGATATCCGGCCTTTTTTTTGCATGCTGTAAAGCGAGACAAATGAATCAGTTTGAGACAAAACGAGACACACGTCTCAAACTGTCTCCAAGGTGAAGACGAGAAGACTGATTTTACGGGCTCAAAAGACTGGCACACTTCTTGCATTTATAATGGTGAACCCTAAATAGAAGGAGGCGCACAAAATGGAATTGTTAAAACGAGAAGGCTTGTCATTAACTGAGGAAAAAGCGCTGTGGATGTACCAAAAGATGCTGGAGATCAGGGGCTTTGAAGACAAAGTGCATGAACTGTTCGCCCAGGGAGTGCTTCCCGGATTCGTTCATTTATATGCCGGTGAGGAAGCCGTGGCTGTAGGGGTGTGCGCTCATTTACATGATGGCGACAGCATTACAAGCACCCACAGGGGACATGGACATTGTATCGCCAAAGGCTGTGATCTGGACGGCATGATGGCGGAAATTTTCGGGAAAGCGACCGGATTGTGCAAAGGCAAGGGCGGTTCTATGCACATTGCGGATCTTGATAAAGGCATGTTAGGCGCAAATGGAATCGTCGGGGGCGGCTTTACGCTCGCATGCGGATCAGCACTCACGGCTAAATATAAACAGACTAAAAATGTAAGCGTTTGCTTTTTTGGAGACGGGGCAAATAACCAAGGCACCTTCCACGAAGGGCTGAATCTAGCGGCTGTATGGAACCTTCCTGTCGTGTTTGTTGCTGAAAACAACGGCTATGGTGAAGCTACCCCATTTGAGTACGCATCAGCCTGTGATTCAATCGCCGATCGGGCGGCTGCTTATAACATGCCGGGGGTTACAGTTGACGGCAAAGATATTTTAGCAGTTTACCAGGCAGCCGAGGAAGCGATAGAAAGAGCAAGAAACGGCGGCGGCCCGTCTTTGATTGAATGTATGACCTACAGAAACTACGGCCATTTCGAAGGAGATGCCCAGACCTATAAAACGAAGGATGAAAGAGTTGAGCACCTTGAAGAAAAAGATGCCATTCAAGGTTTTAAAAACTACCTTTTAAAAGAAACAGATGCTAATAAGCTGTCAGACATTGAACAGCGTGTCAGCGAATCGATTGAAAAAGCCGTCTCGTTCAGCGAAGACAGCCCATATCCAAAAGATTCGGAGCTGCTGACAGATGTGTATGTGTCATATGAAAAAGGAGGAATGTAAGAGATGGCGAGAGTCATAAGCATGTCAGACGCGATCAATGAAGCAATGAAGCTTGCGATGAGAAAAGACGAAAATGTGCTTTTGATCGGTGAGGATGTCGCCGGGGGAGCGGCGGTCGATCATTTGCAGGATGATGAAGCATGGGGCGGTGTATTAGGGATCACAAAGGGACTCGTACAGGAATTCGGGCGCACAAGAGTGCTGGACACTCCGATTTCTGAGGCGGGCTACATGGGTGCGGCTATGGCTGCGGCATCAACCGGTTTGAGACCGATTGCCGAGCTAATGTTTAACGATTTTATCGGCACGTGCTTTGATCAGGTGATCAACCAAGGGGCGAAATTCCGTTATATGTTTGGCGGAAAAGCGCAAGTGCCGATTACCGTCCGCACCACATACGGAGCAGGGTTCCGGGCCGCTGCCCAGCATTCACAAGCGCTGTATGGCCTTTTCACGAGCATCCCTGGACTGAAGACAGTTGTTCCATCCAATCCGTATGATGCCAAAGGTCTGCTGCTTGCAGCAATAGAAGATAATGATCCGGTGTTCTTCTTTGAAGACAAAACGTCCTACAACATGAAGGGCGAGGTGCCGGAAGATTATTATACAATTCCCCTCGGAAAAGCGGATATCAAACGCGAGGGCAATGATGTTACGCTCTTTGCAGTCGGCAAGCAGGTCAATACTGCGCTTGAAGCGGCTGCACAGCTTTCAGAGAGGGGCATCGAAGCCGAGGTCCTTGATCCCCGCAGTCTGTCTCCTCTGGATGAGGATGCGATTTTCACATCGTTGGAAAAAACAAACCGGCTGATCATCATTGATGAAGCCAATCCGCGATGCAGCATTGCCACGGATATTGCAGCGATTGTCGCAGACAAAGGCTTTGATTTGCTTGATGCGCCGATTAAACGGATTACAGCACCGCATACACCGGTTCCGTTTTCACCGGTGCTTGAAGATCAATATTTGCCGACACCAGATAAAATTGTCAGCGTCACGCTTGAATTGCTTGGCGAGCCGGCAATGAATTAAAGGGGGGACACAAATGGCGGTAAAAGTAGTGATGCCAAAATTGGGAATGGCCATGAAACAAGGGGAAGTATCGATATGGAATAAAAAAGTAGGCGACCCGGTTGAAAAGGGAGAAAGCATTGCCAGCATTCAATCGGAGAAAATTGAAATGGAGATCGAAGCGCCTGAAAAAGGAACGCTGATCGATATCAAAGTGAAAGAGGGTGAAGAGGTTCCGCCCGGCACAGCGATCTGCTATATCGGGGACGCTAATGAGTCGGTGCAGGAAGAGGCGAGTGCGCCTGTTGCTGAAGACAGCGTGCCGCAAGCCGTTCAGCCCGTCAAACAAGAAAACAAACCCGCAGCCTCCAAAAAAGATCGATTGAAAATATCTCCAGTTGCGAGGAAAATAGCAGAAAAAGCAGGATTAGACCTAAAACAGCTGAAAGGAACTGGACCAGGCGGACGAATCGTGAAGGATGACGTGACAAAGGCTCTTGCTGAACAGAAAAAAGATCAGGCAAAGCCTGGTTCGGAACAGAAAGCGCAGGAAATCCCGGTGACAGGCATGAGAAAGGTCATCGCTGCCCGAATGCAGGAAAGCCTGGCAAACAGCGCACAGCTGACGATCACGATGAAAGCTGATATCACCAAGCTTGCCACTCTTCAAAAACAGCTTTCACCAACTGCGGAAGAGAGATACGGCACAAAACTGACGATCACTCATTTTGTCTCAAGAGCCGCCGTTCTCGCTCTGCAAGCTCACCCTGTGCTGAACAGCTTTTATCAAAATGAGCGCATCATCACACATCCTCATGTGCACCTTGGTATGGCTGTAGCCTTGGAAAATGGCTTAGTGGTGCCTGTGATCCGCCATGCTGAAAAGCTATCGCTGATTGAACTGGCTCAATCTATCTCAGAAAATGCCAAAAAAGCACGCGAGGGACGTGCGGGAAGCGAAGAACTGCAAGGCTCTACCTTCTCCATTACAAACCTTGGCGCATTTGGAGTTGAGCATTTCACACCAATACTAAATCCGCCGGAAACAGGCATTCTCGGCATCGGAGCAAGCTATGACACGCCGGTGTATCAAGGGGAGGAAATCGTCAGAAGCACAGTCCTGCCGCTCAGCCTGACATTTGATCACAGAGCGTGTGACGGCGCCCCTGCCGCTGCATTCCTGAAGGCGATGAAAACATATTTGGAAGAACCCGCAGCATTAATTTTATAGGAAAAGCAGGTGAAAACGACATGACATTAGCCATTATCGGCGGCGGACCTGCAGGCTATGCGGCTGCGGTTTCTGCGGCACAGCAGGGCAGAAACGTGCTGCTCATTGACAAAGGCAAGCTTGGGGGGACCTGCCTGAATGAAGGCTGCATCCCGACAAAGTCTTTGTTAGAAAGCGCAAACGTTCTTGATAAAATCAAGCATGCCGACAGCTTTGGAATCGAACTTCCGGCAGGTGCGATATCAGTCGATTGGAGTAAAATGCAAAGCCGAAAACAACAGGTTGTCAGTCAGCTTGTCCAAGGCGTTCAGTACCTAATGAAGAAAAATCAAATACAGGTTGTAAAGGGAACAGCCTCCTTTCTTTCTGAAAGAAAGCTCTTAATCGAAGGAGAAAATGGAAAAGAAATCAGAGAGGCGGACCAAGTATTGATTGCCTCCGGGTCAGAGCCAATCGAGCTGCCTTTCGCTCCGTTTGACGGCGAATGGATCATCGACAGCAAAGACGCGCTTTCTCTTTCCGAAATTCCGTCTTCACTAGTCATTGTCGGCGGCGGTGTCATCGGGTGTGAGTATGCAGGGCTGTTTGCCAGATTGGGATCGAAGGTGACCATCATTGAAACAGCGGACCAGCTGATCCCGGCTGAAGACGAAGATATTGCCCGTCTTTTTCAGGAGAAACTTGAGGAAGACGGTGTCGAAGTGCATACCTCATCCAGATTAGAGCGGGTGGATCAAACGGCCAAAACAGCAATATGGAAAAGCGGTCAGCGAGAGTTTAAAACGAAGGCCGATTATGTGCTGGTGGCGATCGGCAGAAAACCCCGTCTTGACGGATTACAGCTGGAACAGGCGGGAGTTGATTTTTCTCCAACAGGCATTCTGGTGAATGGGCACATGCAGACGAACGTGCCTCATATTTACGCGTGCGGAGATGCTATAGGGGGCATTCAGCTGGCGCATGCCGCTTTCCATGAGGGCATCATCGCTGCTTCTCATGCTTCCGGAAGGGATGTCAAAATCAATGAGAAACATGTGCCGCGCTGCATCTATACGTCCCCGGAAATCGCGTGTATCGGAATGACAGAACGACAGGCAAGAAGCATATACGGGGATGTGAAGATCGGCGAATTTTCTTTTTCCGCAAACGGCAAGGCGCTCATTAAACAGCAAGCGGAAGGAAAGGTCAAAATCATGGCTGAACCGGAATTCGGCGAAATCGTGGGTGTCTCGATGATTGGCCCGGATGTAACCGAGCTCATCGGCCAAGCGGCAGCGATCATGAATGGTGAGATGACGGCAGATATGGCGGAGCATTTTATCGCCGCCCATCCGACTTTATCGGAAACATTGCATGAGGCGCTGTTAAGCACGATCGGCCTTGCGGTACATGCATAATAAAGGAAAAAGCAGGCGCATGGATATAAGGCGCCTGCTTTTTTATTGTTGAAAGCGCTTTATTTTTCCCCTACAATAGATGAAAACGGCGTGTAAGGGAGGAGCGATCAAGGAAATGAATTCGGTCCCAAACGATTTGCAAACCTGGAAACGTTTTGTGAAAGACGGTGTGCTTGACGAAGCCCGATTAAGAAAACGGATTGCCGAGTCATGGCATCGCTGCAAAAAAGCTGAGGTCAATCCTTATTTAGAAAAAGGCCCGAAGGTTTTACAGCAAACGGAGCTGGATCAGCAGTCAAAAAAACATTCATTCTTCTTGACGACCGCAAAGCCTTACCTCGAAAAACTGCTGCCTGCCATAAAAGAAATGGAAATGATGGCGCTGTTAATTGATTCAGACGGTGTTGTTCTGGCATTGGACGGCCATCCCCGCGCGCTCTATGAAGCCAAACGCATCAACTTTGTTGAAGGGGCATGTTGGACGGAAACGGCTGTCGGAACAAATGCGATTGGCACGGCGCTCCACATCAGCGAGCCGGTTGCAATACAGGGATCAGAGCATTACTCCATTGCTTCCCATCTTTGGAACTGTTCAGCCGCTCCGATTCACCATGAGGATGGCAGCCTTGCGGGTGTGATTGACATATCGTGTCCGGCGGCAGGCGCTCATCCTCATATGCTTGGTATTGCCACTGCGATCGCCTATGCAGCTGAACGGGAACTCGCAGCTAAAAGCCGTGAGAAAGAGCTCGAGCTGATCAGTCGTTTTGGAGAGAGAGCTGCATCCAGTGTGCCGATGGTGCTATGCAATAACAAGCAGCACATCATCAGTGCGAGCATACCGATTCGAACCTCAATGCCGGATTGGCAGGGCCGGCACCTGTATGAGTTGAAGGAACGGGGCTACTCAATCGAAAAAGCTGTCACCATAGGAGATGGCGGCACTTGTTTTTATCTTTCGGAACATAAGAAAAAGAAGGTGTTTCGATTCAATGGAGTGATCGGGAAAAGCGGCAGATCGCAAGCGATGCTGATGAACCTTGAACGTGCAGCTGCGGCAGATGCAACGGTCTGTTTGTCGGGCGAAACTGGTACGGGAAAGGAAGTCGCGGCTCGCGCTCTTCATGAGAACAGTGAGAGACGTCACGGTCCGTTTGTTGCTGTCAATTGCGGAGCGATTCCGTCTGATTTGATTGAGAGCGAACTGTTCGGATATGCAGAGGGAGCTTTTACGGGAGCGAAACGAAATGGCTATAAAGGCGCCTTTCAAAAAGCGAATCAAGGCACATTATTTTTAGATGAAATCGGAGAAATTTCCCACTCGATGCAGGTTGCACTTTTACGGGTGCTTCAGGAACGCAAGATAACGCCAATCGGCGGGACGAAAGAAATTCCGGTTGATATCAGAGTTATTGCCGCCACACATTGTGATTTACGCGAGCTTGCCGAAAACGGAAAAATCAGAGAGGACTTGTTTTACCGTCTTCATGTCTATCCAATTGAACTGCCTCCATTACGCGATCGCACCGAGGATATCCCGGACCTCTTTGAGTACTACAAACAGAAGAATCATTGGCCAGGCGAACTTCCTTCTGATTTTTGTCATGTGCTGAAGCAATGGAAGTGGCCGGGGAATATCCGTGAGCTGTTTAATGTGTTTGAACGTCTTTCTATCAGATTTCCGGACGGCCGGCTGAGGGATGAACCGCTACCCGCTTTACTGGAAGCCGCTGGATTGCCGGCCAGCTCTGCAGAAAAAAAGCCGGCTGTTGCCGGCGTGCTTACCTTTCGTGAGCAAATCCAAAAGGATATGATGATCAAAGCGCTTGAATCTGCAAAAGGAAACGTCTCTCAAGCCGCAAAAATCAGCGGGATCCCCCGAAGCACTTTCTACAAACGCCTGAAAAAATTCAACTTGTCCGCTGAATCATAAAGCATACTTCCTTCAGGAAATGGAAACGTTATGTATTGAAGGAGGGTGTTACGATGAATATTCAAAGGGCGAAAGAAATTGTAGAATCTCCCGACATGAAGAAAGTAACATATAACGGCGTTCCTATTTACATTCAGCACGTAAATGAAGAAACTGGAACAGCAAGAATTTATCCGCTTGACGAACCGCAAGAGGAGCATGAAGTGCAGCTGAACAGCTTAAAAGAGGATTAAACAAAAATGGCCCGCTTCATAAGCAGGCCATTTTGTTATCCGCGCGGCGCAAATAAAATAACACAGACACCGATGAGACAAATGAATGCGCCGATCCAGTCATACAGATCAGGTGTTTTCCGGTCAACAAGCCATCCCCACAGGACCGCAAGCACGATGAATACTCCGCCATAAGCGGCGTATACACGGCCGAAGGATGGGAAGGACTGAAACGTCGGAAGAATGCCGTATACAATGAGGATCAGCGCCCCGGCGATTCCGTAGCCGGCTGGCTTTGCCTCTCTCAGCCATAGCCAAACCAGATATCCGCCGCCAATTTCGGCAAGCCCTGCCGCGATAAATAAAAGAATGGTAATCAGCATCATGAGCACTCCTCAATTTGCATTTATCTTTCATTATAGAGGAGGAGAGCTTTTAAAGCTTCGGATGATTCTCAAATTCCTTCAAATACGCACTGCGTTGGATGTCTGTAAACTGTCCGATCCAATTGCTTTTCGCCTCTTCACTCAAATGGGGAAGGATATAGCGTTCAACCGCTTCGAAAAACAACGGATTCGCGATGATGTTCCAGGTCGGGATGCGAACGATTTTCCCGTCTGTTTTTTCGATGATAATATCCTCAAAAAAGATCCCTTTCAAACTGTATTGATGACGTCCCATATAAAGCCGCTTCACCTCGGAAAACAGCACGCTGCGCTTTCTCGAAAAGATCTCGCCATTAGGTCCGGTCTTTATGCTGAAAATGACATTTCCACGGCTTGTGAAGGCAGGAAAAGCCATAAAGAATGTGATCAATCCATAAATCATCGCCAGTAAACCGCCGCCCAAATAAAGCAGGGCATATTTAGATTCAAACGTGAGGGCTTCAGACACCAGCCAGACTCCCACAATAAAGGCGCCCCCTGTAGCGAGGAACAGCCATATTCTAAAAAACAGTCTGCTTTTGACCTTAATTACTTCATTGTTTTTCAATTGCTATTCTCCTTTATCGCTCTTTAGCCAAAAATTCCTTTTATCACATCTTTATTTGCTGTTACGATAGAAAATTCATTTTGGGTAATACCTGTTACCAGCCAAGTATGATGGCTGCCAGGCAGAACGAAAGCCATGTCAGCCACTTCCGGGGAGTTGTCTTTGTCATAAACCAGCCGCATCAGCGTATCCATTTTTCCTTTTCGCAAAGCCAGATCATTTACAAAACGGGTAACGTCCTCTTGGTGATCATGCTTATCTAGAAACTCCTTGAGAAGTGTGGGAGTGTCTGAAGCGCCCTCCAAAAGCAATTCAAATTCAGTTGATGTCAGAGAGATCAGTGATTCTTTGTGATCTTCTGCATCTATTATATTTAAAAACTCGGATGTTTTAGAGAGTAATCCATTAGTTGAATCCATTTTTTTGATTCTATGCACCTGTTCATCAAACAGCAATTCATGAGAGTAAGTACCAAACTTTGAAACATGGCAGGATATATTCTGTTCTTTGCCTTGTTCATCAAATTTGGACAGCTTCACTGTATAGTCGGCGTCGTTTAACACATGGATAAACGGACAGTATTCGTCCTTTAGCCGATATTGATGATTCCGATATTCCGCCGCATCTTTGGCTAAGAGTGAGCGGCACGCGGCTTCAAATAAGGCGCCGAGCTGTTCATCTTCTATTTCGGGAAAATAGGCTTGTTTTAAGGCCATTCCCTGTTCGAAAAACCCTTCGCTGTAAAAACAAAACAAGAGTTCTTCTATGCTGATTGTAAACTGCTTCATTGTTTATTCTCCTATCCAAATGAAAATTTCCCTTTAAGGAAATGGGTTGCGCCGTGTATGAGCGAATCCGCTGTTTTCTTTGCTTTTTCTATTCCTTTTTTCGCACTGTCTATCCCTTTATGTATCGTTTTATTCGCCGCATCTATGCCGTCATTCACTGATTTGACGACTTTGCCGGCTGATTCCAGTCCTTTTTTGGCTGTATCAACGACAGCATGGATCGGTTCTTTAAGTTTTATCGCTGCTTTTTCAGCATAGACTGATGTGAATTTTGCGATTTTTTCCCCAACAAACCCTCCTACTGCCGAACCAATTGTGCCTCCGATTACTGTGCCGACAGGACCTAACACACTTCCTACGGCACCGCCCACAACAGCACCAGCTGTGGCACCGCCGGCAACAAAAATCGTATTATTCACAGCATTTCCGACAGCCTTGGCGTTTTCACGCTTGAGAACTTCGGGTTTGTCCTGGTATTTTGCATAATTTTCAGCAATTTTCACGCCTGCTCCGAATGTTTCGGTCGCACCGGTAATCAGTGTGGCGGTAATGGCATTTCCTTTCGCGAATCTCAAGCCCGTTTTTCCCACATCCTTCAAAGTGGAGCGTACGCCGGCTTCATTAAGAAATCCTTTTGTGTAGCTTCTGACGCTGTTTGAAAAATCCACCGTGTCCTGAGGGAAGTATTTTGTAAACTTTTTATGTACCAAATCTGAAAATGGACGGTTGGTCTTTTTTAACAAATATTTAGGATTCAAAAGCACTCTTGCCGCTTTTTGATAACGTGAGCTGTCAACGGCCCTGGAAATATCCAAGAGCAGTTTTGAGTGCTGGGCTGTATGCAAGCCGCTTGGCTGTTTCACAAATTTCGTAAGCCCTAATCCGTAATATTTTCCCTGCGTCAGCATAAGAGCGGTTAAGCTTGTCATCGTACCGTATTTGTCGTAGGCATTGTAGAGCTTTCGCAAAATATCATCTTGTTCCACAAATTTATCGCCTGTTTTTCTGATGAAAATCTCATTGTCACTCAGCTTAGTGACGAGCGCCTTTCCTGAGCTCCACGCATCGCCCACTCCAGAAAAACAGCTGCTGTAGAGGGGATCGCATTGCAAAATCATCTGCCCCAGCTCCACATGCAGGTCCTTATATTTGTTTTCCATATCAGTTAATTCAGTGACTACATCATTTGCAAGCTGTTCGAGCTTATCCGGATCAACTGCAATGTTTCCTGACACACCGTTCACCTCCCGAGTTTATGTCTTTCCTCTCTTGCTTTACGCTCCAGTTCTTCCATTCTGGCAATTTCAGCTTTTCGTTCTTCTATTTTGACAGCGGCAGCCTTCAGCTCTTGGCTTGTTTCAAGCAGCTCCTGTTCGAATTGATCGTAGGCGGCTTTCGTTTCCTCGAAATCCTGGTCAAACGAATCTCTTGATTTGCCCTGCCAAGCATCTCCCAATGCAAATAACCGGGATTCAAGCAACATTTTGGAGCTTCTGACCTCTTCTGCGGCCGCACTGTACTTGTTTGCCAGCTCAATGACTTTATATGAGTCCAACTTTTGTCCCCTGCCTTTTCTAAATTCACGCACAATTGGATGTTTTATATAAATGATTATAAATAATTCGGCATGTATCCGAATCGTACAAAAGAACCTTTTCATAAGAATTGGAAGGGCGTATATTCACTTAAAATTCACAGTTGGTGAGACTTTAAGATTACAAAAAAGGTAAAAAAAACAAATCCCTCAGACATAAGCCAAATGAGAAATTTCCCGCTCTATGGGAAAAAACACTAAAGTTGATCAAATGACCTAAGTGCGCCAAACGTGTTACGGGACGGGCTATCTCATGGTATAAATGGAATTGTAAACGTTATCAAGGAGGTCGTCATATGAAGAAAAAATCATTCTCAATCGTAATAGCGGGCGGAGGGAGCACTTTCACTCCAGGGATCGTACTCATGCTCTTGGACCATTTGGAGGAGTTTCCGATCAGAAAGCTGAAGCTGTATGATAATGATAAGGAGAGACAGGATCGAATTGCAGGCGCCTGTGACGTTTTTATCAGAGAAAAAGCGCCGGATATTGAATTTGCAGCGACGACTGACCCGGAAGAAGCTTTTACAGATGTCGATTTTGTTATGGCGCACATCAGAGTAGGGAAATACGCGATGCGTGCGCTTGATGAGCAAATTCCGTTAAAGTACGGAGTTGTCGGCCAGGAGACGTGCGGGCCGGGCGGGATCGCATACGGTATGCGTTCGATCGGCGGTGTGCTTGAAATATTAGATTACATGGAAAAATACTCGCCTGATGCGTGGATGCTCAATTATTCCAATCCGGCGGCAATTGTGGCTGAAGCTACGAGACGCCTTAGACCGAATTCTAAAATTCTCAATATCTGTGATATGCCGGTTGGGATCGAAGACCGGATGGCGCAAATTCTTGGCTTATCCTCAAGAAAAGAAATGAAGGTCCGCTATTACGGATTAAATCACTTCGGCTGGTGGACATCAATTCAGGATCAAGAGGGCAACGATTTAATGCCGAAGCTGAAGGAGCATGTATCTCAATACGGCTATATTCCGAAAACAGAGGCTGAAGCGGTGGAAGCGAGCTGGAATGACACATTCGCCAAAGCGCGTGACGTGCAGGCCGCAGATCCTGACACACTGCCGAATACGTATTTGCAATATTATTTGTTCCCAGATGATATGGTGAAAAAATCAAATCCGAATCATACGCGGGCAAATGAAGTGATGGAAGGGCGCGAAGCTTTTATTTTCAGCCAATGTGACATGATTACACGTGAGCAGTCCACAGAAAACAGCGAAATCAAAATCGATGACCACGCATCATATATCGTTGATCTTGCCCGGGCGATTGCCTACAACACAGGTGAAAGAATGCTGTTGATCGTTGAAAATAACGGCGCAATTGCGAACTTTGACCCGACTGCGATGGTCGAGGTGCCATGCATTGTCGGCTCAAATGGGCCTGAACCGATTACCGTCGGCACCATTCCGCAATTCCAAAAAGGGCTTATGGAGCAGCAGGTATCCGTTGAGAAGCTGACTGTTGAAGCATGGGCGGAGAAATCGTTCCAAAAGCTGTGGCAGGCGCTAATTTTGTCAAAAACAGTGCCGAACGCGCGTGTGGCAAGACTCATTCTCGAGGATTTAATGGAGGCCAACAAAGACTTCTGGCCTGAGCTTGATCAAAGCCCGACCCGTATATCATAACTGAAATTCCCCCATTTTCGAATCTGTAATTGTATATAATAGAAAGAAAATGGGGGGATCTGATATGCAGCTCGAAGAACTGATAAATCAGCACTACAGCAAATTGAATGACAACGATTTTCATATTTTAAAATATATATTGAATCATAAGCACACATGCTATCACCTTGGAATCGACGCGCTGGCCAAAGCTTGCAGTGTATCGCGTTCCTCAATTTTACGGCTTGCCCAAAAGCTCGGTTTCAGCGGTTACAGTGAATTTCGCGTCTTTTTAAAGTGGGAAGATCAGCCGGAAGAAGGCGAGAGTATGAGTTTTGAAAAGCTGCTTGATGATATTGAAGCAAATTTGAAGTTCTTAAGGACAAAGGACATGACGGACATGTGCCAGCTGATTGATGCAGCTGACCGCATTTTCGTCTACGGTTCTGGAAATGCGCAAAAGATATGCGCCCGCGACCTGCAAAGAATGTTTATTCCGCGCCATCGCTATCTTATTTTGATTGAAGACACAAATGAATTTAATTTGATGCGCGATGATTTTAAAGTAAACGATCTGTTTATCATCATTTCTCTTTCCGGAGAAACACCGGAGCTGATTCCTCAGGCAAGAATGCTTTCTGCAAAGGGTATTCCCTTTATTTCCATTACGAATTTAAAAAACAATGTCCTCGCCCAGCTGACTCCGCATAATCTTTATGCGACAAGCAGACCTGTGACATTAAGCGATAAAACGGAAATTGTCGCTTTTGCACCGTTTTTTCTCGTTGGCGAAGCATTGTTCCGCGCATATGTTGATTACAAAGAGGCAGAAAAAAATGACAATGAGTAGCAGGGGGTTCTGGTATGATGCAAAAAATTCAGCGCTTTGGAAGCGCGATGTTTGTGCCTGTTTTATTATTCGCGTTCGCCGGCATTATCGTCGGTATCAGCACGCTCTTTAAAAATAAAACCCTCATGGGACCGCTCGCCGATCCTGACGGTTTTTGGTATCAGTGCTGGTATATCATTGAGCAGGGCGGCTGGACTGTCTTTAACCAAATGCCGCTCTTATTCGCCATTGGCATCCCGGTTGCTTTGGCGAAGAAAGCTCAGGCACGCGCTTGTTTGGAAGCGCTTACTGTCTACCTGACATTCAACTATTTTGTCAGCGCGATATTGACGGTATGGGGAGGAGCATTTGGCGTCGACATGAATCAAGAGGTCGGCGGAACGAGCGGGTTAACGATGATTGCGGGCATAAAAACGCTCGATACCAATATCATCGGAGCCATCTTTATTTCTTCGATTGTCGTCTTTTTGCATAATCGCTATTTTGATAAAAAACTGCCCGATTTTCTCGGCATCTTTCAAGGCTCAACATATATCGTGATGATTTCCTTCTTTATTATGATCCCAATTGCCTTGGCTGTGTCTTATATTTGGCCGATGGTTCAATCGGGAATCGGCTCGCTTCAAAGCTTCCTGGTTGCTTCTGGGGCGGTGGGCGTTTGGATATACACGTTTTTGGAACGGATTTTAATTCCGACCGGCCTTCATCACTTTATTTACACGCCGTTTATTTATGGCCCGGCTGTAGCGGAAGGCGGGATCGTCACGTATTGGGCACAGCATCTTGGCGAATATTCGCAAAGCGCCAAACCGCTGAAGGAGCTCTTTCCGCAAGGCGGATTCGCGCTTCACGGCAACTCGAAAATCTTCGGTATTCCGGGTATCGCCCTGGCTTTTTATGTGACAGCCAAAAAGGAAAAGAAAAAACTCGTCGCAGGGCTGCTGATTCCTGTCACACTGACAGCGATTGTCGCCGGTATTACAGAGCCAATTGAGTTTACGTTCTTATTCATTTCACCTTTCTTATTTGCGGTTCACGCCGTGCTTGCCGCCACAATGTCGACAGTTATGTATATGGCCGGCGTCGTCGGAAATATGGGAGGCGGACTGATTGAGGCGGTAACCTTGAACTGGATTCCGCTCTTTGGCAGCCACGGTATGACATATGTGTATCAAATTTTGATCGGGCTCTCGTTTACAGCAATTTATTTTTTCGTCTTCAGATTTTTAATCCTCAAATTCAATATCGCTACACCAGGACGGGAAAAGGATGAACAGCAGGAAACAAAGCTGTATTCGAAAAAGGAATACAGAGAACGAAAAAACAAGGATGAAACGGCCTCCGCTGCTGAAACGGCTGATGACACCGCTTTTCTGTATATTGAAGCGCTGGGCGGAAAAGACAACATCACTGAAGTCACAAACTGCGCCACCCGCCTCAGAGTCAGTGTCAAGGACGAAACAAAGGTTGAACCCGACAGCGTATTCCGCGCGCTTGGCGCACACGGCGTTGTCAGGAACGGGAAGGCGTTTCAGGTAATTATCGGATTAAGCGTACCGCAGATGCGGGAGCGTGTGGAAAAAATATTGAATCAATAAAGACTGCCCTCCTTTTCGGGAGGGTTTTCGTTTGCCGTCAAAAAGACCGCCATAGTAAAGTAAAGAAAGAGACAATCGAGTAAAAAGGGGTTTGGAGGCTTTTACATGCAAAAGGCTTTGTCGTTTTTAAAACCATATTCATTGCTGGCGGGAATTGCGCTGATTCTTATGTTGACGGAGCTTGCAGTTGAACTGCTGCAGCCTTTATTGATTGCAAAAATCATCGACGATGGGATATTGAAGCAAGATCTGCGGCATGTTTGGATATGGGGCGCGGTCATGATCGGGCTGACCGTGTTATCCTTTGCGGCGGGGATGCTGAATTCCTTTTATGCCGCCCATGTCAGCCAAAGCTTTTCCTATGATACGAGAAAAGGGCTTTTTCAAAAAATCCAGTCCTTCTCCTATTCCACATTTGGACAGTTTTCGTCCTCTTCTTATATTACAAGGCTGACAAACGACGTCACACAGGTTCAAAATATGATTTTTATGAGTTTGCGGTTTATGCTGCGGGCTCCCTTAATGATTGCAGGCGGCATTGTACTGTCGCTTGCCGTTAATGTGAAACTCGGCTTTTTTCTGCTTGTGACCATTCCGATCCTGATCTTGTTTTTGCTATGGGTATTAAGGAAAGGCGGGGCACTGTTCCGCTCAGTGCAGAAAAGGCTGGATCAAGTGAACACCATCATGCAGGAAAATTTAATCGCAATCAAGCTGATCAAAGCGCTGCTTCGCGGCAGCCACGAAGTCAAACGATTTATCAAAGCCAACACAAGGCTGATGGAAAAAACGGTTTCGGCCTTTCAGCTTGTGGAATTCACGATGCCTGTACTGATGCTTTTGATGAATCTCTGCATCCTTTTGATTTTGTGGGCGGGGTCCTACAGTATTACGAGCGGAAGCACTCAGGTTGGCGATGTTGTTGCGATAATTAACTACGCAACACGAATTACAGGCGCGCTTTCGATGTTTCCGTTTTTGATTATGATTTTCACCAGGGCGAAGGCTTCAGGGGATAGAATCGGTGAGGTGCTTGAAACAGAAGGCGACGAGCGGGAGGAAGGCATCATATTTGATCGTTTGTCAGGACAGATTGAGTTTCAGCATGTATCCTTTCGCTATCCTGAAATGGACAGAGAAGCGCTCAGGAATGTCTCATTTTCCGCAAAGCCAAGAGAAACGATCGCGATTCTCGGTGCGACGGGCTCGGGCAAGTCCACGCTTTTTCAGCTCATTCCGCGGCTTTATCAGCCGGATTCAGGCCGCATTTACATAGATGAAAAGCCGGTTCAAGATATTCCGGCTGAAGGGCTGCGCAGGCAAATTGGATATGTACCGCAGGAAGTCCTCTTGTTTTCCGGCACAATCAAAGAAAACATCGCTTGGGGCAAAGAAAATGCTTCACTAGATGAAATAATGGATGCGGCCAAACATGCGCAAATTCATGAAACGATTTTGAAGCTCCCAAATGGATATGACACTGTTTTGGGGCAAAGAGGCGTCAACCTGTCCGGCGGCCAAAAGCAGCGGATTTCCATTGCGCGGGCACTGATTCGAAAACCGGCTATCCTTCTATTAGATGACAGCACAAGCGCGCTTGATCTGCAAACGGAGGCGAAGCTGCTTGAAGCAATCAGCACATACCATTGCACAACTTTGATCATTACACAAAAAATAACCACGGCGATGAAAGCTGATCAGATTTTGCTGCTTGAGGACGGCGAACTGATTGAAAAAGGCACTCATAGTGAGCTGCTTTCTGCATCTCAGTTATACAAGCGCATTTACGAGTCACAATTCGGAAGGGAGGGGAGCGAGTCATGCTAAAAGACATCCGCAAGCCTTTCCAATATCCCAAACTGCCAATTGACAAAAAAGAAGGCGCGAAAAAGCGGGCGAAAGCAAAGGATACAAAGGGCACACTGAGACGAATCTGGTCTTACTTGGCTGAAAGAAAAGGACTGCTCATACTTGTCATGCTAATGGTTGTCATCAGCGCCATATTCGGACTCCTTGGTCCCTTTGTGATCGGAAAGGCCATTGACCATTTTATCGTCGGGAAAACGGTCAGCGGCTTGATTCCCGTTTTGCTTCTTCTACTCGCTATCTATATCATTCAGTCCCTGTCGCTTTGGTTTCAAAACTATTGGATGATTACGATCTCGCAGGGCACGGTTTTCAGAATGAGAAGCGAATTGTTCACCCATCTGCATGAGCTGCCGATTCCATTTTTTGATAAACAGCGGCACGGCGAGCTGATGAGCCGGGTGACGAATGACATCGAAAATGTCAGTTCTACCTTAAACACGTCAGTCATTCAAATTTTGTCAAGCGTGATCACCTTTGTCGGGACGATTGCGGTGATGCTGTACATGAGCCCGCTCCTTACATTGATTACACTGACCATTATTCCGGTGATGGCAGCAAGCTTGAAATGGATCACCAACCGAACGGGAAAGCTGTTTAAAGAACAGCAGAAAAATCTTGGTGATCTGAATGGGTATATTGAGGAATCTGTTTCAGGCGCAAAGGTCATCAAAGCATACTCGCGTGAGAAGCAGATTACTGCTGAATTTCTCGAAAAAAACGCTGCACTCAAGACGTCGGGCTTTTGGGCGCAGACGATTTCGGGGTTTATCCCGAAGGTCATGAACTCTTTGAATAACTTAAGCTTTACAATGATAGCGGCAATCGGCGGTTTGTTTGCGCTGAAAGGCTGGATCTCGATCGGCTCCATCGTCGTCTTTGCCGAGTATTCAAGACAATTTACACGCCCTTTAAACGATCTGGCCAACCAGTTTAATACGATGCTGTCCGCAATCGCCGGCGCTGAACGGGTGTTTGACGTGCTTGATGAAAAAGAAGAGCGCGAGGATGAAAAGAACGCCGTGCATCAGCCCATCCAAACAGGCAGCATTGAATTCCGGGATGTGTCCTTCGGTTACGATAAAGGGCAGCATACCCTGAAGCATTTACAGTTTACCGTGCCTGCGGGGCAGTCCATCGCGTTTGTCGGACCGACGGGGGCGGGGAAGACAACCGTCACTAACCTTCTCGCCCGTTTTTACGAGCCTGACGAAGGAAAAATTTTAATCGACGGTACAGATATTAAAACCCTTACTAGAGCAAGCCTGAGAAAAAACATGGGGTTTGTTCTTCAGGATTCTTTCTTATTTCAGGGAACGATCAGAGAAAACATTCGCTACGGCAGGCTTGATGCTTCTGATCAGGAAGTCGAAGCCGCTGCAAAAACAGCGAATGCCCATAGTTTTATTAAAAGGCTGCCAAAAGGGTATGACACCGTGCTGACGCAAAACGATTCGGGCATCAGTCAAGGACAGAAGCAGTTGATTTCTATAGCGAGGGCGGTGCTTGCCGATCCGGTTCTTCTCATTTTGGATGAAGCGACAAGCAACATTGATACCGTAACAGAAGTCAACATTCAAGAAGCGCTCGCCCGTTTAATGGAAGGAAGAACAAGCGTCATCATTGCCCACAGGCTGAACACCATTCAAAGAGCGGACCAGATTGTGGTGCTAAAAGACGGTGAAATGATTGAAAAAGGCAGCCATGACGAGCTGATTCGGCAAAAAGGATTTTACAGTGACTTATATGAAAGCCAATTTGAGAAATAGACCTTTGTCCTGCACAGAGGTCTTTTTTGTTACAGTTTTATAGTACTTTTATTTCATTTTCGTAAAATGTAACAAAATTACTTGACGTAAACAAGTTATGTATATATACTAGCTTACATTAAGTAAGTGATAACATTTATCAAGGAGGATAAAATGAATAAATCATTTGAAATTGGCACATTACTTTTAAGAGTTATTACAGGTATTATCTTTTTTGTTCACGGTTTATCAAAGTTTCAGGGAATGGAGGGCACCATCCAATTTTTCGGCAGCATAGGCCTTCCAAGCTTTATGGCGTATGTCATCGCAGCGATTGAACTCATTGGCGGAGTGCTTGTCTTCTTCGGATTGGCTACACGTATTGTCGGTGTACTGTTCGCTCTTACACTGATCGGCGCCATCATCACTGTTAAGCTGAAAGCGCCATTCATGGGCAATGCAGAATTTGATTACCTTCTGCTTTTGACATCCATTCACCTGGCGCTTACTGGAAGCCGATTCCTGGCGCTGGACCCATTTGTGTTTAAAGGAAAAAAGAACGAAAACGTTTCAGCATAAGAAAAGAGGCATGCAGCATGACCAGCATTCATGAGGATACACACATTGGCTATGCCAAACTCACAATTCGCAGTCTGGAGCGTTCGCTTCAGTTCTACTGTAACGTCATCGGTTTTCAAGTCTTAAAAAAGACGGATCGCCAAGCGGAATTAACGGCTGACGGGAAACGCGTACTGCTTATTCTTGAAGAAAATCCGAGCGCTGTCGTCTTGCCTGAACGGTCTGTGACAGGCCTTTATCACTTTGCGATTCTTCTTCCGGACAGGAAAGAACTTGGGATTGCGCTTGCCCGCTTGATTGAACACGGCATTGCTATCGGACATGGAGACCATGCTGTCAGCGAAGCGCTCTACCTGTCTGATCCTGACGGAAACGGCATTGAAATGTACGCTGACCGCCCCCGCAGCACGTGGCAGCGTGATTGGGAAGGAAACTATGTCATGACGACAACCGCTGTTGACATTGAGGGCCTTCTGGAAGAGGCAGGAGATGAGCGGAAAACATCGCTTCCGAACGATACAATCATCGGACACATTCATCTGCATGTCAGTGATTTGAAAGAAGCAAAGGCGTTTTATACAGATGTACTGGGCTTTGACATTGTCGGAAACTATGCGGGCATGTCCGCCCTCTTCGTTTCAGCCGGGGGGTACCACCATCATATCGGCTTAAACATTTGGGCGGGAAGAAATGCGCCGCCTAAACCGACAAATGCCAGCGGACTAGATTATTATACTGTTGTCCTGCCTCACCAAGAGGAGCTGGATTTGGTGGCAAACCGAGTCAAACATGCCGGGTATTCGATTGAAGAGACGGAAAACAGCTTTCGTGTGAAAGACCCTGTTTCCGGCGCCTATATTACATTTGTGATTTAACTGCAATCCCCTTGCCGAAAAAAACGGCAGGGGGATTTTTTATTTTCTGGAAACTCCTGTGAAAAATGCCCTGAGGCAGGTATGATAAGAAGGGAATTGGGTATTGGGAGTGATGAGCGTGAAGGCTCTTTTTTTTACTAGGATTTTCACCTTAATGGTAAGCTGTTCGGTTTATTTTCTTCTTGTAGAGGATGACAGCTGGTTTGAGTATTTGTTCATCGCTGGCGGTGCAAGTGTATTCTTAGCAAATCATCTCTTATTAAGGGTACAGAAATATGCGATTATTTTTTGTCTAATTGATATTGCAGTTGGCTTTTCGTTCGGTTTCATGTTTCCGGGTACAGGTTTATATATTACATTGCTCAGCCCGGTTGCAGTTACCTTTTTTCTGAAGGGATTTGACCGAAAAACTGTATGGTCTGTCCTGTGTTTTTGTTTTATGATGTGGCTGATTGTTCTATTACGCACATATCATATGCTTGGTGATGAATATGTGATGGATCATTGCATCAGCATGACATTCGTTGTCTTCTGTGGTGTCGTCGGCAAATTAATCCGCAAGCTGTTGGATGCGCAGGATACGGCAAAACAGCAGTTTCAGGAACTGACGGAGTCCCATCTGGCGCTGTCTGCTGCACATCAGGAGCTCCATTTATATGCGAAGCAGGTTGAAGAGCTGACTGCCATTTACGAGCGGAACAGAATGGCGCGGGAAATCTATGATACAGTGGGGCATAAAATGACGGCCCTTCTCGTCCAGCTGCAGCTTTTGCGTGAATGGCAAAAAAGAGACAGCAAAAAAGCGGATGAGACAGTAGGTGTCTGTGAAACACTTGCCCGTGAAGCGCTTGATGATGTCCGCTTATCAGTACGCACTCTGCAAACTGAAAACGATCCTTCGCTAATCGAATCGCTGAAACAGCTGACAGAGGACTTTTGCAAAAATGCAGGAGTCACAACAGAATTTGCGGTCAGCGGTGATCCTGCAATCATCCCGCTGTCTCTCCATCCGACACTGATCAGAACGGTGCAGGAAGCACTGACCAATGCCAAACGGCACGGCGGCGCCGCAGCTTGTTCGATACAGCTTGCCTGCACAACGGACAGCATCAGCCTTGTCATTAAGGATGACGGCAAAGGCAATCCCGAGGCAGCACTTGGTTTTGGTCTCTTGAATATGAAAAAGCGGGCAGCGGAGCATGGCGGAACGATCCGCTTTGAAAGCGAACAGGATCAAGGATTTACTGTGAATGCAGAATTTTCACTTGCCAATAAAAAATGGAGCTTCAGGCCCGTGCAGCAAAAGGAGAGTTTATCATGATTAAGATCATCATTACCGACGATCAGGATATCGTCAGAGAAGGGCTGGCATCCCTGCTCCAGCTCCGAGAAGAGCTCGATGTGATCGCAACGGCGCGAAACGGACAGGAAGCCTTCGAAAAGGCGAAAGAGCTGGAGCCGGATATCGTGTTAATGGACATCCGCATGCCGGTTTCCAACGGGGTGGAGGGAACAAAATTAATCACAAGTTCACTGCCCGGCGTAAAGGTTTTGATGCTGACAACCTTTAAGGATTCAGCGCTGATTGCTGAAGCGCTTGAAGAAGGAGCAAGCGGGTACCTGCTGAAGGATATGTCGGCAGATACGATTGTAAAAGCGGTGATGACTGTTCATTCTGGCGGAATGGTGCTTCCGCCGGAATTGACTGCCCAAATGCTGAATGGATGGAAGCGTGAAAAACAGCTGAAAGGAATAAATGAGATAGAAAAACCTAAGGAGCTGCTCGACCTGACCGAGCGCGAAATCGAAGTTCTGGCTGAGCTGGGGTACGGGCTGAATAACAAAGAAATTGCCGAAAAGCTTTACATTACAGAAGGCACAGTCAAAAACCACGTTTCAAATATTATCAGCAAGCTGGCTGTCAGGGACAGAACCCAAGCCGCCATTTACTCGGTCAGATATGGTGTATCTGTCTTTTGACATATGACGTTTTGCATATACGCTTCTCTGAAAAGGCCTTTTACAGGCCTTTTTTTCATGCCCTATGTTCTATCTGCCGCTACATGCCGCACGCCTTTCTTTCTTCTACAATGGCAATGGATCAAAAAAGGAGTGAGACGACGTGCTGCAAGCAGAAAGTATCAAAAAGGCATATGGGAAAAAAACAATCGTGAAAGGTATTTCTTTTTCCCTCCAAAAGGGGGAGTCGTTCGGTCTGCTCGGGCCAAACGGTGCGGGGAAGTCCACAACCATCTCGATGATTTCCGGCCTTGTGCCGCATGACAGCGGGAACATCACGGTGGGCGGCTATGTTATCGGAAAAGAAACGGCCAAAGCGAAACAAAAAATCGGCATTGTTCCGCAGGAAATTGCATTATATCCGACGCTGACGGCTCATGAGAATCTAATGTTTTGGGGGAAAATGTACGGACTTACGCACGGTGAGGCCAAAAAAAGAGCGGCTGAGGTCCTTGAATATGTCGGTCTGACTGAGCGGGCTAAAGATAAGATTGAAACATTCTCCGGGGGGATGAAACGAAGAATCAACATCGGTGCGGCTTTAATGCATAAGCCCGAGCTGCTGATTATGGATGAACCGACTGTCGGTATTGACCCTCAATCGAGAAATCACATTTTAGAAACGGTCAAACAGCTCAACGAAACGGGCATGACAGTGATCTATACGAGTCATTACATGGAAGAAGTTGAGTTTTTATGCGACCGGATCGGGATAATTGATCAGGGGGAAATGATTGCGATTGGCACAAAAACTGATTTGTGCAGCCGCCTTGGAGGCGATACCATCATTCAGCTCACGGTCAGCGGGATCAATGAAGCCTTTCTTTTGGCGATCCGATCTCTGGCCCATGTGAATGATGTAACAGTCCAGGAGTCAGAGCTCAAAATCGACATTTCTGCGGCTCATCATGAGAAAGTCGTCACCAGTCTGCTTGCTGAAGCTGCTGCTCATCATATAAACCTGCTGTCCCTTCAGGTGCAGGAACCGAATCTGGAGCGCCTGTTTCTGAATCTGACCGGCCGCACGTTGCGGGATTGAGGAGGGACGGCAATGAAAAAAAGCATATGGATCGCATGGAAAGATGTGAAAATCAGAATCACGGACAGAAAAGGGTTTATGATGCTTATCCTAATGCCGCTCATCCTAACCTGTATTTTAGGCGCAGCGCTCGGATCAGTTGTTGACGGAGGCAGCCGGATTGATGATATCAAAGTCGGCTACATTCAATCAGACCAGTCAGATACAGCAAACATGTTTACAAAAGATGTTCTCAAAAAAATGAAGTCGATAAAGGTCATAAAAGTCGGCAGCAAAGACAAGATGAAAAAACTGATTGATGAAAAGAAAATCGATGTAGGCATCGTTATCCCGAACCATTGGGAAGCCGGCAAAACCTCAGCTGTTGTTAATGCCGCTCCTGATCAAACATTGAAAAGTTCCATCATTGAAACAGCTGCAAGCTCATTTATAGAGCAATATAAAGCGGTAAAGGAAGCCGCGTCAGGCTCAATGGACTACATCAGTAAAACGGAAGCTGTAAAGCAAGGAAAACTTGACCCTGCACAGTTTGCAGAAAAGCTGGCAAAGACGCTAGAAAAAGAAACAGGTGACAAGCTTACTATTGCGGAAAAATCTGTCGGCAGCAAAGCCGTTACCAGTTTTCAATACTATTCGGCGGCAATGCTTTGCATGTTTATGCTGTTTCATATCACAGTCGGGGCGAAATCATTTTTACAGGAAAAGGATACGGAGACGCTTGCCAGAATGCTGATGACGCCTGCGCAAAAATCCGTCATTCTCTTCGGAAAATGGCTTGGGACGTATCTGTTTGCCATCATACAATTTTTCATATTTCTGATCGTCACAATCAACGTATTTGGTGTGGACTGGGGCGGTAATCTGCTGTTCGTGAGTGTACTCGGGCTTTCTTACGCCGCAGCTGTATCTGGTATTTCAATGCTGCTTGCGTCGTGCATCAGCGATATGAAAACTGCAGATGCGATAGGCGGCTTCGGCATTCAATTGCTTGCGGTTCTCGGCGGGTCCATGCTGCCGCTGTACCAATTTCCGGACGTCTTGCAGTCTGTATCCAAAGCGGTGCCAAATCGCTGGGCGCTTGACGGCTTTCTTTCTTTAATGGAAGGGGGAGGCTGGGCTGACCTTCAAAAGCCTGTGCTTCTTTTTGCGGCGATCGGCTTTTGTTCACTTGTAATTGGTATCAGACGGCTTCATACAAGATAAGGAGGTACAAAAGGTGAAAAAAATTCTAGCCATTTGTGGCATTGAGCTTTCTCTCATTTTTAAGAAGCCACAGAACTATTTGATCATGTTTGCTGCCCCGCTTTTGCTTACCTTTGTATTTGGGAGTATGCTCAGCGGCAATGATGATAAGGTGCGGCTTGCAATCGTTGATCAGGACGATACGATTCTCTCACAGCATTATATTCGGCAGCTGAAGGCACACGATGATATGTATGTATTCGAAAACATGTCTGAAAGCAAAGCGTCAGAAAAGCTGAAACAAAAGAAAATTGCCGGGATCATCGTCATTTCCCGCTCGTTCCAGACACAGCTGGAAAAAGGCAAACATCCTGAGCTGATTTTCCGTCACGGCCCTGAGCTGTCGGAAGCGCCGATGGTCAAACAATATGCAGAAAGCGCATTGGCAACGCTCAATATTCAGGTGACCGCGGCAAAAACGGCATCTCAGACAGCGGGAGAGAACTGGAAGGCGGCGTATAAAACGGTTTTCGCCAAAAAACATGAAGATATAGTTCCGGCTGTAACACGACAGACGCTCAGTGATAAAAAAGAGGGTGCGGAAGCAAGTGACACAGCCTCCAGAGCAGCAGGGTTTTCCATCCTGTTTGTCATGCTGACCATGATGGGAGCGGCTGGAACTATTTTAGAAGCAAGGAAAAACGGCGTATGGTCCAGATTGCTTACAGCCTCTGTCAGCCGAGCCGAAATCGGTGCTGGGTATGTGCTGTCCTTCTTTGTCATTGGCTGGATTCAATTTGGCATATTGCTTCTTTCCACCCATTGGCTGTTCGGCATCAACTGGGGGAATCCGGCTGCAGTTATTGTATTAGTGTCACTTTTTCTATTGACCGTTGTCGGCATTGGATTGATGATTGCGGCCAACGTCAGAACGCCAGAACAGCAGCTTGCGTTCGGCAACTTGTTTGTCATCGCAACATGTATGGTGAGCGGGATGTATTGGCCGATCGACATTGAACCGAAATTTATGCAATCCATCGCTGAATTTCTTCCGCAAAAGTGGGCGATGAGCGGGTTGACAGAGATTATCGCTAACGGTGCCCGCGTCACAGATATTCTTGGGATCTGCGGCATCTTGCTTGCATTTGCGGCGATCACTTTCGCAGCGGGGCTGAAAGCGCTCCGAGCCTAAAAAACATCTGCCGTTTAGGCAGATGTTTTTTTGCATGTGGGTACATTCGTATGGGTGCAGCCTGAACTGCGGTTAATCCTTATCTATCATAGCTAAAATTGATTCCAGCCAAGAAACGTAATTTTTCTCCCGCTCCAGCGCTTTCGTCAGCACAAGATAGTGGCCGAAGTCCGGTGAAGAAAATGACATCGGCTCTGCTGAAGCTATAAGCTTTTCATAGCTTCCCTGTAAGTCAGAAAGCTTGGCCTGGCGTTTTTGCAGCTGGTCTTTGAACAAATCAGAAGCCTCCTGGCGCGATAGACAAGAAATGAAATAAGCCTTCAGCATAAATTCATCCTTCACCGTCTCGGGTATCGGCTGGTGGCGGATCAGCCAGTCATGCAGCTCCTGCTTTCCGCTGTCTGTCAGGGTGTACATCTTTTTCTCCAGCTTTGTGCCCTGAATCGTTGTCCGGAACGTGATAAATCCTTCATCCGTCAGCTTTTTGAGCTCAGGGTAAATCTGGCTGTGCTTGGCGCTCCAAAACTGGCCGAGCTCCTCTTTAAAATAACTCGTAATATCGTATCCACTCAATTCGCCTTTTCGCAAAAGCCCTAATATGGCGTATTTTAATACTCTCATGCTATCCTCCGTGTCTGGCTGTTTCGCAAAACAGATGAGCCGGTGCTCAACTGTGATTCTAACTGCCTATTCCCCTTATTATAGAAAAGGGAGGAAGGGAACACAACCGGGCTCTTTGGAAATGAAGATAAAAGGTTTGTCAGAAGGTATCCGATTTATCTCCGTCAATATAAAAGAGATTTAAATTTAATTTTCAGAAAAAATAGTAACGATATTGATTTTTTATATATAATAGGAAATTGGTGGTATGAAAATTTTTTGGGGGAATAAACGTGAAAAAAGTACCTATGGCATTCATTATTTGTTTATCGCTGATTCTATCTGTTTTAGCCGCTCCGCCGTCTGGCGCAAAAGCTGAATCAGTACATAATCCTGTCGTTCTTGTTCATGGAATAAGTGGTGCATCATACAACTTTTTCGCTATTAAAAACTACTTAATCTCTCAAGGCTGGCAAAGCAACAAACTGTACGCAATTGATTTTTATGATAAAACAGGAAACAACCTAAATAACGGCCCGCAGCTTGCTTCATATGTTGACCGTGTTTTAAAAGAGACGGGGGCAAAAAAAGTAGATATTGTGGCTCATAGTATGGGAGGCGCCAATACGCTGTACTATATTAAATATTTAGGCGGGGGCAATAAGATTCAAAATGTCGTAACGCTTGGAGGGGCTAATGGTTTAGTGTCATCAACGGCGCTGCCGGGTACAGATCCTAATCAAAAGATCCTCTATACATCTATTTACAGTCTCAATGATCAAATTGTAATCAATAGCTTGTCTCGGTTACAAGGAGCGCGAAACATCCAGCTTTATGGCATCGGTCATATTGGCTTGCTCTCTAATAGCCAAGTGAACGGCTATATCAAAGAAGGGCTGAATGGCGGAGGCCTCAATACAAATTAATATCTTCATAAAAAACCTGCAGTCTTCGTTACGGCAGGTTTTTTGCATTTTTCTAGCAATCTCGCCTGAGAAAGATACACCAAAAAGCCAGAAGGGTTTATGACCTTAGTCTATCATGCATACGTCAATTTATGACATCAGGCACTTTTTCAAATAGAACAGACATGTTAAGGTACAACCATCGATTTCTATCAAATTGAAATAAAAGGAGCGCTGTTATGCAAATTAAAGAAATTTTTATGATCCGCTGCATTTCGTGCTTAAGTGTCGTCCTGCTCCATATCATTTCAATGGTCCTGATGCTTCAGGCAGAAGCTCTTGCAGATATTTCTCACACTGTTGATTCTTTCCGTACTCTCCTGATGTTCAGCACGCCCGCTTTTATTTTCATCTCTGAATTTTTACTGGCCCGTTCTTATCCTGATGGGGTGCCGGACGGTTTTTTAAAGAAGCGGGGAAAAGTGATTTTTGTTCCTTTTTTATTTATCGCGGCCATTGATGCCCTGCTGATGACCAGTGCGATGGGGGGAGAGATAACCTTTCTCGCGTTTGTGCAAAAGTATCTGGCGAATGTATTCCTAGGAAACTTTATCGGGTACTTCATTCTCGTCATCTTTCAGTTTTACATGCTGCATATGATGTTTCATGAGTATTTGAAAAAAGCATCTCCGAAATGGGTGCTGTCTATCTCATTTGTGGTGACAGTCGCTTATTTAAGCTATTTCTCCGCAGTCAGCCCGGCTCCTGCTTCTAAAGAGGGCGGGTCATTTCCGTTTTTCTGGGTTCCGTTCGCAGGCTGGCTTTTCTACTTTTGTCTAGCCTACTATTGCGGAAAAGAATACAAGCGTTTCTTAGCGCTGCTGAACCAATACCGCTGGGTCGTATACGGTTGCGCAATTGCTTCTGGTGCGCTGGTTGTCACTGTTTCTTATGTCGGCGAAATCGGCATGATCAGCTCGAAGCGGCCTGATATCATGCTGTATTCGACAAGCATGATTTTCCTGTGCTTTCACTTGTTTTCTAAAATGAAGCATGTGCCGAAAATCATGATGTTTATCAGCAACTATTCCTTTTCGATTTATCTGCTCCATGCCTATTTTATGATGATAGGCTACGTGTTGCTTTTGAATATGCCCGAAATTCCCGCCGTACCGGCTGTTCTCCTGCTGTTTGCCGTGTGCACAGCCGGCCCGATTATGACCTCATGGGCGCTGAATAAGTTCAAATACGGGTATTTATTTGTGGGGAAAATTTATCAGCCAAAACAGAAGAAGGTAACAGTCGAAGTGCGTGATCACGCAGGGTGAAAAACAATCGGCAGGGGGGCTCCTGCCGATTGTTGTGTATTAAATCATACAGTATACACAATCTTTTTCTTGTAAAATAAAGGAGAAGAGTGAATAGAAGGGAGAACATTCATGACATCAGTCAATCTAAGCTACCCAATAGGAGAATACAAGCCGAGGGAATCCATATCGAAGGAGCAAAAAGATAAATGGATTCAAGTACTTGAAGAAGTGCCGGCAAAATTGAAGCAAGCTGTAGAGGGCATGACGGACAGCCAGCTTGACACACCGTACCGGGACGGTGGATGGACCGTTCGGCAAGTTGTTCATCATCTGGCTGACAGTCATATGAACAGCTATATTCGTTTTAAATTGAGCTTGACGGAAGAGACACCGGCTATCCGTCCGTATGATGAAAAAGCATGGTCGGAGCTAAAAGACTCGAAAACGGCAGATCCGAGCGGCTCACTTTCGCTTTTGCAGGAGCTTCACGGAAGATGGACGTCTCTGCTCCGCACCCTGACGGATCAGCAATTTAAGCGCGGATTTTATCACCCTGATACAAAGGAGATCATTACCCTGGAGAACGCGCTCGGCCTGTATGTCTGGCACTCACATCACCATATCGCTCATATTACGGAGCTTTCTAGACGGATGGGGTGGTCTTAACGCTTTTGCCGGCGGAAAGCCGGAATACTGATAGCAGCAATCACCAGAAGTGAGATCACAGCAGCCGCTGCATATAAATGATCATAGCCGCTGGAGACACTCGCATGAATGGCGTCGCTTATCGCGATTTTGACTTCAGGAACGGGAATGCGTTCGATTTGTTCTTGTAAAGAAGAAACATCAGAACTGTCGATCTCCGGAATCATCTGCATCGCCTTTTCTGAATATCCGCTGTCCGATAAGCGGCTGCTGATTTCATCATCTATTTGGTCAAACCCGGCTGTGATAAAACCTGCATAAAGAGTAGGCGCCAATGTCAGTCCGATTTGCCTTACCAATGAAAGTGTACCGAGCGCCGTGCCCTTATTCGATTTAGCCGTCTCTGATACAAGGACGTTCAGCGGAGCGCCTAACAGAAAGCCAAAACCGATCCCAGCCGCCACACTTGCGATCACAAACTCCCATTTTTCCGTCACCCAGAGCGGAAATAAAGCAAACCCCGCACATGAGATGATTCCCGACAGAATAACGGTTTTTACAGGACCTTTTTTGTCGGTAAGCGCTCCGCCAAGCCAAGCGCCAATTCCGGAAGCCAACGCAAGCGGCGTCATCCAATAGCCTGCTTTTGCGGCAGGGACACCCAAATACTGCTCGACATATGACGGGATAAAAATGACTGCCGCCAAGAGCCCCCCGGATAACAAACCGATGATAAGCGTGCGCTGAAACATATGGTTTCGCAGCAGAGAATACGCCAAAATGGGATCGCCTCCTCGCATTTCAACTCTCTTTTCATACGAGATAAGCGCTGCAAAACAAAGTATGCCAAAAATAATACATCCATAAACCTCCGGATTCCCCAAGCTGTGTAAGAGATTTGCCCCGTCAAGGTTCGTCATGCCGTACATCACGGCTAAAATCGACAGGGATAGAAGGAAGATTCCGGCTGCGTCGAGGCGCTTAGCTTCAGGTGCTTTTGTTTCCGCGATAAAATATGCGCCGAAAACAACCAATAGCACGGCAATCGGCAAATTAATCAAAAATAGCCAATGCCAAGACCCGGTCCAATCAAGCAGAAAGCTTCCGATATTTGGCCCGAGCACAGCGGCCATCCCGTTCATTGCGCCAAGCAGCCCAAGCGCCTGCCCCTGTTTTTCCTTTGGGAGAGTCGCGAGAATGTGAGAGCTGCCGATGATGAAAATCCCGCCGCCTCCAAGCGCCTGAATCAGCCGCGATATCAGAAAGAGCGGGAAGCTTTGGCTCAAAGCAACAAGCAAAGAACCAAGTCCGAACAGGCAAACCTCAATGAGAAAGAGTTTTTTTCTGCCGTAGCGGTCGGAAAGCTTTCCGACGATTGGCACACTGACGCTAAGACCAAGCGTATAAAGGGTAATGCCCCATGATCCCCAGGAAGGAGAAACGGAAAACGACTCGTTTATCGTTGTTAAGGCAGCTGAAATAATTCCGTTATCTAGCGCAGCCATAAATACACCAATCGTAAACAGGCTGATCGCCCACTTTTGGCCTTTCTGCTCTGTTAATGCTTCAGGCATATTCATCAACCCCTTTTTTATTCACTAGAAGTATATTATTCATTTTAAATGAACTAAATGTCAAATAAAAAAAGCCTGCTCCCGCAGTTTGCGGATGACAGACTTACAGATTTATTCTTTTTTCGCTTTTTCTAATGCTCTTGAAAGGATAGACAGCCCTTCGGAAACAGCCTGCTTTTCTTCAGGGGACAGCAGCTCTAATGAACGCTTCAATTTCAGGTGGCCTTTTTCATACAAACCCCGGAAAATCTTTTTCGCATTCTCTGTCAACTGAACAACTACAGAGCGGCGGTCCTCTTCAGAATGTGAGCGTTTGACAAATCCTGATTTTTCAAGCCGGTCAAGCAGCCCAGTTGTATTGGACAGGGAAGCCCCCATTTTTTCAGCAATGTCGCTCACTTTCAATGTTCCATGGTTGTTTAATAGCATCAGCACCTTCATTTGCGGCATGCTCATATCCAGCTTCATCCACTCGGACACATCACCGAGCCCGGCGGACGTTAAGACTTTCATATAGAGCACCCATATTTCCCGTTCCTCCGATGAAAGAATGTTTTCGTTTAATACTGTTGTATCGTGTAAATTATATTCCATTTCATCACTTCCTCATCATTCACTCCTCTTACCATATTACTCGATTTTCACTCCAGAAAGAAAGTGAGCAGAAACCGCATGCGGGACTTTGTCCGAAAAATAACGGTAGTGTATAATGAGTTGGAGATTATTGGGGGAGAGGATCGAACTAGAATATGATTGGAGAGACCATTGCTGATTAAAAAGAATGCTTTATCAATATTAAAAATCGTTTTTCCTATTGCTGTTTTGCTATTTGTTATTTATCAATCGAAAAAAGAACTGACAAATCTGTCTTTCAAACGTACGCTCATGGTCATCAACGGACTGGAACGAACGGACTTATTCATGCTTGTGTTGATCGGCTTGCTGGCTGTTGCGGCCATGTCGCTGTATGATTACGTCCTGAAATACTCACTGCGCCTATCGATCACAAACGGAAAAGTATTCAGGGTTTCCTGGATCGCCAATTCATTTAATAATGTGCTGGGCTTCGGCGGTTTAGCCGGCGTCGGGTTAAGAATGATGTTCTATAAGGAGCATACGAAAGACCATAAGGCACTCGTGAAAGGAATCGCCTGGCTCACATCATCTATGCTGCTCGGATTATCTGTTTTCAGCATTTTCGTCGCTGCGAGAGTGCTGCCAGTGGATGAAGTGATTCATGAAAAGCCTTGGCTATGGGCGGTCGTTATCGGTTTTGCGCTGATATTGCCGCTGTCTTTGGCGGTGTCCAAAATAAAAGACCGCAAAGCTGGGGACGAAGAGAATGCGGATAAAGTGAAAAATCCGATTTTCGCATATATTGGAGCTTCAGTTGTTGAATGGCTCATGGCCGGGATCGTCATCTATTTTGCTTTGTTCGCTATGGGCATTCATGCAGATATCAGGTATGTGTTCGGGGTGTTCGTCATTGCGGCGATCGGAGGAATGATCAGCCTCGTGCCGGGCGGCTTCGGCTCGTTTGACCTTTTATTTTTGCTGGGGATGGAGCAGCTTGGCTATCATCAGGAGGCCATCGTTACTTCTATTGTGTTGTACAGGCTCGCCTACTCATTTATCCCATTTATCTTGGGACTGTTCTTTGCCGCAGGCGACCTGACGGAAAATACAATGAAGCGGCTTGAAACGAACCCGCGCATCGCACCGGCAATTGAGACGACAAACGTTCTGCTTGTTGTTCAGCGTGCGGTATTAGTGAGAATTTTGCAAGGCTCGCTTTCCCTTATTGTGTTCGTAGCAGGTCTGATTGTCCTGGCCTCAGTTTCCTTGCCGATTGACAGGCTGACGGTTATACCGCACATTCCGCGCCCGGCGCTTTTGCTGTTCAACGGCCTGTCCTTAAGCTCAGCGCTCATTCTGCTGATTTTGCCGATCGAGCTTTATAAACGGACAAAACGTTCCTATACGATGGCCATTACAGCGCTTGTCGGCGGCTTTGTGTTCAGCTTTTTAAAAGGGCTTAACATCAGCGCGATATTTGTACTGCCGATGATTATCGTATTGCTTGTGCTATTGAAAAAACAATTTGTCCGCGAACAGGCATCCTATACACTGGGACAATTGATATTCGCTGTGGCGCTGTTTACTGTGGCGCTCTTTAACTACAATCTGATCGCGGGCTTTATTTGGGACCGGATGAAGAAGGTGCTGCGTCACGAATATTTCGTCCACAGCACCTCGCATATTACACATGCAACCATCATGGCGATCATCATTGTGCCGCTGTTCTTCTTGATATTTACAGTGGTCTATCATAAGAGAACGAAACCGATCGGAGAGAAAGCTGACCCTGAGCGTCTTACTGCGTTTCTCAATGAAAAAGGCGGCAACGCGCTGAGCCATCTCGGTTTTCTTGGAGATAAGCGGTTTTATTTTTCCAGTGATGGGAATGCACTGCTTCTGTTTGGGAAAATCGCCAGAAGGCTGGTCGTGCTCGGCGATCCGTCTGGCCAAAGAGAATCATTCCCGCTCGTGCTGGAAGAATTTCTGAACGAAGCGCATCAGAAGGGATTCAGTGTTTTGTTCTATCAAATTGAACGAGAGGACATGGCGCTGTATCACGATTTTGGCTACAACTTCTTTAAATTGGGCGAGGAAGCATATGTAGATTTAAATACATTTACCTTGACTGGGAAGAAAAAGGCCGGCCTTCGGGCAATCAATAACCGCTTTGAGCGGGAGGAGTATACTTTCCATGTGGATCATCCCCCATTTTCTGATGCGTTTTTGGAGGAGCTGAAGCAAATCTCAGACGAATGGCTCGGCTCGAAAAAAGAGAAGGGATTCTCGCTCGGATTTTTTGATCCTTCTTATTTACAGAAAGCGCCGATCGCCTATATGAAAAATGCAGAGGGAGATATCGTTGCATTCGCAAATGTCATGCCGATGTACCAGGAAGGAGAGATATCGGTTGATCTGATGCGCTATCGCGGCGACGCTCCAAATGGCATTATGGACGCATTGTTTATCCGTATGTTTTTATGGGCAAAGGAAGAGGGCTGCACGTCATTTAATATGGGGATGGCACCCTTGGCCAATGTCGGCACTGCCTTTACATCCTTCTGGTCCGAAAGGTTTGCCGCTGTCATTTTTAATAATGTCAGATACATGTACAGTTTCAGCGGCCTAAGAGCCTTTAAAGAAAAATACAAACCGGAGTGGCGAGGGAAATACTTGGCGTATCGGAAAAACAGATCTCTTTCTGTCACCATGTTCCTCGTTACACGTCTGATTGGCAAAAGCAAAAAAGACTCCGTCTAATAAGACGGAGTCTTTTTTTTATTTCGTTTTTAAAAAATAGGTTTCAATATCATCAAGCAGGTAGTTTGCGGCTTTAATTCCGCCTGCGGTTGTCCACACGACGTCATCGACTTCATGCGCGTTACCTGACTTCACGGCCTTCAGGTTTTTCCATAGTGAACTGCTTGTCCACTGATTGGCCCATTTTTCATTTTCTTTTGCATTATCGGCTTTATATGTGAAATAAAACAGCACATCGGCATCCATATCAGGAATAGATTCTTTACTGTCGGTTGAGAACGTAAATTGGTCCTTTTGTTTCTTGAACAGTTCCACTTGTTTTTCAGGGCGTTTGAAGCCAAGCTGGTCTAAAATAATCCCAGGAAATGAATCGGTATAATAGATTCTTGATTCACCGGATAAAAAGCGTACGACAGAAACGGTTTTGTTTGTCTGGTCGCCCAGCTTGTTTTTTAAATCAGAAACGCGTTTATCAAAATCGGCAATGACTTCCTTGCCTTTATCCGCCTTATTCACCGCGTTGGCGTATAGAGTCAGGTTATCCTTCCAGTTCCCGGCCAAAGATTCAGCGAAAACAGTCGGCGCAATCGCATTTAACTGATCATAAATTTTTTCCTGGCGCACTTTGTTTCCAATAATCAAATCAGGCTTTAATTCTGCGATGGCTTCCACATTCGGTTCCGTTTCAAGACCGACGTTTTTAACACCTTTCATGTCATCTTTCAGATAGTCATACCACGGGTCGCCCTTCCATGACTTTACGGCTCCGACCGGCTTAATGCCAAGCGCTAAGAGCGCCTCTGTTCCTTCATTAGTTAAAACAACAATCCGTTTTGGATTGGCGGGAATGTTGTCTGATGTCCCCATTGCATGTTTGACCGTTCTTGTTTTGCTGCTTGACCCCTCGCTGTTGCTTGAACTTTCTGAACTATTACAGGCAGAAAGTACTATAACGGCCATTAAAAATACGAATAGCATGCTGATATGCTTTTTCATCTTTTTCCTCCCAATATTGAAATTCATTATCATTTAGATCATAATAAGCAGTGTTAAGAGTGTCAATCCCTAATTGAGGATTATTCTCAAAAACAAACATTACATAGTAAATAACTAGGAGAATTAGATCATGATCTGCAAAAAGGCATCTTCAAAATGGATTGTGTTAGTATGTCTGATTTTCATTTTACTGGCGGCTGTCTGCGCAAGCGTCGTGTACGGCTATACAGGTACGTCATGGAGACAGGTCTATCAGGCGTTTACTTCCTTCAACGGAACAAATGAGCATGTCATCATCAAGGATGTCAGGCTTCCGCGCGCTTTGGTTGCCACAGTTGTCGGCGCCTCGCTTGCAGCCGCGGGCGCTCTTATGCAGGCGCTCACAAAAAATCCGCTTGCGTCACCGGGCATTTTCGGGATTAACGCCGGTGCAGGTTTTTTTATTGTTGCCGGATCGTTTTTTCTGCATATTCAGTCACCTCAGGCATTAGTATGGAGCTCGTTTCTGGGGGCAGCATTTACCGCCGCGATCGTCTATGCAGCAGGCTCGCTTGGGAGGGAAGGGCTGACGCCAATCAAACTGACGCTGGCGGGAGCTGCCATGGCGGCTATGTTTTCTTCTCTGACACAGGGCTTGCTTTCTGTTAATGAACTCGAGCTTGCCCAGGTGCTTTTTTGGCTGACCGGCTCTGTGCAGGGCCGGAGTCTGGATCTGCTGATGACGATGTTTCCATATGCAGCGGCAGCGCTTGTGATCTGCTTCTTTCTCGGCCAAAAAATTAATCTCCTCGTCATGGGAGAAGATGTGGCAAAAGGACTCGGCCAAAAAACAGGCCTGTTAAAATTTGTGATGGCGCTTTGTGTTGTCATGCTTGCAGGGTCCGCTGTCGCCATTGCCGGGCCGATTTCTTTTATCGGCATCATTATTCCGCATTTTGCCCGCTTTGTCGTTGGTAATGATTATCGCTGGGTTCTGCCATTTTCCGCTGTTTTGGGTGCCATTTTGCTTGTTTGCGCGGATATCGGTGCGCGATATATCATTATGCCTCAGGAAGTTCCTGTCGGGGTCATGACCGCCATCATCGGAATGCCTGTGTTTGTGTACATCGCAAGAAGGGGGGCGAAGCTATGAAACTTCGTTTTGGCGTTACTGCGGCTGAAAAGAAAGCATGGATCGTCTTTTTAATTTTACTGGGGTTAACAGCTGCTGTACTCATCATAAGCGCAGGTCTCGGACAAAGGTTTATTCCTCCCTGGGATGTAGCAAAAACATTCTTTGGTGCAGGTTCCAAGCTGGATGAACTGATGATCATGTCGTTCCGCATGCCAAGAATTTTGACAGCTTTATGCGCCGGTGTCTGCTTGGCAGCGGCAGGCGCGATATTGCAGGGGCTCGTCAGAAACCCTCTCGCATCTCCGGATATTATCGGAATAACAGGAGGAGCGGCGGTAGCGGTCGTGCTTTTAATGATGTTCTTCTCAGACCGCAGCAGTTCACTTACGATCAGTCTGTCATGGCTTCCAGCAGCCGCATTTATCGGCGCATCGGCTGTCGGGCTCATCGTCTATTTACTGGCATACAAAAATGGCGCCTCCACATTTCGGCTGGTGCTTATCGGAATCGGATTTTCAATGTCGGCGCAGGCGATGACTACCCTGTTGATGATCAAAGGCCCGATTTACCGAGCATCACAAGCCAATGTGTATATCACTGGGTCAGTTTATGGGTCAAACTGGCAGCATGTAAAAATAGCTATTATCTTATCTGTCATTCTCTTATTCATTTGTTTTGTCGCGCTAAAAAATATGAATATACAGGTGCTGGGTGAAGATATTGCGGCGGGTGCAGGAAGCGCTGTGCAGCGAAATCGTTTTTTCTTGCTACTTTTGAGTACGGCTCTTACTGGTTGTGCAGTTTCAGTTGCCGGCACAATCGGTTTTGTCGGGCTGATGGCGCCCCATATTGCAAGACGGCTTGTCGGCTCATCTTATGGCGCGCTGCTCCCAGCGTCGGCACTTATTGGAGCTCTGCTCGTTTTAACAGCTGATATCGTCGGCAGAACCTTATTTGCTCCGGTGGAAGTGCCGGCCGGCGTCTTTACAGCGGCTATCGGCGCACCTTATTTTATTTATTTGCTCTATAAAACAAGAAATTCTTAATCGTTACACCCATTTTCTTAAAAAAGAAAATGGGTTTTTTTGATAATGACTGAAGATTCGTAATTATTTTTGCTATACTGACAGAGACATTGATAAAGAAAGGGCGGCAGATGAATGAAAGAAGCAGAGGTATTAAAATATGAAGCATTTACAAGCAGCCCCGGCAAAGGAAACCCTGCAGGCGTCGTTTTGCAGGGAGACGATTATACGGAAGACGAGATGCAGATCATAGCTGAGCGTGCCGGGTATTCAGAAACCTCCTTTATCCGAAAAAGCGAGTCGGCCGATCTTGAACTCCGTTACTTTACCCCTGGACACGAAATGAATTTGTGCGGTCATGCGACAGTTGCTTCTCTTTACGCATTATGTGAGAAAGGAATGCTGGAGAGCGGTAAAACGTACAGCATCCAAACGAAAGCGGGTATCCTGCCTGTGAAGATTTCTGAAAAAGATGGCCGTATTCATATCACGCTTGAACAGGCCGCTCCGCAATTCAAACCATTTACAGGCGATCGGGGAAAACTTGCGAACGCACTGGGTATCACCGAAGAGGATTTTCATGAAGACCTTCCGATTGTGTTTGGCAGCACTGGCATATGGACAGCCATCGTTCCGCTTAAATCATTGGAGGCTTCCAAAAAAATGGTGCCAGATAACAAACAATTTCCGGAAGTGTTAATTGATCTGCCAAAAGCTTCAGTCCATCCGTTTACCTTTGAAACCGTTCATCCCGACAGCGACCTGCACGGACGCCACTTTTCATCCCCGTATTCGGGAACGATTGAAGACCCCGTGACCGGCACAGCTTCCGGCGTGATGGGGGCCTATATGAAACAATATGGCAATGCCAAGCAGCATAAATTTATCATTGAACAAGGGCAGGAAATTGGAAAAGACGGAAAAGTGGAGATCGAAATGAACGAAGCCGGCGGCCATGTGAAAGTGAACATGACAGGAACAGCCGTTTACTCAGAAACCCGTATTCTTAAAATCTAATACGGATGGTGGTTTACAAAAAGATGCACTTTCCGTTATCATTATGAAATGATAATCATTTTCAATTGCATAGGAAGGTGAGACGGTATGCCTCAAACCGAACAAATACATCAGCATTCAGTACTGCGTGACATCATACGCAGCAGAAGATCGATTCGAAAGTTTAAACAAGAGCCAGTACCTTCAGCAGTCATTCTTGACATGCTAGAAACGGCAAAATATGCGCCAAATCACAGAGTGACAGAGCCATGGAGATTTATTTACGTTTCCAGTGAGACAGGTAAAGCGAACCTCATCAATACATTTGCAGCGTTTTCTAAGAAATCCAAGCCGGATATGACAGAGGAAAAGCTTCAAAATTTCAAAAACACACTTGGGCGCGTTCCGGGATTTCTCCTCGTCGTGTTTCAGGAAGATGAAAACGAAAGAGCGCGGGACGACGATTTTGCGGCAACAAGCTCGTTGATTCAAAATCTTCAGCTTCTTGCTTGGGAAAAAGGAATCGGCATGGTTTGGAAAAGCGGAAAAATCCTTTATGACAAAGAAGTCCATCAGGCCTTTGGTTTGCAGGATAATGAGCGTTTCGCCGCCATCATACAAACAGGTTATCCTGACGAGGCGCCGGAAGTGAAAAAACGCACACCGATCCGCGACCGGTTTACTGAAATGTAAAAAGCCCCTTGTCTCAAACGGAGACAAGGGGTTTTTCATTAACGAGATTTCTTTTTCGCTCTGTTGTCGGCTGCTTTCGCACGCTCTTGCGCTTCGCGGTCATCTGCATCAGCAAGCTCGGTTGAATATTCTTCGTAAACGCCGTCAGTTTCCCTTTTTAAGGCATCGGGAACTTGTGGAAGCTTTTGTTTGTTTTTATCACGGTTTTTGTGGATATGATTTCTGCCCATATCAAATTCCCCCTAAAAAGTGATATCAAACAAATATAGTATTTGGTTTTAAGGGGCTATGTATTCCTACTTCCGCTTAGCAGCTTTTTCCGCTTTTTTAAATTCGCCTGAATAAAGAACTTCCTGCATTTTTTTCAGGTTGGCGCCTTGCTGGTGCTTCTCCCTCTTTTTTTCCATAAAAAGGACCTCCTTCAACCATGTTATTCTTAAGGTTGACGCTTCCTGCTGTTTTTATACAGTCTTTCGGTCCGCTATCAGCTGTGAGAGTGCAAATTCAAGATCCGAATATGTAAAACGAAATCCAGAGGTTATCGCTTTTTTCGGAAGAGCGCGCTGTCCTTTCACAATCAAAAGACTCATTTCACCCAATGCTTTTGATAAAAAGAATTCCGGGACGGGGAGCCAGTGCGGGCGGTGCTTCACCCGTGCAATCGTTTTTCCGAATTGCTTCATGTCCACAGGATTGGGCGCGGTGACATTCATTGGGCCTGAGATGCCGGCGTTTTCCACCGCATATCGGATCATCTGGGCCGCATCCTCGACATGAATCCATGACAGCCACTGCCTTCCCGTTCCGATCGTTCCGCCGGCCAGAAACTTATAGGGGAGAACCATAAGCGGTAGAGCACCTCTTTCTCCAAGCATCACGCCAAATCTTGCATAAACCGTCCGGATGCCCATCGCTTCAATATTCTGTCCTTCCTTTTCCCACAGGTGTGCAGTATGGCTGAGAAAATCCTCATCTGACGTTGCAGAATCCTCTGTGAAAGTTTTCTCAAGGCTTGTCCCGTAAATACCCACGGCACTGGCTTGGATCAATGTCTTCGGCTTCTCCTTCTGTTTCTGAATAAGCCGCTGCACTTCACGCGTCGCATTGATACGGCTGGAGAGAATGTGCTGCTTCGTTTTTTCTGTCCAGCGGCCAAAAATCGATTTTCCCGCAAGGTTTATCCAGACATCAATATGAGGAAGTTCCTGCTCCGGGGCGGCTCCTTCCGTCAGCCATTGCACATATGTCATATTTTTTTGTTCAGTTTCTCTTGCGTTTCTTGATAAAATATAAACATGGTGTCCCTGGCGGATAAGAACGCCTGTCAGATGCTGGCCGAGAAAACCGGTTCCGCCCGTCATTGCGATATTCATGAACATCTCTCCTCATCGTTCTAATAAATATACTTTACCTCATTTTAATAAAAGAAAACGCGTTTCAGGCCTGAGAAGGGAGATTAAGATGCCGTTTATTACAAAAATATCAACGCAAAAAAAGAATACGGAACGCTTCAATATTTTTCTGGATGATAAATACGCCTTCAGCGTGGACGCGGATGTGCTCGTGAAATTTGAGCTCAAGAAGGGAAAAGAACTCGATGATCTTGACATCATTGAGATTCAATACGGCGATGAAGTGAAGAAAGGCTTCAACCGTGCGCTTGACTTTTTATCCTATCGAATGCGGTCGACGAAAGAGGTCGAGGACCACTTAAAGAAAAAAGAAACCTCGCCCCCCGTCATTGCGGAAGTCATCCATAGGCTTAACGATTACAAGTACTTAAACGACCAGGAATTTGCCGCAGCCTATGTCAGCACTCACAAAAAAACAAACGGAAAAGGCCCTGATGTTTTGTTCAGAGAGCTAAGAGCGAAGGGAATTGATGACGATACAATTAAGGAGGCGCTAAGTTCCTTTTCCTTTGAAGATCAGACAAGAGAAGCGGTCAAGCATGTTGAAAAGCTTCTCAAAAAAGATAAAAAGCTTTCGACGAAAGAACTCAAACAGCGCGCCCAGCTGCAGCTTCAGCGCAAGGGCTTCTCATTTGATGTTATCAGCGCGGCGATGAATCAGATTGAATATGAAAATGATGAAGACACAGAGAAAGAAGCGCTGCGCCTTCACGCGGAAAAAGCGTTTAGAAAATACCGCTATGACGGCTCATATGAAAGCGCCATGAAGGTCAAACAATTTTTATTCCGCAAAGGATTCTCACTCGATTTAATCGAGCAATTACTGCAGGAAGAGGAGTACTGAAATGGACAAACGATACAGTCAAATGACACCGCACGAACTCAATACCGAAATCGCATTACTTTCTGAAAAAGCAAGAAAAGCCGAACAGCATGGAATCATAAACGAACTGGCAGTGCTCGAACGGAAAATTACGATGGCAAAAGCATATTTGCTGAACCCGGAAGATTACTCACCGGGAGAAACATATCGTGTGGAAAACACTGAGGACGAGTTTACCATCAGTTATTTAAATGGCGTTTTCGCATGGGGATACAGAACCTCTTCCCCTCAGCAAGAGGAAGCGCTGCCAATCTCAGTATTGCAAGAAAAAGAATAAAGCGTAACAGGAGGCTGATGATCAGCCTCTTTTTGTTTGCAGCACATTTACACGAATTTTTAAAGAAAAAATCATTGAATTCACTTGAAAAATCTTTTAAGATGAAACTCGTTGTTTTTTAAAATCAAAGGAGGCGATGACGTTGAGTATCAAAAACCCATCTGTAAAATTTATTATATTTGTTCTTATGATTTGTACATTTTCAATCGGCTATACAGAATACGCGGTGATGGGTATTTTGACGTCGATTGCCAATGACTTTCATATACAGGTTTCATCCGCAGGGCTTCAAGCGTTTGTTTGACAGGGCCGCTCGTCACCATCATTTCCGTCAAGCTTCCGAGAAAGCCTGTGCTTCTTGGGCTTATGGCGATATTTATCCTTTCAAACCTGATGAGCGCACTGGCGCCGAATTTTGCGGTATTGGCCATTTCAAGAATTTTATCTGCGTCCATTCACGGCGCTTTCTTCGCGATTGCCATGGTATTCGCAAGTGAAATGGTTCCGCCGGAAAAGCGTGCTGCAGCTGCTGCTTCAATGAACGGCGGACTGACAGTGGCTCTAATGCTTGGTGTTCCATTCGGCTCTTATCTCGGAGATGTCCTGAATTGGAGAGCGGTGTTTTCCATCATTACGGCACTTGGTGTCATCGGATTTTTAGGCCTTATGGCTGCCGTGCCGAACAGAAAACCAAAAGTGATCCCAATGCTTATGAATGAGTGGGGGGTTTTTAAACACAAACAAGTGCTGTTTTCCTTCGCGATTACCATTTTAGGCTATTCCGGTGTCTTTATCGCCTACACCTTTATCGAACCCATTTTAAGGCATTCAGCCGGATTCAGCACGGTTGGCATTACAGGTGCTCTCTTTGCGTATGGATTGGGAGGCGTTGCCGGGAATTTCTTAGCGGGAAAAGTACCGCTGTCTTTGCTGACTCGGACGATGATCGGTGTAATGATCGGTTTAATCGGTGTTCTGGCTGTATTTCCTTACATCGCCATTTACCCGGCTGCAGCCATTGTGGCAACGTTCCTATTCGGGGCATGCGCATTCGGCACGCCGCCTCTTTTGCAAACAAAGGTCATTTCCTCATCTGAGGGCGGCACGACCATTGCCGCAGCTGTCAGCGTATCAGCATTTAACCTTGCCAATGCCCTTGGTGCATGGATCGGCGGAATGATTTTAAACGGAACAGGCTCTTATTCCTGGCTGTTTGCAGGCGGTGCGCTTATGACCGCATGCGGACTTGTGCTTTCTACCTTCGCACACTTATCAGAAAAGAAGAGCGTCTACGAATATCAAGTCAATAAAGGGTAAAAACAGCTGCAGTGTATGCAGCTGTTCTTCTTTACCGTTTGCCTGAGGCTCTCATTCTTTCTTGAGGATGCTGATTGATAGATCCGTCAGCACGCTTTGAAGCATAGTCGTCCTTTGCTCTCGGTTCACCCTGAAATTTGTTTTCGTTTTCGTAAGGAAATCCTTTTTCTTTATTTCGGACCATGTCATATCCCCCTAGGTTCGAGATCAAAAAGTTGCGTCTTTTCAGATGAAGACGTAAGGTTAGTATATGGAGAACACCACGTAATAAAGCGTTATTTTTTTCCTGAAGAAAGGAGACTGCACACATGAATATGTACATTGAGAAACTGACTAATCTGCTTCTGGAAAAGAACGAGATGATCAGCTATATACAGGCAAAAACGTGGGTGGAATTGTTATGGAGCGATTTCGAAGCAACCTACGCAAAAGCCGGACACGCCTATCAAGGTGAAAAAATGACTGAAAAAATCGTCACACAATGGATTGAAAACTATGGCGGCCAGCTCCACCTTTTTCAAAGCTCCCGTAACGACGTGAATGATTACTTAAATCAAAGCAGAGGCCTTTTGCATTAAAAACCTGCCGTTAACGGGGACTGACCCCATAAGATGAGACAAATAAAAACACCTTCAAGTTTGAATACGGATGATTGTTATCCGAAATTAGACTTGGAGGTGTTTTTTCTATGGGGACAAGAGTGAGTTATCCGGTTGAAGTGAAACAGAAGGCTGTAGAAATGAGATTGGCAGGCGTACCTATGAAAGAGATCATGCAGGAGTTGAATATCAAAAATAATACGCAGATTAAGACATGGGTCAGATGGTATAAGGCTGGTGATACACATCGATTTGAACAGCCTGTTGGTAAGCAATACACTTATGGAAAAGGTCCGGAGTATTCTTCCGAATTAGAGAAACTGCAGGCAGAGAATCGATATCTGAGACAACAGAATGAAGTGTTAAAAAAGTACAACGAATTGGAAAGGAAGTTGATAGCCAAACGTCAGTCGAACTTGTAGAAGAATTGCACAGCACAATGACCGTGCAGGATATCTGTATTCATTTAGGTATCTCTCGCTCGTCTTATTATCGTTGGAAGAAGAATCTGAAGAAAGATCATCCCAAGCGCCATTTAGAAAAACAAATCGGCACGTTGTGCCGAGAGCACCAGTATCGATATGGATATCGAAAAATCACAGCTATATTAAAAAAGAGAATGTGTATTAACCATAAAACGGTTCAGCGTATTATGCAGAAAAATCAGTGGCAGTGCCGGGTTAAGGTGAAAAAGCGCAAGAAGAATGGGCAGCCATATGCCGTGGTCGACAATATATTAGATAGGAACTTTCAGTCTGATCATCCTCTTGAAAAACTAGTAACAGACATCACGTATTTGCCTTATGGACAGAAACAATTGTACCTTTCCAGTATATTGGATGTATATAATGGAGAAGTGATTGCTTTTACGATTGGAGATAAGCAGGACACAGACTTTGTCTTACACACACTTGATCAACTGCCAACACTGCCTGAGAACTGCGTGTTACATAGTGACCAAGGATCTGTGTATACATCTTACGAGTATCAGAAAGCTGTTAAAACAAAAGGCATTACCATGAGCATGTCCCGCAAAGGGACACCCGCTGATAATGCCTCCATCGAATCGTTTCATTCCTCACTAAAGTCTGAAACGTTCTATCTTAACAGCATTGATCGAACCACGACCGCCATCGTAGAACGCACTGTCATAGAATACATTCATTATTATAACAATATTCGTATTCAAACGAAACTAAACAACCAATCACCGATAAATTATCGGCAATTGGCTGTTTAAAAGGTGTTTTGATCCCTGTCTCAAAAACGGGGGTCAGTCCCAACGACCGGCAGGTTTTTTCATTTTCTTAAAATTACCTTAACAGGAAGAAATCATAAACAAAACATGTTTCACCAGCCTGTCAATCAGGGAATACCACTTATATCTTGTCAAAATGCGAGGAGGAGCTTTATATGAAAAAGAAACAAGTAATGCTCGCTTTAACAGCTGCCGCAGGACTGGGTTTGACAGCACTTCATTCCGCTCCCGCAGCAAAAGCTGCGCCCCTTCACGACATATCTGTCAGCATGCCATCATCCGATACTTACATCATAAAAGCAGGAAAGCTGAATGTCCGGACTGAGCCAAATCATGAAGGTGATATTCTCGGCACTGTATCATCAGAACAAAAGGTAAAAGTCGATAGGTTCGTAAATGCCGATTGGGCTCAAATTCATTTCAAAGGAAAGAAAGCATATATTTCAACTCACTTTTTAATGAAAACCGCAAGCCAAGCGAAAACAACGAAACAGACAGCCTTCTATACACCGACGCCCGAAAACGGAAAAGCTAAGCAGCTCTCATCTGGAACAGAGGTGACAATACTTGGGTGGGGATTCAGTGAAAACGGCGGATTTGACTTCACTTGGGCGTTCGTGGATTATGGCGGAGTTAAAGGCTATATTCACACAAAGGATTTACAAATGCGATAAAAAGGCAGGCCGAGGCTTGTCTTTTTGCCTATGCATGAAACATTTCTTCTTTCTGCACGTAACAATGAGAAAGGAGATGATGATATGACGGGTTTAGTCGGCGGAGGGCTTATGATCATTGCGGGCATACTGATCAAACTGTTTCCTCCCAAATCGATCAACAGTGTGTACGGGTACAGAACGAGACGCTCAATGTCAGATCAAAGATTATGGAATGAAGCGAACCGTTACAGTGCATCATTAATGATCCTGTCAGGCTTGGTGATTGCGGGAATGGGTTTGCTGCTGGGATCAAACTTGATTATTCTTCAGCTTATCCTGCTGATTGCCGCCTGTGTCATAACATTTATGCTAACGGAGAAAAGGCTGAAAATCATGACGCACAGTCAAGGAGGAGATAGAAGTGGACGGAGTTAAATGCCAGTTTGTTAATACGAACGGAATCACGCTCCACGTTGCAGCCGCAGGACCGGAAGACGGCCCGTTAATTGTCCTGCTCCATGGATTTCCTGAGTTTTGGTACGGCTGGAAAAATCAAATCAAACCGCTTGTTGATGCGGGTTACCGGGTCATTGCTCCTGATCAGCGGGGCTACAATCTCAGTGACAAACCGGAAGGAATTGATTCATATCGGATTGATACATTAAGAGATGATATCATCGGGCTTATTACGCAATTCACTGATGAAAAAGCAATTGTTATCGGTCATGACTGGGGAGGGGCTGTCGCATGGCATTTGGCTTCCACACGCCCGGAATATCTTGAAAAACTGATCGCGATCAATATCCCGCACCCGCACGTCATGAAAACCGTAACGCCGCTTTATCCGCCGCAATGGCTGAAAAGCTCGTATATCGCATACTTCCAGCTGCCCGATATACCGGAGGCATCACTAAGGGAAAATGATTATGAAACATTAGACAAAGCGATTGGATTATCCGACCGTCCCGCGCTTTTTACATCCGAGGATGTCAGCAGGTACAAAGAAGCGTGGAAACAGCCGGGCGCGCTGACAGCTATGCTGAACTGGTACAGAGCCCTCAGAAAAGGAAGCTTGGCAGAGAAACCCTCTTACGAAACAGTACCTTACCGAATGATCTGGGGAATGGAAGACCGCTTTTTGAGCAGAAAGCTTGCGAAAGAGACGGAAAGGCATTGCCCGAATGGACATCTTATCTTTGTTGATGAAGCTTCCCATTGGATTAACCACGAAAAACCAGCCATCGTCAATCAGCTGATTTTGGAATATCTTAAGAACCAATAAGCTAAAATTTCTCTCCATCCGTCTGTCATAATGGCAGACTTTTTCTGTGCGTTTTTTTTTCATAGTCTGTTTTAAACATGACAAAATAACATTAAAAATCATGAATGTCACCATAAAATTGTAACAAAAAACAGGTTTAAACGACTTTAAAAAAAGGAATAGCCTTACTGAAGATTTGTGTAAAACTCCCCTAAGGCAATACTTAAAAAGAATAATAAAAAGAAGGTGCCTTAATGAAGCAAGGATTAATCTCGATTATTATCCCGTCTTACAATGAAGGGTATAATGTCAAACTCATTCATGAATCTTTAAAAAAGGAATTTAAAAACATTCATTATGACTATGAGATATTCTTCATAAACGACGGAAGTGTTGATGACACGCTTCAGCAGATCAAAGACTTGGCAGCGACGTGCAGCCGGGTGAAGTATATATCTTTTTCTCGAAACTTTGGAAAAGAAGCCGCGATTTTGGCGGGCTTTGAGCATGTTCAGGGCGAGGCGGTTATTGTAATGGATGCCGATCTGCAGCATCCGACATATTTGCTGAAGGAATTTATCAAAGGCTACGAAGAAGGGTATGACCAAGTCATTGCCCAAAGGAACAGAAAAGGGGACAGCTTTGTCCGCTCACTCTTATCATCTATGTACTACAAGTTCATTAATAAAGCGGTGGAAGTCGATTTGCGTGACGGTGTCGGTGACTTCAGATTGTTAAGCCGCCAAGCTGTGAATGCACTTTTGAAGCTGAGCGAAGGAAACCGCTTCTCAAAAGGCCTTTTTTGCTGGATTGGCTTTGATCAGAAAATTGTATTTTATGAAAATATCGAACGAAAAAACGGCACCTCCAAATGGTCGTTCAGCAGTCTGTTTAATTACGGCATGGACGGCGTCGTTTCATTTAATCATAAGCCGCTGAGATTATGTTTTTATACAGGCATTTTCATCCTGCTGCTTTCCATCATTTATATCATTGCCACATTCGTTAAAATTCTCACTAACGGTATTTCTGTGCCTGGGTATTTCACCATTATCTCAGCAGTGTTATTTCTCGGCGGAGTACAGCTGTTAAGCCTTGGAATTATAGGTGAATATATCGGCCGAATCTATTATGAAACAAAAAAACGCCCGCATTATTTGATCAAAGAAGCGAATATCCCGAACAAAGACCTGCCTGAAACGAACGAATTAAAAAGCATGCGGCGTCTGACAAAAATGCACTGAAAATACCAAGCGCCATTGGCAGTGCTTTTTTTGCGTGTCTATTATCTTAAAAGCAAGACTGGAGAATTTATATGAAAAGAAAACATATCATGATCTATGCGGCCAGTTTGCTGGTGTCCGTTCTGGCACACGCTTTTTTTGTGAAAGAATGGGCGGAAGGCAGGTATATGACAGGTCCGGGTGACGGGCTTGCGCAAATGATCGTATTTAAAAAATTATTATTTGACCAATATACACACGGGAATTTTTTCTACAATTATTCATTCGGACTTGGCGGCGGCACATTCAGTCAGCTCGGCTATTATTTTTCTGCGTCTTTTCTTTTTCTTGCTGTGTCCGCCGCTGTTTGGCTGCTTCAAGCCGTCCAGCTGATCGGAGAAGCGGATACGCTTTTTTGGGCAGAGTCAGCTGTTTTTATCAGTATTTTCAAATTGAGCTTGATCATCTTTACGTCCGCTTCTGTTTTTCATTATCTTCTCAAGCACAGGGCGGCATCGTTCACGGGAGCTGTGTTATACGGCGTCTCAATTATTTATTTCCGTCACGAAGCGTATTGGGAATTTTTCACCGATACAATGGTTTGGCTTCCGCTGCTTGTGCTTGGCGCAGAAAAAATTATTAGAGAGCGGCGTCCGGCATGGTTTATCGTTGCGTGTTCGCTGACGTTAATCAATAATTTTTACTTTGCATACATAAACCTTATATTCATCGGAATCTATGTGCTGTTCAGATGGCTGATCCGTTTGGAACCACATGAAGAGAAAAGATGGATTCAAATCAGATTATTTCTGGTTTCAGGCTTCATTTCTTTTGGCATCAGTGCGGCGGCGTTTGTGCCCGTAGTATACGGTTTTTTAAACAACCTGCGCCCTCCATACAGCCAGAAAATAGAGTGGCTCAATTTCGATGATAATATCTTATTTTCGAGCCGGATCATCATTGTGCCGGCCGCTTTTCTGCTGTTTTTGTTTATGATTTCTTTTTACAAAAACCGTGTGTTTCGTCTCTTTGCCGGATTGAGCCTGCTGTTTATTCTTTTTCATTTCAGTCCGTATGCGGCAAGCGTCTTTAACGGTTTTTCCGCCCCGCAAAACCGGTTTGAATATGTTCTGGCCTTTACCATTGCGGGAGCAGCTGCGGCTGGTTTGTCACAGCTGTCTGATTTGAAACGGAAAGAACTGCTCCCGGCCGCAGCTGTCGTCCTGCTTCTTTACTTGTATCATATCCAAAGGTATAAGCTCGATATATGGAAGCCTGCGAATGAAAGTATTCTATTGCTCTTACTCATGACAATCGCAGCCTTGTTTGCTGCAGCTTTTGCGAAAAAACGGGCAAACATGGCTGTGTACGGCATAATCATTCTTTCTTCACTGTTTGTCGCCAACTCCTATCAAAAATACGCGCTCTCAGAAGGCGGCGATTTGGACAGTGTGACAAAAGAATATCTTACAAGTGAGGAATACAGAGGGCGGGAATCATCTGAGCTCATTAGACGTTTACAGAAGGAAGACGATGATCCGCTCATGAGAATCGACTGGATGAACGGGGTCCGCAATAATACGCCAATCATTTACGGGTTTAATGGCTTCAGCGCGTATTCCAGCATTTTAAACAAAGATCTGCTGGCCTTCTATTGGAATGATTTAAGCATCGATATGGGCAGGGAAAGCGTCAGCCGTTACGCGTCATTGGGAGACAGGGCGAATTTATACAGCCTGCTTTACGGCAAATATTATATGACCGAAAAAACAAACGAAGCCAGCGTCCCGTACGGCTTCAAAAAGCATTTAGAAACAGAGCATTATGCAGTTTATGAGAATCAGTACATGCTTCCATTCGTCAAAACAGCCGATGCCATATACAGCGAAAGTGAGCTGGACCGATTGCCCGCTCTTGCGAAAGAACAGGCGATGCTGAAAGGAATCATATTAAAAGATCCATCAGGAAAAACGGAGCAGACACCAAAACCGTCCAATTTGATCACCAAGTCGGACATCACCGCAAAACAAGCCCAGTATCAAAAGGGGCTGCTAACCGTAACTGGAGAAAACGGAGGAGAGCTGATCATCACCCCGAAACAGCCATCATCCGCTCCGGGAGACTACTATGTCAGCTTTTATTTGAAAAGCAAAGCAAAAGACAAAGGATTTACGTTAAAGGTAAATGATTATGTCACAACAAGGAAATCGAACAAATCGATATATAAAACCGGAGTAAATAATATAACGGTAAGAGTGCCTAAATCACACCATATCTCAATCAATCTTCCGAAAGGAACTTATGAACTGAGAAACATAGCGCTCTATGAAGAAAATTACCAAACGCTGAAAAACGCTGTAATGCAAAATAAAACAGAGAAAGCAGACAAACTGAATTGGAACAAAAATCGACTGACCTTTGCCTATTATCTGTCAAAAGACCAGTACATCATGCTTCCGATCCCATATGAAAAAGGCTGGGAGCTGAAGATCAATGGAAAAACACAGAAGATCGAAAAAGCGGATTATGCTTTTATAAGCTTCAAGGCGCAAAAGGGAGACAATCACATTGAGCTGACTTACTATCCGCCATACTTCAAAATATCGGCGATCATATCTCTCGTCAGTCTGCTGCTTGCTGTTTTTTATATAAGACGTAAAAAGCCCGGCTCTATATAGAGCCGAGCTTTAATTTTTTCTGAAGTTTTTCTTCGCTGAATATCCATCCCGTATAGGATGAACGAATCGTGAGATCATGGCCGATGTGAACAATTGCGACAAACGGATAATGGCCTTTGCTCCGATAACGCAGGTCGATAAATCTCACCTCATAATGATCTTTAAACGTATCCACTTCCCACCGGTAAACCGGAGAAAAGGACAGAAACGCCGCGATGTTATCATCCTGCTTTGCCGCATGCATTACATCGGTTTCAGGAACAGGCACCCGATTAAATGTATCCAGAATCACGACATGTCCTTCCATGCTTCTTCCTACATAGAAAGCATGTGCTGTCGTCACTGCGATTCGCCATTGCCTGAATTTCATCGTTGGAGAAATAATAATGCTTTCGATCTCATCATGAATCATCTCATGAAGCTTCCGTTTAATTCTCAGCTGCATGATCAGGCGCACCAAGTAGTAGCCTGCCAATATGATATATAAGCTGAGAAACGTGATGCCGGGACTTCCGCCTGCATACCAAATCGCGATAGCTGCCAGATGGCTGATAAAAATAAACGGATCAAACGTATTAATCAGCCCGAGCGCAACCCATTTTTTCGAAAACGGACGAATGGCTTGTGTTCCATAGGCGTTGAATATATCAACAAAGACATGCAGAACGACTGCCAGCAGTGTCCACAGCCACAGGTGCAGAAAATCGGCCTGAGGATAAAATAAATACAGAATCGCCGGGATGATGACAGACCAAAACAAAACGGCGGGAATTGAATGGGTAAATCCTCTGTGATTCCTTATATAAACAGCATTGTTTTTAAGCTTTAACACAGTATCAATATCCGGAGCCTGAGAGCCCGCAAGCGTTGCGATCATAACAGCGTGAGCCATTGCCGGATCTGATCCGACAACAGGATCAAGCGTCGCAATACCGCCCAGTGCGATGCCCATAAGAACATGTGTGCCCGTATCCATAGGTGACCTCCTTGCAGGATGATCCTGCACATTCACTTTGTAAGAAATTCCCCATTTTCATATACCCAATTTTTAAACTGATTCAATCGTTCTCATATGTTTCCGCTTTTTCTTTATTACTATTTAATGTAACATATTATCGTACTGTGCCCTTAGTGTACAACAAAAAACAGTCTAAAGAAAAGCGGGGCGCGAAAGACTGGGGAGAAACACATATGAACGTACTTGAAGACAAATTAAAACAAAAAGACATACAGCAATTTCGCGATGATTTAATCTCATGGTTTGAACGAGAGCAGCGCGTTTTGCCGTGGAGAGAGGACCAAGATCCATATAAGGTGTGGGTATCTGAAGTCATGCTGCAGCAAACGAGAGTAGAGACAGTGATTCCTTACTTTCTCCGGTTTGTGGAACAATTCCCGACAGTGGAAGCGCTCGCTGATGCTGATGAAGAAAAGGTGCTGAAAGCATGGGAAGGGCTCGGCTATTATTCGCGAGTCAGAAACCTGCAAAGCGCGGTAAAAGAAGTGAAACAGGAATACGGCGGCATTGTCCCTCCAGACGAGAAAGAATTTGGCGGGTTAAAAGGCGTTGGCCCTTATACAAAGGGAGCGGTGCTCAGCATTGCCTACAATAAACCCATTCCCGCAGTTGACGGAAATGTGATGCGTGTCATGTCCAGAATTCTTTCTATTTGGGATGATATTGCCAAACCAAAAACAAGAACGATCTTTGAAGACGCCATACGAGCTTTTATTTCCAAAGAAAAACCATCTGAATTTAATCAGGGCTTGATGGAGCTTGGAGCCTTGATCTGTACGCCAAAATCACCCTCATGCCTGCTTTGCCCGGTTCAGCAGCATTGCTCAGCATTTGAAGAAGGCACTGAACGGGAGCTTCCGGTAAAAAGCAAAAAGAAAAAGCCCGGGATCAAAACCATGGCCGCGATCGTACTGACTGATGAAGACGGACAAGTGTATATCCACAAACGGCCGTCTAAAGGTTTGCTCGCCAACCTGTGGGAATTCCCTAATCTTGAAACACAAAAAGGGATCAAAACTGAGCGTGAACAGCTCATCGCTTTCTTAGAAAACGAATATGGCATACAAGCTGATATCAGTGATCTGCAAGGTGTAGTCGAGCATGTTTTCACCCACCTGGTATGGAATATTTCAGTGTTTTTCGGTAAAGTAAAACAAGTGTCGGATACCAGCGAGCTGAAAAAAGTAACGAAAGAAGAGCTCGAACAATTTGCGTTCCCGGTGTCACATCAAAAAATCTGGAAGATGGCAGTAGAAGCAGCCGCCATCTCGGCTGCTCCGTAAACCAGTCTTAATCGTAAGAGACGCGCGTGCCGTGGCTGTAGTCCGCTTCATTGCGCTTCATTCCGCCGCGCGCTTCAATTTCTTGCGTTAATTCCCGGTATTTTGATTGGCCTTCTTCGTTCAAATAAGGCATAATTTGCTGAAAGGCATGATGAAAATAAGCGAGTTCACTGTTCTTCCAATCTTTTTTGGAAACCATGTTCAATTCGCTCATATCACGTCCGACATACATAACAGAAGACCCCCTTTAAAGTTCTTGCCATTATTGTTTGTGGAAATAAAAGAACTATACGCTACAAGGAGATGAGGAAAAATGGAACAAAATAAATGTGCACTCGTAACAGGAAGCAGCCGCGGTGTCGGAAAAGCGGCCGCGATCAGACTTGCTGAGAACGGCTATAACATCGTCATTAACTATGCGCGCAGCAAAAAAGCAGCATTAGAAACAGCGGAAGAAATCGAAAAGCTTGGCGTTAAAGTGCTTGTCGTAAAAGCAAACGTAGGACAGCCTGCAAAAATCAAAGAAATGTTTCAGCAAATTGATGAAACGTTCGGCAGACTTGATGTTTTTGTCAATAATGCCGCTTCAGGAGTACTAAGACCTGTCATGGAATTAGAAGAAACACACTGGGACTGGACGATGAACATTAATGCGAAAGCATTGCTTTTCTGCGCTCAGGAAGCTGCAAAGCTAATGGAGAAGAACGGAGGCGGGCATATTGTCAGCATTAGTTCATTAGGCTCTATCCGCTATCTTGAAAACTACACCACGGTCGGTGTATCAAAAGCAGCGTTAGAGGTTTTAACCCGTTATCTTGCCGTTGAGCTTTCACCAAAACAAATTATCGTCAATGCTGTTTCAGGCGGAGCGATCGACACAGATGCGCTGAAACACTTCCCGAATAGAGAAGATCTGCTTGAGGATGCGCGCCAAAACACCCCGGCGGGACGCATGGTCGAAATTAAAGACATGGTTGATACTGTTGAGTTTCTAGTGTCTTCCAAGGCTGACATGATCCGCGGACAGACAATTATCGTTGACGGCGGACGCTCACTGCTCGTTTAAAAATTTTTAAAAAAGAGGAATAGCTATACGATCACCTGCACATTCTAATGACCGTGGAGGTGATAACAATGGCTAACTCAAATAACTTCAGCAAAACAAACGCTAAACAAGTTAGAAAACAAAACCAACAATCAGCTGCTGGTCAAGGTCAATTTGGCACTGAATTTGCTAGCGAAACAAACGCTCAGCAAGTCAGTAAACAAAACCAGCAATCAGCTGGCCAACAAGGTCAATTCGGCACTGAATTCGCTAGTGAAACTGACGTACAGCAGGTAAGACAGCAAAACCAATCTGCTGAACAAAACAAACAACAAAACAGCTAATCACTGAAACAGAAAAAAGCACTTCATCTTCGGGTGGAAGTGCTTTTTTCTGTTTGAAAAACGACAAAACTTGTGGAAGGTCTACAGAATGAGTCAAAGGGTTTGCTTTACGGAGATCGAAATGATTAAAGGAGGAAATGTTTATACTTTCATCAGGCTGAAGGAGGAACCGATGACGGAATTTGAAAAGCTGGTAAGTGAACAGATGAAAACGATGGATAAGCTTCTCGATCTCCAATCAGAGCTCGACCGCTGCAAACAAATTGAGGCGGAACTCCGGCATTTGGAAAGGGATGCAAGGCTGCGTGGGATTCAGGCTGAAATTGCGGTAAAACGGAAACACCTTGCCGATATACAGGATATGTTTCAAAAGCAGACAGAGCAGGTCATTCGTTCATATCGCAGCTCAGAAAAGCCGTCTTCCTTTGTGTAGTGCAGGAATATGCCATTCCCCGGCCGGAATGGCTCTTTTATTTTCATTTTTCAATTTGTAACGTTATAATAGGTAAAAGACGTTGTCGGTAAGCAAATTTGGACATACTAACTGTAGGGCTTTATAGAAAGTAGGGGAGAAATATGGGCTATCCCAAGGAAGGAGAAACCATTCAAATTCACAGCTATAAGCACAACGGGCTGATTCATAGAATTTGGAATGAGACAACAATCTTAAAAAGTACAGAAATGTGTGTCATCGGAGCCAATGACCGGACGATGGTAACTGAATCAGACGGCCGGACATGGATCACCAGAGAGCCCGCAATCTGTTATTTTCACGCAAGACAATGGTTTAATGTCATCGGGATGCTGAGGGAAGACGGGGTTCATTATTATTGCAACATCAGTTCTCCGTTTGCCTATGATGGCGAAGCAATTAAATATATTGATTATGACTTAGATGTTAAGGTTTTTCCTGACATGACCTACAATATTCTCGACGAAGACGAATATGATGATCATCGGAAAGCCATGAATTATCCAAAAGAAATCGACAGTATTTTAAGAGACTACTTAAATACGTTGCTCCATTGGATTCACCAGCGTCAGGGACCGTTTGCGCCCGAGTTTGTCGATATGTGGTATGAACGGTATTTGCGCTATACAAAATAATGGTTACGTAAAAACCTGTTGCGGGGTACAACAGGTTTTTCACATGGGCTCACACACATCATGATAAAGAGAGAGGGGGAATCAACGTGGGGGTTATGAAACGCTACATGCAGTTCGTCAAACCTTATAAGAAGCAAATTTTCGTTACAGTGTTAATCGGGATCGTAAAATTCTCCATTCCGCTTGCTCTCCCATTGCTTCTGAAGTACGTAGTTGACGACATTATTCAAGGAGGCGGCACGGCTAGTGACAAAACAACGTCATTGTTCACGATTATGGCGATCATGTTCGCCTTATTTTTAATTTTGCGCCCGCCTGTTGAATATTACCGGCAATATTTTGCCCAGTGGACTGCCAGCAAGGTGCTTTATGATATAAGAGCTAAGCTGTTTGACCATATACAAAAACTGAGCCTGCGTTTTTACGCGAATACAAGAACAGGGGAAGTCATTTCCCGAGTGATTAATGATGTAGAACAAACAAAGGATTTCGTCATCACAGGGCTGATGAATATATGGCTCGATATGCTGACGATTTTGATTGTAATCTCTATCATGCTCACACTGGACGTTAAATTAACGCTGATTTCTATCGTATTATTCCCATTATACGGAATATCAGTGAAGTATTTTTACGGCCGTTTACGAAAGCTGACAAGGGAGCGCTCACAGGCTCTTGCTCAAGTGCAGGGGCATTTGCACGAACGCATTCAAGGCATGCCTGTCATCAGAAGCTTTGCGATAGAAGATCATGAACAGGCTCAATTTAATGAGAAAAACGGACATTTCTTAGATAAAGCCATCCGCCACACGAATTGGAACGCCAAAACCTTTGCGGTCGTTAATACCATTACAGATTTGGCGCCGCTCATCGTCATAGCGTGCGCCGGGTATTTTGTCATTAATGGACCGCTGACAGTCGGAACAATGGTCGCGTTTGTCGGATATATTGACAGAATGTACAACCCTGTTAGAAGGCTGATCAATTCCTCTACAACTTTGACACAGTCAATCGCATCAATGGACAGGGTGTTTGAATTTATTGACGAGCCCTATGAACTCACTGACAAACCAAATGCGATAAAGGCCGATCAGATTCGCGGAGGAGTGGAGTTTCAAAACGTTTCGTTTCAATATGAGAAGGACAAAGAAAATATTCTTCATGATGTATCCTTAAAAGTAAATAGAGGAGAAACTGTAGCACTCGTCGGCATGAGCGGAGGAGGAAAATCAACGCTCGTCAGCCTGATCCCAAGATTTTATGATGTAACAAGCGGCAGACTGCTGATTGATGGGACGGATATTCGCGATTATGAAGCAAGAAGCCTTCGCAACCAGGTTGGTATGGTGCTTCAGGATACCTTTTTATTTAGTGAAACGATTCGGGAAAATATCGCGATCGGCAAGCCTGATGCCACACTTGAAGAGATAATCGAAGCCGCCAAAGCTGCAAATGCCCATGAATTTATTATGAGTTTTCCGGAAGGATATGAGACCCGGGTGGGAGAACGAGGCGTTAAGCTTTCAGGCGGACAAAAGCAGCGGATCTCAATTGCGCGGGTATTCCTGAAAAATCCGCCGCTCCTCATTTTAGATGAAGCTACATCAGCTCTGGATTTGGAAAGTGAGCATTACATTCAAGAAGCGATGGACAAACTGGCGAAGGATAGAACAACTTTTGTTGTCGCCCACCGTTTATCGACAATCACCCATGCGGATAAGATTGTTGTCATGGAAAACGGGACAATCATTGAAATCGGAACCCATGATGAACTCATGGACTATGAGAGCCAGTACAAGCACTTATTTACCATTCAAAATTTGAACTAAAACATCAATCTTATATCCTTTTAATGAAGGATATAAGATTTTTTTGTATAAAAAAACCCGGCTGTTTAACCGGGTTACTCTTCTGTTTCTATTTCGCAGTCTTTCGGATGATACGTTTGAAAGCTTGTGATAAGTGTTTCCAAATGTTCAAGCTGCTCGCGATATTCCACGGCGCTTGCCATAATATTGAGCATGTTGTAATCAATAAGCTCCTCATCCGTATTCTGCTGATTTTTTAAAAATGACTTTGTTAAAAGCTGCTTATACCGGATGCCTTCTTCAACCGCGTCATCATGCGGCTTGATTTTTCCGACAAACCTCATCAAAATCCGTTCGTGCCAGTAAAGCAGGTAATCAAGTTCTTCAGTCAATGTTTCCTGAAATTCTTCAGGCATATGATAGATGTCGTTTTCCAGACGATGCAGCTTCTTCAGGGTATCAAGTGCCCGGTTTGCAGTAATAATGGCCTGTCTGAACAGGACGAGCTTTCTTGATTTCACATAAGTCGTTTTCTTAAAGTAACTTCTTTCTTCTTTATATAGAAGATATGTTTGATCAAGCTTGATCATTTTTTCTTTCAGTTTTTCAATATCCTCTTTCAAAATCGAATGCTCTGTTGACTGCCGCATGATCAGCCTGATCCACTTCATAATTTCGTCGGTGTTTTCGACGGTATTATGAATCAGCTTTGTTTCATACTTAGGAGGCAAAAACACAAGGTTGACGATAAAGGAAGAAAGCACCCCTAAGATGACTGTGCTTGTTCTGATCAGCGCGAACATTAAAAAGTCGTCACCGGCGGATTCTAATATCGCAATAACTGTTACAAGAGCAATCGAAATTGTATGTTCAATTTTAAGTTTCAGCATGATTGTAATAACAATAACTGCTGTTAACCCGATCATAATCGGGCTGGGTCCGAAAATAAGGCCGAACACTGTCGCAATCACAGCTCCGATGATATTTGCTTGAACCTGGTCAATAATAATGAGAAAAGAGCGGTAAATCGACGGCTGGATCGCAAATATCGCTGCAATTCCAGCGAAAATCGGCGCGGGAAGCCCGATCCACGAAGCCAAATAAAGGGCAAGTGTAATCGCAATCCCGGTTTTGAAAATGCGGGCACCAAGTTTCATTGGTTTGTGCGTGCATTCCTTTCTATAGTAAATTGTGTGACATAGCAAATGGGCTAATCCTTAAAATTCCCGGTTAGTTTATTTGCTAAACAATTAAGTAATATACAGGGATCGATACAAATATTCAAGCTATTTTTCTAGAAAAAGACCAAAATCTTACACGTTGTTTGATTCCATAAAAAAAACAGGAGCCCAAAGCTCCTGTTCAAGGTATTTGATTCTAGTTTTTTAGATGTTTAAATGCATCCTCGACCGCTGCAAGCGTGTCTTTAATATCCTGCTCTGTATGTGCTGTGGTAATAAACCAAGCTTCATACTTAGAAGGTGCTAAATTAATTCCGCGTTCCAGCATCAGCTTGAAAAACGTAGCGAATGTTTCTCCGTCACTCCGTTCAGCCTGCTCGTAATTTTCCACTTTCTCATCAGAGAAGTATACCGTGAGCGCACCTTTTAACCGGTTGACCGTAATGGTGATGCCGTGTGTTTCTGCGTGCTTCAAAATACCTTCCTCAAGCATAGCGCCAAGGTGATCAAGCTTTTCATACACGCCTTTTTCTTTGAGCACTTCCAGACAAGCGATGCCTGATAGGATGGAAGCGGGGTTCCCTGCCATTGTTCCTGCCTGATAAGCAGGTCCTAGCGGAGCTACCTGCTCCATGATTTCTTGTTTGCCGCCATAGGCGCCAATCGGAAGTCCGCCGCCGATAATTTTCCCGAGTGCTGTTAAATCTGGTTTCACCTGTAAGAGATCCTGCGCGCCGCCATACATAAAGCGGAAAGCCGTAATGACTTCATCGTAAATAACGAGAGCGCCTGCATTATGTGTCAATTCATTTACTTTTTCTAAGAAGCCCTCTTTCGGCTCGACGATACCGAAGTTACCGACAATCGGTTCAACGAGAACTGCCGCGATTTCACTGCCCCATTTATCAAGAGCCGCTTTATAGCTATCGATATCATTAAATGGTACTGTGATCACTTCGTTTGCAATGCTTTTCGGTACACCGGCTGAGTCTGGTGTGCCGAGAGTAGACGGACCGGAGCCTGCGGCGACAAGCACAAGGTCCGAATGCCCGTGATAGCAGCCCGCAAATTTAATGATTTTTGTCCGGCCTGTATATGCGCGAGCCACGCGGATGGTCGTCATAACGGCTTCTGTACCCGAATTGACGAATCTTACTTTGTCCAAAGCGGGAATGGCTTCTTTGAGCATCTTTGCAAATGTAACCTCGTGTTTTGTTGGTGTTCCATACAGTACACCTTTCTCTGCCGCTTTTTTAATCGCTTCTGTAATATGCGGGTGGGCATGTCCTGTAATAATCGGACCGTACGCCGCTAAATAATCGATGTATTTGTTGCCGTCCACATCCCAAAAATAAGCGCCGCTTGCTTTCTCCATTGCAACAGGAGAACCGCCGCCGACTGCTTTATATGATCTAGACGGGCTGTTTACACCGCCGACAATGTGCTGTAATGCCTCATTGTGAAGTTCAATTGATTTTGTATGCAAGAATAAAAACCTCCTATATCTCCATGCGTCCTTTCTATTGTAGCATGCTTCCGAACAAGAACAATGGCTTCGGGCTTCAGATTCAGCTGAGATGGTTGTAATCTGGACAAGAATTGGATACGCTTAATAAAAAAACTCCGGAGGTAACGTAATGACTATAGAAATCGGACAAAAAGCGCCTGATCTTGAGTTAAAAGGCGATCATGGGGAAACAGTAAAATTATCGGATTATAAAGGAAAGTACATCGTGCTTTATTTTTATCCAAAGGACATGACACCGGGATGTACAACTGAAGCATGCGATTTTCGGGACAGTCACGAAAGCTTCGCCGAACTGGATGCCGTCATTATTGGCGTCAGCCCGGACAGCCAGGAAAAACACGGAAAATTTAAAGAGAAGCATAACCTTCCATTTCTGCTTCTTGTTGATGACGAGCATAAGCTGGCGGAAGCATTTGATGTGTGGAAGCTGAAGAAAAACTTCGGAAAAGAGTATATGGGAATCGAGCGTTCCACTTTTTTAATTGATAAAGAAGGCCGGCTCATTAAAGAATGGAGAAAAGTAAAAGTAAAGGACCATGTAGCCGAAGCGCTTCAAACCCTCAAAGATATGTCGGAAAAGTAAATCTCTATGAGCCTATGCTTACTTTTACCCTGATATCAATTGACAAATTATCGTAGAAAGAGTTACACTAATTATAAACATTACAATGTAAGAATTTTTTTTAGAAGAGAGGTGCATGACGGATGGCTGCACATGAACTAAAAGAAGCCTTAGAAACGTTGAAGGAAACCGGAGTTCGCATTACTCCTCAACGTCATGCGATTCTGGAATATCTCGTTAACTCTATGGCTCATCCAACAGCGGACGATATATATAAAGCTCTGGAAGGGAAATTTCCTAACATGAGCGTAGCGACAGTATATAACAATTTGCGTGTGTTCCGGGAATCAGGTTTGGTAAAAGAGCTCACATACGGTGATGCTTCCAGCAGATTCGATTTTGTGACATCCGATCACTATCACGCGATTTGCGAAAACTGCGGTAAAATTGTGGACTTCCACTACCCGGGCCTTGATGAAGTGGAACAGCTCGCTGCCCACGTCACGGGCTTCAAGGTAAGCCACCACCGTTTAGAAATTTACGGCGTCTGCCAAGAGTGTTCGAAAAAAGAAAATCATTAAAAATAAGCTGACCGCACGAAACGGTCAGCTTATTTTATTTCGACATTTTCTTTTTATTATAAGACTCATCAAATTCTTTTCCTTCTAATCCCTTATCTAAAGTCAGCGGTTCTCGGCAATGCATGCACATATCGACTCTTCCTAAAACCTTTGTCTCTTTATCACAGCCTGGACAAATGACGCGAACCGCTTTGGTCGAAAGCATTCCGATCCAAAAGTAAACAACCGTGCTGAGACCGATGGATAAAAGCCCAAGAATCATAAACAAACTAGATAGCAAAACTGACTCTTTGAAAAAGATCCCGATGTACATAATGATAAACCCAACGAAAACCAAACTTAACGCAAATGTTCTGATTTTATTAATTTTGCTGGAGTATTTCGCCATGTCCATCCCCCTCTGTTTTAACTATAGCACAAACCCGATGGGATTTTCTTCATGTTTTCGGTTGAACTGGAATTTACATATGGAGAGTTACTGTGAAATTGTTTATAATAGTTCAATGTGTTTAGAAAAAAGGAATTTCGTTTTAACCATAGAATTGAATCAAATAGAGAATAAAAAAATTTGAACAATTGCATTGGAGGAATAGTGATGGAAAATCTTCTCCGTCCAATTTACCAAGAAAGAGCAAGTCACCCCAATACATTGGCTGTCATTATGATTGAGAGAAGAAACAAAACATCTTCCTTAACAGATAACTTTGATGCAGCTTTGCTGGTGATTGTTAAGGATGCTGATGAACCAGTTTTTATAAAGCATTATGAATTTGATCATCAAACAGCTTCTTTGCATGTGGTAACAGATTCTCAGATTCAAGAATGGATTTTGCTTGGAACAAATAGAAGAATCATAGATTGGATTGTAAATGGCAGAGTCTTGTTTGACCGTAATGAATACGTAGTTGAACTGATTGACAGGCTGAATACATTTCCGTTTGCCGAACGTAAACTGAAGATCGGACTCGAATACGGCAAATTAATCAGAAGGTATGTTGAAGGGAAAGCTTTTTTTGAAGCCAATCAATTTTTAGATGCCTACAATGCCGTTGTTCATGCGCTGCATCATTTAGCACGTATTGAAGTAATCGACAGAGGATTCCATCCCGAAACCACGGTGTGGAGCCAAGTGCGCCAGATGGAGCCCCAAGTGTACAAATTATATTCCGAGCTGATTGAAAGTCATGAGAGCCTGGAAAAAAGACTTGAATTATTATTCTTAGCAAATGATTTTCTCATCCATTCCAAAGCCGAGATCGGTTCGGCGCATCTTTTCGAAGTAATGAAAGAAAAAGACATTTGGCAATTCGGTGAGCTTCTTCAACATCATGACCTAAAGCACTTTACCCAAGATCTTGGCGTTATGCTTGATTACTTGACAGAAAAGGGACTTATCAACGTCTGCCAGATAGAAACGAAAGGACAGGCTGTCTATCACCGAGGATATTCTTTTAAAAAAGGTGTTGACTCTGATTCTTGACCGTGTTATATTATTAAACGTCGCTGATGCGCTTCTGAGAAAACAAGCTCACAGCGGCGGGAAAATAAATCAAAAAAACATTTGACAAAAGAAAGTCAAAATGTTATATTAATAAAGTCGCTTCAACAAGAAGTGAAAATGATCTTTGAAAACTAAACAAGACAAAACGTACCTGTTAATTCAGTTTTAAAAAAATCGCACAGCGATGTGCGTAGTCAGTCAAACTAGGGCCTGCACGACGCAGGTCACACAGGTGTCGCCGCAGGATGCGGTGGACTTAACCTGTGATCCATTTATCGGAGAGTTTGATCCTGGCTCAGGACGAACGCTGGCGGCGTGCCTAATACATGCAAGTCGAGCGGACAGATGGGAGCTTGCTCCCTGATGTTAGCGGCGGACGGGTGAGTAACACGTGGGTAACCTGCCTGTAAGACTGGGATAACTCCGGGAAACCGGGGCTAATACCGGATGGTTGTTTGAACCGCATGGTTCAAACATAAAAGGTGGCTTCGGCTACCACTTACAGATGGACCCGCGGCGCATTAGCTAGTTGGTGAGGTAATGGCTCACCAAGGCAACGATGCGTAGCCGACCTGAGAGGGTGATCGGCCACACTGGGACTGAGACACGGCCCAGACTCCTACGGGAGGCAGCAGTAGGGAATCTTCCGCAATGGACGAAAGTCTGACGGAGCAACGCCGCGTGAGTGATGAAGGTTTTCGGATCGTAAAGCTCTGTTGTTAGGGAAGAACAAGTACCGTTCGAATAGGGCGGTACCTTGACGGTACCTAACCAGAAAGCCACGGCTAACTACGTGCCAGCAGCCGCGGTAATACGTAGGTGGCAAGCGTTGTCCGGAATTATTGGGCGTAAAGGGCTCGCAGGCGGTTTCTTAAGTCTGATGTGAAAGCCCCCGGCTCAACCGGGGAGGGTCATTGGAAACTGGGGAACTTGAGTGCAGAAGAGGAGAGTGGAATTCCACGTGTAGCGGTGAAATGCGTAGAGATGTGGAGGAACACCAGTGGCGAAGGCGACTCTCTGGTCTGTAACTGACGCTGAGGAGCGAAAGCGTGGGGAGCGAACAGGATTAGATACCCTGGTAGTCCACGCCGTAAACGATGAGTGCTAAGTGTTAGGGGGTTTCCGCCCCTTAGTGCTGCAGCTAACGCATTAAGCACTCCGCCTGGGGAGTACGGTCGCAAGACTGAAACTCAAAGGAATTGACGGGGGCCCGCACAAGCGGTGGAGCATGTGGTTTAATTCGAAGCAACGCGAAGAACCTTACCAGGTCTTGACATCCTCTGACAATCCTAGAGATAGGACGTCCCCTTCGGGGGCAGAGTGACAGGTGGTGCATGGTTGTCGTCAGCTCGTGTCGTGAGATGTTGGGTTAAGTCCCGCAACGAGCGCAACCCTTGATCTTAGTTGCCAGCATTCAGTTGGGCACTCTAAGGTGACTGCCGGTGACAAACCGGAGGAAGGTGGGGATGACGTCAAATCATCATGCCCCTTATGACCTGGGCTACACACGTGCTACAATGGACAGAACAAAGGGCAGCGAAACCGC